>NZ_JBAKFW010000001.1:0-1697982 GCF_036888815.1 Agrobacterium sp. CCNWLW155
GAAATGAACGCGGCCGGTGCGGGTCTCGCGCAGGAATGCGCCAACCTCCACGCCCTGCTTGCGCAATTCCAGCTCGGCCAGCAGACCTCCGCATTGCGGGAGACGGCAAGGCACATGCAGCGGGCCGCAAGCCCCGCCCGCGCGCCTGCCGCACCCGTCGCGGCACCTTCCAGGGCCCGCCCGGTCGCTGCCTCACGCGGCAATGCGGCGCTGGCCGTGAAGGGCGACGACTGGACGGAGTTCTGAAGACAATCCAGGTTGGATATGGTGAGGAGCCAGCATCCGCACTCCGTCACCCCGGACTAGATCCGGGGTCCAGGGCGATCAAGTCCTTGATCGCGAGAGACTCTACTCACGGCGCAGACGCGCCGTGGCTGGATGCCGGATCAAGTCCGGCATGACGGAAGAAAAGTGTCATAAAGCCCGCGCCCGAAACCGGCGCGGGCTTTATCGTTTCTGCAAGCTCGGCAGCGCAGCGGCAAGCGCCCGCAGCGGCGCGGTCATATGTTTGTCTCGCCGCATCGCCAGCGCGATCCGGCGCTCCAGCGGCGGCTCCAGCGAGCGCCATTCAAGCCCCGACGTTGCGCTTTCATGCTCCATCGCCATGCGCGGCACGATGGCGAGGCCAAGGCCCGCACCCGCGAGCTTCTTGATGGCCTCGACGCTGCCCAGTTCCATGGCGGGCTGCACGGTGCGGCCGCTCGCCGAAAACCATTGATCCACCAGCCTGCGCGTATTGCCGCCCTCGTAAAGCAGCAGCGGCCGCGTCGAAAGCGTTTCGGCGTTCAGTACCGTTCTGTCGGTGACGGCGCCATGCGGGAAAACTGCAACCAGTTCATCGAGATGGATGTCGCTGATATCGAGGCTGCGGCCACTGGCGGGCAGGGCCACCACCGCCGCATCGATCGTATTGGCCTCCAGAAGCCGCAAAATATCGTGCGTATTGCCGGTCTGCACGACGATTTCGATACCCGGCATGGCCTGACGGATTTTGGCCAGCACGGGCGGCAGCAGATAGATGCAGGCAGTTGCGCCCGTGCCGATGCGCAGGCGTCCCGTCACCCCGCTGCGATGAGGTGCTACGGTATCGATCGCATGCGCCACTTCTTCCGCAATCCGCCTTGCATGGATGAGAAAATCCCGGCCCGCCGCCGTCGGCTGCGCGCGCCTGCCGACCCTTTCGATCAGCCGCACGCCGAGCTGCTTTTCCAAGAGCCTGATATGCAGGCTGATGGCCGGCTGTGTCATCCCCGCCTTGTCGGCAGCGGCGGAAAAGCTGCCGAGATCGGCGACATCCATGAAGCTGCGCACCTGCCGCAGATCGAGGTCCATCATCAAAGAAAACCTTATCGTTTGTATAAGATAGATAATCTTTATTTTGGCTGCGCCGCAATGCACAATGATGGCGTGAATGATCCGCAGGACAAGAGAATGACCCCTTCCACCGTTTCCAGCCTTTTGATCCGCCCCTGTGAAGAGGCCGATATTCCAGCCATTACCGAAATCTACCGGGATGCCGTGCTCCATGGCCGCGCCAGCTTCGAGATCGATCCGCCGAGCGCGGAGACGATGCTCGAGCGCCGTCGCCTCATGGTGGAGGGTAATTATCCCTATCTCGTCGCCGAATGCGATGGAAAGATAGCCGGATATTCCTATGCCGGTGCTTATCGTCCGCGCCCGGCCTATGGCGCGGCGGTGGAGAATTCCGTTTATATCGATCCGGCCATGAAGGGCATGGGCATCGGCCGCAAGCTGCTCGATGCACTGATCGAGGAGGCGACCGCGCGCGGCTTCCGGCAGATGATCGCCGTTATCGGCGACAGCGCCAACGCCGCGTCGATCGGCGTACACCGCGCCGCCGGTTTCGAGCATGTCGGCACCTTCAAATCCATCGGCTGGAAACATGGCCAATGGCTGGATACGGTGCTGATGCAGCGCGCGCTGGGCGAGGGTGACACCACGCCACGTTTCTGAGGCGTCAGAGCGGGACGGCGAAAAGTGCGAGCGGTCCCGCTCTCAATATAGAATCAGGGCTTGGTGGAGCCGGGAATTTCCACCTTCAGCGTATCCCCGGCAAGCTCGCTGCCCAGTTCCACCGCCTTGGTCTTCTTGTCGTAGACGCAGATATGGCTGACCGTCGCATCCGCGCCCTTGGCCTTGCCGGTCAGGATGGCGAGGCCGTAATTTTCGCTGCCGACCGGATCGACCACCGCCTTGGCGTCCTCGATCATGTCCTTGGCTCCGGCAAGGCAGGCCGTCTGCACATCCGCCACGAATTCTTTCCAGGCATCGTCCGAGGATGCGGCGGCGGGGAGTGCCAGCGATGATAGGGCGGTGAAGAGGAGGATGGAGCGGATCAAGGAGCGGGAGTTGGGGCGGGTCATGGAATTTCCTTCCTGCAATCTCGGCAAAACCGAACCGATAGGGTGGAAAACGGTACGCCAGGGTTGTGAAACAAATGTGGTGGTGGCCGGCGCGAGACGAATTTTCTCTTTTGGCGGAACATTTTGATATTTCACAGGTTGCCCAAACAGAGCTTCGCTCCTATGGTCCGCTCACACGGTTTCTAGGAGCGGTAACCCGCTGCAAAAAGGAGTAAAAACCATGGCCTTTGAACTTCCTGAACTCCCCTACGACTACGACGCGCTTGCACCCTACATGTCGCGCGAGACGCTCGAGTTCCATCACGACAAGCACCACAAGGCATATGTCGACAACGGCAACAAGCTGGCGGCGGAAGCAGGTCTTTCTGACCTGTCGCTCGAAGAAGTCGTGAAGAAGTCCTTTGGCACCAATGCCGGTCTCTTCAACAATGCTGCCCAGCATTACAACCACGTCCATTTCTGGAAGTGGCTGAAGAAGGACGGCGGCGGCAACAAGCTGCCGGGCAAGCTCGAACAGGCATTTGCCTCCGATCTCGGCGGTTACGACAAGTTCAAGGCTGATTTCATCGCTGCCGGCACCACGCAGTTCGGCTCCGGCTGGGCATGGGTTTCCGTCAAGAACGGCAAGCTCGAAATCTCCAAGACCCCGAACGGCGAAAACCCGCTGGTTCATGGCGCAGAACCGATCCTCGGCGTCGACGTATGGGAACACTCCTACTACATCGATTACCGCAACCTGCGTCCGAAGTACCTCGAAGCCTTCGTTGATAATCTCATCAACTGGGACTACGTCCTGGAGCGTTACGAAGCCGCCGCCAAGTAAGGCTTGCGGAACGGAATTTTCGAACACCCGGCCCTCGCGCCGGGTGTTCTGCTTTTGGGATGTCGTTCTCTGTCACAAGCCTGTCATCCGCCGGGTTTATCGCGGCGCATCATGACTGAAAAAACCACGCCTCTCTTCTCCTTCGGCATTGTCGCCGATCCCCAATATGCCGATGCCGATCCGCGCCCCGAGATGGGCCGATATTACGCTGAAAGCCCGAAAAAGCTCGCAGACGCGATCGACGCCTTCAACCGCGAAGATCTGGCCTTCGTGGTGACGCTGGGCGATATCATCGACCGCGGCTTTGAAAATTTCGATGCGATCCTTGCCGTTTACGACAAGCTTCGCCACCGGTCAGTCCTGCTGCCAGGCAATCACGATTTCGCCGTCGCCGCTGAGCATTTGCCCGATATCCATAACCGCCTCGGCATGTCCGCCCCCTGGCATGATTTTTCCATCGGCGACGTTCGCTTCGTCGTGCTTGACGGCAACGAGGTCAGCCTTTTCGCCCCGCCGCCCGGCGATCCGCGTCGCGCGCTTGCTGCAGAGCGGCTGAAGCGTCTGGCGGATGCGGGCGCAATCAATGCGCAGGACTGGAACGCCTCGTTCAGCGATGAACAGTTCGAATGGCTGCAGACGGTTCTGCAAAAGGCGGATGCGGCAGGCGAAAAAGTGATCGTTCTCTGCCACTACCCTGTCTATCCGGAAAACGCCCACAACATGTGGGACGCGCCGCGCATCCTCGAGCTTCTCGGCGCGCATCCTTCGGTCGTCGCGTGGTTCAACGGCCATAATCACGAGGGCAATTACGGCGTATCTGGCAATACCCACTTCGTGAATTTCAAGGGCATGGTGGATACGCCCGACCAGAACACCTTCGCGATTGCCGATGTCTTTTCCGACCGGATCGTTATTCGCGGTTTCGGGCGCGAGGATCGGCTGATTGCTCTGCCAGCCGCTCATCCACAATTGCCGCAGCTTCTCGCCTTCCAGCTTGAAGAAACTGCCGGTCGTTTCGCAGCTCAGCACCCGGTCCGAGCGGAAATTGCGGATCGCCTGCCGTAGTTCGCACCATGCGACGATATTCACCGTTTCGGAATAATAGATCACCGCAATCGGCCTAACCCGCCGTTGCGTTTCCGCGCCGGCTTCATCGCGATAGGTGATCTCCAGTTTCTCCTCGTCGCGCACCGCGCGCCTGACCGTGGCAAGATCGACGCCTGCTGGCGCCGGCGCGATGCTGCCCCAGGCGTGCAGGGCATTGGCGGAGAGGGTTTTCGACAGGGGGTCGGGCAGGGAGGCGGCGATCTTGTCGCTGACCTGCCTGGCCGCCTGCCGCAATTCGGTATCGCCGGTGCGGGCGACCATGGCGAGCGCCAGCACGATCGCTTCCGTCTCTTCGATGGAAAACATCAGCGGCGGCAGGTTGAAGCCGGGACGCAGGATGTAACCGACGCCGCGTTCCCCTTCGATCGGCACGCGCATGGTCTGAAGGGCGGCTATGTCGCGATAGACCGAGCGCACCGTCACCTCCAGCGCCTCGGCAATCGTCTGTGCGGTGACCGGCCTGCGCGCCACCCGCAGGATCTGGATGATCTCGAACAGTCTCGACGCCTTGCGCATTGCCGTTTTTCCCGGTTGCTTCGCCACGCAACTGACACAACGCTGTCAGTTGGTCTTTCCTATAAACGGAGAAACACATTGAGAAACATGGGCTTTCCCGAATGTGCCATGAACCGTTTTGGGAGATACTGACATGAGTTACGCCGAAAATCTCTGGCTTTTCTTTCTGGTCCTGTTCGGCATCATCATTCTGCCGGGCATGGACATGCTGTTTGTGCTGGCAAGTGCGCTGACGGGTGGCAAGAGAACCGGCCTTTCCGCCGCAAGCGGCATGAGCGCGGGCGGCATCGTGCATTCGCTTTACGGCGCGTTGGGCGTCGGCGTGCTCGCCGCCTGGATGCCGTCGCTGTTCCTGCCGCTTCTGGTTGGGGGCGCTGCTTACATGGTCTGGATCGGCATCGGCCTGATGCGCAGCGCAATCGTGGTGAATGGCGATGAGGCAGAGGCGAGCGCTTCGGTCAGAAAAGCCTTCTGGCGGGCGGTGCTGACCTGCCTTTCCAATCCGAAGGCCTATCTGTTCATGATGGCGATCTATCCGCAATTCCTCAAACCAGCCTATGGCCCGATCTGGATGCAGGGGCTGGTGATGGGCGCGATGGTGGCGGTGACGCAGTTCACCGTCTACGGCGCGCTGGCGCTGACGGCGGATAAAAGCCGGGCATGGCTTGTTTCCTCGCCCGCCGCCACGATCTTCATCGGTCGCGCCGCCGGTTTCATGCTGATTGCCGCAGCGCTTCTCACGCTCTGGGAGGCCTTGTCTTAGGCTTCTGTTTTCACGATGGAATTCACCGCAATGTGACTTCTTTTCGCCATCCGGAAAGGGCATCCTCGCGCCGTTCCATCTAGCGCCCGGTGTCCCAGCCGGAATCAAGGAGAGTGTGCATGAAACTGAAAACCATCACGGCGGCCATGCTTTTCGGCTGTCTTTGCGCCGGAGCGGTCTACGCTGCCGGCGAAGTCGAAAAACGTGAAGGCATGATGAAGCAGATCGGCGGCGCCATGGGTTCGCTCGCCGCCATCTCCAAGGGCGAGAAGCCCTTTGATGCTGATACCGTCAAGGCCGCCGTGACGACCATCGGCACCAATGCCAAGGCCTTCCCGGAGCAGTTCCCCGCCGGCACCGAGACCGGCAGCGCGGCTGCTCCCGCCATCTGGGAAAATTTCGAGGACTTCAAGGCCAAGGCCGCCAAGCTCGGCACGGATGCGGACATCGTTCTCGCCAATCTCCCCGGCGATCAGGCGGGTGTTGCCACCGCCATGAAGACGCTCGGCGCCGATTGCGGCACCTGCCACCAGACCTATCGTCTGAAGAAATAATCGAATGATTCTGGAAACGCCGCTTCCCGGCGGCGTTTTCTCACGCTCGAAAGGCATCTGACCGGGTCAGGTGAGAATGGGGAGAGGGGTATGTCCTCCATCTGGACGAAACTCGCTGGCGGGGCCGTGGTCGCGGCGATTGCCGGCTACGGCATATTCGCCTGGGTCACCGCGCCGGAACGTCAGGCGCCAAGCCATTGGGTCAGCCTTGGCGAACCGGATCTGGCCAATGGCGAAACGCTGTTCTGGGCGGGCGGCTGTGCAAGCTGTCATGCCGCACCCGATGCGAAGGGTGAGGCGCTGTTGACGCTTGCGGGCGGGCAGGCGCTGAAAAGCCCCTTCGGCACCTTTCATGTGCCCAATATTTCTTCCGATCCGCAGCATGGTATCGGCGGCTGGACGCTGGCGGAATTCGGCGATGCGATGACGCGTGGTGTGGGCAGGAACGGTGAGCACCTTTACCCGTCCTTTCCCTATGCCTCCTATGCCCGCATGACGCAGAAGGACATCAACGATCTCTTCGGTTATCTGAAAGCCCTGCCGGCCAGCCAGAACGATGCGCCGGATCACAAACTGCCGTTCCCGTTCAACCTGCGCATGGCGCTGGGCGGCTGGAAGTTCCTTTATTTCGACCCCTCCGCACCGCCGCGCGTCGAGCTTGCCAATGCCAATGCCGAATTGCTGCGCGGTCAATATCTGGTGGAAGGGCCGGGCCATTGCGGCGAGTGCCATACGCCGCGCAACGCGCTTGGCGGCTTCCTTGCCGATAAGTGGCTGGCTGGCGGCCCCAATCCGGAAGGCGAAGGCCGCATTCCTGACATTACCCCCGGCTCGCAAAGCATCGGAAGCTGGGCCAAGGCCGATATTGCCAGCTATCTGGAAACCGGCTTCACCCCGGAATTCGACAGCGTCGGCGGTTCCATGGTCAAGGTGCAGCAGAACATGGCGCATCTGACGGCGGATGACCGCGATGCGATCGCCGCCTATCTGAAGGCCATTCCGGCGCGGTAGGGTGCCCCTGGGCGCATGCGCGCCCATTGACTCCCGCCGCCACCCATCGGATAACAATCCTGTGATGGTTCCTTCCGGGCGTTCCGGAAGGTGAAAAGGGAACACGATAGGGAGAAATCCTCATTCGTGGCTGCCCCCGCAACTGTGAGCGGAGAGCCTGAAACGAAGTGCCACTGGCAAGCCATTTTCCGGGAACCGAGGTTTCCAGGGAGGGCGATGCCGGGAAGGTGTTTCAGGTTTTGACCCGTAAGCCAGGAGACCTGCCATCACGGAAATGTCCATGCCGGCGGGGTGTCCGGAAGAGCGGAATTTCAGGGTGGCGAGATCAATGCCTCCCTGTGTCAGTCTCGTATCCCCGTGGTGAAGTGTATCGCATGCGGTCTTGCGGCTCCCGCCGTTCGGCCGTGTCTAAAGGCGCGGGGTCGCGCCGGGAGAGGGGTCACCATGTCCATCCAGCAGAATGCGGCCAATTCAGCCGTTTCCGCAAAAACGGGCAGCTTCGCGCAATCGCTGACGGCGATCGTGCTTGGCCTGTTCGTTGTCGGTTTTGTCGGCTTTTCCCATGTGGAAGCCGTTCACAATGCCGCGCATGACACGCGTCATGCCAATGCCTTCCCCTGCCATTGAGGGGAAACGGCATGTCATCTTTTCGCAATATCGTCTTTACCGCCGTTCTCGTCGGCATTCTCGGCGGCTTTGCCGTGTCTGCCATGCAGGCTTTCGGCACCACGCCGCTCATCCTTCAGGCGGAAACCTATGAGAGCGCCGGTGGCGAGGCGCCTCACAGCCATGATGCGACGGCGCCCGGTGCTGCGGTTCCCGCCCATGAGCACAATGACGAGGCCTGGGCTCCGGCCGATGGCTTCGAGCGCACCGCCTATACCGTTGCCGCCAATGTCCTGACCGCCATCGGTTATGCGCTTGTCCTGACCGGCCTTATTTCGCTGCGCGGCACGAATGGCGGCTGGCGCGAAGGCCTTCTCTGGGGCGTTGCCGGTTTTGCCGCCGTCATGCTGGCCCCGATGATCGGCCTGCCGCCGGAACTGCCGGGCAGCCCGGCCGCCGCACTTGAGGCGCGGCAGATCTGGTGGCTCTCCACGGTTGCCGCAACCGCGGGCGGCATTGCGCTGATCGCATTCCGCCGCGAACCCTGGGCCATCGTTCTGGCGCTGGTGTTGATCGTTGCGCCGCATGTGGTGGGCGCACCCCTGCCTCCGGAAGGTGAACATGCGCTGGCGCCGCTGCCGCTGGAGCGTCAGTTCATCGTCGCCGCCACGATCACGAGCTTCGTTTTCTGGGCTTTGCTCGGAACATTGAGCGCGTTTTTCCTGAAGCGCTTCCAGCAGGCGTAAATCCATGCAGGACGCAGCGGAATGGAGTGAGGAACTCGATGCGCTGCGTTTTGCCGTTTCCGGTCACGGCGCTTTCTGCGCCGTGCACCGCCTTGCCTTCAAGGCGGTGCTGGGGCCGAGCCCTACAGAAGAGGCGGCTCTTGCCTTTTTCCACGACCATGAGGTCGCCTTTGTGGCGGCGGCACTTGCCAAGATAAAACGTGCAAATTTACCCGCCGGCCGAAGCCTGCATTTGAACAGCCGCGATATTCGCCGGGCGATTGCCGGGGAGGGCGGCGATCACGCAGCACGTGTTTGCCGGGTGCTGGATCAGCGATAATCATCGCTGTTCTCACCTCCGTCATCCCGGCCTTGAGCCGGGATCCAGCCAGCCCAAGTCCTTGGGCTGAGAGGACTCTTTTCGCCGCGCAGACGCGCGTCGGCTGGATTCCGGCCCAAGGGCCGGAATGACGGGGAGTGGAGGGAGTGCAAACAACCGAGACGGCTGCGCCTCAGCGATGCTCCGCCGCAAAAACCTGAAGTTCCGCCTCGGCTTCCGGACCAAAGAGGCCGAGGTGTTTCAGGATTTCCACCGCAAAACTCACCGGCGCGCTGCCGGCGGCCGTGATGATGCCGCGATCGCTGACTGCTTTCGGCTGGTCGCGATAAAGCGCCTCGCCGCTATAGACGGCATAGGCCTTGTGCGATGCCAGCGAATTGCCGGTATGGGCGACATCGTTCAGAACGCCCGTGCCGCCGAGCGCGCTCGCCGCCGCACAGATGCCGGCCACCAGCCGGTCCCTGTCGCGAAACCGGTGCACCAGCCCGCCAAGATCGACAGCCGTTCCCTTTTCCCAGCTGAGACCGCCGGGAATGACAAGCGCATCGATGCCAACAGGATCAAGCGCGTCATAGGATGTGTCAGGCGTTACATTCAGCCCGCCCATGGACGTTACCGGCCGGCCATCAGGCGTGGCATAGATGATTTCGACGCCGAGATAGCCGCGCGCTGCGGCAGCAAGCAGCGCCGGTTCCCAGTCAGCAAAATCCTGCGCGAGCGCAATGGCGATCCGTGTCATGGTCGTCTCCGTTGATGCCAATCAGGCAATTGACTGCATGTAGCGCATGCCGGTAACCGGCCGGGGCGCGAAATCCATGTTTTCGTAGAAGCGATGCGCCGCGACATTGCCTGTTGTGGCGCTGACGGAAAGATAGTCGCAGCCGAGACGCTTGGCGATATCGCGGGCGCGGGAAACCAGATGCTGGCCGGTGCCATGGCCGCGATGGCCGTCACGCACGAAGAGATGATGCAGCTCAAGCCCGCGCCGGCCTTCCTGCGCCCTGTAGAGCGGCAGAAGCAGGGCGTAACCGATCAGCGCGCCATCGGCTTCGGCCACGAGGCCATGCACCCAGGGCAGCGGGCCGAACAGGTCGCGTTCCAGTTTCGCCGGCGTGATCGCCGCCGCATCGCCGTGGTAGGAGGCAAGCAGCGTGATCATCTCGTCGAGTTCGGGCAAGTCCGTCTTGCGTGCGCCACGAATGATGACGACGGGCGGTCTTTCGAGTGTAAGGGAGCTATCTTCGGTCATTTTTTCGGTCCTTTGGTCTTATCGGTGCCGTCAGGACGCTTGAGAAACAACAAAGCCGCCTGACGGCGGCTTGTTGACAACATGATCTGTCGAGCCGCCCTTAGAGGTAGGCCCAAAAGTACGAGCAGGAGATGGGTGCGCGTTCGTTGATCATGGGAAATGCAATGCGCCCGAATCCGTAATCTGTCAAGCCCGGTTTTCCGATCAATGTTCGCCCTCGCACATGTCATGATTGGAAAGCGCGCGGATGACGTAACAATCCTCGATCGAATGGCCGTGGCAGTGGGAGACGATGCGCTCCAGCTCATGTTCCAGCTTCTTGAGGCTGGCGATCTTTTCTCGCACATGGGCGAGATGTTCGGCAGCGATGCGGTCCGCGCCCTCGCATGGCATCTGCCGGTGCTGGCTAAGCGCGATCAATTCGCGGATGGCGTCGATGTTCAGCCCGAGATCACGCGCATGGCGGATGAAGGCCAGCCTGTCGAGGTCGGTCTTTTCGTAACGGCGCTGGTTGCCCTCCGAACGATCGGCCTCGCGGATGAGGCCCATCTGCTCGTAATAGCGGATCGTCGGCACCTTGACGCCGGTACGTTTCGACAGTTCACCGATGGACAGCATGACTTTCTCCATATCTCGGGCAAAGACGAGAGAACGGGGTGGCTCCGCCGTTCAGAGTCGATGCTCTAGTCTCTAGAGATATTGCTTTTCAGCCCGCCATTCAATGGGTCTCAGGCGGCGTCATCCACGCCAAGCGCCTGGGCGAGCGCTTTGATGACATCGTTCTCGATGCCGGATGCGGCTTCTGGCTGTGCCGATGCGGCCATGTCCAGGGCGGGTGTTGTCGTGGAAGTACCGCTGTCGAGATTCCAGAGTGCTGTGGCGAGGCCGAAGGAAGCACTGGCGGCGGCCGGCGTGATCGCGGTGGCAGCGGTTTCGACGCTCGAAATGGTGCGATGCGCGGCGCGGGTCAGCTCCAGCAGGGCTTCGGTGGTGGAATGGGTTTCCTTGCCTCTCGCCGGCTCAAGGCTCCGGAGCGGAGTGGGATGATAGCTGCTGATGGTTGCTGCGATAGTCGTCATGACTGAGTCCCCTAAGTTTCATGGGGAGATTTTTTAAGGGTCGAAACATTCGCGAAGATTGCGTCAAGCGGGGCTTGAACGGAAAATCTCGCTCATATAGTATACCCCCCTATAGTATATGAGGTCCCCATGTCCCATACGATCCGCAACAAGGAGAAGCTTCTCGCCCGCATCCGCCGCCTGAAAGGGCAGATGGAAGCGGTGGAGCGTGCGCTTGATGATGCCAAGCCCTGCGGCGAGGTGCTGCAATTGCTCGCTTCCGTGCGCGGCGCGCTTTCCGGACTGACGGGGGAGGTGATGCAGGAGCATCTGCATGAGCATGTGGTGCATGCCGAAAACGAAGACGAACGGGCCCGGGCGGCGGAAGAGCTGGCCCAGGTGCTGAAGACCTACATCCGGTGAAATCGAACGGGCCAGCAGATCAGGCAGGCCAGTAGCAAACAGGATTGAGCGACATGACGACGACATCCGAACACCGCGCAGCAGCCGGTCACGACCATGTTTTCCTCGGCCAGAACCACGAGCGCAATGAGAGGCGCGTCTGGATGGTCATTGCGCTGACTGCGGCCATGATGGTGGCGGAAATCGTTGCCGGCCACTGGTACGGCTCCATGGCGCTGACGGCGGATGGCTGGCACATGTCCACCCATGCGGGCGCGATGCTGATTTCGGCCTTGGCTTATCTTTATGCCCGTCGTGAGGCGCGCAACCCGCGCTTCACCTTCGGCACCGGCAAGTTCGGCGATCTCGCGGGTTTTGCCAGCGCGATCGTGCTGGCGGTGGTGGCGCTGCTGATTGCCGTGGAAAGCGCTATGCGCCTATTCAATCCCGTCGAAATCGATTTCAACCAGGCTATCCTCGTCGCCATCATCGGCCTTGCCGTCAATCTTCTCAGCGCCGTGCTGCTGAAGGATGATCATCACCACGATCATGGGCATGGACATGGCCACACCCACGGTTCGCATGCCCATCACGGCCATGGCAGCCACGCCCATCATGATCATGGCTCGCATGCCGGTCACCATGCTGACCCCGGCGCAAAGGGCGGCAGGGACAATAATCTGCGCGCGGCCTATCTGCATGTGCTGGCGGATGCGCTGACCTCGGTTCTCGCCATCGTCGCGCTGCTGCTTGGCAAATGGAACGGATGGTCGTTCCTTGATCCGGCCATGGGTATCGTAGGCGGTCTGGTCATTGCCCGCTGGTCATGGGGGCTGATCCGCTCCACGGCGACGACCCTGCTTGACGCGCTGCCGCCGGCGGAGGATTTGCCGCAGGAAATCCGTGAAAGCGTGGAGACGGAAGAGGATCGCATCACCGACCTGCATGTCTGGCAGGTGGGGCCGGGGCATCACGCCGCCATCGTGGCGATCCATTCGCAGGCGCCGAAGGCGCCGGCTTTCTACAAGCAGAAACTTGCCGCCATACATGAACTGTCCCATGTGACGGTGGAAGTGAGCCCGGCAAGGGCCTGATTGGAATCGTTTATTCGGTATATTCCGAATAGGCGCTGCGCACCCATTCCGCCTGTGCTTCCGCCTTGTCCTCGGCGGAGGCCGCCGCCGGATCCTGATAGGCAGGTGCGCTGCCATTGCCGACGGCCCACAGCACGTTGGCCAGCGACTGGGAAAGAATGGTGCTGGAAACGGTCGGGTTGCCGGGGCTGCGTTTGACGGCCTGTTCTTCAGCCGCATTCTGCGCGCCGCCGGCTTTTTCAAGCTCGCGAACACGCCCCTGGTAATTATATCCGCCGATATTGCTTTCAATCTGCATGTCGGTGATTCCGCGTTCAAAAGTTAACGAATAGTTAACGGCGGGGACTTGTCCGAAACTTGCGCTTGCTGCGCTGCAGCGATCGCCGAGGGTTGACAGCCGGCGAAGTAGTGCTTCGTTTTTGCATGACTGAAGGCGGTACTGGGGTAGTTATCTCCTGATTTCGCACGGCGGCGAGGGAGAGCATGTGGGCGCTGGCACTTGGACGCTGACACCTGGGCTCAAGGTTGGCACTGAAATACGCCTTGCCGCACACTCCACGTCATCCTCACCCTTGAGGCGAGGATTCATAACCGGGGACTTACTGGCGCAAAATGGATCCTCGCCTCAAGGGTGAGGATGACGTGGAGTGTGCGGCAAGGCTAGTCAGCTCCCGGAATGCCGGATCAAGCCGTTTCTTTATCCACCGGAACAACCGTTTCCCCGGGCTTCTCCGGCTCCTCCGCCGCTTCCACCTTAACCTCCGCCTCCTGCGGCGCGGGCGTCACCATAGCGGCCACCAGCGTGTCGAGACCGATGCTGCCGACGGGCTTGCCGTCCTCGTCCACCACATGGGCGGTCGTCTCGTTGGCTTCCGACATGTCGCGGGCGATTGTTTCCAGCGTCGCGTTTTCCGGCACGGCCATGCCTTCGGGGCGGCTTTCGAGCGGTTCCATGACAGTGGTTGCCTGCAGCACACGGCTGCGATTGACGTCACGCACGAAGTCGGTGACGTAGCCATCCGCCGGTGAAAGGATAATGCTCTGGCCGTCGCCCTGCTGCACCACTTCGCCGTCTTTGAGAATGGCGATGTGGTCACCGAGTCTCAGCGCCTCGTCGAGATCGTGGGTGATGAACACCACGGTCTTCTTCAACTCCTGCTGCAGATCGAGCAGCATGGTCTGCATATCGACACGGATCAGCGGATCGAGCGCCGAATAGGCCTCGTCCATCAGCAGAATATCGGCGTCATTGGCAAGCGCGCGGGCAAGGCCCACACGCTGCTGCATGCCGCCGGAAAGCTGGTTCGGATAATAATCCTCATACCCCTCCAGGCCGACACGATTCAGCCAATAACGGCCTTTCTCCTCGCTCTCTTTGCGCGGCACGCCCTGAATATCGAGGCCGTAAACGCTGTTTTCCAGCACGGTGCGATGCGGCAGAAGGCCGAATTTCTGGAATACCATCGCCGTTTTGTGGCGGCGGAATTGCCGCAGCGCCGAGGCGCTCATGCCGCAGATATCCTCGCCGTCATAGAGAACTTCACCCGCCGTCGGGTCGATCAGCCGGTTGATGTGGCGGATCAGTGTCGACTTGCCGGAGCCGGAAAGCCCCATGACGACGGTGATCTTGCCGCCCGGCATGGTGATGTTGATGTTGTTGAGGCCGAGGACGTGGTTGTGTCTGTCGTTCAGCTCGACCTTGTCCATGCCTGATCGCACAGCTTGGAGGTATTTCTCGGGATGCCTGCCGAAGATCTTGTAAAGATTCCTGATTTCGATGCTTTTAGCCATGGGAAACCTCGCGGTATTTCTGCAGGCGCTTGCCGAAAGCCTGGCTCGCCCGGTCGAACATGATGGCGATGGCGACCAGAGCGAAACCGTTCAGGAAGCCCACCGTGAAGAACTGGTTGTTGATGGCCTGCAGCACGTTCTTGCCCAGCCCGCCGACGCCAACCATGGAGGCGACGACGACCATGGCGAGCGCCATCATGATGGTCTGGTTGATGCCGGTCATGATGGTCGGCAGCGCCAGCGGCAGCTGCACGTTGAACAGCTTCTGGCCATTGGAGGAGCCGAAGGCGTCGGCCGCCTCAAGCACTTCCCGATCAACGAGCCGAATGCCGAGGCTGGTGAGGCGGATGACGGGCGGAATGGCGTAGATCACCACTGCGATCAGGCCCGGAACCTTGCCGATGCCGAAAATCACCACCACGGGGATGAGATAAACGAAACTCGGCAGGGTCTGCATCACGTCGAGCACGGGATTGATGAGGCGTTGCAGGCGTTCCGAGCGTCCCATCAAAATGCCGAGCGGCAGGCCGATGACGATGGCGATCAGCGTGGCAATGGCGACGATGGAGAGCGTCGTCATGGCGTCGCGCCAGAGGCCGACGGCGCCGATCATGAGCAGGGAGATGGCGGTGCCGCCAGTGATCTTGAAGCTGCGCCCGGCCAGATGCACGATGGCCAGAATGACCAGCATCGTGATGATCCACGGCGTCTGGATGAACAGCCGCTCCGAGGCATTGAGGAACAGCTGCAGAGGATGCACGATGACGTCGATCGCATCGCCATAATTGCGCACGATGTCGCGAAAACCGTCATCGATGGTTTTGCGTGCCACACGCATCGTGGAGTTGTCGATGGCCGGGAACTTGCAGAGCATGTCCGGCAGGTAATTGCAGAGGGCCATTATTGTTGTTTTCCCTTTGGGTTGTGGGGGGCGGCGGGCGGCGGCTGGGGCACCCCCTCTGTCCTGCCGGACATCTCCCCCACAAGGGGGGAGATCGACCTGCGGCAAGGTCTCGCCCATGACACACGTTGCGGATTTGGGAGAAGGGTGCGCCCAGCCGATCTCCCTCCTTGTGGGGGAGATGTCCGGCAGGACAGAGGGGGGTAAAGCCACGGATAAAAACCGAAGCTTCCCCCCACCAACCAATCACATCGAAGCCTTGATCTTCTCCGCCACCTCGGCCGGAACCCATTTCGTCCAGATGTCCTCATGGTTTTCGAGGAAATACTCCGCGCCGTCCTCGTTGGTGCCCTGGTTCTCATCCATCCAGGCAAGGATTTCGGCGACCGTTTTGTTGTCCCAGCTGCGGGCCTTGATGTAATCCATCGTCACCCCGGCCTTGCCTTCGAAGTCCTTGGTGATGACCGTAAAGACATCCGCCACCGGATAGGCGTTGACCTTGGGATCGGCGCAATCGACCTTCGCCGTGCATTCGTCGAAATGGGCGCGGTCGAGTTCGACGCCGTCGTCCAGCTTCACCATCTCGTATTTGCCGAGAATGGCGGTGGGCGACCAGTAATAGCCGAGCCAGCCCTGCTTCTTTTCAAAAGCGTTGGCGATAGAGCCGTCAAGACCGGCGGCCGAGCCGGTGTCGACCAGGGTGAAGCCCTTTTTGTCACCCTCGCGCGCCTTGTAGAGATTGGCGGTCGTTACCTGGCAGTTCCAGCCAGACGGGCAATTATGCACGGCGCCCTTGCTGGCGTCTTCCGGGGCGGGGAAGAGTTCGGGATGTTTCAGCGCATCCTCGACGGTCTTGATGTCGGGGTGTGCATCGGCTATGAATTTCGGAATCCACCAGCCTTCGATGCCGCCTTCGCTGAGGATTTTCGACGCTTCGATCATGCGGCCGTCCTTGACGGCGGCGTCGAGCGGCTCGCGCACGGCATTGACCCACAATTCGGGCGCCATGTCCGGCTGGCCCTTTTCGTTCATGGAAGCGAAAGTCGGCATGGTGTCGCCGGTGACGACATTGACCGTGCAGTCATAGCCGTTTTCCATGATGAACTTGTCGACGTAAGCCGCGACACCCGCGGATGCCCAGTTCATTTCGGCGATGGTGATGCTGCCGCAGCTATCGGCGGCCTTGGCGGAATGTGCTGCACCGGCAGCGATGGTAAAGCCCGTTACGAGAATGGTCGAGGCCAGGAGTTTCTTCATAGGAGACCTCCAAGTCTGATGCAGTGTTTTCAGTTGGCGAAGCGGGAGCACTGCAAAGCCCGGATTGCCAAGGGCGAACTGACATGGCGCGTGGAAAAGCCGAAAAATTACGGCGAGAAGAATATCCGCAGAACACGCTGCGGCATTGCCGCAAGAAAAGCGGCGAAAAGGCGCATGAATATGTCAACGACCGGCATAATACGGCCAAAAAGTGATATTGCAACGCGAAATGACGCATCGCAGCCATGCATTCGATTTTTGGAACATTTCTTTATTTAAAATAATACATGAGAGTTATTCTGATTTAAGTTGGATATATTATTAGTTGCAATAACTAGAAATAAAAATCCAATGATGTGACAAGTGAAATTTAAAGAAAAGATACAATCGATATTTTCTGGAATAAATGTTCGAAAAGATGATTTTTGTGGGTATTTTTATCTCTCATGGGTCGGGCGGCGACGGAATCGCCGCCCGTTTTAATGTCAGGCCGTCACACGGCGTCCTTGCCGGCCACCTTCAGCGCGAAGGCGTATTCGAAGGCAATTTCTTCAAGCCGCTGGAAACGGCCCGATTTGCCGCCATGGCCGGCCGCCATGTTGGTCTTCAGCAGGATGGGCGCTTCTCCCGTTGTCCTTTCGCGCAGCTTCGCCACCCATTTGGTCGGCTCCCAATAGGTCACGCGCGGATCGGTAAGGCCGGAAAGCGCGAGGATCGGCGGATAGGCCTTGGCGCCGACATTGTCATAGGGGCTGTAGGCGGCGATCCAGCCGTATTCCTCTTCCGATTCCAGCGGATTGCCCCATTCCGGCCATTCCGGCGGGGTCAGGGGCAGCGTGTCATCGAGCATTGTCGTCAGCACGTCCACGAAGGGTACGGCGGCGATGATGCCGGCGAATTTCTCCGGCGCCATATTGGCGACAGCCCCCATGAGCATGCCGCCGGCCGAGCCGCCTTCGGCGATGATGCCCTCATAGGAGGTGAAACCTTCCTGAACCAGATGGTCAGCCGCTGCGATGAAGTCGTTGAAGGTGTTCTGCTTGGCTTCCATCTTGCCGGTTTCGTACCACTCGAAACCCTTGTCCTTGCCGCCGCGAATATGGGCGATGGCATAGATGAAACCACGGTCGGCCAAGGACAGCGTGGTGGTGGAGAAGGAGGCGGGGATGGTGATGCCGTAAGCGCCGTAGCCATAAAGCAGGCAGGGGGCGGAGCCGTCGAGCGCCACATCCTTGCGATAGAGCAGGGAGACCGGCACCAGTTCGCCATCATGCGCAGGCGCCATGATGCGGCGGGTGATGTAGTCATCCGGATTGTGGCCTGATGGTACTTCCTGCGTCTTCAGAAGCGTGCGCTCACGCGTCACCATGTCGTAATCGAACAGCTGGCTCGGCGTCGTCATCGAGGAATAGGAGAAACGGATGACGTCGGTGTCATATTCTGCCGCGCCATGCAGGCCGAGCGAATAGGCCTCTTCGGCAAAGGCGATGGAATGTTCCTCGCCGGTGCGGCGGTCGCGGATGACGATGCGCGGCAGGCCGTCGCGGCGTTCCAGCCAGATCAGGTGGCGGGCATAGGCGTCGACGGAGAGGATCAGGCGGCCCGGCTCGTGCGGAACCACCTCTTTCCAATTTTCCTTGCCGGGCGCGGTGACCGGCGCTTCCACGATGCGGAAATCCTTGGCGTCGCCGTCATTGGTAAGGATGAAGAAGACGTCGCCGCCTTCGCACATCGAATATTCGATGCCCTCTTCGCGCTCCGCCACGATAGCGGGCTCGGCCGTCAGGTCCTTGGTGGAGAGAATGCGGTATTCGCTGGTCTCGTGGTCGTGAATGTCGATGAAGATGAAATCGTCGAGCACCGACGCGCCGACGCCCATGAAGAAGCCGGGATCCTTTTCCTCATAAACCAGCCGGTCGGCCGATTGCGGCTCGCCGATGATGTGGTGGAAGACCTTTGAAGGACGGTGGTTTTCGTCCTGCAGTGTATAGAAAAAGCTCTTGCCATCGGGCGCCCATGCGCCGCCGCCGCCGGTGTTTTCCACGACGTCGGCAAGGTCCTCTCCGCTTTCGAGATTGCGGATGCGCAGGGTGAAATATTCCGAACCCTTGTCGTCATACCCCCAGATGCCGTGACTGTGATCGGAGGACTGGTCGAGACCGGCGAGACGGAAATAATCCTTGCCTTCCGCTTCTTTGTCGCCGTTCAACAGCACATGTTTTTCGCCGCCATCACGCGGGGTGCGGAAATAATGCGGCTGCTCACCGCCGGTCACGAACAGCGTGCCATAGGCGTAAGGCCCGTCATTAACAGGAACGGAGGAATCATCCTGCTTGATGCGGCCCTTCATTTCCTCGAACAGCTTTTCCTGAAGCGCCTTGGTGTCGCCCATGGCCGCTTCCATATAGGCGTTTTCCGCCTCCAGATGGGCGCGGATGGCCGGGTCGAGCAGGGTGGGGTCCTTGAACATGGCCTGCCAGTTATCGGCCCGGAACCATGCGTAATCGTCGGTGCGGGTAATGCCGTGATGCGTATCCTGGACGGGCCGTTTTTCGGCGGTCGGGGCAATGGGCAGGTTCTTGAAAATCGGCAAGGGAAACTCGCTTTCCTGTAAAAATTCTTGGGCGGCACCAAGATGTAGAGTGCGGCTTGCGGCCGATCAAGTTTCAAATCTCCACAGGCGGAATGCGGCTCGGGCACAATTTCGTCAGCTTTCGATCACATTTTGGCAATATCCGGCAAATCGGCGATGATGCGCGCCGGCCGTCCGGCCTGCCGCGATCGACAAGAACAAACGAAAAAACTGACAGGACCCCATGCGAAAGCTTCTTCCCGCTGCCCTCTCTGCCTTTTTCCTCAGCCTGCAGGCCTTCACCCCCGCTTTCGCGATCGACGCCAGCGTCATGCGGCAGCTGAATGCGCTGGCCCCCGAAGAACGCCTGGAGCAGCGCTGCGATATCGAGGCGATGGAGAGGATAGCGACAGAGCAAAAGGGCATGCGGCCGGACAAGGTCATCGCCTATACGTTCGGCGACCCGGAAGTGGGCAAGAACTCCATCAAGGCGCCGGGTGCGGTCTTCAGAAGCGCGGGCGAATGGTACAAGCTCAAATACAAGTGCCAGCTGAAGAGCGACAGCCTCAGCATCCAGTCCTTCGACTACCGTGTGGGGGACAAGATTCCCGAAGAGCAGTGGAAGAAGTTGTATCTTTATGACTGAGCACGGAATTTTTCGATTTCAGGCCAGCGTTTAGCCGCCGCTTTTGTTGCGGCCGCGCGGTCGGCTCTGTAACCCTGACTTCCGATCGAAGTGAGGGGCATAGACATGACGAGACGATTCAAGGGACTTTCGGCTTTTCCGATTACGCCGGCCGACGAGGCGGGGCGGGTCGATGTTGAAGCCTTCTCGGCCCTGATCGAGCGGCTGGATACGGCCGCGGTCGATTCCGTCGGCATTCTCGGCAGCACCGGCATCTACATGTATCTCACGCGGGAACAGAGACGTCGCGCCATCGAGGCCGCCGCCGCCATCCTTAAGGGCAGGCGCATATTGATGGCGGGTGTCGGCGCTTTGCGCACCGATGAGGCCGTTGCGCTTGCCACGGATGCGGAAGCCGCTGGCGCCGATGCGCTGCTGCTGGCACCCGTGTCCTACACGCCGCTGACGCAGGAAGAGGCCTATCACCATTTCGCCGCCGTGGCTGGCGCGACGGCCCTGCCGCTCGCCATCTACAACAACCCGACGACCACCCGGTTCACCTTCAGCGACGAGCTTCTGGTGCGGCTCGCCTATATCCCGAATATCCGCGCCATCAAGATGCCGCTGCCGGCCGATTCCGATTATGCCGGCGAGCTCGCGCGGCTGCGCCCCAAGCTGTCGGAGGATTTCGCCATTGGTTACAGCGGCGACTGGGGCTGTGCCGACGCCACACTTGCCGGCGGCGACACATGGTACAGCGTCGTTGCCGGCCTGCTGCCGGTTCCGGCCCTGCGGCTAATGCGGGCGGCTCAGGCCGGCAATGCGGAAGAGGCGAAACGGATCGATGCGGCCTTCCAGCCGCTCTGGGCGCTGTTCAGGGAATTCGGCAGCATCCGCGTTGTTTACGCCGCCGCCAATATCCTGTCGCTGACGGTGAGTGAACCGCCGCGGCCGATCCTGCCGCTCACCAGCGCGGAACGCCAGCGGGTGGAAGAGGCGCTGGAAGCCCTGTCCGTGCTGGAAACCGCGCCATAATTCGGGCGCTTTGCAGGCGGATTGCCACCTCTTCACACTCCGGAATATAAAATGCTGCGTCGCCTCTTCATTGCCGCCCTGTTTCTCTCCGCCTCTTCAGCCGCTTTCGCGGGAACGGGGCTTGTCGAGCCGACGCTGAAAATGACGCCGCAGCATGACGGCCGGGTGCGGGTGGCGATGACGCTGGATGCCTGCATGGGCAAGACCGACCACCGCATCCTCGATACGCTCGTGCGCGAGCGCATTCCCGCGACGATCTTCGTCACCGCCCGCTGGCTGAAACATAACAGCGAGGCGCTGGCCACGCTCATGGCGCATCCAGATCTGTTCGAGATCGAAAATCACGGCGAAAACCATGTGCCGGCGGTGGACAAGCCGGTTTCCATCTACGGCATCGCAGCTGCGGGTTCGCAAGCGGCGGTCGAGCAGGAAGTGGAGGGCGGCCGTCAGGCGATCGTCGCCGCTACCGGCATCCAGCCGCAATGGTTCCGGGGTGCGACGGCGAAATACACAGGCTCGTCCATGGCCACCATCAACCGGCTTGGCATGCGGGTCGCGGGTTATTCCGTCAATGGCGATGGCGGCTCGCTGCTGGGTGCGGCCACGACGGCGAAACACATCGCTTCCGCCAGGGATGGCGATGTCATCATCTCCCATATCAACCAGCCCACCCATGAAGCGGGTGAGGGCGTGGTGAAAGGCCTGCTGGCGCTGAAGGCGCGCGGCGTGATTTTCACAAGGCTGGACGACCCGTCCTTTGCGCCGCCGGGGAATTGAAGGGGAAGCTTCTTCCTCATTCCTGTGCTCATCACAGCAATCCAGCCAGCCCAAGTCCTTGGACTGAAAGGATTTTCCTCGCCGCGCAGACGCGCGCCGACTGGATTCCTGTGACGAGCACAGGAAAGAGGGAGATGAGCCACATCCACGCCCGTTTTTCGGCGGCATGCCGCTTAAATTTGCGCTAGCATCCTCCCCATGATGCTGTTCAAACGCCCCGACACCGAAACCCTGTATTCAGCCCTTGTGAACAAGGACCCCGCCTATGAGGGCGTGGCCTATGTCTGCGTGACCTCGACGAAGATCTTCTGCCGTTTCACCTGCACGGCGCGCAAACCGAAGATCGAGAACTGCCGGTTCCGCGAGACCATCGCCGAATGCCTGGAGGCGGGTTTCCGCCCCTGCAAACGCTGCAAGCCGATGTTGTCCTACGGCACCGCCGATGAGACCGTCACCTCGCTGCTGACGGCGCTGGAAAACGAACCGGCGCGGCGCTGGCGCGAGGAGGATGTGGTGGCGCTCGGCCATGATCCTTCCACCGTGCGCCGCACTTTCAAGCGCCGTTTCGGCATGAGCTTCCTGGAAATCGCGAGATTGCGCCGGCTGGGCGATGCGGCGGAGAGCATTGCTTCCGGCGAAGCGGTGATCGGTGCGCAGATCGATGCCGGTTACGATTCCGGCAGCGGTTTCCGCGCCGCCATCAACCAGTTCTTCGGCGCTTCACCCATGGCCATGAAGGGCAAGGGCTTCCTGAAGGGCGACTGGATCGATACGCCGATCGGCCCGATGCTCGTCGTCGCCGACGATCATGCCCTGCATCTCCTCGAATTTGCCGACCGGCCGGCGCTTCCCGCCGAGCTGAAGCGGCTGAAGACGCGCACCGGCGCGGATATGGTGCTGGGCCGTACGGCGGTGACCGGCCAGATTGAAGCGGAACTCAAGGCTTATTTCGCCGGGCATTCTGCCGCCTTCGAGACAAGGCTTGCTGGCCACGGCACGCCCTTCGAGCGCGATGTCTGGCGCAGCCTGCGGGAAATTCCGGCGGGGGAGATCGTCAGCTATTCCTCGCTTGCAACCACCATGGAAAGGCCGTCTGCCGTGCGCGCGGTGGCCCGCGCCAATGGCGCCAACCAGATCGCAATCGTCGTCCCGTGCCATCGGGTGCTGGGCGCGGATGGCAGCCTGACCGGTTATGGCGGCGGGCTGTGGCGCAAGAAATGGCTGATCGAGCACGAGCGCCGCATGGCAACCCGCGAAGGTATGCCGCTCGCTTCCTGAGCGGCCCTGATGCGCCTTTCGGAAAAGGCTAGGCAGGCAAGTTTGGCACAACCCGGCGCGAGGGGAATAGCTCCCGCGTCACCGTCATCGCGATCAGCGACAGCGGCAGGGCGAGCATGGCGCCGGCCGCCCCCCACATCCACGTCCAGAAGATGATCATCACGAAGACGAGGAAGGGGTTGATCTCCATGTTGCGGCCAACGACCGCCGGAAAGGCGAGGTTTTCCATCAGCAGGTGAATGGTGAAGAAGATCGCCGCCGGCAGAAGCGCCAGGACGATGTTGTCATGGGTGATGATGCCTGCCACCGTCAGCGAAATCGTCATGGCGGTGATGCCGAGAAACGGCACGAAGCTGGAGAGGAAGGCAAACAGCCCCCAGAGCAGCGGCATGGCCAGCCCGCCAAAATAGGCGATGACCACCATCGTCACCCCAAGCCCGGCATAGATCAGCGCCGCCGTGGCGAAATAGGTGCCGAGCACCTCTTCCACCGAGCCGATGATGCGGATGGTGCGAAGCCGCTGGTGGCGGGCCGGAAAGGCCATGATGATCGCCTTGCGCAGCCGCAGCCGGCTATAGAGAAACATCAGCAGCGCAGCGAGGAAGATCAGGCCCTGAATGACCGCGGGGGTGATGTTGGAGCCGAGCACGGAGATGATCTCGCCGCTGCGCGAAATCAGCGATTCCATCGACATTGACCCCATGCTGAAACTGGCCGCCGAAATATTCAGCCATCGCAGGCTTTGCAGATAGGGCAGGAAACGATCGATGCTGCGTTCAATCAGCGCCGGGCCTTCGGAAGCGAGGAGCGAGAGCGGCTCGGTCAGCGAATTGATGACGAAAAACATCACCGCCGCCACGAGGCTCGACAGGATAAGCGCAACGCCGAAACCGGGAATGCCGTAGGAGCCGAGTTTTTCAGCGGCGATGCCGAGGATCATGCCGACCACGATGGCCATCACCACCGGAATGAGGATGAGCGACAATTCGTGGATGACCGCCATCAGCATGATGAGGAAGATGCCGATCACCGACCAGGCGCCGACCACATCCAGCGCTTCGCGGCCAAGCGGCTGCTGGCTGCGCGCATCGTCACGGCGTGGGGCGGAAGCCGGTACTTCCAGCGGGTCCGCTCTTGTTGCCGGAATGCTTCCGGCGGTGGCGCCGGCGTTTGCCCCGGTGCTGACCAAGCTGCCGGTCTTCTCCGGCCTGGCATTTTCATTCATCGAACGGTCCCCCAATAAGGTGACAAACGTTCGAAAAATGTGGCGGTTCCGGGGCGGCAGAAATTTCTGCCGCCCCTTTTTGCTTTAGGCGGAAAGCTTTAGCCCAATTCCCCAGGGATCTCTGAGGACGATGCCGTCGCTTTGCCTTTCGGTGGCGATTTCCAGCCGGTCGAGTGCGGCAACAGCCGTGTCGAGCGCGGCCTGTTCGTTGAATTTCAGCGAATAGCCGGAAAGGCCGGTCATATTGTCCTTGCGGGCCGCAGCGCCGCGGCTGTTCCAGATATTGGCGGCCACATGGTGGTGATAGGCCCCGGAGCCGAAGAAACTCGCACCCGGATACCGCGCCATGATCTTCAGCCCCAGCACACCCTGATAAAACTCATCCGCCTGCGGAATATTGCCGACCTGCAGATGGATATGGCCGATGGCGGTTCCCTCCGCCGCACCGGTGAATGCGGTCTTCGGCGCGCTGTCATAAAGCGCCTGAAGGTTGAGGCCGAGCGTGGCCATCTCAACCGTGCCATCAGGCTGGTAGGTCCATTCATCAGGCGAACGGTCGCGATAGACCTCGATGCCGTTGCCTTCCGGGTCGGCGAGATAGATCGCCTCGCTCACCAGATGGTCGGATGCGCCCTGAAACTGGATATTGTTATGGGCGGCATGCGCCAGCCAATGGGCCAGGTCGTTCCGGCTCGGCATCAGGAAGGCCGTGTGGAACAGGCCTGCCGCATTGCGCGGCGCGCGTTCCGCCGTGCTGGAGGTGGAAAGTGTCAGAAGCGGCTGGCCGCCGATACCAAGCACTTCGCCGCTCGGGTTCTTTTCAAGAACGGAAAGACCGATGATCTTCTGGTAGAAATCCGAAACGCGCGGCAGATCGTGAACGACGAGATGCGCCTGGCCGACATAGGCCGGCCGCGTCAGGGCGAATTGTTTGATTTCACTCATCATGATCTCCATATTGAATCCGAAGCGCCCCGGGGCGGATCGGTCGCCGAAACTATCGGCCGACGCCGCTTTGCGGCGTTTGTCGAAGGCGAATATGGGCTGGTTTCGTCGTTCAGCAAAGATCACCGTCTGGCGATTGACTGTCCACTATTCGTTGACAATGCCCCGTTCGGGCCCGGCTCCGGCTTTGACTTCGATCAAGGTGAAGGCTGCGCGGGCGGGGAAATATAAGTCTAGCCCGACACGCCAAACGGCGGATCAAGCCAAAGGAGACAGCCATGTACAAGAAGATCATCGTACCGGTAGACCTCAGCGCCACCGACAAGGGGGAAAAGATTCTCGAAAAGGCCAAGGCGCTGCTGGATCCGGACGGCGAGATCGTTCTCATCAACGTTGTCGAGGAACTGCCGGGCTATATGGCGATCGATCTGCCTGTCGACCTGATCGAAAACGCCATCAAGGACGCCAAGACCAAGCTTTCGGACCTCAAGACCAGGGCCGGTTTCAAGGGCAGCCAGGAAATCAGAAGCGGCGCACCCGCGCGCGAGATCATCGCCGCCGCCGAGGAACATAAGGCTGACCTCATCATCATCGCGTCGCACACGCCTGATTTCAGCAATTATTTCATCGGCGCCACCGCCGACCGCGTCGTGCGCCACGCCAAATGCTCGGTGCTGGTGGATCGATAAAGGCTTGACGTTTTTGGGTTGCGGGCGGGTTTTCCGCCCGCGCCGGCTGGAGGAAAAGACCATGAATGTCGAAACTTACGAGAAAATCCTGCGTGACCGCCAGCGCGAGCTTTATCGCCGCCTGCACAAGATCGAGGCCGATTTCGAAGAGCCTCGCAATCCCGATGACGAGGATCGCGCCAGTGAACGCAGCAATGACGAGGTGCTGGACGAGCTGGGGCAGGTGGGGCAGGACGAGTTGCGCGCCATCGACGCAGCACTCGACCGCATCGCGAGCGGCACCTTCGGCACCTGCGTCAAATGCGGCAAGAAGATTTCGGAGGATCGGCTGAAGGCGGTGCCTTACACGCCGTTTTGTCAGGAATGCGCTGCGGCGTTGTGAAATATTTTTGTGGTGACATGTTGCGTCCGCCCTTTCTCACCCTCATCCCTGTGCTTGTCACAGGGATCCAGCCAGACCAAGTCCTTGGGCTGAGAAGAGTCCTTTCGCCGCGAAGACGCGCGTCGGCTGGATTCCTGTGAAAGCACAGGAATGAGGGAAACGGCGGACCTCTCTTTTCGCGACAGTCTCGAACGCAATTTGATTGCCGTTAACCGGCCGCTGTCTTGTTCCTGTCTAATATTGGCTCCATGCTTTGATGAAAGCACGCAGACGGGAATGGACCATGAGCGAGATGTGGCGGTTCGGGCGCCAGTATGATTTTCACGAGATTGTCGCCGATGGCATCGTCCATGGGGTCGGCATCGTGTTTGCGCTTATCGGCGCGACGGCGCTGATTTTTTACGCGATGGCGTGGGGCAGCCTCAGCGCGATCGCCGCCGCGTGGATTTACGGTCTCGGCCTTGTCGCCTGTCTTTCCGTCTCCTTCACCTATAATATCTGGCCGCACTCCAGGGTGAAATGGTTCCTGCGCCGGCTGGATCATTCGGCGATCTTCATCCTCATCGCCGCCACCTATACGCCCTTTCTGATGCGCGGTATCGACGATCCGCTGATTGCCGTCATGCTGGGGTTGATCTGGCTTGCGGCACTCTGCGGCATCCTGCTCAAATGCCTGTTTCCCGGCCGTTACGACCGGGTCGCCATCGGCCTATATCTCGCCATGGGCTGGAGCGGCATCATGGTGGTCGAGCCCCTGTCGACACATCTTTCGCCGGTCACGCTCTGGCTCATCGTTGCCGGCGGCGTCATCTATTCGCTCGGCGTCATCTTCCATGTCTGGGAAAAGTTGCGGTTCCAGAATGCCATCTGGCACGGTTTCGTGGTTTCCGCCGCCGCGGTTCACTATTTCGCCGTGGTCACCTCGTTCAGCCTCGTTCCGCTGGCATCCTGAAGCCCACGTTTTCGACAGGCGAGCGAGGCGCTGGACATTGCGCCACCTCATCGCTTAAGGGTCGTGGGGATCGCGTCAGGCAGTGACGCTTTCGGGAACGACGAGGGCGAAAGATAAAATGACGGTGGAACTGCGCGATGCGACCGTGGACGATCTCTCCGGCATCATGGAGATTTATAACGACGCGGTGCTGAATACGACGGCGATCTGGAATGACGTGCTGGTCGATCTGGAAAACCGCAAGGAATGGTTCGCCGCCCGCAAGTCACGCGGCTTTCCCGTCATCGTCGCCATCCTCGACGGCAAGGTCGCAGGCTACGCTTCCTACGGTGACTGGCGCGCTTTCGACGGTTATCGCCATACCCGCGAACATTCGGTCTATGTGCAAAAGGATGCGCGCGGCCACGGCATCGGCAAAAAGCTGATGCAGGCGTTGATCGATCATGCCGCGGGCAACGACGTGCATGTGCTGATCGCCGCCATCGAGGCGGAAAACATCGCCTCCATCCGCCTGCATGAAAGCCTTGGTTTCAGGGTCGTCGGCCGGTTTTCGGAAGTCGGCATCAAGTTCGGCCGCTGGCTGGACCTGACCTGCATGGAGCTGAAATTAGGCTAGCAGGCTAGGCGGTTTCCCTTCAGGCCGGACGCCGGGCGAAGGCGAGCATGACACCAAAGGCCATCATCATGGAACCGCTGATCTGGTTGACGCGCTTCAAGGCGCGCGCATTGCGCATGAGACCGGACAGTCGTGAACCGACAAAGGCATAAACGGCAATCGCCACCACCTCGAGCAGCAGGAAAATCACGCCAAGCGTGGCGAAACTCTGCCAATAGGCGTCCTGCTGGATGAATTGCGGGAAAAAGGCCGTGAAGATCAAAATAGCCTTGGGGTTGCCGGAGGCGACGAAAAACTCCTGCCGCAGATAGGTTTTGAGAACATTGCCGTTGCCCGAGGATACGTCAGGGGCGGTAACCTCAGCCTTTGAGCGGATGAGTTTGAAGCCGATCCACAGCAGATAAAGAACACCGATCCATTTGATCAGCGAGAACATCATCTCGGAGGCCATCAAAAGTGCGCCGAGGCCCAGTGCTGCAATCGCGATCATGCCCGCGAAAGCGACCAGCCTGCCGCTTGCCGCCATTACCGCCGTCGCCATGCCGTAGCGCGCACCCACTGTCATTGACAGCAGATTGTTCGGCCCGAAAGCCATGTTCAGGGCAAAACAGGCGGGAATGAAAATGAGGATGGTTTCGAGTGTCATGGCGGTGATCCGGAAGGAATGAGACGGCGATGATCTCACTCTCCGGTCCGGCTGTCGAGACAGCCTTTTCAGGGTGAAAGGCCGGCAAGGGCAGCCGGCCTTTCACCCTGAGCTTTATCAGACCGGCTCGAACACCATCGAATGGCCATTGATGCAATAACGCAGGCCGGTGGGCGGCGGGCCGTCCGGGAAGACGTGGCCGAGGTGGCCGCCACAATTGGCGCAGCGGATTTCGGTGCGCACCATGCCGTGGCTCGCGTCGCGATGTTCCGTCACGGCGCCCGGCTTCACCGGCTCGAAATAGCTCGGCCAGCCGCAGCCGGCATCGAATTTCGTGTCGGAGAGGAACAGCGGCTCGTCACAGGCCGCACAGCGGTAGAGGCCTTTCTGGAATGTATCCCAATAGGGACCGGTGAAGGCGCGCTCGGTGC
Organism: Agrobacterium sp. CCNWLW155; assembly: GCF_036888815.1. Lineage (NCBI taxonomy): Bacteria > Pseudomonadati > Pseudomonadota > Alphaproteobacteria > Hyphomicrobiales > Rhizobiaceae > Agrobacterium > Agrobacterium sp. CCNWLW155. The sequence goes on from NZ_JBAKFW010000001.1 coordinate 28,755, forward strand.
CGTGTTCGCGCAGGATGCGATATTGCTCCGGCGTCAGCTGCTCACGCCACTCGGCATCGGTCTTGGTCAATTTGGGGGATGTCAGATCGCTCATGGAATGATCCTTTCTGTTCCCGCCTCAAATAATCATCACTGAGGCGGATTGAAAGGGGATGGGTGTCATAACGCGTTCGTTATGGGCCGGGCGTACCGATTTGGGTTGAGATGCCCGTGTCTATGCCTTAACTGAAAAGCCGATTTGAAAGAAGAACGCCATTCAGTGGCGCGCAGGGATGGGGGACATCCCGGGAGATGTGAATGACATCAGATGTCACGCCGCTGACATTCCTGTCGCTGTTTCTGCCGTTTCTGGCAGCGCTTGCCGCGCCGGCCCTGGTGAAAAGGTTCGGTCACAATGCGGCATGGGTTCTGGCGATCGCGCCGGCTCTCGCCTTCGTGCATTTTGCGCTGATGCTGCCCGAGATCGCGGCAGGCGGCGTGGTGACCGGCGGTTATGCCTGGGTGCCGAGCTTCAATCTCAGCTTCTCCTGGTTCATCGACGGCCTGTCGCTCACCTTTGCGCTGCTCATCACCGGCATCGGGCTGCTGATCGTGCTTTATGCGGGCGGTTATATGAAAGGCCATCCGCAGCAGGGCCGTTTCCTGTCCTTCCTGCTTCTGTTCATGGGAGCGATGCTCGGCGTCGTCGTTTCCGACAGCCTGCTGATGTTGTTCGTCTTCTGGGAACTCACCTCGATCACCTCCTTCCTGCTGATCGGCTTCGACCATGAGCGCGCAGCTTCGCGCCGTGCCGCGCTGCAGGCGCTGGTGGTGACGGGCGGTGGCGGCCTTCTGTTGCTCGCCGGGCTGATCTTCATCTGGGATATAAGCGGCATCACGCAATTGTCGATGCTGGTGCGCGGCGGCGATATATTGCGTGACAGCCCGTTTTATCTGGCCGCGCTGCTTCTGGTTCTCGGCGGCGCCTTTACCAAATCGGCGCAGTTTCCCTTCCATTTCTGGCTGCCCAACGCCATGGAAGCGCCAACTCCAGTCTCCGCCTATCTGCATTCGGCAACCATGGTGAAGGCCGGCGTCTATCTGCTGATGCGCCTCAATCCGGTGCTCGGTGATACCGCCGCCTGGCAGATCCTGCTGCCCTTCTTCGGCGGGCTGACCATGCTCACCGGCGCACTTCTCGCCGTGCGCCAGACCGATCTCAAGCTGATGCTTGCCTATACGACGGTGTCGTCGCTCGGCCTGCTGGTCATGCTGACGGGCTTTGGCTCTGACCATGCCATCGAGGCGGCGGTGCTTTATCTGGTGGCGCATTCACTGTTCAAGGGCGCGCTCTTCATGGTCGCCGGCATCATCGACCATGAGGCCGGCACCCGCGACATAACGAAGCTCGGCGGCTTGCGAAAAGCCATGCCCATCACCTTTGCGGCAGCGCTGGCGGCTGCGATTTCCATGGCCGGCCTGCCGCCCTTCTTCGGTTTTCTCGCCAAGGAGGAGATTTATTATGCGCTGGCGCATGGCAACCCGCGTGCCGTGCTGTTTGCCGGCATCGCCATCCTCGGCAATGGGCTGATGTTCGCCGTCGCCTTTGCCGTGGGGCTGAAACCCTTCCTCGGCAAGCCGGTGAAAACGCCGAAACCCGCGCATGAAGGTCCGCTGCTGCTCTGGCTCGGCCCGGCGCTGCTGGCTCTGAAGGGGCTGACGATCGCTCTATTTTCCGGCATTGCGCATTTCTACATTTCGACACCCATGGCGAGCGCCATCGCCGGCGAGGCGCGCCCGGTGGAAATCTCGCTCATTCCCCATATGGGCGTGCCGCTCGGCCTGTCGCTGCTCACCATCGCGCTCGGTATCGTCCTCTATACGCAGCTTTCCGCTGTCCGCAGCCTGATGGTCCGCACCTTCACGGCGCTGGGGGCCGGACCTGACAGGGGCTTTGACGTCTTCATCGAAATGCTGGTGAAAGTCTCGTTCCACATCACTCGGCTCATCCAGCCCGGTCGGCTGGAGTTCTACGTCACCGCCACCTTCGCCGTCATCGCCGCCGTGCTGCTGGTGCCGCTGTTCCTCTATGGCGAATTGCCGTCCATGCCGTCATGGCCGCGTGACATGCCGGTCCATGAGCTGACCTTCATCGCCATTGCTGTGGCGGGCCTTGTCGCTGTCCTGACGGCGTCGAGCCGGCTGACTGCGATCATCGCGCTCGGGATTCAGGGCTTTGCGGTGGCGGTCATCTTCCTGCTATTCGGCGCGCCCGATCTGTCGTTCACGCAATTCATGGTCGAGACGCTGTCGGTGGTCATCCTGACGCTGGTGATGACGCGGCTTCGCCTGTCACCGTCAGACCATCGCGGCCTTGGCCAGAAGCTTCTCGACAGCACCATCGCCATTGCCTGCGGAACCGGCTTTGCCCTGTTCCTGATGCGCGCGACGCAAGCGAGCTTCGACAACCGCCTGACGGACTTCTACAACACTTATTCCAAGGTCATCGCCCACGGCGCCAATGTGGTCAACGTCATCATCGTTGATTTCCGCGGCACGGATACGCTCGGCGAAATCGCTGTCGTGATGATAACGGGCCTTGCCATCCTCGCGCTGATCCGCATCCGTCCGGCCGCCGCGCTCAAGGGACCGGCCAAAACCGCGAAGAAGAAAGGAGCGCGGGCATGAACACGCTCATTCTGCGCACCGTCACTCCTGTCGTCACCAGCCTCATGGTGCTGTTTTCCATCTTCGTGCTGCTGCGCGGCCATAACGAGCCGGGCGGCGGTTTCATCGGCGGATTGATCGCGGTCTCGGCGCTGGCGATCTACGGCATCGCTTATGGCGTCACGGCAGTCAGGCGCGCCATCATGTTTCATCCCCTGTCGATTGCCGGGGCGGGGCTGCTGCTATCCATGCTTTCCGGCCTCGTCTCGATGGCCGCCGGCGTGCCGTTCATGACCGGGCTCTGGGTCTATCCGAGCCTGTTCGGTGTCGAAATGCCGCTCTCCACCGTCATGTCCTTCGATATCGGTGTCTATCTCGTGGTGGTCGGCGCCATCACCTCCATTGCGCTGGCGCTGGAAGAAAGGGAAAGCGACTGATGGAAGCGGTCTTCTCGATTCTCGTCGGCATCTTCTTTTCGGTGGCGATCTATCTCATGCTGTCGCGCCACAGCATCCGCATGCTGCTCGGCATCGCCATTCTCGGCAATGCGGTGAACCTCCTGCTGTTCACCGCCGGCCGGCTGACGCGCGAGGTGCCACCGATCATTCCGCCCGGCATGGACACGCTGCCCGCAGGGGCGGCCAATCCTTTGCCGCAGGCGCTCATTCTCACGGCAATCGTCATTTCCTTTTCCTTCTTCTGTTTCCTTCTGGTGCTGACCTGGCGTGCGTTTCAGGAACTGCAGACCGACGACACGGACGAGATGCGCACCGCAGAACCCGCAGGCGAGCCCTTGCCGCCGCTCGGTTATTGAGCGGCGAGGCTGAGACAACATGGCATCCACCACCACAACAGCAGTCACTGATCTCTCGGCAGCGCTCGTCACGACGCCTGTGCCTCTTGCCGACTGGCTGATCATTCTCCCCATCGCGCTCTGCATCGGCGCTGGCGCGGTGCTGATGATGATGCGCCACGCCATCCGCCATCATGCGACCGTTGCCATCGCGGCGCTGTTCCTGCTGGTCCTGCTCGATGCAGCACTTTTATGGAAGGTCGCCACTAAAGGCCCGTTCACCATGGTGATGGGCCGCTGGCTGCCGCCCTTCGGCATCGCCTTTACCGCCGACCTGACGGGGGCGCTGCTGTCGCTTGCGGCCGCCATCGTCGCACTTGCGGGCGCCATCCACGCCGGTGCGGATATCGACGCCAGCGGCAGGCGATACGGTTTTTATCCTTTCCTGCTGCTGTTGATGGCCGGCGTCACCGGCGCGTTCCTGACCGGCGACATCTTCAATCTCTATGTCTGGTTCGAAGTGCTGCTGATCTCGTCCTTCGGCCTGATCGTGCTCGGTTCGACGCGCGAGCAGATCGACGGCGCGCTGAAATACGCCATTCTGAACCTCATCGGCACGACGCTGTTTTTGATCACGGTCGGGTATCTCTACGCCATCTTCGGCACGCTCAACATGGCCGATATCGCGCAGAAGGCGACGGCTCTGCGGGAGACCGCGCCGCTGATGACGCTTGCGAGCCTCTTTACACTCGCCTTCGCCATGAAGGCCGCGGCCTTCCCGGTGAATTTCTGGCTGCCCGCCTCCTATCACACACCGCGCATCGTCGTTTCCGCGCTTTTCGGCGGATTGCTCACCAAGGTCGGCATCTATTCGCTGCTGCGGGTCATGGTCATGCTGTTCCCGGTCGAGCGGGAAGAACTCAGCATCGTCATCGCCATCTCCGCGGCGCTCACCATGGTGCTGGGGGCCATGGGCGCGCTCGCCCAGAACGATATCCGTCGCATGCTCGGTTACATCGTCATATCAGGCATCGGTTACATGATGGCCGGCATCGCCATCGGCACCCCATCCGGTGTCACAGGCGCCATTTTCTACGCGCTGCATTCCATGGTGCTGATGACGGCGCTTTATCTCGCCGCCGGCCATGCCGCCCGTCTCGGCGGCAGCTTCAGCCTCACCTCACTCAGGGGGCTTTACCGGCAGGCTCCGTGGTTTTCGGCGCTGGCGCTCGCCCTGTTTTTCGCCGGTTCCGGCCTGCCGCCCTTTTCCGGCTTCTGGCCGAAGGCGGTGCTGGTCAAGTCGGCGATCGATATCGGCGCCTGGTGGCTCGCCGGCGCCATCCTCGCCTCCGGCTTCATTGCCACGATCGCTTTCGGGCGGATCTTCCTTTTGTGTTTCTGGCGTCCCGCTGCGGCATCCCCCGGTCAGCCTTCCTTCCCGCACGCGTCGCCGTCGGCGGCTCCGTCTTTCGCGCCGCTGGTGGGGCTGACCTTACTCGTGTTCTTCTTCGGCCTGTTTCCGGAAAGCCTGCTCAATCTCAGCCAGCAGGCGGCCGCAGGCCTCGGTAACCCGCAGGCCTATATCCAGTCGGTCTTTTCCGAAGGAGGCAAACCATGAGCCTCTATCTCGTGCAACTGCTGTTCGTTGCCGTATGGCTCGCCGTGACGGGCAGCGTCACCCTGGCGAACATCATCTTCGCCCTGATCGTTTCGACACTGGCGCTCGGCCTCATCCGCCACCAGCTGCCCGGCGGACGTAACCACTGGCTGCGGCTTACCCGCGTCTTGTCGCTGGTGCTGCTGTTCTTCAAGGAGCTGGCGCTCTCGGCCTGGAAGGTCGCCGTGCTGGTGACGCGGCCCAAGCTCGACGTGCAGCCCGGCATTTTCGCCTATCCGCTGACGGTGACGACGGACTTCGAGATCACACTGCTCGCCAACCTCATCACGCTCACCCCCGGCACGCTCTCCGTCGATGTTTCCGCGGACAGGAAAACGCTTTACGTGCACGCGATCGACTGCAGCGATATCGAAGCCACGAAAAACGACATCAGAAATGGCTTCGAAAGAAAGATCATGGAGGCGTTTCAGATATGACGCCAGAACAGACAGTTTCATTTGCAACTATACTTGCATCGGTTGTTCTGTCGGCCGCCTTTTTGCTGACAGTATATCGCGTCGTCGTCGGCCCCACCTTGCCGGACCGCATCGTCGCGCTCGACATGCTGGTGGGCATCGCCATCGGCTTTATCGCTGTTATCGCCATCCGCACCGGCTTCAATCTTTACGTCGATATCGCCATTGCGCTCGGGCTGGTCGGGTTTCTGGCAACGGTGGCCTTTGCCCGCTTTGTCCTGTCGCGCGGCCCGGACGGCCGGCGCAGGCCGACGGCGGTTCTCGATGGCGAGAGGGCATCTGAAGCCATTGAAAAAACAATGGAAACAGGTGCCGACGGCAAAAAAGGAAAGGGCAGGCGATGATGGCTTGGATCGTGGCTATTCTCGTTGCGGCGCTGACGATATCAGGCGCCATTTTCTCGCTGATCGCGGCAATCGGGCTGAATAGGCTGCCCGATGTCTATACACGCATGCATGCGGCCTCCAAGGCGGGAACGGTGGGCTCCGGCCTGCTGCTTCTCGCGGTCGGCATTCATTCCATGGAAATCCCGACGCTGGCGCGGGCGCTGGCCGGCTTTTTCTTTTTTGTCCTCACCGCGCCGGTCTCTGCACATCTTCTTGCCATGGCCGCTCACAAGGCAGGTTATCCGCTTGCCGTTAAATCGGTAGTTGATGACATCAAGAAAATTTGAAGTTGAAAATCCCCCTAATAAATGGGGGTCTTCATTTTCAATTACTACTAGGCATAGTATTTTATTACCCGTAATTTTTTGTATTCCAATTAGACTGTTTTGAACTGAAAAATTGACACTAGGAATTTGACTTTTGCTGTTTTGCTGTTATCCAAATTAAGTGTAAAGTTGCTAATCGCGATTTGCATCTAGCCTCTTCATAGTCGGCATAGGCATTTTATTAATGTCTAATCTATGGCCCGTCGGACCATTGCTGCCCATGTCGCGGGCCATAAGTTGAATCTCGGACCAATTCGTTTCCGGTTTTCGCTCGAAATCTAGGGGTAGGTTTCATGTTGGTTTCAACAAGGCGAAGGTGGGGCACCGGGTAACTTCACATCGCTCGATGCGGCGTTCGCCCGCTTCAGGGGATTAATAAACAGGAGATACTTAAATGACGGAAACTGCATACGGTAACGCCCAGGATCTGCTGGTCGAACTGACTGCGGATATTGTGGCTGCCTATGTTAGCAACCACGTCGTTCCGGTAACTGAGCTTCCCGGCCTTATTTCGGATGTTCACACGGCACTTAGCGGAACATCGGCACCGGCATCGGTGGCGGTCAATGTCGAAAAGCAGAAGCCTGCCGTCTCTGTCCGCAAGTCGGTTCAGGACGATCATATCGTCTGTTTGGAATGCGGCGGCTCGTTCAAGTCGCTGAAGCGGCATCTCACGACGCATCACAGCATGACGCCGGAAGAATATCGCGAAAAATGGGACCTGCCGGTCGATTATCCGATGGTTGCGCCCGCCTATGCCGAAGCCCGTTCGCGGCTCGCCAAGGAAATGGGTCTCGGCCAGCGCCGCAAGGCCAGCCGCTGATTGTAACGACGGGTCGGCGGGGCTTGTTCTTCCCTCGCCACTCAACCCGCTGCCGCACCTTCTCCCCACCCGGGAGAAGGCGGCAAGGCGAACTTGCCCGCTCCCTATGCTGCTCTGAAGCTTTTTCTACCTTCACATGAATGTTCAGCCGGTCCGCAGACCGGCTTTTTTATTGTCGCGTGCAATTTCCGTTGAGGAAAAAAATCCTTTATTGTGTTCGTCATTTCTGCAAATATATAGCCATATCAACCGCATATTCTTCCCCGCAAAATTTACGCTTCCCCACAGCCGTTCTCAGGTGTATGAATTAATTCCTATTCGTAGAGGAGTTGCATATGCCGTCGGATACTGTGTTTCTGTCTGCCGCCGCGCGGCCTTGCGTGCGGGTCGGTAATCGTCCTTTTCGTCATTGGCCGTCTGCGGCCGGGCGGGATGAGATTCCCCGTCTTTGCCGTCTGGTACGACAGCTCACCGGTGAGATGGTGCAATTGACGGGTGACCAAACGCTGGTGCGCCGCGACATCAGGCGCACGGAGTGCCATATTCGCCAGATCGCCATGTATGTGTGCCATGTACAGCTCGGCATTCCCATGTCTGATATCGGGCCCTGCTTCGGCCGGGACAGGACGACGGTGGGCCATGCCTGCCAGGTGGTCGAGGACCGACGTGACGAACCGGCATTCGATGAGTTCGTCGCCACGCTCGAGCGGCTCACCGGCAGTATTTTCAACGTGATGAAAGGGGGCCGGGATGAATGAGGTGAAACGCGTCCCGGCTGCCTCTTCAAATCCTCACCTCCTGCGCTTGCTGCGTTGCATCGCTGCGGGCGCGGCCGAGATTTCGCTGGAGGGCGGCGATATTGTCGTGCACCGGGCGCGGGCAGGGCATCCCCCGCTGCGGTTTCCGGCGGCGACGGTGCAGCTTGCCGTTTCTTCCGGACTGGCGGAACAGCGGGAAAACACCCTTTTCGCCGCGCCGCCGCTCGCCTCTTATCTGAAACGCGCAATGGCAAAAGACCGCGATGAGGTTTTTCAGGAACAGCATCGGGATATGCAGACTGTTGTTGTGGATGTCGATGACGCGAAGCAACCGGCCCGTCGCAACCTCAACACCTCACCGCTGACCAGCCTTTCAAGGCTGAAGGAGCGGGATGGCGCGGTGTTTTTCCCGGCGGATGCTTTGGCGGCAGGCGAGCGCCTCGCCGCCGATTTTCATCGCGGTCACCTCAATCCGAAGGTGACGGCGACATGGGAGCCGAAAGTAGTCAGCCGCACCAAGGGGGAGGCGGGGGGCCTGCTCAATCTTACCGAGGCGGCGATGGCGGCGCGGGTGCGGTTTTCCCGCGCGGCGGATGCGATGGGACCCGAACTGTCGGGCGTCGCCATCGATGTCTGCTGCTTCGAAAAGGGGTTGGAGACGGTGGAGCGGGAGAGGCAATGGCCGGCGCGCTCGGCAAAACTGCTGCTGCGCGCAGCATTGCTGGCGCTTGCCCGCCATTATGCGCCGCCAGCCGTTCGGGCCCGTGGCAACAATCACCATTGGGGCGATGCGGATTATCGCCCTTCGATGCCAGCAGGGATGACAACAGGGATGACGGCGGGATAAGCGCTCAGGCGGCCAGCAGCCGCGCTTCCTCGCGGATACGCTTGATCATCGAGCGCAGGCCGTTGGCGCGCTGCGACGACAGATGCTCCACCAGCCCGATCTTGTCGAACACCTCGATGGCGTCGAGATCGGCGATGTGGGAGGCTTTTTTGCCGGAATAGACGGCGAGCACGATGGCGACGAGGCCGCGCACGATATGCGCATCCGAATCGCCCTCGAAGGTCAGCAGGGGGTCTTCCGCGCCGTCGCTATGGCTGACGAGCCAGACCTGGCTGGCGCAGCCATGCACCTTGTTTTCGGCCGTGCGCTTGTCCTCCGGCAGGTCGGGCAGCGCTTTGCCGAGTTCGATGACATAACGATAGCGGTCCTCCCAGTCGTCGAGGAAAGCGAAATCGTCAAGGATCGTTTCGAGAGAGGCCATTTGCGCGCCGTATCATCCGTTATTGCAGGTCTTTGCTAGGATATAGGCGAAGTGCGGCCGATTTTGAACCATGGGCCACGAAAAAGCCCACGGAAAACAGGTTTCCGCGGGCAAGTTTGGCAGGCAGTCGGCGGACGGAAATCTCCGTCCGCAAAAAAGTTGCGGCGCGGTGCTTGCAAGATCAGGGGCTTGCAAGATCAGGGAGCAGGGCGCTTCTGCGGCAGGGGAATGACGGTGCCGGTCTTCAGCATGTCGGTATTGCCGGGAAATTCGACGCTGACGACAGGAGCGTCAGCCAGCTTTTCGATCTCTGCTGCGACTTCAGCGGCGGGAGCGGATTTTTCACCGGAGGCAAGCTGCTTGTCCAGCAGTTCATAGGCAACCTTCGCGCCTTCCTTTGCCCGTTCGCCGAGCGCATGGAAGGTTTCGGCGCCCTTGACGCAGACATCGGGCTTTTCGATGCAGATGGCGCTGACATAACGATAGGCTTCACCGGCTGCCGAAACGGCGCTGGGAAGATCAAATGCCGAAGGTTCCTTGGTCGGATCGTTGCTGCTGCCGAAATAGGACAGCGCCACCAGCACCAGTGAAAACCAGAATGTTCCTTTGATCAGAAACCACATTGTCAGACTACCCTGCCAGATGATCTTTGTTTTCTAAAGCCCCGCCCGGTTCCGGGTCATCGGCCTTTGTCCCGTTTTTCGGGCTTGTGAAGAAGCTACACGCGACCGGCGAACAGCCGATTGCAAAAAGCGACGCAATTTAATTCAAATTGTATCTATTCTCCTCGTATCGGGACGCCCGCCATCAATTCATTCGCATTTTAACAGTCCATGTTAAGCATAATTGCGACAAAGGCCGCGCGTTCCGGGCGAAAGCTGTGGTCCGCCTTGCCACAAAAGTTAACATGATGGCAAAAATGAAGCGAAATCCGTCGCTTACCCGTCATTAACCATGATTGGCAAAGCTTGGAATAAATGCCCCGTAATGGGACTGCGACGCCTTTGGCAGGCCTTTGACGCCATTCTTTTTATCCATTCCTTAAGCCGCCGCCTTCTATTGTCGGAGCCGTTAGAACCGCCTCAGGGATTCGGTGTTGGTATTGCGTAATATGAGAGAAAAAGCGGTCGCATTGGTCGACCATGCCGCAGGCAGATGGCTTGCGCGCATGGAAGAGGACGCCGAAAGGCGCGCCGGAACCGTTGCGCGCCTGCGCCGGCTGATTGCCTTCAGCACTGTTGGTCTTTTCGTGGTGCCCGCCCTCTTCAGCCTTGTCATCAGCCCCGCCATCGCGCTGCCCATTGGCGCCGCTCTGGTGCTGGCGCTGTTTCTGGCCGCCGCAGCGCTGCTGATCGCCTTTTCCCGTCCCGCGCGCGGTGCGTCCTCCTTTTCCGCCTCGTCTGGCGATAACGACCTGATCGCCGCTACGCAGGTGCCGGGCCTCGTGCTCATGATCGGTGATACCGGCTTCGTCGAACACGTCTCCGGCCGCGATCTCGCGACCTTCCCGGCCGATCTACAGGCCAGCCAGGGCCATGCCCTCGTTGAATATGTCTATGTCTCCGACCGTATCGAGCTGATGCAGGCCTTCGACCTGCTGCGGCAGGGCGAGGACAGGGCAACCGCCGAACTCCGCTTCGAGACCGGTGCAAAGTCGCGTCAGGCGCAGTTCATGCATGCGCGTATAGAGATGACGGCGATCCGCAGCGCCAGTGGCCGGCTGCGCCGCATCGTCGCCCAGCTCTCCGATGTTACCGAGATGGAACGCCTGCGCCGCGATGTCGCCCGCAAGGCGGCGGAGGCGGAATCGGCCAATGACGCCAAGTCGCGTTTCCTTGCCGCCGTCAGCCACGAGCTGCGCACGCCGCTCAATGCCGTCCTCGGTTTTTCCGATATTCTCGCCGGCGAATATTTCGGCCGGCTGGAGAACGATCGCCAGCGGGAATATGTCGGCCTCATCCGCCAGTCCGGCGCCCATCTCCTGTCGGTCGTCAACACGATGCTTGACATGAGCAAGCTGGAAGCCGGCCGTTACGAGCTGATGATGGAAAGCTTCCCGATTGCCGAGACCATCTCGTCCTGCGAGGCCATGCTCGGCCTGCAGGCGAAGGAAAAAGGCCTGACTTTGACCAGCCGCATCCAGCGCGGCATCGGCGAAATCTCGGCCGATCAGCGCGCCATCCGGCAGGTTCTCATCAATCTCGCCGGCAACGCCATAAAATTCACCGATACGGGTGGTGTGGTGTCGATCGACGCCGCGCGCGAAGGCGCGATGCTGAAGCTGACGGTGAGCGATACCGGCATCGGCATCGCTTCCGACAAGATTGAACTCCTGGGCCAGCCCTTCATGCAGGTTCAGAATGAATATACCCGTCGCTATGAGGGCACGGGTCTGGGATTGTCCCTGGTCAAGGGGCTTGTGGCACTGCATGGCGGCACTTTCGCCATCACCAGCAAGCCCGGCGAGGGAACGGTCGTAACGATCACTTTGCCTGCCGACGGTTCCGGCATGGCGGGTGAGGGCGAAGGTGCCGAAGCCGAAAGCATGGTGGAATTTCCGCCGCGCATCCGGCAGCTCGGTGACATGGCCGCAATGATGAAAAAGGATGGTGACGATGGCCCCGCGAAAGCGAAAATCGCCTAAGAAAACAACGGCCCAGATTGGCGCCGGGATTGTTTCCTTGGTGGTTTCGGCCATCGGGCGCGAAATCCTGCGCCATCCGAAAATGGTCGGCAGCTGCGGCGCCTTCGCGGTCGTTTTCGGTTTTGTCGCCGCCAATGCGCTCTGGTATCAGCCGGGCGTGCACCCGTCGCCCTTCCTGCGCACGCGCGATGCGGAAAACCCGAACGGCATTGCCGGTTATCGCCCGGCCGAGCCGCTCGGCACGCACGGCAACGTCACCACCTTTCGCATAGAACGACCGGCAGAGACGGAAACGGCGCAACAGCCAGCGGCCGAAACGCCGGCGCAACCCGCCGCCGAAAGCCAGAAACCGCAGCAGATCGTTGCCGATATTCAGGCCGAACTGAAGAAACGCGGACTTTACGAAGGCGAGGCGGATGGCCGCATGGGTCCACGCACCGCCGCCGCCATCATGTTCTTCGAAGAAACGCTCGGCATGGAGCAGACCGGCGAGCCGACGACCCGCGTGCTGGCGGCACTCCGGATCGATGGCGCAACGGTTGCCGCGATCCCCAGGGATCGGCCTGCCGATAGCACCGGCGGCGTCGAGATCGACCCCGTCGCCGCCGCCATCCGCAAGGCGGAAGCGCCGCGCCTGAAGGCCGAACCGGCCTCCCTCAACAGTTCGGCCAATGCCGCCAAGCCGGCAAACCGCGAGCTGATCGCCAGGATCCAGCAGGGGCTGATCAATATCGCCTATGCCGATGTGAAGGTGGACGGCGTTGCCGGCCAGCAGACCCGCAATGCCATCCGCGCGTTTGAGAAACATTACCGCCTGCCGGAAACCGGCGAGCCGAGCGAGGTTGTGCTGAAGAAGCTGAAGTCGATCGGGGCGCTTTGAGGTTTTGACAGCAGCCGAGGGTGCGTGGGGCTTTACCCCCTCTGCCCTGCCGGGCATCTCCCCCACAAGGAGGGAGATCGGCAAGAGGCTCTTTCACTGCTCCATTCTCAAGCGTTGAGGTGGGCGAGCGCCTGCCGCGGATCGATCTCCCCCCTTGAGGGGGAGATGCCCGGCAGGGCAGAGGGGGGTAAGCCCCACGCACCTTCGTCCGCGTAACCCAGCAGTGAGAGCCCGCCCACCGTTTCCATCGAAAGCACCCCATGCGCCTCAAATCCGAAATGTTCGTCTCAGCCCTCATCCGCCGCGTCTTCGCCGCCGGCGGATTTGCCGCCGTCGAAAAGAAGGGGGCAGAGGAGGCGGGGGCGATCTTTGTTCGCCAGCGTCTGCGCGATGGCCGCGAGAACCTCTATGGGCCCGCGCCGCAAAGTTTCGCCGATGATGAGGAAATCCGTGCCGAGCGCCGTTTCGAAACGCGTCTTGCGGGTGCGGATGGCGAGGAAAGTGCCGCTCTTCTGGAAAGGGAACGGCGTTTCGACAGCGACCTTTGGGTGGTGGAGATCGAAACCGACGAGATCGGAACTCTGCTGACGCTGGTGGACCAGCCCAAGGCCTAGAGGCAGGAAAAGCAGACCCGGCTTTCGGTCCGCGAAGGGCCTCGCGTCGCAAAAGACGCAAGGCCAGGCCTTGCTTACCCTTGCGTGCCAGTTCTCTGCACAGCCGGTGCGCTGCGGCTCGGCCGCTCGCGGCCATGCGTATAGCTGTCGGCACGCCGCCAGCTTTCCAGCCGCTCTTCGCATTCCACGATGTCGAGGCGGTCGAGCAGGGCTTCGGCGCGGCTCATGTCGCCTTCGGCGGCGGCGAGATGCGGATAGAAGCATTGCAGCACGAAGGCCGCCTCGGAAAATTCCATGCCAAGACCGGTGAGCGTCGTCGCCAGCTGCGCGCCTGATATATCGAGCATGATGCGCTCCGACAGCCAGTAGCTGGAGGACAGCGAATCCGCCAGCGCCACCGCGAATTGCCGGGCGTTGCGCTCGCGGGCGAAACGCACCAGCAGCGCCTCCTGCACTTCGCTCAGGCGGCGAAGGCCGAGGACGTCGCTTTCCGGGCGGTTGAGGTGATGCGCCATCTGCTTGATCCGCTGGCGCATTTCTTCTTCGAGTGCGGAAGCGGCGGCGATGTTGTCAGTCTTTTCTTCCGCTTTCGGTTCTTCGGGGCTTGCCGCCACCTGCGGTTCGGCGGCAGTCGTTTCCTCTTCCGGCCGTTTCAGATCTTCCGCGTGGCGCAGACCCACAAGCGCGTCGATGACGGTGGGGGAGAGATCCTCGCGCCGGACGATGGCGCGCGCATGCGCCGCGCCTTGCGTGCGGGCGATGGTGATCAGCGTGTCGTCATCGAGGCATTTCGAGGAGATGAGAAAGGGCGCTGCAAGCGAAATCGGCTGGCAGGCGATGAAGAAGGCGACGGCTGACGGCACGCTCGGATGCTGCGAGAGTGCGGCGATCGCCTCCCGTTTGGCTTCGTCGGTGGAGGCGTTGAAAAGCGGCATGAAAAGTTCGGCGAACTGCCGAAGGTCCGTTTTTGACGGATGCGAAACAGTCTCGAAATTCGTCACGGTGGCCATCAGCACCACATCTTTCTTCCTCACGGCTCTTGGCCTCTCAAGTTCTCGAAACCGGTCGGTCAACGCACTACCCAACAAACGCAAACACAATATCGGTTCAAATTAGAGCAAATGCGTTGACGTCCTGTTAACTATGGGGGGTAGCAAGAGGGAATCTGCCTCTATCAACAAGGAAATTTTAAAACCTTCACAACGGACGAAATGCCGTGGAACTTTACCGCATGGCCTTTGTTTTCAAGGGGTGTGGTGCCGGGAGGAATAAGTGACGGCCCGGCAATTAGGGTTAACGGATCATTAACCTCTGTCTGTTTGTAATTTCATGGGCAGTATTAGGATTCCATGTTATTCTTATCGACGGAATAAATGCAAAAATGGCATGCGAAGCCTGAATCTGCGCACGATCCCCTTATAAGAATCTTTTTGGATTTTTGGATCGTGCGAAAACCAGTCTGTGGGCTGGCCTATGCGCAATGTGATGGTGATGAAATTCCCGACGCAAGATGAGGCTTGCGCGGTTCCCATGGGCAACATTGACAATCATGTCCCGAAGAGGAGATGAGCATGGCAGAGATTATTCCAATCAGCGACGCCCGACGAAGCCTGCGTCCCGCCGGCGTTGTCGGAAAGCTGATCGGCCCGGCGAAGGTCGTGCTGTTTACCGGCGTGCGTTATGAAAAACGTGATACCGAGCCGACCGGCAAAGTCGCGCGCAAGGGCAAATCCGCAGTGGAAACCGCCCTCAAATCCTGATTGCCGATGATGCCAGACGCTATTTCCACGGCGTCGGCTGGCATTTCGCCTCGTTCAGGAACCGTTCCGCCTCTTCGCCGAAACTCGGCTGCGGCACCATGGTCCGCAAAACCACATATCCTTCCGTCTGATCCGATTCCGCCAGAATGGCCTGCGAAAGCGAGGGCGGCTGCGCCTTGCGGATGGCGGCTATCTGCACCGCATCAGCCACCAGAATATCCATCACCCCGGCGGCGGATGTGCGGTCATTCATGCTGAACACCTCATTCGAGGCCTTGTCGTAAACCGCGACCGACCAGAAGGGTACCGCACCGACGGCGGTCAAGCGGATCGGCTGTTCCTCGATGTTAAAGGTGCAGACGGCCACCCGCATGAAGGGATCGCCGCTACCAAGCGTCTTTTTCTCCGTCGTCTCCTCGAGAAGATGAAACAGATGCGGTTTTCCTTCCGCAACCGCGCGCGTATTGGCGTCGCGATTGCTGAAATGCGGGATCGCGAGAAGGATGATGACGTGCAGCACGGCTGCGCCGACGAGACCGGTGAGGATGGCGAGCAGGACCCTAAGCATTGCCACACCCCAGCTTGCGGATTTGCGGCATGGATATGTCGATCAGGCCGGAACTGCCGGCAACCGGTGTGTCGAGCAGGGTCATGACGAGCTTGAAGGTCTGGCCCTGCGGTACCGACAGCCAGTTATAGGTCTGGGCGTCAGGGGCGATGGTGATGTCGATGCCGCCATCGGCGCTGCGCAGAAGCGTGCGGGAATTCAGCGCGAAGGGCCGCCCGGCATCTTCAGCCAGAACATTTCCCTGCTGGTCGGCGGTGTAAATCGTCCAGAAACGGGCGGGCGGCACGGCGCCGGCCAGCCGGTATCGGCACTCGCCGCTGAGGCGCTGTCCATCGCTGTCGACGGAGGCGGTGAAGGCCAGCCCCTCGGCCGTTCCGTAAAGCAGCTTGCCGGCATCGGCGCGGTGCGATTTGGCGTAAGGGTCGGCCTCGATCGTCTGCGCTTCGGGAAAGGCATCCCACGAGCCGATGCGGATCGATCCAAAGCCGGATGTCGCCTCAAGTGCTGCGAGTGTTGCGGCAATACCGCCGCCAAAGGCGATCAGAAGGGCGATGCCGACAAGGAATGGAACTCGGAACACGCTGTTTTCCCGTTTTGAACAGGTCGAGGACTATCACTGATTCCCCGTTTGGAAAATGGCGCGGCCTGTTTAGTCCTCGTGAAAGTGACTGGAGCGCGAAATTCCTTGCCTATGCGCCCATGACGAGCTTGAAGGCGATGGCCCACATGGTGACGGCGATGACGCCTTCGAGAATGCGCCAGGCGGAGGGTTTTTCGAAAATCGGCCGCAGCCAGCGCGCGCCGTAACCCAGCGAAAAGAAGAATACCAGCGAGCCGGTGGCCGCGCCCGCCGCAAAGGTTTTCTCAAAGCCGGGGAACTGCGTGGAAATGGTGCCGAGCAGCACGACGGTATCGAGATAGACATGCGGGTTGAGGAAGGTCAGCGCCAGACAAATAGCGAGCGTCTGCCACAGGCTCGCCTCCTGCCGCTCGCTCACCGAAAGCGTTTCGGAGGAACGCAGCGCCGAATGCAGGCTTTTCGCGCCATACCAGATGAGGAAGGCGGCGCCCGCATAACGCATGATGGGATCGAGCGCCGGCATGATGGCGCTGATCCGCTGGAAGCCAAACACGCCGACGGTGATGAGCAGCGCATCTGATATCGCGCAGGTGGCGCAGACGGCAAACACATGCGAGCGCGCCAGACCCTGCTTCAGGACGAAGGCATTCTGCGCGCCGATGGCGACGATGAGGCTGAGGCCCATCGTCAGGCCGGTGAAGAAGATCTGGATGTCCATGCGCGTCGCGGCCCCTGCCTCTGTCCATGTGGAATGGCCGAAGGCGTTGCATCCGGACCGAGTGCTTGGATATTTCCGCCAGATGATTTAATCCAGTTAAATAAACTCAACTCGGATAAGCTGAGCTAATGGCGCACTTCTCTCTTCAACCTTTCGATTTTCCACGACGTTGCCATCTCTCAACCCTCATTCCTGTGCTTGTCACAGGAATCCAGCCAGCCCAAGTCCTTGGGTTGAAAAGACTCTCCCGCCGCGCAGACGCGCGTCGACTGGATCCCTGTGACAAGCACAGGAATGAGGGCGGGAGAGGGTGTCGCCCATCGCCTCGAAGAGCCTCGCGCCACCCCCACCACCCCCTACATCAGGTGCCATAATGCTCGACTACCCTGCCATGCGCGCCGTGGCGCTCGTTGCCCAGACCGGCAGTTTCGAAAAGGCGGCGCAGGTGCTGTGTGTCACGCCTTCGGCCGTCTCACAGCGCATCAAGCAGCTGGAGGAGCGGCTGGGTGTGGTGCTGATCGTGCGCGGCAACCCCTGTGTGGCGACGGAAAAGGGGGAGTGGCTTTGCCGGCACATGGATCATGTCGGCATGCTGGAAAGCGAATTGTTCCGCCAGCTTCCGGCGCTCGCAGAGACAGGTGCGGCGGCGGAGCGTGTGACGCTCAATATCGCCACCAATGCCGACAGCCTCGGCACATGGTTTCTGGATGCGCTTTCAAGATTCACCGGCGGCAGCGATTATCTCGTCAACATCGCAGTGGACGATCAGGATCATACGGTGGAATGGCTGCGCGCGGGCAGGGTGCTTGCCGCCGTGACGGCCCACGCCAAGCCGGTGCAGGGCTGTCGGGTAACGCCGCTCGGCGTGCTCCGCTATCACGCCACCGCCAGCCCGGATTTCATGGCCCGCCATTTCGCGGATGGCGTGACGCCCGTAACACTCGCCCGGGCGCCGGGGTTGACCTTTAACCAGAAGGACCGGTTGCAGGCGAGCTGGATCAGGGAGGCGCTGGGCGAGGATGTCTCCTATCCCACCCACTGGCTGCCTTCGACGGACGGTTTCGTGAAGGCAAGCCTTGCCGGCATGGGCTGGGGGCTCAATCCGGTGCAGCTTGTGAGGGAGCATCTCGAGGCGGGGAGGCTGGTGGAGGTCGTTCCCGGCACGCCGCTTGATATTCCGCTTTATTGGCAGGTGAACCGGCTTGCGGCGGAGCGTCTCGGTGCGCTGACATCACATATGGTGGAAACGGCGAGGGCGGTGTTGTTGCGGTGAGATGACTGACGCCGGATTTGGAGAGACGGGAGCCGTAGAGTGAGTGGCTTCCCCCCCTCTGCCCTGCCGGGCATCTCCCCCTCAAGGGGGGAGATCGGCGAGCGGTGCTACCACCACTTCATTCGCTAACGTTGAGACGGGCGAGACCTCGCCGCATATCGATCTCCCCCCTTGAGGGGGAGATGCCCGGCAGGGCAGAGGGGGGGAAGCCGCACGCTCCGCCAGAAATCCTGGCCGGTTGCCCGCAACCTCACCGCCGCGCCGCATCCTCCGCGCCGTCACGCAAAGACGCATCCGCCACCTTCTGCGTCGTCACACTCAAGGCCGAAGCATCCTTCATCTTCTTGGCGATGGAGCGAATGACGCGGGTGGCCTCGGCAGAGAGCGAGCGTGGGCGGGTGAGGGCCGGCAGGGCCGGGGTGCTGGTGGCTGCGGCTGCCACTTCCGCCGAAGGCTGCGGGCGCGCGCCTGTCGGCAACGGGTTCTGGATGCCGGGGATGGGGCGCAGCTCCATGCCCTGATGGGCGTAATCCATCAGCCGTTTGAAGGCCATGGCGGGCAGCGCGCCGCCGGTCATGTTGTTCATCGGTGTGAATTCGTCATTCCCGAACCAGACGGCGGTCGTATAATTGCCGGTGAAACCCACATACCAGGCGTCGCGGTAAGCCTGCGAGGTGCCGGTCTTGCCGCCGGAGACGATGCCATTGTCAAGCGCGCCGCGGCGGGCCGTGCCCATGACGGGAATGGTCACCAGCATCTGGTTCATTTTGGAATTGGCGTCTTCGGAGAGCACGCGCTTGGCAGGCGGCTCGTTGTGGCTGAAATCGTAGAGAACATTGCCCTCGTAATCCAGCACCTGCTCGATGCCATGGCGGCGTGACTGCATGCCATCGGCCGGGAACACGGCATAGGCGGTGGCCTGGTCGAGAACCGTCACTTCCGAAGTGCCGAGCGGAATGGTTTTGTCGCTGCGAAGCGGTGTTGCGACACCCATGGCCTTGGCCGTGTCGACGATGACCTGCGTGCCGAGCACATCCTTGGCGAGCCGGACCGGCACGGTATTGTAGGATTTGGCGAGCGCCATCTGCAGCGTCACCTTGCCGGCATAGGAGCGGCCATAATTCTGCGGCGACCAGCCGCGCCAGGTCACCGGCGCATCGGAAATCAGCGTCTCCGGCTTCATGCCCTTTTCCATGGCGGCCGAGTAGGTATAGACCTTGAAGGAGGAGCCGGGCTGGCGCAGCGCCGCCGTGGCGCGGTTGAACTGGCTTTCGCCATAATCACGCCCGCCGACCATGGCGCGCACGCCGCCACCATTTTCGATCATGACCATCGCGCCCTGCTTGACGCGGTAACCTTCGCCATATTCGCGCAGGCCCATTTCCATCGCCTGTTCGGCCGCCTGCTGCAGGCCGGTATCGATGGTGGTGCGCACGACCACCGTATGGTCCTTGAATTTACCTTCGGCGGCCAGCCGCTGCACTTCGTCGAAAGCCCAGTCGAGGAAATAATCCGGCGCCTTCACATCGGCGCGGTCGATGACGGTGGCCGGATTGCGCCGCGCGCCGATCACCTGGCCCTCGGTCATCAATCCGCTCTGCACCAGGTTGGAAAGCACGGTGTTGGCACGGGCACGCGCGGCGGGCAGGTTGACATGCGGCGCATATTTGGCCGGCGCCTTGAACAGGCCGGCCAGAATGGCGGATTCGGCCAGTGTCACATCGGTCAGGTTCTTGCCGAAATAAAACTGCGCCGCCGCCGCCGCCCCGAAGGTGCCGCCGCCCATATAGGCGCGGTCGAGATAAAGGCTGAGGATTTCCTTCTTCGACATGTTGGTCTCGAGCCACAGCGCGAGGAAGGCTTCCTTGATCTTGCGCTCCAGCGAGCGCTCATTGGTAAGGAACAGGTTCTTGGCGAGCTGCTGCGTCAGCGTCGAACCGCCCTGCACCACGCCGCCGGCGCGGGCGTTTTCGCTCATGGCGCGGGCAAGGCCGATGAAGTCGATGCCGAAATGGTCGAAGAAACGCCGGTCTTCGGTCGCCAGTACCGCCTTGATGAAATGGTCAGGCATCTGGTCGATCGGGACGGAATCTTCATGAATGATACCGCGATGGCCGATGGTGTTGCCGTAACGATCAAGGAAAGTGACGGCGAAATCGCCGCGGTAACGCCAGTCCTTCTTGGTTTCCTCGAAGGCGGGCATCGCGAGCGCCAGAAGCACGACGCAACCCGCCGTTCCGAAGGTCAGCGCGTCGCAGGTGAGGTTGACGAGAAGCTTCTTCCAGCCGCGCACATGCAATTTGCGCGAGGCGATGGTGACGTCTTCCCAGAAATCCACCAGCCTTGCCGCAGCCGTCCACAGGCCGGAGTCGATGAAGCTATCGATCCGGAGCAGGATGTGCCGTTTTTTACGGCCGTTCTTATCGTCTTTTTCTTCCTGCACGTGCCGATGTGTTCCTGTTCAACGCAACGCGATCGTCGATATTCTGCGGTTCAACCCATTCCCGACGCAAAACCGTGGCATGGTTATGTCGGAATTGCTTGACGTGGCGGCAGTTCGCGGGCCAATGACCCCTCTGCCGCCTGCCAATATGCTAAAATATCGTACAAACCAGCCCTTGGCGATACGATATAAAGGATTAGGGACCGGTTAAACACTCCTGTCCAAGTGATCAAAATGAAACGGAAATGTTAACGATGAATGACGCGCCGTTCTGGAAAACCAAATCGCTGACCGAGATGACCGGTGAGGAATGGGAAAGCCTGTGCGACGGCTGTGGCCTCTGCTGTCTCAACAAGCTGGAGGACTGGGACACCGGCGAAGTGGCGTTCACCTCGGTTCGCTGTGTGCTGCTCGATGGCGAGAGCTGTCGATGCTCCGACTACGAAAACCGCCGCGCCACCGTGCCGGACTGTATCCAGCTGGACCTCAAGAAGGTCCATGAGATCGGCTGGCTGCCGCCCACCTGCGCCTATGCGCTGGTGCGTGATGGCAAGGATCTCTACTGGTGGCACTATCTTGTTTCCGGCGATACGGAAACGGTGCATGAGGCGGGCATTTCCGCACGCGGCCGCACGGTCAGCGAGGCCGATGTGGATGTTGACGACTTCGAGGATTATGTGGTCGACTGGCCGCTGACGGTCGGCGAGAGGGCGGGCGAAAAGGAGCGGATGTGACGGAAAACGTCGATTTTCGTTTTGGTCCTATTCCTGCCCCATCAGTCTCCTAAAGGCATGTCGTCCGAAAGCGTGTCACGGTTTCGGGATCGACTTGTCTGAAATCAAAGACAGCTTCCGGCCATTCCGGCAAATGATCCGCAAAGCGGACGAGGGACATCAAAACGCATGCGCTACCGGCTGCCCGCCATCGTTCTTTCATGCCTTGCCCTTCCGGGGCTCCTGCCGTTTTCCGCTGATGCCCAGCAACAGCCCCAGGCCTTCGAATGCACGCTCGTCACCTCAATCGAGACCGGCGCGATCATCAACCAGCAGGGCGCCTGCGACCAGCGCGTGGCGCCGGCTTCCACCTTCAAGGTGCCGCTGGCGCTGATCGGTTACGATGCCGGCATTCTTCAGGATGAAAAGACGCCCGCCTGGGACTGGAAACCCGGCACGGAGGCGCGCGCCTCCGACCGCAAGACGGTCGATCCCTCGATATGGGAACAGGATTCGGTCCTGTGGTATTCGCGTGAAATCACCCGTCGCCTTGGACCGGATAAATTCGCCGCCTATGTGAAGCGTCTCGGTTACGGCAATGCCGATGTTTCCGGTGAGCCGGGCAAGAATAACGGCCTGACCCATTCCTGGCTCGGATCGTCGCTGACGGTTTCGCCGGTGGAGCAGGTCGGCTTCCTCCGCCGCCTCCTGGCCGGCAATCTGCCGGTCTCGCGTGATGCGCAGGCGAAGACAAGGGCAATCGTTCCGGTCTTTGATGCGCCGGAAAGCTGGGCCGTGCATGGCAAGACCGGCACCGGCTACATGCGTGACGAAAAGGGCAACCCCGACCGCAACCGTCCCTTCGGCTGGTTTGTCGGCTGGGCGGAGCGCGAAGGCCAGCACATCGTCTTCGCAAGGCTGCGCGTTTCCGACAAACCGTCCGACGAGCCGCTCGGCCCCGCCGTGCGCGATGCATTCCTGCGCGATATTCCGCGGCTGGCCGTGCACCGGTGATTGCGCAGCCGGCATGACCTTTGCCTGAAGAGGATAAGCACATGTCGGATGCCTCTCGCAACGTCATCGCGATCTACAATGAACACGGGGCCGATTTCGACAGTTTGCGGGGCCGTTCGCTTGCCGAAAAACCTTGGCTCGACAGATTCACCTCGCTCTTGCCGAATGGCGCGTCCATTCTCGACATAGGCTGCGGTTCCGGGGAGCCGATCGCCGGCTACTTTATTGCCAACGGCTATGACGTCACTGGCATCGATGCGTCCCTGCCGCTGGTTGAGCTTTGCCGGGCGAGATTTCCCCAGAACCTCTGGGCGGTTGCGGACATGCGAAAGCTGGCCCTCGACCGCCGCTTCGACGGATTGATTGCGTGGCACAGTTTTTTCCACCTGACGGTGGAAGATCAGCGCCGCATGTTCGGCATTTTCCGCCAGCATGCCAATGATGGCGCGGCGTTGATGTTCACGGCCGGACCCGATTACGGGGAAGCGATCGGCAGCTTTCAGGGGCGGCCGCTTTATCACGCGAGCCTCGCTCGCGATGAGTATGAAAGCCTGCTTGCCGCACATGGTTTCCGGCTTCTCTATCAAACCGTCAACGATCCCGAATGCGGCGGCGCAACGGTTTATCTGGCAAGACTCGTGGCGGTCTGAACGCGCTTGGGAAGCCTCGCTCGATAGTGGGTCCATAGGTCGTATGATCGTGGCGAACGCCCTGCTTCGGACGGGTGGCTGCGCTCACGATTGTGTGTTCAACAAAAACCTTTCCCTTCCCTTGACCTTCCCATCATGGGAATCTCTACATAGGGTCTCGAAAGGGGATTTCCCATGAACGAGACAGTCAAACACGCCCATCGAAATGAACCGGTTTCCATTCCCGTGGAGGGCATGACCTGCGCTTCCTGCGTGCGGCGGGTGGAAACGGCTGCCGCCAAGGTGCCCGGTGTCATGTCGAGTTCCGTGAACTTCGCCACGAAGAAGCTTACCGTCGAGCCCGCCGAGGGTTTTTCGGCGCGCACGCTTGGCGCCGCCATCAAGAAGGTCGGTTATGATATCGCGCCGGAGCGGCAGGAATTTACGGTGGAAGGCTTGCAGGACGAGGCGCAGGCCGGGCGGCTGAAGGCCGTTCTGGAAGCGGTCGCCACCACAATCGCCGTCAAGGTAGACGCGGCTTCAGGCAAGGTCTCGGTGGAAACGATCGGCGGCCGGCGCGAACGGGACGCATTGGTGGAAACGGCAAAGCTTGCCGGGTTCGCGCTGAAGACACCGAAACCGCACGATCATTCCGCCCATCACAATCATAACCAGCACCAGGGACATCATGAGGGCCATGGTCAGATGGCGGGCGAAACCGGCGGCCATGACCATATGCAGCATGCGGGTGAGGAGGGCGCGCTGAAACGCGACCTGACGATTGCCGCCATCCTGACCGCGCCGCTTTTCGTGCTGGAAATGGGCGGCCATCTCTATGAGCCGATGCATCACTGGCTGATGGGTCTCATCGAGACGCAGAACCTCTATTACATCTACTTCGTGCTCGCGACGGCGGTGATTTTCGGACCGGGCCTGCGCTTTCTCAAGACCGGTTTTCCCGCTTTGCTGCGCGGTGCGCCGGAAATGAATTCTCTTGTGGCGCTGGGCGTGACGGCGGCCTACGCCTATTCCGTCGTGGCGACCTTCGCGCCCGATCTACTGCCGGAAGAGGCACAGTTCGTCTATTATGAAGCGGCAACCGTCATCGTCACGCTGATCCTGACCGGGCGGCTTCTCGAAGCCCGCGCCAGCGGCCGCACGGGAGACGCCATCCGCAAGCTGATGAGCCTGCAGGCGAAGACCGCCCGTGTGGAGCGCGACGGCGCCACCATCGATATTTCCCCCGATGATCTGGTGGCCGGCGATATCGTCGTCATCCGTCCCGGCGAAAGGCTGGCGGTGGATGGCGAAGTCGTCGAAGGCTCGTCCTATGTCGATGAATCGATGATTTCAGGCGAGCCGGTGCCGGTGGAAAAAACCATCGGCGCAACGGTCGTCGGCGGCACCATCAACAAGACTGGCGCCTTCAAGTTCAAGGCGACCAAGGTGGGCGCGGACACCATGCTGTCGCAGATCATCCGCATGGTGGAGGAGGCTCAAGGGTCCAAGCTGCCAATCCAGCTGCTGGTGGACCGCGTCACTGCGCTCTTCGTGCCCGTTGTCATTGCCATTGCGGTGCTGACCTTCATCGTCTGGGCGATATTCGGCCCGGAACCCGCCTATACATTCGCTCTGGTCAATGCGGTCGCGGTGCTCATCATCGCCTGCCCCTGCGCCATGGGTCTCGCCACGCCCACCTCTATCATGGTTGGCACCGGCCGGGCGGCGGAGCTGGGCGTGCTGTTCCGTAAGGGACAGGCCCTGCAGGAGCTGCGTTCGGCTGAAATCGTTGTGGTCGACAAGACCGGCACTGTGACCAAGGGCCGCCCGGAACTGACGGACCTCGTGGTGGCGGAAGGATTTGCCGAAAACGAGGTTCTGGCGCTCGTCGCCGCCGTCGAGGGCCGCTCGGAGCATCCGATTGCCGAAGCCATCGTCCGGGCTGCGGAAGACCGGAGTGTGGTAGCGGGAGAGGGACTTGAACCTCCGACCGTTGAAAATTTCGAAAGCGTCACGGGTTACGGTATCGCCGCCAACGTCAATGGCCGCAGGGTCGAAGTTGGCGCGGATCGCTTCATGGCGAAACTCGGCCATTCCGTCGATATCTTCGCGGATGCGGCGGCAAGGCTGGGTGACGAGGGCAAGACGCCGCTTTATGCCGCCATCGACGGCAGGCTGGCGGCTGCGATCGCCGTCGCCGATCCGCTGAAACCATCGAGTGTTGCCGCCATCAGGGCGCTGCAGGCGATGGGCATCGAAGTGGCCATGGTGACGGGCGACAATGCCCGCACGGCCAATGCAATCGCCCGGCAGGTCGGCATTTCCCGCGTGGTGGCGGAAGTGCTGCCCGAGGGCAAGGTGAAGGCGATCCACGAGATGCGCGCAGGCGGCAAGGTGCTCGCCTTTGTCGGCGACGGCATCAACGATGCGCCGGCGCTGGCCGAGGCCGATATCGGTATCGCCGTCGGTACGGGAACGGATGTCGCCATCGAAAGCGCCGATGTGGTGCTGGTCGGCGGCGATCTCATGGGCGCCGTCAACGCCATCGAGATGAGCCGGGCGACCATCCGCAACATCAAGGAAAACCTGTTCTGGGCTTTCGGCTACAACGTGGCGCTGATACCGGTTGCGGCGGGCGTGCTTTATCCGGCCTTCGGCATCACGCTGTCGCCGATGATCGGCGCGGGGGCAATGGCGCTGTCCAGCGTCTTCGTTCTCGCCAATGCGCTGCGGTTGAAAAGGGCGAAGGTGGCCCATCGGGAGGTGAGATTGTGAATATCGGCCAGGCATCGGAAGCATCGGGCGTTTCCGCCAAGATGATCCGTTATTACGAGCAGATTGGCCTCATCACCCCCGCCGCCCGCACCGGCAATAATTACCGGGTCTATGGCGAGCAGGATGTGCACAATCTGCGCTTCATCAAGCGGGCGCGCACGCTCGGTTTCTCGCTGGAGGAGACCGAGACGCTGCTGAAACTCTGGCAGGACAAAAGCCGTGAGAGTTCGGCGGTGAAGGAAATTGCGCTCGTCCACATCGCTGATCTCGAACAGAAGATCGCCGAGATGAAGAGCATGGTGAAAACTCTGTCCCATCTCGCCCATTGCTGCGGCGGCGACCACCGGCCCGACTGCCCCATCCTCGATGATCTCGCCGGCGCTGAGAAGAACGACGCCAGGCCTGTGCGAACCCACTGAACTTTATGACAACCGGCGCGAAAATATCGCTACCGGTCAAAAGGAGAAAACTATGAGCGCAACCACCTTCCTCATTCCAGACATGACCTGCGGCCATTGCGAAAAGACGCTGCGCGGCGCTCTCACTGAGGTGCTTCCCGATGCCGCCGTCAGCATCGATCTTTCCGCCCACCGGCTCACGGTAGCGGGCGATGCCGCAACTGCGGAAGCGGCGATCCGCGAAGCCGGTTATTCGCCGGAAAGGGCGGGTTGAAGCATCTCGTTGCTGGAATGAACAGGAAAGATGTGCTACTGAGTAGCATGATCTGTCCTGTCGAGGGAGTGCCACAATGTCCGTCAAGGCGTCAGTTTCCATCTCCGATCAACAGGACAGCTTCGCGCGCAGGCTGGTGGAGGAAGGGCGTTACGCCAGCCTCAGTGCCGTCGTCCAGCGTGGGCTGGAACTGCTTCGGCAGGAGACCGAGTTGAGGGACGCCGAGCTTGCTGCGCTTCGCGACCTGCTGGCAGATCGTAAGCAGGACGACTTCGTCTCCGTTGAGGAAGGTAAACAAAGAACAGCAGCCATGATAGCGGCCAGAAAGGCCGGCTATGGCCTATAAGGTCCTGCGTTCAACACAGACAGATCAAGACCTCGGCCGCATTCTCGACCATCTCATCCAGTCCTATCTCGACCTCGGCGACGCCTTGCCAGCAGCTTTCACGCGCGCTGTACGACGCGTGGGGTCGATTGAAGCGGATATGGAAGCGCTTCACAAAGCGCCCTTCGAGGGAACATTGTTGCCCGAAATATTACCCGGCCTACGCCGGGTAACGAAAAATCAGGCTGTCTTTTATTTCGATATCGATGAGGGTGAAAAGACCGTGCGTATTCTCGCGGTCTTTTTCGGCGGGCAGGATCATCTACGCTATATGCTCACGCGCCTCGTGTCCGGTCGCACCGTCAGTCTTCCCTAAACCTCGTCGAAAGCCCCGCCTTCCCGCGAGGGATTGCGGTTGATCACCCGTTCTTCCGCATCGTCGGGCAGGGCCTCGTCGCTTTCCTGATAGGGATCGTCCTCGCTCTCGGCCTCTTCTTCCTCGATTTCCTGTTCGATGGATTGCGGAATCTCTCCCTTGGCGGGAAGGGCGTCGATGTCGAGATCGAGCAGATCCTCGTTCATGGCGTCTTCGTTAAGGGGCAGGATTTTCTTGCGGTCCATGACGGTGTCCTTTCTATCGGTTCTTCGGCAAACGGCCGGGCGCGCGGAGGGTTCCTGCCGCGCGAGAATTCCTTCAGAACAAATGACCTGAAAAAGCCGTCTTGACCTCAATGGCGCTTGAGGTTCTAGTTTGCCCGCCGTATCGCAAAAATGGAAAGGATACGGCTTTGTCGAGTATCGAAATGGCGGAGAAAAACGGCTGGGGCGAATTGCTGAGCGGGGCGAATCTCTCGCTACTGACCGTCATCTCCTCCGGTATCGGCCTGCACGCTTTTAATCAGTTCGCTGTCGTGACGGCCTTGCCCGTGGCCGTGAACGAAATCGGCGGCGCGGGTTTTTACAGCTGGGCCTATAGTCTTTATTTCGTCGGTTCCGTGGCGGGCGGCGTGACTGCGGTGCTGTTTCGCGAACGTTTTGGCGCGCGCGCCGTCCTGCTTCTGTGCTGCCTGATCTTTTCCTTCGGTTCGGTTCTCTCGGCAATTGCAGGTGACTTTTTGTGGGTCGTCGTCGGCCGGGCCTTGCAGGGACTGGCGGACGGGCTGATCGTCGCCGTGTGCTACAGTCTCATTCCCGCCGGTTTCCGCTCCGGCCTGTTGCCGAAGGTCTTCGCCATCGAGGCGGCGATCTGGGCGGTCGCCTCCTTCATCGGCCCGCTGACCGGCGGTTTTGCCACCGAACACATCTCCTGGCGCGCCACCTTCCTGCTGTCGGCGCCGTTGATCCTGCTGCTTCTGGCCTATACCACCATTGCCGTCTCCGCCGAGCGGCCGGTGGCGGCGACGCGCAAACCGCTGGTGCCGCTGGTTTTCTGCCTTGTCGGCGCATTGGCCTTTTCCGCTCCTTCCGCCTTCGAGGATGCGAGCCTGCGGGCGATTTCCCTGCTGGCGGGGGCGGTGCTGTTGTGGGCGTCGCTGCGGGCTGGCACACGGCCTTCCGTCGGATTGTTCCCGAAGAATTCCTTCCGGCTGAAGACGGTGCTCGGCAGCGGTTTCTGGGTGCTGTTCCTGATGTCCTATGCCCATGCGCTGGGCAGCGTCTATCTCGCTTATGTCGCTATCAATCTCTGGCAGCATGAGCCCACCTTTGCCGGTTTCATCGTGGTGACGATGCCGCTTGCCTGGAGCTTCGTGGCAATGCTGATCGGCAGCCTGCGCTCTAGCCGCCTGCGGGAGATTTGCCTGCATTACGGTCCCTACCAGATGGTGCCGGGCTGCGCCCTGCTGGGGCTGGGGCTGGCGACCGGCAACTGGGGAGAAATGCTGCTCGGGCAAATCCTGATCGGATCGGCCTTCGGCATGTCCTGGGCCGGCATCAGCCAGGCGGCAATGGAAGCAGCGCCGGAAGAAGAACGCAAGATGACGGGTGCGCTTTTGCCGACGGTCGCGACGCTCGGCTCTGCGGCCGGTGCTGGCGCAAGCGGCACTGTCGCCGCCGCCAGCGATCTCGTGGCGCAGATCGAGCGTGCGGATGTGACGATGCCGATGGTTTATCTTTATGGGCTGGGTGTGGTCATATCGCTGCTGGCGATCATGACCGCCAGCGGGTTGCGGGGTGAAAGGCGCTAGAGCATTTCCAAAAAAAGTGGAACCGGGTTTTCCGTCCGGAAATGCGACCCAACAAAGTGAACGGCCCTTCGCGGCCTTGATCAGGACTGGGTGGCGGCGATGGTGATCGCCGCCAGATAAACGACGAAGGACATAATGGCGATTGCGCCGATAATGATGATGATGCCCTTGCCGGCGCGTTTCTTCTCTGCCTTGTTTTCATTGGCTTCGGTTGGAAACAGGATCGGATCGCTGGTGTCGCGGATTTTGGTCATGCCGTTTCTCCTTTCGGCGGATTGGGCGGTTTCGGTCTATCAACCGCCCAATCCGTCAAAAGGTTCCTCACGGTTTCAGCGCCCAGCTGGTGGCATGCACCACCGCGCCGGGGGCGGCCTTCAGCAGCGCCGAGCGCACGGGTTCGAAACCTTCGATGCGCTTGGTGCCCACATATCGCCCGCGATTGGCGAAGACCTCAATCGAGCCATAATCGAGAAAGATGCGGATGCGGGATGCCTTGGCTCCCCGGGCGATATAATGCGGCGAGGGGCCGTCGCGCCCGTCCTCATGGCAGATCCACAGCCCCGTTTCATCGGAAACGACGCCAAGCTTAACCGTCGGATGATCGAGCACCAGTTCGAAGGGCGCGCCGGGTGAGGCAAGCTCGAACAATATTTCCACCGCCCCGTTGATGAAGGTGACGCGTTCGCCGGCGGCAAGCCGCGTGCGGTCGAGAATATGGCTGCGCAGGCTTTCCGCCGCGCCGATGGGCGGGGTCAGAAGCTCGCCATTCACATAATGAATCCGGCGCGGCAACGTCATCGAGGTCGGGAAATCGATCTCCGGATTGGCATCCGCCCAGTTTGCCAGCCAGCCCATGCCGATGATGCTGTCGCCATCGAGAAAGGCCTGGAAGGCGTAATTATCGGTGCCGAAATCCAGTTCCTGCCCGGATTCCTTGGTGAAGGCCTTGCCGTCAAACCAGCCGACATCGGCCATGGTCAGGTTCTTGCGGCCGGTCTCCGGGTCCTCCGAATGCATCAGCCCGTAGATCAACACCCAGCGGGTGGAGCGGGCATTGACCGGACCATCGAGTGGCAGCAGGCAGGGGCATTCGATGGCCGTTGTCTTGTAGCGTGTTTCCACCCAGAGTTTGCCGACATAGGTCCAGCCCGATGCCGCCGTGGGGTCAAGCGTTTCGTAGAGCAGAATGACGCCGCCACCATCGCTCTGGCTGCCAAGCACCATTTTCCACAGGCCATCGGGGCCACGAAAGACGTAAGGGTCGCGGAAATCCGGTGTCAGCCCCTGTCCGTCCGGCCGGGTGCCGAGAATGACCTCGGCCTGCCCAGCCATGATGAGATCGGAGGAGGTGGCGGTCAGCTGTATCTGCTGCTCGGGAATGCGGTCCTGCACCTGCTCGGTGAAGAAGACGCGGATGCCGGTGCCTTCCACCAGCGGAATCGTCGAGCCGGAATAGGCGCCGCCGCGCTTGTCCGGCCGCGTCGTCAGATCCTCTGAAGGGAAGAGGAAGATCGGCAGGTGCCGCCAGCGCAGGTAATCGGAGGAGACGGCATGGCCCCAATGCATGGTGTTCCAGCGCAGGCCGTGAGAATAATGCTGATAAAACAGATGCGGGCGGCCCTCAAAGCGGCCAAAGCCGTTCGGGTCGTTCATCCAGCCAAAGGGCGGACGGAAGTGATAGCTGCCGGGAAGTTCGGGTGCGGCATTATCAGGCTTGGTATGGACAACGGTGATGCCGGTCTCGAGCACATCCGACGCGGTGAACCAGTAGATGACGGAAACGGCTGTCGTGACGGTGTCGTAACTCAGCTCCACATGGCCGCCGCCAAAGACCTGATAGATTCGAAAACCGAACTCTTCCGTGTTGACGCTTGAAACTTCAGCGAATTTTCCATTCTGATTGGAAAAGGAGACGGCGCCGGGCTCGGCGTCTTTTTTCGCCTTCAGCCAGACATGGAAGGTGGCGTTGACAGGCAGTTCGGTGTGGAGGGTGCGGATGGCGCTTTCCGGTTCGGCTGCGGCTTCAACAACGGTCATTGCTTTTCCTTTCCGTTCGGCATTCTGCTGGTCAAGCATAGGAACGATGATGGCGCGGGAAAGTTCATTGCGCAAAATTGAATGAAGCCATGGACGAGGCGCGGCATTTATCGCTCGCATCCGTCGCCTTCCGGCCCCATATAGGGGCAAAGCAGGGAGTTTATCCGTGATGAAATTCGACAATTCCTATGCCCGCCTGCCGGAACGCTTCAGCGCCGCCGTGCTGCCGACGCCGGTGAAGGCGCCGCGCCTCATCGCTTTCAATCGCGGGCTGGCCGACGAACTCCTTCTCGATGTGGCCGGCCTTGATGATGAAAGGCTGGCGGCGATCTTTTCCGGCAATGTCGTGCCGCAGGGGGCCGAGCCGCTGGCCATGGCCTATGCCGGCCACCAGTTCGGCGGCTTCGTGCCGCAGCTGGGCGATGGCCGCGCCATTCTGCTTGGTGAAGTGATCGACAGTAACGGCAACCGCCGCGATATCCAGCTCAAGGGCTCCGGCCCGACGCCGTTTTCACGCAGGGGAGACGGCCGTGCGGCCCTTGGCCCGGTGCTGCGCGAATATATCGTTTCGGAAGCGATGTTTGCACTCGGCATCCCCGCCACGCGGGCGCTGGCGGCTGTCCTCTCCGGCGAAAGGGTGCAGCGCGAAGTCGGCCTGCCGGGCGGTGTCTTCACCCGCGTGGCGGCAAGCCATATCCGTGTCGGCACGTTCCAGTTCTTTGCCGCGCGCGAGGATGACGAGGCGATCAAAAACCTCGCGGACTACGTGATCGACCGTCATTATCCCGAGGCGAAAGAGGCAGACAATCCTTACCTCGCCCTGCTGAGTGGCATCGCCGGGAGGCAATGCGAACTCATCGCTCGCTGGATGATGGTGGGTTTCATCCATGGCGTGATGAATACCGACAATATGGCGGTGTCAGGCGAAACCATCGATTTCGGCCCCTGCGCTTTCCTCGATGAATATCACCCCAACAAGGTCTTTTCCTCCATCGATGCGCAGGGCCGTTACGCCTTCAACAATCAGCCGGGCATCGCGCAATGGAATATCGCAAGACTGGCGGAATGCCTGCTGCCGCTGCTCGATCCGCAGGTAGAAAAAGCCGCCGAACTCGCCAATGCCGTTCTCGCCAATTTCGCCGCCGCCTTTCCCCAACGCTGGCTTACCGGTATGCGAGAAAAGCTTGGCCTGACGACCGAGGAAGAGGGCGACATGGATCTGGTGCAGGCGCTGTTGGCGCTGATGCAGGCATCTGAAGCGGATTATACGCTGACCTTCCGGCGTCTTTCCCATGCGGCCAATGGCGACGCCGAGCCATTCCGCGGCATGTTCATCGATATCGCGGGGGCGGACGAATTTCTCACCCGTTGGCGGGAAAGAGCCGGTCGTGAGGGTATTTCCGATTCCGAAAGGTCAGGCGCGATGCTCTCTGCCAATCCCGCCATCATCCCGCGCAACCACCGTATCGAGGAACTGATCGAAGCGGCGGTGGAAGAGGATGATTTCGAGCCCTTCCACGCCATGCTGAAGGCGATAGCGACGCCTTTCGAAGAGCGGCCGGATAATTTCGTCTATATGCAACCGCCGATGAGCCATGAGCGGGTGTTCAGGACATTTTGCGGGACGTAATGGATTCGTCAC
Source organism: Agrobacterium sp. CCNWLW155 (assembly GCF_036888815.1). Lineage (NCBI taxonomy): Bacteria > Pseudomonadati > Pseudomonadota > Alphaproteobacteria > Hyphomicrobiales > Rhizobiaceae > Agrobacterium > Agrobacterium sp. CCNWLW155. The sequence continues at coordinate 61,361 of NZ_JBAKFW010000001.1, forward strand.
CTTCGCCGTCATGCTGGACTTGATCCGGCATCCAGCCGCCGCGCGTCTGCGCGGCGAGAAGGGTTTTTCAGCCCAGGGACTTGGGCTGGCTGGATACCGGCTCGAGGCCGGTATGACGGAGGAATGGGAGGAGATATTTTCTCGCCGGTTTATATTTCTCACCCAACCCGCGCCAGCGGCTCATGCGAGCCATAATACCGGCCAAACCGGTTTTCGAGGAACTTCGGCAGCGCCACTTCCTCCTGTCGAACGAAGCCCTTCTGCGGCAGGGCGCCTTCCGCGAGCAGGTCGAGAACCGTGCAGATGCCGGCGGCGGTAGTGATCTGGATGGCGCTCATCATGCGGCCGGAAACCGGGCCGGCATAGACCTTGTTGGCATAGGTTTCCTGCAGGAAGCGGCCGTTGCGGGTGCCGCAGACGGTGACGAAGACGATGACCACATCCTGCATGGTGCCGGGCAGGGCGTTTTCGAACAGGTCCTTCAGCACATCGCGGCGGTTGCGCAGGTTGAGGTCGTTCAAAAGCGCCTTCATGATCGCCACATGGCCGGGGTAACGGATGGTGCGGTAATTCATGGTCCGCACCTTGCCTTCCAGCGTCGCGCAAAGCGTACCGAGACCGCCCGAGGTGTTGAACGCCTCGTAGGTGATGCCATCGAGCGAGAACTCCTCGCGCTCCTCAAGGGCCGGAACGGCGGTGAGGCGGCCTTCGACGATCGCTTCGCAGGGCTCGATATATTCGTTGATCAGCCCGTCGGTGCTCCAGGTGAGGTTGTAGTTGAGCGCATTGGACGGATATTGCGGCAGAGCGCCGACGCGCATGCGCACGCTGTCCAGCTTGTCGAACTTGGCGGCGAGATCGGCAGCGACGATGGAGATGAAGCCGGGGGCGAGGCCGCATTGCGGAATGAGCGCGGTTTCGGCCGTTTCCGCCAGCGCCTTGACCTTGCGGGTGGATTCCACGTCTTCGGTGAGATCGAGATAATGCGTGCCGACGGCAACGGCCGCTTCGGCAATACCCGCCGTCAGGTGGAAGGGGGCGGCGGAGAGCACGGCGAATTTGCCTTTTAGCAGTGCTTCCAGAGCGGGACGGTCGGTAATGTCGACGATTTCGGTGTCGACCCGTTCATGCGCCGGCACATTGGCCAGCTGATCGGCTGAACGATCGGCAACCGTGATGCGATAATCGCCTGATGCGGCCAGCATCCAGGCGATTGCCGAACCGATATTGCCCGCGCCGATAACCACAATGTTTTTCATGTTTTTGTTCCCCGCAGTAAATTCGCATGTCTGCGCACCGGATGCGCTTAAAAGACAGAATGCCAGCTTTTTTTGACGATTCGCAGCTTCACTATGTGCGAATAGAGGATTAATATTGAGCAATTAGACGACAGGATTGGTCACTATGACGATTGCCGACAAGGACCGGGCGCTGCTCGCCCTGCTTTCCGAAAATGCCCGCATGCCGGTGGCGGAACTGGCGCGCAAACTCGGCCTTTCGCGCACCACGGTGCAGGCCCGCATCGAGCGGCTGGAGGCGGACGGGGTGATTGCCGGTTATGGTCTGAGGCTTTCGGAAAGCTATCTTTCCGGGCTGGTGCGCGCCCATGTGCTGATCACTATCGGGCCGAAGGCGCTACCCGCCGTCACCGCCGCGCTTTCCGCCATCAAGGAGGTGACGACGCTGCATTCGGTGAGCGGGACCTTCGATCTCATCGCCATTCTGGCCGCGCCTTCGATCCTCGACCTCGACCGGTTGATCGACAGGATCGGCGCGCTTGATGGTGTGGAGCGGACGTTGTCGTCGATCATTCTTTCGACGCGGATTTCGCGGTAGGGATTTTGGGGAGTGCGACAGGCGCAAAGCCCGGTGGGTGCGCGCGATACTTTCTTCTTCCCTCATCCCTGTGACAAGCACAGGGATGAGGGAAGTAAAGGACGGTGACCTTACCCTAAACCACCGCCCGCTCATCATAAGCCCTCTGCGCCGCCATCACCGCGTCGATATTGCCCTCCGCCCAATGGGCAAGTGCCGCCACCGTGTCGGTTAGCGTCCGCCCCAGCGGCGTCAGCGAATATTCGACCGTCACCGGCACAGTCGGAAAGACCTGCCTCGAAATCAGCCCGTCGCGTTCGAGCTTCTTGAGCGTCTGCGACAGGACCTTTTGCGAAATGCCCTTGATCTCCCGCCGCAGCAGGTTGAAGCGCACCGCCTCCACCCGCAGCCGGTCGAGGATCAGCAGCGCCCATTTGTCGGCGATCCTGTCCAGCACCATGCGGGTGGGGCAGCGGTCTTCATAGACGTCATAGATACGTTCCATGGGTTTGTTCCGTCGTTTCAGGGCCATGCCGGTTTCCGCGAGGATACCAGATAACCGAAAAGTGCTCTCTTTTCATGATTTCGTAAACGCAGTACCTGTGTTTTAGAAACATGGTTTCCATTAGATACTACGGAGATTTGAGATGGCAGGCAAGATACTCGTAATCGGTTCCACCGGCACCATCGGCACGCCGCTGGTGAAAGCGCTTCTTTCCAAGGGCGAAAGCGTTAAGGCGGCCTCGCGTAGCGGCAACGCCACGGGCGGCGCGGAAGGTGTGCGTTTCGATTATACCGACGCATCGACTTATGCGGATGCCTTCGATGGCGTTGACCGTCTGTTCCTCATCCTGGCTGGCGGTCGTCTGGATGCCATCGACGCGCTGACGCCCGTTGTCGAGGAGGCCGCGCGCCGCAAGGTGAAGATCGTGTTCCTCAGCGTCCTCGGCGTCGATGCCGATGATTCCATTCCCTATCGCCAGATCGAGCTGAAGATCATCGCGTCGGGCACGCCTCACGTCATCCTGCGCCCCAACTGGTTCGCCGATAATTTCCACAGCTACTGGAAGGCGGGCATCGACCATGGCCAGATCGCCGTTCCGGCGGGCGAGGGTAAGTCGAGCTTTATCGATGTTCGCGATATCGCCGACAGCGCCGCCGCCGCGCTGACCTCTGACGCCTTCAATGGCAAGGCTTTCAACCTGACGGGTCCGAAAGCCCTGGGTTACGGCGAAGCGGCCGCGCTGATTTCGCAGGCGATCGGCAAGCCGGTTTCTTACGCTGCCGTTTCGGATGAGGTCTTCATCGGCATTCTCACCGGCGCGGGCGTGCCGCAGGACTACGCCTCGTTCCTCGCCTCGATCTTTTATCCCGTGCGCGAAGGCTGGACAGCCGTGGTGACTGGCGATGTCGAAACGCTGACCGGCCATGCGCCGCGTTCACTGGAGACCTATATCGCCGACAATCTGGACCGGCTGAAGGGCTGAGGCTCCAGGCGAGCCCGCCGCGCTCACGCCGGATCGGTGGAACCGCGGCGGGCTTTGAAGAGCATCTTCAGCCGCTGGATTTCCTCAGGGCTCCAGCCACCCGGCGCGGTTACTTCCGTCCATGCATCGATATAATGTTCCGGCGCATAGACATGGCCGTAACCGATCGGTGCCGTGGTGGCGGCGGCGACATCGAGACCGAGCTGCAGCAGGGTGACGACCGGGAACCAGCGGAAGGATGTGGAAACGTCAGGCCCGTGATGCACCATCCATTGCGGCCGCCGGTAAAGTGAGGCGGCCTCGAAGAAGGTTATGGGGTCGCTGGCATATTGCAGATAGACGATCCGCATCGGCCCCCATTCCGCATCGGGCATATGGGCTGTCGTATATTGGTTGGCGAAGCGGATGACGGAGGAATCGCGGAAACGCGGCAGCCATTCCGGCGTGCCCTTCACCCGGCCATTGGTGGCCATGCGCCATGTCGGGCTGGAAAAGGGCGGACCGCTCCACAACGCGCCCTGGAAGGGGTCTGCCAGCACATCGTAGAGATCGGAAGATTTCTGCGAATTGAGCGAACCGAGGCTGAGGCCATGCAGGTAAAGCTTCGGCCGCGTTTCCTTCGGCAGCGTGGTCCAGTAGCCGTAGACGGCCTCGAACAAAGCGCGTGCCGTCTCGACACCGTAATCCGGCTCCGTCAGCAAGGCGATCCAGCTGGAAAGATAGGAATATTGCACGGCGACGCTGGCGATATCGCCGTCATGCAGATATTCGACCGTATCGAGTGCTTCCGGATCGATCCAGCCGGTGCCGGTGGGAATGACCACCACAAGCACCTTGCGTTCGAAACCGCCGACCCGTTTCAATTCCTCCAGCGCCAAGGCCGCTCTTTCTTCCGGCGTCGAAGCCGAGTTGAGGCCCGCATAGACCCTGAGCGGTTCCTTTGCCGGGCGATGGGTGAAGGCGGATATGTCTGCGCCATCAGGGCCTTCGGCGACGAATTCGCGGCCGCGTCGGCCGAGCGATTCCCACGCCATCAGCGAGGCGCTGCTGCCGGTCTTGAGCGGATCGGAAGGGCGCGGCACGTCAGGCTCGATCAGCGCATCCACCTGTTTCAGCGAAGAATCCGCAAATCTGAGACCGATATCGAAGATCAGCCCGTTCAGCAGCATCCATGAGAGGACGATTGCCGCTGCGATACCAAGCACATTGGCAAGTCTGCGCGGCAGGAAATGACCGCTGCGCGCCGCAAAGAACCGGCGGATAAGCTGGAAAAGCCGGCCTGCGCCGATAAGGATGGCGGCGACCAGCACGGCAAGGCCGCCGGTCTTGGTGGGGTGGGCGCTGGGCAGCGGATCGAGCTCCATCAGAACGCGGATGGAATTCTGCCAGTCCTTCGCCTGCCATAAAAACGCGATTGCGGTGATGGCGGCGGCGAGCGCGATGAGAAAGCGAATGCCGCGCATATTGTGGCGCGAGGGCTCGGGCAGTTCGAGATAGGCCCAGACGGCATGCAGGGCGACACCGATCAAATAACCGATGGCAAAGGAAAAGCCGCACAGCACACCCTGCATCAGCCAGGTTCGCGGCAGGAGCGACGGGGTAAGTGAGGCGCAGAACAGAATAGCGCCAAAGACGATGCCGGTTGCCGAAAGGCCCGCAAACAACCGCCCAACCCATTGTTTCACCAACTTGACCTGCCCCTTCCGCTCACCATCTGGCATCGAGTGTAATATGTGGCGGACGAGGGTGCAAATCCTGTGGTGAGGATAAAAATCACGATTATAGGAAAATAATCCTTTACAGCGTGACGGTGGTTTGATAGTGTTTGGCTACAGTCGGAGATTTGCGGCTGGGTCGCGGTTGGTTCAGAAATATCAGAGCGCTGGATTTTACGAATAACAAGGCTTTGCTCTCTTCCCTCATTCCTGTGCTTGTCACAGAAATCCAGCTAGCCCAAGTCCTTGGGCTGAAAAGCCTCCCTCCGCCGCGCGGACGCGCGTCGACTGGATTCCTGTGACAAGCACAGGAATGAGGGCTGTGGGGAGGCGCCACCCGCAAATGAACCGCGTCGCATGCCCATGTTCATCTCCATTTCCCTCCCAGGCCAATCCGATGACAAATGCTCATAATTGCGACCCGGCGCTCTACGGAGCCTGGCCGGACAGGCCTGCTTATGCGGATGAGGCCGCGCCTGAGATCAAATCGCGGGCAGACAGGCTGGCCGCCGAAGATGCGGCGCGCAACGGCAGTCTGCGGCAGTTGCTGAACGAGCTGACGGAGGAGATGCGCGATCAAGTCTGCATGTATCGCAATCTTCGGCAGTCGGGCGAGGCGGGGCTTTTGCCTGATGCCGACGACACGGAAGGCAAGCAGGCCCGTGCCGATGTGAAAGTTGCAACGGATCAGCTGTCGCTCATCGTCCGCACTCTGGAGCGGATCGACGCGCTGCAACGGGTGCTGGCGGAAGAGCGGCAAGCGCTGATGGGCGAGGATGAAAACGATACGCAGGATTATGAGGCGGCGGTGGCGCATTTCCTCAAACGCATCGACGAGCTGGCCGAGCAGAAATGCCGCGAGAGGCTGGAGGCGATGGCAGCGTCCGGCACTCCGGTGGGGTCTGATTGAGGCATGGCGGACGTTTTGACCGAAGCGCGCCTTCAGGCGCAGGTCTTCAACCTCCTGCGCGACTGGCGCTTCATCGGCAACCTGCCGCAGCAGCCGCCGGAAGGCGACTGGCGGACATGGCTGCTGATCGGCGGGCGTGGTTCCGGCAAGACCCGCGCCGGGGCGGAATGGGTGCATCATGTCGCCTCCGCCGGCAAGCAGTCGGATTTGCGCATCGCGCTTGTTGCCGAGACGCTGGGCGACGCCCGCGAGGTGATGATCGACGGCATTTCCGGCATCTGCCGCATCGCCCGCCGCCATCGCCCCGCCTTCGAGGTGTCGCGCCGGCGGCTGCTCTGGCCGAATGGCGCGATGGCGCAGGTGTTTTCCTCGGAAGACCCGGAAAGCCTGCGTGGCCCGCAATTCCACATGGCCTGGGCGGATGAGCTCGGCAAATGGAAATATCCGCAGGAAACCTGGGACATGCTGCAATTCGGCCTGCGTCTGGGTGAGGTCCCCCGGCAACTCGTGACCACCACGCCGCGGCCGATTCCGCTGCTGAAGGCGCTTCTCGCCGATCCCTCGACACGGGTGGCGCGAATGCCGACGGCGATGAATGCGCGGAATCTCTCGCCCGGTTTTCTGAAAGCCATGCAGGACCGTTACGGCGGCACGCGGCTGGGGCGTCAGGAAATCGGCGGCGAATTGATCGATGAGCGCGAGGGCGCGCTGTGGAAACGCGCCGATCTGGAAGCGATCATCGATGCGGGACATGAACCGCTTGCGCGGATCGTGGTGGCTGTCGATCCGCCCGCGGGCATCGGTGAACATTCCTGCTGCGGCATTGTCGTGGCCGGGCTCGGCATATCCGGGCGTCTTAACGTGCTTGCGGATTGTTCGGTGGAGGGCGAAACGCCGGCCGGCTGGGCCCGCGCCGTGGTCGCCGCCTTTCGCGGCCACGAGGCGGACCGGGTCGTTGCAGAAGTCAATCAGGGCGGAGAGATGGTTCGGGCCATGCTGCAGAGCGTGGACGCCAACCTGCCGCTGACACTGGTGCGGGCAAGCCGCGGCAAGTTCACCCGCGCCGAACCGGTTGCGGCACTCTACGAGCAGGGCAGGGTGTGCCACGCCGCACGGTTTGAAAAGCTCGAAGACCAGATGACGGATTTCGGGCCGGATGGTCTTTCTTCAGGACGCTCGCCCGACCGGCTGGATGCGCTCGTCTGGGCGATCACGGCGTTGACGACCATGGTGGTGAGTGAACCGAAGGTGCGGGGGATGTGAGGTCAGCGACGATTGGCTCCCGTGAATGAGAGCCAATTACCGGTCGAGCAGATTCCGCCTGTTTCTTCTCCCCGGCGGGGAGAAGAACAGCGGGGTACCGTCAACGCCCGAGTTCGGGCGTCTGGCGGATATTACTTCTTCGGGGATTGTGCCGGCTTCGGCTGGGAGCCGGTTTCGCGCATCTGGCGCCACTCGTTTTCGAGCCGGTCATAAACGGTCTGGGGGATTGTCGCTGTCATGGCATTCCTCCTTGAATGGTTAACGCTGCAGGATTGCGCGGTGAATGGAGTTAGCGCGCTAAGGTTCCGGAATTCAAGGAATTTTTTACCCCAAAACCACGGGGCGCGGATTAAAATCGATTAAGGTTTTTTCAAATCGATTTAGTTCCGGCGACTGTCATGTGGAAAAACCCGGCGTCATATCGCCCATCATTTTCAGGAGCAGTCATGGCTTATGACGAGGCGCGATTCTTCGCGTCGGCGCGGATTTCTATTTTTCGCGGTCGCCTGCGCACCGCCCAGCTTGCCGGCACGAAAACGATGCTGGCAGGGTTCGAAAAGGCGATGCCGGGCGGCGATCCGCGCTGGCTCGCCTATATGCTGGCGACGGCCTTTCACGAGACGGCGGCGACCATGCAGCCCGTGCGGGAAACCCTGGCGGTAAGCGACACGGAAGCAATGGCAAGGCTCGAACGCGCCTTTGCGGCGGGCAGGTTGCCCATGGTGCGCAAGCCCTATTGGCGGCCGGACACGGAGGGTAAAAGCTGGCTGGGTCGCGGCTTCGTGCAGCTGACGCATCGGCGCAATTACGAGGCCATGTCGGTGCTGACTGGCGTCGATCTCCTGGAGCGGCCGGAGCGGGCCATGGAGGCGGAGGTGGCCACCACGATCCTGATCCACGGCATGTCGGGCGGCGGCTTCACCGGCCGCAGGCTCGCCGATTTCTTCAGCGACAGGCGCGAGGATTGGGATGGTGCCCGGGCCATTATCAATGGCAGCGACAGGGCGCGGCTTGTAGGCGGTTACGGGCGCGCATTTCATCACGCGCTTGTCGCTGCCCGGATTGAACCCGGGCGGGCCAGATGATAACCCGATACCCGGTACCGAAAAGGCCGCCTTTTTAAGTTTGCATGACAGGTGACACCGTGATCCGCCATATCGTCTTTTTCACCGTTCCCGAGGAAAACCGCGACGCCGTGCGCAAGGGGCTTTCCGGCCTCACCGCGATACCGCATTCGCTGAAGCTGGAAATCGGCGAGAACGTGAAGAAGGACCAATGGGGCAACTCGGTCGATTTCATCGTCTATGGCGAGTTCGAAAACGAGGCGGCGCTGGCGGCTTACAAGGCCGATCCCGCCTATGATCTTTCGACCCGCACGGTAAAGCCGCTGCGCGAGACCCGCGTTGCCGCAGATTTCGACAGCGATACGGCGGTGAAAGCGCCGATCCGGTAACGTCCGCTTCCGCCTGCGAAGGTGGCGCGCATCCGCACGTAGTCTACTGATAACGGGCGCAAACCTTTCCTTTGTCGTGGGGCTGAGGCCCCGTCTCCCTCATTCCTGTGCTTGTCACAGGAATCCAGTCGGCGCCTCTGCGCGACGAGAGGACTCTTTTCAGCCCAAAGACTTGGGCTGGCTGGATCCCTGCGACGAGCACAGGGATGAGGGCCGACCAGAGGTCTGAGCGGCCATCAAAACAAGGACAACTCCATGCGATTTCCCTTTTCCCTGCCGCGCAAGCGCCCGGCGGATGGCAGAGCCGCGCCTGAAAGCCGGAAAATGGCTGATGGCTTCATGGCGGTGGCGGTGCAGGGCGGGCAGGCCTTCTGGTCCGGCCGGTCCTATGCCGCACTTGCCCGCGAAGGTTTCATGAAAAACCCGGTGGCGCACCGCGCCGCCCGCATGGTGGCGGAAACATCCGCCTCGGTCAGCTGGCTGCTCTATGATGGCGAAGAGGAACTGGCCGATCATCCGCTGCTGGCGCTGCTTTTAAAACCGAGCGCCCATATGGGCGGGCCGGATTTTTTCGAGGCGCTTTATGGCCACCTCATGCTGGCCGGAAATGCCTATATCGAGCCGTTAACGGTGGGTGGGCAGTTGCGTGAACTGCATCTCCTGCGGCCCGACCGGGTGAGCATCGTCGAAGGATCGGACGGCTGGCCGGTGGCCTTTGATTACCGTGCCGAGGGCCGGGCATCCCGGCGCATCGCCGCCGAGCGCGACGGGCTGGGACTGCTGCACCTGAAACTCTTTCATCCGCTGGATGATCGGGCGGGTTTTGCACCGCTCGCTTCCGCAGGGGCCGCGCTTGATCTGCACAATGCCGCAAGCCAGTGGAACAAACGCCTGCTCGATAATTCCGCCCGGCCCTCCGGGGCGCTGGTCTACCAGCCGAAGGAGGGCGGCAATCTCTCCACCGAGCAATATGAGCGGCTCAAGCGTGAGCTGGAGGAAGGTTATCAGGGGGCGATGAATGCCGGCCGTCCGCTGTTGCTGGAAGGCGGGCTGGACTGGAAGGCCATGGGTCTTTCGCCGCGCGACATGGATTTTCTGGAGGCCCGCAACGGCGCGGCGCGCGATATCGCGCTCTCGCTCGGCGTGCCGCCGATGCTGATCGGCATTCCCGGCGACAATACCTATGCCAATTACCAGGAGGCGAACCGCGCCTTTTATCGTCTGACCGTCCTGCCGCTCGTTTATCGCACGGCGGCGAGGCTCTGCGGCTGGCTTTCTCCGATCTTAGGCTCGGGGTTGAGGCTCGAACCCGATCTCGACCGGATTGCCGGGCTTGCCGGCGAGCGGGATGCGCTCTGGGCAAGAATCGGCGCAGCCTCGTTCCTGAGCGACGACGAAAAGCGCGAAGCCGTCGGTTATTGATCGCCGCCTGGCGCGATCGAAGCCCCGGTTTCCTGTTCAATCATTTTCTGAAGAAGCGGATTCTCCCTGTGAGGTCTTCCGCCCAAGCGATTCCGAAGATTCGGAAAATCCCCCCATCGCAGGCGCGCAGAAAGCGCCTGCGTGCGACGCGGCGCGTCCGCCCGATAACAACATCCTAGAACGGAATGATTACCCATGTCTGAATTCGCCAATGAGGCCGGCATCTGGGCCGCCCGCATCACCGGCGCCGTGGCGGGCGCGGGTGTATCGCTCGTTTACCTCCTGCCGAAAAGCAAACGTGAGGCCGCAAGCCGTTTCATCACCGGCGTGTCCTGCGGCATGATCTTCGGCGGGCCGATAGGTCTGTGGATCGTGCAGCAGCTCGATATTGCCGGCGCGCTTTCGGGGCGGGAAATCATGGTGGCGGGGTCCGCCGCCGCCAGCATGGGGGCGTGGTGGGGGCTGGGCGTGCTGGTGCGCATCGCCGACCGTTACAGCGCCCGCCCGCGCGCCTGACACTTCCTTCACATCGCAGGAGTTTTCCATGCACGTTTATCGCGGGCCGCGTCCCGCCACGCGCAAATTCGCCAATCTGGAGCTGCGCGGCATTACCAGCGACGGCACCTTTTCCGGCTATGCCAGCGTCTTCGGCGAGATCGATCTCGGTCAGGATGTCATCGAGCGCGGGGCTTTCCGCCGCTCCATCGAAGAGCGGGGCGCGGCCGGTATCCGCATGCTCTATCAGCACGACCCTGCCGAGCCGATCGGTGCCTGGCGGACCATCCGCGAGGATGAGCGCGGCCTTTATGTGGAGGGCGTTCTCGCACCCGGCGTCGCCCGCTCCCGCGAGGTGCATTCGCTGATGAAGACCGGCGCGCTGGACGGGCTGTCGATCGGCTTTCGCACCGTACGTTCGAGTAAAGAGGGGCGTTCCAGTAAGGATGGGCGCTCCGGCAAGGCGGCGGGCTCAGGCGTCCGGCGCATTCTGGAGGCCGATCTCTGGGAAATTTCGGTCGTGACCTTCCCGATGCTGCCGTCCGCGCGAGTTTCCGACGTCAAGCACGCCCGCTTCTTCCGCGACCGCGATACCGAACTGGTGCGCAACATGCGTCGCGCTGCCCGCTCGCTGTTCGACACGGCATTCAAACGCTGACTTCCGGACAATCACCCACAAGGAAACGACATGACAGAACAGATGACGAAACCGGCCCCGATGACTGTTGCACCGCAGGTGAAGGCCGTGCCCGATACGGTGACGGCCGCCTTCGATGAGTTCATGGAGGCCTTCGAGGCCTTCCGCGAAACCAACGACCAGCGGCTTGCCGATATCGAGCGCAAGATGGGGGCAGATGTCGTGACCCGCGACAAGCTCGACCGTATCGACAGGGCGCTCGACGACAACCGCCGGATCATGGACGATCTGGCGCTGAAAAAGGCGCGCCCCGCGCTTGGCCGCAAGGACGCGCTTTCCCACGATGCCGAGGAGCACAAGGCCGCTTTCGAGGCCTATATCCGCCGCGGTGAGGAAGGCGCGCTGCGCGATCTGGAGGCCAAGGCTTTTGCCGGTTCGACCGGGGCCGATGGCGGCTTCCTGCTGCCGAGTGAGACGGATGGCGAGATCGGCCGGCGCATGACGGCGATTTCGCCGATCCGCGCGCTGGCGACCGTGCGGCAGGTTTCCGCCGCCGTGCTGAAGAAACCCTTCTCGCCCGGCGGCATGACGACCGGCTGGGTCTCCGAAACGGCGGCGCGCCCGCAGACGGCAACGCCGCAGCTTGCCGAGCTTTCCTTCCCGACGATGGAGCTTTACGCCATGCCGGCGGCCACGCAGGGCCTGCTGGATGACGCCGCAGTCGATATCGAGGCCTGGATCGCCTCCGAGGTGGACATCGCTTTCGCCGAACAGGAGGCCGCCGCTTTCATCGCCGGCGATGGCGCCAGCAAGCCCAAGGGTTTCCTCTCCTATACCACCGTCGCCAATGATGGCTGGAGCTGGGGTAACATCGGTTATGTCGCGACCGGCGTTTCGGCCGGCTTTGCTTCCGCCGGGCCGATGGATGTGCTGCTCGATGCCGTCTATGCGCTGAAGGCCGGCCACCGCCAGAACGGCACCTTCCTGATGAACCGCAAGACGCAAGGGGCGCTGCGCCGCTTCAAGGATACGAGCGGCGCCTATCTGTGGCACCCGCCCGCCGCCGCCGGCCAGCCGGCCTCGCTGATGGGCTTCCCGGTGACGGAGGCGGAGGACATGCCGAATGTGGCGGCCAACAGCTTTGCCATCGCCTTTGGCGATTTCCGCGCCGGCTATCTCGTCGTTGATCGCACGGGCGTGCGCATCCTGCGCGATCCCTATTCGGCCAAACCCTATGTGCTGTTCTACACCACTAAACGCGTGGGCGGCGGCGTGCAGAACTTCGAGGCGATCAAGCTGGTGAAATTCGGGGTGAATTGACCGCGGACCTTGTGGCCCTTTCTTCTCCCCGCCGGGGAGAAGATGCCCGAAGGGCAGATGAGGGGGCAACGTTGTCGGATATCTTTACCCTTGCCCCCTCATCCCGCTGCCGCGGACTTCTCCCCGGCGGGGAGAAGAAACAAGCGGTGCCCGCTCGCTAATGCGACTACCTTTCTTCCGGAGACCCCATGACCTATGCCCTCATTCATCCGCCGCAGGCGGAGCCGCTGACGCTTGCCGAGGTCAAGGCGCATCTGCGCCTCGACGGCGACGACGAGGTCGCGCTTCTTGCCGCGCTCATCCGCACCGCCCGCGAGCATCTGGAACGCACGACCGGGCTTTGCCTCCTCCGTCAGATCTGGCGGCTTTATCTTGACCGGTGGCCGCAGACGGGCGTGATTCTGATTGGCAGGACACCGGTGCAAGCCATCGAAACGATTCTGGTTTTTGACGGTGAGGGGCATTCGGCGGATATCACCGCCGGGGAGAAATTGCTCGACGGTGCGGCGCGTCCGGCAAGGCTGTGGCTGCGCGATCCGCCGGCTCCCGGCCGGGCGATGAACGGCATCGAGATCGATTTCATTGCCGGTTACGGCGAAGCGGGAACGGATGTGCCCGACACGCTGAAACGCGCCATGCTGATGCATGTGGCACAGATGTTCGCCTTTCGCGGTGCTGTCGCCCCGGAAAACCAGCCCGCGGCCGTTCCCGCCGGCTACGAGCGGCTGGTTGCGCCCTTCTGCCGTGTGGGGCTTTGAGACATGAACCTTGTTTTTCTCGATCCCGGCAAGCTGACGGCGCGGCTGGAACTGGACGTGCGGACCGAAACGCCGGACGGGCAGGGTGGTGCTGCAGAAAGCTGGAATTTCCTGCGGTCGCTCTGGGCCGCGATCGAACCCGTTTCGGAGGCATCCCATGAACGGGCCTCGGCCGAGGGCGTGACGATCACCCACCGCGTCTGGCTGGCTTACCGCGATGACATCACCGCTGGCATGCGCTTTCGCAAGGGCCGTCGCATTCTGGCGATCCGGGCCGTGATGGACCCGGATGAGACATGTCGCTTTATCGTCTGCCGCTGCGAGGAGGAAAGCCGATGAGCGCCGCAAACCCGCTTCTTCAGGCGATTTTCGCACGGCTGACGGGCGATGCGGTGCTGACGGCGCTCATCCCCGGCGGCATTGTCGACCGGCTTCTGCCGCGTGCGGCTGTGCCGTGCATCGTTATCGGCGATCTTGAAAGCAGGGATTATTCGACCGCCACGGAAAAGGCCGAGGAGCATCTCCTCTCGCTGCAGATCTGGAGCGATGCCAATGGCCGCAAGGGTGCGGGAGAGATCACCGCTCGTGTGACGAGCCTGCTCGACGATGCGACGCTGCCGATTGCCGGGGTCTCTCTCGTCAATCTGCATCTTCTCTCCAGCCGTTCGCGCCGCGAGGCGAAGACCCGGAATTTCATCGTCGAGATGCGCTTCAGGGCGGTGACGGAGTAGTGCCGTTTCAGGCGTTCTGCCTGCGCACGGTTTTCCACAGGACGATCAGGAGCACAAACGAAATGGCGATCAGCACGGCGGCGACGCCAAGCATGGCCGCCACCCCGCCGCGGTCGAGCGCCAGCGTGAAAATAACAGGTGCAACGGCAATTGCGAGGTTCTGCGGCAGGGAGATACGCGCGGCCTGCAGCCCATATTCCTCCGGGGAAAATACCGCCAGCGGCAGCACGGCCCGGCTGACGGTGAGCACACCGGCGCCGAAACCGAAAAAAATGATGAAACCGATGAAAGCCGGCATGGCCGGGGCAAAGCCAAGCAACAGCAGCAGCGACAGCAGCAGAAGACAGAAGCCGATCATGGCGGTGAGGAAGGGGCTGCCGCGTTTCCCAAGCAGGAAATCCAGCCCGCGCGCCGTAATTGCCAGCAGGCTGCGCGCCGATGCCAGCTGGACGGCAAGCGATTGCGTTGCGCCCGCCTGAACGAGCAGCAGCGGCAGGAGCGGCGACAGGCCGAAGGTCGTAAAGGCGCTGATCGTCGTCATGGCCGCCAGAAGCAGAAAAGCCCGGCGTGTATCGACTGGCGTGGATGAAAGGGCGTCGGCTTTCTGCCGCTTCGCTTCCTTGCGGGGCGGACGGTCGGGAAGGATGAAGAAATAGAGCGGCAGAAGCACGAAGAGCTGCAGACAGGCATAGAGCAGAAGTGTGCCGCGCCAGCCGAGATGTTGTTCCGCCAGCGCGGTGACGGGCAGGAAAACCGCGCCCGAAAGCCCGGTGAACAGCATCAGAAGCGTCAGCAACCGGCCGCTTTCCGCACCCACACGCTCCACCACGGCGGTATGGGCCGCCGTCGTCAACCCGCAGGTTGCGGCCAGACCCATTACGGCCCAGCCGAAAAGATAGCTTGTGACACCGCCCGAAAAGGCGAGCACGGCAAAGCCGGCGGCAAAGAGGACTGAGCCGGCCACCAGCACGGGCGCCGCGCCGCGACGGACGAGCATTCTTCCCAGCAGCGGGCCGCAAAGCGCGCTGATCAGCATCATGATGGTGAGGCCGGCAAAAACGATCTCGTTGCCGATCGCCAGTTCGCCGCCGATCCGTGGCGCCAGAATGGCCAGCATGTCGAAACCGCTGCCCCAGCTGATGATCTGCCCAAGCGCCAGCACGCCGATAAGGCGCACGCGGGACGTCATGGAGGCGGCGTCGGACATGGTGAGATCGCGGGGTGCGAGGTGCGGGAAACCATTTGGTAGCAGGCCCGCCGCACCCCCGCAACCGCAATTTAAATGAAAGGAAACAACATGGTGGCGCAGAAGGGCAAGGACCTGCTGCTGAAGATCGACAATGCCAGTGTCTTTGCGACCGTGGCGGGGCTCAGAACAAAACGGCTGGCCTTCAATGCGCAGGCGGTCGACGTGACGGATGCCGAAAGCGCCGGGCGCTGGCGCGAGCTTCTCGCCGGCGCGGGCGTGCAGCGGGCATCGCTCACGGCCTCCGGCATCTTCAAGGACCAGGCGAGCGATGCGCTGGTGCGCGGCGCATTTTTTGCGGGCAGCATTCCCGGCTGGCAGATCGTCATTCCCGATTTCGGCGCCATTGCCGGCCCCTTCCAGATCGTCGCGCTCGAATATTCCGGCCGCCACGATGGCGAAGTGCAATTCGAAATCGCGCTGGAATCGGCCGGTCTTCTAACATTCGGAGCGCTGTGATGCCGCAAGGGTTACGTTACGGGCGGGCGAACCGCCATCGCGGCGAGATAGAAGCGCTGATAGACGGCGAAAGGCGCATCCTGTGCCTGACGCTCGGGGCTCTTGCCGAACTCGAAACCGCCTTTGAAGCCGATGACCTCACCGCGCTCGCTGAACGTTTCGCGAGCGGGCGCATGAAGGCGGCGGACATGATCCGGGTGATCGGCGCGGGACTGCGCGGCGCGGGCAACGTCTTTTCCGACGAGGATGTGGCCGCCGCCACGGTGGAAGGCGGCATTGCCGGCCATGCCGCGATCGTCGCCGATCTTTTGACCGCGACTTTCGGCGGTTTGAAAGGCGGGACGCCGCCGGACCCTTGAATGCCGCAGCAGGCGAAGCGACGTCGCGCCCATTCCCCTGGGACGCGGTGATCCATACCGGCCTGTTCCTGCTGCGGCTTTCCCCGGAAACCTTCTGGCTGATGACCCCGAGCGAATTTTTCGCGATGACGGGCGGCAACGCCGTTTCGCGCGGCCCTGACCGTCAGGCCATGGAGGGGATGATGCGGCAGTTTCCGGATGGGTGAGTTGATCTCAAAAACGAATGGCATTTCAAAATTTTGCGGCTCCGGTTTGAATCAGAAAGGCAAGCGCGATGACGGGCGAAAGATCGATTGCGGAGAACCGGGAAGAGGCGGAGGCGCTCTCGGAGGTGATGGGTGATCTCGAGCGGCGTTCCGAGCGGTTCGGTGCGGCCCTGACCTCGGCCCTGCAGGCGGCGGCGACCGGCGGCAAGGGGCTGGACGATGTGTTGCGCGGGCTTGGCCAACGGCTGTCCGGCATCGCGCTTTCGGCCGGGCTGAAACCGCTGGAGAGCATGATTGGCGATGCCGTCGGCGGGTTGTTGAACGGCGGCGGTTCGCTGTTCGCCTTTGCCGATGGCGGGGTGCCGGGGCGCAGCATCACGCCTTTTGCCGATGGCGGCGTGGTCTCCAGCCCCGCCTTTTTTCCGATGGGCGGCGGGCTTGGCCTGATGGGCGAGGCGGGGGCGGAAGCGATTTTGCCGCTGAAGCGCGGTTCGGATGGCGCCCTCGGTGTTGCCGCACCTGCGGGCGGCGGCGGGGCGCAGATCGTTTTTAACGTGACGGCGACGGATGCTGCGAGCTTCCGCAAAAGTGAAGGCCAGATCGCCGCCATGCTGGCGCGCAGCGTCGGGCGCGGCCAGCGCGGATTGTGACGCGCGCTCACTTTCCCAGACCATTGAAAAGAATCCAGGAACAACGACATGGCGGCATTTCATGAAGTGCGCTTTCCGCTGCGGCTCGCGCTCGGCGTCAGCGGCGGGCCGGTGAGGCGGACGGATATCGTCAACCTGTCCAATGGCCGGGAGAGTCGCAACCAGCGCTGGAGGAACGCCAGACGCAGCTATGACGCCGGATCCGGCATCCGCTCCGTCGCCGATCTCTATGAGGTGCTCGCCTTTTTCGAGGCGCGGCGCGGTGAGCTTTACGGCTTTCGTTTTCGCGATCCCGTGGATTTCAAATCCTGCCCGCCGGGAGAGACGCCTGCCTCGACCGATCAGAGGATTGGTACCGGCGATGGGGTGACGGCGGGTTTTCAGTTGCTGAAGACCTATGCCGATGCCGGCGGCTCCTTCACGCGGCGGATCGATAAACCCGCGGAGGGTTCGGTCATTGTTTCGGTCGAGGGGGTGAAGGCGGAAGCGGCCGATATTTCGGTCGATCACGCCACCGGCATGGTGCTCTTCCGGGCGGGGCGCGTGCCGCCCGCCGGCGCTGCAATCCGTGCCGGTTTTGAATTCGACGTGCCGGTTCGTTTCGCGATCGACCGTATCGACGTAAACCTGACCGCTTTCGAGGCGGGCCGCATTCCCTCCATTCCACTGATGGAAATCCTGCCATGAAAACCATTCCCGCCGCCCTTGCCGAGCATCTCAAGGGAGATGCGACGACCACATGCCATTGCTGGAAGGTGACACTGAAGGATGGCGTCACGATTGGTTTTACCGATCATGATGAGATGATCGTGTTCGGCGGCACCTCCTACCTTGCCGCCAGCGGCTTTTCGGCCAGCGACAGCGACAGCGAAACGGGGCTGGGCGCGAGTGCCGGGGAGGTGGCGGGCGGTTTTTCGAGCGAGGCGATTGCGGAAGACGATCTGGCCGCCGGGCGTTTCGATGGTGCGAGGGTGGAGCTTTTCCTCGTCAACTGGCAGGCGCCTGACCAGCATATGCTGCTGAACATGCGCGAGATTGGCGAGGTGACACGGGCTGGCGGGGCGTTTCGCGCCGAGCTGCGCAGCCTTGCCCATCGCCTCGGCCAGCCGCAGGGCAGGGTCTATGGGCGTCGCTGCGATGCCGCACTCGGGGACAGGCGTTGCGGTGTCGATCTCGGGCCGCTCAGCGGTCATGGCAGCCTAGCGGCGGTGGATGCCTCGGGCGGCCTGCTCGTGTCAGGGCTCGATGCCTTTGCCGATGGTTTTTTCAGCCGGGGAAAGCTCCGCTTTCTGGCCGGCCTGCTGGCGGCCAAGAGTTTCGACCTCGATGGCCACGAGCGGCGTGACGGCGGCGTGCATCTGTCCTTCTGGCTGCCGCCGGAACAGCTGCCTTCGCCAGGGGACACGTTTTCTGTCACCGCCGGCTGCGACAAGAGTTTCACCACTTGCCGGGCGAAATTCACCAATCATCTGAATTTCCGGGGCTTCCCGCATCTGCCGGGGGCGGATTTCGCCTATTCCTATGCGAGCGGCGGTGAGAGCCATGACGGTGGGGCGCTGTTTTCATGAGCGACACCGGCGAAAGAGTGCTGGCGCTCGCCGGAGGCTGGATCGGCACGCCCTATCGGCATCAGGCCTCGTTGAAGGGTGTCGGCTGCGATTGCCTCGGCCTCATTCGCGGCATCTGGCGCGGCGTTTACGGCCATGAACCGGAATTGCCGCCGCCCTATGCGCCCGATTGGGCTGAACGCGGCGGCGAGGACCGGTTGATGGCGGCGGCGGAACGCCATTTTCTGGCGGTTCCGCGCATGGAAGAGGCAAGGTCGGGAGACTTGCTGCTGTTTCGCTGGCGGGCCGATGCGGCGGCCAAACATCTCGGCATTCTGGCCGGGTCACAGCATTTCATCCATGCCTATGAACAGGCGGCGGTGGTGCGTTCGGCGCTGGTGCCGGGCTGGAGGCGGCGCATTGCCGGTATCTTCCGTTTTCCCGATCCCTGAGTTTTTCGAGGCGAGCATGGCGACAATCGTTTTTCAGGCGGCGGGTGCGGCGCTCGGCGGCATTTTCGGTCCTTTGGGCGCAATGATCGGCCGGGCGGCCGGGGCGCTGGCGGGCAATGCCATCGACCGCACGCTGCTTTCGAACGGGCGGACGGTAACGGGCGCGCGTCTTTCGACGGCGCGCATTCCGGGGGCGGATGAGGGGGCGGCGATCAGCCGGCTTTATGGCACCGCAAGGATCGGCGGCACGCTGATCTGGGCGACGCGTTTTGAAGAAAGCATCGAGGTGGAGCGCCGCGGCGGCAAGGGCAACCGTGGCCCGAAGGTCGAAACCTTTCGCTATTTTGCCAATGTCGCCATCGGCCTGTGCGAAGGTGAGGCGGCCATGGTGCGGCGTGTCTGGGCCGATGGGCGGGAGTTGGACCTGAGCGCCATCGAGATGCGTTTTTATCCCGGCAGCGAGACGCAATTGCCCGATCCGTTGATCGAGGCGAAGCAGGGGGCGGGCAATGCGCCGGCCTTTCGCGGACTGGCCTATGTCGTGTTCGAACGTCTGCCGCTCGATACTTATGGCAACCGCATTCCGCTGATGCAGTTCGAAGTGGTGCGGCCTGTCGGACGGCTGGAAAAAGCCATCCGCGCCATCACCGTCATCCCCGGCGCAACGGAGCATGGTTACGCCACCGTGCAGGTTTCCGAACGAACGGGCATCGGCCAAAGCCGCATCATGAACCGCAATGGTTTGACCGCCGCGACGGATTGGCAGGCGGCAATCGACGAATTGCAGGCGCTCTGCCCCAATCTTGAGAGCGTGGCGCTGGTGGTGAGCTGGTTCGGCACGGATATGCGGGTGGGTGAATGCCGCATTCTGCCCGGCGTGGAGGTGGACGGCCGGGATGGGGAAACGATGCCATGGTCCGTCGCCGGCCTTTCGCGCGGCGAGGCGCATCTCGTCAGCCATCACGGCGACGGTCCCGCCTATGGCGGTACACCCAACGACGAAAGCGTGTTGCAGGCCATCGCCGATCTCAAGGCGCGGGGTTTGCGAGTGTGCCTTTATCCCTTCGTGATGATGGATGTTCCCGTCGATAACGGTCTTGCCGACCCCTATGGCAAAAGCGAGCAGGACGCTTATGCCTGGCGCGGGCGCATCACCTGCTTTCCCGCACCCGGCAGGGCCGGTTCTGCGGATCGCAGCGCTGGCGCACGGACGCAGGTTTCCGCCTTCTGCAATCGCCATGAAGGTTACCGGCGCATGGTGCTGCATTATGCGGCGCTGGCGGCTCGGGCGGGCGGGGTGGATGCCTTCCTGATCGGCTCGGAACTGCGCGGGCTGACGGCGCTGAGAGACGAGAATGATGCCTTTCCCTTTGTCGAGGAACTGGTGCGGTTAGCGGGCGACGTACGGGCCGTGATGGGGCCGGCGGTGAAGCTGACCTATGCGGCGGACTGGAGCGAATATTTCGGCCACCAGCCGGCAGATGGTTCGGGCGACGTGTTCTTCCACCTCGACCCGCTCTGGGCGAGCCCTGATATCGATGCTGTTGGTATCGACAATTACATGCCGCTCTCCGACTGGCGTGACGAGGATGCCGCGAACGGCAATCCCGATGGCATGACCGGCCCGGATGATGCCGCCGCATTCCGTTATGCCATCACGGCAGGCGAGGGCTTCGACTGGTATTATGCAAGCGATGCCGGCCGCGCGGCGCGGCAGCGCACGCCCATAACCGACGGGCTGAAGGCCAAGCCATGGGTGTTCCGCTACAAGGACATCAGGAACTGGTGGGGCAATCTCCATTTCGACCGGCTGCGGGGAACGGAGAAATCCGCCCCGACCGCATGGGTGCCGGGCTCGAAGCCGATCTGGTTCACCGAACTCGGCTGCCCGGCGGTGGACAAGAGCGCGACACGCCCCAATGTCTTTCCCGATCCGAAATCGGCGGAAAACGCCTTCCCCTATTTCTCCCGCCGAAGCCGCGCCGACAGCCAGCAGCGGCGGTTTCTCGAGGCGCATCTCGACCATTGGCGTGAGGCCGCAGCGATGGTCGATGCAGACAGGGTCTATCTGTGGACCTGGGATGCACGGCCTTTTCCCGCCTTCCCGCAGAATGGCGCGGCATGGAGCGATGGGGCGAACTGGCGCACTGGCCACTGGCTGAATGGCCGGCTGGGAACGGCCACACTCGCCGATACCATCGCCGCCATCCTCACCGATCACGGCTTTTCCGCCTTCGACGTGTCCGCCGTCAGCGGCGATCTGACCGGTTATGTGCAGGGCGACGTGACCTCGGCCCGCAACCTCCTGGAGCCGCTGATGGCGGCTTTCCAGGTGGATGTGGTGGAAGATGGCGGAACCCTGCGCTTCCGCTCCCGTAACACGGCGGTTTTGCCGGTCCGCGATATTGCCGTGCTGGCCGATCTGGAGGACGAGCCGCTCTGGTCGGAAAGTCGCGGCCATGACAGCGATTTTGCGGCAGAGGCCGTGCTGACGTCTTTCAACCCGGCGCTGGATTACGAGCAGGGGAGTGCAAGGTCCCGCCGCATCGACAATGCCGGTAGCCGGGTCATGCGGCTTGATCTCAACGCCGCCCTGCCTGCGGAAACTGCGGAGGCGGCGGTCGAGGCGCTGTTGCGCGACAACCGGCAGGCGCGGCGTAGCCTGCGCTTTGCCCTGCCGCCCTCCGAAATCACCCTCGAACCCGGCGATTGCATCCGCCTGCCGGAAGACGCCTTTCCGCAAGCGCCTTCCGGGCGGTTTCTGGTGAGCCGCATTGAGGACGGCGCGGTGCGGCAGGTGGAGGCGCGGGCCTTTTCCGCCGCCTTTTCGGTTTTCGCTGGTGGTGCGGAGGAACGGCGCAGCAACGGCGCAAGCGGTGCGGAAGGGTTCGTGCCCGAGGTGCTATTCCTCGATCTGCCCTGCCATGACGGCACCGCGCCGGAGGATTCGGCGCGGATTGCCGCCCTAGCAAAGCCCTGGCGGCCCATCATCATTTCCGCGTCGCCGGGTACGGAGGGTTACCGGCAACGCGTGCTGCTTGACCGGCCGGCGATGATCGGCACGCTGGCGATGCCGCTGATATCAGGCCCTCCCGGCCGTTTCGACCGGAAAAACACCATCCTCGTCGATCTGCCCTTCGGCGAGGTGTCGTCGGCCGCGGAGCTTTCGGTGCTGAACGGCGAGAACCGTCTCGCCATCAAGGCCGCAAACGGCGTGTGGGAAATCGTCGCTTTCGCAAAGGCCGAAGAAATCGCACCCTCGCGCTGGCGGCTTTCCTCTCTCCTGCGGGGACTGGCTGGCACGGAAGACGCACTGGCCGCAGGCGCGCCAAAGGGTGCGCCGGTGGTGGTTCTGGATCAGGCGGTGCAGCCGCTGGGTCTTGCCGCGAGCGAGCGCGGACGACGCCTGAGCTGGATCGCGGAAGCTGCGGGAATGGCGGGCGCAATGAGCGGGCCTTTTGCCTTCGAGGGAGGCTTGCGGGCGCTGACGCCGCTCGCGCCGGTCCATCTTTCCGCCGAACGGCGCGGGGATGGCGTGCTGTTCAGGTGGAAACGTCGGGGCCGGGTGGAGGCCGACGGCTGGGATGCGAGCGAGATCCCGCTGGACGAGCCCTTCGAGCTTTATCGCGTCGAGGTGCTGGACGGCGAGACGGTGCGGCGCGTGGCGGAGGTTTCAGAGCCCGTGTGGTTTTACCCCGCCGCAGACGAACTCACAGATTTCCCGGCCTTGCGGGATCACATTTCCGTGCGTGTCCGCCAGCTCGGCCGCGCGGTGCCCTCGGGCGTGGCGGCCAAGGCCGTTCTGCCGATCTGACATGTGTCTGAAAAACAACGCAAAGGATGAGATTATGGACAGTACCAAAGCATGGTATCAATCGCGCACGATCTGGGGTGCTCTGGTCGCGGTTTTCGCACCGCTTTTCAGCATTGCCGGCGTTGAGCTGCCCGCCGGTCTGCAAGGCGAACTTGCGGACGGGCTGGTGACGGTTGCGGGCGGAATTGGCGGCCTGATCGCACTTTACGGCCGCCTTTCGGCGACCAGCGCCATTCGCTGACAGCACATGCAAAGACGCCGCTCCCGCGTTACGCCCTTGCGGCGGGGGCGGCATTCATTTGCCATTCAGACGCTTTGCGCTACATATTCGGTCACAATACGGTTCGAGACGCACCCGGTTTTTTGGAAGTTTGTGCAATGGCATCACCTCTCATCATCGCGACGCTTGCAGCCGGGCTTTCCGGTTTCACGGCGCCCGAGGCTGATCTGCAGGGCCATTACATACTGGCGGCGAGCGACTGCGGCGCAGCCGTTGCCCGCGTCGTGCGCGAAACCGGTGGTCAGCTGCTTTCGGTCTATCCTTCCGGCGATGGTCAGTCCTGCGTCGTCACCGTTCTCGTCCAGGGTAATGGCGAGCGCCCGCGCAAGGTGACGATGCGCGTGCCGATGTAGCTTGCCCGCATCGCCGAAATATCGGAAAACAATCCGAAACATTTAGCATGACCGACCCCGCGCGCGGGCCGGGACGGAAGGAAAGGGCTGACAATGCGTATTCTCGTTGTTGAGGACGATGCCAATCTCAATCGGCAGCTGACCGACGCGCTGAAAGAAGCCGGTTATGTTGTCGATCAGGCATTTGACGGCGAGGAAGGGCATTATCTCGGCGATACCGAGCCCTATGACGCGATCGTTCTCGATATCGGCCTGCCGCAGCTGGATGGCATTACCGTCGTCGAAAAATGGCGTGCGGCCGGCAAGGCCATGCCTGTTCTCATCCTCACCGCCCGCGACCGCTGGAGCGACAAGGTCGCCGGCATTGACGCCGGAGCCGATGACTACGTCACCAAGCCTTTCCATGTCGAAGAGGTTCTCGCCCGTGTGCGCGCTCTCATCCGCCGCGCCGCCGGCCATGCCTCCTCCGAACTCGTCTGCGGCCCGGTCCGGCTCGACACCAAATCCTCCAAGGCGACCGTCAACGGTACGACGCTGAAGCTCACCTCGCATGAGTTCCGGCTGTTGTCCTATCTCATGCATCACATGGGCGAGGTCGTGTCGCGCACGGAGCTGGTCGAACATATGTACGATCAGGATTTCGACCGCGATTCCAATACGATCGAGGTATTTGTCGGACGTTTGCGCAAGAAGCTCGGGGTTGATCTGATCGAGACGATCCGTGGTCTCGGTTACCGGATGCAAGCACCGGCAGATGCGAAGTAATTCTCTCACCGCCCGCGTTCTGCTGCTCGCCTCGCTATGGTCGGCGCTGGCGCTGGTGGTGATCGCCGTCGTCATCTCGACGCTTTACCGGCAGGGGGTGGAGCGCAGCTTCACCGATCTTCTCAGGGCGCAGCTCTATAACGTCATCAATTCCGTGACGATTTCCAACGAGAATACGCTGGCCGGCAGCCCGCAGCTCGGCGACCTGCGTTTTTCGCAGCCCGATACCGGCTGGTACTGGGTTGTCGAGCCGCTTGGCAATTTCCAGACCGCGCCGCTGGTTTCCTCGTCGCTGGGCGTCTCCACCTTGCCGGTGCCGAGCATTCTCGATGCGCCCTTCGACAACCGCTATGAGCGCTTTTATGCCGTGACCGACGAGGCCGGCAATCAGGTGCGTGTGGCGGAAACCGAAGTCGTGCTGGATGGCGAAGGGCGTGCGGCGCGTTTCCGCGTTTCCGGCAATCTGAATGTCGTGGAAGACGATGTGCGCGATTTCTCCAACAGCCTCTATCTGGCGCTCGCCGTTTTCGGTGTGGGCAGTCTGGTCGTCAATGGCCTCGCCATTCTCTACAGTCTGCGGCCGCTCGATCAGGCTCGCGTCGCGCTTGGCAAGATCAGGGGCGGGGAGGCGGAAAGCCTAGAAGGTGAATTCCCGCGCGAAATCCAGCCGTTGGCCAATGAGGTCAACGCGCTCATCGACAGCAATCGCCGCCTCGTGGAGCGCGCCCGCATGCAGGTGGGCAACCTCGCGCATTCGCTGAAGACGCCGATCGCCGTTCTTCTCAACGAAGCGCGCACGCTGGACCCGCAGCATGGCGATCTGGTGCGGGCGCAGGCCGATGCCATGCAGGCGCAGGTGCAATCCTATCTCTCCCGCGCCCGCATCGCCGCCCAGCGCGGTTCTATCCTTGCCCGCGTGGAAGCGGAACCGGCACTGGAACGGCTGGTGCGCGTCATGCGTCGCCTGAACCCCGACAAGCAGTTTGTCCTGAATTTCGAGCAGGCCGGCGCCGTGCTTGGCATGGAGCAGCAGGATCTGGAGGAGGTCGTCGGCAATCTTCTGGAAAATGCCGCGCGTTTTGCGCAGACGCGCGTGGTCATCACGCTTGCGACCGGCACGCACCCATCGTCCGACGCCGAAATCGCCCGTCGCTCCTGGGTGGAGCTGACTGTCGAGGATGACGGGCCGGGGCTGGAGCCGGGACAGATCAGCGAAGCGATGAAGCGCGGCAGGCGGCTGGACGAGAGCCGGCCGGGCACGGGTCTCGGATTGTCGATCGTTTCCGAGGTGGTGTCAGAGTACCATGGCCGCTTTTCGCTGTCGCGCAGCGCCATCGGCGGCCTTAAAGCCGATCTGATTTTGCCGGGCCTTTCGAAAGAGCTTGCGTGAGGCAAGAAAAAAGGCAAGAAATTCAATGCCGGTATATTAGGTGCAATGCGGTAGGAAAGAGGACAGGGTTTGGTTGACGTGTATGATGGCTGCCGCTCCGTGACAATGCGTTCGCTGGTGTCACGCCCGGCACTTCTCTCGATCCTGTGCGTATCGATGCTGAGCGCCTGCACCACCACAGGCACCCGCCCGGCGGGCGGCGGCCTGTTTGGCCGCTCTGCGCAGCCCTCGACGCCCTTTCTTGCCAATCTGGAAGGCGGCATTGTCGGGCGAAGCGGCGTTGAGCTTGACAGGGGTGACCAGACCAAGGCGCTGGAAGCCGAATATAAGGCGCTGGAAACAGCCCCGGTCGGCACGCCTGTCACCTGGACGGGCGATGACGCCAAGGGCCAGGTGGTCGCCAATGCGCCCTATCAGGTCGGCAATCAGAATTGCCGGCAATATTCGCATACCTTGACGGTCGACGGACGGGAAACCAGGGCGCGCGGTGCAGCCTGCCGCAATGCCGATGGAAGCTGGTCGCCGCTGACGTAACCAGTTTGACGTAAATCAAGGTCACGGGCCTTTTGCGATGACAAGAAGAGGCATAGCGGTGCAGCCGGGAGATGGCCTGCGGTGCGGCGTGATGTCTCAAATTCGCGTCATCCCCGCGCTTCATGTTTCCATGTGCCGCGCATTCGAGTAATTGAGCCTTATGTTCTGGATTGTCGTTGCGATATTGACGGCGGCTGTTGCCATCGTCCTGATGTACCCGCTGATGCGGAAGACCGAGGCGCCCGAGACGCGCCGCGACGGTGAGGTTGCCGTTTATCGCGACCAGCTGGCCGAGCTGGACCGCGAACGCGCCGCCGGCCTGATCGGGCAAACCGAAGCGGATTATGCCCGCGCCGAAATCGGCCGCCGGCTTCTCGCTGCCGCCGAGAGGGAAGAGCAGCCGGGCAAAGAGGCGCGTCCGCTGCGGCACAATCTCGCCGCCAGCCTCATCACCATTCTCTTGCCCGCGCTCGGCCTCTGTCTTTACATCTGGAACGGCAGTCCGGAGGTGCCGGACATGCCGCTCGAGGCACGTCTTGAAAAGCCCGGTAACGACATGAACCTGCTGGTCGCACGGGCCGAAAGGCATCTGGCGCAGAACCCGGATGACGGCGCGGGCTGGGACATTCTCGCGCCGATCTATTTCAAGACATTGCGGCTTGGCGACGCCGAGCTTGCCTATCGCAATGCGCTTCGTATTCTGGGCCCGAGCGCCGAACGATTGACGGGCCTTGGCGAAACGCTGGTTGCCGGCAATGACGGCATCGTCATAGAGGCCGCGCGCGATGCGTTTGCGCAGGCCGAACAGTTGAAACCCGGCAATCCGCGCGCCCGCTTCTATCTGGCGCTTTCGCTGGAGCAGGCTGGCAAGGCGGAGGAAGCACGCGCGGCCTTTGCAGCGCTGGCGGCCGATGCGCCGGCCGGCGCGCCGTGGCTGCCGCTGGTTCAAGAGCATATCGCCCGCACCGGCGGCGCGGCGAACCCTGCCGCGCCCGGCCCGAACGCTGAGGATATGGCGGCGGCCAACGATATGACGGCTTCCGACAGGCAGGCGATGATCGAAGGCATGGTGTCGAGCCTTGATGCCAAGCTCAAGGAAAACCCCGCCGATTTTGAAGGCTGGGTGCGGCTTGTACGCGCCTATTCGGTGCTGAAGAACGAAGCCAAGGCCGGAGAGGCCCTGCGGGCGGGGCTGAAGGCTTTCCCGCCGGAGGGTGAACAGGGCAGGCAGCTTCTGGCGCTGGCGAAGGAACTTGGCGTTTCCGCCGGGCCGATCCGTACGAACGGGCAACAGGATGCTGCGCCGCAGGGAGTGACGCAATGACCCGCAAACAGAAACGTCTCGCGATCATCGGCGGCGGCATGAGCTTCATCGTTGCAGCCGTGCTGCTCGTCATGTTCGCCTTTGGCCAGTCGATTGCCTATTTCTACATGCCCGCCGATCTGGAGAAGACGCCCGTCAACCCCGGCACCCGCATCCGCCTTGGCGGGCTGGTGGCGGAAGGCTCGATCAAGCGCGGCGAGGGCCGCACGGTGAGCTTTACGGTGACGGATGGCGAGGCCAATGTGCCGGTCAGCTATACCGGCATTCTGCCCGATCTCTTTCGCGAAGGGCAGGGCGTGGTGACCGAAGGCATGTTCGATGCCGCCACTCACGGCTTCGTGGCCGACAGCGTGCTGGCCAAGCACGACGAGAATTACATGCCGAAGGAAGTGGCAGACCGGCTGAAGGACAAGGGCCTGTGGCAACATGGCGGAGAGGGTGAGGAACCCGCCGCCGCGACGCCCTCGCCCAGTGCGACGTCGCCCGACAAGACCGGAGCAACCAAATGATCAACGAGATCGGCCATTACGTTCTGGTGCTGGCGCTTGGGGTGGGGCTGATCGTTTCCACGCTGCCGGTTATCGGCGCGCGCCGCAACGACCGGGCGCTGATGGATGTCGCCTCGCTCGGCTCGGTCATGATGTTCCTGCTCGTTGGTTTTTCCTTTGCGGCGCTGACGCGGGCCTATGCCGTCTCGGATTTTTCCGTGCGCAACGTCTGGGAAAACTCCCATTCGCTGATGCCGATGATCTACAAGCTGACCGGCGTGTGGGGCAACCATGAAGGCTCCATGCTGCTGTGGCTGCTCATTCTGGTGTTTTTCAGCGCGCTCGTCGCCGCCTTCGGCCGCAACCTGCCGGAAACGCTCAAAGCCAATGTTCTTGCGGTGCAGGCATGGATTTCGGTCGCCTTCCTGCTGTTCATCCTGCTCACCTCCAATCCCTTCCTGCGGCTGGAGCCGGTGCCGGCCGAGGGGCAGGACCTCAATCCGATCCTTCAGGATTTCGGCCTCGCCATCCATCCGCCGCTGCTTTATCTCGGTTATGTCGGCTTTTCCGTCTGCTTTTCCTTCGCCGTCGCAGCGCTGCTGGAAGGGCGCATCGATGCCGCCTGGGCGCGATGGGTTCGGCCGTGGACACTTGCCGCATGGACCTTCCTGACCGCCGGCATTTCGATGGGTTCCTACTGGGCCTATTATGAACTCGGCTGGGGCGGCTGGTGGTTCTGGGATCCGGTGGAAAACGCCTCCTTCATGCCCTGGCTTGCCGGAACCGCGCTGCTTCATTCGGCGCTTGTCATGGAAAAGCGCGAGGCGCTGAAAATCTGGACCGTGCTTCTGGCGATCATGACTTTTTCGCTGTCGCTGCTCGGTACCTTCCTTGTCCGCTCCGGCGTTTTGACCTCCGTGCATGCCTTCGCCACCGATCCGAGCCGCGGCATCTTCATTCTTGGCATTCTGACCGTCTTCATCGGCGGCGCCTTCGCGCTCTTTGCATGGCGCGCTCCCTCGCTGAAGGCCGGGGGGCTGTTTGCGCCGATTTCGCGTGAGGGATCGCTGGTTCTCAACAACCTCATCCTCACGGTGTCCACGGCAACCGTGCTGATCGGCACGCTTTACCCGCTCATTCTCGAAACCCTGACGGGCGAAAAAATCTCGGTCGGCGCGCCCTTCTTCAATCTCACCTTCGGCCTCCTGATGATCCCGATCCTGATCGTCACGCCCTTTGGCCCGATGCTGGCCTGGAAGCGCGGCGATCTGCTCGGCGCATTCCAGCGGCTTTATGTGGCGGCTGCGCTTGCCGCTCTCGCGGGTCTGACGCTCTGGTACATCGAAAATGGCGGCCCGGTGCTGGCCGCACTCGGCATCGCGGCCGGTTTCTGGCTGATCTTCGGGGCGCTTGCCGATCTCTGGTATCGCGCCAATTTCGGCAAGCTGGCCTTCGGCATCGCATTTCGCCGCCTCAAAGGCCTGCCGCGTTCGGCCTTCGGCACGGCATTGGCGCATATGGGGCTCGGCATCACCGTGCTCGGCATCGTCATCGTCACCACTTTCGAGACGGAAACGGTGCTGGAGATGAAAGAGGGCATGGTGGCGGAAGCGGGCGGCTACAGCCTCACCTTCGACGGTATCCGCCACGCCGTCGGTCCGAATTTCACCGAGGATCGCGGCCATTTCACCATCCGCAAGGCGGGTGTCGAAGTGGCCGATGTGTGGTCCTCCAAGCGGCTCTATACCGCGCGGCGCATGCCGACGACGGAAGCGGGTATCCTGACCTTCGGCCTCAGCCAGCTTTATGTCTCGCTCGGCGATCCCATGACCGATGGCGGCATGGTGGTGCGCATCTGGTGGAAACCCTTCATCCTGTGCATCTGGGGCGGCACGCTGTTCATGATGGCGGGCGGTTTCATCTCGCTCTCGGACAGGCGTTTGCGGGTCGGTGCGCCGAATCGCAAGGCGAAGCCGGTGCGGGCTGCAATGCCGGAGGCGGCGGAATGAGGGAGTTTGTGGCAGCGCTCGGGCTTCTTCTCACCCTCATCTTCGCTGCGGCCTCTCCAGCCTTCGCGTTCAACCCCGACGAAGTCCTCAAAGACCCGGTGCTGGAACAGCGCGCCCGGAACCTGACGTCTCAGCTCCGCTGCATGGTCTGCCAGAACCAGTCGATCGACGACAGCAATGCCGAACTGGCGCGCGATCTGCGGGTCCTGGTGCGCGAGCGGCTGGTTCAAGGCGACAGCGACAAGGCTGTCATTGACTACGTCGTGTCGCGCTACGGCGAGTTCGTGCTCCTGAAACCGCGCCTCAGCCTTCGCACCGTGCTTCTGTGGGGCGCGCCCATTGGTCTCACCCTTGCCGGGATTTTCGCCGTCTTCGTGTTTTCCCGCCGCCGCGCAAGCCAGGAACAGCCACAGAAGCTGAGCGCGGACGAAGAAGAGCGAATCCGCAATCTCATTGAAAAATAACCGGTTTCCATTTCAGTCCCCGGTTCTTTTTCAACATTACGGATTTTTCATTCGTCAGACACTTCGCCGTAAGGTGTCGCCTCCTATATCTTCATCATCCACCGCTTCTCCCCCGGTCAAACGGGCCCCAGTCTGAATGAAGAAAGAAGGTACACCATGTCTCATTCGCAAAACGGCCATTCCTCGCTGAAGACGGCCTCGCTGAAGACGGCTCTGAAGGCCACGACCGTTGGCGGCCTTGCGGCGCTGATGCTTTCCACCGGCATCGCCGCCCCGATCCTCCACTCGTTCGCCGCTCCCGTCGAGGTGAATGCGCCGCAGGTTCCAAGCTTCGCCAACGTGGTCGATGCGGTATCGCCCGCCGTCGTCTCCGTTCGCGTACAGTCGAACGTGCAGCCCGCTTCCGATGACTCCAGCAATTTCTCCTTCAATTTTGGCGGCCGTGGCCTCGACCAGCTGCCTGATGACCATCCGCTGAAGCGCTTCTTCAAGGAATTCGGTGGTCCGAACCAGGATCGCTCCGAACGTGGTCCGAATCGCCACCGTGACGGCAAGGGTCCGCTTCGTCCCGTCGCTCAGGGCTCCGGCTTCTTCATCTCCGAAGATGGTTACATCGTCACCAACAACCATGTCGTCGATGACGGCTCCGCCTATACGATCGTGATGAATGACGGTACCGAACTCGAAGCCAAGCTCGTCGGCCGTGATCCGCGCACCGATCTTGCGCTCCTGAAGGTCGATGTGAACCGCAAGTTCACCTATGTGAAGTTTGCCGATGACAGCAAGATCCGCGTCGGTGACTGGGTCGTCGCCGTCGGTAACCCCTTCGGCCTCGGCGGCACGGTGACATCAGGCATTATTTCGGCCCGCGGCCGCGATATCGGCTCCGGCCCCTATGATGATTACCTGCAGATCGACGCCGCCGTGAACCGTGGCAACTCGGGTGGCCCGGCCTTCAACCTCAATGGCGAAGTGGTCGGCATCAATACCGCCATCTTCTCGCCGTCGGGCGGCAATGTCGGCATCGCCTTCGCCATTCCGGCATCCGTCGCCAAGGACGTGATTGCCGATCTGCAGAAGGACGGCAAGGTCGAACGCGGCTGGCTCGGCGTGCAGATCCAGCCGGTCAGCAAGGATATCGCCGAATCGCTTGGCCTCGCTGAAGCAAGCGGCGCGCTCGTCGTTTCGCCGCAGTCCGGCTCGCCGGGCGACAAGGCCGGCATCAAGCAGGGTGACATCATCACCGCCGTCAATGGCGAGCCCGTCAAGGATGCCCGCGACCTGTCGCGCCGCATCGGTGGCATGGCGCCCAACGCCAAGGTTGAAATCTCGCTGTGGCGCGGTGGCAAGTCGCAGTCGGTCACAGTGACGCTGGGTGATCTTACAAGCGACGACGCCTCCAAGGCGACGCCGACCCAGAACGACGACAAGGGCGACCAGTCTTCCAGCGAGAAGGTCCTGTCCAGCCTCGGCCTGACGGTTTCGCCCGCCGATGACGGCAACGGCCTTGCCATCACCGATGTCGACCCCGACAGCGATGCCGCTGCCCGTGGCCTGAAGACGGGTGAGAAGATCACCTCGGTGAACAACCAGCAGGTCGCTTCCGCCGCCGATATCGAGAAGATTCTCGAGCAGGCCAAGAAGGACGGACGCTCCAAGGCGCTGTTCCAGATCCAGACGGATGATGGCAGCCGCTTCATCGCTCTGGATATCGACCAGGGTTGATACGCTGAAACGCGATGCCGGCTTCTTTTGGGACCCGGCATCGCATCTCGCTCTTGAGACGGGGCGGTTGAGTATGGCAGGGCGCTATGGCCCTTTTCTTCTCCCCGCCGGGGAGAAGAAACAAGCGGCACCCGCCTGATCCATAGGCGATTGTTCTGCCTGGAAGCGCGACGGTGCTTAAGGCCCGATCTTCGGAGGAAATTCCATGGAAAACAAGGTTCAGGAAGTCTCTCCCGCATCTGTTTCCGGTTGTGCGGAAAAGGGCGAGGGCGCTATTGTCCCGCACATGAAGATTCTAGTCATTGAAGACGACCTAGAGGCTGCGGCCTATATGACCAAGGCGTTCCGCGAAGTCGGGATCGTCGCCGATCACGCGAGCGACGGTGAGAGCGGCCTGTTCATGGGCTGCGAGAATGCCTATGACGTGATGGTGATCGACCGCATGCTGCCGCGCCGCGACGGGCTTTCCGTCATCAGCGAGCTGCGCCGCCGCGGTATCGAGACGCCGGTTCTGATCCTTTCCGCGCTGGGGCAGGTGGATGACCGCGTGACCGGCCTGCGCGCCGGCGGCGATGATTATCTGCCGAAGCCTTACGCCTTTTCCGAATTGCTCGCCCGCATCGAGGTGCTGGGCCGCCGCAAGGGCAAGCCCGAGCAGGACATGATCTACCGGGTCGGCGATCTCGAACTCGACCGGCTGTCACATGATGTGCGCCGCAACGGCAAGGAAATCCTGCTGCAGCCGCGCGAATTCCGCCTGCTGGAATATCTGATGAAGAATGCCGGCCAGGTGGTGACCCGCACCATGCTTCTCGAAAATGTCTGGGACTATCACTTCGATCCGCAGACCAATGTCATCGACGTGCATGTTTCCCGCCTGCGCTCGAAGATCGAGAAGGACTTCGAGAAGCCGCTTCTGAAGACCATCCGCGGCGCCGGTTACATGATGAAGGACGAGGGCTGATTGGCGAAGATGGCCCGCCTCAGAATAGTGTTCCGGTCGACGGCGGTGCGCCTTTCGGCGCTCTATATCCTGCTGTTCGCGCTCTGCGCCGCCTTCCTCGTCTTTTATGTCACCGCCCTTTCCGAAAGGCTGCTGAACCAGCAGACGCGTGATGCGGTGCTGCAGGAAGTTTCGGATGTGCAGCGGATCTATAATCGCGGTGGCATCAACCCGCTTCTCAGGATGATGGAGCGCCGCGCCCGCCAGCCGGGCGCGAGTCTTTATGTCATCGCCGGGCCGAATGGCGAAATCCTTGCCGGCAACGTTGCCTCCGTTCAGCCAGGTGTCTTCGACAAGGAGGGCTGGACGGGCTTCCCGTTCCGTTACGAGCGTTATTCCGAAAGCGGCGACAGCGTGCAGCATCTCGCCACCGCCAATATCTTCATGCTGGACAACGGCCTGCGCATCCTGATCGGCCGCGATCTCGGCGAGCCGACCAAGTTCCGGGCGCTGGTGCGCAATGCGCTGATGGTGGCGCTCGCCATCATGGGCGGCGGCGCGCTGCTCATCTGGTTCGGTATCGGCCGCAATGCGTTGAAACGCATCGACCGCATGTCTGCGGCGACCAAGAAGATCATGGCCGGCGACCTTTCCCAGCGTCTGCCGCAGGGCCGATCCGGCGATGAATTCGACCGCCTGTCCGGCTCGCTGAACGCCATGCTCGGCCGCATCGAGAAGCTGAATGAAGGCCTGCGGCAGGTCTCCGACAATATCGCCCACGACCTGAAGACGCCGCTGACGCGGCTGCGCAACAAGGCGGCCGCCGCCCTTGACGACAATGACGAGACGAAACGGCGCGCGGCCCTTGAAGGCATCATCGCCGAGTCAGACCAGCTTATCCGCACCTTCAACGCGCTGTTGATGATTTCCCGCGTCGAGGCCGGTTCGATTGCCGCGGAAATGACCGATGTCGACGTCTCGGCAATTGCCGCCGACAGCGCCGAACTTTACGAGCCTGTCGCCGAGGATGCCGGGCTTGCTCTGGAAGCCGAAATAGAGGCTGACCTTTCGGTAAAGGGCAACCGCGAACTGATCGGCCAGGCGCTCTCCAACCTCATCGACAACGCCATGAAATATGCCTGCGAGGGCGAGGGCGACAAGAAACTCGTCGTCCGTCTGGCAAGAGAGCCGGAGGCCATCGTGCTCTCCGTCGCCGATAGCGGTCCCGGCATTCCCGCCGACAAGCGCGGCGAGGTGCTGAAACGTTTCGTCAGGCTGGATGAAAGCCGCTCCAAGCCGGGAACCGGGCTCGGCCTGTCGCTGGTGGAGGCCGTCATGGAACTGCACGGCGGATCGCTGGTGCTATCGGACACGGATGCCTCGAATGCGGCCTGCCCGGGGCTGACGGTTTCGATGGTGTTTCCCATCCCCAAGGCGTAAGCATCGCTGGGTGGTGATGCCAGTGGGTCTTCACACCGGTGAGTTCTGCGGATGAGCAAGACTTGCCGGGAAATGACTGTTCTTCAAGAATACATTGAAAGATAATCTGGAGAACGGTTCCGTTGATTGACGCAATGGCTCTGTTCGGAGATCGCGTGCGATGGACGAAAGGATGTGTGACGGGTGGCAGCTACGGTTCCCTTGACCGACGACGGGCATGGCCCGATCATTCTGTTCGATGCGGAATGTGTCTTGTGTTCCGTGAATGCGCAATTCGTGCTGCGGCATGACAGGGCCGGATATTTCCGCCTGGCCTCCATGCAGAGCGAGATCGGCGCTGAAATTTACCGTCGTTACGATATGGACCCGAAAGATCCCGTCAGCATGCTGGTCGTGGATGGCGGCAGGGTGCGGCAGGACAGCGATGCTGTGCTGAGCATATATGAGGCGCTGGGCATGCCCTGGCGGCTTGTTACCGTATTGCGCATCATTCCCGCATTTCTGCGCGATCCCGTTTATCGCTTTGTCGCCCGCAATCGCTACCGCTGGTTCGGAAAGCATGAAGAGTGCTGGGTGGCGCCGCCGGAATACAGGGACAGGATTCTTTGAGCATGGCGGCCCAGTGAAACGCCTTGCGGCGTTTCACTGGATGAGGAGGCGTGAGGGCAGGGACGCCTTTCCTCATGGGGATGGTGGGCGGGTTCGCGGTCGCGTACTTCTCCCGCGCGGTTTAGAACGTGTAGGCCACGCCGATCATGGCGAAGGGCTGGATATCCTTTTTCACCACCGGACTGTCCTTGGCGTCGCCCAGCAGGAAGCCGACACCGCCGGTGCCGGTGATCATCCAGTTCTCCGTCATGAGATATGAAACCGAGGCGCTGGCGTCGATGCGCTTGAAGCCTGCCTTGGCGTCATAACGGCGCAGGCCGGAACGGGCGGATTGGGCCGAGGTGACACCGAAATAGGATTTCATGTGGTTGTCATCCGCCCAGGTGGCGGAGATATCCGCACCCAGAATGAACTGGTCGACTTTGTGCGAGACGCTTGCGCCGACAGTGGCGGTGAGGCCTTCGCTGCCGCCGATGGTCTTGTCCACCTTGGCGTAGATTTCAAAGGGGTCGACGCCATAGGCGATGACGCCGCCGACCACGCCGCCGGCCTTGATGTCGCCCAGCCCGCGCAGGTTCTTCTTGTCGTCCTTTTCCTTGCGCCCCGCTTCCCATCCACCCTTGACGCCCAGCCGGAAGCCGTTCTGGTTCAGAAGATTGACGGTAACGCCGCTGAAATCGATGCTCAGCGTTTCCCCATACTGGACGGAAACCAGCGGGACGGCGCCCACTTCCAGCTTGTCCGAACCTTCATATTTCGGGGCATAGGCCGCACCTGCGCCGAGCGTGATCTTCCACTCGCTGGAACTGCTGTAGCGGGCATTGTCGAAATTGCCCTGCGGATCGGCCAACCTGTCCGATTTGCCGATATCGGCGGCGAAGACCGGTGTGCAGATCGCCTGCGCGGCGGGCAGCGTCGTCAGGCAAAGGGCCATCGCGCGCAGGTTCTTTTGCCATTTCACTGTAAAAATCTGTTTCATGATCATATCCGTTGCAGCATCGAGCGTTGGAAAACCGGGGAGTCGGGTTTCGTTGAGGATGACGCTACGCGGGCACAATTGCGGAGACATTACGCGGTGCGGCGCTTTGGAAAACATCGCCACCGGCGGTTTTCTGATCGCAAAGCGGCCCGCATTTGTTACAACGCCACATGCATGCGCCGGGAGGCTTCGGCAAAGGTGCGGCGGCAGGAACGTTTCGGATGCGGTGCATCCGGTCCTGAAAGCCGGGCACGGGCGAAGAGCGGCGAGAGAATAGGCGGAAGAGGGAGAGAGACAGTGACGAAACGGGAAACCGCCGAAAGGCGGCTGAGCGAGGTTCTGCCGGGGATGATCCGCCCCTATACGCAG
The DNA here is from genome assembly GCF_036888815.1 of Agrobacterium sp. CCNWLW155. NCBI lineage: Bacteria > Pseudomonadati > Pseudomonadota > Alphaproteobacteria > Hyphomicrobiales > Rhizobiaceae > Agrobacterium > Agrobacterium sp. CCNWLW155. The sequence goes on from NZ_JBAKFW010000001.1 coordinate 97,772, forward strand.
ACGGAACTGAAATCCGTTCTTTCGACGCTGAAGGATATCGGCAAGGGCGAGCCGGCGGTGGCCGCGCTGCTTGCCGGGGAAAGCGCGCTCAAAGACTTTATCGCTGCGGCTTTCACGCTGTCTCCCTATCTGCGCGACATGGCGTCGGCGGATGAAGGGCTTTTGTCGCTGGCGATTTCGAAACCGCTTGAGCCGCTGCTGACCGGTCTCGTCCGCGAGGCGCGCGATTGCTGGAAGCCCGGGAACGAGGGCGGTATACCGAGCGAAAACGAGGTGATGTCGCGGCTGAGAGTAGCCAAGCGGCGGCTTTCCTTTATCGCCGCACTTGCCGATCTCGCCCGCATCTTCACCGCGCGTGATACGACCCGCTGGCTGAGCGACATGGCGGATGCAGCGCTCTCCGCCGCCATCGATCACCTTCTGCTGTCGGCCCATGAGCCCGGCAAGCTGAAACTGAAGGATGTCGCAACCCCGAGCGAAGGATCGGGCCTCATCGTGCTCGGCATGGGCAAGCTCGGTGCGCGCGAACTCAACTATTCCTCCGACATCGACGCCGTGGTGTTCTTCGAACCCTCCGCCGGCATCATGGACGATCCCTATGATGCGACGGAGAATTTCGGACGCATGATGCGCCGTCTGGTGCGCATCATGCAGGAGCGCACCGCCGATGGTTATGTCTTCCGCACCGATCTCCGGCTGCGGCCCGACCCCGGCTCGACGCCGCTCGCCATTCCCGTGGAAGCGGCGCTGCTTTATTACGAGGGCAGGGGGCAGAACTGGGAACGCGCCGCCTATATCAAGGCGCGGCCGGTGGCCGGCGACATGAAGGCGGGCGAGAACTTCCTGCGCGAGCTGACGCCTTTCATCTTCCGCAAATATCTCGATTACGCGGCGATTGCCGATATTCATTCCATCAAGCGGCAGATCCACGCCCATAAGGGCCATGGCGCGATTGCGGTGAAGGGTCATAATGTCAAACTCGGGCGCGGCGGCATCCGCGAGATCGAGTTCTTCGCCCAGACGCAGCAGCTCATCGCCGGCGGCCGCATGCCGGCGCTCCGGGTGCGAGCAACGCAGGAGGCGCTGGCGGCTCTGACCGAGGCGAAATGGATCGACGCAGAAACGCGCGACAGCCTGACCGACGCCTACTGGTTCCTGCGTGAGGTGGAGCATCGCATCCAGATGGTGCGCGATGAACAGACCCATGTGCTGCCCGATACCGAAGCGGAATTGAAGCGCATTGCCTTCATGCTCGGCTTTGACGACACCAAGGCTTTTTCGGAAAAGCTGGAAGAAGTGCTGCGGCTGGTGGAGCGGCGTTATTCCGCGCTGTTTGAGCAGGAAACGAAACTCTCCGGCGAGGCTGGCAATCTGGTCTTCACCGGCCAGAAGGACGATCCCGATACGCTGAAAACACTCTCCGCCCTCGGCTTCGAGCGGCCGGAGGATATCTCCCGCGTCATCCGCACCTGGCACAATGGCCGTTACCGGGCCACCCAATCGGTCGAGGCGCGCGAGCGGTTGACGGAGCTGACGCCGGACCTGCTGCGCGCCTTCGGTGAAAGCAAGCGGGCGGATGAGGCGCTCCTGCGTTTCGATAATTTCCTTTCCGGCCTGCCGGCCGGCATCCAGCTGTTTTCGCTGCTCGGCAACAATCCGGCGCTGCTCGACCTGCTGGTGACCATCATGTCATCAGCACCGCGCCTTGCCGAAATCATCGCCGCCCGCCCGCATGTCTTTGACGGCATGCTGGACCCGGCGCTGATGAGCGACATCCCGACACGCGATTATCTCGCCCACCGCATGGGCAATTTCCTCTCCAACGCCCGCCATTACGAGGATATTCTCGACCGGCTGCGTATCTTTGCCGCCGAACAGCGCTTCCTGATCGGTGTCAGGCTTCTGACCGGCGCAATCCGCGGCGAAGTCGCCGCCCGCGCTTTCACCCACCTGGCCGATCTGGTGATCGAGGCGGCGCTGAATCCGGTTCTGGCGGAGATGGAAGCGGCGCATGGGCTCTATCCTGGCGGCCGTGTCGCCGTCATGGGCATGGGCAAGCTCGGCTCCTTCGAGCTGACGGCCGGTTCGGATGTCGATCTCATCCTGCTTTACGACTATGACGATGCCGCCCATGAATCCACCGGCGCAAAGCCGCTCGATGTGGTGCGCTATTTCACTCGCGTCACCCAGCGGCTGATTGCTGCCTTATCGGCCCCGACGGCCGAAGGCGTGCTTTACGAGGTGGATATGCGGCTTCGCCCCTCCGGCAACAAGGGGCCGGTGGCGACGCGCATCTCTGCTTTCGAGAAATACCAGCGCGAGGAGGCCTGGACCTGGGAACACATGGCGCTCTCCCGCGCCCGCCTGATCTGCGGCGATGCCTCGCTGATGGAAGATGCGCGCCGCATCATCGCTTCCATCCTTTCGCAAAAGCGCGATGCGGCCAAGGTTTCCGTCGACGTGCTGGACATGCGCAACCTCATCGAGCAGGAAAAACCGCCGGAAAACAACTGGGACTTCAAGCTCATCAACGGTGGCCTGATCGACCTCGAATTCATCGCCCAATATCTGGCGCTGGTGGGGCCGGTGAAAGGGCTTGCTGCGCACGAACCGGGTCGCAATACGGCCGAGGCGTTGCAGGCGCTCGCCGCGCCTGTCATGGAGCCGCAGGCTTTCGATGACTGCATGGCGGCGATGGGGCTTTATACCGAAATATCGCAGATCGTGCGGCTGTGCATTGATGGGACGTTCAATCCGAAAGAGGCGCCGGCGGGCCTGATCGACCTCGTGTGCCGGGCGGGGGATTGCCCGGATATTTCAACGCTTGAGGGAGAGGTGAAGCGGCTGGCGAAAGCAGTGCGGAAGGCGTTTGTGGCGGTGGTGAAGAACGGTAATTAGTGAATCGGATCATAGAAAGAAGAAGCTGAGCATGAAGGTGTATTTCTATATACTGCCTGCAATATTATTGTTCTTTTTTTTACCTCTTATTTTAAATATATCGGCGGATATCATTGCATACGCGTATGGATGCCAAATCCATCTCGACGAGATTAAGTGTTCCGCAGGAGACGCCTCCGTCCCCATTGTAGCTGCTTTTGCACTAGATATCTGCTTATTGGCACTGCGATTGTTGTTCTTTGTGCCCCTGATCGCGGCGATGTTTTTCTTCATCTGGCTATTGCTAATATTGCGATATGCCCTGCTAAGAATTGAGACCAAAAGTAAATGATGGAAGAGCCAATTTCCCTATAATTTAGGCCTTTGTCGGTTGGGCGCGAACATCGTCCAACGCTCAATGCACCGTCCCACACACCCCCGCCGTATGCGGAATAATGATCGTCACCACCGTCCCACGACCCTCACATGAGCGTATCTTCATCGTGCCGCCATGCAGCTTCACCAGTGAGCGGGAAATCGCAAGTCCGAGGCCGGAGCCGCCCTGGCTCTTGGCATATTGGCTCTGCACCTGCTCGAAAGGCTGGCCGATCTTGTTGAGCGCCTGCGCGGGGATGCCGATGCCGGTATCGGCGATGGTGAGGATCATCGCGGCCTCATGCACATGGGTGCGCAGCGCGATACGGCCGCCGTCGCCGGTGAATTTGACCGCGTTGGAGAGCAGGTTGAGCATGATCTGCTTCATGGCGCGGCGGTCGCCCTGCATGGTCAGCCCGGCGCAGACCTTCTGCTGCACGGTGATGTTCTTCTGCTGGGCCTGAATGGCGGTCAGCCGCAGCGTCTCCTCGATCAGCGGCGCAAGATCGATCGTCTCGCGGTTGATGCGCATATGGCCCGCTTCAATCTTCGACATGTCGAGAATATCGTTGATGACGTTGAGCAGGTGTTTGCCGCTGTCATGGATATCGCGGGCATATTCGGAATATTTCGGCGAGCCGACCGGCCCGAACATCTCGTTTTGCAAGATTTCGGAAAAGCCGAGGATGGCGTTGAGCGGCGTGCGCAGCTCGTGGCTCATATTGGCGAGGAATTCGGATTTCGCCCGGTTGGCGGCCTGCGCACGCTCTTTTTCGGCGAGATAATTGGCGTTGGCGTCGGAAAGTTCCGTCTTCTGCCGTTCCAGCTTGTGCTGCGAGGCGGAGAGGTCGCCGATCGTTGCCATCAGCCGGCGTTCGGAATCGCGCAGCCGTTCCTGATGGCGCTTCAGAAGGGTGATATCGGTGCCGACGGAGACGAGGCCGCCGTCACGGGTGCGGCGCTCGTTGATCTGCAGCCAGCGGTCATCGGCAAGCTGCACTTCCATGGTGCGCGACAGGCCGGATTGGTCCGGATCGGCAACGCGGCGTTCAACCACGGGGCGGGCTGCTGCGGCATGGACCGTACTTTTTTCCGTGCCGGCCACCAGCACGCTGTCAGGCAGGCCATAGGCCTTCTGGTAGTGGGTGTTGCACATCACGAGGCGATCGTTCTTGTCCCACAGCACGAAGGCTTCCGAGGTGGATTCGATGGCGTCGGCAAGGCGCTGGTCCGCCTCGGCATAACGCTGGGCGAGGCGGTGCTGTTCGGTGACGTCCATGGCGATGCCGATGACGCGCGGGCCGTTATTGGTGCGGATGACCTGGGCGCGGGCGCGCAGCCAGACATAATGACCCTTGGAATGGCGCATGCGGAAAATCTGGTCGATCTGGCGCAGGTTGCCGCAGCCGACGGCGCGGGCAAGCTCGTAGAGATTGCCGTCTTCAGAATGCATCATGCGGGCCGCATCGGAAAAGGAGAGCGGTGCTGCCTTCGGCGGAAGCCCAAGAATTTCGTAAAGCGAACCGGACCAGAACATGCGACGGCTGGAAAGATCGAAATCCCAGAGGCCGCAGCGCCCGCGCGACAGCGCCGTCTCCACCCGCAGGTTGGATTCGGCGAAGATGTCGTCGGCGTCGCGGGCGCGCTTCACCTGCATATAATAGGCGTAGAGCACGACGAGCAGGATGGAGGAGATGCCGGCGAACAGCGTCACGTTCATGGCGATTTCGCTACGCCAGAAGGAGCGGATCGGCTGCAGCGAGCGCGCCGCGATCACCATGGCGCCATCATCACCGAAGGGGATCATCGTCGCATAATGCTGCTGGCCATCGATGTTGGTCTCGATGGTGCCGGGCGAGCCGGGGAAACGCTGCACGATGGCGATTTCGGGAAGCAGGGCGGGCAGCGAGGTGCCGATATAAAGCATCGCCTCCTTGCCGGCGCCCGCGAAGATGCGGCCATTGCTGCCTGACAGCAGTACCATGGTGCCATCGGCAAGGCTGCCCGACGGCAATGCGGCGACAAGGCTCGCCTCGGCGCGGGTCCGGTCCTGCCCGGTGAAAACGATACCGTTGTTAACAAGGGCCGCTTTCGCCGTCAGCGCCGTCAGCGCGGTTGAGTGGCGGGCGGCCTCTTCCATGCGGCTGTATTCGGCAACGATGCCAAGCATGCGCGAGGCAGCGACAACAACGAGGAAGGCGAGAATGAGAATGGGGATCAGACGTTTCAGCAGGGTTTCGACCTGCGGCGCCGGGCGGTCGGAGCCATTCATCAAACCCATCAGGTCGCTGGAAAGCCTTTCGCCCCAGGCCGCAAGATCAGAAAATTTGGCATACGGCCGCTCATCGCCCGCAGTCGCCCGCCGCACGTTCGTCATTGTCCCGCCTTTTAGATGTCCCCAGTGATTCGAAGCGCCGCCGCTTGAATATCTCTAATGAATCAAATGCGATTCGCCGTGTCCAGAGGCAAAAGTTAAAAGAATTTTAACCCCTTGAACCGACTCCGTATTTTTTCGGGACAATCTGTTGCCGCTTCGGGAAAAGCGGGATTCATGAAGAAAAACAGTGAGCCGGCACTTCAATTCCGGCGGTTTCGAGATGCCGCGTGGAACGGGTTTCAGCTTCCATCGAAGGCATCGAGAGCAGGGCCAAGCGCGCTGATCACGCCATTGCCGGCGGCGGGAAGACCGGTCAGCACCGCGCTGATGATATCCTCCCGGCTTGCGCCGTGCGCCTTGGCTTCCGTCACATGAAAAGCGATGCCGCTTTCCAGACGCAGGGCGGCCAGAATACCGATATAGATCAGGCTCTGCGTCTTCACATCGAGTGTGGAGGCCGCGCCCAGACCCCGCACGGCCTGAAGCCATGCCGCCTTGTGAGCCGGGGCGTCGGTCATGAAGCGTTGAAACGAGGCGCTGGTTCTGGACATGTCCGTCATCTGAAGTTCCCATCTGATCCCGAGCCAACGTCGGCCCTTCGCACACAAAGATGCTGCGCAATGCGCGACGCCGCCTTGATGGAAATCAAGACGGCGTCGCGGCATGGATCAGAATGGTGGAGCTTCGGCGGACGATCAGCCCTTGAGGATACGCCCGACGATGTCGCTTACATCCGTCGACAGGTCCTTCGCCTCGGCAATGGTTGAAAGCGCGGCTTTCGCATGTTCGGCACGGCTTGCCTCCAGCGATCGCCAGGAGCGCATGGAGGTCAAAATGCGGGCGGCCAGCTGCGGATTGCGTTTGTCGATGGCGATGATCTGTTCCGCAAGGAAACGATAGGCCGCGCCATCGGCACGGTGGAAGCCGGTGGGGTTGGAGAAGGCAAGCGTGCCGACCAGCGAGCGCACCCGGTTCGGATTGGTGGCGATGAAATGTTTCGATTTCATCAGCCCCTTGATACGCTCCAGCGCGCCTTCGCCCGGAATGGCTGCCTGCAGCGAGAACCATTTGTCGAGAACGAGTGCATTGTCGGCAAAGCGTTTTTCGAAGGCGGCAAGCGCTTCCTTTGTTTCCGTGCTTTCCGGGAAACGCTGGGTCAGGACACTGAGCGCATGGGCGAGATCGGTCATATTGGTGGCGTCGGCAAAGGCCTTCGCCGCCCGCTCCGGTGTTCCCTCGGCAAAGGCGAGGAAGCTCAGGGCGCCATTGCGCAGTGAACGGCGTCCGGCGCTGTCGGCGTCGGGGCTGTAAGCCTCGCCATTGGCAGCACTATCGGCAAGCTGCCGCAGCGTTTCTAGGCCGGACGTGGCAATCGCCTTGATCGTGGCATTGCGCGCCTTGTGGATGGCATCGGGATCGGTGTTGCCGCCGAGTTCGCGGGCGATATCCGTCTCGCTCGGCAAGGCCAGCGCCTGCGCCCGGAATGCCGGCTCCAGCGCGTCGTTGCCGATGATTTCGATGAGCGTGGCGGAGAGAGCCGCATCCGCTTGTATTTCTTCGCCCTTCTGCACCGCCTTGGTGGCGGCAATCAGCGCCGGCAGGGCGAGATCGGTCAGCGCCTGGAAACGGGCGAACATGTCAGTCTCATGCCGGGCGATCTGCACCAGATCGGCCGCATTCTGCTCGAAATCCAGATTGATCGGTGCCGAGAAGCTGCGGTTGATAGACAGCACCGGCCTCGACGAGATGCCGGTAAAGGAGAAGGTCTGGTTGCGTTCGGTCAGATGCAGCACGCCATTGCGATACTCGCCGCCTTCGACGGCCTGCGGTTCGGCGATCTGGCCATTGTCGAGGATCAGCGCCAGCGACAGCGGAATATGGCGCGGCTGCTTCACCGGCTGGCCGGGCGTCGGCGCCACGGTCTGTTCCAGCGTCAGTCTGAAGGTGGCATTGCCCGCATCATAAGCCGATGAGACGGAGACGAGCGGTGTGCCCGCTTCCGTGTACCAGAGCGAAAATTGCGAGAGGTCGCGGCCGCTCGCATCGGCGAAACTCTTGACGAAATCCTCGACGGTTGCGGCTTCGCCGTCATGGCGCTCGAAATAGAGGTCCATGCCCTTCTTGAAATCATCAGCGCCGAGGATCGTGGCGATCATGCGGGTGACTTCGGCGCCCTTTTCATAAACGGTGGTCGTGTAGAAATTGTTGATTTCGCGATAGGTATCCGGGCGCGGCGGGTGCGCCAGCGGGCCGGAATCCTCGGGAAACTGCTCCGATTTCAGGTGGCGCACATCGGCGATGCGCTTGACCGGCCGCGAGCGCATGTCGGCGGAAAATTCCTGATCGCGATAGACCGTCAGGCCTTCTTTCAGGCAGAGCTGGAACCAGTCGCGGCAGGTAATGCGGTTGCCCGTCCAGTTGTGGAAATATTCATGGGCGATGATACGCTCGATGTTGGCGTAGTCAGCATCGGAGGCGGTTTCCGGGTCGGCCAGCACGAATTTGTCGTTGAAGACGTTGAGACCCTTGTTCTCCATCGCGCCCATGTTGAAGTCGGACACGGCGACGATCATGAAGATATCGAGGTCGTATTCGCGGCCGAAACGCTCTTCGTCCCATTTCATCGAACGTTTCAGCGCATCCATGGCGTAGGCCGCGCGCGGCTCCTTGCCGTGCTCGACATAAATCTTCAGCGCCACTTCGCGGCCGGACATGGTGGTGAAGGTATCTTCCACCACGCCGAGATCGCCGGCGACAAGCGCGAAGAGATAGCTGGGTTTCGGATGCGGATCGAACCAGGCTGCGAAGTGACGGCCTTCATCGTAATTGCCGCCGCCGAGGAAATTGCCGTTCGAGAGCAGCAGCGGATTGCCTTCCTTCGCCGCGATGATCGTCACCGTATAGGGCGCCAGAACATCCGGCCGGTCGGGGAAATAGGTGATACGGCGGAAACCTTCCGCCTCGCATTGCGTGCAATAAACGCCATTGGTGCGGTAAAGCCCCATCAGCTGCGTATTGATCTGCGGATTGATGTAATTGGTGACGCAGATCTCGAAGGGAGATTCGGCCGGCAAATCGCGGATGGTCAGGCTGTCGGGCGTCGCCTCATATTGGCCGGCGGGAAGCTCCACCTGGTCGAGCAGCAGGCCGGAGAGCTTCAGCTCGTCGCCATCAAGAACGAGCGGCGCCTGCCGCTCAGCGCGTTCGCGCCGGTGAAAGATCAAACGGGCTTCGACCTTGGTATTCTTGGGGTCGAGTTCGAAGGTGAGATCCACCCGCTCCAGAACGAAATCGGTGGGGCGGTAATCTGCCAGGTGAACGATCTGGCCCGTGTCTGTTCGCATGACTGTCCCTGAATAACTTGGCGTGGTCTTCCCGGCATCATGTCGCCATAAGTCCCGGATGTAAAATGGGTAGAGTATTCGTCACGTTCATGTGCGCGTCGGAGGACGTTCTGTCCCGCGATGGAAAGCTTTGCCGGCCATGCAGACAATCCTCCCGCCGCCGGACCCGTGGACCATGGCAGCAAATGTTGAACGATTGCTGAAGTGTTTCTAATTTTATTGAAGATTTATTTAGCTAGCTGGCATCTGCCTGGGAAAAATGGGGAACTCTCCATCGGCCAGTGCAGTCAAAGGCAATTCAGATATGCGAGCTGTATATTGCCGTTGATAGCGTGACCACCAAGGCCCGAGGGTGTCGAGCTTAAATTTTCACTATCGTATACACAAAAAACGACCACAGCATGCACAGAGACACGCTGTGGTGTTGCAGAATATTTTGAAACAAAAAGCTTTTTAAAAGCTGCTCATTTCGATCGCCACTTGCATCACAACAGCAGACTGTTTTCCGAAATGAAAATTGTTCCTGCCAGGAAGATTTGGAAGTCGACGAGACTGTCCCCATCAACGTCTCCCGATATGAAAGTCGCATTCTCAGCAGCCTCGAAACGTACCTCTCCAGCCGTAGAGCTAAAAGAATTCGTGCCAATGAAGGCAGACAAAGACAGAGCGGTGAGATCTATCCTATCGTTCTGGAGATTTGAGAAATCTTGGATGACATCAATCGCAAATAAAGAGGGGCTGTCTGCGATACTATCAAAGACAAATGTATCGCTCCCTGCTCCTCCGAAAAGCGTGTCTATCCCAGCGCCGCCATTCAGTACATCGTTCGAATTTCCACCGACGATGATATTGTCGCCATCATTGCCAATTCCTGTGAACGAAGCATTTCCAGTATATACTAGGTTCTCCACATGCACGGTCAACCGATAGTTGGTGAGAGATGTTTGAACCACATCGATACCATTGTCTGCAAGCTCAACAATAGTACTCTCAGTCGAGTCAATTATGTAAGTATCATTTCCCGCTCCGCCAGAAAATTGAAATAATCCGCTTCCGCCAACAAACGTATCGTCGTGGTTTGATCCCAGCACACCCTCTATACTGCCAAAAGAATCACCTGTTGCATCACCGGTGTGGTTGCCGTTGGCCATGTTGATAGTCACCCCACTGATGGCATCACTGTAGCTTGCAATATCGATACCCGTGCCGCCGTTCAGAATGTCCATGCCCGCTCCACCTCGCAAGGTGTCGTTTCCATTACCTCCATTCAGGACATTGTCCATCGAGTTGCCAGTCCCAAAGAAGATACCACTTCCTGTGAAAGTCAAATTTTCGACATTACTAGGTAGAGTATAAGATGATAGTGACGTTCTTACCGTGTCGATCCCATTGTTAACGGTCTCGGTTATTGTGACGAATCGAGTGTCGACGACATAAGTATCATCTCCCATTTCTCCTTGAAGAAACTGTCCTGATTTGGAAGAGGTCAGATGATCAGCGAAAGCTGAGCCTATAATGCGATCGATCGAGGTAAGCACATCACCAGTGGCGTCTCCCCCAGTGTTAACCCCATTCAGCAGGTTGACAGTGATTGCGGATAAGGAATTGGCGTAACTTATCGTGTCTGTTCCATCGCCACCGTCGAAGTTGTCCGCGGTATTGGTAGAATAGAAAGTATCGTCGAATTTAGATCCAACGTATTTCTCAATACTGTTGAAAACATCTCCGGCTGCATCACCTGTGAACGTTCCGGAGCGAAAATTAAATACGATCCCTGTGCTGGAAGTAGCGTATGAAGCCGCGTCGAATCCGTCGCCGCCATTTAGTATGTCGGCACCTGCGCCGCCGACCAAAATATCGTTGCCGTCTTTTCCATCCAAGATGTCGTTGCCTGCATAGCCCTCCAAACGATTCTTGTCTGAGTTTCCGGTCAAAACATCAACATATTGGGATCCTAGTAGACTCTCAATTCCTCTCAGCACGTCGCCAGTGGCATGACCACCGCTCGATGTGTTCGAAGCTAAGTTGACCGCGACGCCATCATTTGAGTTAATATAAGAAACGGCGTCAAAGCCTTCTCCTCCATCGAGTAGGTCGCCACCCCCATTTCCGACTAGTACGTCGTCGCCTGTATAACCGTATAACTGATCATTACTTTGCCCACCGGTGATGACATTGTCGAGGGCGTTGCCGATAAGGCGAGCATTCCCGGTACCGATATAGGTCAGACGCTCGATATTATCCTTGACGATGATTGAATAACTATTGTTTGTGGTGCGGATTTCATCATTACCGCCGTTTTGTGCTTCGATGATCACCGTGGAGAATGGGACGATATAAATATCGTCGCCTGCGCCGCCTTCGAAGGTGAAGCCGGCATCGCCCGTGATAGTGTCGTTGAAGGCCGAGCCGATGACTTTGTTAATTCTGTAATATTTGTCACCTTCAGCATCACCGCCCGTGCCGGTCCCCATTTTGGTCGCCACAAGGTTGATATTAACGGCTGCCGGTGAACCGGAATAATCAACGGTGCCACCACCGTCTCCTCCACTGAATGTAGAGGCTTCACTCCCACTAATAAAGGTGTTTGGATAACTGCTACCAGCGAATATTTCGATGCCGTCGAACGTATCGCCAGCGGCATATCCTGAGTGAATTCCCGTTTTAAAGTTCAATGTAATGCCCACCGGAGATGAGCCGTAACTTACGGTGTCAATCCCGGCCCCCCCAACAATATGGTCCGCGCCACCGGCTCCATCCAGTTGGTCGTCGCCGCTGCTGCCGGTGATGACATTGTCGAGGGCGTTGCCGATAAGGCGAGCATTCCCGGTACCGATATAGGTCAGACGCTCGATATTATCCTTGACGATGATTGAATAACTATTGTTTGTGGTGCGGATTTCATCATTACCGCCGTTTTGTGCTTCGATGATCACCGTGGAGAATGGGACGATATAAATATCGTCGCCTGCGCCGCCTTCGAAGGTGAAACCGGCATCGCCTGTGATGGTGTCGTTGAAGGCCGAGCCGATAATCTTATGAATCCCCGTCAAGGTGTCACCTTGTGCATCACCGCCCGTGCCGGTCCCCGTTTTGGTTGCCACAAGGTTGATATTGACCGCCGCGCCGGACCCTGAATAATCCGCCTCAGCCCCTCCGTCTCCTCCAATCAACTGATCCGCTCCAGGGCCACCTATTAACCTGTCGAAGCCTGATCCGCCAATTAAGACGTCATCGCCCTCTAAGCCGTAGATGATGTCGGCTTCGCTTGTTCCGATAAGGCGGTCTATTGCGGATGTTCCGGTAATAGTTGGCATGTTATCCTCCTGAGAGTTGGAAATTATCCATCGACGGTGTGATTAGTATAGTTTGGTATTATGTCGAATGTATTTCCAGATTTCATTTGTATTTTAATATTTTTTATTATAGTAAAATTTGTTATTTTACTAATTATTGCTAAGGTATTGATTTTTGTATTCCGTTGCTTGCAATGATTTTGGGGGTTGCGGCCAGAGCAATTAAGACTTCGGGCAACTTGTGTTGTAGTGGATTTTGGGAATCTGGCAGTTGGCCATAAGGGTGGATGCAAATGCGTGCCAAAATGTCAAATCCAATCCACTAGCCTTGTGAAAACTCACTTCTTCTTATAATTTCTGTGCGTCGTCCTCTCCCGCATGAAAATCTCCCGATGGCGTGTTTGCGCAGCCGATATGAGTAACTGCCAATGAACGCCGAACCGATGAATCCCTTTCGCGGGATTAGCATGAAGCTGATTTCGGTCGGCTTTTTTCTTGTCATGCAGACCTGTATCAAGGCCGCAGGTGACGTGCCGGCCGGCCAGATCACCTTCTTCCGTTCCGCCTTCGCCATCATCCCGATCGTCGTTTATCTCGCCTGGTTGCATGCGCTGGCGAGCGCGCTGCACACCAACAATCTCCTCGGCCATTTCAAGCGCGGTTTTCTGGGCATCCTCTCGATGGCCTGCGGTTTTTATGGGTTGACCATGCTGCCGCTGCCGGAATTCATCGCCATCGGTTATGCCTCGCCGCTTCTCGCCGTCGTTTTCGCCGCCTTCATCCTGCATGAAAAGGTGCGCATCTATCGCTGGAGTGCGGTGTTTGTCGGCATGATGGGCGTGCTGGTGATTCTGTGGCCGAAGATGACGCTTCTGAGTGAGGGCGGCTTTGCCGCGGGTGAGGGGCTGGGGGCCATTGCCGTGCTATGCGGCGCGGCGCTGGGCGGTCTGGCCATGATCCAGGTGCGGCAATTGGTGGAAACGGAAAAGACGCCGACCATCGTGCTCTATTTTTCGCTCACCGCCACTTTGTTATCGCTCATCAGCGTGCCCTTCGGCTGGAATTCGCTGAGCGTGACGCAGGCGATGCTCTTGATCACCAGCGGCATCTGCGGCGGCGTCGCGCAAATCTTCCTGACGGAGAGTTACCGCCATGCGGAAGTCTCCGTTATCGCGCCCTTCGAATACAGCTCCATCGTCTTCGGCATCGCGGTGTCCTACATTCTGTTTGGAGATATTCCGACGGTGACAATGCTGATCGGTACGGCGATCGTGATCCTCGCCGGTATCTTCATCATTTTCCGCGAACATCAGCTGGGATTGGCGAGACGGGCGGCGCGCAAGGCTTCGACGCCGCAGGGGTGAGGGATGTTTCCTCGGCCGCTATACACTGGCCGCTTTGTGTGTCCGTCATTCCGGCCATGAGCCGGAATCCAGTCGACATGCGTCTGCGTGTTGGAAAGACTCCTTTCAGCCCAAGGACTTGGGCTGGCTGGATGCCGGATCAGGTCCAGCATGACGGAGGTCTATAATCGTGAAAACACGCAAAAGCAAAAGGCGCCTTCCCGAAGAAAGACGCCAGCGCGCAATCATATCTATGAGCCAGTGCTAGGCTGGCCTGAGTGCTTCTCAGCGCTCGCGGAAATCCGCGAAGACTGCCGAGGGACGCGTCACGCGGACCTGCTGCATGGCAGCGCGTGCGGTCATCTGTTCGTTTGCGGCTGCGCCGAAACGATGGTAGCCCTGACTGGAGCGAGGGCCGAGGCCCGCCAGACGGAGCGTTTCAAAGCCGGAATGTACCGGACGGAAGCGAGTGGTCATTGCCTTGGTTCCTTAAACCGAATTCCTCCCAAGACATGATCGCTATATCGCAGCGCAGCATGGATTCGGCAAGCCGGCCAAATGCGCCGCTGTTATGCGTAATGCGCATGGCTTTTTTCATAATTCATTTACATTGAGTAGGAATGAGGCAGTCAGCCCTCGGTGATCTTTGCCTGAAAAGCCAATAAGTCCTGCCATGCCAAGGACTTACTCGCTGGCGCGTTCAACAGTTCCTGCGGATGCAGGCTGGCCAAGGCAGGCAAAACCAGGTGTCCGGCTGCGACATCACGCCACTGTCCGCGCAGCGTATGGATGGTGCCGGTGCCGCCAAAGAAGAAACGTGCGGTAAAGTTGCCAAGAAGCAACAGGTGTTTCGGCTCGGCAAGGGCGATCTGTCGCTCGATGAAGGGGCGGCAGATATCCATCTCGGCCTGCGTCGGCGGGCGGTTGCCCGGCGGCCGCCAGGGCACGACATTACCGAGCATGATGGTGCTGCGCTCAAGCCCGATGGCCGCCAGCATGCGGTCGAGCAAAAGCCCGGTCTTGCCGGCGAAGGGAAGGCCCTCGCGGTCGTCATCAGCATCCGGCATCGGGCCGATGACCATGATGGCGGAGGCGGCATCACCTGCGGTGAAAATCGTATTGCGCGCGCTGTTCTTGAGGTTGCAGCCGCTGAAACCCTCAAGCGCGGTTTTCAGCTCGGCAAGCGATCTCGCGCTTTCCGCCGCAAAACGCGCCGCCGCCACGGCCTGCTCGTCCGGCATGGCGACATTCTGCTGAATGGCGGGGGCGGCTGGCGAGCCACGCGCCGGGGCGCTGCGCGTTGCCGCCTGCCGTTGAGGCGCGTCGGCACGGCGATCCGCCGGCCTTTCAGTCTGGCGTGCCGATGTCACCGCATCCTGTGCCGGCGCGGATCGGGCAGGGCGGGCGGCGGCGAATTCAGCGAAACGGTCGACCGGGGTCTCTTCCAGCATCCAGTCCACGCCCGCATCCGCATGGAAATGCAGGAGGGCGGCGAGTTCGGCCGGGGAGAGGTCGTGAGCGGCGATCATGGGCGGAAATTACCCCATGTTCCCCGCCCGGGGAACCCGTAAATCACGCTGTCCAGCGCTGAATATCGCCGCTTTCGCCGATCATGGCGAGACCATGGGCAATCGAGAGCAGCTCGCCGCCGCTTTCGATACGGTCGGCGTCGAAACGGCGGGTGAAAAGCTCGCGCACCGCCGGCACGAAGGAGGTGCCGCCGGTCAGGAACACCTTGTCGATCGCCTCGGGCGCAACCTTCGTCTTTTCCAGAACCTCGTCGAGCGCTTCTTCTATCTTGGCGAGGTCGTCAGCGATCCAGTTGTTGAAATCGCTGCGCTTCACCATCTTGCGGCCGGCCTTGCCGAGCGGCGAGAAGTTGAATTCCGCTTCCTCCGCCGAGGATAGCGCCATCTTGGTGGCGGAAATCGCCTGATAGAGCGGGTAGCCCTCGTCGTGGTCGACCAGATCGATGAAGAGTTCGAGTTTTTCTGGCTCCAGCGCCGAGCGCACCAGCGATTTCAGCGCGGTGAATTCCTTCGAGGTCTTGAAGATCGACAGCTGGTTCCAGCGGCCGAAATTCACGTAATAACCCGAGGGTACATCCAGCACCTTGTCGAAGCTTTTGAACTTGCTGCCCTTGCCGATCTCGGGCGAGACCAGATTGTCGATCATGCGGAAATCGAAATGGTCGCCTGCCACGCCGACGCCGGAATGGCCGATGGGGGTGGCGGAAAGCTTGCCGGCATGGGTTTCGAAACGGATCAGCGAATAGTCCGTGGTGCCGCCGCCGAAATCCGCCACCAGCACATTGGCGTCCTTCTTCAGGCTCTGGGCGAAATAATAGGCGGCCGCCACCGGCTCGTAGACATAGTGGATATCAGGGAAGCCTGCCCGGGTGAGCGCCTCGTTGTAACGGGCAAGCGCCAGCGTCTCATCCGGATTGCTGCCGGCGAAACGCACCGGCCGGCCGGCGATGACGGTGGAAACGTCACCTGGCCATTCCTCGCCGGCATAGGTCCTCAGCTTGCGCAGGAACACGTCCATCAGGTCCTCGAAGCTCTGGCGCTTGGCGAAGATCAGCGTGCCCTGAAACAGCGGCGAGGCCGCAAATGTCTTGATCGACTGCAGGAAACGGCAGTCGCCGGCATTGTCGATGAATTGGCGGATGGCGGCATGGCCCGCTTCCACATGCAGGGCGGCCGCACCCAGGCCGGCATCCTTCATGAAGGAGAGCGCGGTGCGCATGCTGTCATCCGTGCCTGCGCTACTGGTAAAACGCATGGAACGGCTTTCGCCGCCGCCGTCGGAAAGAGCCATGACCGTGTTGGTCGTGCCGAAATCGAGGCCGAGAGCCCGCTTTTGCGTCATCGCCATATCCTTGTCGCCGATAGAAAAACCCGCCCGGCCTGAAAGGCGGCCCAGCGCGAAAATAAGGGATGCCTTTGGCACCCCGATGTCAGAGGAGGGCGGTTGATTGCACAGGGCCGACGGAATGGCAAGCACCTGCACCCGGGTTTATTGTGAAATTTGCATGAAGTAATCGCCATGGGTGGAAGGCCGCCCTGCCGCCCGCATTAAATATTTTTTCGCATAAAGCGAGTATAAGGCTGAACTATAGCGTTAAAGAGCAGATTTATTTTTGTATTTGTTGTGTTTGCAGACGGAGCCCCGATGTCCCGAAAGCCGGCCCGTTCCACCCTCGAAGACGTGTCGCCGGCGCGAAACGCCCGCGTTCGCGGCGATGCGGACAGCTTCAACCGCCATCTCATGGACCTGATGGAGGCGTCGCAGCAGGGTTATGCGCTTTTCGACGGCGGCGATGAACTGCGTTTCGCCAACACGGCATTCCGCACGGCGCTCGGCCTCGGTCCGGACGAGTTTCCGACATGGGTTGAGCTCATGCGCAGCGGTTACCGCAACTCCGCCGGCACGGCCATCGAGACCTCCGATTTCGAACTGTGGCTGCGCTCCGCGAGAACGAGGCGCGGCAAGCTGCCGTTCCGCACCATCGAGACCGGCCTCAATGACGGGCGCTGGATGCTCACGACCGAGACGACGCTGCCGGGTGGCTGGATGTTGTGCGTCGTCACCGATATTTCCGAACTCGGCGTTGAACTGCGCGATCTTCGCCAGGAGCGGGACAGGGCGTTGAAATCCGCCCTGAGCGACGAGCTGACCGGTCTCGGCAACCGCCGCTACGTCATGGATGTTCTCAATCACCGGCTTGGCCCCAACAAGGCCGAGGCGCTCGCCGTCATCATCATCGATATAGACCACTTCAAGTCGGTGAACGACCGCTTTGGCCATGCCTGCGGCGATCTGGTTCTGAAAGACTTCGCCGCCCGGCTTTCCGCTGCGGTCGCCCGCGACGATCTCGTCGGGCGAATCGGCGGCGAGGAGTTCCTGCTGATGCTCGGCGGTTCACGCGTTTTGAGCGCGGAGATCATCATGCAGAAGCTGCTGTTGTCTTTGACCGCGGCATCGCCGCTGAGCGACGTGCCGGATTTCCGCTATAGCTGCTCGGCTGGCATTGCCTTTGCAAATCCGGGCGAGAGCGCGAGCGATGTCCTGCGCCGCGCCGACACGGCGCTTTACGAAGCCAAGAATACCGGCCGGAACCGCTACGTGATTTACGGAGCGGCCTCCTGACCGGATTTTTGTTTATTCGGCGTCAGTTCGACTTCGCCGCGCCGCCATCCACTCTCAGCATCGTGCCGGTGATGTAGCTTGCCGGAACCGAGCAGAGGAAAGCGCCGGCGGCGGCGAATTCCTCCACCGTGCCGAGGCGGCCGGCCGGGATGCTCTTGACGGAGGCCTCGCGGATTTCCTCGACGCTCTTGCCGAGACGCTTGGCGTTGGCGCCATCAAGCTCATCGATGCGGTCGGTATGGATACGGCCGGGCAGGAGCAGGTTGGAGGTGATGCCGAAGGAGGCTACTTCGGAGGACAGCGTCTTGCTCCAGCCGACCAGCGCGCCGCGCAGCGTGTTGGAAAGCGCAAGATTGGCGATCGGTTCGAACACGCCTGACGAGGCGACGGTGAGGATGCGGCCGAAACCCTGTTCCTTCATGTCAGGCAGAAGCGTATTGGTGAGCGTGATGACGCGCAGCACCATGGACTGGAAGAAGGTATCGAGCTTTTCGACCGTCATCTCCTGCGCAAGGCCCGGGGTCGGACCGCCTGTATTGTTGACGAGAATATCGATGCCGCCGAGCTTGTCCTTGACCGCCTGAACCATGGCGGCGACGAAATTGTCATCGGCAAGATCGCCCCAGACCCAGTCGGCCTTGCCCTTGCCGAGCGCATTGATCGCCTTGCAGTTTGCCTCCAGCTTATCGCCGCTTCTGCCGACGAGAAGGACATGCGCGCCTTCTTTCGCCAGCGCCGTCGCAATGCCCAGCCCAAGGCCGCGAGAGGAGGCGAGAACGAGGGCGCGTTTGCCGGAAATGCCGAAATCCATGGGTTTTATCCTGTCTTGTGAGTGCGCTATGTGCTGTTTATAGAGCATTTCCAGGAAAAGTGGACCCCGGTTTTCCGTCCGGAAATGCGACAAAACAAAGAGTTAGAGCTTTTTCGCGATTCTAAGAATGGCGAAAACCCTCTATGAAGGTGGCGCCCGGTTTCGAAGGAAAAATACACGTCATGACAGAACAATCCCTGCTGAAATTCTCCATTGTCGTCACGGTTCTCCTGGCGCTCTTCGGTATCGGCGCGGGCCTGTTCTCCGGCTCCTTCGCGGTGGTTTTCGATGGTGTCTATGCGCTGACCGACGCTTTCATGACGGTGCTGGCGCTGCTGGTCGCGCGGCTGATCGCCGCCTCCGCAGCGCCAAGGCCGGGCGGCCGACTGGTGGAGCGTTTCACCATGGGTTTCTGGCACCTGGAGCCGATGGTGCTCGGCCTCAACGGCACGCTGTTGATGGGCGCTGCGATCTATGCGCTCATCAATGCCATCGACAGCCTGATGGATGGCGGCAGGTCGATCGAGTTCGACTACGCGATCATCGTCACCTTCCTCAGCTTTGCCGTCTCGCTCGCCATGGCGTGGTTCGTCAAAAGGCAGAACCGCCGGCTGAAATCCGCCTTCGTGGCGCTGGATGCCAAAAGCTGGTTGATGAGCGCGCTTTTGAGCATCGCGCTCTTTATCGCCTTCGCCGTGGGTTACGGGCTGACGGGAACGTCGCAGGCATGGCTTTCGCCCTATATCGACCCGGCCGTGCTGGCGCTGGTCTGCCTCGTCATCATCCCCATGCCGCTCGGCAATGTGAAGCAGGCGCTGGCCGACATCCTTCTGGTGACGCCGCTGGAATTCAAGCAGCATGTGGACAGGGTGGCCGCCGAGACGGTGGAAAAATTCGGCTTCGCTTCGCACTATTCCTATGTCGCCCGCGTCGGCCGCGGCCGTCAGATCGAACTCTTCTTCATCGTGCCGAAGAACTGGCCGGCCCGGCGTCTGGAGGAATGGGACGCGATCCGCGACGAGATCGGCGACGCGCTGGGCGGCGAGGGCAGTGACCGCTGGCTGACGATCGTGTTCACGACGGATGAGGAGTGGGCGGTTTGAGTGGGGTGTGATTTTAGCTAAGTCGGCTTGTGGCCCAAACCGGTCATTGCAGCACTGATCTGGACAGGCCTGATGGGGATGGAGAGCGGATTGGCAGGTTTCAGTCTGACAGAGAGCAGAAGTGGTCTTCCAGTGTCGCTCAAGCCGGAGTTTTGCACCAAACTCTTGCTACAGAAATTCCTTAGAAGTCAGCAGTGGCGATTTTGTCGCGAACTTGGGAGTTTGCGATAAGAATGGCTCCATCTTAGTGGGGCTATTTCACGCGCGCTTGATGTTGGCGGCCACCAATTGCCTGAAGTCGTCGATCTGTGCTGGCGTCAGGACGCGCTTAGGCAGCATGTTGAACACGCGCCCCCCCTGGTAGAGGAGGATCACCTTGCTGTCTTCGGTCCATTTGAGATAGTCGTTCCAAGGAACATTCCAGTCGCCCTGCTGTGCCTTGCTCCTAAAGCCTTCCTCAGACCATGTAACCGTGATCGGGTGCTGAAGGGTTTTCTGGTCTGCGTAGGCCTTGCGGGCAAACACGGCAGCGCCGAAAAAATATTGGTAGAGCGGTATTGCGATCACAACCACCACGCAGATGTAGAAGAGCGACATGAAAGGCGCATCGGGGAATCGCAGCGCCAACGTGAAGAGCGAGGCAAGCAGCAAAGCAACGAAGATCAGCCAGCAAACGAGCGGCCAGCCTGAGGTTGAATATTTCAGTATGAACAGCTTGTTGGCAGCAACATAGTCGTCGGCGGCCAAAGTGAAGGTGACGCTGCGGTTCATATCTCTCATTGTCTCCCTGGTGAGATACCACACCTGTCGCATAATTCCCGAAACCTGCGACACGTTTTGCTGTCGTACTATGTCCGGTTTGCAGCATCGCAATCAAGCCAGTGAACGTCTTCAATGGGGGCGACAGCGGACAATCATCGATACGTAAAGGTATGTCCGCTTGCGGCGCAAACGGAAACGCCGCCATTGATGAAGCGAGCCGAATGGGCGTTTCAGCCGCGATAAACGCGAGAGTGGCACAAATGCCGACTACCCTTGACGCCTACACTCCCAGCTTCTATTTTCAATCTTACGTGAACGTAAAAGTAATAATTCAATCATCAGGTTGTCTGACAATTGACTGGCGTGCGACATGTTTTGCCGCTATAGAAGCTCGACAAAGGCGTCCTGCTTTGCGAAGACAGACGCTGGTAAATGTGGTGTCGCGGATGGCTTTTTGTCCGGCGCAGGCGATGCGCCGACGATGCCGGTAAGCGGATATATAACAACAGCCGGATGGGACCGGCGATCTGAGAGGACGAGATGACGGAAGCGATGGAACTGCCCGAACGCGAAGCGATGGAATTCGACGTTGTGATCGTTGGCGCGGGTCCCGCGGGTCTTGCCGCCGCGATCCGCCTGAAGCAGGTGGAGCCCGAGCTCTCGGTCGTCGTTCTGGAAAAAGGCGCGGAAGTCGGTGCGCACATCCTCTCGGGCGCGGTGGTCGATCCCATCGGCATCGACCGTCTTCTGCCCGGCTGGCGCGAAGAGGAGGGGCATCCCTTCAAGACCGAGGTCAAGGACGACCAGTTCATGTTCTTGGGCCCGGCCGGCTCCATCCGCCTGCCGAATTTCATGATGCCGCCCTTGATGAACAATCATGGCAACTACATCGTCTCGCTCGGGCTGGTCTGTCGGTGGCTGGCGGAAAAGGCGGAAGGGCTCGGCGTCGAGATCTATCCGGGCTTTGCCGCCACGGAAGTGCTATATAATGACGAAGGCGCCGTCATCGGCGTCGCCACCGGCGATATGGGCATCGAGAAGAATGGCGAGCCTGGTCCCGCCTTCACCCGCGGTATGGAGCTGCACGGCAAATATGTGCTTGTTGGAGAGGGCGTGCGTGGATCGCTCGCCAAGGAGCTGATTTCCAAATTCGACCTCTCGAAAGATCGCGAGCCGCAGAAATTCGGCATCGGTATCAAGGAACTCTGGCAGGTCAAGCCGGAACACCACAAACAGGGCCTCGTGCAGCATTCCTTCGGCTGGCCGCTCGGTTTCAAGACCGGTGGCGGCTCGTTCCTGTATCATCTGGAGGACAATCTCGTTGCCGTCGGCTTCGTGGTGCACCTCAATTACAAGAACCCCTATCTTTATCCTTTCGAGGAATTCCAGCGTTTCAAGACGCATCCGGCCATCCGCGACACCTTCGAGGGCGGCAAGCGCATCTCCTATGGCGCGCGCGCGATTACCGAAGGCGGTTACCAGTCGGTGCCGAAGCTGACTTTCCCTGGCGGCGCGCTGATCGGCTGTTCGGCTGGTTTCGTCAACGTGCCGCGCATCAAGGGCAGCCACAATGCGGTGCTCTCGGGCATGCTGGCGGCGGAGAAGATCGCCGTGGCGATTGCCGCCGGCCGCGCCCATGACGAGGTGGCGGAGATCGAGGCCGAGTGGCGCGAAGGCGATATCGGCAAGGACCTGAAGCGGGTCCGCAACGTCAAGCCGCTGTGGTCGAAATTCGGCACGCTCGTCGGTGTCGGCCTTGGCGGTCTCGACATGTGGACCAACCAGCTGTTCGGCTTTTCCTTCTTCGGCACGCTGAAGCACGGCAAGACGGATGCGCAGAGCCTCGAGCCCGCTTCGAAGCACAAGCCGATCGCCTATCCGAAGCCTGATGGCGTTCTGACCTTCGACCGCCTGTCCTCGGTGTTCCTGTCCTCCACCAACCATGAGGAAGACCAGCCGGTCCACCTTCAGGTGAAGGACATGGAGCTGCAGAAGCGCTCCGAACACGACGTCTTTGCCGGTCCTTCGACGCGTTATTGTCCGGCCGGTGTTTACGAGTGGGTGGAGAAGGACGGCGAAGAGGTTTACGTCATCAACGCGCAGAACTGCGTGCACTGCAAGACCTGCGACATCAAGGACCCCAACCAGAACATCAACTGGGTGCCGCCGCAGGGTGGCGAAGGGCCGGTTTACGCCAATATGTGATGGTGGGTCCGAACCGTCTGGATCGTTGACGTCGTTTAGCGACGCCGTGGCGTTTGAACGCCGTCACCCCGGATTTGATTCGGGGGCCGGCGCGATCAAGTCTTTGATCGTAAAAGACTCTCCTCACGGCGCAGACGCGCTGTGACTGGATGCCGAATCTAGTCCGGCATGACGAAAGAGCAGCGTTCATGGCCCGTCCCCCGTCAGTATTTGTGGATTGCTCTTCGATTTCTTACATATAGGATGTTGGGGTGTTGCATGGTCGCGTGGCCCGTGGATTGTGGTTCAGCGATGCGGTAACGCCTTGAACGTGCGTGCATATGGTCCTAGGTGCCGTCGCAAGACGACAGGGAGTGAAAGAATGTCCGGCTTTCAAAGGCTGAATATCGTGCGGAAGACAGGGTGCGTTGCCGGTGTGGCGGCGCTTGCGATGATTGCCGTTTCTTTCAGCGGCGGCCCGCTGGTGGCCGCAAGCTGCCGTACCGATGCCATGGCCGGCATCGACTGGCGCGAATGCAACAAGCGCCTTCTGATGCTGGGCGGCAGCAATCTCGATTCGGCGATGCTCTACGGCACGGATTTCACCTATACGGATCTGCGCGGTTCTTCGCTGAAGGGCGCCAATCTCGAAAAGGCCAAGCTCATCCGTACGGCCCTTGGCGAGGCGAACCTTCAGGGTGCCAACCTGACCAAGGTGGAAGCTTATCGCAGCGATTTTTCCGCCGCCGACGCCACCAATGCCAAATTCGTTAATGCCGAAATGCAGCGGACCAAATTCGAAAACACCAAGCTGGACGGCACGGATTTCACCAAGGCTGAACTCGGCCGTGCTGATTTTGAGGGTGCGACGCTGAACGGCTCGAAATTCTCGCTCACCAACCTGTCACGCGCCCGCTTCGGCGGCGCGAAGCTTGGCGGCCCGGTGGATTTCACCAGCGCCTTCCTGCTCCTGACCCGGATTGAAGGGGTCGATCTTTCCATGGCCACCGGCCTCGACCAGAAACAGATCGATATTGCCTGTGGTGACGCCAAGACCAAATTGCCGAACGGCCTTACCGCGCCGGCCTCCTGGCCGTGCCCGGAAGACCCGGACGACGATTGACAGGAATGGCCGCGCGGTTTTGCGCACGGCCCAAACACCTCCGTAAGCGGAGAGAAGCGCCCGCGATGCGGACGCCTCGTTGCTGATCAGAAGCCCGAAAGCACGATCTTGCCCTTGGCCTTGTTGCTTTCGATCAGCGCATGCGCCTTGATGAGATTTGCGGCATTGATGGTGCCGAAAACCTCGGTCAGCGTCGTCTTGATCTTGCCGGCATCGACAAGCTCGGCCACGTGGTTGAGCAGCCGGTGCTGCTCGATCATGTCAGGCGTCTGGAAGACGGCGCGGGCGAACATCATTTCCCAATGGATCGATACGCATTTGCGCTTGAAGGCCATGACGTCGAAACCGCCGGCCGGATCGTCGATCAGCGCGAAACGGCCCTGCGGCGCGATGGTCGCCACACTGTCGGCGGCATGAATGTCGCTATGGGTGGTGGAAAACACGAAGCCCGGCGCACCGAGCCCGAGCGCTTCCACCTGCGGCGCGATCGGCTTGCTGTGATCGATGACGTGATGCGCGCCGAGTTCTTTCACCCAGGCAATCGTTTCCGGCCGCGAAGCGGTGGCGATGACGGTGAGGTCGGTCAGCGCCCGCAGGAGCTGGACGGCGATGGAGCCGACGCCACCAGCGCCGCCGATGACCAGAACGGCGTTGGCTGCGCCCGGAACCGGTTCCTTCACCCGCAGCCGGTCGAACAGCGTCTCATAAGCGGTGATCGCGGTCAGCGGCAGGGCGGCCGCTTCCTCGAAATTCAATGATTTGGGCTTTGTTCCGACAATGCGCTCATCGACGAGATGGAATTCGCTGTTGGAGCCGGGGCGGTTGATGACACCGGCGTAGAATACCTCGTCGCCGGGCTTGAACAGCGAGACCTTGTCGCCGACGGTCTTCACCACGCCGGCAGCATCGAAGCCGAGCACGCGCGGTTCGCCGTTTTCCGGCGTCTGGTTGCGGCGCACCTTGGTGTCGACGGGGTTTACCGAAACGGCCTTCACTTCCACCAGAATGTCGTGCCCTTTCGCTTCCGGCTGGGGCAGGTCGATATCGACGAGGGCGTCTTTCGCCGTGATGGGCTGGCTGGTCCTGTAACCGATGGCGCGCATGAACAGTCTCCTTTGCTTGTTTGCGTGCCTCTTACTTGATACATATGAACATCGATCGCAAGAATGCACATTTTGTGATGATACATACAAAAAGGATACTGTGATGTCGCGACCGCGCGCCAAGCTCACCGGCAACTTTCCCGGCTGCCCGGTGGAATCGACCCTGAGTTTTCTCGACGGCAAATGGAAGGGCGTGATCCTTTATCACCTCATCAATGAGGGCACGCTGCGCTTCAACGAGCTGCGCCGCCATATTCCCAGCGTCACCCAGCGCATGCTGACCAAGCAGCTGCGGGAACTGGAGGAAGCGGGCCTGATTTCGCGCACCGTCTTCCCGGTGGTGCCGCCGCGGGTGGATTATGCGCTGACGCCGCTTGGCGAGACGATGCGGCCGGTCATCTCGGCGCTGAAAAGCTGGGGGGACGCCCATGTCGTCTGCAAGAACGGCGCGAAATACACCCAGCTTCCGCAGGCTGCGGAGAAGGCGGCCTGAGAGAAATCACGGGTAAAAGCACGTCCCGTGAGGGCCATTTTTCATGGTGCGATGCAACACGGATTTGCCCCGATTGATGCATAATGCTGCAAACTCGATTCGCAGCAGGGACATCAAAGCACATGAGCATGGGTTGGATGGAGGCCGGATTTCTCGGCCTTTTGCAAGGACTTACGGAGTTTCTTCCGATTTCTTCAAGCGCGCATCTGAGGATTGCCGGGGAGTTCCTGCCCTCCGGCGCGGATCCCGGGGCCGCCTTCACCGCAATTACCCAGATCGGCACGGAAATGGCGGTGCTGGTCTATTTCTGGTCCGATATCATGCGGATAGCAGCCGCCTGGCTGCGGCAGAACCTGCGCCTTGGCGAATATAACAAGGCTGATGCCCGGCTGGGCTGGCTGATCATCGTCGGTTCGGTGCCGATCGTGTTTCTGGGCCTGTTCTTCAAGGATGCCATCGAACATTCGCTGCGCAACCTCTATATCACCGCTGTGATGTTGATCGTCTTTGGCATCGTTCTCGGTCTTGCCGACAGGATCGGGGAGAAGCGTTACAAGCTCAACCAGCTGATCTGGCGCGATGGCATCCTGTTCGGTTTCGCGCAGGCCATGGCGCTCATCCCCGGTGTTTCGCGTTCGGGCGGCACCATCAGCGCCGGTCTGCTTCTGGGCTACACCCGCGAGGCGGCGGCGCGTTATTCCTTCCTGCTCGCCGTTCCCGCCGTCTTCGGCTCCGGCTTCTACCAGCTCTTCAAGAGCATCGGTGAGGACAATCCGGTCGGCTGGGGGCAGACCGGGCTTGCGACCCTCATCGCCTTCGTGGTCGGTTACGCCGTGATCGTGGTTTTCCTCAAGCTGGTCTCGACCAAGAGCTACATGCCCTTTGTCTGGTACCGCGTGGTCATCGGTTTCATCCTGCTCGCCCTACTGGGAACGGGCGTCATCAATGCCGGCGGCTGAGGGCAGGGCTTCTCGCTTTTTCCCATCGCAAATGAAAAGGCCCGCTCTTTCGAACGGGCCTTTTGTCTTTAGAGCAATGTGCCGCTGAGGATCGCCAGCGCCACCGAGAAGTAGATGATAAGGCCGGTGACATCCACCAGCGTGGCGACGAAGGGGGCAGAGGCGCTGGCGGGGTCGAGCCGCAGGCGCTGCAGGATGAAGGGCAGCATGGAACCGGCCAGCGAACCGAAGGTGACGATGCCGACAAGCGCCGCGAAAACGGTTGCGCCGACCAGCAGCCAGTGTTCGCCGTAATCGTAGAAACCTGCCTGCTGCCAGACCGTCAGACGCAGGAAGCCGATGGCGCCCAGAATGCAGCCGAGGGTCAGGCCCGTCGGGATTTCGCGCAGCAGCACGCGCCACCAGTCCGAAAGCTTCAGTTCGCCGAGCGCCAGCGCCCGGATGATGAGCGAGGTGGCCTGCGAACCGGAGTTGCCGCCTGACGACATGATGAGCGGAATGAACAGCGTCAGCACCACGGCCTTTTCCAGTTCGCCCTCGAAATGCTGCATGGCGCTGGCCGTCAGCATTTCACCGAGGAACAGGGCTGCGAGCCAGCCGGCGCGCTTGCGGATCATGTCCGGAAAACCGATCGTCATATAGGGCTTGCCGAGCGCCTCCATACCACCGAATTTGTGGGCGTCTTCCGTGGTGTCGGCGATCATGGTGTCGATCACGTCGTCAACGGTGACGATGCCGAGGATATGCGAATGGTCATCGACAACGGGAAGGGCCAGAAGGTCGTGCTTGCGGATCAGCCGGGCGACATCCTCCTGCGACATCAGGGGGCTCGCATAGGCAATGCCCTCCTTCGAAGCGACGGAGAGGATGGAAGCGCCCGGTTCGCCGGTCAGCAGGCGACGCAGCGTCACCACCGTGGAGAGTGTCCCGTCCTGCGCCAGCACATAGATGGCATAGACCGTTTCACGCGACCGCTCGACGACGCGGATGTGCGAAAGGGTCTGTTCCACCGTCCAGCTGTCGGGCACGCTGACGAATTCCGTGGTCATGATGGAGCCGGCGGTGCGCGGCGGATAGCCCATCAGATGCTGGATGGAGAGCGCCGTGGTGCGGTCCAGCCGGGCAAACAGCTTGGCGCGGGGCTCTTCTTCCATTTCCGCCATGACGTCGGCGACGCGGTCGTCGGACATGAGGTTGACGAAACGGGCGGCCTGTTCGAGCGGAATGCCGGCAATGATGGCGGCTGCGTCATGCAGTTCCGGCCGGTCGAGAATGGCAACGGCCTTTGCCTGCGGCATGGCAAGCAGGGCAGCTACGGCTGCGTCGGTATCAAGCGTGTTGAGGTGCTCGACACGTTCTGCGATGGTGGTGGAACCGGCATTTCCGCTGCGGAGAAGACGTGCGGCCTTGCTGGCTCTCTGGGAGAGAGTGTGGAAGTTCATGATTGCTCACCTTTCCGTCGATTCGCCGATTACGGCGAACGCGGTGGTGAGCCGACAGAGGTCGGATCAGTTCCCGTTCGCCGCTTTCGGCAAAGGCAATCGACTACTACTGTCGCTAGACATCTAATGATGCTCCGTTGAAATCCGCACAGTTCCGGGTCACGGCCCGTGCGTAACGCCGTGTTGCGCCTGAAACGAAAAAGAGTCAAGCGGACCTATTGTGAAATTTCCGTAAGGTTCCGGGCGGGTCCCGGAAAGGGCATTCAAGCGGTTAAAAAACCGGCATTCAGCCGGCTTTTGCGCGCCGCTCGACGGTGACGGAAACGAGGAAAACGCCAAGCCCGAGAAGGGAAAGAACCGCACCGACATAACCCGTCGAGGCGTAACCGAAACCCATGGCGATGACGAGGCCGCCAAGCCAGGCGCCAAGCGCGTTGGCGATGTTGAAGGCGGAATGGTTGGAGGCGGCAGCCAGCGTCTGCGCATCCTGCGCCACATCCATCAGCCGGGTCTGCACGGCCGGGCAGGCTGCGAAACCGCAGCCGATCAGGAAGACGCAGAGGCAGAGCATGAATGGATTGTCCGCCGTCATGCCAAACACGGTCATGACAAGCACGTTGAAGGCCAGCATGCCGCCAATCGTGCCGTTGAGCGAGATATCCGCCAGCCGCGAGCCGACGACATTGCCGACATTCATGCCGATTCCGAACAGCGCCAGCACCATGGAAACGGTGGAAACCGGCATCATCGCCACATCGGTGGTGGTCTTGGCGATATAGCTGAACACAGAGAACATGCCGCCGAAACCGACGGCGGCGATGGCAAGCGTCAGCCACACCTGCACGCGCCGGAAAGCGCCAAGTTCGCGCCACACGCTGGCGCCTTCTTCCACCCTGTCACGCGGCTGGAACAGCCAGAGAAGGGCGACCGTCAACAGCCCGATGCCGCCGACCAGCATGAAGGCCGCGCGCCAGGACAGAAGCTGGCCGAAGAAGGTGGCAAGCGGGGTGCCGAGCAGGGTGGCGATGGTGAGGCCGAGCATCACGCGGCCAACGGCGCGGGCGCGCTTGTGGATGGGCGCCATGGAGGCCGCCACCAGCGCCGCAACGCCGAAATAAGCGCCATGCGGCAGGCCGGTGATGAAGCGCAGGACGGTGAAGCTCAGGAAATCAGGTGCAAGGGCGCTCAGGATATTGCCGACCGCAAAAAGCCCCATCAGGCCGAGAAGCAGGGTACGACGCGTTATGCGCGCGGCAAGCACCGCAATGATCGGCGCGCCGATGACGACGCCGAGCGCATAGGCGGTGATGACGTAACCCGCCTGCGGAACGGTGACGCCATAGGTGGTGGCAACGTCAGGCAAAAGGCCCATGATGGCGAATTCACCGGTGCCGATGCCGAAGCCGCCGGCGGCAAGCGCCAGTTCGATAAGTGCGATGGCAAGCGGGGAGAGGGCCACGGCTGGCGCTGCCGTGTAAACGGTTTCATTCTCCGCGCCAGGGCGGGCTTCGGAAATATTCGACTGGCTCATCGTGACCTGAAAAACGGGAAGGGCCCACAGAAAAAAGGGCAAGACCGTATGGGAGCGGTCTGCCCTGACTGGAGATGCGCGGTCATGAAAATGACCTTAAGTGATCCCTAACATGAAATGATGCGTTGCGGTAGAGCGATTCTCGGCAAAAGAGCATCTTCACGCGATGGTGTTCGGAACTCTATATGACGACAGGCATTTACGCGCGGCTGCGCTACTGGATCGGGTTGGAAACATGAAGCTCATTGCAATTTTCAATCGCGACGGCGGCACTTTTCGTACCACTGACATGGAAGCCTATTGCGAACACGCCCGCGACGTTTTCACCCGTGCCGGCCACACGATCGATTGCCGTCTGGTCTCCGGAAAAGATATCGTCGAGGAAATGGAACGCGCCGCCGATGAACCGGGCATTGAAGCCATCATTGCCGGCGGCGGCGACGGCACGATTTCCGCAGCAGCGGCCATCGCCTGGAAGCACGGCATCGCGCTCGGCATCGTTCCGGCCGGCACCATGAACCTCTTCGCCCGCTCGCTGAAGCTGCCGCTCGATATTCGCCAGGCGCTGGAAACGCTGGCGAGTGGCGAGATTGCCAGTGTCGACATCGCCAGCGCCAATGGCCGCCTCTTCGTCCACCAGTTTTCCGCAGGTCTGCATTCGCGCATGGTGCGCTACCGCAACAATCTCGCTTTCGCCTCCCGTCTTGGCAAGATCAAGGCGAGCATCCGCGCCGCCATCAACGTCATCCTCAATCCGCCGGTGTTCGAGGTGCAATATACTGTCAATGGCAGGACGCAGCATCGCAAGGTCTCGGCCATTTCCGTCTCCAACAACGAGTTCGGCCAGAGCTCGCTGATGGTGGCGGATAATGTCTCGGGCGGCCATCTCGGCTTTTATCTTGCCGATCCGCTGCGTCCCTCCGGCGTTGCGAAACTCGCTTTCGACATTCTGCGCGGCAGGCTGAAGGAAAACGCCGCCGTCACCGCCATGACCGTGACGGATGTGGAACTGCATTTCCCCAAGAAGCGCCATGACCTGCGATGTGTCATCGATGGCGAGTTGCTGCCGATGGAGCGGGATGTGGCGCTGAAAGTTCATGCGGGCGAATTGAAGGTGCTGGTGGGGCGGGCGTTTTTCGCATGACGCTTGGCTGAAGAGCGCGAGGCAACCGTTTTTGGATTGTGTGGTTGCCGCTTGCTTCTTCTCCCCGAGGGGGAGCAGCAGCGGGATGAGGGGGCGAGGTCTCCGAAGTCCAGCAACGATACCCCCTCATCCGACCCTTCGGGCCACCTTCTCCGCGGCGGGAAGAAGAAACTAGCGGCAACCGCTCGTTCCATGCGCTCCCCCTAAAAAACGCCAGCCTTGCCAAATCGAATCCGCCCGGCCATGTTCGGCGGGCGCGGTGGCGTGAGCGCCGTTGCCTTTATGGGAGTGCGATCTGTCATGAATGAAATCTCCAAGCCGCTGTCCAACCTCGCCGCCATCGATGCCGCCCACCACCTTCATCCCTTTTCCGATATGGGCAAGCTGAATGCCGCCGGCACCCGCATCATCGAGCGCGCGGAAGGAGTGTTCATCTATGACAGCACCGGCAAGAAATATCTCGACGCCTTCGCCGGCCTCTGGTGCGTGAATATTGGATATGGCCGCCGCGAGATCGCCGATGTCGTGCAGCGCCAGATGAACGAGCTGCCCTATTACAACGCGTTTTTCGGCACCACCACGCCGCCGGCGACACTTCTGGCGCAGAAAATCGCCTCCCGCGCCGGGCCTGACATGAACCATGTGTTCTTCACCAATTCCGGATCGGAAGCGACCGATACCTGGTTCCGCATGGCGCGGGTCTACTGGAAGGCGCTCGGCCATCCGACGAAGACGAAGGTGATTGCGAGGCGCAATGGCTATCACGGCTCGACGGTGGCCGGAGCCTCGCTCGGCGGCATGAAATGGATGCACGAGCAGGGCAACCTGCCGATCGAGGGTATCGCCCATATCGGCCAGCCCTATTGGTACGCCGAGGGTGGCGATCTTTCACCTGCCGAATTCGGCCTGAAGGTCGCCCGGGAACTCGAAGCGAAGATCGACGAGCTCGGTGAGGAAAACGTTGCCGCTTTTGTGGCCGAACCCATTCAGGGCGCCGGTGGCGTGATTGTGCCGCCGGAGACCTATTGGCCGGAAATCGCACGCATCTGCAAGGCGCGCAACATTCTCCTCGTCTCCGATGAGGTGATCTGTGGTTTCGGCCGTCTCGGCTCCTGGTTCGGCTATCAGCATTTTGGCGTGGAGCCGGATTTCGCGCCCGTCGCCAAGGGCCTGTCATCAGGTTATCTGCCGATAGGCGGCGTCATCGTCTCGGATCGGGTGGCGGACGTGATGTTGTCTGAGGTCGGTGACTTCAATCATGGTTTCACCTATTCCGGCCACCCCGTCTGCGCCGCCGCAGCGCTTGAAAATCTCCGCATCATCGAGACCGAAGGGCTGGTGGAGCGGGTGCGCGACGATATCGGCCCGTATTTTTCGCAAGGCTGGAAAAGCCTTGAGGACCACGAACTGGTGGGCGAGGCTGTCAATGTCGGCCTGATGGGCGGCCTGCAGATAACGGCCGACAAGGCGACACGCAAACGTTTTGCGAAGCCCGACGATATCGGAACCGCGGTGCGCAACCATTGCCTGGCAAACGGCCTCGTCATGCGCGCCACGGGAGACCGCATGCTGGCCTCGCCGGCGCTGACAATCAGCCGTTCGGAAGTGGATGAGATCATCGAGACGCTGCGCAAGGGGCTCGACCACCTGCGTGATACGATAAGGGAGGAGTAATTACATGGCAGGACAGGAACATCATTACGCCGTTCAGGTGAAATGGACGGGCAATCGCGGCAAGGGGACGTCCGGCTACCGCGACTATGAACGCGACTATACGATTTCCACCTCGGGAAAAGCCGATATCGCCGGCTCCTCCGACCCTGCCTTCCGCGGCGATGCCTCCCGTTGGAACCCGGAAGACCTGCTCGTCGCCTCACTCTCGGCCTGCCACAAGCTCTGGTACCTGCATTTCTGCTCCGTCAACGGCATCATCGTCGAAGACTATGTCGACAATGCCGAAGGCACGCTGTTGATGGAAAAGGACGGCGCCGGGCAATTCAGCGAGGTGGTGCTGAAGCCGGTGATCACCATTTCGAAGGGGGATCCCACGAGAGCCGACGAATTGCACCATGACGCGCATGAGAAATGTTTTATCGCCAGATCGGTGAATTTCCCCGTGCGTGTGGAGGGGACGGTGAAGGTGGTTTAAAGGCACACGTCGCCTTCATTCAGTCTGTGTGGGCAGACTGTTAAAGCATCCCTCACACTCGACGTCATCCTCGGGCTTGACCCGAGGATCCATTGCCGCGTGTGATGGTGGATCCTCGGGTCAAGCCCGAGGACGACGACGGAGAGGTTTCCAGGCCTTCGTCACTGCCCGAGCCCATCAAGATTGCCTTCCCAGCCAATCCCCCGCAGTTCCTCAAGCGCACGTCTCTGCCAGTGTACCCGGACAAATTCTCTCAGAGCCCGTCCAACCGTCGCCTCGACGGTGGACAATCCGGTGATTTCCATGGCCTCGGCCATCAAGTCGTCATCAAGGTCGATAGTCACACGCATCGCACGGCCTCAAGGTGTATGAACAGACATCACCACCTTGAGGGCGAAGATGTGCGATCTTACTGAAACGCCGTCTCGTAAAAGCTTCGAAGCTTGCGCGAATGCAGCGTTTCCGTCGGCATCGCCGCAAGCTTCTGCACGGCACGGATGCCGATCTGCAGATGCTGGGCGACCTGGGTGCGGTAAAACTCTGTCGCCATGCCCGGTAGTTTCAATTCCCCATGCAGCGGCTTGTCGGAGACGCAGAGCAGGGTGCCGTAGGGCACGCGGAAGCGGAAGCCGTTGGCCGCGATGGTGGCCGATTCCATGTCGAGCGCGATGGCACGCGATTGCGACAGGCGCTTGACGGGGCCGGCCTGATCGCGAAGCTCCCAGTTGCGGTTGTCGATCGTGGCGACGGTGCCGGTGCGCATGATGCGTTTCAGCTCGAAGCCCTCGTAACCCGTGACTTCGGCGACCGCACCTTCCAGCGCCAGCTGCACTTCGGCAAGCGCGGGGATCGGCACCCAGACCGGCAGGTCGTCGTCAAGCACATGGTCCTCGCGCACATAGGCATGCGCCAGAACATAATCGCCAAGCCGCTGGCTGTTGCGCAGGCCGGCGCAATGGCCGACCATCAGCCAGGCATGCGGGCGCAGCACGGCGATATGGTCAGTGATCGTCTTGGCATTGGAGGGACCGACGCCGATATTGACGAGCGTGATGCCGGCATGGCCCTTCTTCTTCAGGTGATAGGCGGGCATCTGCGGCAGGCGGCCGAGAACGGCGTCCGTTTCCGGCTTGTCGGAGCCGGCAGGGGTGATGATGTTGCCCGGCTCCACGAAGGCCGTGTAGCCTTCGCCGCCATTCTTCATCATCTGCCGCGCCCATGCGGCGAATTCATCGATATAGAACTGGTAGTTGGTGAACAGCACGAAGTTCTGGAAGTGGCTGGCGCTGGTTGCCGTATAATGGCTGAGGCGGGCCAGCGAATAATCGATGCGCTGTGCGGTAAAGGGTGCGAGCGGCGCGGGTTCGCCGGGCACCTGATCATATTCGCCATTGGCGATGAGATCGTCGGTATTGTTGAGATCGGGCGTATCGAAAAGATCGCGCAATGGCACGTCGGAGAGCGAGGATGCCGCCGCCGCTTCGACATAAGCGCCTTCGCCGAAGGCGAAATGCAGCGGAATGGGCGTGGCCGATTCAGCAACCGTCACCGGAACGCCGTGGTTCTTCATCAGAAGCCCCAGCTGCTCTTTCAGGTAATGGCGGAAAAGTTCCGGCCGGGTGATCGTCGTCGTATAGACGCCGGGGGCGGTGACATGGCCGTAGGAGAGACGCGAATCGACATGGCCGAAGGTGGCGGTCTCCAGGCTGACCTGCGGGTAGCAGGCGCGGTAACGGCCGGTGATCGGCGCGCCCTTGGCAAGGTCGGTGAAGGAGTTGATGAGGAACGCCGTATTGCGTTCGTAAAGCGCGGTCAAAGCCGCCACAGCTTCTTTCGGGTCCGTGAATGTCTGCGGCGCGAAAGGCTCGGGGCTGATGAAGGTGAAGGGCGGAATCGTTCGTTTTGCTATTGTCATGGCCCATTATAAGAGGCCAAATTCGACAGGCAAGCGACAGAAATACGAAGAAACTGAAAAGAAACGGAAAAAGCGGCTGGAGCAATATTGGGGCGGCGGAAACTCAGCCGAGCGCGCCGCGCTGAAGGCTCATCAGGAGCACGAAACCGGCGCCCTTGGAGGCGGGGCGGGGATCGGCCTTGTAAACCGCAAGTCCGGCCACCGGACCAAGAAAGATCGAGGCCATCAGCACCAGTCTCAGTGCGGAAAACAGGCCGTTGGAAAAGCTTGTCGTCATCGGCCGGTCCTCAAAGTACGACGGGGCAATTGGCGGCGGGCGACGGGCTGTGCTGGCAGGCAATTGCTGCACCGGCATTCACACGCTGGAAACTGCGGTTCGGATTAACGACGAGCGAGGCGAAGGACATGGCGAAGATCGCCATGAGAAACGCGAAGATTGCCAGTCGGCTGATCAGCTTTGCCATGTCCATTCCCCTTTATTGGAGTTGATGGACAGAGTTTTGCCACACTCGGACTGAACGGACCCTGAGACCCCGGTTCATATGGTGTTCAGGGATGTTAACGGGTGGTGACATGGTGGATTGGCACGCAATGGCGCTGGGCATCTCGCGGACCACCCGCTTTTCGATCAGGACAGAGGGGCCTCCGCGCGTGCCGCAAGATCGGTCAGCAGGGTCTCGAATGCCCGAGGCTGGGTCACATTGACAACCGGCAAGTGGTGTTCCTGCGCGGATGCCAGCATATCGGTGTTTTCCCGCAACGAACGCTCGATGAAAGCGTCCATGATCCGCCGCCTGTCGGCCGTTGCGTCTTCATATTGCGCGTGAGAACGCATTCTCTCGAGAAGAAAATCATTGCCGGCATGGAGAAAGACACCGGCGACCGTGCTGCCGAGCAGCGGCGATATCAATTCCGGCCGCAGGGCCGCGCCCTCGAAGATTGCAGGATTGCCGGTGCCCGACCTGCTGTCGATCATCGTGCGGATCAGCGGCCAGATGTTCTGATGATGTATCTTCAGAAACCAGTGGATCGTTTCCGGCGAGAGCTGTGAGTAATATTCCTCCACCGGTGCCGGAATGCCCGGCCAGGGCCTTCCCGGATGGCGGGCGAGACTGTCGGTCGATATTGCCTCGCAGCGCAGTCTTTCGCTCAGCAGGCCGGCAAGGGTGCTTTTGCCGACATGGGAGGTGCCCGCGATCAGGATTGTCGAAAGGGTGGGGCGCATGCGTTGCTCTCGTAGGGATATACGGCTTCCATGCGGCGTCTGTCCGCAATTTCGGGCGCGATCCTTGGGCAGCGCACCGCGCCGTCAGGCGCGGGACCGCAGGCGGGAGGACAGAAAGCCCACCCGCCGCCTTGTCGATTACAGCCGTGTCCAGGTCTGTGATTTGCACAGAACCTTCAGCACGCAGCCCTTCATGCTCAGCGAGTTGCCGGAAACGGTGCCGGAGCCGCTATAGGTCTTGTCATTGGCGGGATCGGTGATTTCGCCGGAATAGCTGTTTCCCTTGCCGGCAAGCTTGCCGATCTGTTTTCCGGCGTGTTTGCCGGTCTTCAGCGTTACGCAGAAGGCGCCGCCGCAGGGGCCGATCACGGCGGTTTCGCCGCTGGCCGTCTTCCAATTGCCTTCGATCGCCTCGCCGGCAAAGGCAAGGTTGCCGCTCAGCATGAGGGCGGCGGCAATCGTCATCATACGCTTCATAAAATTCCTCCCGAAATTCGCGCAGGCTTTCCTGGGCCGGACAGGCCCGAAGAGGCGATGCGCAGATCAAACCCATTTGGCATGCGAATGCACCATTTCTGGCCCAAAGCCGCCCTGCGGCGCAACGATTGCTCCTCACACCGCAATATCCTTTGCCCGTTTCATCCTCATGACGGGCAGCGCGGATAGTATTTGACGTTCACGTAAAAGGAAACAGAAATTTGTGGCCGCGGCGCGGCATTTGCAGCAGCGGGAGGAGCGAAAAAGGGAGAATTCGAAAACCGCTGTTTTGATCGTGGTGAAGGAAGGGTTTAAATCCATTTCTAAAGTTTTCGTAAAATTCGCCGCAAAGTCCTTAATTTCCGCGGCTCGTGATATTTAACAAAAACCCAATTTTACCAATCGTTTGCAGTTTGTTTGCGGCCCATTAATCATGCCTTTTAAGCGACCGTTGAAAGCCCCGTGGCATAGTGAACTCATCAAAAGCGCAGGGAAAACCTGCCGGACGAAAGGACAAAAAAGCCGCAAAAGACGGCGGGTCCGGACGGTAGCCTCGACAAGAAGGCGAATGATGAAACAGGTAGAAAGACAGGGATTAAAACAATGGCACGCTTTGACATCAGCGATATCGAAATGGCTGCCGGTGGCGAAACCCGCGCCGACACTCTTTGCAATCTCGGCCTGGTCTATGCGACCGGCCGGGGCTGCAAGGTGGACCTGATCGCAGCGCATAAATGGCTCAACATCGCCGCGATCCGCGGATCGGAAAGAGCCGCTTCGCTCCGCGCTGATCTCGCCCGCAACATGACGAAATCGGAACTCGCCGAAGCGCTGCGCGCCGCCCGCGACTGGATGACGATGCACTGATTTACCCAAGCCATTATTGAGATTTCCGGTCCGGTTCCCTCCAGTCCCGACGACCGGTCAAAACGAAAGTAAACCCGAAGGGGAACGCGGCGAGGGCTTTGAAAAGGGCTTTTGCGCTGACACATCAAACCGCGACCGGCAGGAACAAGGCCGGCGCGGTTTTCTTATGTCTGGTGAGCTCTCGTTGCCAGAAAATGATTCCTGGGCAGGGGTTTGCGGGAGGATGTTGAATCGATGCGCGCATTGTGCGGACTTTCCAACCCTCATTCCTGTGACGAGCACAGGAATGAGGGTGGGTTGGGAACTTACCCGATCGCCTTGAGAACCTTCGGCAGCGCCTGTTCGAAAAGATCAAGCTTGTCATCCGGCCCCACGCTCACGCGGATGCAGCGGTTGAGCGGCGCAACACCCGGCATGCGGATGAACACACCATGCTCCATCAACCCATCGACGATGGCGCGGGCGTAAGCACCATCGCGGTGGCAATCGATGGTGACGAAATTGGTGGCGGAGGGGAGCGGTGAAAGGCCGTTCTCGCGGGCGATTACCGAAATCCGCTCGCGGGCCGCGGAGATTTTGCCAACGACTTCA
This sequence comes from Agrobacterium sp. CCNWLW155, assembly GCF_036888815.1. NCBI lineage: Bacteria > Pseudomonadati > Pseudomonadota > Alphaproteobacteria > Hyphomicrobiales > Rhizobiaceae > Agrobacterium > Agrobacterium sp. CCNWLW155. The sequence continues at coordinate 135,415 of NZ_JBAKFW010000001.1, forward strand.
TGCAGATAGGCCTGGTCCTTCAGCGCCGCCAAGGCGCCGGCGACCGAAATGCGCGCCATGCCGAAATGGTTGCGGATCTTGTCGAAGGCTTCGACATTGCCGAGCGTGCCGATGGCGTAACCCACGCGCGCGCCGGCGAGTCCATAGGCTTTCGAGAAGGTGCGCATGCGCAGGATGTTCGGCTGGCCGATCAGCGCATCGATGGCCGGAACGGCGCTCGCGGGCGCGGTCTCGCAATAGGCTTCGTCCAGAATGAGCAGGCAGGTTTCCGGCAATGCGCGGGCAAAGGCAACCACCTCGCTCGCTTCCCACCAGCTTCCCATCGGATTATCAGGGTTGGCGAAATAGACCAGCGGCGCATTTTCCCTGTTAACGAGGTCGAGAAGACCGTCGAGGTCTTCGTGATCGTCGACATAGGGCGTGGTGACGAGCCTCCCGCCAAAACCGTTTACATGGTAATTGAAAGTGGGATAGCCGCCAAACGAGGTGACGACGGGCGTGCCCGGCTCGACGATCAGCCTGGCGATCTCGCCCAGCAAGCCATCAACCCCGCTGCCGATGGCAATATTGCCGCGTGCAACGCCGTGGTGAATGGCAAGCGCTTCCTTCAACTCGAAATTTTCCGGATCGCTATACATCCAGGTTTCCGCTGCCGCATCGCGCATGGCCAGCAGCACGGAAGGGGCGGGGCCGAAGCCGCTTTCGTTTGCGCCGATTCGCGCCTCCACCTTCAAACCGCGGTTCCGCTCGATGGCCTCGGGGCCGACGAAGGGAACGGTGGAAGGAAGTGAGACGGCAAGTGGTGTAAGGCGTGAAAAAGCGGACATTGGCTGAAAGTTCCGGTACCTGTGTTTAAAACCCGGCTCACAATAGGTGCAAAAAAACCGGACGCAAGGCGCGGCCGGTTGCGGCATGGCTGTTTTGGAACAGAATTTTTCGTCGCGAAGAAGGGATGGAAAAAACCATCGGCCTGTCGTGACAAGGTCAGACGCTGGTCTCGAAGCTCAGGCGCCGCACATGGTGCAGGAATTCCGCATCGATCAGCATGTTGAAGCCGATCGTGGCCTTTTCTTCCTCGCGGCGGATCAGCGTGCAGCCGATCTCGTCGCGGATGCCCAGAATTTCCAGATAGAAATTGGCCGGCATTTCCAGATCGGGGCTGACATCCAGCTCGGCGCCGTAGAGGGAAATGGTCCGCACCAGGCAGCGCATGGTGTCCTTGGCGCTGAGATGATGCCCGATGAAGGTGATCTTGCCGGGCCGGTCGATCTGAAATTTCTCGTACATCTCGTCCTGTGGGACGTTCTGACTGATATCCATATGTAAAGCCATGACAACCTCCCGGATTGCCTCTTTCGTGCCGATTTTAACGCCGCTTCCTTGCCAGGGCATGAAGGAAATGCGCGCAATTATCTCTAGTGTGTGTCGATCTCGACCAATCTTCCGTCGGGGAAGCCGATGTTTCCACTATGGAAATGCGTTCGGTCCCATCAGGTTGCAGTCGTGCCGCAGCCTGTGCTGATAATGCGTCATGCTTGCACCGGGCTGGCGTTGCTGCGCGGTTGACTGGGGCCGTACTTGGCGTTACGCCTGATCCGGTAATATGGCTTCGCGAGGGTCGGCAGGATCGGCGCTTCGTGGTTGTTCTGGGAGTGAACTGTGACGGGAAGGCTGGTAATCGTCGGGGCGGGGCAGGCCGCTTTCGCGCTGGCGTCGAAGCTTCGGGCGCTGAAGGACGAGCGCCCCATCACCATCATCGGTTCCGAGGATGCCTATCCTTACCAGCGTCCGCCGCTATCCAAAAAATACCTTCTCGGTGAGATGAGTTTCGACCGGCTGATGTTCCGCCCGGAGGAATGGTACGCCGAAAACAATGTCGATATTCGGCTTTCCACCTGGGTGGAGGAGATAGACCGAGCTGAAAAAACCGTGCGCATGCAGGATGGCAGCACGCTTTCTTATGACAGGCTGGTCCTGGCAACCGGGGCCGCACCCCGCCTGCTGCCCGCCAGCATCGGCGGTGATCTCGAAGGCGTCCTGACGGTTCGCGACAAGCGCGACGCCAACCGGCTGATGGAGGAGATGAAGCCCGGCCGCAGGCTGCTGGTGATCGGCGGCGGTTATATCGGCCTTGAAGCGGCCGCCGTCGCCCGCAAGCTCGGCCTCGAGGTGACCTTGATCGAGATGGCCGACCGCATTCTGCAGCGCGTGGCGGCGAAAGAAACCGCCGATATCATGCGCGGCATCCATCAGGCCCATGGCGTTTCCATCCGCGAAAAGACCGGCCTTGTGCGCCTTGTCGGCATGGAAGGCCGGGTGGCCGCTGCCGAACTCTCCGACGGCTCTATGCTTGATGTCGATTTCGTCATCGTCGGCATCGGCGTGACGCCGAATGACCGCCTTGCCCGCGAATCGGGCCTCGATGTCGGCAATGGCATCGTGGTGGACGACCATACCCGCACATCCGACAGCGCCATTCATGCGGTGGGCGATTGCGCGCTGCTGCCGTGGCGAGGCCAGCACGTGCGTCTCGAATCGGTACAGAATGCGGTCGATCAGGCGGAGGCGACCGCTGCCGTGCTCACCGGGGCTGAAACCGCCTATGATCCGAAACCGTGGTTCTGGTCGGATCAATATGACGCCAAGCTGCAGATTGCCGGCTTCAACCTGGGTTACGACGAGACGGTGCTCCGGCCCGGTGCGCGCGAAGGCAGCTGGTCCGTCTGGTATTTCCGCGATGGACGATTCGTCGCCGTCGATGCCGTCAATGACGCCAAGGCCTATGTTGCCGGCAAGAAACTGCTCGATACCGGCGCGGAGCCGGATCGCGCCATCCTGGCGGACTTCTCCGCCGATCTGAAATTACTGCTTTCCTGAGGATATCATGCCTGCTCCCGAAAACCGTTTCAAAACCGCCATCCATGCCGGCAAGCCGCAGATCGGCCTCTGGCTCGATATGGGTGAGGCCATCACGGCGGAAATCGCCGGTACGGCGGGGTTCGACTGGCTGGTGATCGACGGCGAGCATGGGCCTAACGATCTGCGCAGCATCATCGACCAGCTGCGTGCCCTTGCCACATCACCTGCCGAACCCGTGGTGCGCGTGCCGGTCGGCGAAAGCTGGATGATCAAGCAGCTTCTGGATGCGGGTGCGCGCACGCTTCTTGTGCCGATGGTTGATTCCGCTGCCCAGGCCACGGATCTGGTCAGCGCCATGCATTATCCGCCGCGCGGTATTCGCGGCATGGGCGCGGCCGTTGCCCGTGCTTCCGCTTTCAACACGATAACCGACTATGCCGACAGCGCCTCCGATAGCGTCTGCCTGCTGGTGCAGGCCGAAACGCGCGCGGCGATCAACGATCTCGATAATATTCTCGCGGTGGAGGGCGTGGACGGCGTCTTCATCGGCCCGGCGGATCTGGCCGCGGATATGGGTTATCTCGGCCGCATAGACGAGCCGGAAGTGCAGGCGGTGATTGAGGCGGCCATCGTCAAGATCGTCAAGGCGGGCAAGGCTGCCGGCATTCTCACCTTTAACGAAACCTATAATCGCCGTTATCTCGAACTCGGCGCGTCCTTCGTCGCCGTCGGGGCGGATGTCACGGAATTCGCCAACACCCTGCGTGCGCTGTCGGCCCGTTACAAGGGCGGAGCAGCGCCTGCGCCATCGCGGTCGGGATATTAATTCAGTCGTCGTTGCTGGCGTTCAGCTTTTCCGGCGGAATACCTTCTTCGCCGGAGGCGAGATAACCGCTATTGATAAGGGCGGCGCGAATGATGCGCTGGATGGCCTCATCCCTGTCTATGCCGTGATCCCTCGCAAAATCCGACAAAGCCGTTTCAAGATCGTCGCTGAACCGCATATCCGCCCCCATTCATTACATTTCAAACCCATACGAAAAGGCAAGGCAGGGTTGACCCGCCTTGCCTGAATTTTAATTCCATGCAGCGATTAGCGCCAGCGATAAAGGCTGCTGTTCGACGAGTTCTGCTGTGTGCTTGTGCCGACGGCATAACCGATGGCAAAACCGAGTGCGCCAACGATCGTCAGCAGGGAGGTTGCCGTACCGGGATTTTCCTTGACAGCTTCCACGACATTCTGGCCCTGGGCGCGTACATTATGCGCGGCCTTGCGGACGCGTCCGCGCGCCTCATCCAGAAATTCGGATGCATCCTCGCTCACCCCTTCCGCGCGGGCGGATACGGATTTGGAGAGGGATGCGATCTGCGAACGCAACTCCGCAATCTGGTTTTCGATCGTGTCTTCGACAACATTCAGTTTGGTCTGAGCCATTAGAACACCTCTTTTGTTACCGAAGGCAGAACGTACGGTCGGTCAAGAAGTTCCCGAATTGCCCGCAAAGTTTCGCGGGGACGATGTTCAGCCAACAGGTTTTTGTGCTTCTTGGCGAAAAAGCCTTGCAATCATTTTTTTTACGCAATAATCAGGCCGCACCGGAGAGGTGGCCGAGTGGTCGAAGGCGCTCCCCTGCTAAGGGAGTATACGTCAAAAGCGTATCGTGGGTTCGAATCCCATCCTCTCCGCCACTTTGGCACAGACCGGAAACTTCAGCCCTACATATCCCTCAGCTCCAAATCATAGCCGACCCGCGCTTCGTGCTTCGGTGCGCGACAGCCATGTCGACCTCGCACCATGAAGCCGCAGACGTCCGCGCTCTTCAGGTTTCGATTATGGAAGAAACGAGCGAATCAAGAGACTTGGTGGTGTCGACTTCAATATCGTACCGGCAGTATCGTAACCAGCGCTGAGCAAGCGCGTCGAATCGTTGCGCGAGGAATCGGTGGCAGACGGCATGGTTTTCTATCCTTTCTCCGTGAGCGCCGTGGCGGCATGTCAGGTTAAGGGGTATGAGGAAGCAAAAATTTCCATCATCCTTGCCCAGCAAGGCAAGGCTTCGCCGAAAAGGCCGGTAGTTTAGAAAGACCTTGTTAACCTCGCTAACTAACGGATTTTCAAGCAATTTCTTAACGCATGGTAAAGCTGTCTGCCGGCCGGGTGCGCACTGTGTGTTGTTTCCGCAACAAACCGAAATGAAGCATATACGTAAATGCTATTTATCGGATGTTGGCGATTGCAAGCGGCGAAACCTTTTGTATTTTCACCACCAGAAGCGAGGCGGTGGATCGTTTGGCTTCTAAGAACACGGGAATGGGGCAGGGAATGCTGTCCTTCAGCGAAAGTACCCAGACCCACTTAAAAACTTTGACTGGAGGTCAACCATGAACATCAAGAGCCTTCTTATCGGCTCCGCTGCGGCTCTCGCAGCAGTATCCGGCGCTCACGCTGCCGACGCTATCGTCGCTGCTGAGCCTGAGCCCCTGGAATACGTTCGCGTTTGCGACGCTTTCGGCACCGGCTTCTTCTACATCCCCGGCACGGAAACCTGCCTGAAGTTCTCGGGTTACATCCGTTTCCAGACTGACTTCGGCCGCAACAAGTCCGGCACGTCTGATTGGGATTCGTTCACCCGCGCTCAGTTCGATATCGACACCCGCACCGACACCGAACTCGGCGCTCTGCGCGGCTTCATCGGCTTCCGTGGTCAGGCTGACAACGACTCTGACCGTGGCGTTGTTGTTGACCAGGCTTTCATCGAGCTCGGCGGCCTGAAGGTTGGTTACTACTACAACTGGTGGGATGACGGTCTCTCTGGTGAAGTCGATATCCTGTCTTCCAACTTCACCCGTCTGAACGCTATCCGTTACACATACGATGCAGGTTCCTTCTACGCTGGCGTAGCTGTTGAAGAACTCGAAAACGTTGTTGTCGGCGGTTCTTCCACGAATATCTTCGGCGTAAACAACCTTGGCGTTACCAACGTCGTCGCTAACGAGCCGAACAACAACGTTGGCATCAGCGCGATCATCGGTGCAAACTTCGGCGCCGTTAAGGCTAACCTGCTTGGCGGTTACGACACCGACGCTGAAAACGGTGCTATCCGTGCAATCGTGACGGCTGACATCGGCCCGGGCACCCTCGGCCTCTCCGGCGTATGGGCATCTGGCGCTAACGCGTACTATGAAGAGTCCGAGTGGACTGTTGCCGCTGAATACGCAATCAAGGCAACCGACAAGCTGACCATCACCCCCGGCGTTCAGTACTTCAGCACGCTTGATCTGGACGTTGATGGCGACTGGGTTGGTGACCGCGATGCATGGCGCGCTGGCGTAGCTGTTGGCTACAAGATCACCTCTGGTCTCTCGACGCTCGTTTCGGTTAACTACCAGGACGTCGACGGCACCGAAGGTGTTAACGGCGGTGGCGACCAGTGGACTGGTTTCGTTCGCCTTCAGCGCACGTTCTAATCTGATCTGACATTGTCAGTGATGGAAAGCCCGGCAGAAATGTCGGGCTTTTTTTGTTTGAGCAAGCATCGGAATGCCGACTACGGCACCAAGGCAGTATCGCGCTTGGATCGTGCTCGGCCCCTTCACGTAAATAGCTGCAGCAACCCTCGGTGATTCGCGATCAGAGGCAGATCAAGTTGGGAGCCGCAAGAGTTGCCCCCAAGATTGATTGGTTGCATCGAAGAAGGTCTGATTTGCAGCCTTGGCAATCGTCTTTTGGACAATTTCTCATGGCCCGGTTGTGTCAGGATTTTGGAGGATGGATTGGTTTCGGGCGGCCGGGCTGGCATTTCCGCTCGTTAACCACTTGAAAGGCATTGTTTATTAACGGTTTTTTAAGAAATGAGGGCCCGTCGATTAGAATTGTAGCTATTTCGCAACAATGAAAAACTAAGGACACCTTACTGTCTTCCTTCTGTCACGATTACCGTTGCCTCTCCGTCCGGTTTTGGCTCTAATCATCTTCATAAGCGGCACGCATTCCTGAGTGCTTTCCCACCCGCTGCTTAGAAGATTAAGCGTTTGACTGGAGGTCAACCATGAACATCAAGAGCCTTCTCATCGGCTCCGCTGCAGCTCTCGCAGCAGTATCCGGCGCTCACGCTGCCGACGCTATCGTCGCTGCTGAGCCTGAGCCCCTGGAATACGTTCGCGTTTGCGACGCTTTCGGCACCGGCTTCTTCTACATCCCCGGCACGGAAACCTGCCTGAAGTTCGACGGTTACATCCGTTTCCAGACCGACTTCGGTCGCGACAAGTCCGGCACCTCTGACTGGAACTCGTTCACCCGCGCTCAGTTCAACATCGACACCCGCACCGATACCGAGCTTGGCGCTCTGCGTGGTTACATCGGTCTGCGTGGCGAAGCCGACAACGACGCTGATCGTGGCGTTAATGTCGATCAGGCTTTCATCGAACTTGGCGGCCTGAAGGTCGGTTACATGTACACCTGGTGGGATGATGATCTCTCCGGCGAAACCGATATCCTGTCTTCGAACTCCACCCGTGCAAACGCTCTGCGTTACACCTACGATGCCGGCTCCTTCTACGCAGGTATTTCGGTTGAAGAGCTGGAAACTGAGCTGGACGACGTTTCGAACCTCGGCATTGCCAAGGGCGGCTTCATCGAAGGCCCGAACAACGTTGGTATCAGCGGTATCATCGGTGCCAAGTTCGGCGCTGTCAGCGCAAACCTGCTCGGCTCCTATGACACCGACCAGGAAAACGGTGCACTCCGTGCAATCGTAACGGCTGACATCGGTCCGGGCACGTTTGGTCTTTCCGGTGCATGGGCTTCCGGCGCGAACTCTTACTACGAAGAGTCCGAGTGGACGGTTGCTGCTGAATACGCAATCAAGGCAACTGACAAGCTGACCATCACCCCCGGTGCACAGTACTTCGGTACGGTTGATATCGGTGCTGACAACGACTTCGTTGGCGACCGCGACGCATGGCGCGCTGGTGTGACGCTTGACTACCAGATCACGCAGGGCCTTGCCACGAAGATTGCTGTTAACTACCAGGACGTCGATGGCACCGAAGGTGTTGACAGCGGTGCTGGCGAGCAGTGGACTGGTTTCTTCCGCCTTCAGCGCACGTTCTAATCTGATCTGACATTGTCAGTGATGGAAACCCCGGCAGAAATGCCGGGGTTTTTCGTTTGATGGCTTCCGGAGCTGAGAGGCGTTATTCAAACACGGAAAACAAAAAAAGCACCGGGCGAACCGATGCTTGAATGTTTTAGAACGATCAGCGATTGGCGGAAGAATGCTGCCTTATCCCGCACGCCCATGGCGCAGATCATCGACAATATCGGCCTGTTGCCCCAGCCGCGTCTTATAAACCTGATAATTCTCCATCACCCGCTGCACGTAATTGCGCGTTTCGGGGAAGGGGATGCGTTCGATCCAGTCGACCACCTCGTCGATCGGCTTGCCGCGCGGGTCGCCATATCGCGAGATCCATTCCGGCACGCGTTTCGGTCCGGCATTATAGGCGATGAAGGTGAGGATGTAGGATCCACCGAAGCTGTCGATCTGTTCACCGAGATAATGCGCGCCGAGCGTGGCGTTGTAGCCCGCATCGCTGGTCAGCATCGCCTGCGTGTAGGGCAGGCCGTGGCGGCCGGCCACGCCCTTGGCGGTTCCGGGCAGTAGTTGCAGCAGGCCGCGGGCATTGGCGGCGGAGACGGCGGCGGGATTGAAAGCGCTTTCCTGCCGGGCAATCGCATAGGCGAGCGCCTTGCCGGAGCCGGCAATATTGGCGCTGGCGGGAATGACGCCGAGCGGATAGGCGAGCGCTGCCGCATCGATGCCGCGGCTGAAGGCCGTCTTGCCGATCTGTAGCGAGACCTGGTGATTGCCGTTGCCCTCAGCCCTTGCCGCCAGAATGGCAAGCTCGCCGGGACTGTCGAGCTGTTCCGCAAGCGACCGATAAAGGCTGTCGGCACGCCAGCCGTAACCGGCCGCCTCCAGCCGGTCGATGGCGCGTACGGCTTCGCGGCCGGCGAAACGTTCGCGGTCGCTGCTGCTGGGGCTCGGATAGGTGACGTTTAATGTTTTTGCGCCGATTCGCGCGGCGGCGAGCTGGCCGTAAAACGTGCCGGGGTGAGCGGCTGCCTTGGTGAAGAAGTCGCGGGCGTCGCCCGGTCCACCGGCTTCCGCCGCCCGACCTAGCCAATAATAGGCGCGCGACGCCGAAAGCGGCCGGTTCGAGGTCTGAAGCAGCGTGTTGAAGTGACGCGAAGCCGTCGCCGGGTCGCGCAGCGCCCTCAGCGCGTACCAGCCGGCATGGAATTCCGCATCGGCGGTATCGACCGCCGAGGTGGCAGAATGATTGGCGACAATGCGATAGGCCTCGGCGAAATCACCGAGATCGGCGATGCCTCGGGCGATGATACGGCGCTCGTTCCACCATTCGCCGGCATTAACGAGCTTGGCCGCTTCCTTCGGCGCCTGTCGCAGAAGGGCCGCTGCTTCGGGGTATTTCTGCTGGTTGCGCAGGTTTTCCACCCGCGCGAAGAGATAAGCAGGGTCGCTACGCCAGGAGGCGTCGACCTTGCCGAGGAGCGCGGTTGCGGTTGCGGATCGCTGCAGCACGGCCGCCCAGGCGTTGTAAAGCGACTGCGCCTTGCCGAGATCACCAAAACGCTTCGCCTGGCTGATGCGGCTGCGATACATCAGATAGTCCATGCGCGCCTTATGGTCGGCGGGCGTCAGATAGGCGGGAAACTCGGCAAGCACACGGTCTTCCATGTCCTTGTCCATGCCTTCGCTGCCCCAGAGCTGGCGAATGAGACTCTGCGATTCCGCACCCTTGCCGGAGGAGGCGAGCGCCTTGGCGAACACCACGGTGCCTTCGGCGGTTTCCGGGCGGCTATTGCCGAAGGCGGCAAGCACCTGGGGTGCGGGCGGATCTTCGCGGTAAAGCGCTTTTTCGGAATTGGCGCGCAGCGTCGCCGCACCCGGCCAGCCGGAGAGCTCGCGCTGGGCAGCGGCAATTTCGGCGGAAGCGACGTCCTTCTGGCCGGAAACGGCAATAGCCCAGGTGAGGATATGGCGGTCAAGGCTGCCGGTCGGCATGGTGTTGCGCAGCGCAATCGCGCGGGCCGCATCACGGCTCGAAAGCGCGTCGAGACCTGCCTTCAACTGGCTTGTGTCATCGGGGCGGTTGAGGCGCGGTATGGCGCCGGTGATCTCGGGCGAGGCCGGCATGAAGGCCGGAACGGTCGGTGCATTCGGCTTGACATAGGGAAGCGGCGCCGCACCTTCCGGCAGCGGCCCGGCCAGTGCGTTCCAAACGGTTGCGGCAAGGCCCGCCGCCATCAATCCCCAGACTGTCTTTTTCATGCCGCTCTTCATCGTGTAACGGATTTGTCGACTTTCTTGTAATATCGCTTCATTGCAGCGGGATTGCCGAAAACGGTCTGATGTCCCGCACCGGAATCTTGGGATTTCAGCCTTAATGAAATCTTAATAACCGCCCCGCAATTCAATCAACTTTTATTCACCGGCCCGCGAGCGGCGTCTCTTTTCGGTGCCGGCCTTTTGTGCTTGCCGATCACGGTCCGGAGACTGTCACACTTCCGACAATTTCGGACAAAATACGCTGCCTTAGCGCTTGTCGGCGCCAAGGGCTGGCTCTAATGTGTGCCGGTTTTAACCATCGAATGCGGCCGAAGCATGAACCGGCTCGGCGCCAGGAGCTTTGCATGTTCAAGGGATCAATTCCCGCCCTCATTACCCCGTTCACGGACAATGGCGCCGTGGACGAACAGGCGTTTGCCGCCCATGTGGAATGGCAGATCGCTGAAGGCAGCAACGGACTTGTGCCCGTGGGCACAACGGGGGAATCTCCAACCCTCTCCCACGACGAGCACAAACGTGTCGTCGAGCTGTGCATCGAGGTAGCGGCGAAACGGGTTCCGGTCATTGCGGGCGCTGGCTCTAACAATACCGATGAGGCGATCGAGCTTGCGCTGCACGCGCAGGAAGCCGGTGCGGATGCGCTGCTGGTGGTTACGCCTTATTACAACAAGCCGACCCAGAAGGGCCTGTTCGCCCATTTCTCCGCCGTGGCCGAAGCGGTGAAATTGCCGATCGTCATCTACAATATCCCGCCGCGCTCGGTGGTGGATATGTCGCCGGAAACCATGGGCGCCTTGGTCAAGGCGCATAAGAACATCGTCGGTGTGAAGGATGCGACGGGCAAGATCGATCGCGTTTCCGAACAGCGTATTTCCTGCGGCAAGGATTTTATCCAGCTTTCGGGTGAGGATGGTACGGCGCTCGGTTTCAACGCCCATGGCGGCGTCGGCTGCATTTCGGTCTCGGCCAATGTCGCGCCGCGCCTCTGTTCGGAATTCCAGGCGGCGATGCTCGCCGGTGATTACGCCAAGGCGCTGGAATATCAGGATCGCCTGATGCCGCTGCACAAGGCCATCTTCATGGAGCCCGGCGTCTGCGGCACCAAATATGCGCTGTCGAAGACCCGCGGCGGCAATCGCCGGGTCCGTTCGCCCTTGATGAGCACGCTGGAACCGGCCACGGAAGCGGCCATCGATGCGGCGCTGAAGCATGCCGGCCTGATGAACTGAGACACGCCTGAAAACCTAAAAGGCGCGCCATGGACCGCTTCGAAACAGAAGCCGTTCGGCGCGCCTTTTCTTTTTGCGACGACAACATTAAATAGAGGTTCGAAAACCGCTCTCGGCGGTAAGCCGAAGGCGCAATAAGGAAAACAAGGGATTGAAATATCATGGCCCCCAAAGGCAGCCAGCGCGTGGTGAACAAGATCGTTGCGGAAAACCGCAAGGCCCGTTTCAACTACGAGATCATTGATACCTACGAGGCAGGGCTCGTGCTGACCGGCACCGAGGTCAAGTCGCTGCGCGAAGGCAAGGCGAATATCGCCGAATCCTACGCGTCGGACGAGGGCGATGAAATCTGGCTCATCAATTCCCACCTGCCGGAATATCTGCAGGCCAACCGCTTCAACCATGAGCCGCGCCGCCGCCGCAAGCTGCTTTTGAGCAAGCGTGAGATCAACCGCCTGCGCGCCGGTATCAACCGCGAAGGCATGACGCTGGTACCCTTGAAGGTCTATTTCAACGAAAAAGGCCGCGCGAAGCTGGAACTGGCGCTCGCCAAGGGCAAGAAGCTGCACGACAAGCGCGAGACCGAGAAGGAACGCGACTGGAACCGGCAGAAGTCGCGCTTGCTGAAGGGTGGCAACGCCTGAGCGGCAATAAATTTTGCCGGGCAGGGGGCTTGCTGCCTTTCACCGCTTGTTCCTCCGTCATGCCGGACTTGATCCGGCATCCAGTCACGGCGCGTCTGCGCCGTGGAAAGAGTTCTTTCAGCCCAAGGACTTGGACTGGCTGGATCCCGGCTTAAGGCCGGGATGACGGGAGTGTGTTGCGCGCCGGGCCCCGTTACGCCGCCTTGTAAGTCCGCTCCACATGAGCTTTCGTTGCCGAGACGCTGAACCGGCTGACGAGCGCCGCCAGATTGGCGCTGACATCGCTCAGATTATGCGTGGCCGCATTGGTTTCTTCCACCATCGCCGCATTCTTCTGGGTCAGATTATCCATGCTGTTGATGGCGGCGCTGATTTCCTGAATGCCGACGGATTGCTCCTGCGCAGCCTTGGTCAGCGAGGCAATGTGTTCCTGAATATGATCCACCTTGTTGCCGATCGTATTCAAGGATTCGCCTGTCTTGTTGACCAGCGAGACGCCCTGCATCACATCCGCGGAGGATTTGGAGATCAGGGTCTTGATTTCCTTTGCGGCGTTGGCTGAACGCTGCGCCAGTTCGCGCACTTCCTGAGCAACGACGGCGAAACCCTTGCCAGCCTCGCCGGCGCGCGCGGCTTCCACGCCGGCATTCAGCGCCAGAAGATTGGTCTGGAACGAAATCTCGTCAATGACGGAGATGATCTGGGTGATCTTCTGCGATGAGTCCTCGATGGCCCCCATCGCCCTCACCGCTTCCGTCACCACATCGCGCGAGCGCGCGGCTTCAACGGCCGAGCTTTCGACGATGGCCTTGGCCTCTTCGGAACGCTGCGCCGACAATTTGGAAATGGTGGTGATTTCCTCGACAGCGGCGGCGGTTTCCTCAAGGGCCGCGGCCTGCTGCTCCGTCCGGCGGGCCATGTCGTCGGTCGCTGACGTCAGTTCGCGCGTATTGCCGGAAATCTTGTTCGCTTCCTCGACGATCTGCGCAAATGCGCCGGAGAGATTGCCGACGGCGGCGTTGAAATTGGCGATCAGTCCCTGGAATTGCGGTGCGGTCTTTTCACCGATGCTGGAGGTGAGGTCGCCATTGGCCAGCCTGTCGAGGGCGCTGTTGAGCAGTGCGAGAACATGCTCCTGCTCCTTCTTCATCTGCGCCTGTTCGGCCTCCACCTTGTGCCGCTCGGCGGCAAGCACGTCGAGATAGACGGAGATCGAATAATCCATGTCGAGAAGCGCGGCCTTGATGGTGGCGGACAGGGCGTCCTTCACCTTCCGGGCCTTCTTTTCCATGAAGAGGCCCTTCAACTCGGACTCGATCAGGGCCTTTACGATGCCATCGAGCATCAGCGCATAACCACCGATGTACCATCGAGGCTCCAGCCCGAGCCTTGCATGGGTGCGGCCGATAGCGGTCACGGCATCGGTATAATCCGCATTGAATGTGCCGGAGGCGATTCTTGCCCAGTGTTTGAGCTGCATGGCCTTGGCGTGCTGCACGTGGGCGTCGTTCGCGAAGAACTTCGCGGTCTCCGGCACCGAGCGGACCTTCGCATAAAAACGATCGAGAGAGGCGTCGAGAGAGCCGGTGATGACGCCCTTCATGTCTGAAAGATTTTGCCGTTCACCGTGGCCAAGCCCCAGAAAATTCAGTCTTTCATCGAGTTGTCGGTCGGTTTTTTCTTGGCCATGCATGTCTAGTCATCCTGATCTGACGCCCAAATCACGTCTCTGGCGCCGTTGCGTGATTTAGACACGTCTAAAATTAACCAAGATATAATTTCGACTGGCCGGATTTGATGTTTGTTAATTATAAGAGGAATTTTGTCCTGCTGGAGACGCTTGAAACAAAAACGCGCCCGTCTTTTGGACGGACGCGTTTTGCAATATCAGCGGCACAAAAACCGAATCAGACGGTCTCTGGACCTTCGGCGTGACGAACGGGGCGCTCGTTCGGGTCGCGCCCGATTTCGGCCTTCAGCGTCATCAGATCGATGAAGTGATCGGCCTGGCGGCGCAGATCGTCGGCGATCATGGCGGGCTGGGTGGCCATGGTGGAAACCACGGAAACCTTGCGGCCCTTGCGCTGCAGCGCATCCACCAGCGTGGTGAAATCGCCGTCGCCGGAAAACAGCACCAGGTGATCGACGGTCTCGGACTGCTCCATGGCGTCGACTGCCAGTTCGATGTCCATATTGCCCTTGATCTTGCGGCGGCCGAGTGCGTCGGTGAATTCCTTGGCGGGCTTGGTGACGACCTTGTAGCCGTTATAATCCAGCCAGTCGATCAGCGGGCGGATCGAGGAATATTCCTGATCTTCGATAAGAGCGGTGTAATAATAGGCGCGCAGCAGATAGCCACGCTTCTGAAACGCCTTCAGAAGCTTGCGATAGTCAATATCGAACCCCAGGCTTTTCGATGCTGCATAAAGATTGGCTCCGTCTATGAAGAGCGCAATTTTCTCCCGTGGATCGAACATTCCATCCCATTCCTTTTTTTTGGAAAGGCCATTATCTGGCTTTTATTTCCGGTCGCTAACGCAAAAAATCATGTCGTATCAACGAATTTTGCGCATCGCCGTTGCGTTTTAAGTAAGCTACCTTCCCCCGTATTCCAAGACAATTCTTCTAGACATTTTGTTCATCAGACGCCAAACATGGCGGATAAGTTGCCAAAAGACGCCAAATACAGGAAAAACTTGAATTCCGCGGCCAATGGCTGTATCGGAAGCTGGAAAGCTTCGTCACGAGAAATCTTGAGTGTTTTTCGCAAGGCGCGAGGCGCAGATTCAATAGGTTAGGGCACAGCCGGTGCATCGCTAATATCGCACGGCGCTCTGATCCACGACATTACGACCCACAAAGGACAGGCAATGGCCCGCGTCACAGTAGAAGATTGCATTGATAAAGTAGACAACCGTTTCGAGCTGGTGCTTCTCGCCAGCCACCGTGCGCGCCAGATTTCGCAGGGCTCTTCCATCACGGTTGACCGCGACAACGACAAGAACCCTGTCGTTGCGTTGCGCGAAATCGCTGATGAGACGCTGTCTCCCGACGATCTGAAGGAAGACCTCATCCACTCGCTGCAGAAGCATGTGGAGGTGGACGAGCCCGAGCCCGATCCGGTCACGCTCGCCGCCTCTGCTATTGCCGACGGCGAAGACGACGACCAGCCGGAAACCGTCACTTTCGACCAGATGTCGGAAGAAGAACTGCTGGCCGGCATCGAAGGCCTTGTGCCGCCGGAAAAAAATGACGATTATTGATCTGACTTTATGACGCCTTTGGCAGGCGGTGGTTACCGTCTGTCAATAGTTGCCGTCATAATCTGATCCCTATTGATGCAGCATTGTGCGCCGACCCCAAGGTTGGCGCGCTTTCTTTTTGTGGAATATCGCATGATGCGGCAATACGAACTCGTTGAGCGGGTTCAAAAATACAAACCGGATGCGAATGAGGCCCTGCTGAACAAGGCCTATGTTTACGCCATGCAGAAACACGGCCAGCAGAAGCGGGCCAATGGCGACCCCTATATCTCGCATCCGCTGGAAGTTGCCGCGATCCTCACAGAAATGCATCTCGACGAATCGACCATCGCGGTGGCGCTGCTGCACGATACGATCGAGGACACCACCGCCACCCGCGCGGAAATCGACGAGCTGTTCGGCGAAGATATCGGCCGGCTTGTGGAAGGCCTCACCAAGCTCAAGAAGCTCGATCTCGTCACCCGCAAGGCGAAACAGGCGGAAAATCTGCGCAAGCTGCTGCTCGCCATTTCCGACGACGTGCGCGTCCTTCTGGTCAAGCTCGCCGACCGCCTGCACAATATGCGCACCATGGAATATATGCCGGCTGACAAGCGCAGCCGCATTTCCGAAGAGACCATGGAAATCTATGCGCCGCTCGCCGGCCGCATGGGTATGCAGGACATGCGCGACGAGCTGGAGGACCTGTCCTTCCGTTATCTCAACCCGGAAGCCTATGAGACGGTGACCAACCGCCTGCAGGAACTGGAAACGCGCAATGAAGGCCTGATCAAGAAGATCGAGGACGAATTGCGCGAGCTTCTCGTGGCGAACGGCCTGATCGGGGCGAATGTAAAAGGGCGGCAGAAAAAGCCCCATTCGGTTTTCCGCAAGATGCAGGCGAAGTCGCTTTCCTTCGAGCAGCTTTCGGATGTTTACGGTTTCCGTATTCTGGTGGACGATATTCCCGCCTGCTACCGGGCGCTGGGCATCGTGCACACCCGCTGGCGCGTGGTGCCGGGTCGCTTCAAGGATTACATCTCCACGCCGAAGCAGAACGACTATCGCTCCATCCACACCACCATCGTCGGACCCTCGCGCCAGCGCATCGAGCTGCAGATCCGCACCAAGCGCATGCACGAGATCGCCGAATTCGGCATTGCCGCCCATGCGCTCTATAAGGATGGCGAAAACGGGGAGGGCGATCTGCTCTCTCGGGAAAGCAACGCCTATTCCTGGCTGCGCCACACCATCGAATCGCTCGCCGAAGGCGACAGCCCGGAAGAATTCCTCGAACATACCAAGCTGGAACTGTTCCAGGACCAGGTGTTCTGCTTCACGCCCAAGGGCAAGCTGATTGCGCTGCCGCGCGGCGCGACACCTATCGATTTTGCCTATGCGGTGCACACCAATATCGGCGACACAACGGTTGGCGCCAAGATCAACGGGCGGATCATGCCGCTCGTGACCCGGCTTAACAATGGCGACGAGGTGGAGATCATCCGCTCGGGCGTGCAGGTGCCGCCTGCCGCATGGGAAGAGGTGGTGGTGACGGGCAAGGCCCGTTCGGCCATTCGTCGCGCCACCCGCATGGCGATCCGCAAGCAATATTCCGGCCTCGGTTATCGCATTCTGGAGCGCACCTTCGAGCGCGCCGGCAAGGCCTTCTCCCGGGAAGCGCTGAAGCCCGTGCTGCATCGTCTGGCGCAGAAGGATGTGGAAGACGCGATCGCTGCCGTCGGGCGCGGCGAGGTTTCCTCGCTGGATGTGCTGCGCGCGGTCTATCCGGATTATCAGGATGAGCGCGTTACGGTGAAGATGACCGGTGACGACGGCTGGTTCAACATGCGCAGCGCCTCCGGCATGGTCTTCAAGATCCCCGGAAAGTCGCGCTCCGTTCTGGAAGATGACGGCGCGGCCGAAATGCTGGATGGACCCGACCCGCTGCCCATCCGTGGCCTTTCCGGCAATGTCGACGTGCATTTCGGAGCGGCGGGCGCCGTTCCGGGTGACCGCATCGTCGGCATCATGGAAAAAGGCAAGGGCATCACCATCTATCCCATTCAGGCGCCGGCGCTGCAGCGTTTCGACGATGAGCCGGAGCGCTGGATTGATGTCCGCTGGGATCTCGATGAGGCGAACAAGTCGCGCTTCATGGCGCGGGTGATGATCAATGCGCTGAACGAACCGGGCACGCTCGCCTCCGTGGCGCAATCGATCGCCACGCTCGATGTCAATATTCGGGGCTTGAACATGGTCCGCATCGGCACGGATTTCTCCGAGCTGGCGCTGGATGTCGAAGTCTGGGATCTCAGGCAGCTGAACCAGCTTCTGTCGCAGCTCAAGGATCTCGACTGCGTCTCGACGGTGACGCGTGCCTTCGATTGAGGCATTTTTGATCCTTTGAAGATACTGAAAGGCCGTTGTTATGCGTTCAATGCATGGCAGCGGCCTTTTCCTGTCTCTGGTCGTGGAAGCGGTTTGCGACTATTTTCTCCTCAGAAATTGAAGAGAAGGAAACGCGGCGTGCCGGTGGATGTACACCGATGAGAAACGCCAGTTCCAAACCGAAAGGACCGAAAATCATGTTTACTCCGCTTCGCAAGATCGCCCGTGCCGTCCGTGGCAAGACCACCCAGGAACGCGAATTCGAATATCTCAGCGGTTCGGTATCGAATGTCGATCTCGAATTCCGCCAGCGCGAAATCGACCGCGGCCTGTTCCGCCGGTAATGCACTCAACGCATGGCAGCCCATCGCCATGCGTATGGGGCTAGCAGATGCAGCCCTATCGGCCTGTGCATCCCTGCGTCTCGTAGACCAAGGTGAATACGCGCTTCTAGCGGGTGTCCCACACACAGCTGTCCGGTTTGACTGATATGACATGCTGCGTTTGCAATGAAGTTGACGGCGAGAGGGAGCGTATTTCCTCAACGTCTCCTTGGTCCCCGGAACAAGTTCGAGGATGCCCCAAGGATCTAATCACGTCGAATTGAATCAATCGCTTGCTGATCCTCGGGACAAGCCCAAGGATGACGTCAGAGTGTCCGGCAAGGTTTGTTATTGATCTGTCGACGCTGCGCGAACACGCGTAGGCTGGTTTCCGGCTCAAGGCCAGAATGACGGACGTGGGGATAAGTCAGCAAAAGTCCTTTGTTGTCTACCATGCTCTTGGCTCGGCCAGGGCGATGAAATAGACTGCCTCCATGCCGTTTCGCCGCCGTGAACCCGTTGGTTTTTCAGAGAAGATTCGCGACCTGTTCTGGCCGCGAACGGGTTTTTCCCGTTCGCTGCGCTATATGAAGCTGCGGCTGCTCAGGCTTTCCGCCTCTCCGCATTCTGTTGCCGCCGGTGTCGCCATCGGTGTGGGCGTGGCATGGACGCCGTTTCTCGGCGTTCACATCATCATCGCCATGGCGCTTGGTTTCCTCTTGCGCGTCAATCTCGTGGCGGCAGCACTAGGCACCACCTTCGCCAATCCGCTGACATTTCCTTTTATCTGGGCATCCACCTGGGAGCTGGGGCACTTCATCCTCGGCCGGCAGAAGACGGAAAGTGCCGCGCATGTGGATTTCGTGGCGCTGTTCAGCCATCTTGAATTCCGGCAGATATGGACGCCGGTGCTGGAGCCCATGACCATCGGCGCGCTTCTTCCGGCCGGCATCAGCGCAATCATCGCCTATATCGCCGTTTATGGCCTCATCAGCGGTTTCCAGCGCCGCAAGATGGAAAATCTCGCGCATCGCGCCGCCAACAAGAATGCTTCTCTGGAGATGCTGAAATGATCATTGGATTGGGTAGCGACCTGATCGACATCCGCCGCGTTGAAAAGTCGATCGAACGTTTCGGCGAGCGCTTCACCCATCGCTGTTTCACCGATATCGAGCGCGCGAAATCCGATGGCCGCAAGAACCGCGCCGCTTCCTACGCCAAACGTTTTGCCGCCAAGGAAGCCTGTTCCAAGGCGCTGGGAACCGGCCTTGCGAATGGCGTCTTCTGGAAGGACATGGGTGTCGTCAATCTGCCGGGCGGCAAGCCGACCATGGTGCTGACCAATGGGGCAGGGGAGAGGCTGGCGGCCATGCTGCCTGCCGGCCACCGCGCCAATATTCACCTGACGATCACGGACGATTTTCCTTATGCTCAGGCATTTGTGATCATAGAAGCGCTTCCCGTGATCGATTGAGGCCCCGGCCTTGCCGCATTGGCGTTCTATTTGCGGGCGTGTGACAGAAGCGCTTCCCTTCGGGCTGGAAAGGTTCTAGAGAAGTCGCAGAAATATGAAAGCGTTGCCGGCAGTGTAAACCGCTCCACCGCCGCAGGCTCTACAAACAACGGCCCGGAAGCCTTCGCGAAGCCGAAGAAGCCGGGAAACAATCAGGCAGGTCTTTAAGTGTCGGAAAAAGCTGAAAAGAAGCAGAACGCCCTCTGGGAGAACGTCAAGGTCATCATTCAGGCGCTGCTGCTGGCCATGGTCATCCGCACCGTGCTTTTTCAGCCCTTCACGATCCCATCGGGCTCGATGATGCCGACGCTTCTGGTTGGCGACTATCTTTTCGTCAATAAGTTCTCCTACGGCTATTCGAAATATTCGCTGCCTTTTTCGCCGAACCTGTTTTCGGGCCGCATTCTCGAATTCAGCAAGCCGAAGCGCGGCGACGTCGTGGTCTTCCGCCTGCCGCCCAATCCTGAAGTCGATTATATCAAGCGTCTCGTCGGCCTGCCGGGTGATCGCATCCAGGTGACGAACGGCGTGCTGTTCATCAACGGTCAGCCGATTCCGAAGCAGCCCGACGGCACCTTCACGTCAGATTATCGCGCCGATCCGGGCGCCAATGTGCCTGTTTTCCGCGAAACGCTTGATAATGGCGTCACCTACGACACGCTGGACCAGTCGCCCGATTCGCGTGGCGACAACACGCGTGAATTCGTGGTGCCGGAAGGCCATTATTTCATGATGGGCGACAACAGAGACAATTCGCTCGACAGCCGCTTCGATGTCGGTTTCGTGCCTGAAGAAAACCTGATCGGCCGCGCCAGCGTCATCTTCTTCTCGCTGGGCAACGACACGCCGTTCAGCCGCATTTGGGAATGGCCGGCCAACATGCGTTGGGACCGCCTGTTCAAGGTTGTGGGATGAGTAAGACCAAGCCGCTTTCCGCGGACGAAATCTCCCGTCTGGAAGCGTTGATCGGATATGAATTCAAGGACAAGGCCCGGCTCGACCGGGCCTTGACCCATGCCAGCGCCCGCTCCGCCGCGGCCGGCAATTATGAGCGGCTGGAATTTCTGGGGGATCGCGTTCTCGGCCTCTGCGTGGCGGAATTGCTGTTCTCCATCTTCCGTAACGCCACCGAAGGTGAACTCTCCGTCCGTCTCAACCAGCTCGTGAGCGCCGAATCCTGCGCCGCGATCGGCGACGAGATGGGGCTGCACAATTTCATCCGTACCGGATCCGACGTGAAGAAGCTGACCGGCAAGGCGATGTTGAATGTGCGTGCCGATGTGGTCGAAAGCCTGATCGCCACCATCTATCTGGATGGCGGGCTGGAAGCATCGCGCAAGTTCATTCTGAAATATTGGCAGGGCCGCGCAACGAGCGTGGATGCCGGACGGCGAGACGCCAAGACCGAATTGCAGGAATGGGCGCATGCCAGATTTGCGACCACGCCCTCTTACAGGATTGACGATCGCTCCGGACCGGATCACGATCCTCGCTTTACAGTGACTGTCGAAATTCCCGGCGTAAAGCCGGAAACCGGTGTCGAGCGCTCCAAGCGCGCGGCCGAGCAGGTGGCGGCAACCAGATTGCTGGAACGCGAAGGCGTCTGGCAGAAGGGCTCCACCCAGAACTGAGCGCCCGCCATAGGGTGCTAAATCGAGCGCATGGCGGACCGATAAGGCCGCATGTTGAATACCTCTGACCTTGATGGATATCATGACCGATCACGAAAACCCCGCCATTGAAGGCGAAGACAACAACCTTCCGACCCGTTCCGGTTTCGTGGCCCTTATCGGCCCGACCAATGCCGGCAAGTCGACGCTGGTCAACAGGCTGGTGGGCGCCAAGGTCTCGATCGTCAGCCACAAGGTTCAGACGACGCGCGCCGTGATGCGCGGCATCGCCATTCACAAGAATGCGCAGATCGTTTTCATGGACACGCCCGGCATCTTCAAGCCGCGCCGCCGGCTCGACCGCGCGATGGTCACCTCCGCCTGGGGCGGCGCGAAGGATGCCGATCTCATCCTGCTGCTGATCGACAGCGAACGTGGTCTTAAAGGCGACGCCGAGGCCATTCTCGAAGGCCTGAAGGATGTTCCGCAGAAGAAGATCCTCTGCCTCAACAAGATCGACCAGGTGAAGCGCGAAGACCTGCTTAAGCTTGCCGCCGCCGCCAATGAGACGGTGGCCTTCGACCGCACCTTCATGATTTCGGCCACCAACGGTTCGGGTTGCGAAGACCTGATGGATTATCTGGTGGAGGCTCTGCCGGAAGGTCCGTGGTATTACCCGGAAGACCAGATTTCCGATCTGCCGATGCGCCAGCTCGCTGCCGAAATCACCCGCGAGAAGCTGTTCCTGCGCCTGCATCAGGAGCTTCCCTATGCCTCGCATGTCGAGACGGAAAAGTGGGAAGAACGCAAGGACGGCTCGGTACGCATCGAGCAGGTGATCTATGTCGAGCGCGACAGCCAGAAGAAAATTGCGCTCGGCAAGAACGGCGATGCAATCAAGGCGATCTCCACCGCCTCGCGCAAGGAACTGTCTGATATCCTGGAACAGCCGGTGCATCTCTTCCTGTTCGTCAAGGTGCGCGAGAACTGGGGTGATGACCCCGAGCGTTTCCGCGAAATGGGACTGGAATTCCCCCGAAACTGAAGCACATCCGCTTCACCCCCTCATTCCTGTGGCAAGCACAGGAATGAGGGGGTGGGGGGATGGAACGACGTACAAATAGCGAACTGAATATCTTCACCCACCATCGGGAACCGAATACGTTCGGGCGGGTTGTTCCAAAACAATTGGGCGCAACCTTTTTTCGATGACGGATATTCATGTCGCCAAAAAAACCGAACGGAATTTCCACCACCCCGTGCCAGCAATGTCCCCTGCGCGACCTGCCGCATTTCCGCGACTTTTCCTCCTCCGAGCTAGATTTCGTCTCGCGTTTCAAGACGGGGGAACTTGCGGTGGAAGGCGGCTCCGTCATCCTGATGGAAGGCTCGCATAGCGCCCATCTTTACACCGTTTTGCAGGGCTGGGCTTTCCGTTACAAGACGCTGGAAGACGGCAGGCGGCAGATACTGAACTATGTCATGCCCGGCGATCTCGTCGGCCTGCAGGGCACGGTGATGGGGGAAATGCAGCATTCGGTGGAGGCGCTGTCGCCGGTAACCCTATGCGTCTTCGAGCGCTCGCGCCTCAACAATCTCTTCACCGACCATCCGACGCTTGCCTATGACCTGACCTGGATCGCTGCGAGTGAGGAACGCATGCTCGACAGCCATCTCCTCAGCATCGGCCGGCGCACGGCGCTGGAGCGCGCCGCCTATCTGATTGTTTTCCTCTACAGCAAGGCAAAGGCGGTCCATCTCATACAGGGGGAAACGCCGATCCCGGTCACCCAGCAGCATGTGGCGGATACACTTGGCCTCTCCATTGTCCACACCAACAAGACCTTGAGAAAGCTGGTCGATCGCGGTCTCATTCGCTGGACCGACAAGGGTTGTCTGGTGCTTGATGATGCCGGGTTGAGCCATGTGGCGGGCTGGGAAAGCGAAGAGAAGCGGCAAAGACCCTTCATCTGATCTTCTTTCGACATGTCTTTTTTAAATGACGGTGGAGCCGTAATTTGCGACTCCTGTCGTGATATCTCACTGGAGAATCATGTCGGAAACCGCAGCTTCGAGCCTTGCGGCCATCTTTTTAGGAAGAAGAAAACATATGGTGCCACAACGGGTTATCATCGTTGAGGATGAATATCTGGTGGCGCTTGATGTCGAAGCGGTTCTCCAGTCCATGGGGGTGGAAACCGTCGTCATCGCCACGACGCTGGCGCAGGCGAGGCAGGCCGTTGAAGAGGACGGCGCCGATTGCGTACTTCTTGATGTCAGCCTTACCGACGGCAAGAGCTATGATTTTGCGCGCGGGCTGCGCGATGGGGGAATTCCCTTCGGTTTCGTCAGCGGCTATGGCGACACGACGGGTTTTCCGGATGATCTCATGCATGCGCCATTGCTGGGCAAGCCCTTCGGAGAAAACGAAATTATCGATTTCGTCCTCAACCTCGTCGGCACGGTCGACGATGCCGTAAAAGAATAACGTTTCGCCGCCAGATCGGGTATGATCGGCCTTGAATCGAAATTCGGACGCGTTTCATGCAGTGGCAGGAAGAGGCAATCATTCTCGGCGTAAAACGCCATGACGAGACAAGTGTCATCGCCGAGGTGATGACCCCTTCGCGTGGCCGCCATCTGGGGCTGGTCCGTTCCGGCCGTTCCCGCAGCATGCAGCCGGTGCTACAGGCCGGAAACCGGGTGGATGTCATCTGGCGCGCGCGCCTTCACGATCATCTCGGCGAGTTCCGCATTGAGCCGCTGCAATTGCGCGCCGCACAACTGATGGAGACGGCGACCGCGGTTTATGGCGTACAGGCCATGGGTGCTCTTCTCAGGCTTCTGCCGGAGCGTGATCCGCACCCGCATCTCTATCAGGCGCTCGATATCATTCTCGACAATCTCCACGACCCCGTCGATGCCGGGGAATTGTTCGTGCGCTTTGAACTGGCAGTGCTGAACGATCTCGGTTTCGGGCTTGATCTTACCGAATGCGCGGCGACGGGGCTGCGCACCGACCTCATCTATGTATCGCCAAAGACGGGCCGGGCGGTTTGCCGCACGGCAGGCGCGCCCTATGCGGAGCGCATGCTGTCGCTTCCGGCTTTCTTGAGCGAAGGCCAGTCGAAGGCCGCCGATCCTGACAGCCTTGCGGCGGCTTTCCGCCTCACCGCCCATTTCCTCAACCGGCATGTCTACGATCCGCGTGGGCTCAACGAAAACGCCGCCCGCGACGGTTTCGTGCAGGCGGCGCTGAAGGCGCTGGAAGGCCGGGCGACTGAGGGGAAGGTGATGCCGCCCGCGCTCGATAAGGCTGTCTGACTAGGCCATTGCAGGCCTCGGGGCCGGTTGCTCCTGAATGGGCCAATGCACGATGGCCGCAAAAATCCCCATGCCGACGCCCAGCCACCAGACGAGATCATAGGAACCCAGCCTGTCGTAAAGGAAGCCGCCGAGCCAGACGCCGAGGAACGAGCCGATCTGGTGCGACAGGAACACGACGCCGCCGAGCATGCCGAGATGGCGGGTGCCGAACATGATCGCCACCAGCGCATTGGTCGGCGGCACGGTGGAAAGCCAGAGGATGCCCATGACGGCGGCGAAGATGATGACCGAAAGCGGCGATTGCGGCAGAAGCAGGAAGGCTGTGACGGCGACAGAGCGGGCGATATAGATATAGGCGAGCAGATAGGGTTTCGAATAACGCTGGGCAATGACACCGGCGGCAAGCGACCCGATGATGTTGAAGAAGCCGATCAGCGCCATGGCGATGACGGCGTAGCGCGGTTCGATGCCGATATCGCCGAGATAGGCCGGGAAATGCGCGGTGATAAAGGCCACCTGAAAACCGCAGACAAAAAAGCCGGTGGTCAAAAGCAGGTAGCTTTTATGGCCGAGCGCCTCCTTCAGCGCTTCGCCTGCCGTCTGTTGGAACTGCGCCTGCGACTGGCTGCCGGAAGAGGAATTGCCGCGCATGAAGAAGGCGAGCAGCGGCACGAGCATCATCATCGCGGCAAGCCAGACGAGGCTGTCCGACCAGCCATAGGTGGAAATCAGCCCCTGACTGATCGGTGCGAACAGGAACATGCCGGCTGAGCCCGCCGCCGTGCCGATGCCGAAGGCGAGCGAACGCTGCTGCGGCGTGACATGGCGTGCAAAGGCCGAAAGGATGACGCTGAAGGAACCGGCGGCAATGCCGAGCCCGACGAGCACGCCGCCGCCGAAATGCAGCCAGAAGGGCGAGGTGCCAAAGGACATGCAGATGAGGCCGGCAGCATAAAGCAGGCCGGAGAGAACAAGCACGCGGCCCGTGCCGTATTTATCGGCGATGGCGCCGAAGAAGGGCTGGCCGAGACCCCAGAAGAGGTTCTGCAGGGCCATGGCGAGACCGAAGGTGGAACGGTCCCAGCCGGTATCGGCAAGCATCGGCAGCTGGAAGAAGCCCATGGCCGAACGCGGCCCGAAGGTCATGACGGCAATCAGTGACCCGGCGGCGATAATCAGCCAGGGCATTGTCTGGCGTGTGGCTTGCAACATGAATATTCCCCCATCGCGGCGCCTCGTCCCAAAAAAGAGGGACATGGCTTGCCGCGGATTCCGCTATGATGGGATGAATATTATCTTTTGTCAGCCAGTCCCACTAGCGACTTTTCTTGACGGCCACTATTCATGCGATTGATGGAATACGGCCGGAGAGACGACGATGAAACAGAATATCTACGACGATCCCGGGTTTTTTGAGCGCTACAGCGCCATGCCGCGCTCCGTGGAGGGCCTGCGTCAGGCCGGCGAGTGGCATGAATTGCGTGCCATGCTTCCGCCCCTGAAAGACAGGAGCCTTCTTGATCTCGGTTGTGGTTTCGGCTGGCATTGCCGTTTTGCTGCAGAGCAGGGCGCGCGCCATGTCGTTGGCGTCGATCTCTCGGAAAACATGCTGCACCGCGCCGCCGAGATAAATGGCGGGCCCGGCATCGAATACCGCCGCGCTGCCATCGAAGACATCGATTTTCCGCAGGAGAGTTTCGATGTGGTGCTGAGTTCTCTCGCCCTGCATTACGTCCGCGATCTCGACTTGGCATTCGCGAAGATTTTCACCGTACTGAAATCCGGCGGCGATTTCATCTTTTCCATCGAACATCCCGTTTTCACGGCGCTGGAAAAACAGGACTGGTTTTATGGCGAGGATGGCGAAATCCTGCACTGGCCGCTCGATAATTATCAAAGTCAGGGCGTGCGCCATTCCAACTGGATGGCGGACGATGTGGTCAAATATCACCGCACGGTGTCAGGCCTTCTCAATGGTCTCCTGGCTGCCGGATTTGTTTTGGCGCGGCTGGCGGAGCCGAGGCCTGATCCGGCCTTGATGGCCGAGCGGCCTGAACTGAAGCACGAAGATCGCCGCCCGATTTTCCTGATCGTCGGGGCGCACAAGCCGTGATGCGGTGACGCTCCGTCCTTTCCTCATCCTGTGACAGGCGCAGGAATGATGGAGAGAGGGCGCGCCAGCCTATGAAAACTTTGCGCTGTGGGCTGTGGGTTGGGTTTGACCCGAACCAGCAACTTACCGCCGTTTGATCGTCCAGCCTTCCGGCCGTTCCTCGACCACCTTTGCCACATCGCCGACGGACAGCTTGCCCTGGCTGCGCGGCGTCACATTCCAGCCGAAGAGCGGGCCGGGCACGCGCCGGTCGCCGGACATGCGGATGCGGCCCATGGCTTTCATGGGGGAGGGCACATCACGCGAGCCGGTGGTCTGATCCTGCGTGGTCATGATGCAGCGGGCGCAGGGTTTGACGAGATCGAAGCGAATGCCGCCAATCTCGATGGCCGCCCAGCGGTCCTCAGCCCATGGCTCGTCCGTGTCAAGCACGATATTGGGCCGGAACCGCTCCATGCCAACAGCGTCTTCGCCATTGGCGCGCATATTGTCGTTCAGCGCGGCAAGCGAAGCGGTGGTGGTGACGAGGATCTGGTAACCGTCCGCGAAGGTGACGGGCGTTTCGTTGCCCGTCCATTCGAGGCTCGCAATACGTTTCGAGGCATCATCAAAAAAGGCGAGCTTCACCTCGCGCCCCAGCCATGCCGAGAGCGTGCCATTGGTCTCGTCATCGGCGATATTGGCGCTGACGATCGATTTCCACACCGCCACATCCATGCGCTGCCCGGATGGCCTTGCGAAAATCTCGCTTTCCTTGTCGCGCGCCAGCACCATGCCGCCATCCTCATGCCGCGCCAGAACCGTGGCGATGGCGGGCAATTCGCGCTGGGTGATGAAATGGCCGGAGGGATCAGTAAGCATGGCGCGGCGGTCACCCGGCAGGCCTTCGGCCGAAACGGCGCTTTCGGAGAGAGGGATACCGCGCGCTCTTCAGCGGATAGATGTTGAGTTCGGTCACACGCATCTCGGGTCTCCTTAGATCTCGTCGAGAAACAGGTCCAGCACCTGTTTCAGCCGCTCGTGGCGGGCTTTGGCCATCTGCCGGCCTGTCTCGGTGCGAAAACCGTCGGCCAGCTTGAACAGCTTGGTTTCGAAATGGTCGATGGCAAAGGCGCGGTCGTCAAGCGGCCGGTCCTTTGCCAGCGGGTCGACCGGATCGTAAAGTGCCGAGCCCATGCGCCCGGCAATATAAAAGCAGCGCGCCGCCCCCACCATGCCGATGGCGTCCAGCCGGTCAGCATCCTGGAGGATTTTTGCCTCCAGCGTCTGCGGTTCGATATTGGCGGAAAAGCTGTGTGTGGTGATGGCATGGGCGGCGGCGTCAACATCCGCCTGTTTCCAGCCGAGCCCCATCAGAATGCCGGATGCCTTTTCCGCCGCAAGCCGCGAGGCCTGCGCGCGCAGCGGTGAGTTCTTCTCCACCGCCACACAATCATGCAACAGCACGCTGGCGGCCAGCACGGTGCCATCGCCGCCTTCGCCCACATGGATGCGCATGGCGTTGCGGAAGACGCGGTGAATATGGGCAAGATCATGCGAACCGTCGCCGCTGTCCGCGGCGTGTGGTATCAGGTCCTGCGCAAGCGCCGCATAGGGCGCGAAAGCCTCGGCAGCAATCATGCCTGCGGCTTCCGGGTGAGGATTTTCTGGTAGAACAGGCCGATGCCGATGAGCACCGCGCCGAGCCCGATGAAGGACAGCGCCCTCAGCACGCCTTCGAGATTGCTCATGTCGATCAGGAACGCCTTGGCAACCGAGATCAGCACGAAGGCGGCCGATGCCAGACGCAGGCTGCGGGCATTAAAGCGCGAGCCAAGCACGAGCAGCAACACGCCGATCAGCAGCCAGACCACCGAATAGCTGTAGGTCTCGCCCTGCAGGAAACCCTTCCAGTCGGCAATATTTTCGCCCTGCCAGAAGCGGCGCACTGAAAGCGTGGCCCAGGCAAAACCGAGCGCTGCGCCCGCCACCGCCAGCATGCTGACATAGGGCGGGGGACGTTTTCCCCGCGCGTAATAGGCAAGGCCGCCATAGGCGAGCGCCGGCAGGAGGTAACCGATCAGCAGCAGGTTGAGGAATGGGATGCGGCCGGTATTTTCGCCGGTGAAATAGGGGTTGAGCGTGAAGAAATGCATCGTCAGCACGTTGATGACGGCAATCACGCCGGCAATCATCGAGCCGTAGCGGAAGATGGGGCTGGGGCTTTTCAGATCCAGCGTCATCAACACGCCCGAGAAACCAATGGTCAGCAGCGTATAGATCGACTGTTCGCCAAGCGTCGGCACACTGTCATCCAGCGTGCCGCCATTCATTGCGTGGCGGATGAGGATGGCGACGGCGAGAAGCCCCATGACGCTGGCAACCGCCTGCAGGAAGTTCTTCGCCCTGACCCCCGGCCAGTCGCGCAGCAGCCATGCCGAGGCAACGGCAAGCAGTGCGGGAATGCCATAACCCGGTAGAAGCGCGTTGAAGACCGGTGTGATACCGAGGTTTTGCGGCCCGACAATGGTGGGTTCCCAGGCGATGCGGCCGAGAACGGCAACGCTTGCCACGGCCATCACCCAGGGCAGAACCTCCCAGTTGCGGTAACGGCTTGCCAGCACATAGATGAAACCGATGACCGAAAGCAGAACGGTTGTCACCAGCCCTTCCGTCAGCGTGTGCAGGCTGAGCGCGAAGGCGGCGAATGATCCGAGCACGAGAATGTTGAGCGGCTTGCGATAGGCCTCATTGTTCTGCCGGTGCAGCCATTCGGCACCTGCAATCAACACGAAGCCGAGGCCGAGGCCATAGGCGGCGTGCAGCCAGTCGCGGCCAAGATTGCCATATTCAACAAAGCTTGCGGTGGCGAGCCAGACCGGGAATAGCGCGGCGATACCGGCCCAGAGCTGGGCGAAATCCGCGTCGTCAGCACCCTTGCGCTTCAGGAAGGAGAAGGCGGACAGCACGAACACGGCCCCGAGGCCGAGCGCCATGGCGATTTCCGCCGCATAGCCAACCGATACGGGCGGAAGCGATACGGCCGTATCGTTGATGACGCCGATGAAGTCGAGACCCTGACGTGACATCAGCGATACCGCAGCCTGCGCGCCAAGTGCTGCGATAATAGCGGGCCATACCGCATAGTGGCGGGCGGCGCCAAGGGCCGCAAGGGCGGCTATGAGCGCTGAAACGATCAGGGCCGGATGAGTATCGACTCCGCCATCGGCAAAAAGGAAGCCGATTGCCGGCAGGATCACGGCCATCGAGACGGTGAGATTGAGGGCGAGTGACGGGCGTAGCAGAAGCCGCATGGCGCGGACGGCGCGTCGCTCGGGCGCTGCGGTTTCGGCAGTTTGGGCGGGCGGCGTGCCGAATGCCTTGCCGGGCCAGAGGAATATTGTTCCCGCCAGCATGACGAGCAGGGCAAGTGTTGGCGGTTCGGCGCTGATCGTTTCGGAAAAGCCGATATAGCCGAGCGCCCAGAGGCCAAGCCCGGCATTGGCGAGAGAGGGAACCACGGTCCAGCCCTGCCTGCGCGCCGCTGCCGCCGTTGCCAGCCAGGAGACGGTGAGGAAGACGAAGAGCGCCCAGATATTCGGCGTTTCGGTGGAAATCAGCGCGGGTGTCAGCATCGAACCGAGAAGGCCGAGACCGGCCAGCGCCTGCCCGTGCAGCAGCGAAAGCCCGATGGTGGCGAAAGCGACGAGGCCAAGCAGGCCAAAAGCCGCGCCGGGACCGATATAGTCGTAAATGCCATAGGCTGCATAAACCACGCCGAACAGCGTCAATGCGCCCGCCGCCGTCAGCACGCCCGGTATCATGGCGTTGGAATAGGTGGTGGCGATGCCCGGCACCGCCTTGCGGCGGATCGCTTCGCCGGCAAGCCCGAGAACAAGACCGAAAATGGCGGCGAGCGAAAGCCGCACGGCCGGGCTGAGCAGGCCCGATTCGATCGAATATTTAACGAGGAAAATGCCGCCGAGCGCCAGCGCCAGTCCACCGGCCCAGACCGCCCAGCGCGCGCCGAGCAGACTTTCGAAGCTCTCCTTCGTTGCCGGGGTGGATACGGCCTCGGCGGCAGGCGCAGGTTGGGCCTCCTCGCGCGCCAGCTCTTCCGATGCTGCCATGGCGGCGGCGTCTTCGGGCTCGGATGCGTATTCAGCCTGGAAGGCTGTGTCTTCCGCAGGGGGCGTGCTTGGCTCTTCCGCCTCGAAATCCGGTTTTACCGTGGATTCCGTGCTCTCCGTTTGCAATGCCGCAGCCGACGTCACGCCCGCAGCCATCAGCCGCTTGAGGCTGTGCACCTCCCGTTCGAGCGACTTGATTCGGCTTGAATTGCGGATGCTCGCGACCAGCGTGTAGATGAAGGCCGCGACGAGGGCGAGGATAAACAGCGGGATTTCCAAACGGACTCTCCAATTACGAAGCTGTTTTTAAAGCCCTTTTGGTGAATTTATGCAAGGCCCGGTTGATGAATGGTGTGGGTGGCGCGGGGGTAAGCATATGCCATTTGTTTCTTCTCCCCGACGGGGAGAAGAAATGGGTGGCCTCCGCTCGATCCGATGTACCGCTCGAATCAGGAAGCACCCGCCAGCCACCGCCGCGCCGCTTCGATATCGGTAAGCCCGAGCTCGTGCCCGTCCTCAACCGTTTCCATCTCGGCCTTTGCACCGCTCGCCGTGAGCTTTCCCTGCAGCTCGCTCGCCTTGTCGAGATATTTGTCGCGTTGTCCCGCCACGAGCAGGAAATTGTGGCCGGAAAGATCGGTTTGCGGCCATGTTTCGAGAACCGGCATCGGGCGATAGAGCAGGGCGTCGCCTGCAAGTTCGGGATAGAGCGCGGCAAAGGCAGCGTAGAAGTTCGCGCCATTGGAATGGCCGATAAACCGCAGTTTCGAGCGATCAAGACCATAGGCGCGGATTGCCCCCTCCACGAAGGCGGCAAAGGCTTCTGCTTCCGTAACGATATCCTGCTGGTCGAAGCTGAAATCGGGGAAACGGCGGAACCAGCGGGCGATTTCTTCTTCCGTGCTACGGCCGCGCACGCCCAGAAGGGTGGCGCCCGGTGCTGCCCGGTGCGCCAGGGGCATCAGGCTCGTTTCACTGCCGCCGGAACCGTGCAGCAGGATGATGGTGCTGCCATCAGCTTCCTCGGGCGTGTAGAAACGGTGCACGAAGGGCAGGTCGCGATAGATGATGCGTTCTTCGCCCGGCATCGAGAATTGCGGCAGGGCGACACGCACATCCGCCTCGTCCTTCATGAAGAGCGGCGGGATGAACAGTTTTTCGCCGAGCGAGTTCAGCGGTTCGTCCACCGTCATGCCCGGCCCATCGGTCGCCATTTCGATCAGCACGCCGCCCGGTTCGCGGACATAAAGCGAGTGGAAATATTTCCGGTCATGCGCGTTGGTGGTGCTGGAATTCAGCGATTTCAGCCCGGTTAGAACCGTGTTCAGCTCATCCATGTCCTTCGCCCGGAAGGCGATGTGATCGACGGTGCCGGTGCCCGGCGCGCTGGACCAGAAGCCGGTGGCGTCACGCACGTCGATAATGTCGCCGCTGTCGGAAACGAGCCGGCGGATCGCGCCCGCCTGGCTTTCCTGCCGGTAGCCGAAATGTTTCTCCAGAAACGCTACGGTTTCTTCCGGCACTTCACTCAGCACCGTCGCACCATAGATTCGGCGAATGGCGTCTTCTGCGGAAATATCGTCGGTCACATGTGGCGTGGCATCGGCAAAGGCGCGGGTGCCGACCAGCTTGACGATCAGGCCGTCAGGGTCTTTCAGCCGGATCACCGGAGCGCCGAATTCATCAGTCGGGCCTTCCGCGCGGATGCCGAATCTCAGCGCCCGCGTCAGCCAGAAGCCGATCGCAGCGGGATCGATCGCCACGGAAATTTCCAGCGTCTGGCCGTAACCGACACGGCCCTGGCCGCCATCTTCCCAGACGAGAAATGTCAGAAGCGAGCCGGGTGAGGCGATGTCGTCGCCATAAAGCAGGTGAAGCTGCATGGCGTCTTCGAAGCCGGCCGTGCGCTTGGCCAGCCTCAAGCCCAGAAAGCCGGCGTAAAAATCCACATTCGCCTGCACCTTCCGGGTGATCATGGTGATGTGGTGTATGCCCAGTGCAGAATTCATCTTGCCGTCCCGCCGTTTCGCCTGCTGTTCCTGGCCCTATTTGTCGCAGGCTGCCCCTGATCCGCAACCCCGGCAAATGAGAACGCTGTGTTCTCTGGGTGAACGATACTGCTTTCGCTTCGTTGCATTCGCGATGGGCAGATTGCCGGCTTTTTGCCTGTCTTGTGATTGTTTGTGCATATAAAATAAGCATACAAAATAACGGCTATTTTGTATGCAATTTTATCTTGCCTTGAGGGTTGGAATTGGGTCTTATGCAACCAATCCAACAAAACCATCAGGGGGAACAGATGATTTTAACGCGCAGGTTGTTGACCAGAGCTCTGGCCATTACCGCCATCGGTGTAACCGCCGGCTTTTCGCTGCCGATCATCGAGGCGCGGGCCGAAACGCCGGTGAAATTCACGCTCGACTGGAAGTTCGAAGGCCCCGCCGCCGGTTTCCTGCTGGCGCTCGACAAGGGTTACTTCAAGGCTGAGGGTCTCGATGTCACCATCGACAGCGGTAACGGTTCGGTTGAAGCTATTCCGCGCGTGGCGACCGGCGCCTATCAGATGGGTTTCGGCGATATCAATTCGGTGATGAAGTTCCTCGACGAAGATCCGAGCCAGAAGATCAAGGCCGTATATATGGTCTATGAGCGCCCGACTTTCGCCGTGGTCGGCCGCAAGTCGCTGGGTGTCACCGGTGATCCGAAGTCGCTGGAAGGCAAGAAGCTCGGCGCGCCGCCGCCGGATGGCGCTTTCGCGCAATGGCCGGCCTTCAAACAGGTGGCGGGTCTCGACGACAGCAAGATCAAGATCGAATCGATCGGTTTTCCGGTGCGTGAACCGATGCTCGCCAAGGGCGATGTCGACGCCGTTTTCGGCTTTGCCTTTTCGGTGATCCTCAACCTCAAGAAACAGGGCATTGCCGATGACGATATCTCGACCATCCTGATGGCAGAGCACGGCTTGAATCTTTATGGCAATGCGGTGCTGGTAAACACTGATTTCGCAGAGAAAAACCCGGAAGCAGTAAAGGGCTTCCTGAAAGCATTGGCCAAGGGCTTCGCCGATTCCGTCAAGAACCCCGAAGAGGGCGTGGCGGCGGTGCTCAAGCGCAACGAGACGCTCGACAGCGCCATCGAGCTTGAACGCCTCAGCATGGCCAACAGCATGAATATCAAGACGCCCTATGTGGTGGAAAACGGCATGGGCGGCGTCGATCCTGCCCGGCTTGCGGCCTCCGTCGAAACGCTGAAAGTCTCCCTCGGCCTGAAGGGCAACATCAAGGCGGAGCAGGTGTTCGACGCGACCTACCTGCCGGCCAAGGAAGAGCGCATGCTTCCCTGATGCTGAAGAAAGAACGGGCGGATGCCGCGAGTCTCTTCTCCCCGAGCGGGAGACCCCGGCGGGGAGAAGAAACAAGCGGCGACGCTTCGGGCTGTCATGGCCTATCATTTTACTTAAAACGGGAACAGCAATGTCACATCTCGTGGAAATAGACAGTGTCGACATGCGTTACGGCGGCTCCGCCGGCACGCTGGCCGTATCCGGTTTGAACCTGACGGTCGACAAGGGTGAATTCGCCGCCGTGGTCGGTCCCTCCGGCTGCGGCAAGTCGACCCTGATGAAGCTGGTGACCGGGCTGCATATTCCGCAGAAGGGCAATGTCATCGTTGCCGGGCGGCAGGTCACGGAGCCGGTTTCAATTGTCGGCATGGCGTTTCAGAACCCGACGATGCTGCCCTGGCGCACGACGCTTGAAAATATCCTGCTGCCGCTGGAAATCGTCGAGAGACATCGCCGACGCCTGCGCGCCCATAAGGCGGAATATGTCGCGAAAGCCGAGCGGCTGCTGGAAATCGTCGGCCTGAAGGGTTTCGGTTCGAAGTATCCGTGGCAGCTTTCCGGCGGCATGCAGCAGCGCGCCAATCTTTGCCGGGCCTTGATCCACGAACCGGAACTACTGATGCTGGACGAGCCTTTCGGCGCGCTCGATGCCTTCACCCGCGAGGAATTGTGGTGCGTCATCCGCGACCTGCACGCCGCACAGCGTGTCACCATCATCCTTGTGACCCATGATCTGCGCGAGGCGACATTTCTGGCCGACAAGATTTTCGTGATGAGCGCAAGGCCGGGCCGCGTGCTCGCGGAACACCGCGTTCCGTTTGCCCGCCCGCGCCAGCTCGATATCATGTATGACAGGGGTTTCAACGACATGGTGCAGGAACTGCATGGCGAGATCGCCCAGGCGAGGGTGGCGGCATGAGCGCGATCCTGGAAAGCACCGTTGCGGCCGAGTCGCGCAAGCCGCTGATCGCCCGCGTCAACTGGGTGAAAGCCGCTCCATGGCTTTATACGCTGGCGCTTTTCGTGTTGTGGGAACTGCTCGTCCATGCGCTGAAAATGCCGCCCACCATTCTGCCGTCACCGGTAAGGGTTGGACAGGCCATCATGCAATATTGGTCGCCGATCTGGAAGAATTCGCTGCAGACGCTTTATACGACGACACTGGGTTTTGCCATTGCTGTGGCCGCCGGTCTTGCCATAGGTCTGTTCATCGGCTGGTCGAAAACCATCTATGCCGGGCTTTATCCGCTGATGATCGGCTTCAACGCCATCCCGAAAGTGGCGCTGGTGCCGATCCTCGTCATCTGGTTCGGCATCGGCACCGTTCCCGCCGTGTTGACCGCATTCCTGATTTCCTTTTTTCCCATCGTCGTGAATGTCGCGACCGGCCTTGCCACCATTGAACCGGAAACGGAAGATGTGCTGCGGGCGCTTGGCGCAAAGAAGATGGACATCATGCTGAAGGTCGGTATTCCGCGCTCCATGCCCTATTTTTTCGGCTCGCTGAAAATCGCCATCACGCTCGCTTTTGTCGGTTCGGTCGTGTCGGAAACCGTCGCTTCCAATTACGGCCTCGGCAACATGATGAGTTCGGCCCAGAGCCAGTTCAATGTGCCGCTCGTCTTTGCCGGCCTGCTGATGCTCGCGGTGGAAGGCATCGTCATGTATGCGATCATGGCCTGGCTTGAAAAGCGCATGACCGGCTGGGCGCATCGTTCGACCATGGGGCAGTGAGCCTTTCTTCTCCCCGCCGGGGAGAGGATGCCCCGGAGGAGTAGATGAGGGGCAACGCCAGCGATAAGCCGAGAGCTTGCCCCTTCATCCCGCTGCCGCGACCTTCCCCCTTGGGGAGAAGGTGACAAGCGGCAACCGCTCGCGTCATTCACACATGCTGCGGAAGACCGCTAACTTGCGGTCTCAATGCGCCGCCATTTCTTTCACGATATCGCCACCGTCCATCAGGAAGGGATAATAGGTCGGCCAATTGGTCACTTCGTCCAGCAGCGCCTTGCGGTCAGCTCCCCAGTAGAGATGGTAATGGCCCGCCTTGACAGGGGCGATGGAGTGATCGCTGAACTGGATGAATTGCGGTGCGGCCTCATCGCCGCCGGTTTTCTTGAAGATGTAGCGGACACCGCGATTGCCCTTCTTGTAGGTCAGGATTTCATGGCCGTCGCTGACATAGGTGCCTTCAGCGGGCTTGCCGTCCTTATAAAACGCCACGCTGTCACTCTTGATGACGATGCGGTTTACATCGGTCTTGTAACCGATGTCGTAATAGGCGCGGTATTCGGCGGCGGTCTTGTCGCCATGGGCTGCTTTTTCGGCCATGACGGGGTCCAGCGAGCCGTTCAGCAGGTAGGGATAGACCGACTGCCAGTCGCCTTCCCAGTCCGAGAGAGCGCGTGGTTTCACCTGCGCATCCTCGAAATAACCCTTGTAGATCTGCTTTTCAGCCTCGGTCATCTGGTGGCCGTGATCGTGTCCATGGTCGTGGCTATGGGCTGCGGATTTGTCGCCACCGGCAGCCATTGCCGTGGTCGCCGCCAGCAGCATGGAACCAAGTGCGACAGCGCCGGTGACGCGGGTGAGTATCTTCTGCATTGTTTCGGCCCTCTCATATTCATAAAAGTAAGTTACGTAATAACATTACGCAACGACCTATAGAGGCCACGTCAGCGGGATGCAAGTGTGTGCTCCAACGCAACGCAACGAAAAAGCGCGATGGCTGCTGCAGCCACCGCGCTTGAAGAGAGGGGGAGGCGCGAGGCCTCAGGCAGGCTGCGCGTTCACTTCCGCCTTGCGCTCGTCGAAGGCGAGCTTCATGGCCTTCGTCACGTCGCGGGTTGTCGCGAAATAACTGTCGCTGCGCACCCAGTAGCGCAATTTGACGGTGGCGCTGTCGGCGCTGACCGAATCGACGAAGGTGACGGGGGCGGGGTCCAGCAAAACCCGGCTCTCCGAGCGCACGACTTTCATCAGCATATTCTGCGCGGCCGTGAGATCCTCGTCAGTCTTGACCGTCAGGCTCAGTTCGTGACGGCGCGAGGGAAAACGGCTGTAATTGGTGATCGGCACGTTCCAGAGGGTGGAGTTGGGCGCGAGACGATAGAGCCCATCGCTGGTCTTGAGTTCGGTGGCAAAGAGCCCGATCTCGATCACCGTGCCGCTGACCGTGCCGGTCTCGATATATTCACCGACCCGGAAGGGGCGCAGCACCAGAAGCATGATGCCGGCGGCAATATTCTGCAGCGTGCCCTGCAGCGCCAGACCAATGGCCAGACCGGCGGCGCCAAGGGCGGCGAGAATGGAGGCGGTCTGCACCCCGAACTGGCCAAGCACCATGACCAGTACCAGAATGAGAACCACATAGCGGATGGCGCCTGCGAAGAAGCCGGCGAGCGTCGCATCGAAGCCGCGAATGCGCGACAGGCCCTGAAAGGCCCAGCGTTGCAGGAAGGTGGCGGCCAGCCAGCCGATGATCAGCAGCAGAAGCGCACCAACGACCGAGAAGGAATATTGCACCGCAAGCGCGCTCGCCTGCTGCAACGCCGCCTGCGATGCGACGATGATATCCGTTGCCTGTTGTTCCATGAATTATCCTGTGATTTTTATTGCTGTTCAGGGTTGGTAACGACTGGACGCCGTGAGGGTTCCGCCAAAACGGCCTCAGGCGCCAAGCGGCAGTACGAAGGGCACGTTACCATCCGTATCCGCGCCCCTGCCGATTTTTTTGATCGCCGCCACCAGCCTGCCGTCGCGTCCGAGCAGACGGTCGCCGATGGCAATGATGCGGGCATTCGGCGTGGCATAGGGCGAGACGGCGCGCAGGCGCAGCGCAAGCTCCATTTCATCCTGGTCAGGATAAAGGCTGAGCGCTGCGATGACGGCGGCGGCGGGCGAGCGCGAAACACCCATCCAGCAATGGATGAGCAGCGGCGCGGACTGGTCCCATTCGCGGGCGAAATCGATCAGCCTCAGCACATGCGCATCATCAGGCGCGATGAGATCAGCGGTGCCCTTGAATGTGATGTCGTTCATGGCAAGCGTCAGATGCCGATCTGCGGCAATGACGGCGGGGCGATGAAAGGCCTGCTCTTTGGCGATCAGTGTCACCATTTCGCGGGCCTTGTGTTTCACGGCCATCTCCGCGATCCGCGACAGCGGCGATACGACAATGGCCGTCATGTCGCGCTCCCCGTCTTGACCGCGCGCAGCGCCTCGATAGCCTCGAAACGTTCGATGAACAGCTTTTGCGCTTCGGTGGAGGGCAGGGGCGTAATGTCGAACATATCGCGGGTAATGCCGCGCGGCAGGCCGAAGAATTTCTGCGCCTCGGCGGTGGAAAAACCGGCAAGCTCCGTCGCCTCGAAAAAGGCGGCGACCGTGTCGGCCTTCTTGATGCGGTCCTTCAAGTCGCGCGATGCATGTGGCGGCAGGCCGAAACGCAGATGCACGGCGGCTTCTAGCCGTTTTTCCACGGTCTTGTAACCACCGCCCACCACGGATTTGAACGGCGAGATCATGTCGCCGATGACATATTCTGGCGCATCGTGCAGAAGCGCCATCTGCATGTCATCAGGCGTCGCACCCGTGCACATGCGGCAGAAGATGGTTTCGACGATGAGGCAATGCTGGGCGACGGAAAAGGCGTGGTCGCCGCGCGTCTGGCCGTTCCAGCGGGCAACACGGGCAAGGCCGTGGGCGATATCGGCGATTTCCACATCGAGCGGCGACGGGTCGAGCAGATCGAGCCGCCGGCCGGACAGCATGCGCTGCCAGGCGCGCGGGCTTTTTGCGGGCGTCACTCTTAATCCTCCGCCCGAGCCGCGGGATCGGCCGCTGGGAAGGAAAGGCCGCTCCAGGCCGGCAGGGCCACGGTCACGGGAACAGTCTCGGCAAGAAGCGGCGTGCCCGAAGCAAGCGCATCGGCAATGCGGTCGATCCGCACGATGGCAAGCGCCCTGTTGCCGCAAACGGTTCCAAGCGTGCCGACCGGTTTTCCATCGGCGGTAATCTCCGCCCCGCTGGCGGGCAACGCGCCTCCGGCCGAAACGGTGACGACGCGGCGTCTTGCCGTACCGCGGTGCTTCATGCGCGAGACGACTTCCTGACCGACGAAGCAGCCCTTCCTGAAGGAAACGCCGTCATTCACATCCATCAGAACATCATGGGGAAAAGCATCCTGCAGCGCATAATCCCGGCCGGATTCGGCAATGCCATGGTCAACGCGCAGCGCATCATAGGCCGCAACATCGCCCGAGGCCGATGCGCCCGGTAGCCTGAAGAGATCGATTCCGGCCTTGGCGAAACGGCCGTCCCTGATGCCTGCCACCGGTGCAGTCTCGGTCCAGAAAACGCTCACACCTTCGACCGTCTCGACTTTGAGGTCGACCGGTGCGCGCAGCTTGTACATGGTCAGGCGGCGCAGCAATGCGTCCTGTTCGGCGGCGCCCGTTTCGATCAGATAGTCCCCGCCATCGCGCCAGATCAGGAAATCGAACAGGATCTTGCCCTGCGGCGTCAGAAGTGCCGCGGCCCGGGCCTCGCCTGCCGGCAGATTCTCGATATCTGCGGTGATGAGGTTGTTCAGAAACTCCTCGGCGCCGGTGCCGGAAACCCGGATCAGGCGGCGGTCGGCAAGAAAGGCGGAAGGCATGGTGTCACCGTTCGGTTCGTCGAGACTATGCGGATAGCAGGCAAGATGCAGATGCATTTGCCGGAATGCTCATTCCGCACAGTTAGGATTTTTGCCCGAGAACGGCAAGCACTGCGATGCGATCAATCGCCGGCGGTGAAGAACTTCCACTTGCCGTCAGGCGAAATGCCGACGCGATAGAAGCTGTAATTGCCAAATTCCTGCATGTCCGCCAGATCGCCCGCCGTGATGATTCGCAGAAGCTCCACCTTTTCCGGTGCAGTCAGCGTATTCAGCGGTTTTCCGGCAAAATAGGGGAAAACATAGGCTTCGTCAGGCGTGCCGGCATCGATATGGGCATAACCGGTCGACAGGAGATCGATGATGATCGCCAGCACTTCCAACCCGTCCGGATCGCCGGAATAGCTTTTCAGCGCTGCAATCGGGTCTTCGCTGTCACTGCCGTCGATGCGGAACTGGTTCTGCCCGGCGGCGATGAAGGGCCGCAGCTTTTCGATATCGCCTGACGCGGCGGCGTCGATGATCTGCTGGCGCAGCTTGCGCACGGGTTCCGGCGCCTTGGAAATGTCGTGCTCGATTACAACAGACATTTCCGGGGTGTTATCGGGCTTGGCGGATTGCTGGTTTGCCTGGCCAGCGGAACGGTCCACCAAAGGGTCGGGCAGGGGAATGCCTTCCGAATCGCCTTCGATCTCGTCCGGCTCAGCAGGCTGGGCTTGCTGCGGCTGCTCGCTCTCGGCCTTCGGCTCGCTTTCGGTGTTCTGCGCCGGCTTCAGCTCGGAAAGGGCAAAGGCGCGGCTCGGCACGCCAATCGGACCGGCGGTCAGGGCAAGCAGAATGGACAGCAGGGCGGAAGAGCGCAAAAGGCCCTTGCTCAGGCAAGACATGATAGACCCCGGCTTTACTGTATTACCCGCTGCGGCGAAAATTCGCCCTGAAGCATGCGCTGGCGCAGCGATTCCAGCATTGCTTCAGCGCCGGCCTCGCCATGGATACGGATGGTTTCGCGCATGGCCAGAGCGATGGCGGCATCGGCGATGATCTCCGGCTCGATGCCGTCGGCCATGCCGTCAGCCCATGCCTCGTTCTGGTGTTCCAGAGCGACCTGCATCTTTTCATGCACGATCATATCGTCGATTTCGTTACGGCTTGTCTGCATTTTTCATCCTCGACAGGGCGGGCAAGTCCTTACCACCCTGTTAACAACACTAGCAGCCTTTTATCAAAACGGCACGGGCTGCGGCGAAAAGAGGTTAACAATCCTCTAATTTCCGAACCTGGACGCGATTTCCTGCGCGAGTGTTGCCCCTTCGTTACGGTAGTTCTCTTCTGCCATGATGGCGGCGCGTGTGCAACTGGTGTGGATGGCCGCAAAGGAGCGGTATCCACGGTTGAATGCAGCCGTCATGCGCTGACGTCGTTCAGGTTCGTTGGCCGTGTCCGCAGCCAGAAGATCGCTCATCGACCTGCGCCAGTCCTCCGGTCCGGAAGAGGGGCACAGGGTTCTCAGATATTGCACCGCGCCCAGTATTTCCGACAGCCGTGCCAGCTTGTCGTCATAAGGAGCGGGCTTGGGCGGTATCGCTTCCGCCGGACGTGCCTCGGAAGCCGGTTTTGAAGGCTG
Organism: Agrobacterium sp. CCNWLW155; assembly: GCF_036888815.1. Lineage (NCBI taxonomy): Bacteria > Pseudomonadati > Pseudomonadota > Alphaproteobacteria > Hyphomicrobiales > Rhizobiaceae > Agrobacterium > Agrobacterium sp. CCNWLW155. The sequence goes on from NZ_JBAKFW010000001.1 coordinate 176,774, forward strand.
CGCAAAAGCGATGCCTTCTTGCCCTGATATGGCAAGCATGGTCAGAAAAAGAGACAGGAAGATGGTTGGCCGTATCAAAATTCTATTCTGCCCCACACATACTCGTGAACTGTTGGCTCGTGACCATCCGGCGGGCGGATCAGTCCTAGATAATAGCGATTCTGGCTGACTGGCAATCATGCAAGCAGGCGCTCGGCGCATTCGACCACACTTTCGGGCGCAGGCAGAAGGCGGATTTCCGCCAATGTGTACCACCCGGCATCCGCCGCATCGTCGCCCACAGTCACGACGGGATCGGCATCCGTCTCCACGGTGAAGACGGAGAGGAAATAATGGCTCGTCAGCACGCCTTCAGCGTCGCGGGAGGGAAGATCATAGGTCGCGAAAAGCTGCGGCCTTCGCGCCACGATACCGGTTTCCTCGTGCAATTCGCGCAGCGCCGTCTCGGCTGCCGTTTCGCCGTCTTCGCCGCGCCCGCCCGGAAAGGCGAACATGTCCTTCGAGGGCGGGTTGATACGGCGCACGAGAAGCAGCCGGTCTCCGTTCCTGACGATGGCGGAGGAGGCAGCGCGGGGCTTGATACGAAGGGTCATGAATGGTTTCGCTTGTTTCGGCCGTCTGCGGCCTGTCTATAGTGTCGTGGTCCGGAAAATCGATTCCGGTTTCCGAAGTGAGCGTTATAGTCCGGAACTGTCGCGATTGTGCATGCTAAAGACGGTGGAATGAAGGTCTATCTTATCTATGTCCTGGCGGCTCTTGCCGAAATCGCCGGCTGTTTTTCCTTCTGGGCCTGGCTGAAACTCGGCAAGACCGGGTGGATATTGCTGCCGGGCATGCTGGCGCTTGCCGCTTTCGCCTGGCTTCTGACACTGGTTCCGACAGAGGCGGCGGGCAGGGCTTACGCCGCCTATGGCGGGATTTACATCGCTGCGTCGCTTTTCTGGCTCTGGGGCGTGGAAGGGCATGCGCCGGACAAATGGGATATTGCCGGCGGCGCTGTCTGCCTTGCCGGCACCGCCATCATCCTGTTCGGACCAAGGGGTTGAGGAAAAAGCATGTGTGGACGTTTCGTGCTGAAGGCGACACCCGAGGAGATCGCCGACTATCTCGATCTGATCGGCCTTGAGGATTTTCCCGCCCGTTTCAACATCGCACCGACGCAGCCCATATTGATCGTGATGGAGGGGGAGCGGCAGGAGCGCGGCAGCAACCTGCCCAATCGCCGCGCCGTGCTGGTCCGCTGGGGTTTCATGCCGGGCTGGGTAAAGGACCCGAAGGATTTTCCGCTGCTCATCAACGCCCGTTCGGAAACCGCCATCGGCAAGGCCTCCTTCCGCGCCGCCATGCGCCATCGCCGCGTGCTGGTGCCCGCAACCGGCTTTTACGAATGGCGACGCCCACCGAAGGAGGAGGGCGGCAAACCGCAACCCTATTTCATTCGCCCGAAAAGTGGCGGCATAGTCGCTTTCGCCGGCCTCATGGAAACCTGGTCTTCCGCCGACGGTTCGGAGGTCGATACCGGTGCGATCCTCACCACCGCCGCCAATGCCGCGATCGGCCGTATTCACGACCGCATGCCTGTTGTCATTGCGCCCGAGGATTTCAGCCGCTGGCTGGATTGCAAGACCCAGGAACCGCGCGAGATCGTCGACCTGATGCGGCCGGTTCAGGATGATTTCTTCGAGATGATCCCGGTATCGGACAAGGTCAACAAGGTCGCCAATGTCGGTGCCGATCTCATCGAGCCGGTGCCGGAAAGCGCGCCGCTGGCGAAGATCAAACCGGCGAAGGATGACGGGCAGATGTCGCTGTTTTGAGATGCTTTCCGAGGAAGTCGAGGTCAGCCGTCGTTACGCGGCACGCGCTCGGTCCCACACAAGACTATCTTGTTCAGAAAAGCTCAGCTGTTCCGGCCGATCTTCTGCAGGCCTTCCTGGATCATGATGTCGGAATAGACGCGGTTGCGGCCATTTGCCTTGGCGAGATAGAGCAGCTGGTCCGCCGCATTCAGCTGGTTGTCGAAGGGTTCACCCTTTTCGATCTCCACGACGCCGAGCGAAATCGTCAGGGCGAGGCTGCTGCCGCTCAGCTGCCGACCGTTCTTTTCCACCTGTCCACGCAGCTCTTCGCAGAACTGATAGGCGGCTCGCGCATCCAGCCCACGTAGGAACACGGCAAACTCCTCGCCGCCGAGGCGGGCGGGAATATGGCGTTGTTCATCGCACATGTCATGCAGCAGTTCGGCCAGCTTTTTCAACGCCCTGTCGCCGGCATCGTGCCCCAGCGTGTCATTGATCTTCTTGAAATGGTCGATGTCGAGAATGGCGACGGCGCCGCTCTCGTCATTGCCGTTGATGACATCCATCAGCGCCCGCGTGCGCTCGAAGAAGGAGCGGCGATTGGGCAGACCGGTGAGGTGGTCTCGTTCGGCCAGCTCGCGCAGGCGTTTAAGCTGCTTCAGCGTCTCGATATTGTTATCGATGCGGCATTGCAATTCTTCCGGCACGAAAGGGCGGTAGACGAAATCCGAGGCGCCCGCCTTCAGGAAGCTTGCCGAAAGCAACCGGTCGGTGGAGGACGATATGCCGATCACCCGCAAATCTTCGGATGAGCGGCTGTCGCGGATGCGGCGCGTCAGCTCATAACCGTCCATGTCGGGCATATGGTAGTCGGTGATGACAAGCTGGATCGTCGGGTCCTGCGACAGTATTTCCAGCGCCTGCTTGCCCGAATGGGCCTCGCTGACCCTGAAATTCTGCCGTTCCAGAATTTCCACGAGACCGGAACGGGCTGTGCGAACATCATCGACCACCAGAACGGAAAAAAGCTTGTTGCTCAAAATCCGCTGGACCGTTCTGACCACCGCATCGACGGTGCGATGGCCGTCCTTGACAATGTAGTCGATGATCTTCTTTTCGGCGTAGCGCTTGCGCGCCTCGTCATCCACCGTGGCGGTGAAAACGATCGCGGGCACCTTACGCTCGGATAAAAGTGCGAGAATCTCGCCCTTCGGCGCATCGGGCAGATTGAGACCCGTCAGCGCCAGCGTGAAACTATGGGCCTGCATGAGGGCATCGGCCGCGGCCATGCTGTCGCAATGAACAACCTCGGCTTCCGTTTCTTCCGAAAGCCGCGTCTTCAGCAGCATGGAAAGAGCAACGGAATCTTCAATCAGAAGGATTTTATCCTGCATGGCCGTCCCAAGCCCCCCTGGCCTGTCTTCACAATCTTCCCCCAACGCCGAATATTCGTCATCCGCATTTCTGCGAATTCGAAAATTGGCTTATTCATTGTTGTGGAAAAAAATGCGGAATAGAAAAGTTCTTTTGTATTCACTAATCTATACGTCGCTGTTCGTATAGCCTTCTTGTGGAAGGCGAGATTTTTACTACATTTTCGTTTCAGCTTCGTTACAGAAGGCTGCCAATTTTGCAAATGATTGACGATCCGCAGTTTCGCGGAACGCCATATACAAAAACGGCGCCCGGAAAAGGCGCCGCATGCTTGTTGATCTTCCGTCCGCAACTCTCCGTTTTCCGGGTAGTCCGCAAAAACCGGGAAAATCAAAAAAGCGAATATTTTCAGGCGGTTTTGGCAGCGGGCTTACGCTTCAGCATCAGGGCTGCGGCCGCAACGGCCTTCAGTCCGAGCGGGCGGTAGTGGCTGTTGAGGTCGGGCTTCGCCTGCGGCTGTGCCTTCGTCTCGTTCGTCATTTCTCTCTCTCCACAATTCACGCCAATCGCCGTTGCGATGCGTGTGAGCCACTTCTTTCGCGGCTAATCTTGACGGATTCGAGGCGAAAAAAACGAAGCCGGCTTTTCAGGCTGCGACATTTTGCGTCACACCCTGCGCCGGCCTGTAGCGAGAAAAAATAAACCTGCGGTTTTAAATGCCGCGATCGAGGCCGTTGCCGCCGTTCGCGTCGTCATGCGCGTCTTCCTCGATTGTCAGCGTGCCGTAGCGGCGGTGCCAGAGGCGGGCGCTGATGGGGATGAAGACGAGATAGGCGGCGACGGTCAGAACCAGAACTTCCCAGGTGAAGCTCATCAACATCGCCACATAGAGCACGACGACGAGGATCATCGGCAGCACCAGATCGCGGCGGATGCGGCTGGTGCCCGATTTTCCCGACCAGACCGGCAGGCGGCTGATGAGGAGATAACCGATCAGGACCGTATAGGCGGCGGCGACATAGGCAAAGGGCTTGTCCGGCTCGACGCCGAGGAAGCCGAGATAGACAGGCAGAAGCACCAGCAGGGCGCCCATCGGGGCCGGCACGCCCACGAAAAATTCATTCTGCCAAGGCGCCTTTACCGGCCGCTCGATCATGACGTTGAAACGCGCCAGACGCAGGCCGGCGGCGATGACATAGATGAGGGCGGCGATCCAGCCGATGGAACGCGCCTGATCGAGAAGGTAGGCGTAGACCACGAGGGCAGGGGCGACACCAAAATTGACGATATCGGCCAGCGAATCCATCTGTTCGCCGAATTTCGACGTCGCTTTCATCATGCGGGCAATGCGCCCGTCTATGCCGTCGAGAAAGGCGGCCAGCAGTACCATGCCGACGGCCAGCTCGAAGCGGCCTTCAATGGCGAGACGCACGCCGCTGAGGCCCGCACAGATGGCCAGAACGGTGATGAGGTTAGGAACGACGAGGCGGAAGGGAATTTCCCTCAGCCGGGGTCCACGGCCGCTGTCGCTGCGGCCCTCGGGTTTGCCGTTCTGTTGCGGCTCGGCGATCGGCGTTTCCATGCGCATGCCCTTCCTGTTTCCGTCAGCCGCGGCGGCTGACGACCGGACCCTTGGCCGAGCCGAATTCGGCAAGCACGGTTTCACCGGCAATCGCCGTCTGGCCGACCGATACACGCGGCTCGAAACCTACGGGAAGGAAGATATCGAGTCGCGAACCGAAACGGATAAGACCGAAACGCTCACCGGCATCAACAGGTTCATTCGGCTTCACCCAGCAGACGATGCGGCGTGCAACCATGCCGGCGATCTGCACCACGCCGACCTTGCCGTGCGAAGTCTCGATGACGAGGCCGTTGCGTTCATTGTCTTCGGAAGCCTTGTCGACTTCGGCATTGAGGAAGAGGCCGGGACGGTAGGCGACATTGACGATGCGGCCGCGTACCGGCGCGCGATTCACATGGCAGTTGAACACGTTCATGAACACCGAGATGCGCACCAGCGGCTCCTTGCCGAGTTCCAGCTCCAGCGGCGGAACGACGCTCTGCACGGCGGAAACCTTGCCGTCGGCCGGGCTGATGATGAGGTCGTCATCCTGCGGCGTGACACGCTCGGGGTCGCGGAAGAAATAGGCGCACCAGGCCGTCAGGACGAGGCCGACCCAGAACAGCGGTTCGGCGATCCAGCCGAGCACCAGCGATGCGACGAAGAAGGCCGCCACGAAGACATAACCTTCCTTGTGGATCGGTACGATGGTGTTGCGAATGGTGTCGAACAGATTCATGAGATTCCTTGCTCCGGTTTTCGTCTGCCGCGTCTATATGTGGTCGTGATACGACACGCTCCACACGGCAATGCGACAAATTTTGCCTAGCTGGTTACAGCCAAACGCCCCGCGCGGCAATGGCGGGGTTCGTCCGTTGGCCCAGTTACCCCGGGTATAGCCATCAATGGGCGGGTTCGCCGCGGTCGATGACACCCAGATCGTCGGTTTCGCGAACATGACGCAGCATTTCTTCCGCCCGGATCGCCTCGCGCTGGCGGCTCCACATCGAGGCATAGAGACCGTTCTGCGTCATCAGCGAGCTGTGGGTGCCGCGTTCGGCAATCAGCCCTTCCTTCAGCACGATGATCTCATCCGCGCCGATGACGGTGGAAAGCCGGTGGGCGATAACCAGCGTCGTGCGGTTCTTCGAGACGATATCGAGCGCGCTCTGGATTTCCTGTTCGGTGTGGGTGTCGAGCGCCGAGGTAGCCTCGTCGAGAATGAGGATCGGCGGGGCTTTAAGGATCGTGCGGGCAATCGCCACGCGCTGCTTTTCACCACCGGAAAGCTTCAGGCCCCGTTCACCCACCATGGTCGCGTAGCCCTCCGGCAGCTTGCCGATGAAGGCGCTGATCTGTGCCGCATCCGCCGCCGCCCTCAGTTCCTCGTCGGTTGCCGAGGGGCGACCGTAGCGGATGTTATAGGCAAGCGTGTCGTTGAAGAGCACGGTATCCTGCGGCACCATGCCGATCACCGAGCGCAGGCTCTTCTGCGTCACGTCGCGAATGTCCTGCCCGTCAACGGTGACGGAGCCTTCCTGAATATCGTAGAAGCGATAGAGCAGCCGCGAGATCGTCGATTTTCCCGCACCTGAAGGCCCGACGATCGCCACCGTCTTGCCCGCCGGTACGTCGAAGGAAACGCCCTTCAGGATCGGTCTTTCGGGGTCATAGGCGAAGTGCACATCGCGGAAGGAGATGGCACCTGGGCCGGCCGCGAGCGGTTCTGCATCCGGCCTGTCGGTCACTTCGGCTTCCACCTCCAGAAGGTCGAACATCTGCTCGATGTCGGTCAGGCCCTGGCGGATTTCGCGATAGACGAAACCGATGAAGTTGAGCGGCACCGAAAGCTGCAGCAGAAGCGCGTTGACGAAGACGAAATCGCCGATGGTCTGTTCGCCGCGCTGCACGGCAAGCGCCGACATCACCATCATAACGGTCGAGCCGATGCCGAAGATCACGCCCTGACCGAAGTTCAGCCAGCCGAGCGACGTCCAGATCGAGATCGCTGACTTCTCATAGCGCTCCATGGCGACATCGAAACGTCGCGCCTCCATCTCCTCATTGCCGAAATATTTGACCGTCTCGAAATTCAGGAGCGAGTCGATCGCCTTGGTGTTGGCGTCGGTGTCGCTGTCATTCATGGCGCGGCGAATGCCGATACGCCAGTTGCTGGCCCGCACGGTGAACCAGATATAGGCCCAGACGGTGATGACCGTGACCAGCACATAGGAAAAACCGTAGGAAGCCCAGAAGATGATCGCCGTCAGCAGGAATTCGATGAAGGTCGGCGCTGTGTTGAGGATGGTGAAACGGACAATGGTTTCAATGCCCTTGGTGCCACGCTCGATAACCCGCGAAAGCCCGCCGGTCTTGCGCTCCAGATGGAAACGCAAAGAAAGCCGGTGCATGTGCACGAAGGTCCTGTAGGCGAGCTGGCGCACCGCATGCTGGCCGACGCTCGCAAAGAGGGAATCGCGCAGCTGGTTGAGCCCGACCTGGATCAGCCGCGTCAGATTATAGGCGATAACAAGCGCGACGGCGCCGAGCAGGAAGGCCGGGACCAGTCCTGCCATATCGAGCTTGCCATTCAGCGCATCCGTTGCCCATTTGAAGAAATAGGGAACGGCGATCAGCACCAGCTTGGCGACGATGAGGAATATGGTCGCCCAGACCACCCGCATCTTCAGGTCCCACCGACCCTCCGGCCACATATAGGGCCAGAGATTGATCAGCGTCTGGGTCGGATTGCTGGAATCCGCCGAAATTGTTTTTTTGGTCGTGGCCATCATTCTCTCCGGTCACTGCCGGAAGCCGACAGCAGGACGGCGGCTCTGGTCAAGCCGCCGCGCGTGTCACAGATAGGGTCGTCACGGGTTCACCGCAACGCTTCAAATGCTCAGGAACCGCTCTTCAGCCGCTTGCGGTGAAGTTCCTCCGAATTCGGCAGGGCTTCCTTTGGCACGCCGAAAATCTGGCCGGGCTCGATCAGGTCGGGGTTTTTGATCTGGTCCTCGTTGGCGAGATAGATGGTCGTATAACGCACGCCCTGTCCGTACGCGCGGCGCGAAATCTGCCACAGCGTATCGCCGCGGCGGATGATGACGCTGTTCTGGCTTTCGGCCAGCGGCGCCTGCTCGAAGGTCTGCGGGCCAGCAGGGGCCTGCGGTGCCGGTGCGGGCGGCGCGGTGATGTGCAGTTCGGAGAGCCGGCTTGCGAGCGAAGCGATGCCCTTGCCGATTGCCGCCACGTCGTTCGGCCATGCCTCGACCGATGTCAGCAGCTGACGCGCCTTGGCGGTGATATCGCCCGCAAAGGCGGTGAAGGCGGGCTCGGTCGCGGCCGCTGTACGGAATTCCGAAAGCGATTTCAGGCCGATGACGACGGCGGAGCGGCCGGCAATGGCCTGGTCGAGCGCCGGCGTCGCCTGATCCCTGTAGAGATTGGAGAGAATGCCGAAGGCCTTGGCGACATCGGCGCGCAGCTTTTCGAAAGCGGCGCGGTCGCTTGCCGTGCTCTGGTTTTCAGCCGGTGCCGCGGTCGTGGTCGCCGAAGATGAGGTGGATGGCGCCTGCATGGCGACGGTTGCCTGATCGGTCTGCGGCCGCTCGAAGGGAACGCGCACGCGCACTTTCGCGGTGCCGTCGGCATTCAGTTCCTCGACGGTGATGATATGGCTGCCGACGGCAAGATCGACATCGCCTTCGATGACAAAATGACCCGAGGCTTCCGTCGTGGTCTTGCCGATTTCCGTGTCGTCGACAAGCGCGCGCACCGTCGAACCGGCGGGCGCGGAACCCGCGACGAAAATCTTCGATCCTTCGAACTCGACGGCAGTGACCTGAACGCTCGACGTTAGCGGAGCCGCGGCGGACGGAGCTGTAGTACCGGCGAGCGGCGCGGCGGCGGTGTTGGCGCTGGTCTCAGATGTGGCCGCAGGCTGTTGCGATGGCGCGGCCTGCGGCTTAAGCGCCGGGGGTGCTGCCTCCGGCATGGCCAGCACGCGGCTTGCCTTGCCAGGCTTGGCAACCATGGCCAGAAGCTCGCCCGCCTTGCCATCAGGCACGGAAACGGTCGCCACTTCCTCGGACTGCGTCGCCTTGCCGTTGGCGTCGGTTGAACGCAGCACGAGCTCGTGATCGCCCGGGGGAAGGGGATTGTCGAAAACGGCAGCGAAATCGCCGGTGCCGTCAATGGTCGTCTGGGCGACCACCTTGCCGTTGCTGAGGATTTCGAGCTTTGCGCCGGGCTGCGCCTTGCCGGCGATCACGGCCGAACCATCGGGCTCGACGCGCAGCACGTCGAAAGTCGGCGCGCCGGAAGAAGACTGTGCCGTATCGGCTGGTGCTGCGGCCGGCTTTGCCGGTTCGGGCGCACCATCGTCGGTGCCGGCGAAGACGCCCGCCAGACGACGCACCTGTGCCGCCGCCGCCGCCGCATTGTCAGGCAGACCGCGCAGGAACGCCGTGGTGCGTTCGGCCGCAGTGCGGGCCGTGGTGATGAGCCGCGACGTCGTTTCATCCAGCGACTCGGGAATTTCGATATTCGTCAGTTCCTTGAGCGAGGTCTCGACCTTCTTGCGTGCCGCTGCGAAGTCGGCGTCGGAGGGAACCTTGCTGTCGGCGAAAAGCGTGGTCAGATCCTTGATCGACTGGGTTGCGGAAGCCGCCAGACGTCCCACCTTATCGGCGATGTTGGCCGTCTCCTCGGCCGCATCGGAGAGGATGTCGCCCGCCTTGTCACTGCCCATTTCAACGCTGTTCTTCACGGCGTTGCCGGCCTCGTTGATGGCGTCGCCGATCGGTTTGCCGTCATTGGAAATCCGCGGCAGGACGAAAAAGATCATGAGCAGGGACGCAATGCCCAGCACGATCAGCGCCAGCAAACCGGCTTTATTGTTTTTCATCCTGGAATCTCCGGGTATTTCAAGCTTTTCACACGAGTTGAGATTGCTAGCGTCTTACCTTGCGACAGACAAGCGGCGAGTGGCCAAAAGGCCATATTTGCAAGGGATTTCCCAAATTTTCTTGACGTGCCGCATCGCACATAGTTCCTTCCCTTCATGACGGACAAAAATACACCGATTCGATCCATCTGCGTTTATTGCGGCTCCCAGCCCGGACGTGATCCGGCCCATATGGAAGCAGGCCGCGCGCTTGGGAAATCCATTGCCGAAAACGGCATTCGCCTCGTTTATGGCGGCGGCACCAAGGGCATCATGGGCGCGGTTGCCAGCGGCGTTCTTTCCAATGGCGGCGAAGTAACCGGCATCATACCGGAATTTCTGGTCGATATGGAGGCAACGCGCCATTCTCTCGGACAATTGAACGAGCTTGTCATCACCAAGGACATGCATGAGCGCAAACATATGATGTTTGAGCGCTCGGATGCCTTCGTGACGCTGCCGGGCGGTGTCGGCACCCTGGAAGAGATCGTCGAGATCATGACCTGGGCGCAGCTTGGCCGTCACGCCAAGCCGATGGTTTTCGCCAATATCAACGGTTTCTGGAACCCGATGCTGGAGCTGGTGCAGCACATGCGCGACCAGGGCTTCATCCACCGCGCCCACCTTCTCAACCCGCTCGTTATCGACGAGGTGAAGGATATCGTGCCCGCTATCATCGACCGGGCGCTGGCGCAGCAGAACCCGGAAGGCGATCCCTCGGTGATTTCCCGCCTCTAGGCGTGACGATTGTTAACGGCCCCTTGGGGGTTCGTTACAATTTTAAATGTATATTAATACAGATTTAACGGCGGCATCGGTCCGCCCGCTCTTTCCATGGCCCCGCGAATGATCTTGTGCCAGCCTCAATAGGGCGTTGGTTGTCGCGGAATTCGTTTTCGCCGCCATGAGGGTGGGTGTCATCAGGAAATGATTGCTTTTGTGGTGCGGCTCAAAAGCCGGGCGCATTTCATTATCAGGAGAAGTCCCGGAGAGGGCAGTGAGGCGATCCTCGGCTCCGCCGCCCGTCGCAGGGGCGATGCGCGCATGAGGCTCGGCATCCTGATTGCCGCCTTTGTCGTCATCTATGGTGTCGTCGCCGCGCGTCTCGTCCAATATGGCCTTGCCGAACCGGTGGCGACCGCATGGATCAACACCGGCGTCAATGCCGTCGCTTCCCGGCCGGATATTGTCGATCGCAATGGCATGCTTTTGGCGACAGATCTCAATATGGTCTCGCTTTATGCGGATCCGCGCAGGATCGTCGATCCGGACGAGGTGGTGGAAAAACTCGCAACCGTCATTCCCAACATCGACTGGCGTGAAACGCACCGCAGATTGCGTTCGGATACCGGCTTCCAATGGCTGCGACGTCAGCTGACACCCCGGCAGCAGGCGGATATTCTCAATCTCGGCATACCGGGCATTGGTTTCCGGCCGGAAAAGCGACGGTTTTATCCGGGTGGCCCCACCGCTTCGCATATTATCGGCCACGTCAATGTCGACAATCAGGGGCTTGCCGGCATGGAGCGTTACCTCGACCAGCAGGGGTTGGCCGATCTGCGCGCCGTCGGTCTTGCCAGCGGCGCGCCGCTGGAGCCGGTGCGGCTCTCCATCGATCTCAGGGTACAGAACATCGTCCGCGAAGTGGTCGTGAAGGCGAAAAGCGCGTATCAGGCCGAAGCGGCGGGTTCGGTGATCCTCGATGTGGAGACGGGCGAAGTACTGGCCATGGCCTCCGTGCCGGATTACGATCCGAACGAACCTTCCCGCACCCTTGCCGATGGCAGCATCGACAGGGAGTATGAAAAGGGCTGGTTCAACCGCATGAGCAACGCCACCTTCGAAATGGGCTCAACCTTCAAGAGTTTCACCCTCGCCATGGGGCTGGATGCGGGGGCGATCACACTCAATTCGGTGGTCGATGCGTCGCGGCCGATCCGCATGGGCGGCTTCACCATCAAGGATTTCAAGGGCCGGAACCGGCCGCTCTCCATTCCGGAGGTGTTTCAATATTCATCGAATATTGGCACAGCGGCGGTGGCCGACAAGGTCGGTGTCGAAGGCCATCAGCAATTCCTGACGAAACTCGGGCTTCTTACCAGAATGGACACGGAAATGCCCGGTGTGGCCACCCCCACCCAGCCGAGAAACTGGAAGAAGATCAATTCCGTCACCATCTCCTTCGGCCATGGCGTCGCCACCACCCCGTTGCAGACGGCGGTGGCTGCAGCAGCCCTCATCAATGGCGGAAGCCTGATTTCGCCGACCTTCCTGCCGCGTTCGAAAGAGGCTGCGGTATCGCTGGCGAGCACCGTCATCAAAGACAAGACCAGTGCGGATATGCGTTACCTGTTCAACTGGAACGGCATCAAGGGCTCCGGCCGTGGCGCGCAGGTGGAGGGATTTCACGTGGGCGGCAAGACCGGAACCGCCGACAAGGTGATCAATGGGCGTTACGCCAAGGATATCAATTTCAACGCCTTCGTGGCCGGTTTTCCCATGCACAAGCCGAAATATGTCGTGCTGACGATGATCGATGCTCCGAGGACCGGCGTGAACGGCGGGCGCACGGCGGCCTCGACAGCAGCCCCCATGACCCGCGAAATCATCGCCCAGACGGCAGGCCTTCTCGGCGTCAAGCCGCGTTTCGGTTATGACGCGACACCGCAATTGCTGGTGGACTATTAACTTCCACTTCGCTCATTCCTGTGACGAACACGGGGAATGAGGAAGGATAGAAATCCCGACGCCGTAGGCCCTATCGCTTGAGCCGCAGCAGGCTTGAGCCTGTATAGATCGCCAGCGCGACCCAGATCATCGCAAAGGCCGCCATCCGCACCATGTCGAAGGGTTCCTTGAAGACGAAGATGGCGATGAGGAAGATCATCGTCGGCGCGATATATTGCATGATGCCGATGGTCGACAGCCGCAGCAGTTTTGCGCCATTGCCATAGAGGATGAGCGGCACGGCGGTGATGACGCCGCTGGCTGCCAGAAGCCAGGTGTCGGCCGCATTGCCACCCATGAAATGCGCCTGTCCGCTGAACCCCAGCCAGGCCATGACCAGCACGGCAGGGATGGACAGCAGCATGACTTCAAGCAGGAAGCCCTGCGTTGCGCCGATGGGCAGCGTCTTGCGGAAGAAGGCGTAAAAACCCCAGGACACGGTGAGCGCAATGGAAACCCACGGCAGGCTGCCCGCATGCCAGGTGAGGATCGCGACTGCGAGCGCCACCAGAACGATGGCGGCGATCTGCGCCGGATAGAGTTTTTCCTTCAAAAGCACTGCCCCGAGGAAGATGCTGAACAGCGGATTGATGAAATAACCCAAAGCCGCATCGAGCGCGCGACCCGCACCGATCGCCCAGATATAGACACCCCAGTTGATGCTGATCAGAGCGGCCGTAAGGCTCGCCATGGCAAGCATTTTCGGGTTTTTCAGCGCCGCCCTGATTTCCGTCGTCCGCCCGATCGCTATGAGTACGGCAGCGGCGATCGGCACCGACCAGACGACGCGGTGAACGATGACCTCGATCGGCGAAATATGCGCAACCGCCTTCATGTAGAAGGGAAGGAACCCCCACAGCAGATATGCGGAAAGCGCGAAAGCAAAACCGCGCGCGCTATCGCCGCCCTCTTGGGCCGGGAGCGTTTTATCGAGTGCCATGGGAGTACCGCCAATTATTAGGGATGGCCCTTCATACCGGATCGGCGTGGTGCGAGCCAATTCATTTCCGTGAAGCGTCCATGAGAAAAACTGCATGAATAAAAGGCGGTTTGCCCTTGAAACGGGCTGCTGTCGCAATCTGCCGGATGATAGCCGCTGGAAAGCCCGCGTGAATCATTCTCTCATCCGGCCGGGCCAAAGCTCTGAAAAGACTGATTATTTCCCTGCAAAACGGTTGGTTGCGCGGATCAGCTGGTCAAGGATGCCGGGCTCGCTCATCGAGTGTCCGGCCGCCTCGATGATATGGAAATCCGCCTTCGGCCAGGCCTTGGCAAGCTGCCAGGCATATTTCAGCGGGCAGGGCATGTCGTAACGGCCATGCACGATGACACCCGGAATATCCCTGAGCTTGCCGGCATTGCGCAGCAATTGCTCTTCCTCCAGCCAGCAGCCGTTGACGAAGAAGTGGTTCTCGATGCGTGCGAAAGCGATGGCATATTTGTCCTCGCCGAAATCCTCGACCCGTTCCGGATCGGTGACCAGCGAGATGGTCGCGCCTTCCCACTGGCTCCATGCCCTGGCGCATTCCAGCTTCTTGGTTTCGTCCGCGCCGGTGAGATAACGATTATAGGCCTGCATCATCGCACCGCGTTCCGTTTCAGGGATTGGCGCGATGAAGTTTTCCCAGCGATCAGGGTACATTTCGGATACGCCGAACTGATAATACCAGTCCAGCTCCGGCTTGGTGACGGTGTAGATGCCGCGCAGAACCAGTTCGCTGACGCGGTCGGCATGGGTTTCGGCGTAAGCGAGCGCCAGCGTCGAGCCCCAGGAACCGCCGAAAACCAGCCATTTTTCAAAGCCGCACAGTGCGCGCAGTTTTTCCATGTCGGCGACCAGATGCCAGGTGGTGTTGGCTTCCAGTTCCGCATGCGGCGTGGAACGGCCGCAGCCGCGCTGATCGAACAGGATGACGTCGTAAAGTGCCGGATCAAAAACCCGGCGATGCGTCGGGTTCACCCCACCACCCGGACCGCCATGCAGGAAAACCGCCGGCTTTGCACCGCGTGTGCCCACCCTTTCCCAATAGATCGTGTGGCCGTCGCCGACATCGAGCATGCCGGTCTCGAAAGGTTCGATCTCGGGGTAAAAGCCGCACAATTCTTCGGTCATGTCTTAGTTTCCTTCGGGTGGCCATTTGGCCGTGTCGTGATCCGGATGCTGATAGGAGGTGATCTCCGCCTCGTCGACGCCCTGTTCCACTGCCGGCTTGCCGAAGAGCTGTTCGATCCACGGCATGCGCTTGTGGAAATTGACCTGCACCTGCGGTTCGATGCGCTCCGGCTCGTCAAAAGCGCCAATGGCGATCTCCACGCCGCCGGGATAATGATAGGTCAGCGGCGTGCCGCACTTGTTGCAGAAACCGCGATGGATTTTTGCCGAGGAGCGGAAGAGGGATGGCTGGCCGCGCGTCCAGGTCAGGTGCGCCTGATCGGCACTGACCAGCGCGCCGAAGAAATTGCCGAAATGTTTCTGGCACATGCGGCAATGGCAGATGGAAGCGCGGCCGAGCTTGCCCGCATGGAAACGCACGGCGCCGCACTGACAGCCGCCGGAAAATCCCGCTTCGCTCATTATCTGTTCTCCGGTGGCCAGTTTTCTGTGTCGTGGTCGGGGTGCTGATAGGAAACGAGATCGGCGAGATAGTCCACCTGCGTCAGGTCGTCCTCGGTGGCAACGGCAGGCAGTGTGTGAAGGCTGTCGACGAAATCGATCTTGCGTTCCACGCCCCACTGAATGGTCGGCGGCAGCGCGGCGGGATCATCGAAGGCCCCGGCCGCCACCGCTACGCCATCAGGCGCTTCATAGGTTAGCGGCGTACCGCATTCGGGGCAGAAACCGCGCTTGACGACACTGGAGGACTGGAAGCGTTTCGGCTCTCCCCGGGTCCATTCAAACTCCACGCCCCGCACCGAAACCAGCGGCGCGTAATAGGCACCAAAGGCCTTCTGGCACATGCGGCAATGGCATATGGAACTGTCTTTCAGCTCCCCGCTGGCGCGAAAACGGATCGCGCCGCACTGGCATCCGCCGGTATATGTTGTCATGGCCGGTCCTCCTTCACCGTTCGGATAATGTGGAGACAGACATTGTCGATGTCCTTCAGAATATCCTCGTTCCAGAAACGGAGGATTGTCCAGCCAAGTTCCTCAAACGTCCGTGTTCTCTGCTGGTCATAGGCCGCCGCAGCGTCTTCCGCATGTTGAAACCCATCTAACTCGACGATGATCTTATGCGACGGGCAAGCGAAATCAACGATATATCCGGAGACTGGCAGCTGGCGTCTGAAAGACAGGCCGTCAAGGCGGTGAGCGCGGACAGCGTTCCAGAACTTCAGTTCGGCGTCGGTCATAGTCTTTCGCACCTGCCGGGCATACGCGCGATGTTCTAGCTCGACCTTGGCATGGGGCACGGGAATGCTCGCAGCTTGATGGGGTGCCGCGAGATTGGAGTATGGTGTGGGCGAAAGCAAGGGCGTACCGTGGCGCTTAACCCCCCTCTGCCCTGCCGGGCATCTCCCCCTCAAGGGTGGAGATCAGCTAGAAGCACTACCGTTGCTCCACTCTCAAGCTTTGAGATGGGCGAGACCTCGCAGCAGGTCGATCTCCCCCCTTGAGGGGGAGATGCCCGGCAGGGCAGAGGGGGGTAGCCTCGAACGCGGAGCCTACCGCTTCAACTCCCACGTCGTCGTCCGTTCCCCGGTCTCCTTGTCCTTGCCATCCTTCAGCTGAATGCCCTTCTCGGAAAGCTCGTCACGCAAACGATCGGCCTCCGCAAAGTTCTTCGCCTTCAGCATTTCCAGACGCAGCTCAACCAGCGCATCGACGGCGGAAACGATGGCCTCGTCCATTTCCGTCTTCTTCGGCAGGACACCGAGCAGGGCAGCACTCGCCGCAAAGGCGGGCAGCCTGGATGGATCGGTATTGGCGGCATGCGCCAGCGCATGCAGGGCCTGAACGGCGGCAACCGTGTTGAGATCGTCGGCGAGCGCCTCGAGCACGGTTTCGTCCGGGGCGGCATCTGAGGCTTCCGCCGCCGGCCACTTGGCGAGCAGGCGTTCAGCCTCTTCCAGACGCTTCACCGAAAAATCGATCGGCTCGCGATAATGCGTCATCAGCATGGCAAGGCGCAGAACCTCGCCCGGCCATTGCCGGCCGCCGAATTTCTCCGTGTGCAGCAATTCGTAGATCGTCACGAAGTTACCCTCGGACTTCGACATCTTGCGGCCTTCCACCTGCACGAAGCCGTTATGCATCCACACATTGGCCATGACATGCGTGCCGTTGGCGCAGCGCGATTGCGCGATTTCGTTCTCGTGATGCGGGAAGATGAGGTCGAGCCCGCCGCCGTGAATATCGAAAACTTCACCGAGATAGCGACCGGCCATGGCCGAGCATTCGATGTGCCAGCCCGGACGACCGCGACCCCAGGGGCTTTCCCAGCCCGGTTCATTATCCGAGGACAGTTTCCACAGCACGAAATCGCCGGGGGTCTTCTTGTGGGCTTCCACCGCCACGCGCGCGCCCGCCTGCTGTTCGTCCAGCGGCCGTTTGGAAAGCTGGCCGTAATCCGCCATCGACCGGGTATCGAACAGCACCTCGCCGCCTGCCGTATAGGCATGGCCGCGGGCGATCAGCTTCTCGATGAGGTCGATCATCTCGGCTATATAGTCGGTGGCGCGCGGCTCGACGGTCGGCGGAAGGCAACCGAGCGTGGCCACATCCTCATGGAACTGGTCGGCGGTCTTTTTCGTCACCGCATGGATGGCGTCGTTCAGCGGCAGATGCGGATAATCCCGCAGCGCCCGCGCGTTGATCTTGTCATCGAGATCGGTGATGTTGCGGGCATAGGTCACATGGTCTTCGCCAAAGACGTGGCGCAGCAGCCGGTAGAGAACATCGAACACGATGACCGGGCGGGCATTGCCGATATGGGCAAAATCATAGACGGTCGGACCGCAGACATACATGCGCACATTGTCAGCGTCGATCGGCGCAAATTCCGCTTTTTCGCGTGTGAGTGTATTGTGAAATTTCAGGCGCAAGGACATGCGGCAGTTCCCTAGAGGCAGAATATTATCCTGGCCGGAACGTTTATCTTTCTTGACCTTGCGGGAGACGAAAACGATCTGGCCGGTGGCGAACCAGCAAAAAAATCTCAGCAGCAGGTGCAGATCATCGTTCTCATATCTTGCTTTATGGCGCGGCGGTGCGGCCCGGTCAAGAGCAACCGTGGTGGCCGTATCGCCGCTCCGAGCGGAAAATATTCACTCCGGCTGGCGGTAGTCCACGAATTTTCCCTCGCGCACGAGGAAGAGTTTGCCTGTTTCGGTCAGATCGGGCGAGGCGAGCGGAAGAATGGCCGCCGCCACCTCTGATGGATGCGGTACGGTTGTCGGATCTTCGCCGGGCATGGCCTGAGCGCGCATGGCGGTGCGGGTGGCGCCGGGATTGATGCTGTTGACGCGAAGCGCGCTCTTCTGCGTCTCAGCAGCCCAGGTGCGGGCCAGTGCTTCGACTGCCGCCTTGGAGGTGGAATAGACACCCCAGAAGGGGCGACAGCTATGGGCGGCGCCCGAGGACAGGATAAGCGCGCGGCCGGCATCCGACTTCAGAAGCAGCGGCTCGACCGAGCGGATCAGTCGCCAGGTGGCGGTAACGTTGATGTTCATGACCCTTTCGAAGACTTTCGCTTCGATATGGCCAACCGGCGAGATGACGCCGAGAACGCCGGCATTGGCGACGAGAATATCAAGTTTGCCCCAGCGCTCGAAAATATTGGCGCCCAGCGCATCGATGGCTTTCATGTCGGAGAGATCGAAGGGAACGAGCGTCGCCGTGCCGCCGACGGCCTTGATGGCGTCGTCCAGCTCCTCAAGGCCGCCCACCGTGCGGGCGCAGGCGATGACATGCGCGCCGGCCTTGGCAAGTTCCAGCGCGGTGAAATAGCCGATGCCGCGCGAAGCGCCGGTAACGAGAGCGATGCGGCCCTTGAGATCGATAGTCATGGTCTCCCCCGAAATGATTGCGCTTCCTTCTACGAAGCGCCGCTGGCCTTTCGCAAGCGATCATATCGTCGCATGCGCTTGCCTGAACAAAAGGCAAGAAAAAAGCGGCCCCGGAAGCCGGTGGCCGCTTGTTGATCTGGAAAATCAGCCGTTGCTGGCCAGCATGGAAATCTTGCTGCCCATGGCCTCGCCGTTCTGGTCGAGAAGGCGGGTGGGATAGTCGCCGGTGAAATAATGGTCCGTGAACTGCGGACGCGCATGGTTGCGATTCTCGCCGCCAACGGCACGATAAAGCCCATCGATCGACAGGAAGGCGAGCGAATCGGCGCCAATGAACTTCGCCATCGCTTCGACATCGGCATATTGGTTGGCCAGCAGCTTGTCGGCGTCAGGCGTGTCTATACCGTAGAAATCCGGATGGAAGATCATCGGGCTGGCGACACGGATATGCACTTCCTTGGCGCCCGCTTCGCGGATCATCTGCACGATCTTGACCGAGGTCGTGCCGCGCACGATCGAATCGTCCACCAGCACCACGCGCTTGCCTTCGATCATCGCCCGGTTGGCGGAATGCTTGAGCTTGACGCCGAAAGCGCGGATCTGCTGCGTCGGCTCGATGAAGGTACGGCCGACATAATGGTTGCGGATGATGCCGTATTCGAAGGGAATACCGCTTTCCTGCGCAAAACCAAGAGCTGCCGGCGTGCCGCCATCGGGAACCGGAACCACGACATCGGCTTCCAGCGGGGCTTCCTTGGCAAGGTTCATGCCCATATTCTTGCGCGTCGTATAGACATTGCGGCCGCCGACGACGGAATCGGGACGGGCGAAATAGACATATTCGAACAGGCAGAGACGCTCCGGCTGCGGCTTCGACGGCTTGCGCGCATCGATGGTGATCGAACCGTCAGGCTGGATTTCGCAGATGATGACTTCGCCGTTTTCAACGTCGCGGACGAATTTCGCACCGATGATATCGAGAGCGCAGGTTTCCGAGCAGAAGATCGGCTTGCCATCAAGCTCGCCCATCACCAGCGGGCGGATGCCGATCGGGTCACGCGCGGCAATCAGCTTGGTGCGCGTCATGGCCAGCATCGAATAACCGCCTTCCATCTGCCTGATAGCGTCGATGAAACGATCGGCGGTGGAGGAGTGGCGCGAACGGGCGATGAGGTGAAGGACGACTTCGGTATCGGAGGTAGACTGACAGATGGCGCCGGTGGCGATGATCTGGCGGCGCAGCGTCAGGCCGTTGGTGAAATTGCCGTTATGGGCAATGGAAATACCGCCTTCTTCCAGCTCGGCAAACAGCGGCTGCACGTTGCGCATCGCCACTTCGCCTGTCGTGGAATAACGGGTGTGGCCAATCGCGATGGAGCCGGGCAGGCGGGCAAGGGTTGCCGGATCGGTATAATGATCGCCGACGAGGCCCATATGGCGTTCCTGATGGAAGCGCTTGCCATCGAAGGAAACGATGCCGGCTGCTTCCTGGCCGCGATGCTGAAGCGCATGCAGGCCGAGAGCGGTCAGCGCCGAGGCATCGGCATGGCCGAGAATGCCGAACACGCCGCATTCTTCATGCAGCGTGTCGCCGTCGATCTCTTCCTTGAAAGTGGCCCCAGGGAACGGGGAATGCGAAAGCGGCTCAATCATCCGGCTTGCCCTTGCTCTCTACCGAGAAAAAAAGAAAGACCTCTCCGGTGAGTGTTTCCCCCGGTCGGTCCGTCTGTGTCGTGCTTGATATTTAGCACAAATAGCGCGCCTTGCATGCATTGCAAGGCGCGACACTGTGTCAATTATTCGTTGCCGGCGGATTTGTTGCCGGCACATCTTCCGCAGGTGCCTGCGTGGTCGTCGGTTCCTGCGGCTTTCCGAGGATGCGGGCGCGGATCTGCGGCTCGATATCGTCAGGCAGAACCGCCTCCAGCTTGCCCACCAGCCCGTCGAGGAAAGGCTTGGACTTCGCCTGCGTCACCCATTCCGGCTGCGTCTTCACATCCACCAGCCAGTTCCAGAAGGCGACCGCGACGACCAAAAGCAGAATGCCGCGTGCTGCGCCAAACAGGAAACCAAGCGTGCGATCCAGCGCGCCGATGCGGCTGTCGATGATGAAATCGGCAATGCGCGAGGTGATGAAGGAAATCACGATCAGCGAAACGAGGAAGACCACGCCAGCCGAACCGGCAATGGCGATCTTGTCGTCATCGGTATAGTTGCGCGCATAGGGCAGCAGGACCGGATAAAGATAATAGGCGGCGGCGACCGAACCGGCCCAGCTCGCGATCGACAGAATCTCGCGGGAAAAACCGCGTACCATCGCAAGAATGGCGGAGAAAAGAACAACGGCGATGACGATGCCGTCGAAAATTGTAATGGGCATATACCAACTCCGGAGGTGCGACGCCTTGTCAGACGCTGCCTTGCCAATTTTGCGATCCTCTTACACCACTGTTTCCCCTGGCGAAAGGATCAATATTCGTCGTCCTCAACCTGTTTGAACCGGTTGCCGGAGCCGGCGATGCGGGCCACGAGGTCCGGAAGGCTTTCGATTTCCGTCCAGCGCCCCTTGCCGCCTTTCGGCAATTCAGCCGAAGCAGAAGGCAGAAGTGCGGCGGAAAAGCCGAGTTTTTCAGCTTCTTTCAATCGCTGGCCCGTATGCGAGACCGGTCGTACCGCGCCCGACAGGCTGATTTCGCCGAAATAGACGCAATCGGCGGGCAGGGCAAGACCGGCAAGCGAGGAAACCAGCGCAGAGGCAATCGCCATATCGGCGGCCGGTTCGGAAATGCGGTAACCGCCGGCGACGTTCAGGTAGACGTCGTGCTGGCCGAGCTTCACGCCGCAATGGGCCTCCAGCACGGCAAGGATCATGGCGAGCCGCGAACTGTCCCAGCCGACCACGGCGCGGCGCGGCGTGCCGAGCGAGGTGGCGGCAACCAGCGCCTGCACTTCGACCAGGATAGGGCGTGTGCCCTCCATGCCGGCGAAGACGGCGGCGCCCGGCGATTTTTCGTTGCGCTCGCCGAGGAACAGTTCGGAAGGGTTGGAAACCTCGCGCAACCCCTTGTCCGACATTTCGAACACGCCGATCTCATCCGTCGGCCCGAAGCGGTTCTTGACGGTGCGCAGGATGCGGTAGTGGTGGCCGCGGTCGCCTTCGAAATAAAGCACGGCATCGACCATATGTTCGACCACGCGTGGACCGGCAATCTGGCCTTCCTTGGTGACATGGCCGACAAGCACCATGGTCGCGCCCGTCTGCTTGGCAAACCGGATCATCGCCTGCACGCCGGTGCGCACCTGCGTCACCGTGCCGGGGGCGGAATCAGCCGTGTCGCTCCAGAGCGTCTGGATGGAATCGATGATGATGAGATCGGGACGTTTGCCCTCGGAAACCGTCGCCAGAATATCCTCGACATTGGTTTCGGCGGCCAGCAGCACATCGGTCTCGGCCGCACCCAGACGCTGGGCGCGCAGGCGCACCTGCGCCACAGCTTCTTCGCCCGAAACATAGACGATGCGATGCCCGCGCCGCGAAAGGGCGGCCGCCGCCTGCATGAGCAGCGTCGATTTGCCGATGCCGGGATCACCGCCTATCAACACCGCAGAACCGCGCACGAAACCGCCACCGGTCGCACGGTCGAGTTCGCTGATGCCGGTCGGGATACGCGGCGCCTCCTCGATTTCACCTGATAGCGAGGTGAGGGTGACGGGGCGGCCCTTCTTCGGCGTCTTGCCCGGCCCGGAACCGATGCCGCCCATCGGATCTTCCTCGACGATGGTGTTCCATTCGCCGCAGCCTTCGCATTTTCCCGCCCAGCGGGTGTGAACCGTGCCGCAGTTCTGGCACACGAATTGGGTCTTGGCTTTGGCCATGTGATGTCAATTTTCTTCTTCTACGTCTTCAGCGCCAATGTGTTGATGGCCATGGACGATGCGTAATGTGCGCAGCTCGTTTTCTTTTACACGAAAATAGATGCAGCGATTTTTATGATTGACGGCGCGAAGGCCGCTACTGATCCAGTCACGGGAACCCCTGTGAGACCTAGCCGCGCCGTGTCCCGGATTTTCCGTTCGATGGCCGATACGAGCTGTTCGCCGGCGGCCGGATTTCTATCCTCCAGATATTTATAGATGTAGATAAGATCACGAATGGCGCGCGATGACAGCGAATAGGCGCGGGCCTTTGTCACTTTTCGTTTCTGGCGCGTTCGATGATGCAGGCGGTCAGATCATCATCCGTCGAAAAGGTCACGTAATCACCCCGTTCGAACTCTGCGTCAGCTTCGTGAATCATCTTCCGGAGCTCCGCGAGTCTTCCCTCGCCACTGCTCAGCAATTGCAGGCTCGCATGAATGACAGCATCCGCATCGCTATAGATGCCCGCCGCCACCTGCTCTTCGATGAACTTCTCGTCCTGCTCGCTCAAATGGATTTCGGGCATTTCGATCTCCTTTTGTTCTCTTGTAGCACAGGTCACTTCCGCTTTCCAAGAGCCAAGGTGCGGCCTAGTCGTCGGCCATCAGATATTGCCGCTCATAACGCAGGCCAAGCCCCGTCAGCATTTCGTAACCGATGGTGCCGGCCGCCCGTGCGGTCTCATCAACAGGCACATTGGGGCCGAAAAGCTCGATATAGTCGCCGGCACGGATGGCATTGGCCGGGGCATCCGTCACGTCGAAAATGGTGAGGTCCATGGTCACACGGCCGGCAACGGGGACCTTGTGCCCGTTGACCACACCATAGGCGCCGCCATGGCCCATTTCGCGCAGCGGAATGCCGGAGCCGGAAAGCGAACGCTGGTATCCATCCGCATAACCGACAGATGCGATGGCAAGGCGGCTTGCCCGTTTCAGCAGGAAGGTGCCGCCATAACTCACGGTCTGGCCTTCGCCCGCTTCACGGATCTGGATGATCCGCGCTTCGGCCGTGGCGACGGGACGCATCGGGTTTGCCATGTCATTGACCGCTTCGCCGCCATAAAGGGCGATGCCGGGGCGGGTGAGGTCGAAATGATAGTCGGGGCCGAGAAATATCCCGGCGGAAGCCGAGAGACTTGATTCGATGCCTTCGAAAGCAGCGCTAACCTTCCGGAATGATTCGAGCTGGACCCTGTTCATCGGCGAGGAGGGCGTGTCGGCGCAGGCGAGGTGCGACAGCACCAGAACCGGGTCGAAACTCGCCGGCCGCGTCACGTCGTCGGCCAGAAACAAGGCGTCGTCGAGCGGCAGCCCCAGACGGTTGAAGCCGGTATCCACATGCAGCGCGCAGGGGTGGTCACCACGCTCGGCAACCGTCGCCATCCAGAAGGAAAGCTGCTCCTCGGAGGCCAGAACCGGCACCAGGTCATTGTCGAAAACCTGGCGTTCCTGGCCTTGCCATATGCCTGATAGCACGAAGATACGCGCTTCCGGGGCATAGGAACGCAGGGTCGCACCCTCGGCCACAGTCGCCACGAAGAAATCACGCGCGCCGGCATGGTAAAGCGTCGCGCCGCAATCCTCGATGCCGAGACCATAGGCATCGGCCTTGACGACAGCCGCCGTCCGCGCCTTGCCGGAACGCTTTTTCATGTCCCGCCAATTATCGGCGAGAGCGCCGAGATCGACGGTCAGCCTCAGCGGTGCGTGCTCGAAAGCATCGATTTCGTTTTCGGGGAAGCTATCTTCGAAGTCGTCTGTCATGCCATGCGTCCGGTTGATCTTGAACCGGTTGGGACCCTAGCACTTTTGTTCAAGACGGTAAGGACGGAATGCTCTAAACTTCGCTCATGCACAATGTTTCGCAGGAACAGGCCCTTGATTTCATGCCCGTTGCCACGACGGAAACCACGCGTTTCTGGCGTGACCGGCGTTTTGGCGGCATGGAGTGCCTGAGCGCGACTTTTCTCACCCACGAATATTCGCCGCACGCGCATGACACGTTTTCCATAGGCGCGATCGAAAGCGGCTCGCAGATTTCCACCATTCAGGGCACCACCGAACAGACGGGGCCGGGGCATCTTTATCTCATCAATCCGGATGAGATTCACGATGGCGCACCGGGCGGCGGCGGTTATCGCTACCGGATGATCTATCCCGATACGGAACTGCTGCGCGACATCATCGAGGATGTCACGGGCAGGGTTTTCCACGGCACACCATCCTTCCCCAGATTTCTGCCGCGCGATCCGCAGATGGCGGCCGCCTTTCAGATGGCGCACCGGCGGCTGGAGGGGAAATCCGGTGCTCTTGAGGCGGATGAGGGCATGTTCTCGGTTCTGGCGGCTTTGTTCGGCAAGCACGGCAGCGCCATCATTCTGCCGGTCGAAACCCGAGAGAAAACGGCGGTTTACACCGCCCGCGATTATCTCTCTGACAATTACGAGACCGATATCGGCCTTGAGGAACTTGCCTCCATCGCCGGTCTCAGCCGCGCCCACCTCATCCGCGCTTTCAGGAAAGAGTTTCACATCACCCCGCATGCCTATCTGACGGATGTGCGCATCCGCAGGGCGCGCCGCCTTTTGCGCGCCGGTGAGATGCCGGCCGAGGTTGCGGCTTTGTGCGGTTTTGCCGATCAGGCGCATTTCACTCGGCATTTCAAGGCCCGCACCGGCGTCACGCCGGGGCAGTTCCGGGTCGCCTGAGTTTAAAGCATTTCCAGGAAAGTGGCCCCCGGTTTTCCGTTCGGAAATGCGACAAAACAAAAAGCGGAGTTTCAGCAGAAAACCGCATAACATCACTTTCGTTCAAGACCGCAGGATGTCGCAAGCGTAATCCCTCTCTTTCGAAAGGGAGAATGCGATGTCCATATCGGGAAGAAGCGGCGAGTTCGGTGCGGGATTGAGGGCGGCTGCCCCATTGCTGGTCGCCATGGTGCCGATCGGCGTGGTGTTCGGTGCGGTCGCCATCGGCAAGGGCTTGTCGCCGCTCGAAGCTTCGCTGATGTCGCTGCTGGTCTTTGCCGGCGGCTCGCAATTCGTTGCGATGGATTTATGGACCCATCCGGCAAGCTGGAGCGCACTTGGTTTTGCGGCGCTGCTGGTCAATCTGCGCCATGTGCTGATGAGCGCTTCCATCGCCGGTAAGCTGGATGATTTCAGGGGCTGGCGGAAATATGCGGCCATGCTGGTGCTGACGGATGAATCCTGGGCGCTGTCGGAGTTCCGCGTCATTGCCGGTCGATTGACGGCAGCCTTCTTCACCGGGGCCGCCCTGTCGATCTATCTCGTCTGGAACCTTGCCACGCTCGCCGGTGCGCTGCTGGGTTCGGTTGTGGGAGACATGTCGGTCATCGGTCTGGATTTCGCCTTTCCGGCCGTTTTCATCGTGCTGCTCATGGGCTTCTGGAGGGGCAGGGAAACCGGCTTCGTGCTTGTGGCAAGTGCCTCCGCGGCCTATCTCACCCATGCGCTTGTTCCCGACGCCTGGTATATCGCCGCAGGCGCCCTGGCTGGACTTGCCGTTGCCGCCTTCGGCCACGAGGAACCGGCGGAGCAGCCGGCATGACGCTCGATCCGAATACGCTGCTGACAATCCTTGCCATGATGGCGGCAACCGTCGCCACGCGTCTTGGCGGCCTGCTGCTGGTCAGTCATTTTACCCTGACACCGCGTCTGAAAAAGGCGCTCGGCGTGGTCCCTCCCGCCGTCCTGATGGCCGTGGTCACCCCGACGGCGCTTGCGAGCGGGCCGGCGGAAGCCATCGCCTGCGCAATAACCGCCGTCGCGGCGCTGCGCCTCAGCCTCCTGCCGGCCGCCGCGCTTGGTGTTGCGGCCGTGGCGCTGCTGCGCGGAATCGGATTGTGAGAAAATTCCACCAAGGCTCTGAAAAGACTCGGGCCTTGTTTCCGGAACGTGGGATATAGCCGAGACGGTAAACATACCCTCTCGGCTATTATGTCCGGATCAATGCTCTTCGTACTGGCTGAAGCTCGGATCGGCGAGATCGGTAAATCGCGTGAACTCGGACTGGAAGGCGAGCTTCACCGTGCCGGTCGGTCCGTGACGCTGCTTGGCGATGATGACGTCGGCCGTGCCTTTCACCTTGTCGAACAGGGCTTCCCATTCAGTATATTTGGGATCGGAAATATCGCGCGGCTCCATGTTCTTGACGTAATATTCCTCGCGGAACACGAACAGCACCACGTCGGCGTCCTGCTCGATGGAGCCGGATTCACGAAGGTCGGAGAGCTGCGGGCGCTTGTCTTCGCGGCTTTCCACCGCACGGGAGAGCTGTGACAGCGCGATGATCGGAACGTTGAGTTCCTTGCCCAGCGCCTTGAGGCCTGTGGTGATCTGGGTGATTTCCTGCACGCGGTTTTCGCCGCTCTTGCCGGAGCCGGTCATCAGCTGAACGTAGTCCACCACCAGAACATCAAGGCCGCGCTGGCGCTTCAGGCGGCGGGCGCGGGCGGAAAGCTGGGCAATCGAGATACCACCGGTCTGGTCGATATAAAGCGGCACTTTCTGCATCATCTGGGAGCAGGCGACGAGCTTTTCGAAGTCGGCCTCGGTAATGTCACCGCGACGGATTTTCGAGGAGGACACTTCGGTCTGCTCGGAAATGATACGCGTCGCCAGCTGTTCGGACGACATTTCGAGCGAGTAGAAGCCGACGACGCCACCGTTCTTGGCCTTGTACGACCCGTCCGGCTGCACTTCCTGCTCGTAAGATGCGGCAATGTTGTAGGCGATGTTTGTCGCAAGCGAGGTCTTGCCCATACCCGGACGACCGGCAAGCACGATAAGGTCGGAACGCTGCAGGCCGCCCATGCGGGCATCGAGCGAGTGAATGCCGGTGGAGATGCCCGAGAGGTTACCGTCGCGCTCGAAGGCCGCGCCCGCCATGTCGATCGCCAGTGCCACGGCATCGTTGAACGACTGGAAGCCGCCGTCGTAACGGCCGGTTTCCGCCAGTTCGAACAGACGGCGTTCGGTGTCTTCGATCTGCGCCTGCGGCGGCATGTCGAGCGGCGCGTCATAGGCGATGTTGACGACATCCTCGCCGATCTGGATAAGCGCGCGGCGCAGCGCCAGATCATAGATCGCCCGGCCGTAATCTTCCGCGTTGATGATCGATACGGCTTCCGCTGCCAGACGTGCGAGGTACTGCGCCACCGTCAGATCGCCGATCTTGTCGTCGGCGGGTAGGAAGGTCTTGATCGTCACCGGATTGGCGGTCTTGCCCATACGGATGATATCGCCCGCCACCTCGAAGATCTTTCGGTGCAGCGGCTCGTAGAGGTGCACGGGCTTCAGGAAGTCCGACACGCGGTAATAGGCGTCGTTATTGACGAGGATGGCGCCGAGCAGCGCCTGTTCGGCCTCGATATTGTTCGGCGCTTCACGGTAATGCGGTTCCGCCGGTTGCGCGGGGGTGATCTTTCTCACAGCGTCGTTCATGGTTTGCGCGATCTCCCTTTGCCTTTGTCCTTAAACCTCGGGTTTGGCTTTCTGGGGCATGGCAGTCAATGATATTGTTGCAACACTCTATGGCAGGCTGACGTCCGCTCTACGAAGCTTGATCACATCTTCAGTTGTCCCCAGCAATCCACAGGCGGTGGGGAACAAGGTGCCGGGGTCTTCCGGCAAGGTGATTCGCTGCCATGAGTTTATCGCATGGCAGACCCGGCGTGAAAGAAACTTGAAAATCGTCAGCCTTGCGAATAAATAGGCAGAAAATAAGTAGTGTGCTAATTATAAGGCTTGCTGACATGTCCCGCGAGACCGACAAGGAACAGCTTCTCGATGAAGTCTCCGCTTTCACCCGGAAACTGCGCGCGTTTTTCGACGCGCGGGTGGGGGAGAGCGGGCTGACGCTTGCGCGGGCGCGAGCGCTTTTTGCGCTCTCGCGGCGCGGACCGCTGACGCAGACCGAGCTTGCCGAGGAAATGGAAATCGAGACGCCGACGCTGGTGCGGGTGCTTGACGGCATGGAGAAGCAGAACCTCATCGAGCGCCGTTCCGACGAAACCGATCGCCGCGCCAAACGCATCCACATGACGGCGGAGGGCGAGAAAACCTCCGAGACGGTGCAGGCGATGGCAAAGTCGCTGCGCTCCGAGATTGCCGCCGACATTTCCTCGCAGGAACTGGCGACGGCGCTTGATGTCATGCGCCGGCTTTCGGCCAATCTGCAAAATCTCGCGGCCGGGAGGGTGCAATCATGAGCAACCTCGTACCGCAAACCGCTGACAAGGCCGCTTCCCAGGATGCCGAAGGAACTGCCAAACCAGTCGACCTTCCGGAAGCGGCAGTGACGCCGATGAGCGCTTCGGGCGCGGGCGAAACCGTGCCGGAACCTGCCGCTGCCGCCGCACCGCAGCCGGTTGAGCGGCCGCTCTGGCTGCGGCTGTGCTTCATTTTTGCGGGCCTGTCGTTCTTCATCACACAAGGCCTGGGCATGAATCTCGTCATGGCCAATATCTACCAGTTGCAGGGCGAGTTTTCCGCCACGGTGGCTGAGGTCGCGTGGCTTTCCGCGGCCTATATGGCGCCTTACGCCACGTTTTCCATCGCGCTGTTCAAGGTCCGGGCGCAATATGGCCTGCGGCCCTTCGCCGAAGTCTCGATTATCGTGTTTGTCGTGGCCTCCTGTCTCAACCTCTTCGTGACCGACCTGCATTCGGCAATCGTCATCCGTTTTGTCAGCGGCATGGCCGCCGCGCCGATCTCGTCGCTCGGCTTTCTCTATATTCTGGAAGCCTTTCCGCCTGCGCGGAAATTCTCGCTTGGTTTCAGCATAGCGCTGACGGGCACGTTGCTGTCAGCGCCGCTCGCCCGCATCGTCTCGCCATCCCTGTTGGAAATCGACGGATGGAACGCGCTCTATTCCATGGAAGTGGGATTCGCGCTGATCGCTTTCGCCATGATCTATGTGCTGAAGGTCACCCCGCCGCCGCGCGCGAAAGTCATCGAGCGCATGGATATTCTGAGCTATCTCTTGTTTGCAGGCGGTCTCGGCTGTCTGGCGGTCATGCTCACCCTCGGCCGGTTCTACTGGTGGTTCGAAACATGGTGGCTGGGCGTCCTTCTGGCGACGTCGATCGCACTTCTGACGCTGATGGCCTTCATCGAATTGCCGCGCAAGAATCCGCTGCTCGACCTGCGCTGGATTTTCTCGAAAACCAACCTGCACATTATTGCGGTCCTGCTCGTCTACCGTGCGGTTTCCTCCGAGCAATCCTCAACGGCGGTCAGCTTTTACCAGCAGCTCGGCCTGCTGAACGACCAGACGACGACACTTTATGCACTTGTGCTGCTGGCGACCGTTCTCGGCGGTGCGGCCTGTGCCTGGCTGATGCTGACGAAATACGTCGATACCGCCCATGTGATTGCGCTGGCGCTGATCGCCGCCGGTTCATTCATGGATAGCCAGTCCAACAATCTGACGCGGCCGGGTGAGATGTATCTCAGCCAGATGATGATCGCCTTTGGCGCGGCGATGTTCCTGCCGCCCGTCATGGCCAAGGGTTTCGCCGCCGCGCTGGCCCGGGGTGCACCCTATCTGGTGAACTTCATCACCATCTTCCTGTTCACGCAGATCACGGGTTCGATGCTGATGACCGGCCTGCTTGGCAGTTTCGTAACGCTGCGGGAGAAGTTCCACTCCAATATTCTGGTGGAAAATATCCTGCTTACCAATCCCATGGTCGCCCAGCGTGTCTCACAGCTTTCCGGCGCTTACAGCCATGTCATCACCGATCCGGCATTGCTGAAGGCAGAGGGGCTGTCACTGCTTGGCCAGCAGGTCAGCAGGGAAGCCTATGTGCTTGCTTATAATGACACGTTCCTGCTGATTTCAGTCGTTTCCGCGCTGGCGTTGGCCGCGCTTTTGATCCACCTTGCATGGCTGCGCATCCGTCCTTTCCTTTTCCGGGAAGACATCGATGCCGCACCGGCACCACAGTCTTGAACATTCCAAGAGTGACAAAATGCTGAAGAAGTTTTTTACCCCCGTTTCCATTCTCGTGCTGCTCGGCGGTCTCGCCGGCGTGGCGCTGGTGCTTTACGCCTGGCGGCTGCCGCCGTTCCTTTCCACCGTCGAAATGACCGACAACGCCTTCGTACGGGGTTATGTCACGACGATGAGCCCGCAGGTGAGCGGTTATGTCGTGGACGTGCCGGTGAAGGATTATCAGGAAGTCAGCCAGGGCGCGCTGCTCGCGAAGATCGATGACCGTATCTACCGCCAGAAGCAGGCGCAGGCGGAAGCAACGCTCGATACCCACAAGGCCGCACTCGACAATTCCCGACAGCAGGAAAATGCCGCCAACGCCAACATCCGCTCGAGTGAAGCGGCGGTCGACAGTGCCGAGGCGTCGCTGAAACAGGCGCAGCTCGCCTCCGACCGGCAGGATAATCTCATCAAGAGCGGCGCCGGCACCTCCAGCCTGCAAGAAGAAGCCCATGCCGGGCTTGAAAAGGCGAGGGCGTCGCTCTCCCAGGCCAAGGCGGCGCTTGAGGTCTCGCGGCAGGATCTGCAGACCATCATCGTCAACCGCAGCTCGCTGCAGGCGGCCGTCGCCAATGCCGAAGCCGCCGTCGAGCTCGCCCGGATCGATCTCGCCAATACCGAAATCCACGCTCCCGTGGATGGCAGGCTAGGCGAGGTCGGCGTGCGCACTGGTCAATATGTCACCGCCGGAACACAATTGATGGCCGTCGTGCCGCACGATGTCTGGGTCATCGCCAATTT
The DNA here is from genome assembly GCF_036888815.1 of Agrobacterium sp. CCNWLW155. NCBI lineage: Bacteria > Pseudomonadati > Pseudomonadota > Alphaproteobacteria > Hyphomicrobiales > Rhizobiaceae > Agrobacterium > Agrobacterium sp. CCNWLW155. The sequence continues at coordinate 207,871 of NZ_JBAKFW010000001.1, forward strand.
CAAGGAAACCCAGCTTGCCGGCATGCAGGTGGGCCAGCCCGTAACGATCTCCGTGGATGCTCTGCATCGCCGCAAGCTGACCGGCCATGTGGAACGGTTTTCGCCCGCGACGGGTTCGGAATTCGCCGTCATCAAGCCTGACAATGCGACGGGTAATTTCGTGAAGATCGCCCAGCGTCTCGGCGTGCGGATTGCGATCGATGCGGATCAGCCGCTTGCGGCGGAGCTTTCGCCGGGCATGTCGGTGGTGGTGCATGTGGATAAGAGCAAGGCGCCTGAGGGGGCGGAGACGGCGGCGAAGTAGTTGGGCACGGTTGGAGTGCGTGGTTCACCCCCCTCTGTCCTGCCGGACATCTCCCCCTCAAGGGGGGAGATTGGCAAGAAGCTCTACCACCACTTCATTCTCAAACGTTGAGGTGATCGAGGGCTAGCGGCGATTCGATCTCCCCCCTTGAGGGGGAGATGCCCGGCAGGGCAGAGGGGGTATTCCTCCGCGAATTCAACCCAACAAAAAACCCCGGATGTCGCCATCCGGGGTTTTCTTATGGCCGCAAGGCCAAACTATTATTCGTCGTCGCCGTCGCGGTCAGCTTCCGGATCGAAGAAGTCTTCCGGACGCAGTGCGTCTTCGTCAACGCCGTAGATGGCGTCAGCGGAGGTGAGGCTTTCGCCCTTGGCCTGACGTTCTGCTTCTTCAGCCGAACGGGCAACGTTCAGCTCAACCTGCAGCTCGACTTCGGCATGCAGGTGCAGGGTGACGTTGTGCAGGCCGATGGTCTTGATCGGCGTGTTCAGTTCAACCTGGTTGCGGCCGATGTTGAAGCCTTCGGCAGCCAGGATTTCGACGACGTCGCGAGCAGCGACAGAGCCGTAGAGCTGGCCGGTTTCGCCAGCCGAACGGACGACGATGAAGGACTTGCCTTCGAGTGCTTCGGCAACCTTCTGGGCTTCCGACTTGCGCTCGAGGTTACGGGCTTCGAGCGTTGCGCGCTCGGTTTCGAAACGTGCCTTGTTGGTGGCGTTGGCGCGCAGCGCCTTGCCCTGCGGCAGCAGGAAGTTACGGGCGTAGCCGTCGCGGACCTTTACGGTTTCGCCCATCTGGCCGAGCTTATTGATGCGTTCGAGAAGAATGACGTCCATCTTCTTGATCCTTTCTATGGTTTGGTTTCGTTCGAATTGTCGGTTTTCCGCGCCGGTGTAAGAGAGATCGTGCTGCGCACGTCGCTCAGGCCGAACACGAGAATGATGAACAGCGGAAAGACAAAGACCGCCGAAAGATATGCGAGAATGAGAACCGGCAGCCGCCAGTCCTTGCCGCGGGCGCGCTTGTGCAACGAGGCGTAACCCGCCATCAGGAAGCCCGCGCCGAAGGTGCCGCAGATGACTGCGCCGACCATGGCCGCGACGCCGCCGAGGAAGATGGCGACGATGCCGGCGAGGAAGATGAAGATGGCGTTGCGGTGCATGCGCAGCGCCGAAGCGATGTCCTCGCGCGGGCGCAGACCCTTGCCGAAGGTGCCGACCACTCGCGTCGCGAAATAATAGGCGGCAAACAGCAGGATGACCCAGAGACCGCCCTGAACGATCGGCAGCAGAAGTACAAACAGGGACTTCGTCCGCGCCAGTGCCTCGACATTGGGTTCGAACAACGGTTCGCTGTTCTGAACCGAGGTCATAATCATGTCGATCATACGCGTGACGAGATCGGGACCGTAACCGATCATCCAGCCGAGAATGACGACGGCGACGGAAACCAGAATGCACAGATGCAGGACGATGCCGGAAAGCGGATACCAGGCAAGCAGATCATCCGGGCCGCCGAGTTCGGAGGCCGGACGCGCCAGATTGGCGAGATGCGAAAGCCAGCCCGCCGGGATCAGCGTGAAGATTGCGATGGTCAGCGCAAAAAGCGGCGACATGACCAGCGCGCCGATGATGGCCGTGGTGATGATCGCGATAATGGCGGCGCGGTTGCCCCAGCCCATGCCGGCGATGAAGATCGGCATGGCGGAACCGGCATAAAGCAGGAAGGACAGGGACGACTGTGCCGTTGCGCCAAGCGTCAGAAACGCGGCGCATATGCCGGCGAGAACGCCGGAGATCAGCACTGTCTGGTTCAACTTCTGCACTTCGCTGTCCTGCTGAAACTTAAGCAGTTAGAGGATCGCTCCTGAGAGCCTCATCCCCAACATGGGTTTTTCAGAGTATCGATCCGCGCCCAACGCGGAAGGATTATAATTTTCGACCCGCTGATCAAGAGTCAGCTGCTCGAGAAAAACGAGGCCGCGATAAACCGCAGCCTCGCTTTAATTCATTACGCTACAACGTAGGGCAGCAGGCCGAGGAAGCGGGCGCGCTTGATCGCCTGGGCGAGTTCGCGCTGCTTCTTCTGGGAAACGGCCGTGATGCGGGACGGAACGATCTTGCCGCGCTCGGAAATGTAGCGCTGCAGGAGACGTACGTCCTTGTAGTCGATCTTCGGAGCGTTGGCGCCGGAGAAGGGGCACGTCTTGCGACGGCGGTGGAACGGGCGGCGTGCCTGGGAAGAGGATGCGTCAGCCATTGGTCAAAACTCCTTCTTATGCACGGTCTTCGCGCGGACGGCGCGGACGGTCTTCACGGTCGCCGAAGCCACCTTCGCGCGGTGCGCGGGGACCACGATCTTCACGCGGGCCACGGTCCGGACGGTCGCCGTCACGGCGCGGACGGTCGTCGCGATCGCGCTTCTGCATCATCGCAGACGGGCCTTCTTCGTGGGCTTCGACGGCGATGGTCATGTAGCGAAGAACGTCTTCGTTGATGCGCATCTGGCGCTCGACTTCATGGATGGCGGCCGCCGGAGCGTCGATGTCCATGAGAGCGTAGTGAGCCTTGCGGTTCTTCTTGATGCGGTAGGTGAGGGACTTCAGACCCCAGTTCTCGACGCGTCCGACTTTACCGCCGAACGATTCGATAACGCCCTTGTACTGCTCGACAAGTGCGTCGACCTGCTGGGCAGAAATATCCTGCCGGGCAAGGAAGATGTGTTCGTAAAGAGCCATTTAAGCTTTGCCTTTCTTGCGTTTCGTCCTTCACCCGGCAACGGCGCTAAGCCTCAACGACTGCTCCTGACAAGGCGTGAAGGCCTTAAAGCAAGAAAAGCGTTGTTCGAGACGGTCGAGAGCGGAGACACGGGAGGCCGGAAAAACCTTATGGTTCCTGCTGTTCCGTTACCGGAACCAGCCCTCCGTTCAGCCACCAGCCAATTGGACCGGGTGTTGTGAACAGCGCGCTTATACGGATTTTTCCGCAGAAAACAACCCCGCACCGCAAAATCAGGCTATTCCTCTGGCTTTCTTCCATTTTCGCAGCCGTCCGCGGGCGTTAACGTAGGGCAAGGACGTGTTGAACTGGATCATACGGCCAAGTGACCATTTGCCGTACCAGCCGGGGGCGTAAAGCTGATGCGGATCATATGCGTTGATGGCGTCGATGATCCGTCTTTTCACACTGTCCAGTCGCTCCTGCCGTTCGGCGAAAGACAGGGAGACGTAGTCGCCGTAGAATTTCTGCGCCAAGGCTCCCAGCGCATTCCACTTATAGCCTGTTTCGGGAAAATCCGGTTCACGACCTTCGGCGCGAAGCGATATCCACTTCAGCACCAGCTCTCCCCAGCCAATCAGATAGGCGACGAGGTCGTTGACGCTCATCAGCGTACCGGCTGCATGGCCGTCCATGTCCCTCGTCCCGGCAAGGTCCACCGGGACTGTTTCCAATTCGCGCATCAGCTTTTCAAAACTGCTTTCGATTGCAGTTCGCAGTTCCGTTGCGCTTTCGGGGACGGCCATGGCAACCAGCTACCTTAGATCGCCATCGGATATTGCCGATGGATCGCGGCAATACCCGTCAGCACCTCTTCCGACAGCGTCACATCCGCCGCCGCGATATCCACCTTCAACTGCTCCATCGTCGTTGCGCCGATGATGGCCGAGGCCATGAAGGGGCGTGTCAGGCAGAAGGCGATGGCGAGTTGGGCCGGATCGATCCCATGCTCGGCGGCAAGCTTTAGATAGGCCTTGACCGGCGCTTCCTGCAGCGGCTGCAACCGGCCGCCGAGATCCTTGTTGATGGAGGCGCGTGATCCCGCCGGGCGCGCGCCGTTCTGGTATTTGCCGGTCAGCAGACCCGCCGCAAGCGGCGAATAGGCGAGCAGGCCGACATCTTCGTGATGGGCGACTTCCGCCATGTCGAGATCGAAGCTGCGGTACAGCAGGTTATATTCGTTCTGAATGGTGGCGACGCGCGGCAGGCCGTTCGCTTCCGCGATATCGATATATTTCTGCGTGCCCCAGGCGCTTTCGTTGGAGAGGCCAATGGCGCGGATCTTGCCGGCCTTCACCAGTTCTCCGAGCGTCTCCAGCTTTTCGGTGATTTCGGCAAGCGTACGCTGCTTGTCCTGAGCGGAGGCGTCGAAGCCCCAGGCGCCACGGAAATGGTAGGTGCCGCGATTCGGCCAGTGAACCTGGTAGAGGTCGATGTAGTCGGTCTTCAGCCGCTTGAGGCTGGTATCCACCGCCTCGCGGATGGCGGCGGCGTCGATATCGCGGCCGCCGCGAATATAATCGCGCCCGGAGCCGGCGACCTTGGTGGCGAGCACGACCTGATCGCGCCTGCCGGTCTTTTCGAACCAGCTGCCGATATACTCCTCGGTCCGGCCCTGTGTTTCGGCGGAAACGGGGGTGGTCGGATAAAGCTCGGCCGTATCGAAGAAATTGACGCCGTTTTCGATGGCGTAGTCCATCTGCTGATGGGCTTCTGCTTCGGTGTTCTGCGTGCCCCACGTCATGGTGCCGAGGCAGATTTCGGACACGGAGATGCCCGTGCGTCCCAGTAGATTCTGTTTCATGGAGAGGTCCCGGTGCTTTGACGAGTTTTGGAAGGTGGGGTGAAAGTAATGGGGATTTGCCGCAGTGCAAGAAAAAATATGATGAAAAGAAAGGGGAAAACAGGTCGGCAAAACCCCTGACAAAGGCCTGCCATAGGGCTTCAAGCCTTGACTTCGCTGGCGGGAATGTGAATGGAAGTCCGAAAGAATAAAGGCAAGGCCAGACAAGAAGGACGACATCCCATGGGTATTGCATTCACATTTCCCGGTCAGGGAAGCCAGGCCGTCGGCATGGGCAAGGAGCTGGCGGATACCTATCCGGAAGCGCGCGCCGTGTTTCAGGAGGTCGACGAGGCGCTCGACCAGAAGCTTTCCGATATCATGTGGAACGGCCCGGAAGAGACGCTGACGCTGACGGCCAATGCCCAGCCGGCGCTGATGGCCGTGTCCATGGCGGTCATGCGGGTTCTCGAAGCGCGCGGCTTCAAGCTGTCCGATACGGTTTCTTATGTAGCCGGCCATTCGCTCGGCGAATATTCGGCGCTCTGTGCCGCCGGCACCTTCTCGGTTGCCGATACCGCCCGTCTTCTGCGTATCCGCGGCAATGCCATGCAGGCCGCCGTGCCGGTCGGCGAGGGCGCGATGGCTGCGATCATCGGGCTGGAGCATGATGCGGTGTCCGCAATCTGCGAGGAAGCCGGCATCCTCGGTGTCTGCCAAATCGCTAATGACAATGGCGGTGGCCAGCTGGTCATTTCCGGCGGCAAGGCTGCCGTTGAAAAGGCGGCGGCGATCGCTTCCGAAAAGGGCGCCAAGCGCGCCATCATGCTGCCGGTCTCGGCACCCTTCCACTCCGCACTGATGGCGCCGGCGGCGGAAGCCATGCGCGAGGCGCTGGCCAAGGTCGAAAAACACAACCCGGTCGTGCCCGTTGTCGCCAATGTGCGCGCCACACCCGTTTCCGATGCCAATGAGATCGCCGCTTTGCTGGTCGAGCAGGTAACGGGCCAGGTGCGCTGGCGCGAGACGGTTGAGTGGTTCGCCGCCAACAATGTGACGCAGCTTTACGAGATCGGTTCCGGCAAGGTGCTGACGGGCCTTGCCCGCCGCATCGATAAGACGGTGAACGGCGTTGCCGTCAACGGCGCTGCCGATATCGACCAGCTTCTCGCCACTCTTATCGGCTGAGACGGGCTTCGCCCCGTAACGGCCTTTTGTTTTACGATAATTCCCGATGCAATTCCGTTAAAAGGCTTTGCGGAGTTGCTCTAAAGAAGGAACGGAACATGTTAGATCTGACAGGCCGCAAGGCTCTCGTAACCGGCGCGACCGGCGGCATCGGCGAAGAAATCGCCCGCCTTCTCCACAGCCAGGGCGCAACCGTCGGCCTGCACGGCACCCGCGTTGAAAAGCTTGAAGCGCTGGCGGCGGAACTTGGCGACCGCGTCAAGATTTTCCCGGCTAACCTTGCCGACCGAGCCGAGGTAAAGGCGCTCGGCGAAAAGGCCGAAGCCGAGCTGGAGGGCGTGGATATCCTCGTCAACAATGCCGGCATCACCAAGGACGGCCTCTTCGTGCGCATGAGCGACGAGGACTGGGATAACGTCATCGAAGTGAACCTGACGGCGATGTTCCGCCTGACGCGCGAGCTGACACATCCGATGATGCGCCGCCGTTTCGGCCGCATCATCAACATCACCTCCATCGTCGGCGTCACCGGCAATCCTGGTCAAGCCAACTACTGCGCCTCCAAGGCCGGCATGATCGGTTTTTCGAAGTCGCTGGCGCAGGAAATCGCCACCCGCAACGTCACCGTCAACTGCGTGGCGCCCGGCTTCATCGAAAGCGCCATGACCGGCAAGCTGAACGACAAGCAGAAAGACGCCATTATGGGCGCCATTCCCATGAAGCGCATGGGAACCGGTGCGGAAGTCGCATCGGCCGTTCTTTACCTGGCTTCCAATGAAGCCGCCTACATGACCGGCCAGACCCTGCACGTCAATGGCGGCATGGCGATGATCTGACGGCGCCTGAGGCCGTCATGAAAAGGATTGCGGCGCTGTTTAAGTACCTTCTTGGGTAGCTGGCGCCGCAAGGCCCCGCTGACTGGTTTTCGGCGAAATAGCCTGTCATACGCTGTGCTTAGCGCGTTTTCAGGCTTTTCGACCGATTGAAACCATGTTAAGCGGGCCAAGACTGTGAACAGTCGTCCCGGAGAGACAGGAAGCCGTTGCGATTTTGCGTGACGATGTCTAGCTTGGACCGGGTTGAACGGGTTTGCCAGCAGTGCCGGATTTGAACGGCGCATGAGGGCTTCTAACAGGGCAGGGTGCCGTAAGGCATTCCCTTCAAAATAAAGGTCGAGGAAACCGACATGAGCGATATCGCAGAACGCGTAAAGAAAATTGTAATTGATCATCTTGGCGTTGACGCCGACAAGGTTGTTGAAGGCGCTAGCTTCATTGACGATCTGGGCGCTGATTCGCTCGATACCGTTGAACTGGTCATGGCTTTCGAAGAAGAGTTCGGCGTCGAAATTCCCGACGACGCAGCTGACTCGATCCTGACTGTCGGCGACGCCGTAAAGTTCATCGAGAAGGCCCAGGCCTGATCGACCTTCATGGGGGAGGTGCAATATCCTCCCGTCCTTGGCCCGGCTCGTCCGGGCCAATGTTTTATAGGCAGGACGGTACATGCCCCAGGCGGCGCGTGTTCCGGGCGATGCATGAGGTCACGGGCCGGAAACGGCGCCCGCAGCCATCATGCGGACATTTGAATACTGCAACATCGAATGAACATCCCTGATGTCCGGCGTTGCATGAAGACCGATGATTTGGATAAGGGCGGAGCGTTGGCGATGAGGCGTGTCGTTATCACCGGTACCGGCATGGTATCTCCTCTTGGATGTGGGACGGAAGTGACCTGGGAACGGCTTTTGGCCGGCCATAACGGCGCCCGTCTCGTGACTGAATTCGAAGTCGAAGACCTTCCGGCAAAGATCGCCTGCCGTATTCCCGTAGGCGATGGTTCCAACGGCACCTTCAATGCCGATGACTGGATGGAACCCAAGGAACAGCGCAAGATCGATCCTTTCATCCTGTACGGCATGGCTGCCGCCGACATGGCGCTTGCCGACGCGGACTGGCACCCGGAAACGGACGAGGACCAGATCGCCACCGGCGTTATGATCGGCTCCGGCATCGGCGGCCTGGAAGGTATTGTCGAGGCGGGCTATACCCTGCGCGACAAGGGCCCGCGGCGCATTTCTCCCTTCTTCATTCCCGGCCGTCTGATCAATCTCGTATCCGGCCAGGTTTCCATCCGCCACAAGCTGCGCGGACCGAACCATGCGGTGGTGACGGCCTGCTCGACCGGTGCGCACGCCATTGGCGATGCCGCCCGTCTGATCGCACTCGGCGATGCCGACGTCATGGTCGCCGGTGGCGCTGAATCGCCGGTCTGCCGCATCGCGCTTGCCGGCTTCGCCGCCTGCAAGGCGCTTTCAACCCAGCATAATGACGATCCGCAGAAGGCCTCGCGCCCCTATGACCGTGACCGCGACGGTTTCGTCATGGGTGAAGGTGCGGGCATCGTCGTTCTGGAAGAGCTGGAACACGCCAAGGCGCGCGGCGCGAAGATTTATGCCGAAGTCGTCGGTTACGGCCTTTCCGGTGATGCCTATCACATCACCGCTCCGTCCGAGGATGGTGAAGGCGCCTATCGCTGCATGTCGATGGCGCTGAAGCGCGCCGGCCTGACGCCTGATGATATCGATTACATCAACGCCCATGGTACTTCCACCATGGCGGATACGATCGAGCTCGGCGCGGTCGAACGGCTCGTCGGCGAATCGGCCGCGAAGATTTCGATGTCTTCCACCAAGTCGGCCACCGGCCATCTTCTTGGTGCGGCGGGCGCTATCGAGGCAATCTTCGCCACGCTTGCGATCCGCGACAACATCGTTCCGCCGACGCTGAACCTCGACAATCCCGATGTCGAGACGAAGATCGACCTGGTGCCGCACAAGGCGCGCAAGCGGCAGGTCAACGTGGCGCTTTCGAATTCCTTCGGTTTCGGCGGTACCAACGCCTCCCTCGTGCTGCGTCGTTACGAAGCATAATCCCCGGCGGCGGCTCTGCCGCCGCGCTGGCGCCCTCCCACCGGGTGCTGACGAAGGCCGTTCTTTCCTTTGAAGAACGCATTGAGGCTTGCGAAAGTCATTCCGGTTTTCGCGCCGATATTGTAGTCGTTTATGAAGCGTTTGCCGGTTCGGGGTGATTTCCGGCCGCAGGCTGCTTCCTCCATCGGCTTTGTCCGAAACGATGTTCGTGAAGCGGAAAGATATGCTTCACGATATCTCCATGTGGTGCAGGAAGGCATTCCGAACCTGTTTTTGCCGCATTACCTGCGCAAAAAGCGCTGACAACGCCGAACTGAAAAGGACCGACGGTGAGCGACACGAACCAGAACAGCCAGGGACCATACGGACAGAACGGCGCGGGCGAAGGTAATCGCGGCCCGATCATTCCGAAATCCCCGACGGAAGCCTTGCGGCCGGAAAAAGTACCGGCGCCGCCCAAGCGCTCCCGTAAGGCCCATGGCCAGCTTGTAATCTTTCTGAATTTTCTGATGACGCTTGCAGTCGCGGTCTGTGTGCTGGCCATTGCCGCTTTCTATTACATGATCAATGCGTTCCAGGAGCCCGGTCCGCTTCAGACGAACACCCATTTCACGGTGCGCAATGGTGCCGGCATCATCGAGATCGCCAATAATCTCGAGCGCAACGACGTCGTCTCCAACGCCCGCGTCTTCCGTCTGATGACCGGCAGCTACCTGCAAAAGGACCAGACGCTGAAGGCTGGCGAATACGAGATCAAGGCCGGCGCGTCGATGAAGGACATCATGATGTTGCTGGAGTCCGGCAAGTCGATCCTTTATTCCGTGTCGCTGCCGGAAGGCCTGACCGTGAAGCAGATGTTCGCGCGCCTTGGAGCAGACGAAGTGCTGGACGGCGAATTGCCCTCGGCCCTGCCGCCGGAAGGCAGCTTGCGCCCCGATACCTATCGCTTTACCCGCGGCACCAAGCGCGAAGAAATCATCAACCAGATGAGTGCGGCGCAGGACAAGCTGATCGACATGATCTGGGAGCGGCGCGATCCTGACCTGCCGATCAAGACCATCGAGGAATTTGTGACGCTTGCCTCGATCGTCGAGAAGGAAACCGGCAAGGATGACGAGCGCGCCCATGTTGCTTCCGTTTTCTACAACCGTCTGAAGAAGGGCATGCGCCTGCAATCCGACCCGACGATCATCTACGGTCTGTTCGGTGGCGATGGCAAACCGTCCGATCGCCCGATTTACCAGTCTGACCTGCAGAAGCAGACGCCGTTCAACACCTATGTCATCAAGGGCCTGCCGCCGTCTCCTATCGCCAATCCGGGCCGGGCGGCGCTTGAGGCCGTTGCCAATCCCTGGCGCACGGATGACCTTTATTTCGTTGCCGATGGCACCGGCGGCCACGTCTTTGCCAAGACGCTGGAAGAGCACAACGCCAATGTGCGCCGCTGGCGCAAGATCGAGGCTGAGAAGGCTGCTTCCGGCGCCAATCCCGATGTTGTCGTGGATGGTCAGCCGGGCGGGGCCGAGGCGGAAAAACCCGCCAACAACTGATAATCTCGACCGGGCCCTGTGATCCACAGGGCCCGGTTTTGTACGGCATGACGGGGGGCTTCCAGATATGACATTGCAATCGATGACCGGCTTTGCGCGCAGCGAAGGAACCTCCGGCCGTTACCGCTGGGCGTGGGAATTGCGGTCCGTGAACGGCAAGGGGCTCGATGTACGCCTGCGTCTGCCGACCGGTCTTGAAGCGCTGGAAACCGCCTTGCGGGAAATCGCGGGCGAGCATCTTTCCCGCGGCAATATTCAGGCTGGGCTTACGCTCGCCATTGCGGAAAACCGGCTTGAGGCCGTGATCAACCGCGATGCGCTCGCTGCGGTTCTGGCACTTAAGAAGGAGCTTGGTGATGTCGTTGAAGACAAGCCGCTGAGCTTCGATACGTTGCTTACACTGCGGGGTCTCGTCGATTTTCGCGAGGCGGAAGACGATGCTGAAGCGCAGGCCACACGTAATAGCGATGTGCTGGCCGGTTTTGCGGTTGCCGTCGAGAAGCTGAAGGACATGCGCGAGCGGGAAGGGGCGTCGCTGTTCGCCATCCTGTCCGGCCATATCAACCGCATAGAGCAGCTTGTGGACATCATCGAGAATGATCCGTCCCGTCAGCCGGAACAGATCGCGGCAAGACTTGCCCAGCAGATCTCGCTCATCGGCGATGGCCTGCACGGGCTCGACCGCGACCGCCTGCATGCCGAGGCGGCGCTGATTGCCACCAAGGCGGATTTGCGCGAAGAGATCGACCGGTTGCACGCCCATGTTCAGGCTTCCCGGGAACTGCTGACCAATGGCGGGCCGGTAGGGCGCAAGCTCGATTTTCTTGCACAGGAATTTAACCGCGAGTCGAATACAATCTGTTCCAAATCGAATGCGAGTGCGGTAACCGCAGCAGGCGTAGAGCTGAAAGTGGTGATCGACCAGTTTCGCGAACAGGTCCAAAATCTGGAGTAGACCCCATGGTCCCGGTGAATAATTCTCCCGTCACGATTGCCCGCCGAGGGCTGATGCTGGTGATTTCTTCGCCATCAGGCGCGGGCAAATCCACGATTGCCCGCAACCTGCTCGACAAGGACAAGAATATCGGCCTGTCCGTCAGCGTTACGACGCGCCCGCGCCGCCAGAGCGAGATTGACGGTATCCACTACCATTTCATTTCCAAGCGCGATTTCGAGCGTCTGCGTGATAGCGATGCGCTGCTGGAATGGGCGGAAGTTCACGGCAATTTCTACGGCACGCCGCGCGGGCCGGTGGAAGATGCCATGGCCGCCGGTCGCGATATGCTGTTCGACATCGACTGGCAGGGCGCCGAGCAGCTGCAGGACAAGATGAAGGCGGACGTCGTTTCGATCTTCATCCTGCCGCCGACCATGACCGAACTTCAATCGCGCCTGCATCGCCGCGCCGAAGACACCGAAGAGGTCATCAAGACCCGGCTCCTCAATTCCCGTGCCGAAATCGAGCACTGGCGCGATTATGACTATGTCATCCTCAACGACGACCTGCAGGCCGCCTTCGAGGCCGTCGAAGCAATCGTGAAGGCCGAACGCGTCCGCCGTGACCGCCGCCACGGCATGTTCGATTTCGTGCGGGCGCTGCTTGAGGAAGAACCGAAGCTTTAAGCGCTTCCGGTAAGCTAACTCATCCGCCGGGATGGGAAGAACCCATCGCCCGGGCAGTATGGGATAATTTGTTAGGCCTGTTCCAGTTAGCTGCGCCCAAAAGCAAGATCGAAGCCCGTCAGGTTTCTGATTGCAGCACCGATCACACCAAAAACCGCGTTCAGAACTGTCTGGACGGTGTCGTAAACGAGGAACTCAGAATAGAGCAGCACGCTGCTGAGGGCCAGTTCCTGTGTGTGCATGGCCATATCCGCGTGCTCTCTGGAAATCGTACCGCTCTTGAGGCCTGCCTGCGTTAGCCATGCCTTTTGCGCAATCGACTTAATATGAACGGCAATTTCATTTTTGACTTCATTGAAGTGCGAAATGAGAACCGCTGAAACCTGCTGCAGAATGCCCTTATAGAGTTCCGACGCATCTTTCGGTTCAAATTTATCCAGATCTAGTGCCTTTGCCATGTGAACCTCACTTCAACCGGGCTTCAAACAACTTCGGAACGCTACAGGCTTCCTTCGTGGCGAATGTGGACGCGGTCTCAACGTTAAAGGGTGCTTTTCGATGAGCAGCCAACTGTATCATCAGCGCTTCCTGGCAGATCAGCAGTGCTTTGTGAATAATCTGGGCGGGTCTACCGGAAACGCGGTTGCGAAGGTAAGTTGCGCGGCCTTCGGCAATATAAATTGCCGAACGTACATTTGATACTGCGTCGACGTATATGCCTTCGACCTTGGAGAACGGTGTTTTATCTTCGTAAACAGCAGATACTGCGGCATCAATCTTATCGATATCGTTGTTTAGCGCCTCAATGTGCTTCATCAGCGCTTCATCAAAAGTAGGTGTCACGCTAACACATGAGGAAAGCGTGAATAGCGAGATGGCCAAAACATAACTTATCTTCACGCGATCCCCCTGATATTTGAAACTGTGAAGTGGAAAATGTACAATAGGAATGGATATATAATTTACAGTTGTGTGTTTGGAGTCAAGCACTGGTTGTGATCGGGCTTGGTGATTGTGGTCTGGATCATGTCACTCAAGGTGAAAAGCGGAAAATTTCCCAAATAGGCAGCGCTTTTCATAAGGTTTCTTGCGAACCAGCCACGTTAACAGAGGTGGCCGTGCCACCGGTTTCCCGTGGCGCGTGATCGTCGAAAATTCATCATCGGAAATTTATAGGTTGCGCCACAGATCAAGTTCTGTCGCGGACCTGAAGGGAACCCGTGTCGTCAAGCTTTCGTGTCTGGTCCAGCCTTAGAGGCAGTTCGCCAACGTCACGAATTCATCCACCGACAGCGTTTCCGCTCGTCGTGTGGGATCGATGCCCGCTTTTTCCAGCAGGGTTTCCCCGCCAAGGCTTTTCACGCTCTGACGCAGCATCTTGCGGCGCTGGCCGAAGGCGGCTTCCGTGACCTTTTCAAGCTTGGCAACATCGCAGGGCAATGGCTTGTCTTTCGGCAGCAGGTGCACGACGGTGGAGGTCACTTTTGGCGGCGGGCTGAAGGCCTGTGGCGGGACGTCGAAGGCCATTTCCGCGACCGTGCGCCAGCCGGCGAGAACGCCCAGACGCCCATAATGATTGTCGCCTTCTTCAGCCACGATGCGCTGGCCGACTTCCTTCTGGAACATCAGTGTCATGGAAAGCCAGAAGGGTGGCCATTGTTTCGGCAAAAGCCAGTTGACCAGCAATTGCGTGCCGACATTGTAGGGCAGGTTGGCGATGATGCGCACCGGTTCACCGGCGGGAACCAGAGCCTCGAAATCGGTCTGGAGGGCGTCGCCCTCGATGACCTCGAGCCGTCCGGGATAATGCGCCTCGATTTCCGCCAGCGCCGGCAGGCAGCGGCTGTCGCGTTCGACGGCGATGACCTTTCTCGCCCCGAGCGAGAGAATGGCGCGGGTGAGGCCGCCGGGACCGGGACCGACCTCGATCACCGTCACGCCGTCGAGCGGCCCTGCCGTTCTGGCAATCTTCTGGGTGAGGTTGAGGTCGAACAGGAAGTTCTGACCGAGCGATTTTTTCGCGTCGAGCCCGTGGCGCTGGATGACATCGCGCAGTGGTGGCAGTCCGTCGATGGCCGCCATTATGCGCCAACCCGGCTGCGGGTGGAAATTTCCGCCGCCATCTTCAGTGCCGCGACAAGGCTCGCTTCATTGGCAATGCCCTGGCCTGCAATGCCGAAGGCAGTGCCATGGTCCGGCGAGGTGCGGATGAAGGGTAGCCCAAGCGTGACATTGACGGAATCGTCAAAGCCGAGCGCCTTGGCGGGGATCAGCGCCTGATCATGATACATGCACACCGCCACGTCATACCGCTTGCGGGCAGCATCGTGGAACATGGTGTCGGCGGGCAGGGGGCCGAAGGCATCGATCCCGTCCTTCCGCAACCGCATGGTCGCCGGGTGAACGATATCGCGATCCTCGGTGCCGAGTGCGCCATCTTCACCCGCATGTGGGTTGAGGCCGGCAACCGCCAGACGCGGCGCCTCGATGCCGAATTTTTGCCGGAGATCGGCATCGATGATCCGGCAGGTCGTGACGATCAGTTCTTCCGTCAGGGCTGCCGGCACGTCTTTCACGGGGATGTGGATCGTCACCGGGACGACACGGACCTTGGGTCCGGCAATCATCATGACAGGCGTCACCTGTTCGCCGGTCTGCCGCAAGGCGAGATCGGCCAGAAACTCCGTATGACCGGGGAAGCCGAAGCCCGCCTCGTATAGCACCGATTTCGCGATCGGATTGGTGACAACGGCCGCAGCTTTGCCCTCGACCGTCAGGGAAACGGCGGTCTCGATGGCCTTGATCGTGGCATGGGCCGCGCCAACATGCGGCTGGCCCGCCTGCACTTCGAAGCCGACAGGAAGCGGGAGGATGGGGAAAGCGCGTTCGAACAGGCTGACGGCATTCTCCGCATCGCAGGTCTCGATATTGACCGGAATGCCGATCAGCGCTGCACGGCTCGCCACCACATCGGGGTCGCCGATGAAGATGAAGGGCGGCACGCCGCTCTCCCGGCGCTTTGCCCAGGCGGTGATGGCGATGTCGGGGCCGATACCGGCTGGATCTCCCTGTGTCAGGGCAAGCGGCAGGGATGCATATGTCACGGAAAGACCCGGCTCTTGTATCAATATCAGGTGTTGACGATCTGCGCCTTCTTGCGCAGCTCATCCATATATTTCTTTTCGTTCGGGTTTTCGCCGTCCTTGGCCTTCATCAGGTCTTCGGACTTGAACACCATTTCCGCCGCATAGTCGTCGGAAACCTGACGCTGCTTGCAGATGGCCAGATATTCGACGCCCTTTTCGGTCACGCGCGTTCCGGTGGTGCCGCCTTCCTTGGTCTTTTCCACCAAAGCTTTCCAGTCTTCCGGAAGTTCGGGGGCCAGAATGCGGCCGAGGTCCTTGATCGCCACGTCGCGCATGGTCGCGGCGAAGCTCATGGCCTGGTCGCAGCCGGGGTAACGCTTGCGCGAGGCTTCAGCCTCGGCCTTGCGCTTGCCGGTAATGGCATTACGCTTCGATTCCGGGATGACGAAAATGACCTGCTGCAGGAAATATTCCGTGGTGACGGGCTTGTCGCCGCGTTCCTTCAGGCGGGTCACGAGATCCTGCGTCGACATCTTGCCGCGGGCGCCATAACGGGCGTTGACAAGACGCGGCCAGCTCATCTGAATGGCGATGAAGGACTTGAAATGGTCGGCGCCGACACCCGCCTGCGACAGCACCTTCGTCAGTTGCTGCGGGGTCATCTTGTTGTTGCCGGCAAAGCGTGCGAAGGCCGCATCGACATCGTCGGTGCTGACCGACATTTTCACGCGGCCGATTTCTTCGCGCTTCAGCGCCTCATCGACAAGCTGCTCACGCGCTTTTTCATTGAGGTTACCGGACTGGCGCTGCAGCTTCAGGAAGGCGACGCGCTTGGCGATATCGTCATTGGTGATGGGTGTCTTGTTGACGACAATCTTGACGGTGCTGTCGGCGAAGGCCTGGCCGGCATAGGGCACAATGGCCATGGGAACGGCGAATATCGCAAAGGCGAAAGCAGCGCCACGCAAAGCCGTCTTTCCGAAATTCATCATATCCTTCTCCCTTTCGTCGGGCAGGGTCCTGTTGCCCTGTCCCGCCAATCTGTTCTGCCTGATGAGGGGATTATTGAACTCTCCCGCTTTTCAGACCTGCACCTGTGCATCCGCACCGCGAATTTGCCACGTATATATCATCGCGATCCGCAAGACGGCAATGTGTCGGTTTGTTGAAAGAAAACCCGATAGGTTCCATGCGCGGCCGACATTGGCGTGTTGTTGCGGCGAAACCGTGGCTTTACTGGCCAAATGGTAAAAAGGCAGGCCACGATGCTGCGTAACCTGCCTCTAAACTCAGTAGTTGTTTGGCTTCCAGCCGATATCCATATCGTTCCAGTCATCGTTTGCTGAACCGATGCTGATATCGCCAAGCGTCCGGAAGGCCAGACGGGCATTAATCGACCAGTCGTTGGCGGCCTGGCGGCTGGAATTGATATTGCCTTCGTCGGAATAGCTTACCGTCAAGATCGTGCATTCATCCTGATAGGCAATGCCGATGCGGCGCTCGGCGGCAAATTTTCCGTTCAGATCGTAGTTGATCGAGCCAAACAGCGACCAATTGTCGTCCATACGCAGCGTACCGGAGGCCTGAATGATATCGCGGTCTTCGTTATAGCCATATTTCGTCTGCGCCTTGACCTGCGTATAGCTGAGCTTGCCGGTGAGGCGGCGGTCCGAATAGCTGATGCCGGTTTCCGACCGGTTGATGTCAAGATCGTCCTTGTCGAGACGCAGGCTGGAAGACAGAGAAAGACCGATCGGCGCATCGAATGCGGCCATGGCGACGTAATCCGAACGGTCGGATTCGAGGCCGGAATTGGCGCCTGCATTGACGAGATCGTAGGAGGCGAAGGAATTGTCGCCCGCCAGATGGAAAGACTGGCCGGCGATGGCACGAACGCCGTAGCCGTTGTCGAAGGTACCGTTATAGCGGAAGCCGATATTGGCGCGCGTGCCGCCTTCGATGCGGTCGAAGCCGGAGAATTTGTCGCGTTCGAACAGATTGGTCGCGTCGAATACGAATGCCTGTGCGTCCTCGTTTGGAAGGCGGCCGGCATATTGTTCGTTCGGGCGCACGAAAATCTGCGCAATGGGTTCAATCACGTGGCTGCTGTTGAGTGCCGTGAACAGCCAGGGATAACGCACTTCCAGGCCGCCGGTGACCATGCCGCGGAAAGCCGCACCGTCATTCATCATGCCCTCATAGGCATAGGAGGTGCCGCCCGAGGTGAAGGCCGCGGGAGACATATCCGTCCAGAGCGCGTCACCGCGTGCAGCGAGGATCGGCGTGATCTGCAGGCCGCTGTCCATCGTGAAGGTGCGTTTCCACTCGGCTTCGGTGGAAAGGCGCGTATAGTCGCCTTCAAGCCCGCTGAAGCGCGGATAGCCGCCAAGCGCGTAGGCATCCTGCTTCAGGCGCGTGATGCTCGTCAGGTTGGTGGTCAGCGAAAGCTCGCCGCCATAGATAGGATCCGGCACGAAATAACGATAGTCGACAACCGGATGGACGATGGCCTGCTTGCGTTCCTTGGATTCGGTATTGTCCGTATCCTGAACGTTGAAATAATAACCACGGGCTTCGAAGCTGTTACGCTCGCTCGCGCCGTTCAGGTAGATCTGGTTGGTCTGGACGTCGTTTTTATAACCCTTCAGCCCATAGGTGCGCGAAAAGTTATTGTCGGTCTGCACCATGGCGTCCCAGCCGAACGCCCAGCGCGGATTGATCGAGAAATCACCCTTGCTCGCGATCATGCCACGATTGTCATTGAGAGCATCGCTGGTCCCGGCCGTGAAGGTATCGGACTTCTGCTGGCTGATGCCGGCGATCGTGACCGTATGCATGCCGGTTTCGAAGCGCTGGCGCAGTTCCGCCTGCAGCAGCAGACCCTGCGTCGTGTAATAGGTCGGCGTGACGGTCACGTCCGAGGTGTCGGACAGAACGTGGAAATAGGGGACGCCGATGCCGAAACCGAGATTGTCGGTAATGCTCATCTGCGGGAACAGGAAGCCCGATTTGCGCTTTACCGTATTGTCCGGAACCGTGAGGAAAGGCAGATAGGCGATCGAATGGCCGAAAAGCTGCAGACGGGCCTTTTCCAGCCGGATCGTATGGGTCTTACCGTCCTGAACGACGCGTTCCGCCTTGACCTGCCACAGAGGCGCCTTTTCGGGCCGCTCGGCGCAGGGCAGACACGCGGTGTAGACGCCGTTGTTGAGGACCATCAGGTCGCCTTCGAGACGCTCGGCGCTTTCACCCGCGATACGGGTATTGTCCGTGGTCTCGACGCGCAGGGCATTAACGAAGCCCTGACCGAAATCGTCAGTGACGTCCATCTCGTCGGCATAGATCTTGTTGCCGCCCGGCTCGATCAGCTCGATGTTGCCATGGGCGATCACGCGGCCGGTCTGCTGGTTATATTCCACTTGCTGGGCCACCATGCGGTAGCCCGAATATTTCATGCGAACGACGCCCTTCGCGATGACGCGCTGGGAATCGCGATTATAGGTCAGTTCATTTGCTGTAAGCAGGAGTTTCGAATCGTCTTGGCTTGCCGACGCAAGCAAACCATCCTGGCCGAAAGCGACCGGGCTGGATGCCAAATACGCGCACACAGCGGCACCTGTCAGAAGGGCCGTCCAAAGCCGCCTGATATTCCCGCGGTCATATACCGCCACTTAGCCGTCCTCCTGATGAAGCAGAATGGTTGCCCCCAAAGCCAACGCCACGATGACTGGAACCCAGACCGCGACGGTGGGAGGGACAACACCACCACTCCCGAATGCCCTTACGAGCACGGTTACTACATAAAGCACGAAGCCGGAAACGATTCCACCCAGAATCACGGAGCGCGACTGGGCGAAGCGGCTGAACTTTAATGAAACGGTCGCGGCGATCAAGGTCATCGCAACCAGAAGCAGGGGCGTCGATAGCAGGAAATGATACTGCGTCTCAAGCGCCTTTGAAGATAGTCCAAAGGACTTTGCAACTTCGATCTTGTGAGAAAGGTCAAAGAAAGCAACGGTTTCCGTCTGCGTCATGCGCTCCTGGACAAATTCCCGTCTCAGATTGGTACTGATCCGCATGCTCTCTTGCCGAACTGGCACATGTCCCGCGCGCGTTTCTGAAACGCCGTTAAGAAGCCAGTAACCATCTTCCAATTTAGCCGACTTCGCATCCTGCCGCGAGACGATGTTTCCGTCCTTGTCGAGGTGGATCAGAACCACATCGAGAAGCATCGTTCCGTTGTCCTCGAAGCTCTTGGCGCCGATGATCGTATCCTGGCCGCCACTTGTCTGGCGCATCCACGGAATGATCTCCTGCTGGCGGCCGCCGCCTGCTTCATTGCGCAGACCGGCTTCCATCGCCAGCGACTTGTTCTGGCCCCATGCCGCGATGGGGTTCAGAATGATGACGGACAGGATGCCGATGAAAACCGCGCCGAGCACGAAGGGAAGGATGAATTGCCAGGCGGAAATGCCGGCAGCGCGCGTCACCACCAGCTCGTAGCGCCGGTTGAGCGAGATCAGCGTCGTCATGCCGACGAAGAGGGCGATGAAGGGAACGGTCTGCTGCAGGATCAGCGGCAGGCGAAGCGCCGTGAGGCCAAGCGCGGCCGGAACGGAATAGCCGGGCAGGCCGGACATGCGCCGTGCAGTCTCGCTGAAATCGGCAAGGTAAATGATCGAGGACACGCCGAGCACGAACCAGATGGCGGTGATCAGATAGCGTTTCAGGAAATACCGGGAGAGCGTGTTGAAAATCATGCGTTGCCGCTCCCAGAGCTTTTCGCCATCCGGCTGGAGAAGAGACGGCGCAGACGACCCATCGCATCGGCGATGACCTTCGGCATTTTCGGCTTGCGGCCGGTCAGCAGAATGAAGGCGGCAGCGGCGCCGCTGAGGCCCGGAACGGCATAGACCAGCGGAATGAAGGCCGCGCTCTGCTTGATCTGATTGGTAACATAAAAACCAAGCCACCGCAGTATGAAGGCCGTCACCAGCGCAGCGACCATCGGATGCATGCGCGCCTCGCGATGCGAACGGGCGTCAGCGGCGATGACCAGTGAAATCAGCGCGAAGGAAAAGGCGAACATCCAGTCCGACAGGCGCTTGTGCAACTCGCTGCGGAAATTCTCCGGCGAGCGCTTGTAGCTCGCATTGTTCTCGTCGGGCGAGAGAAGGAAACCGAGGCTGGCATCGCCGGGAGAGAGCGACGGCTCCGAATCCTGTTTTTCCGACATGGTCGAAAGGTCGAAGGCGTAGGACAGGAACTTGACGATCGAGACCTTGCCGTCGGGCGTCTTCTGCTGCACTTCGCCGTCGCGCATGGTCAGCGAGGTGCCGCTTTCGTCGATCATGCCTTCCTTGGCATAATAGATGAGGTCGAAATTCGGATCGCGGCGGTCGGCGACGAACAGGCCCTTGAGAATACGGCCCTGCCGCTGCGCAATCTGCACATAGAGACCATCCTGAATGGTGCGGAAGGTCTTTTCCTCGATCACCGAAGACAGAAGGTCGGCATAGGCGGCGGCCACCATCTGCCGGGCGGAGCTGCGGGCCGGCGGCTCGATGAAATTGGTGATGGTGAAGGAAAGGGCGCTCAGAACGGCGGCCAGAATGAGAACCGGGCGATACATCACCGAACGCGGCGATCCAGCCGCATCGATAATGGCAAGCTCGGAATCATTGTTCATCGTCGTGAAGATCTGGGTGATGCCGATGACAAGCGCGAAAGGCAGCACGACGGGAATGAGCGTCGGCAGGATCATCGTCGCGAGCGCCATGAAGGAGCCCATCGACTGGCCCGTATCGGTCACGAGATTGATTCTCTGGAGAACCTGGATGGTCCAGATGATGGCCAGCACCGGCAGCAGCGCGACCAGAAACATCTGCGTTGTCCGCCGCAGGATATAGTTCTCGAGAAGCTTCATACGGCCCTGTTCGATATTGTTTTTCCGTGCGATCGCTCGCCGGATTTCCGCTTATCTAATCGCATCGTTTGCAATTGGCTATTCCGGCATGCTCACAAATATGTTTTGCGCGACGATTTTTCCGTCGCCTGTGTCTTTTTGTGGAACAAGCTGTCGGTTTCATGACGTGATTTCGCATTCCACAAAAATGCCTTTCCTTTAACGACTGTAGGCCTTTAAAGAATGCGGGGTTGCGCCCCCGGCCGAAAAGGCCATGATCATGCGCATCGTGCAAGTCGTCCAAGAAGAGCAGGAAAACATGTCCGCTAAATTCGATATATCTTTCGCCAATTCCGCCTCGCTGGAAAATGCCCTGGCCGTTGTGCTGCAAGCCTCGGGTGAGGCGCAGGCCGTCGCCGGTGCTTCCGAGGCCGACCCGGGCGGCGTGATCGAGAGGGCGGCGAAGATCTCGGGCTTTTCCGCAAAGTCCATGACGACGCTCGACGTGATCGCGCCACAGGGTTCCGCCGCCGACCGGCTGCTCGTCATCGGGCTAGGCAAGCCGTCGAAGCTGATCGCCCATGACTGGCTGCGCGCCGGCGGCACCGCCGCCGCCAACTTCAAGAAGGCCGACAAGGTCGTCATCTATCTCGATGCGCCGGGCGTAGAGGCAGGCGGGCAGGCTGCTGCGGATTTCGCGCTCGGCGTTCTGCTGCGCGCTTACAGCTTCGATGCCTACAAGACCAAGAAAAAGTCCGATGATGAAAAGACGCCGAAAAAGGTCGGTATCGTCATCGTCACGGCTGCGTATCAGGAAGCGGAAAAGGCCTTTGCCGTGTCGGAGGCGGTTGCGGGCGGCGTTACTCTGGCGCGCGATCTCGTCAATCTGCCGCCGAACGCTCTCGGCCCGGTTGAATTCGCTGAAAAGGCGGAGGAACTGCGCAAACTCGGCGTCGAGGTGGAAGTTCTCGGCGAGAAAGAGCTGAAGAAGCTTGGCATGAATGCGCTTCTCGGCGTCGCGCAGGGTTCAGCGCGTCCGCCACGGCTTGCGGTGATGCAGTGGAACGGCGGCAACAAGAAAGACGAGCCGATTGCCTTTGTCGGCAAGGGTGTCGTTTTCGATACTGGCGGCATTTCGCTGAAGCCCGGCCTCAATATGGAGGATATGAAGGGTGACATGGGCGGCGCTGCTGCCGTCACCGGCCTGATGCATGTGCTCGCAGCCCGCAAGGCCAAGGCAAACGTGATCGGCGTCATCGGCCTTGTCGAGAACATGCCTGACGGCAATGCCCAGCGTCCGGGCGATATCGTCACCTCCATGTCTGGCCAGACCATCGAGATCATCAATACCGATGCCGAAGGCCGGCTGGTTCTGGCCGATGCGCTCTGGTACACCAAGGACCGCTTCAACCCGAAATTCATGGTGAACCTCGCGACGCTGACGGGCGCCATCACGGTTGCGCTCGGCAATCTGCAGGCCGGCCTTTTCTCCAATGATGACGAGCTTTCAGCGCGTCTTGCGCAGGCGGGCGACGTGACAGCCGAAAAACTGTGGCGCATGCCGCTTAGCAAGGATTACGACAAGATCATCGATTCCAAATTCGCCGACATGAAGAACAGCTCGGGCCGTCTGGCGGGTTCCGTCACCGCCGCGCAGTTCCTCAAGCGTTTTGTGGGTGAAACATCCTGGGCGCATCTCGATATCGCCGGCACCGCAATGGGTTCGCCACTGACCGAGATCAATCAGTCCTGGGGCTCGGGCTACGGCGTCAGGCTGCTGAACGAACTCGTTCGCGCCCATTACGAAGATTGAAACGAGTGGGGCGGCACGTCTGCGGATGACTGAAATTCTGTTCTACCATCTGACGGAATCGAAGCTGGAGGACGCGTTGCCGCCTTTGCTCGAGAAATCGCTGGAGCGCGGCTGGAAGGTCGCGATCCAGACGGCGGGCGAGGAGCGTCGTGATTTCCTCGACACGCATCTGTGGACCTTTCGTGACGACAGCTTCCTGCCGCACGCCACCGATACTTCGCCCGCACCGCAAAGTCAGCCGATTCTCCTGACGGCGTCGGACGAAAATGCCAACGCGGCGAGTGTCCGCTTTGTCGTTGATGGCGCAGAGCCGCCAGCGGTGGAAGCCTATGAGCGTATCGTGTTCATGTTCGACGGATACGATGCCTACCAGCTTGAAATGGCGCGAAATCACTGGAAGAGGCTGAAAACAGAGGGGCATTCTCTGACTTACTGGCAGCAGTCCCCTGAAGGCCGCTGGCAGAAGAAGGCCTGATCGCACAGCAGGTTTGTAACCCCACGATTGGTTCCATACGCAAACAGACCGGCAAAATTTCGCATGTGGCGTCAATTGCCGGTTTTTGCATTATGCGCCGAAAGGAAAGCCGCGAAACAGACGCGGCTTTCATGGTGTGGTCTTTTCATCCGGTCAAAGGCGGGTGCCGCGGACGAAACAGCAGAGGGACATGAGCATGGGGCAGGCAATTTCACGACCGGACGGGGAAATGGAGCGTCTGGTCGCGGTGCGGTCGATCATGTCCTTCAAGAATGCCGACATGCCGGAACTGAAAGTGCTGTCGCAATTGGGGCAGGGCGTTTTCGGCGTGCCACGGGCGGCCGTCCACATCGTTGACGAGGATTGGCTTCATATCGCGGAACAGGCGGGTATGGAGCTTTCAGAATGCTCGCGTGACCTGTCGATCTGCAGCCGCGTCATCACCAAGAGGGATGTGGTGACCATCTCCGATCTGACCGAGCATCCGGATTTCCGTTTCATGTCCTATGTAAAGGGCGGTCCCGGGTTGCGTTCCTATGCCGGTGCGCCGATCGAGCTGGAGCCGGGCCTCGTCGTTGGCGCCTTCTGCCTGGTCGATACGGTACCGCGGAAATTCTCTCGTACGGAAATCGACAGCTTAAGACGTTTTGCATTGTTGGCCGCCGCGCTTCTGCGGCTCCAGAAAGCCAATTTCACCATGAGTCTTGCCGAACGCGAGCTGCGCGACGCGGCGATGACCGATCCGCTGACCGGTTTTTATAATCGCAAGGCTCTGGAGGCGATCGTCGATAGCCAGCTCGGCGCGGCCCTCGGTGCAAACGAGGCCTTCGGTGTCCTCTATCTCGATCTTGATGGTTTCAAGACCATCAACGATACGTTCGGCCACCCGGCGGGAGACCGAGTTCTGACCGAAGCTGCGGGGCGCATTCGCAAAACGGTCCGCAGCGAGGATATCGTCGTGCGTATGGGCGGCGACGAATTCGCGATTTTCATGCCCCGGCCGAGCGCCTCCGAGGTGCTGAACGGATTGGCGGACCAGTTGCTTGCCGCCTTCCGCAAACCTTTTGATGTCGATGGGAACGAGGTGGGCGCCCGCCTCAGCATAGGCGGCGCACTGGCCCCGCAGGCGGGAGCAGACCGCGCGACGCTGCTGCAGAGCGTCGACGAAGCGCTGTATCAGGCCAAAAAATCAGGGCGCGACCGTTTCGTCAGCCGCGCCCTCTAAGGCATTGTCCTTCGGGAAGCGTTTCCGCTTCTCAGTCGTAGAAGGAATCCACGAATTTGTGGCGGCCGAGCAGGAAGGCGTCGGCCACGTGGGTCAGCGGCGCGAGATCAACGTCGGAGCGGCCTGCCTTGATGATCTCGGAGAAACGCTCGTAAAGGGCGGGATATTCCCGCTCCGGCTGGGCGAGTTTTTCCTCGCCGTTGATCGAAAGCTTCGCACCGCCTTCCGAAAGCACCATCCGTCCCGCTGCCGTCTCCGCAACGATATCCCAGCTCTGCTTGCCGGTCTGACGCCAGTCGAATTCGGCATGGACGGGCGTTTTCGTCACGTCGGAAAAATGCAGGTCGGCGGCGATCGGGGCGTCACGGTTTTCCGGGAATTCAAGCGTCGCCTTGGTCAGGAACAGCGCGTGCGGCAGGATGTGGGTGATGATCGAAAGCGCATTGATGCCGGGGTCGAACACACCGAGACCGCCCGCCTGCCAGATCCAGGCCTGGTTGGGGTGCCAGTGGCGCACGTCCTCTTTCCAGATGACGTGAACGCTGTCGATCTTCGTCGAGGCCAGAAACGCCTTCGCAGCCTCGACCGCCGGCGCATAACGCGAATGCCAGCTTGCAAACAGCGACAGGCCCTTTGAATCCGCAAGCCGCACGAGATCCTGCACTTCCGAAAGAGTGGCGCCGGGCGGCTTTTCGAGAAAGACGTGCTTGCCGGCATTCAGCGCCGCATAGGCGGCCTCGTAACGATATTGCGGCGGCATGCACAGCGATACCGCATCGATAGCAGGCACAGCCTCCAGCATGGCCTCGATGGTGCCATAGGAAGCGACGCCGTCCACCGTGCCATGACGGCTCGCGGTGCAGATCAATTCAAAATCCGGATTACCTGCGATGGCGGGAAGATGCTGGTCACGAACGATTTTGCCGACGCCGACGATGGCAAGCTTGGTGGCTGACATGAAGTGGAACCCGTGTGAGTGCTGCATGGGATAAAGTGTGATTTTTACAAGTTTTTAGCAGAAACGCTCGAAGGAGCAAGGTGATCGTTTCCGCCCGGCGCGTCTTTTTTCAAGTTGTAACTTCATAACAATTTTTCGGTATGGGCATTCTTTTGTTGTGTAATATTTGAGATTAAAAAACATTATTTTTGAGTTTTTAGTGTTATTTTTTTTATCAGTCAGCGGTTTTAATGTTGATTTTTTCAGGTATATTCCATGGATGTTAGCGGTAATTTTATATTTCACTTGAATAGATTTTCTGAATAGCAGGTGTGTGTTGGTTTTACTTAGAGATGACCGTTTGTCTGGCTTCGTTCAGAAAGTCAACGAAAACAGCCGGCAATTCAATACATATGGATTGATTTTCGGCGTCACCCTCTACAATCTCTACGTGCTTGTGGACATAAGTCTGGTGCCGGAGATCATCTGGCTGGATCTTACAGTCCGCCTGTTTATCATCACGCCGCTTCTGTTTCTTTATTTTCCCGCGCGCTATTATGCGATCAGTGTGCGGCCGGATGCGGTGGTGCATGAGGTGCTTCACGGGCTGGGCTGCATGATGGTCGTCGCCTCGATCATGTTCATCTATGCCAATGCGCAGACGTCATCGGCCAGCGAATATTACATGGGGATCGTCACCGTCGTCCTCTATATGAATACGATACATCGCAAACCGTTTCCGCTTGCGGTCATGGGCACGGTCGGCTGCATGGCGGTTTTCATCATCGGCATGGAATATGTCACCGTGACGAGCGAGGTGGCCAAGCTCCCCGCGATCATGTGTTCCGTCGGAATCAGCGCCGTCTCACTGTTTGCGGCCTATCGTATCGAGCAGGTGGAAAGACGGGACTATCTGGCGTCGCTGCGCGAGAAGACGTTGCTGCAGCGGATTCAAAACGCAAATCACGAGCTTCAGCAGCTTTCCAATACCGACCAGCTCACCGGCATCCGCAATCGCCGCAGCTTTGACGAGGCGGCGAACGAGGCTTCGGGCGGCAACGGCAGGCCGCGGGCGCTCATCCTTCTCGATGTCGATTATTTCAAGAACTACAATGACTCAGAAGGTCATGTGGCCGGCGATGATTGCCTGCGCAGGATCGCCGGCAGGCTGCGCAGCGCCCTGCGCAGGGACGATGGCGACAGAAGTTTCGTCGCGCGTTATGGTGGCGAGGAATTTGTGGTTCTGCTCGACAATTGCGTTGTTTCCGCTGCACTCGCCATCGGTGAAAGACTGAGATTGGCTGTGATCGACGAGGCCATACCCCATCTCAACCGCCCCGACGGGCGGGAAATCGTCACCGTCAGCCTCGGCATTGCGGTTTCCGGTGACGGCAGGGAGATCATATACGAGATGGTCAACCGGGCCGACATGGCGCTTTACGAGGCGAAGCGCCAGGGCCGCGACCGGCTGGTGCTGGCCTCGGGGCATATGGGAACGATTGTCGGGCCAGCGGAACTTTACGGCGTCGAAGCCGCAATGTCGGCATAGGGCACTGAAGGCTAGGCGATGTGTTATAAGTTGTGTCCTGCGCGAAGCGGGATCTGTGAAGGCCATGTGCCGGAAATCCGGCCCCAGAACACATAATAACCGGGGAATGCAGATGATGGAATTGATCGCCTCACAAGCGGCAGCATCCGCTGCCGAACTTCCATTCCTCCTGCTTCAGGCGGCCGCCGTCGTTGGCATGGTGTCCGTGTTGATCCTCCTGCGGCGAAATATCGCCCTCGAGGACCCCCGCTATAAAATCTATTATGGCATCGTGTTCGGAATGACGGGCTTTCTGCTGACGCTGCTGGTTTCCGAATTCATCAAGCTGCCTTCCAAACCTTATATCCGCTCCGACCTGCTGTTTCTCGCCGGGGTGCTCGGCTCCTGGCAGGGCGGACTGATCAGCCTCTTCCTCGTGGCGGCCGGGCGTTTTGTGTTCGGTGGTCCCGTGCTGTTTTTTGCGGCCCTGCAGGACATGGTCGTCATTTCGGCCTGCGGCATCATCATGTATGGCTGGATGCGCAAGCGCCGTCTCGCCGACCTTGGAATTCGGGATATCCTCACCGTCTTTGCGGTCAGGTTCATTGCCGTGCTGCTTGCCATCGCGGCCTCATTCGCGCTTGGTCTGGTCGATCAGGCGCTGTTTTTGAGTGCAGTCGGCCGCCGAACCCTCGGCGCGGTCGCCGTCGGTCTGCCGATGATCGTCTGCCTGTTCATCCTTCTGCGCAGCGAGGCGCGGGCGCGGGACGAGGCAAAGAAGCGCGACGTTGCGGCGCGGACCGATTCATTGACCGGCCTGCCCAACAGGCGTGCCCTCAAAGACCACATAGAAACAACGATGCGGCAGGAGCCGGCCGTTCCGCATGCTCTCATTCTCATCGAAATTATCAATATTGCCGATGTCGCCGCCTGCGAGGGCGAGGACTGGAGCGATCTTTTCTGGCCCAGGCTGGCGCGGGAAATCTGCGATACCGAAGACGGTCTGCTGTGCAGGTCCAGCACGCCCTGCAGCTTCATGTTCGGCGATACGACACTTGCAGTCGTCATGCAGGGGGTTTCGCTGGAGAAGTCGGAAAGTGCGAAACTCATGATGCATCTGCATGATGGGTTGAGCACGTTTTGCCGCTCGGCGGAGGCGGGGCCGGTTCCGCATCTCAAAATCGGTGCGGCAAATCTGGACCAGCTTTCCCGGCAAAATGTCGCCTCCTTCCTCAGGCACCTCAGTCTGGCGCTGAAGGGAAGCGATCATCCGGTGCAGATTTTCCCTTTCTCCTTTGCCGAGAAAGCGACACGGGACGAGGCGGTGCGGCAGATGCTGGTCAACTGGGTTAAATCCGGCAGACCGCCCATTTGTTATCAGCCGAAATTCGAAATGCGTGATCGCCGCATGATCGGCGCTGAAGCGCTGCTGCGCGCGGTCGATGCACACGGACAGGCGCTTTCGCCTTATTATGTACTGGAGATCGCCGAACGCCATCGGCTGCTGGTGGAATTCGAATGGTCGACGATCGAAGCCGTCGTGCGCGACCTTCGTGACCTGCACGGCCTTGACGCGGATTTTCATCTGGCCGTGAATATTTCCGCGTCGTCTTTTGCGACTGCGCGTTTCGGAGACCGGGTCGTGACGCTTCTACGCGAAATGGCAGTGCCGACGCATCGCCTCTCGATCGAAGTGACGGAGATGAGCAGGATACCGACCACTGATGTCGTGCAGCAGAATTTCGATGCGCTGGTCGCCGCAGGCGTCCGGCTGGCGCTCGATGATTTCGGCACCGGTTATGCCGCGCTTACTTTGCTGGCGCGGTTCCCTTTCGAAGAGGTCAAGATCGATCACTGGATGACGTCGAGGCTCGACCAATCGCGGTTCAGGGAGGCCATCGCACTCGCTTTCGAGAGCGCCGAGCGCTACGGCGCAAAGCTGGTAACGGAAGGCATCGAAACGGAGGAGCAGAGCCGGCTTCTCATGCAGATGGGCATACGCTTCGGACAGGGTTATCTTTACTCCCCCGCCGTGCCGCTCGCCCGGCTGCAGCCTCGCAGGGCGTGCGCCTGACGCGTGGAGACCGATCGGGGCCCTTGCTGCGGCCAATGGCCATCAAAGGGAATTCGGCGACTGCTGCATTGAATGTTTTCCCGGTCTGTGCTGAGAAACTCCTTTGATGAACGAATGTCATGATCCTTTTTAAAGGTCATGCGGGCGAGCCGATGCTTGAAAACAATGACGCATGGAACGACATGCCCGGAAAGCCGGCTCAGCACTTGCCGAATGAATCGGCCAAGGGCGAGGGTGGCGCCGGCCGCTCGCTTCGCGCGGCCGCCCATGCCGTATCAGGCGACCGGCCTACGGCGGACAATCCGCAGCCGCTTTTAGGATGGCCTTTTCTCAGGTTGTTTCTGGTCTGGGCACTGTTCATGGCGGCCGTTATTTCCGCTTTGGCGGCTTATCAATATGTCAGCCTGCTCGGCGAGCTGGGGCGAGAGAGCGACGCGTTGCAGGCAGAGGCATCCCGCCGGGCCGATCAGCATGATGCCCATGTGACGGCGCTTTCGGCGGTGGCGCAGGCGGAGCAGGGGGCGGATTACGGCCTGCTGCTCGATGTCGCCGCGCCCATTCTGCAATTTTACCCGCGCATCGATGAGGTTCAGCTGGTTTCCCTCAGTGAGGCGGGGCCTGTCATAGGCACCCGATCGCTGGAAAACGAGCTGGCAGCGGCGATCCGCAAGGCGGCATCGGTCTTTACCGGCCGGCCCGCCCTGGTGGCGAGCGGTCTCAGGCCCGGCCATTACATGATCGTCAAGCGCAGCCCCAATAACGAGACCGCCTCGAAAGCGCTGGTGCTTGCCGTCGATGCCGCGCGGCTGCTGGCGTCCGATGCTCCGTTCTGGTCGGCGAAACAGGCGGTGATCCGCCTCAAAATGCCTGACGGTACAGTCCTGTTCGGCCCGCCCTCGCTACCGGAAGCACCGCAATATGTCCGGCAACTGAGCAGCGCTACCCAGCCGCTTATGCTCGAAGTCGCGCTCTCGATCACCTGGCGCGATCTTTTACCCGGCCGCGCCCTGTTGGCGGGCATGGCCGGCGCGAGCATCGTTTTCCTGCTCGGCACTGTCATGGCAAGACAGAGGACGCGCATGCGCGCCGCCGAAAGACGGGCCGAACTGAGCGGCATGGAGGCGAGGCTCACCCATGCTTCGCGGGTCAATGCACTCGGAGAAATGGCAAGCGGTCTTGCCCATGAGCTGACCCAGCCTCTGACGGCGATATTGGCACAGGCGCAGGCCGGACGGCGGCTGCTTGCCCGTCAGGATGTCACGGCCCTTTCCGGTGCTCTCGACGATATGATCGATCAGGCGCGATGCGCCGCCAATATGCTCGACCGGTTTCGCAACTGGTCGCTGCCGCACCGCAAGCCGGTGGCGGCGCATGATCTGCGCGCGGCTCTGCGCAATGTCGATGCGCTGCTTGCCGGCGAAGCGGCCCGCCATGAGGCCAGCATCGACATCGCGATGCCCGATGCTCCGCTTTTGGTGCGGGTCGATCCCGTTGAAATAGAACAGGTCATGTTCAATCTGCTGCGCAACGCGCTTGATGCGCTCACTGCCATTGAAGGCAGGCGCGCCATCACCGCCAGATTGAGCCGGAGCGGTGATTTCGCCGTTCTCGAGGTTGCCGATAACGGCCCCGGCGTCGCACCGGGCCTGCGCGACCGGCTGTTTACGCCTTTCGCCACCACGAAAACGAACGGCATGGGTCTGGGACTTGCTCTCAGCCAGCGGCTGGTGGAGCGCGCCGGCGGTGAAATCCTTTATGTCGAGAGTGAGAATGGCGCGCTTTTCCGCGTTGTCCTCCCGGTCACAGCGGAGGCACAGAACCCATGACGCTGCCCGTCTATCTCGTCGATGACGATGACGCCGTGCGCAAGGCGCTGATATTGCTCCTGTCCACCGTCGGCATCAAGGCGAAGGGCTTTGCCGATCCGGTGGTATTTCTCGGCCAGCTATCCGGGCTCGAACCGGGCTGCCTCATCTTCGATATCCGCATGCCTGCTATCACCGGATTGAAGCTGCAGGAGAAGCTGACGGAAGAGGGGATCGACTGGCCTGTCATCATCATTTCCGGTCACGGCAATATCGAAGCCTGCCGCCGGGCCTTTCACAACGGCGCGGTGGATTTTCTCTCCAAGCCCGTGGATGAGCAGGATCTCATCGACGCGATCCAGAAGGCGCATCGGATATTGACCCGCACGCTCGATGCAAAGGCACTGCAGGCGGAGAATATGGCGCTTTTATCGCTGCTGACCGCGCGGGAGCGGGAAATACTCGAACGCATCGCACTTGGGTTTACCACACGCCAGATCGCCGACGGGCTTGGCCTGTCGCCGCGCACGGTGGACAGCCATCGTGCCGCCATCGGCCTCAAGCTCGGCACCACCTCGCAGGCGGAAATGACAAGGCTCTGGCTGGAAGCCGGTGCGGATCGGTAGAACTACCGAGCAGCCGGCAAGTCTTACGGATTCGCGGCCGAGCGCCATCCGCTTAAGCTGCAGTCCTCATCAAGCAAGAGGACTTTCCATGATCCGCACCCTTCTCATCGCTTCCGCCCTGATCGCTCCTTCGGCCGCATTGGCGCAGACGCTGCCGACCGCGCCCTATCTGCCGCTCGAAATGGCGGAAAAGGCAGCCAAGGCAGCGCTTCAGGCTTGCTCCGCCAAGGGCAGCGCCGTCACCGTTGCCATCGTCGCCCGCGATGGTGCTACCAAGATTGTGCTGAAGGCGGATGGCTCCGGTCCACACACGGTCTCCAGCGCAACCGGCAAGGCCTTTGCCGCCGCATCGCTCGGCCGTGATATTGGCGAGATCGCGGAATTCATCGCCTCCAAGCCCGCCAATGATGGCCTTCGCAACATGGATGAGCGCATGGTCATCCAGGCCGGCGGCCTGCCGATCAAGATCGGCGACGCCCTGGTCGGCGGTATCGGTGTCGGCGGCGCGCCATCGGGCGCGATCGATGCCGAATGCGCCCGTGAAGGTCTCAACACGATCGGCGCGAAGTAAACTGCGTCATTGCGATACGGCGGCTTCGCAAGAGGCCGCCGGCTCTGCGCTGTCGCGCATCAACCCGCCATCGCATCCTCGTATTCACTGGAAAGCATCAGCCATTGCTCCTCCGCATCCGAAAGCCTGGAAGCGGCTTCGCCACGCTCTTTGACTTTCTGCGCGGCCTTGGCAGGGGCTTTTTCGTATAGCGCCGGGTCAGCCAGTTCGGTGTCGAGCGACTGAATCAGTTTCTCAAGCTTTGCCGTCAGGGACTCGATTTCGTTAATCTTTTTCTTGAGCGGCGCAAGCTGGGCGCGCTTTTCTGCGTTGGCCTTGCGCTGATCCGCCTTCGACGCCTGATCGGCAGCGGCCTCGGTCTTGTCTTCCTTCTTCCTGCCGGAGGAAACGACGAGATCGCGATATTCCTCCATGTCGCCTTCGAAGGTCTTGACCGTGCCGTCGGCGACCAGCCACAGCCTGTCCACCGTCGCCTCGATGAGGTGGCGGTCGTGCGAAATGAGGATGACCGCACCGCTATAATCATTCAGCGCCTCGATCAGCGCGCGGCGGCTGTCGATGTCGAGGTGGTTGGTCGGTTCGTCGAGGATCAGCAGGTTCGGCGCATGGAAGGCCGCAAGCCCCATCAGCAGGCGAGCTTTCTCGCCACCGGACAGATCCTTCGCCGCCGTCGCCATCTTTTCCGTCGCAAGTCCCATCTGGGCCACGCGGGAGCGCACCTGCGCTTCGGGCGCCAGCGGCATCAACTTGCGCACATGCTCGACCGGGGTTTCATCCGGCACGAGGTCATCGAGCTGGTGCTGCGCGAAGAAGCCGATCTTCATGCCGGGCGCGACACGAAGATCGCCCGCCTGCGGCGCAAGACGGCCGGAGATGAATTTCGCAAAGGTCGATTTGCCGTTGCCGTTCGAGCCGAGCAGCGCGATGCGATCGTCATTGTCGATCCGCAGATTGAGCTGCTTCAGGATGGATTTTCCCGGCTCGTAACCCACAGCACCACCATTGATGGCGACGATGGGCGAGGCCGGCTGCTTTTCCGGCTCGGGGAAGGTGATCGGCTGGACGTGATCCTCGATCACGGCGGCGACGGTGCCCATGCGCTCCAGCGCCTTGATGCGGCTCTGCGCCTGCCGTGCTTTTGTCGCCTTGGCGCGGAAACGGTCGATGAAGCTTTGCAGGTGCTTGCGTGCGGCGTCGTTCTTTACCTTCGCCTTCATCTGCAATTCGTCGGCCTCGGCCTTCTGCCGCTCGAACTGGTCGTAACCGCCGCGATAGAAGGTCAGCTTCTTCTGGTCCAGATGCACGATGGAATTGACGGCATTGTTCAGGAGATCGCGGTCATGGCTGATGATGATGACGGTATGCGGATAACGCCTGATGTAATCTTCCAGCCAGAGCGTGCCTTCGAGGTCGAGATAGTTGGTCGGCTCGTCGAGCAGCAGCAGGTCGGGTTCGGCAAACAGTACCGACGCAAGCGCCACGCGCATGCGCCAGCCGCCGGAGAAGGAGGAGGCGGGGCGAAGCTGCGCCTCGTGATCGAAACCGAGACCGGCAAGAATGCTGGAGGCGCGCGCTTCCGCCGAATGGGCGTCGATGTCGACAAGCCGCATCTGGATTTCCGCGATACGATGCGGATCGGTTGCGGTTTCCGCCTCGGCCAGAAGTGCGCTGCGTTCCTTGTCGGCGGAAAGCACGATGGAAATCAGCGATTCTTCCGTTCCCGGCGCTTCCTGCGCGACCTGGCCGATGCGCGCCATCTTCGGGATCGTCACCGAACCGCTTTCCGCGGAGAAATCGCCGGTGATGACCCGAAACAGGGTGGATTTGCCGGCGCCGTTGCGGCCAACAAGGCCCGCCTTCACGCCGGCGGGAAGCGTCACGCTGGCGTGGTCAAGAAGCAGACGCCCGGCGATGCGGGCGGAAAGATCGGTAATCGTAATCATGGCGCCGTTTTGGCCGAACTGTCTGGCCAAGGCAAGAGCGCCCGCGCCACACAATGGGAGAATGCTGTCTCAAGAGCCGAGTTGCGCCAGATAGCTGCTGCGGCTGTGCTGCGACACCTCCCGCGAATAGCCGACGACGCAGTTGCGCGCGCCGCAGCGGGCCGAGAGAAGGGCGAGTTCCGCATGGCCGAAAAACTCGGCCGGCGTGGCGGTGCCATCCACTTCCGCGACGCCGATCGAAACCGTCAGATGTTCGCCGTCGCCGCCAGTGGTCGCGAAGCGCAATGCCTCCACGCTCTGCCGCAGCCGCTCGGCAATGGCCTCGGCCGTGTTCTGCGGCACGCCGGCAAACAGAAAGGCAAATTCATCGCCACCAATACGGGCGACGAAATCGTCCTTCTTGATGGTCTTGCGAAACAGGGCGGCGAGACGTCGCAACGCCTTGTTGCCGGCGGCGGAGCCATATTTTCCGTTGATTTCCCGGAAATGGTCGATATCCAGCAGCACCAGCGAGGTGGCGGATGCAGCCCGGTCCTTCGCGAAAAGAGCGCCAAGCTTTTCGAGAAAGGCGGCTCGGTTTGGCAATGCCGTCAGCGCATCGCGCAGCGAGGCGGCCTGAAGCTCTGCGCGGTTCCTTTCAACCTCGCGGATTTTCACCAGCCCCATGGCGATGAAATGCCGAAGGCTCGTCTGTTCCTCGCGAATATCACCCAGCAACTCGACGAAACGCTCCATTGCGGGCGGCTCGCCATCCTCGTCCTGCTCAAGGCTGCTCATGAAGGTTTCAGTGCGGTGAAGGCTCGCATCCAGTCGCACGGAAATCTGCGTCAGTGTCTCGAAGGCTTCGCTTGCCATCTGTTCCGCCTCGATCCGCGAAAAACCGGGCAGATTGTGCCGCTGGCCGATGAGGTCGATTTCATGCTGCTGCGGCGCGTTGCCGAGCGCGAGAATGTCGCGGCCCATGGCCGGGTTGTGTCCAGACAATATTTCATAGATCAATTCGTAATTGCGCGGCAAAGGCGCAATGTTCATCTTGGCGATGAACTGCGTGATTTTGGTAACGACAAGTGCACTTCTTGCATGCTCGCGTTTTTTATCGCCCGCCGATGTCGTCACTGACAGCCCCAATACCAATGGATTATTATGAGTAGACCGGCGATAACCGATTGTTGAACGGCGCTATTCTTACAAGCAACGGTTTAAAATAGAATAAATCCAGAAGGGAATTTTGCCGTCACGAGGTATGATTCCGCGTTGGCGCGCCTTGATCGATAATATGACAAATCCTGATTTGATTTCGGGCAGAGACCGTTTTTATATCGCTTCATCGATGTTGCAGAAGAGGGGCAGCCCATGACGACTTCCAGAACGCTCTATTCGCTATGCGGAAGCGACACTTCCCGGCCATTTTCTCCCCATTGCTGGAAAACCGTGCTTTCGCTGGCGCATAAGGGTCTGGATTTCGAGGAGCGGCCTTTACCCTTCACGGTGATCCCCACGGTAGAGGATGGTTTTTCGAAGACCGTGCCCATCCTGCGCGATGGTGACGAACTGGTGAGCGACAGTTTCGAAATTGCCCTTTACCTTGACGAGACTTACCCGGAGCGCCCGTCGCTGTTTAACGGCGAGGGTGGCAAGGCCATGGCCCGTTTCGTCGAAAGCTGGTCGCAGACGGTGCTTCACCCCGCCATCGTCCGCATTGCCGTGCTCGATATCCACAATATGCTGGATGAGCCGGATCGCCATTATTTCCGCGATAGCCGCACGAAAGCGCTCGGCCGTCCGCTCGAGGACGTGGTGGCGAACCGCGAGGCGGAGATCGCAGCATTTCCGGCATTGCTCGCACCGATCCGGCGTATGCTGAGCTTCCAGCCTTTCATCGGCGGTACGTCGCCGCTCTTTGCGGATTACATCGTGTTCGGCGCGCTGCAATGGGCGCGGATCACCACTGGGCTGGATCTGTTTGCCGATAACGATCCGGTGCGGGACTGGTTCGAAGGCTGCCTCGATCTCTATGATGCGAGAGGCCGCAGTGTGACAGCGGCGTGAAATGTCTGCGGTGACAGTCGCAATCTCGTTGATCCCCCTTGTTTTCGGGCCTTTGGGCGGGTAAAGACCGCCCACTTTCTCTGAAGGAAAAGGAAACGGACACATGGCGATTGAACGCACATTTTCGATGATCAAGCCGGACGCAACCAAGCGTAACCTCACGGGCGCGATCACCAAGGTATTTGAAGACAACGGTCTGCGCATCGTCGCCTCCAAGCGCGTCTGGATGAGCAAGCGCGAAGCCGAAGGCTTCTACGCCGTTCACAAAGAGCGTCCCTTCTTCGGCGAACTCGTTGAAGGCATGACCTCCGGCCCGACCATCGTTCAGGTTCTGGAAGGCGAAAACGCCATCCTCAAGAACCGCGAAATCATGGGCGCCACCAACCCGGCCCAGGCTGCGGAAGGCACCATCCGCAAGAGCTTCGCGCTCTCCATCGGTGAAAACTCCGTTCACGGTTCCGATGCTCCGGAAACCGCTGCACAGGAAATCGCCTACTGGTTCGCCGAAACCGAAATCGTCGGCTGATTCAAAATCTCAACGGCTTGAATCGCTGTTGCAGGCGATTGCGTGAAGCTGCTGAAAAGACTCGAGGAAACGGAGCCGAAAGGCTCCGTTTTTTTGTTTTGATAGGGGTAAAGGGTTAGGCTGCAGCCATTCCCACCTTCCTCATTCCTGTGACGAGCACAGGAATGAGGGATGGGACGCCTTCACGTCATTCATTCCGTCAGTCCCTACGACGCCGGACAATCCTGAACCGGCCGCATATCCGTCGTGCCATCCGGTTTGAACACCTCGGGATTGGGCGTATAAAGCGGGCCGACCACCAGCGGCTTGGCGGGCAGAAGTGACTGGTCGGTGTCGGAACGGATCGTGGTTTCGATGCTCTGGAGAATGTCGCCTTCCGGCCCTTTGATATGGATGGTGACCTTATAGGGCCGGTCCTGCTTCACGCACTCCACCGGTGGGCTCTGAACCGTGATCTTTTCGTCTTTCGGAAAAATCTTCTCGCGGCTGGTGAGGTCTGGACCACCGCGAGGGTTTTCGAACGTCGCCTCGATGGTGCTGCCGTCACGAATGGGGGCGATACGCTGAAGGGTCACCAGATAGGTGGCGATGGCCACGCGGTAGTTAAACACAAACATCCGGCCGGAGATCTTCGCCACCTCACGCGGTTCGTCCCGCTGGCAGCCGGAAAGGGCGAGCATCCCTGCAATCGCCAGCAATGGAAGGGCGATTCCTTTCATGTCTGCGCCTCCTTTTTCCGGTGATAGTGCCGGCTGGCTTTCTGCCGGTTGCCGCACACAGCCATATCGCACCAGATGCGGCTTCTGTTCTTGCTGCGGTCGATAAACAGCCAGCCGCAATTGCCGCAGATGCGCAGCCGTTCCTGTGTCTCGTCCGCAAGTAGCGAGAGGGCGGAATGGGCGGTGGCATTGCCGAGGCTTTCGGCAAGCGGAAACGTCCGCAGCGCCGTGCCGCAGGCGAAGAGAAGCCCGGCCAGTTTGCCGTCGCCATCATCGCCGCCAGTGACGAACGTGCGGAAGTAATCATCGGCAGCTTCACGAAGCTCGAGAAAAATCGGCCGCCTTTCCGCTTCGGGCGCGATGAGCGTGGGAAACCTGTGGCGCTCCGCACCGAGCCTTGTCGCCGCTTCGGCAAAGGCAGCGATCTGCGCCGGCACAGCAAAACGGTCGACTGATTTTGCCGCCTCCGAGCGCAGGATCACGCTATTGGCGACATCCAGTGCCAATGCGCCGCCTGCGAAACGATGTTCTGTCCAGCGAAAGGTCATATCGCACATTATAACTGTCAAAACAGGTTTTAACAGTTATAATAATGGCGGGAGGACGCGCTTGGCCTATTTCCTGCAACAATTGCTGAATGCCGTGCCGGTCGCCTCGCTTTATGCGGTTCTGGCCTTTGGCTATGCCATCGCCTTTTCGGTCACCAGACGCGCCGATGTCACCTATGGCGCCATATTCGCCTTTGCCGGTCAGACCTGCCTGCTGTTTGCCGATTTCGGCTGGAACCGGCT
The DNA here is from genome assembly GCF_036888815.1 of Agrobacterium sp. CCNWLW155. Classification (NCBI taxonomy): domain Bacteria; kingdom Pseudomonadati; phylum Pseudomonadota; class Alphaproteobacteria; order Hyphomicrobiales; family Rhizobiaceae; genus Agrobacterium; species Agrobacterium sp. CCNWLW155. Next base: position 246,101 of record NZ_JBAKFW010000001.1, read on the forward strand.
GTGGCTGGTTCTGCCGGCAACACTTGCGCTCGGGGCAGGCGCGGGTCTGTTCGGTGGGTTATGGGCGGCGGGTTTTGTCGGCAGGGCGGTGATGCGGCCGCTGGCGAAAGCCTCTCCCAATGCGGTGACCGTCGCCTCAGTCGGTGTGTTGATAGCGTTGACCGAAAGCGCGAGGCTGGCCGCCGACACAAGGCAATTATGGCTGCCGCCGCTTCTGTCTGAACCGGTGCGTTTCTGGGCCGACGGGGGATTTGCCGTAACCCTGACACCGATGCAGATGCTGAACACGGCGGCGTTCTGCCTGCTCATTCTCGCGGGGTCGTTTTATCTCAGCCTTTCCGCTTTCGGCAGGCGTTGGAAGGCGGTGTCGGACGATGCTTTTGCCGCCGCTTTATGCGGGGTGAATGCGGGCAGGATATTTCTGCTGTCCTATTGCGCGGCGGGCCTCGTCGCCGCCATCGCCGGTGTGCTGGCCACTTTTTATTACGGCACTATGGATTTCGGGGCCGGTCTGGTCTTTGGACTGAAGGTGGTGCTGATTTCAGCGGCGGGCGGTTATGCCAGCCCGCTCATCTGCGGCCTTGGGGCCGCCGCCGTTGGTTTTGCGGAAACTTTCTGGGTCGGTTACGGCCCGGCCGCCTGGCGCGATGCAGCGGTTCTGGCGATGCTGGTCGGCTGGCTGATCATCATGCGCAGCAGGGTTGAAGCGCCCTAGAGCATCTCCGGAAAAGTGGACGTCGGTTGTCCATCCGGAAATGCGAGAAAAGAACAAGCACTATCGCCACTTGTCCTTGGCCGTATCGTCGGTTGTCTTTGCTGCAACCCAGTCGCCCGTCGAGCCATCCTTGCCATGTTCCTTTTTCCAGAACGGAGCGGATGTCTTGAGATAGTCCATCACGAAATTGGCGCCGTCGAAGGCCGCCTGTCGATGAGACGAGGTTGCAATGACGAGGACGATATTTTCGCCGGTGGCGATCTTGCCGTGGCGATGGATGGCGGTGAGGCCAAGCAGGCCGAAACGCTCCATGGCAAGTTTGGCAATGCGGGTTATTTCCGCTTCCGCCATGCCGGGATAATGTTCTAGCTCCAGCGCCGCGAGTGTGCCGCCATCATCCCGGCAGAGCCCGGTGAAGGCCACCACCGCGCCGATGCTCCTGTCACTTTCCGTCAGCCGGCGGGTTTCTTCCGCAGCATCGAAATCCTGTGCCTGGACGCGGACTGTCGGCTGCATCCGCTCATCCCCCCGTCATCGGTGGGAAAATGCCGATCTCGCGTGCGCCGACAATGCTTTCGTCATGCTCGACATGTTCCTGATTGACGGCAACACGGATCACATTGAGAAACTCGAAGGCGGCTTCGTAATTTTCGCCGCGTGTCGCAAGCCAGGCGATCAGCTCGCCGGCCGTGGTGACGGAGGAGGGGATATCCAGCTCTTCTTCATCCGTGCCGATCTTCTCGCGCACCCAGGCGAAATAAACGATCCGTGCCATCATTCTTCGTCCACGATGTGCTTGAGGCCGGCCTTGAAATAATCATAACCGGTATACATGGTGAGTGCCGCGGCGAGCCAGAGAAGCGTAATTCCCATCTCGGTCGTGTAGGGCAGAACCTTGTCGCCCGCAGGACCCGCAAGCAGAAAGGCGATGGCCACCATCTGGATGGTGGTCTTCCATTTGGCGATGCGGGTAACGGGAACACTGACCTTCAGCGCTGCCAGATATTCGCGCAGGCCGGAGACCAGAATTTCACGGCAGAGAATGGTGATGGCCGCCCAGAGCGACCAGCCGGCAATGGTGCCATCAGCCGCCATCAGGAGCAGCACGGAGGCGACCAGCAGCTTGTCGGCAATCGGATCCAGCATGCGGCCGATATTCGACGTCTGGTTCCAGATACGCGCCAGATAACCATCGAGGAAATCGGTCAGCGAGGCGATGATGAACAGCCACAGAGCCGTCCAGCGCGCGAAATCCGAGCTTTCCAGCTTTCCTTCGATGAAAAAGCAAAGAACAATGACAGGAACCGCGAGGATGCGGCCATAGGTGAGAAGGTTGGGAATGCTGTATGCGCGCGAAGCCATGGGAAACCTGTCAGTCTAAGATCAGCTGCCTTGATGCCGCCGCTAGGGCATAGCGTCAACATGTGATTATGTTTTTTTAGCAGTTCGCCACGACGTCGCGGTATCAATCACTGCCGCTCTCGTGGAAGTGATTATAGATTTGTCGCGCCACCGTCTCGGAAATACCACTGACAGCCATCAAATCGTTGAGACCGGCGCGGGAAACGGCCTTGGCCGTGCCGAAATGCTGCAGCAGGGAGCGTTTGCGGCCCGGCCCGATTCCCGAAATTTCATCCAGCGGATTGCGCACCATTTCCTTCTTGCGCCGCGCCCGGTGCGAGCCGATGGCAAAACGGTGCGCCTCGTCGCGCATGCGCTGGATGAAATAAAGCACGGGATCGCGCGGCGGCAGCGAGAAGTCGCTGCGCCCGTCCGCGAAGAAGCGTTCGCGGCCCGCTTCGCGATCGACACCCTTGGCGACGCCGATGGCCGCCACACAGTCGCGAATGCCGAGTTCGTCGAGAATGGCGCGCACCGCCGTCATCTGGCCTTGGCCGCCGTCGATCAGGATCACATCCGGCCAGGCGGGAAAGGGCATGTCGGCCGCTTCCTCCGGTGTCGGTGTCCGTTCGCGGTCAGGCTTGCCTTCTTCCTTCAGGAGACGGGAAAAACGGCGGGTCATCACCTCGCGCATCATGCCGAAGTCATCGCCGGGGGTGATGTCGGTCGATTTGATGTTGAACTTGCGGTACTGGTTCTTCACGAAACCTTCCGGCCCCGCCACCACCATGCCGCCCACGGCATTGGTGCCCATGATATGCGAGTTGTCGTAAATCTCGATCCGTCGCGGCACATAGGAAAGGCCGAAGGTTTCCGCAAAACCCTTCAGCAGCCGCGCCTGGGACGAGGTTTCCGCCAGCTTGCGGCCATGCGCCTCGCGGGCATTGGCAAGCACGTGGTCGGTAATGTCCTTCTTCTCACCGCGTTGCGGCACGCTGATCGTGACCTTGTGTCCCGCCTTTTCACCGAGAGCGGCGGCCAGCAGTTCCTGCTCCTCCACCGTTTCGGAAAGCAGGATCTGTTTCGGCACGGGCTTGTCGTCGTAAAACTGCGCCAGAAACGCGTTGAGAATTTCCGAGCCGGGCAGGGAAGGATCGGCCTTCGGGAAATAGGCGCGGTTGCCCCAGTTCTGCCCGGTGCGGAAAAAGAATACCTGAATGCAGGAGATGCCGCCCTCATGGTGGATGGCGAAAACATCTGCTTCCTCGATGCCAGCCGGGTTGATGCCCTGATGGCTCTGGACATGGGAAAGTGCGGCCAGCCGGTCGCGATAGACGGCGGCGCGTTCGAAATCGAGATCCTCGGCCGCCTCGTTCATCTGCCGCGCAATCGCGGTCTTGACGCTCTGGCTCTTGCCGGACAGGAAATCCTTGGCTTCCTTGACGAGTTCCGCATAGCCCTGATCGCTCACCTCATGTGTGCAGGGCCCGGAACAGCGTTTGATCTGGTAAAGAAGACAGGGGCGCGTGCGGGTTTCGAACACGCTGTCGGTGCAGGTGCGGATCAAAAAGGCGCGCTGCAGCGAATTGATCGTGCGGCCGACCGCGCCAGCCGACGCAAAGGGGCCGAAATAGTCGCCCTTGCGCGCCCGGGCGCCACGGTGTTTGAAAATCGCCGGTGCGCGGTTGTCGGCAGTGATGAGAATATAGGGAAACGATTTGTCGTCGCGCAAAAGCACATTAAAGCGCGGCCGCAAGCGCTTGATCAGATTCGCTTCGAGCAGAAGCGCTTCCGTCTCCGTGCGGGTGGTGACGAACTCCATATGGGTGGTGAAACGCACCATCTGGGCGATGCGGTTGGAATGCACGCGGCCCTGCGCGTAATTGCCGACGCGCTTCTTCAGCGAGCGCGCCTTGCCGACGTAAAGCACGTCGCCCGCATCGTTGAACATGCGATAGACACCCGGCGAGTTCGGCAGGTGTTTGACGAATTCGCCGATCAGATCCATGCCCTTCAGGCCGGATTCGTTTTTCCAGCCTGCGTTCCAGTCCATGCCGGCAACGTCGCGCGGAGCCTCTGTCGCTTCGGTTGCGGCAAGGCTTGCATCGTCGTCTTCGTCGTCGGTTTCATCGAAGAGAATACCGCCATCAGGCAGCTTCTTTCCGTTCATTCATTTATCTCCGCCACGTCAGGGGTTTCCCAGCCGAGGTGCTGGCCGCCGTCGAGCGCGATCATTTGTCCGGTGACCGACGGCGTGTCGAAAAGAAAGCGAATCGTCCGCCCGAACTCATCCGGTGCGGGACCTCGCTTTAATATAAGGCCGTCGATCTGCGCCTGAAAGTCCTCCGGCGTCTGTCTTTCGCTTTTGAAGGTAGGACCCGGCCCGATGGCATTGACCCGCACGCGCGGTGCGAAGCTCTGCGCCATCGTCCGCGTGGCCGTCCACAGCGCGGATTTAGAAAGTGTGTAGGAATAAAAACGCGGTGTGAGGGCAAGCACGCGCTGGTCGATGATATTGACGATCAGCCCGGAATTGTCGGCAGGCAATTGTTCGACAAAGGCGGCGGCGATGAGAGAAGGGGCCCGCACATGCACGGCGAAATGCGCGTCGAAGATCGCGGGATCGGGTTTATCCGCCGAGTCGTCCAGAAAAACCGATGCATTATTGATAACGACGCCGATAGGTCCCAGCGCCGAAGAAGCCTGTTCGATGAGCCCAGAAGTGGGCCCGGATTGTGTCAGATCCGCCTGGACGGCAACGGCTTTGCCGCCTTTTTGCCTTATTTCGTTAGCGAATTCCTCGGCCTGCGCCATCGATTCATTGGCATGGACGGCGATCGCGAAGCCATGGGCGGCCAGATCGGTGGCGATTGCCCGCCCGAGCCGGCGGGCGGCCCCCGTTATCAAGACTGTCTTCGGTATATTTTCTTTCACGGCGGACCTGCATTTGCTCATCTCAGCCCTATTTGCTGGATATAAATGCAAATCGCAAGCTGTCCGTCAGCCCCAAAAGAATTGGGCGATTTTTTATTCACAATGCAATTTCGGTTTAATTTGAATATAACTAAGTTTAAAGGCGATCTATTGCTGGTTAGGCTTCTGTTAGGGTTAATAAAACCCTTGTGGCAATTAGGCAACGTCTAATTCTAGTCACGCCTCTGCCCCAAACAATTCACATTTTGGCTCTTTGATCTCCGCATTCTCCCATCAAGTTCAGTTTCCAGAGGGGCGATTAACCCGACGAATTATGCCGCGTCTGAAAACAATGTTTTGAGTGCAGAGCGGTCCTGAAAGGAGAATAGCATGCGTATTTTCGTAGCAACCCTTATGGCTTCGACCATGGCAGCCGCCGGCTTTTCGGCTGCTCACGCCGCTGACGCCGTAAATGAAGTGCCGCAGGCACCGGTGTCCTACGACCAGCCCGCACCGGTCAAGGATTGGTCCGGCGCTTACCTCGGTGGTACGGTCAACTATGACTGGGGCCGTTTCAGCTCCAGCAATGACGGCCGTGACGCCAAGGGCTTCGGCGGCGGTCTGTACGGTGGTTACAACATGCAGAGCGGCCAGATCGTTTACGGCGCCGAAGCAGACGTCAACCTCGGCGACGAGAAGGGTTCTGCCGGTACGGTTGCCGGCAACGCCATCGAAGGCAAGCAGGGCGTCAACGGCTCGCTGCGCGGCCGCGTTGGTTACGACATGAACCCGTTCCTGCTTTACGGTACGGCTGGTCTTGCCGTCTCCGACAACAAGGTACGTGACGCGACCTCCAAGGACAGCGCCACCGCCCTCGGTTACACTGTCGGTGCCGGTGTAGAAGCCATGGTGACCGATAACATCACCGCCCGTCTGGAATATCGCTACAGCGACTACCAGAAGAAGGACTACGGTCTCGACTCCGGCGCGTTCTCGCGTGGTTTCGACGATCACTCGGTCAAGGCCGGTATCGGCGTCAAGTTCTGATCCTTTTTGGATCGGTTAAAGAAAAGCCGGGGTTTATGCCCCGGCTTTTTGTTTTGTGGCATACCGCCGAAATAAATGCCCGGCGATCAGGCCGGGCATTGTTCTTTCGCTAACCTCAGGCGGCGGCCTTCATTTCCGTGTAGGCTTCGAAACGCTTGCCGAAGGTTTCAGGCCAAGCGGCCAGCGCATCGCGCCCTTCGGCCCATTCGCCGGCAAAACGCAGGTCGAGATAACCGATCATCGCCGCAAGGGCGAAATGGCCGCCATGCAGCTTCTTGCCGGTTTTGGGCAGGTTGGCGTTGAGGTAATCAAGTCCACGGGCCACCTTGCTCCACTGCTTGTCGATCCAGGGCTGATGGATCTTGTCTTCCGGGCGGAAACGGCGCTCGTAAACGATGGCGAGCAGGCAATCCATGATGCCGTCGCACAGCGCCTCCAGAATTTCCACATCCGTGCGCTTGCCGTTCTTTTTCGGGTAGAGCTTGCCGCCTGAAAGACGGTCGAGATAGTGCATGATCGCCACGCTGTCATAGACCGAGCCGCCTCCATCCAGAAGCAGGACGGGAATCTTGCCGAGCGGATTGTTGTCCATCAGCGTTGCGGGCTCGGCATTGGTGTCGACGCGTACCGAGGTGATGTCGATGCCGAGATGGCGGGCGGCCATGCGCACCTTGGCGGAGTAGGGGGAGGCGGGCGAGTAAAGCAGTTCCATGGTCAGGTCCTATGGGTTGTCGTCTGGGGACTGGAGTATTCAGTAAAACTGGATAGCGGTTTTATGTCTGGAAAATGTGTACAGACGAGAAATAGAGCGCATTCGACGCGCTCTAGCGAATGGGGATGATTTCTGCGGCGTTGGCGCGGCAGCCCTTGCGGTCAAGCTCGGGGCAATCGCGGAACGTCATGTCCCTGTTGAGGCAGATGCGCACTTCCTCAAGGCGTTTGCCGTCGCAGCTGATGGAGATGCCGCGTTTCGACAGGCCCGGATTGGCGTCGGTGAAAGCGTTTTCTATGGCGTCGGCGGACAGTGTGGAGGCCGCGGCGCCCGAGGCGATCTTTTCCGGCAGCCGGACGGCTTCGAAGGCGGCTCGCGTTGCCGAGAAATAATCCCTCTGCGACAGGCCGGAGCAGGAGCCGTGCTTGCGCCACTGGTGGCCGATCAGACCCATGGACGGCATGATATCGAACATACTGCGGCCGATCGCGTCAGGAACACGCTCAGGCTCGCTGCTTTGGCAGAATTCGGGATAGCCGTTTTCGTTCTGCGGCCAAAGCCCGTGCACGACGAAACCGTAACGCCTGTCGCTGCCGCATTGCTGACGGTTACCCGAGCCTTCGGAACTGGCGCAGAAGGCCGGAGACCAGGACAAGGAAAGCACGTAGAAATCGAAACCCGTTCCGCGAGGTGCCGGATTATTGCCCGTATTTCTCCGTGGTGTCTCTTGCTGCGGGTGTCCCGCGGATTGCGGCGAGGCTTGCGCCTGCTGATCGTTCACGGGTCCTTTCGGGGCGGGTTTTTCCTGTGCAAACCACAGCGCCGCAAGCGATAGAAGACCCAAGGCGATGAAACCTGCGTAACGTTTCATTCCGTGTACGTTCCCCGGAAACTGGACCAGTTCATACCGCCGTCGGGCGACGATCCGGTCTTACATAAATTTGTGAACGAGGCAAACGGGCAAAAAGGTTGAAAGCTTCGCCGCATAACGAATAGAGTCGAACGAATCTTCCGCAAAAGACGGAAACAGGGCTGGGGGTAATAGGCGGCATGACCGCATGAAATTCAAGAAATACATCTGGCCCGTCGTTGGTTTTGCGACGATCGGTTTTTCCGCCTGGTTGCTCTTTCACGAATTGCGTGGCCTGTCGCTCGATGATCTCTGGGACAGCCTGAAAGCCATTCGCGTGCGGGACTGGCTGTGTTCGGGTCTTGCGACCCTGCTGGCCTATGCCGCGCTTGCCGGTTACGACCGCATCGCCCTGCAGCATCTTGGCCGCAAGGTGAACTGGTTCTTCATCACGCTCACCTCTTTCACCACCTATGCGCTGTCCCACAATGTAGGGGCCTCGGTGTTTTCGGGAGCGGTGGTGCGATACAGGGCATATACTTCCAAGGGACTGAGTGTCGCGGAAGTGGGCGTTCTCGTCGGCCTCTGCTCCTTCACCTTCCTCATCGGCACGATCATGCTCATCGGCCTGGTGCTGCTTTACGAGCCCGACATCACCGAACGGTTTACCGGAATCCTGCCCGTCGAAGCCTCCACGACCACGGGCGTCCTGCTGCTCCTTGTTGTCGGGCTTTATGTTCTCGGCAGCCTGCTCAGGCTGAAGCCCCTGAAAATCGGCTCTTTCGTGCTGCCTTACCCCGCGCCGAAGCTTGTTGCGCAACAACTCGTCATCGGCCCAATCGAGCTGATCGGCGCGGCGGGCATCATCTATTTCGCGCTGCCGGAAGCCGGAAATCCCGGTTATATGGTTATTCTCGGCATATTTCTGGTTTCCTTCTCGGCGGCGCTCATCTCGCACGCGCCGGGCGGACTGGGGGTGCTGGAGCTGGTCTTCGTCACCGGCCTGCCGGATATGAACCCGGCGGATGTGATCGCGGCGCTGCTGGTCTTCCGGCTGTTCTATCTCATCATCCCCTTCATCATGGCGCTGTTCGTGATCCTGTTCTTCGAACGATCACAGCTTGCGGCGGCGCAGAAAAGGGAAGGGTTGAGATAGCCCTCAGCTTTCTTCCGGCTTTTCCTCGCCGCGCAGCCAGAACGCGCGCTGCGAGGCGAACCTGTCCTGCGCCAGCGTTGTCTTCAGGTAAGGCAGCAGCGTGTGCAACTCGTCCTTCAGCGTATAGGGCGGATTGACGATGATGAGGCCTGAGCCGCTCAGGCCGTCCAGCCGGTCGCTTCTGACTGACAGTTCCGCGCACAGCATCTTCGGAATGTCGAAGGATTGCAGCCGCTCATGGAAGTCCTTGATCGGTGCGCCTTTCTTCAGGGGATACCACAGGCAATAGGTGCCGGTGGAAAAACGCCGATAGGCCTTGTTCAGGCCATCGGCCAGACGCTGATATTCATTCTCAAGCTCGAACGGCGGATCAACGAGGATGAGGCCGCGCTTTTCCTTCGGCGGCAGATGCGCGCCGAGCGACAGCCAGCCATCCAGCTCGGTGACGCGAACCTGATAATCGCCCTCGAAGAGCCGTGCCAGAGCGCGGCTGTCATCCGGGTGCAGTTCCATTGCCGAAAGCCGGTCCTGCGGGCGAAACAGCATGCGTGCGAGTTTCGGCGAGCCGGGATAAAATTTCACGCCGCCTTCCGGGTTGAGTTCCTTCACGGCGTCAAGATAGGGCTCCAGCAATTCGGCAATGGGGGCGGGCAGATCACCCTCCATCAGCTTGCCGATGCCGGTCTGCCATTCGCCCGTCTTCTGCGCCTCTTCCGAGGTCAGGTCGTAAAGACCGATGCCGGCATGGGTGTCCAGCACCCGAAAAGCCTTGTCCTTGTTCTGCAGGTAGCGCACGAGGCGGGCGAGAACGGCATGTTTGAGGACATCCGCGAAATTGCCGGCGTGATAGATGTGGCGGTAGTTCATGGATATGTCTCGCTTGCGGCTTGTCGGGGTGAATGGTCAGGATGAATATTCTTGATGGACGTCACTTCGGCCTTTTTGCCGCATCGTTGATGCAATATACAAAAGACATGAACGTTGCGACCCCGATTTCCGCTGAAAAAGCCGCCCCGAAGCCCGAAGTCCGTATCGGACACACGGTTTGCCCGCATGACTGTCCGAGCGCCTGCGCGCTGGAGGTCGACATCAATGCCGATGGCCGGATCGGCCGCGTGCGCGGGGCCAACGCCAATACTTACACCGCCGGCGTGATCTGCGCCAAGGTGGCGCGTTATTCCGAGCGCATCTATCATCCCGGCCGATTGCTGACCCCGAAGCGCCGCAAGGGCGCGAAGGGCGCGGGCGACTGGCAGGAAATTTCCTGGGACGCGGCTCTGGACGAGGTGGCGGACGCTTTCGTCAAGGCTGAAGCGCGGTATGGTGCCGAAGCCATCTGGCCCTATTTCTACGCCGGCACCATGGGGCAGGTGCAGCGCGATTCCATTGAGCGGCTGCGCCACGCCAAGAAATATTCCGGCTTCTTCGGATCGATCTGCACCAACATGGCCTGGACCGGCTACGTGATGGGCACGGGCGCACTGCGTGGCCCCGATCCACGCGAAATCGCCAAGGCCGATGTCGTCGTCATCTGGGGCACCAACGCGGTCGCCACGCAGGTTAATGTCATGACCCATGCGGTGAAAGCCCGCAAGGAGCGCGGCGCGAAGATCGTCGTGGTCGATATCTACGACAATCCGACCATGAAACAGGCGGATATGCGCCTCGTTGTCCGCCCCGGCACGGACGCGGCGCTCGCCTGCGCCGTGATGCACATCGCCTTCCGCGACGGTTACGCCGATCGTGATTATATGGCGCGTTTCGCCGATGATCCGGCCGGGCTTGAGGCGCATCTGAAGGCGAAGACGCCGCAATGGGCATCGGAAATCACCGGTCTTTCCGTCGACGAGATCGAGGATTTCGCCCGGCTGGTCGGCACCACGAAAAAGACCTTCTTCCGGCTTGGATATGGTTTTGCCCGCCAGCGCAACGGCGCTGTCGCCATGCATGCGGCCCTTTCCATCGCCACCGTCCTCGGCTCCTGGCAATATGAGGGCGGCGGCGCTTTCCACAATAATGGCGATATCTTCCGGCTCAACAAGTCGGAGCTGATGGGCAGTTCTTATGCCGACCCCGAGGTGCGCCAGCTCGACCAGTCGCAGATCGGCCGCGTGCTGACGGGGGACGCGGAAGCGCTGCGCCACGGCGGCCCGGTGATGGCGCTGCTGATCCAGAACACCAATCCCGTCAATGTCGCGCCCGAACAGCGGCTGGTGAAACAGGGTTTCCTGCGCGACGATCTCTTCGTCGCCGTGCATGAGCAATTCATGACCGAAACGGCTGAGGTGGCCGATATCGTGCTGCCTGCCACCATGTTCCTTGAACATGACGACATCTACCGCGCCGGCGGCCAGAACCACATTCTGCTTGGTCCGAAACTGGTGGAGCCGCCCGAAACGGTGCGCACCAATCTCTTTGTCATCGAAGAACTGGCGAAACGTCTCGATGTCGACCATATGCCGGGCTTTGGCCTTTCGGCCCGTGATCATGTCGACCGTATGCTCAAAGTCAGCGGCTGGGGCGATTTCGACACGCTGGCGGAAGAAAAATGGATCGATGCGCAGCCCTCCTTCGAGGTGGCGCACTATCTCGAAGGTTTCGGTTACGGTGACGGCAAATTCCGTTTTAGCCCCGAATGGGCGACCGGGCCATCTCCGAACAAGCCGCCGAAAAACATCGGCGTCATGGGGCCGGTCTCGCAATTTCCGAAATTCCCGGATCAGGTCGACGTCATCGAAACCGTGGATGGCGATCATCCGTTCCGGCTGGCGACATCGCCGGCGCGGAATTTCCTGAACTCCACCTTCGCGGAAACGAAGACCTCCGTGCAGAAGGAAGGCCGCCCGGAATTGATGATCTGTCCCGAGGATGCCGCCACCAGCGGTATCGCCGATGGCGACGTCGTCCGCATCGGCAATGGCCGCGGTGAAGTGCGGCTCCACGCGAAAATCGTGGAGGGAGCAAGACCGGGTGTGCTGATTGCCGAAGGGCTGTGGCCCAACAAGGCGCATCTGGATGGCGAGGGCATCAATGTGCTGACCGGCGCCGATGCCGTTGCGCCTTATGGCGGCGCGGCATTCCACGACAACAAGGTGTGGCTCCGCCGCGAAGATGAGAGCCGCGAGGCTTGATATCGCGCCGCAACACGGGCAGGCTGAAATCCCACGACAGGCAAGGACATATCCGGTGACACAGACGCAGGCGAAAAACGTTCCGGCCGACACGGACGCGGGCAGAATCCGGCTGGTGGAAAAGGAAACGGTGTGGAAGGGCTTCGTGCATATGCAGAAGCTCGTTTTCGACCAGCGCATGCCTGATGGTAAAACGATCCGCATTGTCCGGGAAGTCCACGACCACGGCAGCGCGGCCGCCATTCTCCTTTACGACCCGAAGCGCGACAGCGTGGTGCTGGTTCGCCAGTTTCGCCCCGCCGCCTTCGTGAACGGCGATCCAAGCTTCATGGTCGAAGTGCCGGCAGGGCTTCTCGATGATGACGATGCGGCGCATGCCATCCGCCGTGAGGCAATGGAAGAATCCGGCTACGCGGTCGAAAAGGTCGATTACCTCTTCGATATGTATGCCAGCCCCGGCACGCTGACGGAAAAGGTCAGCCTCTTCGTTGCCCGCATCGATCTCGACGTGCAGGCCGGCAGCGGCGGCGGGCTGGAGGACGAAGGCGAGGATCTGGAGGTTCTGACCTACGGACTGGACGAGGCCTTCGCGATGATCGCATCGGGTGAAATTACCGATTCCAAGACGATCATTCTCCTGCAATGGGCGATGTTAAATCGCGCCCGGCTTTGACCAAATCCTAGAAGAACTCGACGTTTTCCAGCTTTGCGGCAGCCGCGAGCTTCCTGTCCTGAGTTGCCAAAGGCGCGTTGCGCGAAATCGCGAGCGACAGATAGGCGGCGTCATAAGCGGAAAGGGCGTGTTTCTGCGCCAGGCGAATGATCGACACATGATCGGCGCTTGATGAAAGCGTAATCGGCAGGCTGGCAAAACGCATTAGAATTGCAAAGATGTCATCCGCTGAAATACGCTTTCGGCGTTCGGCCGAAAGTAGTATGTTGCGCAGCTCGTGCGATAGAAGATCGGGTGCGAAAGCGTCCTGTGTTTCCAGCCGCGCAAGAGCCTCTTCGGCAACTGCGCCGTCCTCGTCAAGCAGGAACCACGCCGCTACAACCGAGGCGTCCACAACGACGGCCATTACCTGCGGCCTTCCTCTTTCCACGTTCTGATTTCATCTGCCGTTGTCTTGGTTCTTTGCGACCGCTCTGCGCGTATCGCGGCGATGAGCCTTTGGCGGGATTGGTTATCTATCGCCTTGACGAGGCGCGCCACAGGCTCATTTCCACGCGCAATAACGACCTCTTCTCCCGCCTCGACCTTGGCCAGAAGCTCCGAAAGGTGTGTTTTGGCTTCACCGACTTTGATCGTAATCGTCATGGCAGCCATGGCCTCGCTCATATCCCGATCATATTAAGAGCGCCACGGAAGTTGGTCAAGTGGTTGGCCAAGTGCGTCGGATCGATCTCTTTTCGACTGTCGCCCTCGAAATCAGAAGCGCCCTTTGACGCCCATCCCCACGAAAATCGACTGCAAGTCACCGCCGCCGGCATTCTTTTCCGATGACAGGTTGCCTGCGCCCGCACCGCTATAGTGGGTGTCTCCGCGTCCGAGACTGGTATAGTCATACGCGCCATCGAGATAGATCGAGGCATTCTCGGTCAGGTCATAGGCGACGCCCGCCTTCACCCCGAACATGCCGGCAACGTCGAATTTGTCGGTGAAGCGCATATCGCGCAGCCAGTGATCGTCCGTCGCCTTGCCGTAGACCATGGCGCCACCTTCGAGGCCAACGTTGAGCGACCAGTTGCCGAACCTCTGGCCGCCCGTCAGGTTGCCATAGAAGACAGGGATTTGCTGGCGATAGGTGATTCCCTTGAGGCCATCCTTGAATTTGCCCGAGAGATCACGGGGGGAGAAAACGCTGTAAACGGCGTTGCCGCCATAGGCCGACCATTGCACATCCGTATAACGAAAGCCGACGCCGGCGCTGAGATATTGCTGCGGATCGTCCAGCAACATGCGATTGAGTTCGAGGTTTCCCGAAAAATAATGGTCGAGCCGCGTGTCGTCATGCTGAGAACGGTGGCTCCAATTGTCCTTGGAGCTGTCTCTGGAAAAAGGCCAGACCCAGTCATAGTCGGTCATGTAGCCATCGCCTTCAAAGCCGACGCGGCCTTCCGCCTTGACGCGCCAGCCGGGCGCAAGTTCAAGCCCGAGCGAGCCGCGCAGTGCCACGGCGTTTTTGGTTTCCCATTCGAGTTCGCTCAGCTTGCGGCCACCGATATGGACGGTTTCCGTTGCTCGAAGATTGAGAACGCCGGCATCCACTGAGGCTGTAATGCCACTTTGCTCAGCCGCGACAGGCAGGCTGGCGCCCGCCAGCAGAACAACCGAAAGCGGCAGGGAAAATCTCGAAAATGGCATAATCGCTCCTGAATGACCGGAGGGCCCGAAATAGGGGCCGCTGCGAGCATTAAAGGTGATTATGGTAAATGATCGGTTTATTTTTGCAAAAATACCAATTCACGTATTTTTGTACTTTAGGAATAACTCTATCAGGAGGCGGAAATGAGGTTGGAATACTCAGTTCTACTTTCACTGCCGGTGAAGACCGCCTTGCCGTCTTCCATTCGCACCTTGCCTTCGGCAAGCTGCTTCAGGGTCAGCGGATAGAGCTGGTGCTCGACTGTCAGGATCCGTGCCGCGAGGGTGTCGGCCGTATCGCCGAAAACAACCGGTACCGCACCCTGCGCGATGGTCGGGCCTTCATCCATGCCTTCGGTGACGAAATGCACGGTGCAGCCGGAAATCTTCATGCCGCTGTCGATGGCGCGCTGATGGGTGTGCAGGCCGGGGAAAAGCGGCAGCAGGGAAGGGTGGATATTGATGATGCGGCCTTCATAGGGGGCAATGAAATCCCCCGATATCAGTCGCATGTAACCGGCAAGGCAGATGATATCAGGCGCAATCTCGCCAAGTGCGGCCAGTATGGCGCCCTCATGCTCCGCCTTGCTGGGATAAGTCTTGCGTTCGAAGACCAGCGTCGGAATACCGAGATCCCGTGCCTTTTCCAGCCCGCCCGCAGATGCCTTGTCCGAAATCACGCAGACGATTTCCGCCGGAAAATCCACCGCCTGGCAGGCCTTGGCCAGCGCCACCATGTTGGAGCCGCTGCCGGAAATGAAAACGACGACGCGTTTGCGGCCGGACGAGAAGGCGGCGCTCATCATAGGCCGAGAGTGCCCTTGTAGATCGTACCGTGTGCACCTTCTTCGCGGGCGACCATGCGGCCGAGCGGGAAGACGGTCTCGCCTTCCGCCGTCAGGGCGTCGGTGACCTTCTCGGCATTTTCAGCCGAAACGACCACAATCATGCCGACGCCGCAATTGAAGGTACGCAGCATTTCCTTCGGCTCGACGCCGCCGGTTTTTGCGAGCCACGAGAAGACGGCCGGAACCTTGATCGCGTCGAGATCAATCTCGGCGGCGAGATGCTTGGGCAGAACGCGCGGAATGTTTTCGGGGAAACCACCGCCGGTGATGTGCGCCAGCGCCTTCAGTGCGCCGGTCTCGCGGATCGCCTTCAAAAGCGGCTTCACATAGATGCGGGTCGGCGTCAGCAGCGCTTCGCCAAGCTTCTTGCCATCCGCGAAGGGGGCAGGGGCGTCCCAGCCAAGACCGGAGACCGAAACGATCTTGCGCACCAGCGAAAAGCCGTTGGAGTGAACGCCGGAGGAAGAAAGGCCGAGAATGACGTCGCCTTCGGAAATATCGCCGGCCGGCAGAAGCTGGCCGCGCTCGGCAGCACCTACG
Organism: Agrobacterium sp. CCNWLW155; assembly: GCF_036888815.1. NCBI lineage: Bacteria > Pseudomonadati > Pseudomonadota > Alphaproteobacteria > Hyphomicrobiales > Rhizobiaceae > Agrobacterium > Agrobacterium sp. CCNWLW155. Next base: position 261,719 of record NZ_JBAKFW010000001.1, read on the forward strand.
GCAAAACCCGCGAGATCGTAGTCGCCATCGGAATACATGCCGGGCATTTCAGCGGTTTCGCCGCCGATCAGCGCGCAGCCGGATTCGCGGCAACCGGCGGCAATGCCGGAAACGATGGCGGCGCCCTGATCCGGGTCCAGCTTGCCGGTTGCGAAATAATCGAGGAAGAACAGCGGTTCTGCGCCCTGGACAACGAGATCGTTGACGCACATGGCGACGAGATCAATGCCGACGGTGTCGTGGTAGTCAGCGTCGATGGCGATCTTCAGCTTGGTGCCGACGCCGTCATTGGCGGCCACCAGAACCGGATCGGTGAAGCCTGCGGCCTTCAGATCGAACAGGCCGCCGAAGCCGCCGATTTCGCCATCCGCGCCGGGACGCCGCGTCGAACGCACCGCCGGTTTGATCTTTTCGACCATCAGGTTGCCGGCGTCGATATCCACACCTGCATCACTATAGGTAAGACCGTTCTTGCCCGACTGGCTCATGGCTCTCGTCTCCGCTGGTTCCTTTGGCGTCGCCATTCGCACGGGACGGGACCTGATGCAAGGGTTTGAGTGGCAAAAGCTCCGGTTTTTAACGGCTTTGGCGGGGCTTGCCGGATTGAGTGCTCACGATGGCTGCGGAGCGGCGCGACAGACGAGATTGAGCAGGCCGTCATTGGAGGTATCGGAATTTTCCTCTATCGGCCGACCGTTTTCGCCATAACGCGCGACGATCTCCAAGCCCGCCGCTTCCAGCTGCCGGGTCTGGGCGGCAAGGTCGATGAAATAAAACAGGCCGCTCCAGCGGTGCGCCTGATCCGCGAGAATTGCATATTCCGGCGTCCGCCTTGTCTGAGGTTGCAGACGCAGATAGTTGATCCAGCTTTGCGGATGCAGCGAATTCACCACCTCGCGCGGGTGCCAGGAACGCCGATGCAGCGGCATGCCGCCAGCCCGCTTCCATTGCCGGTTATGAAACGAAAAGATGAAGTAACCGCCCGGTGACAGAATGCTTCGGACGGCATTGATGATGGCAAGCCGGTCCTCATGGCCGAAGGCGCTTAAGATGGCGAGCGCGCCGAGCACGCAATCGAAACGCCCCGCGCCGAATTGGTCGATCGCCCGCACATCCATGTCCAGAAACGTGGCAGCGGGAAAATTGCGCCGCGCAAGCGCAAGCATGGGCTGCGAGCGGTCGATACCGATATATTCACCCACCAGCGGCAGAAGCGGCTTCGTCGTTCGGCCGGTGCCGACGCCGAGATCCAGCAGCCGCTTGCCCGCATAGGCATGGCGGAACTGATCGAGAATGATGCGTTCGGCGGGGTAAAGCTGCTGGTTGTCATACCATTCGGCAACTTCGGGATTATCGAAGAGACCGGCATTATAGTCCGCGATGCCATTTTCGCTGGTACTCTGCATCGTGCCTCCGGCCACCGGGCGTGAAGGGGCGACGCTGGCCCGCCCGGCAATATTTGATAGTTGTCTAATATTTTCCGCCGGTCAACCTGCCGTTGCGAGGGGTTGACCGGAAATGAGGGATTTTACCGCTGTGCGGGCAGTCTCCTTCTGCGGGCGTGCCAAAGCGCCGGTCTTGACCATGTGCACATGCCCATCCTATCTCCATCATGGGCAGTGACGGTACGGCGACAAAGGATGAACGGATGCAACCCCATGTGAGTGGTATGAACCTGCGTCGGCAGGTGTTTTTCTGGATCGGCGTGCTTGCCGTCTTTATCCTTTTCCTGATGGTCTTCAGCTCCATTCTCCTGCCTTTCGTGGCGGGCATGGCGCTTGCCTATTTTCTCGATCCGGTGGCCGACTGGCTGGAGCGGCGCGGTTTGAGCCGGTTGATGGCGACCGTCGTCATCCTCGTCTCCTTCGTGCTGATCTTCGCACTGTCGCTCATCATCATCATTCCGCTGATTGCCGCTCAGGCCTCGGAATTCATCACGCGCATTCCGCAATATATCTCGTCGCTGCAGCAGCTGATCGCCGGCGCGGATACCAACCTCCTGCCGGATTGGGTGAGCAGCCAGATCAACTCGGTAAAGGAGAACTTTTCAAAGCTCCTGACAGAGGGCGCAGGCTTCATCGGCACGCTTTTGACGCAGATATGGAACTCCGGCAAATCGCTGGTCGATGTCATGTCGCTGCTGGTCGTCACGCCCGTCGTCGCCTTCTACCTCCTGCTCGACTGGGACCGGATGATCGACAAGGTCGACAGCTGGATACCGCGCGACTATGTCCATACCGTCCGCCAGATCGCCCGCGACATGGACAAGACCATTGCCGGTTTCGTGCGTGGGCAGGGGTCGCTCTGCATCATTCTGGGGGTTTATTACGCCGTCGGCCTGTCGCTGGTGGGCTTGAATTTCGGCCTGCTGATCGGCCTTTTTTCGGGTCTCATCAGCTTCGTTCCCTATATCGGATCCATGGTCGGCCTCATCCTCGCCGTCGGCGTCGCTATCGTGCAGTTCTGGCCGGACTATATTTATGTCTTCCTGACGCTCGTCGTGTTCTTTTCCGGCCAGTTCATCGAAGGCAACATCCTGCAGCCGAAGCTTGTCGGCAAAAGCGTCGGCCTGCATCCGGTCTGGCTGATGTTCGCCCTCTTCGCTTTCGGTGCGCTTTTCGGTTTCGTCGGGCTTCTCGTGGCGGTGCCGGCTGCGGCGGCGGTCGGCGTGCTTGTCCGCTTCGCCTTGTCGCGGTATCTTGAAAGCGATCTTTACCATGGGCATGCCGCCAACCTTCCCTGGGACACAAATACTGCCCCGGAAGAAGGGGAAACATCCTCCGGCAAGGTTGACTCTCAGAGCTGACGATGACTGACCAAATCAAAACCGACAATGCCCGGTCGAAGGCCGAGCAGCTGCCGCTCGCATTCTCGCACCAGTCCGCTTCCGGCAGGGACGATCTCCTCGTCTCCGCCTCGCTTGCGGCTGCCGTCAGCCTCATCGATGAGTGGCCGAACTGGCGCTCGCCCGTCGTCGTGCTCGCCGGGCCGCCGGGCTCGGGAAAATCGCATCTCGCCAATATCTGGAAAAATATCAGCGACGCGCGAGACATTCACCCCGAAGCCGGCGCGGATGCCGCGCGCGCGGCCGAAACGGGACCGGTTCTTTTCGAAGATGCCGACCGGCGCGGTTTCGACGAGACCGAGCTCTTCCATGTCATCAACAGCGTGCGCCAGCATGGCACGACGCTTTTGATGACCAGCCGGCAATGGCCGGCGGCATGGCCGGTGACGCTGCCGGACCTGCGCTCTCGCCTGAAAGCCGTGACGGTGGTGGAAACCGGTGAACCGGACGAAGGGCTGCTCGCGCAGGTGCTGGTGAAACTCTTCGCCGACCGGCAGCTTTACATGGATGACAAACTCATAGGTTACATCGTCAATAGAATGGAGCGTTCGCTCGATACGGCGCAGACGATCGTGGACCGGATCGACCGGCTGGCGCTTGCGCGTGGAACGAGAATTACACGTCCGCTGGTAGCTGAGGTCCTCAATGCGATGGACAATGCGAGAGCGGATAGCGGACTGGACGTCGATTGACTGTCACAGTTCCGTCGTCAAACTGTTATACGGGCAAGAAGGACGATCGCGCGATGCAGCAGGATCACGGGACGGAAATAGGTCAGGGGATGGAACAGGGAATGGACGCTATCGCGCAGGACGACTTCAACAAGGTTCAGCCGGTGACTGAGGGCGAGAGCCTTTGGGACAGCCCGGCGCGTTTCATCAACCGCGAATTTTCCTGGCTCCAGTTCAATCGCCGCGTTCTCGAGGAAACGCTGAACACGGATCACCCGCTTCTGGAGCGTCTGCGTTTCCTTTCCATCTCGGCCGCCAATCTCGATGAATTCTTCATGGTCCGCGTCGCCGGTCTTGAAGGCCAGGTACGTCAGAAGATCACCGTCAAGACGCCCGACGGCAAGACGCCGGCCGAGCAGCTCGAAGATATTCTGAAGGAAATCGACAATCTGCAGATGGAGCAGCAGGCTTCGCTTGCCGTTCTGCAGCAATATCTCGCCAAGGAAGAAATCTTCATCGTCCGGCCTGCCGCACTCTCCGAAGCGGATCGGACCTGGCTGGGCACGGAATTCGAAGAACGTATCTTCCCGGTGCTGACGCCGCTGTCCATCGACCCTGCGCACCCATTCCCCTTCATTCCGAACCTCGGCTTCTCGATGGGCCTGCAGCTCGACAGCGTCAACGGCCGTGAGCCGATGACGGCGTTGTTGCGTCTTCCGACCGCGCTCGACCGCTTCGTTCGTTTGCCTGATGAGAAAAACGCCATCCGCTACATCACGCTTGAAGATGTGGTCGGCCTGTTCATTCACCGGCTTTATCCGGGCTATACCGTCCGGGGATTCGGCACGTTCCGCATTATCCGTGACAGCGATATCGAGGTGGAGGAAGAGGCGGAAGATCTGGTCCGTTTCTTCGAAAGCGCGCTGAAGCGCCGCCGCCGCGGTTCCGTTATCCGCATCGAGACCGACAGCGAAATGCCGCAGTCGCTGCGCCAGTTCGTGGTGCACGAGCTTGGCGTGCCTGATAATCGCGTCGCCGTTCTGCCCGGCCTTCTCGCGCTCAACACCATTTCGGAAATCGTCCGCGCGCCGCGCGACGACCTGAAATTCGAGCCTTACAACGCCCGTTTCCCCGAGCGCGTGCGCGAACATGCCGGCGATTGCCTTGCCGCGATCCGCGAAAAGGACATGGTGGTTCACCACCCCTATGAAAGCTTCGACGTGGTCGTGCAGTTCCTGCTGCAGGCCGCGCGCGATCCCGAAGTGCTCGCCATCAAGCAGACGCTTTACCGCACCTCCAATGACAGCCCGATCGTTCGCGCGCTGATCGATGCGGCGGAAGCCGGTAAATCCGTCACCGCGCTGGTGGAGTTGAAGGCGCGTTTCGACGAAGAGGCGAACATCCGCTGGGCGCGCGACCTCGAACGCGCCGGCGTGCAGGTCGTCTTCGGCTTCATCGAACTCAAGACCCATGCCAAGATGTCGATGGTGGTGCGTCGCGAGGACGGCAAGCTCAGAACCTATTGCCACCTCGGCACCGGCAACTATCACCCGATCACGGCCAAGATTTACACCGATCTGTCCTTCTTCACCTGCAACCCGAAGATCGCCCACGACATGGCGAATATCTTTAACTTCATCACGGGTTACGGTGAGCCGGAAGAGGGCATGAAGCTGGCGATTTCGCCCTATACGCTGCGCGCACGTATCGTAAAGCACATCAATGAAGAGATCGAGCACGCCAAGCGCGGTGCGCCGGCGGCGATCTGGATGAAGATGAATTCGCTGGTCGACCCTGAAATCATCGATTCCCTTTACCGCGCAAGTGCTGCGGGCGTGGAGGTCGATCTCGTTGTACGCGGCATCTGCTGCCTGCGCCCGCAGGTGCCCGGCCTGTCGGATAATATCCGCGTCAAATCCATCGTCGGCCGCTTCCTCGAACACAGCCGCATCTTCTGCTTCGGCAATGGTTTCGGCCTGCCGTCGGACAAGGCGCTGGTCTATATCGGCTCGGCCGACATGATGCCGCGCAACCTTGATCGGCGCGTGGAAACGCTTGTCCCGCTCACCAATCCCACGGTGCACGAGCAGGTTCTTTCACAGATTATGCTGGGCAATCTCATTGACAACCAGCAGAGCTACGAGATACTTGCGGACGGAACGTCGAGGCGCATCGAGGTGCGTAAAGGCGAAGAACCGTTCAACGCGCAGCACTATTTCATGACCAATCCCAGCCTTTCCGGACGTGGTGAAGCCCTGAAATCCAGTGCGCCCAAATTGATTGCCGGGTTGATTTCGTCCCGCAAGAAACAGGCTGAATGACTCGATCAGAAGCACAGGGGCGGCTGACCGGCCTTGCCCCCGTTTCCGTCATAGATATTGGTTCGAACTCCGTTCGTCTTGTTGTATATGAAGGTCTTTCCCGCGCGCCCGCGGTGCTGTTCAACGAAAAGGTCCTGTGCGGCCTTGGCAAGGGACTGGCGCTGACGGGCCGCATGCATGAGGAAGGCGTCAGCCGGGCGCTGATGGCGCTCAGGCGTTTTCATGTACTTTCCGAGCAGGCGCAGGCGCAGAAGCTTTATGTGCTGGCGACGGCGGCGGCGCGTGAAGCGGAAAACGGCCCGGATTTCATCCGTGAGGCCGAAGCCATTCTCGGCTGCGAGATCGAGGTGTTGTCAGGCGAAAAGGAAGCGCTTTATTCCGCCTATGGCGTGATCAGCGGTTTCCATGATCCAGACGGCATCGCGGGTGACCTCGGTGGCGGTTCGCTCGAACTCATCGACATAAAGGGCAAGAGCTGCGGCCAGGGCATCACCCTGCCGCTCGGCGGCCTGCGGCTGTCGGAACAGTCGGATGGCTCGCTGGAAAAGGCGACGACCATCGCCAGAAAACATGTCAAATCCTTTGCGAAGCTGTTGGCGGCGGGCGAGGGGCGCACCTTCTATGCAGTCGGCGGCACCTGGCGAAACATTGCCAAGCTGCACATGGAAATATCAGGCTATCCGCTGCACATGATGCAGGGTTATGAATTGCCGCTCGAGGAAATGCTGAATTTTCTCGAGGAGGTCATCGTCTCCCGGGACAGCAAGGACCCGGCCTGGCAGGCGGTTTCCAAGAACCGCCGTTCGCTTCTGCCGTTTGGCGCCATCGCCATGCGCGAAGTTCTGAAGGCGATGAAACCGGCAAAGATCGCCTTCTCTGCGCAGGGTGTGCGCGAAGGTTATCTCTATTCGCTGTTGACGGAAGCCGAGCGTGAATCCGATCCGCTGCTGGTCGCGGCTGATGAACTTGCCATTCTGCGCGCCCGCTCGCCGGAACATGCGCGCGAACTGGCGGACTGGAGCGGCCGCACCTTTCCGGTTTTCGGCGTCGACGAGACGGAAGAGGAAAGCCGTTACCGGCAGGCGGCCTGCCTTCTCGCCGATATCAGCTGGCGCGCCCATCCGGATTATCGTGGCCTGCAGGCGCTCAACATCATCGCCCATTCCTCCTTCGTGGCGATCACCCATCCCGGCCGCGCCTATATTGCGCTTGCCAATTATTATCGTTTCGAAGGTCTGAACGACAACGGCACTACCGAGCCGCTCGCGGCGATGGCAGGCGACCGGTTGCAGGAACTTGGCAAGCTGCTCGGCGGCCTGCTGCGCGTGGTTTACCTCTTCTCGGCCTCGATGCCCGGTGTCGTTGATCACCTGAAATTCCGCAAGTCCGACAATCCGGACCTCGATCTCGAATTCGTGGTGCCGCACGATTATTGCGATTTCGCCGGCGAGCGGCTGGACGGGCGTTTGCAGCAGCTGGCGAAGCTGACCGGCAAGCGGCTGGCATTCGTGTTCGAGTAAAGAACGGGAACGATCTGTTTTGCGGCGCAGGCTAGGACCAGCGCTCGCAAAAGGCTTCGATATCGTTCGACTGAAAGTCGGAAAGCCGCGCCATGATCGTTTCGAATGGCCAGTCCCACCAGGCGATGGACGTAAGCTTTTCCGCGACGGATCGCGAAAACCGCTCGCGGATGATTTTCGCGGGCACACCGCCGACAATGGTGTAGGGCGGCACATCCTTGGTGACGACGGCGCCGGCGGCAAGCACTGCACCGTCTCCGACTGTCACGCCCGGCAAGACGATAACCCCGTGACCAATCCAGACATCGTGGCCGATAATGGCGCGATCCTGCTTGCGCTGGTCGAAAAAGGTGTCATCGCGCACGGCATCGGCAGAATAATATTCCGGGCAATAACTGAAACGATGCATGGATGGCCGATCCATCGGATGGTTCGGCGCGCCTATCCTGACCTCTGCAGCGATGGCGCAGAACTTTCCGATTATTGCGTCACCCACCATGCAGCGGGGTCCAAGGTAGGAATAATTCCCGAGTTCGACATTGTGCAGGGATGTATCCGCCAGAATTTCGCAGCACTCGCCGACGTTTGAATCTCTTATGCTCGCCGTCGCATGGATGACGGTTTCCGCGATTTTCGGGCGCTTGATCTGTGTGGTCGAATCCATTCCAGCCTCCGGATTTGCGCCTGCTTAACCGGGGATAATGAAAGGCCTGTGACGACGGCAAAAGCGGTTCAAGCGGGCCGGCCGCTCCCTCGCAAATACGCATCATGTGGTTTGCGTGGGAGAGCGAAATCCTGTCTTTACGGACGTATGTCACTCATTGGAGATATTGGCGGCGGGATCTCGTTTCTTCCAGTAGTGTTCGGTGATGTTTTGAGCGTTTCGAATGATGTGACCAGCGATGTCAGGGTCTCCGCCCTCGAATGTTTCCGGATCGGCGCCGCATAACAGCAGGAAGAGCTGCTGATGAGCGACAGCGACAAAATAATCGCTGGGCGGTGGCTGCATGTCTGAATCGACAGCCTGGAATGCCTCGGCGACCTCTTTGCTGGCGCGCTCAAGCGCTGCGTGAATGGTGGCCATCATTGCCGCTTCCTTGCGCTGCAATATGTCCTGAACCTGCCGCTCCGCCGGTGTCAGAACCGGGCAACTCTCGCTCATCGAATGTCTCTCCTGTCGGTGCAACCATTTCGCTGAGCGATATTATCGCATGGATTGTGTCCGCTTTACGGGAAAGATTGAAATGATGGTGCTGAAGCATGGCGCAATGATTGACCACATACTGGGTTCGCGGGCGAAACGGCAATGGGCTGGCACTGCTTTGCAAACGGCTCAGCCGTGCCCCAGTGCTTTCCGGATGCAGGCGCTGAGATAGGCATATTGCAGGGGCGTTATCGTCGCCATGGCTTCCGTGCGGCTGGCAAGTCTGTCCTGGTAACCGACAGGAATATCGAACTGGCTGAAGGTGAAATCCCAGCGGGTGCCTTCAAGGATATTGTAAAAATGGTCGGCGCCGCTGACGGCGGTTTTGGCAAGCTCGCCGCCGAAAATATCCTGCACCACCAGCGCGGTGACGCTGCCTTGTCCTCTGGCGGGGTTTTCGCGTGACCAGAGGCTGCTGGTCTCACCCGACCAGCTTTTCTTCAGGGCGTAATAAAGTCTCTCTGCATGGTCCTGCATCAAACGTCTTCTTTTCCGCAAGCATGTTTCGGTTGGAATACGAGAATCGGAACGGAGCGCCATGCAGACCATCTGGTCTACCGGGCGCTCCGTCCGGATCATTTGCAGCTGCCAGGGCGATTGGCAGCGGCCGTGGTCTTACTTCGCGTCGAGCAGGTCCTTGACCTCAAGCAGGACGAACTCGTTGTCGTCAGCCTTGTCCAGAGCACGGCCGGCCGAGAAGGGCAGGTTGTTGTCGTTGCCGACGATGATATGCGTGGCATCGACGCGATCGACATTCTCGATAGTGACGAAAGGCATGTCGTAATAGCCATTGCCACCACCCTGACGCTTCTTGTTGTCCGGGTCGGAGATTTTCAGAAGATCGATATAACCGATCTTGCGCGCGGCCTTGCCGACATTGGCGTCATTGAATTCGATCTTGTAGATGCGCTTCACCTTGGAAGGCACGGCAAAGCAGTTTGCTTCCGGCTTCTTCGGGTCGGCGCAGGCCTTGTCGGCGGTGCCGGCGCCATTGTCACGCTCGATGACCAGCGCGGTGCTGTCATCCAGCATGTTGAAGTCACCGATGGCTTCGCCGCCCTGCGCCAGCGGATAGAGCCAGGTGCGGCCGGTCCATTCCTTCTTGGCGGTATCGAGCTCGATGATGCGCAGTGCGGTTGCGCCGTCTTCGGTCTTCTCCACCTGGCCGTCAGCCATGTAAAGCGGGCCTTCGAGAAGGCCGTAGAGCTTGGAGCCGTCCTTGGAGAGCGCCATGCCTTCATAACCGCCCGAGCGCTTCAGGTTGAAGGCCGGCATCTTCTGTGTGGGGTTGCCGGGCAGGGCGAGAGTGGGATGATCGGGAGACTTCACCTCGATGTCGCCAGCCTTGGTGGAGACCACGTCGGTCAGCTTGCCGTCACGGGTAAATTTCAGGATGTAGGGCCCGAATTCCTCGCCGACCCAGAAACCATCGGCAACGGGCTGAATGGATTCGACGTCGAAATCGGCGCCCGTCAGGTAACGCTTGCTCGAACCTTCGAGAACGATGGGGAAAGGCGCCTTCATGTCGGGATCGGAGAGGAACACGGTTTCAAGCGCGTTGACCTTGCCGGCGTCCCAGTCGAACTTCAGATGGTGAAGCATCAGCATGGCGTCGCTGGAATTGAGCTTGGAGCCAAAGCCATTGTCGGAAAGGCTCCAGAAGCTGCCGTCGGGCATGGCCTTGATGCCGGAAAAACCCTGCATCGGCTGGCCGTTGAACGGCATGGAAAGGCCGGTCAGGCGCACGCCATCCTTGCCGGGCACGGTGCCGAGACCTTCGGCGCGCTTGCGATCAGCGGTCGTGAACTTGGCGGAGGTCTTGAGATGTTCAGGCGCGTCAGCAGGTGCTGCGATGATGGTATTGGCCGGCAGGATGGCGTGGGAGACCAGCTTTGCCGGAAATTCCTGTTCCGCCGCATGCGACGCGGAGGCGAGCGCAAGAATGGCGCAGGATGCAAAAAGAATGTGCTTCATGATGGAGACCCCTCTCAATACCTGTTGAAGATAGGATTGAGGCGATAGGGTCGTCGCATGACAGGCAGGTGATTGCCGTTTGAAGCTTTGATGAATTTTGATGACGGCCGTAGCGGTAAATGGAACGGCGCGGCATTTTGCAGCCGTTTACCCCTCAAACCACAGGGGGCTGGTATTGGCTTAGTGTGCAGACGCCCAGCGTCTGGCCACGGCCTTTCACGGCATGTTCACCCAGATATTCGCTGCGAACGCCTTTCGGAAGCACCAGCTGATGAGCGAGGTCTGCGGATATGAGCACCGGATGACCGAGCATCTTGCTGAGCGATTCGAGACGTGACGTGGTGTTCACCGTATCGCCGAAATAGGTGATCTTGTGATGATCGACGCCGATTTCCGCCGTGATGACCGGCCCGCCATGGACGGCGAAGCGCAGGCGCGGCACTTCGCCGAAGCGGGAGAGCCACATGTCCCGGTTGCTTTCAACCGTCGCCTGAATATCGAATACGCAGCGCACGCAGGCCGCCCGCCTTATCGCCATATGATAAGGCCAGGTGATGATGGCGGCGTCGCCAATATAATCGTCGATGACACCGCCGTGTTTTCTGACCGGCGCGGCATAACTTGCGAAAATTTCGCCGAGAAACTCCTGGGCTTTCAGGTCTCCATGGGTTTCGGCAAAGGAGGTGGAGCCGACGAGATCGATGAAGATGAAGACGCGGTCTTCGCTGACGGGGCGGCGATAGCGACCGAGAATGAGATCGATGAAGATATCGCGGCCGAGAAGCTCGCGTACGCGCATGATGAAGACGATGATGCCGCAGACGATGAGGGTAAAGATCAGCGTCTGCACTTCGGCGTGCACCGCCCGTTTCCAGGTGCCGGGAAATATCCCGCTCAACCACAGGATGGTGCCGCCAAGCCCGAATCCGCAAAAGACGAGGATGGCATAGATGATGAGGCCGACGGCGATATAGGCGGGCGTGGGCAAAGCGCTGACCTGCCGCGACAGGCCGGGCATGATGTAACCGCGTTCAAAAGCAAGAATCGGTGCGCAGGCGAAGAGCGCATAGGTCGCGCCGATCAGCGCGCCGCCGCCATATTCCAGAAAGGCGTAGGCCACGCCGCTGCCGGCCACGGCAACGAACAGCACCACGTAATCCAGAATGGGCAGCAATTTTTTCATGTCGGTTCTTGATCTCGGGAAGGGGAGGCCCCGCGCTCCCTTCGGGCGAAGCTTCTGTTCAGGTCATATGCGACATTAGTGTGGAAAAAGCGCTGCAAAAAGTGAGCAATCGGTAAGGTTGCATGAAGGATTGGTAAGGCTGTTGCGCCGTTGCCGCAAAATCAGCACCGCCGCCGCTCTACGTCTAATAGGATGTTCTGTAATAGACGGTTTCAAGCGGGGATTGCGGCCGGTCGTCCGGCGAGCGGTTCGACCATTTGAGGGGAAAGGCGGCAAAACGCAGCTTGTTACCGTCGATCCATGCCCGGTCGAACAGGGTTTCGCCCTTGCGGGCGAAGGCGATGGCGGCGCAGGTGCGGCCGTCGACATCGAAGGGAATGTTTTCCTTCCAGCCGCTCAAGCCGCAGCCCATGCCTTTCGGGTCGCGATTATAGTGGTCAACGACGTCGCCGTCATTCGGCGTCATGGTGATGGCGGTGACGGTATGGGCAAAGAGCAGGCTGTCCTGATCTTTCAGGCCGCCATCCAGCGTGCCTTCATAACGCACCTGAACCGTGGGCTGCTGGCAGCCGCTGCGGGCATAGATCTGCGAGACTGCGTGCATGCGATTGTCGCGAATGGTGATGCGGGTGACGATGCCATGTCGGTCGTTCTTGCCGATCTTAAGGCAGTCGGTCGTCCATTCGCCCTGAAGATCGACCTTCTCTTCGGCGGCCCGGGCGGGAAGAGAGGGAAGAATGCCGGCCGCCGTAAAAAGGGCGGCGAGCAGCAGAGTGTGGGCAGGTTTCATGGCAATACCCTCAAATCGCGCGACCATCGGTTAAGAGATGGGACGCGATGCGGGCAAAATTGGGGAGAAAGCAGCGGGCGATTACGCCTCGCTTGCCGCAACCTCCACCGCCTCGACCTTCTTGCCGGCGAAACGCAATGCCACTTCGCCATTGATGAGCTTCAAGGCCACATCACCGAAGAGTTCTCGCCGCCAGCCGGTCAGCGCCGCAACGGTCGCCTTCTCGCCTTCGGAGGCGATCTTGTCCAGATCGTCGCTGTTGGCGATGACCTTGGCGGCGACGCCGTGCTTGTCCGCCGTCAGCTTCAGGAGAACCTTGAGCAGCTCCACGGCAGCGCCGGAACCCTCCGGTGCATGGCTGTGGCGCGGAGCCTTCGGCATTTCCTCTTTCGGAAGCGCCAGCGCCGCATTCACGGTCTCGATGATGGCGGTGCCGGAGGCGGATCGTTCCCAGCCCTTGGGGATGGTGCGCAGGCGCGACAGCGCCTCGGCATCCTTCGGCTGCTGCTGGGCGATTTCGAAGATCGCATCGTCTTTCAGGACGCGCGAACGCGGCACGTTGCGCGAACGCGCTTCACGCTCGCGCCAGGCGGCGACGAATTTGAGGATGGCGAGTTCCGTCGGCTTGCGCAGGCGCGATTTCAACCGCAGCCATGCATCGTCGGGATGCATGTCATAGGTGTCGCGCGATTCCAGAATGTCCATCTCTTCGGTCAGCCACAGCGAGCGACCTTCGCGCTCCAGCTGCGCCTTCAGCGCCAGATAGACATCGCGCAGATGCGTCACGTCGGCGAGCGCGTAGTCCAGCTGCTTTTCGGTCAGCGGACGGCGGCTCCAGTCGGTGAAACGCGAGGATTTGTCGATCTGCACATTCTTGATCTTCTGAACCAGCTGGTCGTAGGAGATCGAATCGCCGAAACCGCAGACCATGGCGGCGACCTGCGTATCGAAGATCGGATGGGGAATGAGCCCGCCGAGATGGTAGATGATTTCGATATCCTGCCGCGCGGCATGGAAAACCTTCACGACATCAGGATTGGCCATCAGTTCGAACAGCGGGGTGAGATCGATACCTTTTGCGAGCGGATCGACCAGCACCTCAAGCGTCGGGCTTGCCATCTGCACGAGGCAGAGTTCCGGCCAGAAGGTGGTTTCGCGCAGAAACTCGGTGTCGATGGTAATGAATTCCGATTTCGCCAGTTCCGTGCAGGCTTCGGCGAGGGCGGCAGTCGTTTCAATCATTGCAAATGGCCACTCGTGAAAATTATCCGTCTTACTTTCCCTTTGCCGGGCGCATGTCAATACAAAGCCCGCTTTTGAAGGCTCATGGATCGTTTTTCTCGGGCGGATTTGGCTCCGGCCCATCGTTTTTGGGCGGCGGGGGCGCGGCGAGCTTCTGAAAATAGGCCGAGGTGCGCAAAAGCGAGCGGAACCGCCAGTTCCTCTCCTCAACCGGAACGCCCTCGCGCACCTGCAGCCGGTAGATGGTGTAGGCGATGAAAACGATCTGGATCGCGGCCGTATAGCTGAACAACGCCTTCGGCCCGAACTGGTCGATCAGCACGGAAGCGAGCAGCGGCCCGACGGTTGCGCCCACCGACCAGAAGAACAAAAGCCCGGCGGAAACCATCGCATGTTCGCCCTCTTTCGCATGGTCGTTGCCGTGCGCGGAGCTGAGGGAATAGAGCGGCAACGCAAAGGCGCCGAAGATGAAGACGCCGATGATGTTGCTCCATTCGTCCGTGCCGGCGAAGAAGGCGAGGAACAGGCCGACGATAACAGAACCGGCGGTAGTGGCGAGAATGATGATGCGGCGATCATAACGGTCGGAATAGACGCCGAGCGGATATTGCAGCACCACGCCGCCGATGATGCCCGCACTCATGAAGGTGGCGATGGCGGTAACGGACAAGCCGATCTGTTCGGCATAGATCGGGCCGATATTACGGAACGCCGCCATGCTGAGGCCGACGGCCACGCAGCCGACGACGGCGAGCGGCGAGATACGCCAGACGGCGAAAAGATTGAAGGGAATCTGTTTCGGCGGCGCGGGATTGGATTTGTCGGCAATCGAGATCGGCACCAGTGACAGGGTGAGCGCCATGGCGATCAGTGAGAATACGATGGGCCCGTCGATGCCGGCGACGGGAATGATATATTGGGCGAGCGTCACGGAGCCGAGATCAACGAAACGATAGATGGAGAGCGTGCGGGCGCGATTGGAATTCGTCACCTGCGCGTTGATCCAGCTTTCGATGGCGGCGAAAAGACAGGCGACCGCGATGCCGATCACAAAACGCATTGCCAGCCAGAAGAGCGGATGGGTGATGAGCGGCATGGCGATCGATGCGGCTGATGCAACGGCCGCCATGGTGGCGAAAGTGCGGATGTGGCCGATCTTGCGCAGCAGGCGCGTCACCGAAATGCAGCCAAGCGCGAAACCGAGGCTGTAGGCCGCGCTGATGAGGCCGATGGTGCTGGCCGAAAATCCTTCGGAGAGGCCGCGCAGCGCGATATAGGTTCCCTGCAGGCCGTTGCCGCCGATCAGAATGCCGGCGGTGACGAGAAGTGGGATAAGAGGTCTGATCTGGCTCATTGCGGGCCGACTCGGTTTGGCGGGCTGGATTAGTCCTATCTAAAGCGAAGGCAGGGGAAAGGACAGGCTGAAGGCGACATTGTTGCGCTTTGCCTTGACAAATCAGGCTGGCCATGCGCTTTTCCGGCAAATTTCGACAGTGCCGCCCATCTGGCCTCCAACGGGCCCACGACACGTTCCAGGATATAAAAATGCATCGTTACCGCAGCCACACCTGTGCCGCTCTCCGCAAGTCCGACGTCGGCGAAACCGTTCGCCTTTCCGGTTGGGTTCACCGCGTGCGAGATCATGGCGGCGTTCTCTTCATCGACCTTCGCGACCATTACGGCATCACCCAGGTGGTTGCCGATCCAGACAGCCCGGCCTTCAAGGTCGCCGAGACCGTGCGTGGCGAATGGGTCATCCGCATCGACGGCCTCGTCAAGGCGCGCTCGGAAGACACCGTCAACAAGGGCATGGCGACCGGCGAGATCGAGCTTTACGCGCAGGAGATCGAGGTTCTTGGTGTTGCCAAGGAACTGCCGCTGCCGGTCTTCGGTGAGCCGGAATATCCGGAAGACGTTCGCCTGAAGTACCGCTTCCTCGACCTGCGCCGCGAAACCCTGCACAGGAACATCGTCAAGCGCACGCAGATCATCTCCGCTATGCGTACCGGCATGGGCGATATGGGCTTTGCCGAATATACGACGCCGATCCTTACCGCATCCTCGCCGGAAGGCGCGCGCGATTTCCTCGTTCCCTCGCGCATCCACGAAGGCAAGTTCTTCGCGCTGCCGCAGGCGCCGCAGCAGTACAAGCAGCTTCTGATGGTGGCCGGTTTCGACCGCTACTTCCAGATCGCGCCGTGCTTCCGCGATGAAGACCCGCGTGCCGACCGTCTCCCGGGCGAATTCTACCAGCTCGACGTCGAAATGAGCTTCGTGACCCAGGAAGATGTCTGGACCACGATGGAACCGATGATGACGGCCGTGTTCGAGAAGTTTGCCGAAGGCAAGCCTGTCACCAAGCAGTGGCCGCGCATTCCCTATGACGAGGCGATCCGCAAATACGGTTCCGACAAGCCCGACCTGCGCAACCCGATCGTCATGGAAGCTGTGACCGAACATTTCGACGGTTCGGGCTTCAAGGTCTTCGCCAACATGATCGCCTCCAACCCCAAGGTTCAGGTCTGGGCGATCCCGGCCAAAACCGGTGGTTCGCGCGCTTTCTGCGACCGCATGAACGCCTGGGCGCAGAGCCAGGGCCAGCCTGGCCTCGGCTACATCTTCTGGAAGGAAGAAGACGGCAAGATTGCCGGCTCCGGTCCGCTTGCCAAGAACATCGGCGAGGAACGCACCGAGGCGCTGCGCCAGCAGCTCGGCCTTGAGGCGGGCGACGCCTGCTTCTTCGTCGCGGGCGATCCCGCCAAGTTCTACAAGTTTGCCGGCGAGGCGCGCACCCGTGCCGCCGACGAGCTGAATCTGATTGACCGCGACCGTTTCGAAATGTGCTGGATCGTCGATTTCCCCTTCTTCGAATACAACGACGAAGAAAAGAAGATCGATTTCGCCCACAACCCATTCTCCATGCCGCAGGGTGGCATGGAAGCGCTGGAAGGACAGGATCCGCTCTCCATCAAGGCTTTCCAGTATGACGCGGTCTGCAACGGCTTCGAAATCGCCTCCGGCTCTATCCGTAACCAGTCGCCCGAGCTGATGGTCAAGGCTTTCGAAAAGGTCGGCCTGTCGCAGAGCGACGTGGAAGAGCGCTTCGGCGGTCTCTACCGCGCCTTCCAGTACGGTGCGCCTCCGCATGGCGGTTGTGCCTTCGGTATCGACCGTGTGGTCATGCTTCTGGTTGGTGCGAAGAACCTGCGCGAAATCACGCTGTTCCCGATGAACCAGCAGGCGCAGGACCTGCTGATGAACGCGCCGTCGCCGGCAACGCCGACCCAGCTTCGCGAGCTGGCGCTGCGCGTGGTTCCGTCTAAGAAGGACTGATATGTTGAAGACGCTGCTCGACCGGGTTCGTGCAGCCTTCACCCGTGCATTGGCGGCCGCGCTTGCGGCCGCTTTTGCGTTCTGGGTCGCTCATCGCTGGCTCGGGCACCCACAGCCCGTCTTTGCCGCAATAAGCGCGCTGATCTGCCTTTCCCCCGGCATTCCAAGCCATGTCCGTCAGGGGCTTGGGCTGATGGTCGGCGTCACCATCGGCATCCTCGTCGGGGAGGTCGCTCTTCTCGTCCCGCATGACTTCGCCGAAATCCGGCTCGCCTCGGCGACCTTCATCGCCATGATCCTCGCCACCATGTTCGGCCTGCCGGCGGTGGTGCCGATACAGGCCGGGGCTTCGGCCATGCTCGTTCTTTTGATGGGACCGCAGGTTGCCGGTTTTGTCCGTTTTGTCGATGTGATCGTGGGCGTGGCGACGGGTGTGGTCGTTGCGCTGGTATTCTTTCGCGAGCGGCTGAAGCTCTAGCGATCTTGTCATAAAACCTTAATTAAACTGACAAATCCGGTAGAGGAGTTCTTAAGCCTTCTCGATCATTCATCCCATCGTGAAATCTGCAAACGAGGGTTGAATGTTTTCGCTGGTCTCGACGTTCAAAATTGCGCATCGCGTATCCATGCTGGCCCTGGCTGCTCTGTGCGGGATCGCCGTCATCGCGGGCATGCTGCTCTGGCAAGGACACATGGAGGCGCGTTATCGCGTCGCTGAAGAGACGCTGATCGAGCGAGACGGAGTGCTGGCGGCGCTGGAGGACGGTTTGCATGAAAGCCGTGTTCACCAGAGAGACTTCCTGCTGACCCGCGATATGAAATCCGTCGGGCAGTTTGACCAGACGATGGACCAGATCCGGCAGTCATTGAGCCATCTCGAAGGCAGCGCGACATCGCAGGCCCGTACGCGGCTCGAAGCGCTCGCTGAGGGCGCGGTGGTCTATTCCGATAGCATGAAGGCCCTTGTCGCCAAGAACAGGGAACTGGGCCTAACCCCCGCGGAAGGTCTCGAAGGCGCCATGCGCAATGGCGTGCATTCCATCGAGAAACTCGTCGACGTCGTCGCCAATGCCGAAATCCGCGCCAGCATGCTGATGATGCGACGGCACGAGAAGGATTTCATCCTGCGGCGCGAAGCGGCCTATGTGACGAAACATGCGGCGGAAGTGGAAACCTTCAAGGCGCTGGTGAAGCTGGAATACCGGCCAGGCGCTGAGCGTCAGCGCATCATGGATGCACTGGAAATATATACCGCCTCGTTCCGCTTTTACGCCGCCGCCGTGCTGGAGGAGGAGAAGGCGCGCGAAACTGTCGCCTCCGCCTATAGTGCCCTGTTGCCTGTCGTCGCCGAAATCTCCACCAATTACCGGCAGGAGCGGGACGCAAGCGCTCTCGCGAACAGCGCTGCGGCGGAAAGAACGGTTTCGATCGTCGTCGCTCTTATCGCCCTGACCGTGGTAAGTCTTTTTGCCGGGGTCTACCTCATCGGCCGCTCGATCACCCGCCCGGCGACCGCGATCACGGGGGCTATGCGTCGTCTGGCCGACGGTGAAACCGAATTTGCCGTTCCCGGTCTCCAGCGTGGAGATGAGTTCGGCGCCATGGCGCATGCGCTGGAAATCTTCCGACAGGCCGCCATCGCAAAGATCGAACTGGAGGCGCAGGCGCTCGTAGCCCGGCAGCAGGCCGAAGCCGAAAAGGTGCGGTTCCAGCTTGAGGCGGAATCCGAAGCGCAGGCGCGGCTGATGCAGGCGACCACCGGGCTTGCGGCAGCGCTTCGCCGCCTCGCAGGCGGCGATCTCTCTTTCGAGCTGAACGAGCCTTTTGCCCCGGATTTCGAGGCGCTGCGCCATGATCTCAACCAGACAATCCGCCAGCTCGATGCCGCCATGTCCGGCGTCGTGCAGTCGAGCGTGGCCATCGACGGCGGCAGCCAGGAAATCAGTCAGAGCGCTGCCGATCTTGCCCGCCGTACCGAGCAGCAGGCCGCCTCACTGGAGGAAACCGCTGCCGCGCTGGATGAATTGACGGCGAATATCCGCATCTCAGCGGATCGCGCCGTGGAAGCCCGCGCAGTCGCCCATTCGGCCGATGAGGATGCCAACCGCACGGCCAATCTCGTCGTTGACACAGTAAGCGCGATGGAAAAGATCGAGCAATCCTCCGGCAAGATCGGCAATATCATTGGCGTTATCGACGAGATCGCCTTCCAGACCAACCTTCTTGCCCTCAATGCCGGGGTGGAGGCTGCGCGCGCGGGTGAGGCGGGACGCGGTTTCGCCGTCGTTGCGCAGGAGGTGCGGGAACTCGCACAGCGCTCGGCAAGGGCCGCTGCCGAAATCAAGGCGCTTATCCAGACCTCCGGTACAGAGGTGAAGGAGGGCGCGCGTTTCGTGCGGGAAACGGGTGCTGCCCTGTCGCGCATCGGCGGCTCGGTGAAGACGATCAACGGCCATATCGAAGCCATTGCCGCTGCCACGCACGAGCAGTCACTGGGACTTGCCGAAATCAACACCACCGTCAACCATCTGGATCAGGGCACACAGCAGAACGCCGCCATGGTCGAGGAAAACAATGCCGCGAGCGCCATGCTGGCGGGCGAGACCGCGCGTCTCAAGGAACTGGTTCATCAGTTCCGGCTGAGCGACGTGGAGGCGAGGGGCTATGGCGGGCGCGAAGCGGCCTGAGACGTGACAGCAGTCATCGAAAAGCGGGCGCGCAACTTGCGGCCCGCTTTTTTGCCGTTTATAGCTGGGCCACTCACCACGGACCCGGTGAAATTCCGGGTGGCTCTTCTGGCCGCCGATCCGCCAGATAACGCAAAGCACCGACATTCGTTTTCAATCTACCGGACACGGTTCCGGCCGGTGCGTCATTCTTTGCGAAAAAATCAGATGAACAGATTTCAGACTTACAGACGTGAGTGGTTTTCCAATATTCGCGGCGATGTTCTTTCCGGCATTGTCGTGGCGCTTGCCCTCATTCCCGAAGCCATCGGCTTTTCCGTCATCGCCGGTGTCGACCCCAAAGTGGGGCTGTTCGCCTCCTTCGCCATTGCCTGCGTTTCTGCTTTCACCGGTGGCCGTCCGGGCATGATCTCAGCGGCAACCGCCGCGACAGCCGTCCTGATGGTTACGCTCGTCAAGGAACACGGGCTGCAATATCTCTTCGCCGCCACCATCCTCATGGGCGCGCTGCAAATCCTGGCGGGTCTTGTGAAACTCGGCCGGGTGATGCGCTTCGTCTCGCGCTCGGTCATGACCGGCTTCGTCAATGCGCTGGCGATCCTGATTTTCATGGCGCAATTGCCTGAGCTGATCGGCGTGCCGGTCGAAACCTACGTCATGATCGCCGCCGGCCTTGCGATCATCTATCTTTTCCCCCTGGTCACGAAGATCATTCCGTCACCGCTGGTCGCCATCGTCGTTCTCACCTGTGTTGCCGTCTTCTCTGGCATGGATATCCGCACGGTCGGCGATCTCGGTGAGTTGCCCTCGACGCTGCCGATATTCGCCCTGCCGCAGGTGCCGCTGACCTTCGAGACGTTGCAGATCATCTTTCCCTATTCCGTGGCGCTCGCCGCCGTCGGTCTCCTGGAATCGCTGCTGACGGCGCAGATCGTCGACGACATGACGGATACGGGCAGCAACAAGAGCCGCGAATGCATCGGGCAGGGGACAGGCAATATCGCATCCGCCCTCATCGGCGGCATGGGCGGCTGCGCCATGATCGGCCAGTCCGTCATCAATGTCAGCTCCGGCGGGCGTGGCAGGCTCTCCACCTTCGTGGCGGGCGCTTTCCTGCTGTTCCTCATTCTGGTGCTTGATGATCTCGTGCGCATCATCCCGATGGCAGCCCTGGTGGCGGTGATGATCATGGTCTCCATCAGCACGTTCTCGTGGCGCTCCATCCTTGATCTTAGCCGCAACCCGCCATCATCGAGCATCGTCATGCTGGTGACGGTCGGCACGGTGCTCGCCACCCACGACCTTGCAAAAGGCGTGCTGGCCGGCGTGCTTCTCTCCGGCGTGTTTTTTGCGGGCAAGGTGTCGAAACTCTTCCACGTCCGGCCGGAGCTTTCTGCCGATGGCCGCGAGCGGATTTATCGCGTCGATGGCCAGATTTTCTTCGCCTCGACCGAAAGCTTCATCGCCGCCTTCGATTTCGCCGATGAGGTGGATGCCGTGACGATTGATGTCACCGAGGCGCATCTGTGGGATATTTCGGCAGTTGGTGCGCTGGACAAGGTGGTTCTGAAATTCCGCAAGACCGGCAAGAAGGTCGAGGTGATCGGTGTCAACGAGGCTAGCGCCCACATGATCGACCGCTTTGCCCTGCACGATAAACAGGACGGCGCTGCCGCACCGCTGCACTGAGCGCAAAAAAAAGCCCCGGCAAGACCGGGGCTTTTTTGGTTTTATTCGTTTGCCGTCACCGTGACGCCGAGCATTTTCGGCAGGGTGTTCGGCGCGCCCATTGCGGCGCCCATGATCATCGGGAAAGGAACCGGCTTTTCCGGCTCTGCCGTGATCGAGAGGTTCTTCGGATTGTCGATATAGGCGTTGATGGCCGCCGACACCATGTTCTGCAGCTCTGGAACGTTGAGCGAAGCCATCATGATCGGCGCCATGCCCTTGATGGTCTGGGCAAGCTGGTCGCTCGTCATGCCCTGCTGGCTTGCCGCATAGTCGATGGCGCGCTTGGTGATGCTGGCGTCTTCGAAGCTGATTTCGGCGTTGATGAAGGAAAGCTGCTGCATCAGGCCGAGCATGGCGAGGCTTGCTGCCTGGTCCGCCTGTTCCTTGTTCGGATTGGCGGCCTGCGCCTTTACCGTCTCCTGCATCGACTTGATGAAGTCGAGCGTGTAGCCGGAGAAACCGAACGACATGTTGAGACGGCCGACATTGTCGAGGTCGATGGCGTATTCCTCGACGTCGACGGTGCCGGAGGCAACTTCCCAGCTGCCGCTCATGGTCATGTTGCCGGAAAGCGCCTGCAGATTGAGCTTTTCAATTGCGTCCTTGGTGGCCGGATCGGTGGCTTCGCTGAGATCGGCCTTGAAGCCGGAGGCGTCGAGTTCGAAACCGATCGAGTTCTTGTCGTCGCTGACGGACATCGTCGCGCTGCTTTCCTCAAGCGAGAAAGCCGGCTTGCCGTCGACGGAAACGGAAATCGGACCGCTATGGGCTTCATCGTAGAACATCAGGGCGTCGACGGTGCCGGTGGTCGCATCGCCCGGAATGACGAGGCCGGACATGTAGATGTCGCTCGCCTTGATCTCAACCTTGTCCTGCTTGTAGTCGATATTATCGAAACGGGCGTTCTTGATCTTGTAGCCGCCGTTGTTTTCCTCGACGCCTTCGAGCGACACATTGCCAACGGGGATCTTCTTGGCAGGATCGGCGACGGAGTTGAAGGTCACGCTGTTCAGCGTCACCGTCGTGCCGTTGACGGCGACGGAACCGGCGGCGATCTCGCCTCCCTGCGCGGCATAGGCTGCGTTGATTTTCTTCAGCACATCCCCGCCATCCAGCGCGAAAGCCGGTGCCGAAAGCGTAAGAAGCGCGGCGCTCGCGAAAAGAACCTGCCGGGTGGATTTCAGTCTCATGATGTTTCTTCCCTCAACGTACGGCTGTGCACCGTGTCCGAATTCGAATGGTGATACTTATATTCGCGATTATTCAAAGGTCTATAGGATTTAGATCGATTCCCATGACGGCGGCATTGCGGCATTTGCAACGCGGTTAACAAAAAAACGCATGAAAGGGGTGCTTTCATCCACAGGGCACACCCCTGAATTTCTTGCCGGGAATCGGCATTTCCGCTAGTCAAGCACCATGGGAAAAAATCTTGTACCTCCGTCCGGCGGAGACGATAACATTCATCCGGTCGATTTGAAGGCGGCGCTTGAAGAGCGCTACCTCGCTTACGCCCTGTCCACGATCATGCATCGTGCGCTGCCGGATGTGCGCGACGGCCTGAAGCCGGTTCACCGCCGCATCATCCACGCCATGAGCGAAATGGGCATCCGCCCCAACTCGGCCTTCAAGAAATGCGCCCGTATCGTCGGCGACGTGATCGGTAAATTCCACCCGCATGGCGACCAGTCGGTCTACGATGCGCTGGTGCGCCTCGCGCAGGATTTCTCGCAGCGTTATCCGATTGTCGACGGGCAGGGCAATTTCGGCAATATCGATGGCGACGGCGCCGCCGCCTATCGTTATACCGAAGCGCGTATGACCGATGTGGCGGCGCTGCTGCTGGAAGGCATCGGCGAGGATGCGGTGGATTTCCGCGCCACCTATAATGAGGAAGACGAAGAGCCGGTTGTCCTGCCGGGCGCCTTCCCCAATCTGCTTGCCAACGGTGCCTCAGGCATCGCCGTCGGCATGGCGACATCGATCCCGCCGCACAACGCCCATGAACTTTGCGATGCGGCGCTCCATCTCATCAAGCATCCCGATGCGACGGTTGAAAAGCTGGTGGAATTCATTCCCGGCCCTGACCTGCCGACCGGTGGCGTGATCATCGAAAGCCGCGAGAATATTCTCGATGCCTATAAGACCGGGCGCGGTGGTTTCCGCGTGCGCGCAAAATGGGAAACGGAAGACCTCGGACGTGGCGGCTATCAGATCGTCATCACCGAAATACCGTTCCAGGTGCAGAAATCGCGGCTGATCGAAAAGATCGCCGAGCTGCTGCTCGCACGCAAACTGCCGCTGCTCGAGGATGTCAGAGACGAATCCGCCGAAGACGTGCGCATCGTGCTGGTGCCGAAGAGCCGCACCGTCGATGCGACGCTGTTGATGGAATCGCTGTTCCGCCTCTCCGACCTTGAAAGCCGCCTGCCGCTCAACATGAACGTGCTGTCGCTCGGCAAGGTGCCGAAGGTGATGGCGTTGAACGAGGTGCTGAGCGAATGGCTGGCGCACCGCAAGGACGTGCTGGTCCGCCGTTCCCGCCACCGTCTTGCCGCCATCGACCGCAGGCTCGAGATTCTCGGCGGCCTGCTGGTCGCCTATCTCAATCTCGACGAGGTGATCCGCATCATCCGTGAGGAGGATGAGCCGAAACAGGTGATGATGGCGAAGTGGTCGCTCACCGACAATCAGGCCGAAGCCATCCTCAACATGCGGCTGCGTAATCTGCGCAAGCTCGAGGAATTCGAAATCCGCAAGGAATTCGATGAACTCAGCAGCGAGAAGGCCGAAATCGAGTCGCTGCTCGCCTCCGATGAAAAGCAGTGGCAGACCGTCGCCTGGGAAATCGGCGAGGTCAAAAAGAAATATGCCAAGGCTACCGAGATCGGCCGTCGCCGCACGCAGTTCGCGGATGCCCCGGATGCCGATATCGAGGCCATCCAGCAGGCGATGATCGAGAAGGAACCGGTCACCATCGTCATCTCGCAGAAGGGTTGGATCAGGGCGCTGAAGGGTCACATGTCCGATACGTCGGCCCTGACCTTCAAGGAAGGCGACGGACCCAAGATCGCCTTCCCGGCGCAGACGACCGACAAGCTGCTGCTGCTTACGACGGGCGGCAAGGCCTATACGCTCGGCGCTGACAAGCTGCCGGGGGGGCGCGGTCATGGCGAGCCGATCCGCATCATGGTCGATATGGAGAACGATCAGGACATCCTGACCGCCTTCGTGCATGATCCGTCGCGCAAGCTGCTGCTCGTCTCCACCGCCGGTAATGGCTTCATCGTGCCCGAGGGCGAAATGGTCGCCAATACCCGCAAGGGCAAGCAGATCATGAATGTCTCCATGCCTGATGAAGCGAAGCTCGCGGTTCCGGTAACGGGCGATCATGTCGCCGTGGTCGGCGAGAACCGCAAGCTTCTGGCCTTCCCGCTGTCGCAGGTGCCGGAAATGTCACGCGGTAAGGGCGTGCGCCTGCAGCGCTACAAGGATGGCGGCGTTGTCGATGTGAAATGCTTCGCGCTCGCCGAGGGTCTGAGCTGGTCCGACACGGCCGGGCGTCTGTTCACCAAGGTCGGTGAGGAACTGCGCGAATGGCTGGCCGACCGCGCCACCGTTGGCCGCACCGTGCCGAAGGGCTTTCCGCGCAGCGGGAAATTTGGTGGGTAATATCTGAAAGACGTCCTCGGAGATTGTCTGGGGGCGTCTTTCCCGCCTTTGTTTTGCTGTCCAAGCCGAACATGTGCTTCAGGACTTGGCGAACCCATTATTCTCCTTCGGGATGGTAAACCTCCCACCCACGCGGCGTCAGATGCTCCTGCGGATGATAGCGGGTCTTGTACCCCATCTTTTCCGAACCATCGACCCAGTAGCCGAGATAGACATGCGGCAGGCCGAGCGCGCGCGTGCGGGTGATGTGATCGATGATCATGAAAGTGCCGAGCGAGCGTTTTTCGAGATCGGGATTGAAGAAGGAATAGACCATCGACAGACCGTCGCTCATCACGTCGCTGAGCGCCACCGCCAGAAGTTCGCCGCGCTTGCTGGAATCGATGCCGGAGCCGGGTTCGCGCACGCGGTATTCGATGATGCGGGTGTTGACATGCGTGTCTTCCACCATGATCGCGTAGTCTAGCGCCGACATGTCGGACATGCCGCCGGACTGGTGGCGGTGGTCGAGATAACGGCGAAATAGCGCGAATTGTTCGGTGGAGGGCTCGGCGGCGTGCACCGTGGCCACGACATCCCGATTGGCGGCAAGTACACGCCGCATCGATTTCGTCGGCTGGAACTGTTCGGTGAGGATGCGTACGGAGACGCAGGCGCGGCAGTTTTCGCAGGCCGGGCGATAGGCGATGTTCTGCGAGCGCCTGAAACCGCCCTGGGTCAGAAGATCGTTCATTTCCGAAGCGCGCGGGCCGACCAGATGGGTGAAGACCTTCCGCTCCATCTGGTTCGGCAGATAGGGGCAGGTGGCCGGCGCCGTAAGATAGAATTGAGGAGAGGGCGTCGCCTGCGTGTTCATCGAACCGTGATCGCCTCCTGCGTCTGTTATGAAAGCGCGCCGCGATTTCACGGGGTTGGCGGCGGCGCTTCAAGCGACATGCATAATGTCACAGAATGGCAAAATGACGGAAAACGTCAACTGCGGGATGAGGTATTTGACGCGATGAAAGCCACGTTTCCGTGGCTTTCATCGATATCAGCGCGTTCTGACGATAACGGTGCCGAGCAGGAAGTCATGAACGAGGCGCGAGCGCTCGGTAAACAGGCCTGCAAGCAGGATCAGCGGCGTCAAAACCGAGTTGATGACCCAGAAAAGCACGATATGCACCGTCGACAGCAGGAAATCGATTCGCCGCCCGTCCATGCGCGCCATCGCGATCCCCATCGCCCGCATGCCGGGAGTGGCCTGCGACGGGCCGCCAAGCGTCATGCCGAAATAAAGCACCGCAACGATGACGAACAGCGCCGGGTAAAGGAAGAATCCCAGGCCAAGCGTGATCACGCCGAGAAAGAAGACGATGACCGCGGCCGGGATGCACAGAAGCAGAACGATCGCGTAATCGATCACGAACGCGAAGACGCGCCGGCTCAGGACGCCGCTATAGGCGCGCCAGTCATCCGGTGCGGCATAGGTGGGGTTCTGGTCGAGGCTCATCGGTCGTTTTCTCCTGAGAGGGTATGACAGCGCGGCATGAGTGCCGTGTCAGCAGACAATATGGGAAGAAAACGACCGAATACAATAAGCGCCGGCCTCAGCCCTTTGCCAGTTTGCGTGCGGCCTCCATGGCGAAATAGGTGAGAACGCCATCGCAGCCCGCGCGCTTGAAACAGAGAAGCGTTTCCATCATCACCCGCTCGCCGTCGATCCAGCCATTCATGGCCGCAGCCTTGATCTGGGTATATTCGCCGGACACCTGATAGGCGAAGGTCGGCAGGCCGAAATTCTCCTTCAGCCGCCAGCAGATGTCGAGATAGGGCAGGCCGGGTTTGACCATCAGCATGTCGGCGCCTTCCTCAACGTCGAGTGCTGCGTCGCGGATCGCCTCCATGCCGTTGGCTGGGCTGATGTAATAGCTCGCCTTGTCACCCTTCAGCAGGCCGGCGGTGGAGATGGCCTCGCGATAGGGGCCATAATAGCCGGAGGAAAATTTCGTCGCATAGGACATGATGCCGACATTCTGGTGTCCGGCGGCGTCGAGCCCCCGGCGGATGGCGCCGATGCGCCCATCCATCATCTCCGACGGTGAGATAATGTCCGAACCGGCATCCGCCTGCAGGATGGCCGCCTTGACAACCTGTTCGACCGTTTCGTCATTGACGATCTCGTCGCCGCGCAGAATGCCGTCATGCCCGTGGCTGGTGAAGGGATCGAGCGCGACATCAGTAATCATGCCGATATTTGGCACGGCTTTTTTGACCGCGATAGTTGCCTGATTGATGAGATTGTTTGCTTCGAGCGCGTTCGAGCCGGTCTGGTCCCGCAACTCTATCTCGATATTCGGGAAGGTCGCGATGGCGGGAATGCCAAGATCGGCGGCTTCCTTTGCCGCTTCCACCAGCCGGTCGACGCTCATGCGGTTGACGCCGGGCATGGCGGGAATGGGCTCGAGAATATTGCTGCCCGGCACGATGAAGACCGGCCAGATGAGGTCGTCAACGGTCAGGCGGTTTTCCTGAACCAGACGGCGCGTCCAATCCGCCTTGCGATTGCGCCGCATGCGGCGATGGCCGGTGATCTCGTCGACCAGATGCGTTTTGTCCTGCATGTCAGAATGTCCTTCGGTCAAATTTCGAAAGCTGCATATCATGAAGCGTGGGCCATGCGAATGCGACAATCTTCCCTCATTGAGGCACAGCGCCGGCGATCATGCTTTGACAAGGCAGATGGCGGAATTCAATATGGACTGGTCGCCCGCCCATCGAGACCGTATCTTCCGGCCATGGAACCTGATTCTCAACCTCTGCCGAAGCGTCCGCTTGCCGAAATCCTCTTTCTGGTCTTCATGAGACTGGTTGCGGTTTCCTGTTTCTGGTTCGGCCTGCAATATTGGGCGATGCTGACGGGCTATTCGCTTGGCGGCCATGGGCGCTTCGATATGCTGAACCTGCCCTGGCGCGTGGCGGGCAGTGCGCTGGCGGTCATTTTCCCGGTTGCGGCGCTGGGTCTCTGGCTCGGCGCCTCCTGGGGTGCCGTCATGTGGGTCATGGGCGCGGGCGCGCAGATCGCCATGTATAAGGTTTGGCCGCATATCTTCGGCGCCAACACGCTTGTGCCCGTGATGCACGGTCTCGTGGCAACCATTTATATACTATTCCTGGTCGCTTTCTGGCTGGATCAGCGCCAGAATGAAGAGCGCGCAAGAATTGATTTACCATAATAATAAAGCAATTCGCCCCGTTTTCCGGCCGAATTTTATCGTTAAGTCATTGAATTATAACGGATGACTAAGACCCATTCCCGCTTCGCCACAGATTCGGCCCGCTGGGGAAAATGCATGTAACCATTTGTTAATCGTAGCTTTTAAGTAGAATTTTATGCGCATTGATTAGGTTCTCACTCAAGGCGGGAGACAAACAAACACACCGCCAAACAAAACAGTGAGGCAGTCATGATCAATAGCAAAGTTAAGCCCCAGGCCGTTGTTGCCGATGCACATGAAGATACCATCCGCTCGCTCTACATGGAGTCGCTGCACCTGGTGGAACGTCTCCACCGCCGCCTCCTCGATGTCATCAAGGACGAGTTCGACCGCCAGGGTCGTGATGACGTCAACGCCGTTCAGGCACTGCTGCTGTTCAACATCGGCAATTCCGAACTGACGGCCGGCGAGCTGCGTTCGCGTGGTTATTACCTCGGCTCGAACGTCTCCTATAACGTCAAGAAGCTGGTCGACCTCGGTCTCATCAACCACCAGCGCTCGCGTGTCGACCGCCGCTCGGTCCGCATCAGCCTGACGGAAAAGGGCCAGGAAATCGCCGAAACGGTTGCCCGCCTTTATGAACGCCACGTCGGTTCGATCGAAAAGGTCGGAGGCATCGGCACCGGCGAGTTCTCCGAAATGAACAAGCTGCTGCAGCGCCTTGATCGCTTCTGGAACGACTCGATCGCTTACCGCCTGTAATACCGCGACGGTTTCACTGTTTAAGCCGGGGGCATCCTTTGCTCCCGGCTTGCGGATTACGCAGGTCACCCGCCACGCATTTTACCTGTCAAGTCCGCCCCTTCATCCGGCCTTCGCCCTGTTTTGCAGGCGAACACAGCTTCGTGAGAAGAGGGCCGTGACACGAATCGGCCATATTGATATGGGAGGCGCAAAGGCATAGGAGCCGGCGGTTTCTCCTGCTGTCGTGGCAAGCCTCGACTGCTGTGCCAGACACCAGCGCCAAGATCATGGCGTATCGAGCATTACCGGCCGGCAGACACGTTGTACGTGTTTGTTAATCATATTGATTTAGGCATCGTTGAGGATGCCGAAGAGAGTGGCTGGTAGGTAGAATGACAAAGAAATCCGTTTCCGATTCCGTATCGCGCCGCGCGCTTCTGCGTTCGGCCGTTTCCGTTGGTGCTGCAGCACTTGCCGCGCCGGCCTTTGCGCAGAACGCGCTTAACGATCTCATGGGCTCTTCGCGCCGCGGCAACTGGGATGACCAGTTCGACGCCAATTCATCGCGTTCGGCCGTGGGTGTCGTTTCAAACAATCCGGTTCTCGGACGCGAAGCACCTGTCTATATGCAGCAGGCGATCATGCAATATCAGCAGATCGTGCAGAATGGCGGCTGGCCGGAAGTGCCTGCGTCCCAGCAGCGCCTCCAGATCGGCGTCTCCGATCCTTCCGTACAGGCGCTGCGCCAGCGACTGATGGTATCCGGCGATCTGCCGCGCGAAGCCGGCATTTCCAGTGCCTTTGACTCTTACGTTGATGGCGCACTGAAGCGTTTCCAGGCCCGTCATGGCCTTCCGGCTGACGGTGTCAGCGGCGAATATACCACGAAGGCGCTCAATGTTTCCGCGCAGATCCGTCTGGCGCAACTGCAGACCAACCTCGTGCGCATCCGGTCCATGTCGGGTGATCTCGGCCAGCGTCACCTGATGGTGAATATCCCGGCCGCCGCCATCGAAGCAGTGGAGAATGAGCGCGTCGTCCTGCGCAACACCGCCGTCGTCGGTCGCGCCAGCCGCCCGACGCACGTCATCAATTCCAAGATTTACGAAGTCATCCTCAACCCTTACTGGACAGCGCCGCGCTCGATCGTCGAAAAGGACATCGTGCCGCTGATGCAGAAGGACCCGACCTATCTGGAGCGGAACAACATCCGCCTCATCGACGGCAAGGGACAGGAAGTTTCGCCGACGGCGGTCGACTGGTTTGCGCCAAAAGCACCGAACCTGATGTTCCGCCAGGACCCCGGCAAGATCAACGCCATGTCCTCGACGAAGATCAACTTCCACAATCCGAACAACGAATATATGCACGACACGCCGCAGCAGGGTCTGTTCAACAAGCTGATGCGGTTCGAATCGTCCGGCTGCGTGCGTGTACAGAACGTGCGAGACCTCACGAGCTGGCTGCTGCGCGACACGCCCGGCTGGTCGCGTCAGGAAATGGAACGCGTCATCGCCACCCGCGTCAACACACCGATCAAGCTGGCGCAGGAAGTGCCTGTCTATTTCGTCTACATCACCGCATGGTCGGCGAAGGACGGCGTGGTGCAGTTCCGCGACGACATCTATGAAAAGGACGGCAACGCCGAACTGGCGCTCAACACCACCACCGGCATCGAACAGCCGGCTGGACCTGTTGACGACGACCTGTTGCCGCGCAACTGATCCGGCGCTGCCATTAGGTTTTTATATTTAAGTGAAAGGCCGCACCCCGTCGGGTGCGGCTTTTTTCATTTTCGCTGCTGGTTTTGAAAAAACAGCTGCCGTTTTTTGTCGCAACGTCGCAGTTTGACGGGCAAATCTCGCTGCCCGTATTGCTCTTGTTCGGGCAGGGCGCTAAGACGCCATCGCATTACTGTTTCAGGAGCCTTCACCATGTCGAACACAGATGCTTTCTTCTCCCGTCCGCTTGCCGAAGTCGATCCGGATATTTTCGGCGCGATCGAGAAGGAACTGGGTCGCCAGCGCCACGAGATCGAACTGATCGCCTCGGAAAACATCGTTTCCCGCGCTGTGCTTGAAGCGCAGGGTTCGATCATGACCAACAAATATGCCGAAGGTTATCCGGGCAAGCGTTATTACGGCGGCTGCCAGTTCGTAGACATTGCTGAAGAGCTTGCCATCGAGCGCGCCAAGAAGCTGTTCGGCGTCAACTTCGCCAACGTCCAGCCAAATTCCGGTTCGCAGATGAACCAGGCCGTGTTCCTCGCGCTGCTCCAGCCGGGCGACACCTTCATGGGTCTCGACCTGAACTCCGGAGGCCATCTGACACACGGTTCGCCGGTCAACATGTCCGGCAAGTGGTTCAACGTCGTGTCTTACGGCGTGCGCGAAGGCGACAACCTGCTCGACATGGACGAGGTGGAGCGCAAGGCCAAGGAAACCCGGCCGAAGCTTATCCTTGCCGGCGGCACCGCCTATTCCCGTATCTGGGACTGGAAGCGCTTCCGCGAGATCGCCGATGAAGTCGGCGCCTATCTGATGGTCGATATGGCCCACATCGCTGGTCTCGTTGCCGGTGGCCAGCATCCGTCGCCGTTTCCGCATTGCCACGTTGCCACCACGACGACGCACAAGTCGCTGCGCGGCCCGCGTGGCGGCATGATCCTCACCAATGACGAGGATCTGGCCAAGAAGTTCAACTCCGCCGTTTTCCCCGGCCTGCAGGGCGGTCCGCTGATGCACGTCATCGCCGCAAAGGCGGTTGCCTTCGGTGAAGCTTTGCAGCCGGAATTCAAGGATTACGCCGCACAGGTCGTCAAGAACGCCAAGGCGCTTGCCGAAACGCTGATCGAAGGTGGTCTTGATGTCGTCTCCGGCGGCACCGACAACCACCTGATGCTGGTTGACCTTCGCAAGAAGAACGCCACCGGCAAGCGTGCTGAAGCAGCTCTCGGTCGCGCCTACGTCACCTGCAACAAGAACGGCATTCCTTTCGATCCGGAAAAGCCTTTCGTCACCTCGGGTGTGCGTCTCGGCACGCCGGCCGGCACGACGCGCGGTTTCAAGGAAGCGGAATTCCGCGAAATCGGCAAGCTGATCGTCGAGGTTCTCGATGGTCTGAAGGTCGCCAATTCGGATGAGGGCAACGCTGCCGTTGAAGCTGCGGTGCGCGAAAAGGTCGTCGGCCTGACTGACCGTTTCCCGATGTATCCGTACATGTAAGGACGTAAAGAGATGCGCTGCCCATTTTGCGGTTCCGAAGACACACAGGTCAAGGACTCGCGTCCGGCGGAGGATAACACCTCCATCCGCCGGCGGCGCATCTGCCCCGATTGCGGCGGCCGCTTCACGACCTATGAGCGCGTGCAACTGCGCGAGCTGATGGTCATCAAGAAAAGCGGCCGCAAGCTGCCCTTCGACCGGGAAAAGCTGGTGCGATCCTTCGAGATCGCGCTGCGCAAGCGCCCGGTTGACCGCGACCGGATCGAGCGGGCCGTCTCCGGCATCGCCCGCCGTCTGGAAAGTTCCGGCGAGACGGAAATTCCCTCGGAAGAAATCGGCCTGCAGGTTCTGGAAGCGCTGAAAAGCCTCGATGACGTGGCCTTCGTGCGTTACGCCTCGGTTTATCGCGATTTCAGCCACGCCGAGGATTTCGAGAACGTGATCGCCGAAATCAACGCCAAGATCGCCCGTGATACGGACGGTGGAGCATAGACGTGACGAGCCGTGCCGATGACGAAAGATTCATGGCGCGGGCCATCGAGGTTTCGCTTCGCCACCAGGGGCAGACGCTGACCAACCCCTCGGTCGGCTGCGTTCTCGTAAAAGACGGAAAAATCATCGCTGAAGCGGTCACCGCCGTGGGCGGTCGTCCCCATGCCGAACGGCAGGCGCTGGAAATCGCCGGCGAGGCGGCCCGTGGCGCCACCGCCTATGTAACGCTCGAACCCTGTTCCCATTGGGGCAAGACCCCGCCCTGCGCCAATGCGCTGGTTGAATACGGCGTTGCCCGTGTCGTGGTGGCGGTGGATGATCCGGATGAGCGCGTTTCCGGCCGTGGTTATACGATATTGCGCGACGCCGGTATCGTGGTGGAAACCGGACTGCTGCGCGCCGAGGGCCAGCGCGCGCTTGCCGGTTACCTCACACGCCAGATGAAAAAACGCCCGCATGTGATTCTGAAGCTTGCAATTTCCGCCGACGGCATGATTGGCAGAGAAGGCGAGGGGCAGATTGCGATTACCGGTCGCGAGTCGCGCCATGCCGTGCATGAACTCCGCGCGCGCTGCGATTGCATTCTCGTTGGTATTCGTACCGCTATTGCGGATGATCCGGAACTGACGGTGCGCATTGCCGGTTTGGAGCAGCGTTCGCCGGTGCGGATCGTGCTGGATCGGCAGTTTGAGTTGCCTTTGACGTCGAAGCTGGTGAAGACGGCGCGGGAGGTTCCGGTGATTGTCGCGGCGATACCCCCCTCTGCCCTGCCGGGCATCTCCCCCTCAAGGTGGGAGATCGATGGAGCGCCGCTTCCCCCTGCATCGACGGGCAGAGAGGGTGAACCGAAGGCGCGATTTGAGCGAGCGGACAGCCCCTTGCCGATCTCCCCCCTTGAGGGGGAGATGCCCGGCAGGGCAGAGGGGGGTAACCCCGATCGCCGACGCCAACAACTCACCGACGCCGGCGTCCAGATCCTCGAAGCCTCCACGCTCGAAAACCTCCTCCACATCCTCGCCGAAAGCGGCATGTCGGAACTTCTGGTCGAAGGCGGCGCCTTTGCCGCAAAATCATTCCTTGAAGCCGGGCTGGTGGACCGTATCATGCTGTTCGAAAGCCCGGTTGTGATCGGTGAAGGCGGGATTGAAACGCCGCTCAACCGTGCCGATATCACGGGCGATTATGCGCTGATCAGCGAAACCGCCTATGGGCCGGATCGCTGCTTCGATTATGAAAGGCCGATTTGATGTTTACCGGAATTGTCACCGACGTCGGAACCGTTTCCGAGCTGGAAGCCCTGGCTGAAGGCATTCGTCTGCGGGTGGCGACGAATTACGATCCCAAGACCATCGATATGGGTGCGTCCATCTCCCATGGCGGCGTGTGCCTGACGGTGACGAGGCTGCCTGATGATGGCAGCAACGAGCGCTGGTACGAAGTCGAGGCCTGGGAAGAGGCGCTGCGCCTGACGACGATCGCCAGCTGGCAGAAGGGTACTCACGTCAATCTCGAGCGGGCGCTCAAGATCGGCGACGAGCTTGGCGGCCACATCGTCTCCGGCCATGTCGACGGCAAGGCGGAAATATTGGCTGTCGAACCGGAAGGTGAGGCGGTGCGTATCCGCCTGCGCGCCCCGGAGCATCTGGCGAAATTTGTGGCGCCTAAGGGTTCCATTGCGCTCGATGGCACCTCGCTGACCGTCAACGCCGTCGAAGGCACGGATTTTGACGTTCTGCTGATCCGCCATACGCTCACCGTCACCACCTGGGGCGAACGTCAGCCGGGCGATTTCGTCAATTTCGAGGTCGACACCATGGCGCGTTATGCCGCAAGGCTTGCGGAATTTCCGTCGGCGTAAACCGAAAAGGTGACTCGGCGGGTTATTGTGCCCGCTGACGCCTCCTCCTCCCGTCATTCCGACTCAAAGCCGGCATGACGGAACGGAAGCGACGAGTACGCCAAATCGCATAATGGTCGCTGCCTTGCTTCCGATGAAGCTCAAAACACTATAAGACATCTCTTCAGCCGTTTTCATCCAAACGGGGGTAGGGGACATACATCATGCCGTCTTTTGAACTGCTGACAGCCTTTTTTGTAACCACCGCTTTGTTCGCCTACATCCCCGGTCCGGCCATGCTTTATGCGGCGGCGCAGACCATGGCGCGCGGCCGGTTTGCCGGGCTGATGGCGGTGCTTGGCATCCATGTCGGCTGCTATTTCCACATTTTTGCCTCTGCGGCGGGGCTTTCGGTGCTGTTTCAGGCCGTTCCCTGGCTTTATCTCGCCGTGAAACTCTCCGGCGCGCTTTATCTCGTATGGCTCGGTTTTTCGATGCTGCGCAGCAAGCTTGAAGGTGAGGCGGTCAATCTGACCATCGAGCCGAAGTCGGCGCGCCGCGCCTTTATCGACAGCATCATCGTCGATGTGCTCAATCCGAAGACCGCGCTGTTCTTTCTGGCCTTTCTGCCGCAATTCGTCGATCCGGCAGCAGCCTTTCCGGTCTGGCTGCAATTGCTGATCCTCGGCATCGCCGTCAATTTCATTTTTTCCTCGGCAGATCTGGTCGGCGTGCTTCTGGCAGGAGCGATGGTCGGGCGTTTGAAGCGTTCCAGCGCGGTGCAGGTGCTTGTCCGCCGCGCTGCCGGAACGGTGCTGATGGGGCTCGGCGTCCATCTGGCCTTCCAGAAAACCTGATTCTCGGGAAGCCGCGCCGGGAGGTGCAAAACCCGGCCAAATGCCCTGCAGAAGCGGTCCCTTGCGCCACTGACATATGAAATTACTTGCCAAAAACAGTCAGCCGTGGTTTGACCGCCGCAAAAGCCGGTATGATCCGGCGTTAAGCTTTTCGGGAAAATCCCCAGGAACCCTCACATGTCCAAACCTCATCTTCTTATCGTGGAAGCACGTTTTTACGACGATATGGCCGATGCTCTTCTCGAAGGCGCGAAATTCGCACTCGATGAAGCCGGCGCCACCTATGACGTCATCACCGTTCCCGGCGCGCTGGAAATCCCTGCCGCCATCGCCATGGCGCTTGACGGTGCAGACAATGACGGCACCGAATATGACGGTTTTGTCGCGCTTGGCATGGTCATTCGCGGTGAGACCTACCACTTCGACATCGTCGCCAACGAATCCTCCCGTGCGCTGATGGACCTCGCGGTCAGCGAATCGCTGCCGATCGGCAACGGCATCCTCACCGTCGAGAATGACGAGCAGGCCTGGGCGCGGGTACGCCGTTCAGACAAGGACAAGGGCGGTTTCGCCGCCCGCGCGGCGCTGACCATGATCAAGCTCAAGAAAAAACTGGGTGGCTGAACGCATGTCGAATGTTGATAATGGCGGCGAACCGCGCCAGCCTTCGGTAAAGCCCGCCAACCAGCGCGGCGCGGCCCGCCTTGCGGCCGTGCAGGCGCTTTACCAGATGGATGTCGGCGGAACCGGCGTGATGGAAGTCGTCGCCGAATATGAGGCGCATCGTCTCGGCCAGGAAGTCGATGGCGATACCTACCTGAAGGCTGACCCTTCGTGGTTCCGTTCGATCGTCGCCGGCGTGGTGCGTGATCAGACGAAGATCGACCCGCTGGTGCGCTCCGCCCTTCTGGAAGACTGGCCGCTGTCGCGCCTCGATGCCACCGTGCGCGCCATCCTGCGTGCCGGCGCTTTCGAGATTCTCGAGCGCAAGGACGTGCCGGTCGCCGTCATCGTCACGGAATATGTTGAAATCGCCCGTGCTTTCTTCGAGCATGACGAGCCCAAGCTGGTGAATGCGGTTCTGGACCGCATTGCCAAACAGGTGCGCGGCGAGGCAAAACGCTGAAGTAAAACAGGTGATGAAGAGATGAGCGCAGTTTCCGTCCCCGGACTTGAAGTTCAACTGGACGAGGCGAAGCGCAACGTCTTCCTTCTCACCATGGCGCAGGCGATCATGGGATCGGCCGCGCCCTTGAGCTTTTCGGTCGGCGCGCTTGCCGGTTATCAGCTGCTCGGTGCGGACAAGTCACTGGCGACCGCGCCGCTCACCGGCTTTAATATCGGTGTCGCGCTCGGCGCGATCTGCGTGGCGGCCGCCTCCCGCTTTCTTGGCCGCAAGGCAGGCTTCATGGTCGGCGCGCTGATGTGCTCCATCGGCGGCGGCATTGCTGCGGTGGCGCTCTTCCGGTCGGATTTCTGGCTGTTTGCCGTCGGCCTGCTGCTGATTGGCATTTCCGGCGGTTTCACGCAAAAAATTCGCTTCGCCGCAGCCGATGCCTCGCCATCCTTCTACAAGCCGAAGGCGATCTCCTGGATTCTGGCTGGCGGCATTACTTCCGCCATCGTCGGGCCGCAACTCGCCATCTTCGGCAAGGATTTGCTTGCGCCGGTTACCTTTGCCGGCGCTTTTCTGGCCCTCGTTCCGCTCGGCCTCGTTTCGATTGCCATTCTGGCGTTTCTGAAATTGCCCGACCCCAAGGCTGCCACCGCCCATGTCGAATCGGTAAGGCCGCTTTCGGAGATTGTCCGCACGCAGCGTTTCGTCACCGGCATGATCTGCGGTATCGGCTCTTATGCGTTGATGACCTTCATGATGACGGGCGCACCGCTTGCCATGGTGATCGGCTGCGGTTTCCCGACCGAACTCGCCACGCTCGGCATCCAGTGGCATGTGCTGGCCATGTTCGGCCCGAGCTTCTTCACCGGCATGCTGATTTCCCGATTCGGTGCGGAAAAAATCGTTGCGTCCGGCCTCATCGTGCTGATGGCCTGCGCCATTGTCGCCCATATGGGCATAGAGCTGTGGAATTTCTGGGCGGCGCTCATTCTGCTTGGCCTCGGCTGGAATTTCGGTTTCATCGGTGCAACCGCCATCATCACGTCAAGCTACCGCCCGCATGAGGCGGACAAGGTGCAGGGCTTCCATGATATCGTGCTCTTCGGCACGGTGGCGTTGTCGTCCTTCTCTTCCGGAAAGGTGTTTACGGCTTGGGGCTGGTCGGTGATGAACCTCGTCATCTGGCCGGTTGCCGGGCTTTGCCTCCTGCTCGTCCTGTCGCTCATCCTCACGAAGCAAAAAAAAGCCGCCTGAGTTCTGTGCTGCTCTCTACGCCTTTCAAGTTTCAGGCAAATTTGTGGGCTTGACGCGGCACCTTGCGCCAACGCAATCTCCGCTCCGAGGACATTTTTCCTTGGGAGGGGAACAAATGCCCAAGACGGGATTTGGGACAGGCCGTCCGCATCTCCCTGCACAAGGTTTCGCCGCGCCGGGGAGGGAGTGAGACCCGGCCTTTTGGGAGGTAAGTGCGCATGACCGTAATACCCATAGTAATTTTATGTGGGGTCCTGTCCGTGGTTTACGCGGTGTGGACGACCAAGAGCGTTCTCGATGCCGATCAGGGCAACGAGCGTATGCGTGAAATAGCAGGTTTTATCCGTGAAGGTGCGCAGGCTTATCTCACCCGTCAATATCTCACCATCGCCGTCGTCGGATTGATCGTCGCTGTTCTTGCCTGGTATCTGCTATCGGCCATGGCGGCCATCGGCTTCCTCATCGGCGCGGTGCTTTCGGGCGCGGCCGGTTTCGTCGGCATGCATGTGTCGGTGCGCGCCAATCTGCGCACCGCGCAGGCGGCGTCCCACAGCCTTTCCGCCGGTCTCGATATCGCCTTCAAGTCGGGCGCCATCACCGGCATGCTGGTCGCAGGTCTCGCGCTGCTCGGCGTCTCCATCTATTATTACATCCTGACCTCGGTGATGGGCCATCCGGCCGGATCGCGTGAGGTGATCGATGCGCTGGTGTCGCTCGGCTTCGGTGCATCGCTGATCTCCATCTTTGCCCGTCTCGGCGGCGGCATCTTCACCAAAGGTGCGGATGTCGGCGGCGATCTCGTCGGCAAGGTCGAGGCCGGCATTCCCGAGGACGATCCACGCAACCCGGCAACCATCGCCGACAATGTCGGCGACAACGTCGGCGATTGCGCCGGCATGGCGGCCGACCTCTTCGAGACCTATGCCGTCTCCGTGGTCGCGACCATGGTTCTGGCCGCGATCTTCTTTGCGGGAACGCCGATACTGGAAAGCGCCATGGTCTATCCGCTGGCGATTTGCGGCGCGTGTATCCTGACCTCGATTGCCGGCACCTTCTTCGTCAAGCTCGGCACCAACAATTCCATCATGGGCGCTCTCTACAAAGGGCTCATCGCCACCGGTGTGTTCTCAGTTGCCGGTCTTGCGGTCGCTACTCATGCGACGGTTGGCT
This sequence comes from Agrobacterium sp. CCNWLW155, assembly GCF_036888815.1. Classification (NCBI taxonomy): domain Bacteria; kingdom Pseudomonadati; phylum Pseudomonadota; class Alphaproteobacteria; order Hyphomicrobiales; family Rhizobiaceae; genus Agrobacterium; species Agrobacterium sp. CCNWLW155. Next base: position 300,784 of record NZ_JBAKFW010000001.1, read on the forward strand.
GGGGAGTGGTGGGCACGGTGGCCGGAATGGAGATCACCGGCACCAACCTCTTTTTCTGCGGATTGGTCGGCCTCGTCGTGACGGCGCTGATTGTCGTCATCACCGAATATTATACCGGCACCAACAAGCGCCCGGTCAATTCCATCGCCCAGGCATCGGTCACCGGTCACGGTACCAACGTCATCCAGGGCCTTGCGGTCTCGCTGGAATCGACGGCGCTGCCGGCTCTCGTCATCGTTGGCGGCATTATCGGAACCTATCAGTTGGCCGGCCTGTTCGGCACGGGCATCGCGGTCACCGCCATGCTTGGTCTCGCGGGCATGATCGTGGCGCTCGACGCCTTCGGCCCGGTGACTGATAACGCCGGTGGTATCGCTGAAATGGCCGGTCTCGATCCTGACGTGCGCAAGGCGACGGATGCGCTGGATGCCGTCGGCAACACCACCAAGGCCGTCACAAAGGGTTACGCCATCGGTTCGGCCGGTCTCGGCGCGCTGGTGCTGTTTGCGGCCTATTCCAACGACCTGTCCTATTTCGCCGCCAATGGCGATACTTATCCCTACTTCAAGGACATTGGCGAAATATCGTTCAGCCTCGCCAATCCTTACGTCGTTGCCGGCCTGCTGTTCGGCGGTCTCATTCCGTATCTCTTTGGCGGCATCGCCATGACGGCGGTGGGCAAGGCGGCAAGCTCGATTGTCGAGGAAGTGCGCCGCCAGTTCCGCGAAAAACCGGGCATCATGGCTGGGACGGAAAAGCCTGATTATGGCAGGGCCGTGGACCTGCTGACACGCGCGGCGATCAAGGAAATGGTCATCCCGTCGCTCCTGCCGGTTCTGGCGCCGCTCGTCGTTTATTTCGGCGTGCTGCTGATTTCGGGCTCCAAGGCCTCGGCCTTCGCGGCACTTGGTGCATCGCTGCTCGGTGTCATCATCAACGGCCTTTTCGTGGCGATTTCCATGACCTCGGGTGGCGGTGCATGGGACAACGCCAAAAAGAGCTTCGAGGACGGTTTCATCGACAAGGATGGCGTGCGCCACGTCAAGGGTTCGGACGCCCACAAGGCGTCTGTGACCGGTGACACGGTCGGCGACCCCTACAAGGACACCGCCGGTCCCGCCGTCAACCCGGCGATCAAGATCACCAATATCGTGGCGCTGCTGCTGCTTGCTGTTCTTGCCCACTGAGAGCTAAGGTTCCGACAAATGAAAAAGGCCCGGGGAGCGATCCCCGGGCCTTTGATTTTTCCGTTCCTGCCGAGGTCAGGGGGTGTTGTTGCCCTGACCGAGAATGCTCTTGGCGATGTTCGCGCCGGAGGTGCCGCCGGAGAGCAGCTGCTGCAGGAAGGTGAGGTCCTTGCCGCCGGTCGGCGTGGTGCGCGAAATCGTGTCGAAGACCTTGCCGTCCTGCAGCGTGTAGTTGGCCTTGCGCTCGATGACGCCGTCCTTGTTGAAATAGATCGCAAGAATGTTCTGTTCGACCAGCGCCGGCTTCATGAAGGCCGCGCGGCGCACGCGCTTCTGCGAGATGTAATAGAAAACCTCGTTGCCGAAGGTCGCCGTCGTGGAGGGCGTGCCCATGGTCAGCAGAACCTGCTCACGGCTGGAACCCTCAGGGATCAGCTGGAGCGACTGCTCGTCCATGACATAGCCGTTATGGAACACATCGGTTGTGCTGCTGCAGGCGGAAAGCAGGCCGGATGCGAGCACGATTGCGATGGCGGTCTTGCTCAGAATTTTGCCGTGACTTGCGGATTTCTGCTTGCTCAACTGCTTTTCCCCGACTGCGATCATGAATGGCACCTTCCGGCATTGCGTGGTGCACAGTGTCTGTGCACATGATTGTGTCAATCCGGGGACGGAAAATCCCGATCACCCCCCAAATTCAATGCTTTCCCGGCCTTTTGGAACTCCTCCGGTTCTCTTTGACTGTTTCAGCCCAAAGACGAACGTGACCGTGACAGCATTGCAATTCGTGGATGCTTCGGTAAACCAGCTTTGACAATCATGCAACAAGTGCGATGGGCGGTTAGCGAATTCACCCGTCCGGTTCGGAAAAAAAAGATGATATTCGGGCTGTTCAAGAAGAAAAACAACAATCGCGCCATAGTTGACCGGCAATATGCGACCTTGACGGCTGCCGCCCGCACGCCCGGATTTTATCTTGACCTCGGTGTGCCCGACACGGTCATGGGCCGTTTCGAGATGCTCTCGGCGATCATGATTCTCTATTTCCGCCGCACCAAATCATCAGGTGTCAGCGGGCAGGAAATCGCCCAGGAGATCGTCGACGCCTTTTTTCAGGATATCGATCATTCCATCCGTGAGCTGGGAATCGGTGACCAGGGCGTGCCGAAACGCATGAAGAAATTCGCCGGTATGTTTTATGGGCGGCTCGAATCCTACGCGGCGGCGCTGGATGCTTCCGACCGCCCCGCTCTTGCCGCAGCGCTCCGGCGCAATATATATCCGCAGGTAGACGACAAGGCCCCTGATATGGAGGGGTTGGCGGGCTGGATGATGGAAGCATCCGCAGCCCTTGCCGCCCAGTCCGAAGAGACAATAGCAACCGGAAGCCTGACGCTGCCCTTGCCTTTACGATGAGGTTCACGATGAACGCGCGACACGCCGCAAATGACGACCTGCCTTTTTCCTATCCCGTAAAGGTAGGCCATATTTCCGCCAATCCCGTCAGGATTGGTCTCGAAGCCAGTGCCGAGGAACTGAAGGCGCTGGCGAAATTCTGGGATGTGGTTTCCGTCGAATATCTGAAGGCGGAGCTGCAGGTTTCCCGCTGGAAGAAGGATGGCGTGAAGATCAAGGGTGAGGTGCATGCGGCTGTGACCCAATCCTGCATCGTCACGCTGGAGCCGGTCTCGAGCAAGATCGACGAGACGGTGGAACAGATTTTCGTTCCGGAAGGATCGAAACTGGCGCGGATGGTGACCAATGAGGAAGGCGAGATCGTGCTCGATCCTGATGGCCCCGATATTCCCGACCAGTTCACCGGCGACAGCATTGATGTCGGCGCCGTGGTTGCCGAATTTGCCGCGCTTGCGATTGATCCCTATCCGCGCAAAGCGGATGCGGAATTTGCCGAAGCGGCTGAAAAAGAGCCCGAAGAAGAAAAGCGCCCATCGCCCTTTGCCGTGCTGAAAGATTGGAAAAAAGACTGAATGGCCCAGCCGGGCTGAAATAATTTTATTGTAACAAGAGCCGGAAAAGGTATTTTCGCGCAAAATCCGCTTGATTGGCGGCAAGTAAGGATAAGGGACGAGTGATCAGAATTGCAATTGACGTCATGGGTGGCGATTTCGGCCCAGATGTTGCCATACCCGGTGCCGCCAAGGCGCTTGAACGGCACAACGATGTAACTTTTCTGCTCTACGGGCAGAAGAGCAAATGCGACCCCATTCTGGCACAATATCCCGCACTTCGGGAAAAGTCGGTCTTTCACGATTGTGAAGTCTCGGTCAGCATGGACGAGAAACCGAGCCAGGCGCTGCGCCGTGGCCGCTATGTTTCCAGCATGTGGCGCGCCATCGAGGCGGTAAAGCTCGGCGAGGCGGATGTCGCCGTTTCCGCCGGCAATACCGGCGCGCTGATGGCCATGGCCAAATTCTGTTTGCGCACCATGGCGCGGGTGGAACGACCGGCGATTGCCGGCATCTGGCCGACGCTGAAGGGCGAAAGCATCGTGCTCGACATCGGTGCGACGATCGGCGCCGATTCCCAGCAGCTTCTGGATTTTGCCCTGATGGGCGGCGCCATGGCGCGCGCGCTTTTCGATATCGACCGCCCCACCGTCGGCCTGCTCAATGTCGGCGTGGAGGAAGTCAAGGGGCAGGAAGAGGTGCGCGAGGCCGGACGGCTTATCCGTGAGGCCGATCTCGGCACCATCGACTATCGCGGTTTCGTCGAAGGCGACGATATCGGCAAGGGTACGGTGGATGTGGTGGTGACGGAAGGTTTCACCGGCAACATTGCGCTCAAAGCCGCAGAAGGCACGGCGCGCCAGATCACCACGCTCCTGCGTGAGGCGATCTCCCGCAGCTTCTTCGCCAAGATCGGTTATGTCCTGGCGAAAAGCGCCTTTGATGTGCTTCGGGAAAAAATGGACCCGCGCAAGGTCAATGGCGGCGTGTTTCTGGGCCTGAACGGCATTGTCATCAAGAGCCACGGGGGTACGGACGCCGTTGGTTTTGCGTCGGCTGTCGATGTCGGTTACGACATGGTTCACAACGGCCTGACGGCCAAGATTGAAAATGATCTGAAGATTTACCACGCAAGACGGCTTCCGCCCCCGGCGCCCGAAGCTCTCGTGGCTGACGAGGAATAAGGGAATGATCCGCTCTATAGTTCGTGGTTTCGGGGCAGCGCTTCCGAAGCGTGTCATGACCAACAGCGAAATCGAAGGTGTCGTCGAGACATCAGACGAATGGATCGTGCAGCGCACGGGCATCAAGCAGCGCTATATCGCCGGCGAAGGTGAAACCACCGCGTCCCTCGGCGAAGCTGCTGCGCGTGCCGCGCTCGACAATGCCGGCCTGACACCTGATGATATCGACCTCATCATTCTGGCCACCTCGACCCCTGATAACACTTTTCCGGCAACGGCGGTGAACATCCAGAACCGTCTTGGCATGACCCACGGCTTCGCCTTCGACATGCAGGCCGTCTGTTCCGGCTTCGTTTATGCCGTATCGACCGCCGACCTCTATATTCGCGGCGGCATGGCCAAGCGCGTCCTGGTGATCGGTTCCGAAACCTTCTCGCGCATTCTCGACTGGAAGGACCGGACCACCTGCGTTCTCTTCGGCGATGGCGCCGGCGCGCTGATTCTTGAAGCCGGCGAAGGCGAGGGTACCTCCGCCGATCGCGGCGTTCTGACCGCGCAGCTGCGTTCCGACGGTTCGCACAAGGAAAAGCTCTATGTCGATGGCGGACCTTCCACGACAGGTACCGTTGGTCATCTGCGCATGGAAGGCCGGGAAGTGTTCAAGCACGCCGTCGGCATGATCACCGACGTGATCGAACAGGCCTTTGAGGCGACGGGCACGACGTCTGATGACCTCGACTGGCTGGTTCCGCACCAGGCCAACAAGCGCATCATCGACGGATCGGCGAAGAAGCTTAACATCGACCCGGAAAAGGTCGTCATCACCGTCGATCAGCACGGCAATACCTCGGCCGCCTCCATTCCGCTGGCGCTTGCCGTTGCGGCCGGCGACGGACGCATCAAGAAGGGCGATCTTGTCATGCTGGAGGCCATGGGCGGCGGCTTCACCTGGGGTGCGGTGCTGCTGCGCTGGTAAGGGCGTGATTTGCGCGTTTGCCGGGGCGCCGGGGCGAAATCGGTTGTGATTTTCGCGCTCACGCCCCGGTCAGAAGCGCCCGGGCGACCCGAGCCTGTGTCAAAACCGTATCAGTCAGTCTAAGCCCTTGCACTGATTGCCGAAAGCCTCAAATGAATCTGGAACAATCCCTTGACCGGTCGCCACAAGGGAAATAATCTCGGCGGCTCCTAGAGAAAAATTCAGACACGGTTTGTGGGGAAAAATGGCCGGGAAGACAGTGACACGCGCAGATCTTGCAGAATCTGTGTTTCGTAAAGTCGGGCTGTCCCGCACCGAATCCGCCGAACTGGTCGAAACGATCATCGACGAGATTTGCAACGCGATCACCCGCGGCGAGGTCGTCAAGCTTTCGTCCTTCGCAACTTTCCAGATCAGGGAAAAGAACGAGCGCATCGGCCGCAACCCGAAAACGGGTGAGGAAGTTCCGATTTCGCCGCGCCGCGTCATGACCTTCAAGGCCTCGAATGTGCTGAAGCAGCGGATTCTGAAGGCCCATACGGCCCGCAAGGCCAAGCAGAAGGGCCAGAAGGCGGGGGCATAATCCCTCACTCAAGGTCGTAGCGACACGCCTTTTTTGCCATATCGCAAGCCCTTTTCCCCATTCTTCTTGTGAACATACTTGAATTTCAACGTGCAAGCCGTTGAAATCCGGTCGACTCACATCATAATCAATTTTAGTGATTTGTATCTCGCCGCAACGGCGTCGGCGCGGGGTCGTAACCGACTTAGCGTGGTGTTTGACCGGCGGGTGAAAAGCGTTCTCGTTCAGTGTCCGGCCGGATGCATGGTGCTCCGGTTCGGATGGGAGTGGAAATTTGGATAAAAGCCCCGACGCGTTTCGGACGATCAGTGAAGTGGCGGATGAGCTGAACCTGCCGCAGCATGTGCTGCGTTTCTGGGAAACGCGTTTTCCGCAGATCAAGCCGATGAAACGGGGCGGGGGCCGCCGTTATTACCGCCCTGACGATATCGATCTCCTGAAGGGCATCCGTCATCTTCTTTATGACCATGGCTACACCATCAAGGGCGTGCAGAAGCTCCTGAAAGCCAATGGTAACCGCTTCGTGGCGGCAATCGCCTCCGGTGATCTCGCGACCATGGAAGCCATCATGGCGGCGAGCGGGGAAAAGGAAGTCGCCGAGCCGCGTGTCATCGATACCGATGGGGACGAGGTTGTCGGCCGTCCGAAGGCCAAGCCGAGCGGCCGGTTTTTCGGCTTCGGCGGCGGCAACAGCGATGCCGAAATATCGGTCGGCAAGTCGAGCATCGGCAAGGACGACCAGGCGCTTTTGCAGGAAGCCCTGTTCGATCTCCTCGAGTGCAAACGCCTGCTCGATCAGGTTCGCTGACAATTTATCCACAGGTCTTTTAAGCGTTTCCCATCCGGGAATTCGAGAAAACAAAGAGTTAGAGCGTTTTCCCGTTTCTCTGAAAAACGAAAACGATCGCGAATGCCAACTTTTCGGAAACTCCTTTCGCCGATAATGCGGCTCCGTTGAAAGGAGTCCGATCGTGAGCAACCGAAAACCGACAGCACGACGCCGCACGGCGAAGAAATCGAGCGGCGGCAGCGTTTGGCCATGGGTGTTGATGCTGGGCGTCGTTGCCGGCGGCATTCAGGCTTACGAACATCGAGACAGCCTTCTGCCGCAGCGCCATGTTGCGAAGGCGACATCCTCAGCCACGAATTCCCCGAAAGTCGCGACAACCGCCAAGCGCGATGCGGTCACCACCGAGAAAGTCGCATCCATCCGCCCCGCATCGCCGGCTCTGCCCGGCAATGGACCGGTGCCGCCGCGCCCGATCGCCATGCCATCCGTCTCGCAGCCGAGCCAGGTCGCAGCTATCCTGCCGGAAACGCGTCCTTCGGTCGAAAAAATCTCGCTCGGTGAAAAAAGCGGCGCCTTTGCCTTCTGCGGCCGTTCGGGCCTCAATAATTGCGTGGCCGATGGCAACACCTTCTGGATGAAGGGCGTGAAGACGCAGCTCGCCGGCATCGAGGTTCCGCAGATCGACCGGGCGCGCTGCATGGAAGAGCGCCAGCGCGGTTTCGTTGCAAAGGTCAGGCTTCGCGACATGCTGAATGCCGGCGCCTTCGATGTGACCTCTTCCGGGACTGCGGGCGGGCAAGCCACGGAACGCAAACGGCTTTCGCGTTCGGGCGTCTCCTTCGCCGATCAACTCGTGCGAGAAGGGCTCGCCCATCCGGTATCGGCAAAAAATCAGTCCTGGTGTGGCTAAGGCCCAATTGACCGAAACGGTCCGGCCTGTGTAGATGAGGCTCAGTCGCGTTTGGGATCGAGGCCTCGTGCCGGACACCCGAAGGATGACGACTTTTTGCAGCGACTTGACCGCAATGGTGCAAGGCGCGGCAATGCGGACGTGGCGAAATCGGTAGACGCAGCAGACTTAAAATCTGCCGACCATTGGTCTTGCGGGTTCAAGTCCCGCCGTCCGCACCACCTTCACCCACAAACAAAGTGCGCCCCTGCAGCGCAGATGCGGCAAGGATAGATTGCCAATTCGCGTTGATATTCAGGCGTTGGTTGCTTTTGTTCCTAGTGGTGCGCCCAAAAAATAATCCTGCTCAAGCAAGCGGCATATTTCTTCGAAAATCACCCAAAAGAACCTATTGACCTTGCCACGATGGGAAGCCCTATCTTTTTTTTAACACAAGAAAAGAGGGGTCGTACGCATGTCACAAATGGAGATCCGGGCGAGTCACCAGATTGCGATCGATGGCATGACATGCGCCTCCTGTGTCGGCCGCGTGGAAAAGGCGATTGCCAAGGTGCCGGGCGTTCTGAAGGCCTCGGTCAATCTCGCGACGGAACGCGCTGATATCTCCTTTTCCGGATCGCCCGACGTGCCGGCCGTGATCGCGGCGGTCCGGAATGCTGGGTATGGCGTCGAAGAAAAAACCATCGAACTCGATATCGAGGGTATGACCTGCGCCTCCTGCGTCGGTCGTGTTGAAAAGGCGCTGAAGGCTGTTTCCGGTGTTTCCGATGCGACCGTCAATCTGGCGACCGAGCGTGCCACCATCCGCGTTGCCGGCAATGCCGCCTCTGCAGCCACCCTGGCGGAGGCAATCAAGCGGGCAGGCTATACGGCGAGCGAAATCATCGCCGACAAAGCCGGTGATGTGGAGCAGGATAGACGCGCTATGGAATTGCGCGGCCTGAAAATCAGCCTTGCCGTGGCCGCTGCGCTGACGTTGCCAGTCTTCGTGCTGGAGATGGGCTCGCATCTGGTGCCCGCCATCCATGATTTTGTGATGGAAACGGTCGGCATGCAGGAAAGCTGGTATCTGCAATTTGTGCTGACGACACTGGTCCTGTTCGGGCCCGGCCTGCGCTTCTTTAAAAAGGGCATACCCGCACTGCTAAGGCTGGCGCCGGACATGAATTCGCTCGTCGTACTGGGCACCGCCGCCGCCTGGGGATTCTCGGTGGTGGCAACCTTCCTGCCCGAAATCCTGCCGCGTGGCACGGCCAATGTCTATTATGAGGCGGCGGCGGTTATCGTCACGCTCATCCTTCTCGGCCGATTCCTCGAAGCGCGCGCCAAAGGCCGCACCAGCGAGGCGATAAAGCGCCTCGTCGGCCTGCAGGCGAAGTCCGCCCGCGTGCTGCGCGATGGTGAAACCGTCGATGTGCCGTTGCAGGATGTGCGCACCGGCGATGTGATCGTCGTTCGCCCCGGCGAGAAGGTGCCGGTCGATGGGCTGGTTCTCAGCGGTTCTTCTTATGTCGATGAATCGATGATCACTGGCGAGCCGGTCCCGGTCACCAAGGCGGCGGGTTCCGAGGTTGTCGGCGGCACGGTGAACCGCAATGGCTCCTTCACCTTCCGTGCAACCAAGGTGGGTGCCGATACGCTGATCGCCCAGATCATCCGCATGGTGGAGGAGGCGCAGGCCGACAAGCTGCCCATTCAGGCGCTGGTCGACAAGGTCACCAACTGGTTCGTGCCGGCTGTCATGCTGGCCGCATTCGCCACTTTCACCGTCTGGTTCATCTTTGGGCCTGATCCGGCCTTGACCTTCGCGCTCGTCAACGCGGTTGCGGTTCTCATCATCGCCTGTCCCTGCGCCATGGGCCTTGCCACGCCGACCTCGATCATGGTCGGCACCGGCCGCGCCGCCGAGATGGGCGTGCTGTTCCGCCGCGGCGATGCGCTTCAGACGCTGCGCGATGCCGACGTGATTGCCGTTGACAAGACCGGCACCCTGACGCTCGGCAAGCCGAAGCTGGTGCATTTCACCACGACGCAGGGCTTCGATGCGGATGAGGTGCTTCGCCTCGTCGCCTCGCTGGAGAACCATTCCGAACATCCGATTGCGGAGGCGATCGTCGAGGCGGCGAAACATGGCGGCCTGACGCTTGCCAATGCGGAAGGCTTCGAGGCGACCCCCGGTTTTGGTGTTGCAGCCATGGTTGACGGCCGCAGGGTCGAAGCGGGCGCAGACCGGTTCATGATCAAGCTCGGTTATGACGTCGCGATGTTTGCCGATGATGCCGAAAGGCTGGGCAGGGAAGGGCAGTCGCCGCTTTATGCCGCCGTCGATGGCAGGCTGGCCGCGATCATCGCCGTTGCCGATCCGATCAAGCAGACGACCCCGGAGGCGATTGCGGCGCTGCATGCGCTGGGCCTCAAGGTCACGATGATCACCGGTGACAATCGCCGCACTGCCGAAGCTATAGCCCGCCGTCTCGGTATTGATGAGGTGGTGGCGGAAGTGCTGCCCGACGGCAAGGTCGAGGCCGTCAAAAGGCTTGCTGCCGGCGGGCGACGTGTCGCCTTTGTCGGGGATGGGATCAATGATGCACCGGCGCTTGCTGCGGCCGATGTCGGGCTTGCCATCGGCACGGGTACGGATGTCGCGATTGAAAGTGCCGATGTGGTCTTGATGTCTGGCGATCTGCGCGGCGTTGCCAACGCCATCGCGCTCTCCAAGGCGACCATCCGCAATATCGGCCAGAATCTGTTCTGGGCCTTCGCTTACAACGCTGCACTCGTTCCGGTGGCGGCTGGAATATTGTATCCTGTCAACGGCGTTCTGCTGTCGCCTGTCCTTGCTGCCGGAGCCATGGCGCTTTCCAGCGTCTTCGTATTGACGAACGCGCTGCGCCTGAAAAGCTTCCGTGCACCGCTGGTGGACAGACCGGCGGGCATGCAGCTCGCAGCGGCCGAATAGGAGGCGGATGTGATGACGCCTGGCAACACAATCTATCTGCCGCAGATCGGGCGCAGCATCATGGCGGCGCAGGGTGAAACCGTGCTTCAGGCCGCGTTGGCCGCTGGCGTCACCTATCCGCATGGCTGTCGCATGGGCCGCTGCGGGGCCTGCAAATCGCATCTCATTTCCGGCAAGATCGATCTTCTCAAGCATACGCCCTTCTCCTTGACCGAAGAGGAAAAGGCGGATGGTCTGACGCTCGCCTGCCGGGCCATGCCGTTAAGCGACATGACGATCAGCTGGCTCGATGGGGCGGATGAGATCGCCGATATTCCGACCGGCCGCTTTGAGGGCGTGGTGGCGGAAGTGGTGGATGCGACACATGATATCAAGCTCATCCGTATCCGGCTCGACGAGCGCGGGCAGTTTGCCTTCAAGCCCGGACAATATGTGCGCCTGCTTTATACGGACTGTTCGCCGCGTGATTATTCCATCGCCAGCCGGGTGGATGAGGAACTGATCGAATTTCACATCCGGCACGTTCCCGGCGGCATGACGAGCGGCCGCATCTTTTCGCTCGCCAGGGCTGGTGACCCCGTGACGATCGTGGGGCCTTTCGGTTCTTCGTTCCTGCGGGAAAAACATTGTGGGCCCATCCTCGGCATTGCCGGCGGGTCGGGGCTTGCCCCCGTCAAGGCGGTTGTCGAGGCAGCACTTGCAACGGGCCGTGAACGCCCGGTTCATGTCTATTTCGGCGCGCGCGCTCAGCGTGATCTCTATATGCTCGACCGCTTCGGAGATCTTGCCGCGCGGCATGGCAATCTGAGCTTCGTTCCGGTTCTCTCGCATGAAGACCATGCCGATATCAGGTGCGGTTATGTCGGTGCGGCGGTGGCGGATGATTTCGACGATCTCGATGGCTGGAAAGCCTATATTGCCGGACCGCCGGCCATGATCGAGGCGACGGTGCCGCAGCTTCTGGCGCGCGGCATGCGCACCGCCGACATTCATGCAGACGTGTTTTTCACCCCGGAAAGATAGGAGCAGGATCGATGAACATTGGCACAGCCGCCACCGCCTCCGGTGTTTCTGCAAAGATGATCAGGCATTACGAGATGATCGGCCTGATCAAATCGGCAAACCGCACGGATTCCGGATACCGGGTCTATACGGCCAATGATCTGGAAACGCTGCGCTTCATCCGCCGCGGACGCGATCTCGGTTTTTCCATCGAAAAGATCAGGCAGCTCATGACCCTGTGGCGCGATCCGGGTGGCGCCTCCTGCGATGTCAAACGCATCGTCATGGAACATGTCGTCGATCTGGAAGCGAAGATGCACACGCTTCGGGAGATGGCAGACACGCTTCGAAACCTTGCAACCTATTGCCCCGACAATGGTGAGCCGGAGTGCCCGATCATTCAGGATCTGGCCCATTCCGAAAATGTCGATTTTGCACCGGTGGCTGTCGTGCCCAAACGGTCCGGCATGCTGAAGGGTACGTCCGGGCCGGTGATGGATTTACATCGCCTGGCGAAATAAGCGGCTTTTCCCTTTGGGGGCGAGCGTCGATTGCAGTGGAAATGCCAATTGCTGTGAAGGAGACAGGGCCATGTGGATACAGATAATACAGCGCTTCCTTATTCTGTGCCTGATGCTGGCGATCGTTTCCGTCATCGCGTTTCTTCTGCCCTATATGGCGGGCGGTGATCCGGCCCGCACCATCCTGTTTTCACGCATGCGCGATACGGCGCTCGATCCACATGCAGTGGAGGCGCTCCGGGCCAGTCTCGGGCTCGACCGGCCGCTTTATGTGCAATATTTCGCATGGCTGTCGAATGCGTTGCGTGGCGACCTTGGGTTTTCCTTCACCAGCAGCCAGCCTGTCGCTGCCGAGCTTATGCGGTCGCTCTGGGTGTCGGTGACGCTGGCGCTGACGGCGCTGGCGTTCGCGATCGCCGTCGCCCTGCCGCTCGGCACATTGGCGGCGATGCGTCCGGGCGGTCGTCTGGACAATTTCGCGACGCTGATGATCCAGACATTCGTCGCAACGCCCGAATACTGGTTCGCGCCCATGTCGGCGCTGGTCTTTGCGCTCTATCTCGGCTGGTTGCCCTCGGCCGGATGGGATAGCTGGCGCTCGCTGGTGCTTCCTGCGCTGACCCTGACGCTGCGGCCGCTCGCCTATTTCACGCAGGTGACGCGCGCCGCCATGGCCGAGGTTTTGCGCGCGCCCTATATCACGGCGGCGCGCAGCCGCGGCCTTGGCATGCATGGCACGGTCATGCGCCACGGCATCCGCAACGGCTCGCTGCCGGTGGTCACCTTCTTTGCCCTGTGGCTTGCGGGGCTGCTTGGCGGATCGGTGGTCGTGGAAGTGATCTTCGCCATTCCCGGCATGGGCCGGCTTCTCTACGACGCCGTGGTCAATCGCGACATCCCGATGCTGCAGGGTGGTTTCATCTGCATCGTGGCCCTGTCCATCCTGGTCAATACCCTGGCCGACAGCTTCTATGTCCTGATCAATCCAGCAATGCGAGGTCACCATGACCACTAGCCTCTTTCCGAGCGCGCCAGCCGCTGCCATGCCGATGACCATGCCCAAGCGCCCCTCGAGCCTGTCCCGCTTCACGGATTTCATCCGCTGCCGGCACTGGACCTTCTATGCGGGAGCGGCGATTTTTCTCGTCATCATCCTGCTGCTGGTGATCGCGCCGTGGATTTCACCCTATGATCCGGCAAAGCAGAACCTTCGTCTGCGGTTGAATGCGCCAAGCGCCCTCTACTGGCTGGGAACGGACCACCTGGGCCGCGATGTGCTCAGCCGGCTGCTGATCGGCGGCCGCTTCACGGTCACCATTGCCGCCATCACCGTCATTCTTTCTGTCGTGATCGGGACCTTCATCGGCATCATCAGCGGCCGCAGTCGCGGCATCCTCGACGAGGTGCTGATGCGCATCGTGGACCTGCTCATCGCCATACCTGATGTCGTGATCGCGATTTTCCTCGTGGCCATCTTCGGCCCGGGATACGGAACGCTGATCGCGTCGCTGACCATCGTCGGCTGGACACCTTTTGCGCGGCTGGCGCGGGGGCTGACGCTCTCGATCAATTCGCGTGAATATATCCGTGCCGCCGAGGTGCTCGGCTGCACAAGGCGCTTCATCATCTTCCGGCATATCATTCCCAACACGATCTGGCCTATTGCGGCCGTGGCGTTCCTGCGCTTTGGCCACAAGCTGATCACGGTGGGCGGGTTGTCATTTCTGGGCCTTGGCGTACAGCCGCCGGCCGCCGACTGGGCGCTGATGCTGGCCGACGCGCAGGCCTATGCGGAGCGGATGCCCGTTCTCGTCATCGCACCGGGTCTGGCGATCTTCCTTGCAGCGCTCAGCGTGACGTGGATCGGCCATGGCCTCAATCTGGAAACAAAGAAAACCAACGGTCATTGACGCCTGCGGGCGGGCAATGACGGATTTGACGATTGTCAAACATACGTGACGCAACGGAACAGGAAGGAGAGTAATATCGTCTGAAGCCGCATGAAAATTCGTGAATGCCTCCGATTCAATAAAAATAAGGGGAACTCTTATGAATATCGAAGGACAAACGCTTGCCAAGACGGCCATGTCTCCCGAATGCGCACCGCTTCTGGAGATCGAGGATCTGCACGTTTCTGTGCCGGCGCAAAACGGCCGCAAGTTTGTTATTTCGGGCCTGACGCTTTCCGTCAACGCCGGAGAAGTCGTCGCTCTCGTCGGCGAATCCGGGTCGGGTAAGAGCATGACGGCCCTGTCGCTGATGCGGCTTTTGCCGCAGGGCGCGGAAATCAATTCCGGCCGCATTTCCTTTGCCGGGCGCGATATTCTCGCTCTTTCATCCTCCGAACTCGACGCGCTGCGCGGTGCCGATATCGGCATGCTGTTCCAGCAACCGCAGGCCATGCTCGATCCGACCAGCCGGGTGAGGACGCAGGTTGCCGAGCCACTCTGGATCCACCGTAAAATGAGCCGGCATGCGGCGCTGGACCGGGTCGTCGGTCTCCTGTCCGATGTCGGCATTCCCGATCCCTCAGCACGGGCGCAATGCTTCGCGCACGAGCTTTCCGGCGGTATGGCGCAACGTGTCATGATTGCCGCCGCACTGTCAGGCAATCCGCAGCTTCTGATCGCCGACGAACCGACGACGGCGCTCGATGTCACCGTTCAGGCACAGATACTCCGCCTGCTTGATGACGAACGCCGCAAGCGCCGGCTTGCCACGTTGCTCATCACCCATGACCTCTCGGTCGTCGCCGCTTTCGCGGACCGGATTGCGGTCATGTATGCCGGCCGTATCGTCGAGGAGGGGCCGACCCAGGCGATCCTCAAGGCGCCGCAGCACCCCTATACCAAGGCGCTCATCAGCTGTTCACTCCTGACCACCGACAGCGAGGGGCAATTGCTGACGATCCCCGGTTCGAGCGCGCAGGCCCATGACATGTCCTGCGGCTGCCGGTTTCATCCGCGCTGCACGCTTGCCAACTCGGCAGGCATGGACGGCCGCTGCATGGCGTCGGAACCGGATCTGAATGCCTTGCCCGAAGGGCGCAAGGCGCGATGCTGGGCGGTCGGTCACGATCATGCCGCTCATGATCATGCCAGCCACACGGTCTGCTGAGGGAGGGCAACAATGTTATCGACAGCGACGACACAGACCCCGTCACCGGCGGAAAACAGGAGCCGGCCCTTTGTGGTCGCGAAGAACCTCTGCAAATATTATCCCATATCGGGCTTTGGTCACCGTGTGGTGAAATCCGTCGACGATGTTTCCCTGACGATCGGCGAGGGGGAAGTGCTGGGCCTCGTTGGTGAATCCGGATGCGGCAAAAGCACGGTTGCCGGGCTGATCACGCGGCTGACCCACGCAACCAAAGGCGAGGTCAGCATCGGGCAGAACGATATGCTGCACATGCAGGGCGAGGCGCTGCGGCGCATGCGCCGGGTGGTGCAGCTGGTGTTTCAGGACCCTTATTCGGCACTCGATCCGCGCATGCGTATCGGCCAGAGCATGGAAGCGCCGCTTGCCCAGCATGGCATCGGCACCCGCGAGGAACGTACGGCGCGGGTT
The DNA here is from genome assembly GCF_036888815.1 of Agrobacterium sp. CCNWLW155. NCBI lineage: Bacteria > Pseudomonadati > Pseudomonadota > Alphaproteobacteria > Hyphomicrobiales > Rhizobiaceae > Agrobacterium > Agrobacterium sp. CCNWLW155. Next base: position 316,430 of record NZ_JBAKFW010000001.1, read on the forward strand.
TTCCGGATGCTGGAAGAGGTCGGTCTCGACGGCTCTTTTTATGATCGCTATCCGAGCCAGTGTTCCGGCGGCCAGTTGCAGCGCGTCGTCATCGGCCGTGCGCTGCTTCTCAATCCGAGCTTCCTCGTCTGCGACGAGCCGACATCGGCGCTCGATGCCTCGATGCGGACGCAGATACTGAACCTTCTGATGGACATGAAGCGCCGTCACGGTTTGACGGTTCTGATGATTTCCCACGATCTGCGCGTGGTGCGTTATCTCTGCGATCGCATCGCGGTGATGTATCTCGGGCGCGTTGTTGAAATCGCTGACCGGGAGGAGCTTTTCCGGGCGCCGAAGCATCCCTACACCAAGGCTCTCATAGCATCGTCGATGCTGGACGAGACGGGGTTATATGCACCGGAAATGCTTCTTGACGGCGATTTGCCGAGCCCTCTCAATCCTCCTGACGGATGCAAATTCCACACCCGCTGCAAATATGCGACCGAGATATGCGGCGAGGTGGAACCCGTTCTGGAAGGCGTTTCCGGCGAGCATTTTGCCCGCTGCCATCGCTGGCGGGAATTGGGCTGAAGGACAACGCAGTTACAGTTTTCTGTTGCTGTAAAAACAGATGAATCGTGTGTTTGCGAATTAATATCGGAATAAAATTCCGAGTATAAAACGTAAAATAGATAATATTCGAATGGATAATCGATAGATATCCATAGAGTATTCTTGTTGTCTTCGTAATTATTGAGTGAAATTTCGAGAAAATGTACGAATTGTGAGCGTTGTCATCAAAAATAAAAGGGGAATCTTCTATGATGAAGCACGCACTTTTGGCGACGTGCGCCGTTGTGGTCTCGTTTGGGACGCAGGCGGCGACAGCCGGAACGATCACCTATGACGATTATACCGGCGTCAAGACCGGCTGGCAGATGGCTTCCGACGATGCCTATCTCGGTTCGCGCGCGGGGTGTTTCGAAAGCCTGGTCCGCGTCGGCTATGACACCGCACTGGAGCCGGGACTTGCCGAATCCTGGACGCAAACCTCACCGAAGGTCTGGGAATTCAAGCTGCGCAAGGGCGTGAAGTTCCAGAACGGCGAGCCGCTTAACGCTGCGGCCGCAGTCAATGCACTCACCAATCTTCTCAAGGCGCCCGTTCCGGCTCGGGCCTTTTCGCCCAAGCTGATCGCTGCCGTCGATGCTGGTGGCGACGATATCGTGAAGATCACGACCATCGAGCCATCGGTGCTGCTGCCGGCGCAAATGGCAAGCCCGGCGACTTCGATCCTCGCGCCATCCGCCTATAAGGATGGCAAGGTCGATCCGATCGGAACCTGCACCGGGCCATTCAAGATCACCAAGGTCGATGCCAACCAATATATGGAGCTGACCGCGAACCATGACTATTGGAACGGCATGCCGAAGCTCTCGGGCGGCCGCGTAAACTTTATTCCGGATGCCGATACGCGCGCCACCCAGATAAGAAGCGGTGAAGTGCAGATTTCGCGCGTGATTCCACCCTGGGCGGTAAAGACCATTGAAGCCACGAAGGGTGTGAAGGTTGCGCCGATTACCGTGCCCCGGATTACGGAAATGCTGCTCAATAATTCGAAGCCGCCGTTCAAGGATATCAAGGTTCGGCAGGCGATCCGGGCTGCCATCGACACCGCCGGTATTGCCGACAGCATCTATGAAGGCGTGGTAAAGCCCGCAACGATGCCCTTCGCACCCGGAGAGCCGTGGGCGCCGCAAGACGTCACGCCCGCTTATGACGTAGAGAAGGCAAAGGCTCTGCTGAAAGAGGCGGGAATTGCTCCCGGCAGCCTGAAGCTGACGCTTCTGGCCTACACTGAAAGAACCGAACTCAAGGATGTTGCCGCCGTTATCCAGGCCCAGTTGCAGGAAATCGGCATCAAGGTTGATGTGCGTGTTGCCGATTACACTGCGATCGAGCCCGATCTCCTGGCCGGCAATTTCGACATGGTTCTTCTGTCACGCGGTTATGCCACTGATGTTGCAGAACCGATCGGTTTCCTCAACGCCGACTATACCTGCGGAGGCGGCTACAACATCTCGCATTATTGCAGTGAGGAGACGGACAAGCTGATCAAATCGGCCTATGCGGCGGCTGAGCCGACCAAGCGTTACGCCATCTATGCCGAGGCGGCGAAGAGGGTTTACGACGAAGCCGTCACCGTCTACCTCATCCACGAGACCGCTTTCGATGCCTATTCGGACAAGGTCGAAAACTTCAAGCCGCATCCGATCAACTACTTCATCATGACCAAGGATCTGGCGGTGAAATAAGCCGACATGACATTGCTGACGAGGTATGGCCCGGCTCGCAAGAGCCGGGCCATATTGCTGATATGGTGCCGCCACGCCGTGGCTGGATGCCGGATCAGGCCCACTGCCGTCCGGGCCAAATTTCTGGACAATGTGCGTGATATTGATTTGGAATGACGAGCTACGCCAAACACTCCGGCGTCATCCTCGGGCTTGTCCCGAGGATGACGCCGGAGGCGTGAAGCCTTCGCCGCCGGCTTCGGTAGAGATATCTGTTCGGGAGGTGTGGAAGGACGAAGCTTGATTTCGTCCGACGGCTGTCACGCAGGTTCAGCGCGAAGCGGGGCAGGCGGGGCGACCCGGCGGCGGCAGGATGGAAGCGCCGCCGGTATCTCTTCGGATCAGGCGCGTGCTTCCGGCGTATAGCCAGCGGCGGTGATGATTTCGGCAATACGCGCTGCATCGGAGACGCCGCCAACCACGACCGTGCGGCTTGCCGGATCGGCATGCACGGCAGCGCCGGGAACGGTCTTTTCGATCGCGCCCTTGATCACACCGGCGCAGTGACCGCAGGTCATGTCTTCAACGTGGAAAGAAAGGTCGGCATCGACGGGTGCGGCAGTGGTTTCGGGGTGATGCTGATGGGCGGTGCACATAGGCGGTTCTCCATGGTTTGGAATTCGTAACAGGAGGAGCCTGAACTATTCCAACGTGGGAAGGTCAAGCGCTTTATTCGCGCATGCGCAACATGTGTATCGCCGGATCAGCTGCGCCAGAAGATCGGCATCAGCAGCACCAGAACCGTCAGGATTTCCAGACGCCCGAGCAGCATCAGGACCGACAGGAGATAGAGCGCCGGGTCGCTGATCGTGGAGAAATTGCCGACGGGCCCGATGATCGGGCCGATGCCGGGTCCGACATTGGCAAGCGCCGTCGCAACACCCGATGTGGCGGTGAGGAAATCATAACCCATCAGGCTCATGGCAAGGCTGCCGGCAATCCACAGCGCGATGAAACAGCTGATGAACAGAAAGATGGTGCGGATGGTTTCCGGATCGACCACCTGCTGGCCGTAGCGCACCGAATAGACGGCATTCGGATAGATCAGCTTCTTGAGGCCCGCGCGCGCCACATTGAAGATGATGAGGAAACGATAGGCCTTGATACCGCCCGCAGTCGAGCCGGAACAGCCGCCCATGAAGGTCGCGAAAAAGGCGACGACGACGACAAACGGACCCCAGAGCGTATAGTCGTCGCTGGCAAAACCTCCGGTCGACAGGATAGAGGTCATGTTGAAGAAGGAATGGCTGAGCGCGTCGTCCAGCGGTACACCGTTTCTAAGGTGATGATAGACGCCCACCGCAATGGAGATCGCGCAGAGATAACCGAGGAAGACGGCGATCTGCGGGTCGCGCAGCGTCTCCAGCCGGCGGCGGACGGCAAGCAGGATCATCACCGAAAAGGGCAGGCTGCCGAATATCAGGAAGATCGTGGCGATCCACAGAAGCGCGGTATTGTCGAAATAGGCGAATGAGGCGTCATGGGTGGAAAAGCCGCCGGTCGCGACGGTCGACATGGCGTGGTTCAGCGCATCGAAATGCGACATGCCGGCAAAATCGAAGGCCACCGTGCAGGCGATTGTCATGATGATGTAGATCGCCACGAAAGCCCGTGTGAAGCTCGCCAGACGCGCGAAGGGCCGGTCGTTGCCGGTATCGGAAGATTCCATGCGAAAGAAGGTCATGCCGCCGACGCGGAGCAGGGGCAGGATGAAGAGACCGAGGGCGACGATACCGATACCGCCGAGCCAGCAGAGCAGGGATCGCCACAGAAGGATGCCCTGCGGCGCGTTGTCGAGGCCGGATATGGCCGTCGATCCTGTCGTGGTGATGGCCGAAACGGATTCGAAGATCGCCTGACCGGGCGTCAGGTCGAGTTCCGACAGATAGAGCGGAACCGCGCCGATGATGGAAAACACCAGCCAAAGCAGGTTGACGAGCAGAAAGCCGAAACGTTTGTTGAAGGAGGTGATCGGTCCGCGGGTCGCGAGCGCGCATGCAAGTGCAAAGCCGCCGCACATGAAACCCGAAAGCGCAAACACCATCCAGTCATCATTGCCGTAATAAAGATCGGTCAGTGCCGGCAGAAACATGGCCGTCGCAAGGTAGAGCCCGAAGATGGACGCCACATATATGACCGAGCGCAGAAGGTTGCTGTTCAAGAAATGAAACCCGGAGTTCGTTGCCGCGCTGAAATGAGTCTTTGTCTCGGACGCCTTCCTATGGCATAGCGGGTGCCATTATGAATTTCAATGGATTGACTATCGTGGACAAGCAGCTTGTGGAAGCAGCGCGGCGGGAAGTGCGGGAGATATTTCCGGAAACGCCGTTGCAGTTGAATGAACATCTCAGCCGTCGGTATGGCGCGTCGATTTGGCTGAAGCGTGAGGATCTGTCCCCGGTTCGTTCCTACAAGATTAGAGGCGCATTCAACTTTCTGCGCAAGGCGGTGGCCAAGGCCGGCAAGGACAAGATTTTCGTCTGCGCCTCGGCCGGCAACCATGCCCAAGGCTTTGCTTTCGCCTGCCGCCATTTCGGCGTTCACGGGGTTGTTTTCATGCCGGTGACGACACCGCAGCAGAAGATCGAGAAGACCCGCATCTTCGGCGGTGAATTCATCAGCATCCGTCTCGTGGGCGATATATTCGACCAGTGTTACGCCGCTGCCCGCCAGCACGTGCAGGATAATGACGGCTACATGGTGCCCCCCTTCGATCATGAAGACATCATCGAGGGTCAGGCTACGGTTGCTGCCGAGATCATGGACCAGCTTCCGGAAGGCACGAAGCCTGACATCGTCGTCATGCCTGTTGGTGGCGGCGGTCTTTCGGCTGGCCTCACCGGCTTTCTGGCCGGCACCGTCCGCAAGGAGAACTTCGTATTCTGCGAGCCCGAGGGTGCACCGAGCCTGAAGAAGAGCCTGGAGCGCGGTGAACCGGTGACGCTGAACAAGGTCGACAATTTCGTCGATGGCGCCGCCGTCGCCCGCATCGGCGACCTGAACTTCAAGGCGCTGAAGGATTTCCCTGCCGAGCAGGTCATGCTCATTCCGGAAAACGCCATCTGCGTGACGATCATCGAGATGCTGAACCTCGAAGGCGTGGTGCTGGAGCCTGCGGGTGCGCTCTCCATCGCCGCGCTGGAGAAGCTCGGTCGTGAGAGGCTGGAAGGCAAGACGGTCATCGCCGTGGTCTCCGGCGGCAATTTCGATTTCGAGCGCCTGCCGGATGTGAAGGAACGCGCAATGCGTTACACCGGCGTGAAAAAATATTTCATCCTGCGCCTGCCGCAGCGCCCTGGCGCGCTGCGCGATTTCCTCAACCTGCTCGGTCCGGACGACGATATCGCCCGTTTCGAATATCTGAAGAAATCGGCCCGCAATTTCGGTTCGATCCTGATCGGCATCGAAACCAACGCGCCGGAAAATTTCGCCGGCCTGCTGGAGCGCTTCGAGGCCGCCGGTCTCGGTTATGAAGACATCACCGAAAACGACATCCTGTCGAACCTGATCATCTGATCGGGGAGTTAAAGACAGGGAAGGGCGGATCACCTCCGCCCTTCAAACGTGACATAGATTGAGGGAGTGAAAGCCATGGCATCGTTTTTTTCCAAAATCCTCTCGGCCTTCGGCTCCGGCCAGCCGTCCTCGGACGCGCCGCAGAAGGTGTCGCAGGCTGAGCCGCATGCGCATGGCGACTATCTGATCTATGCGACGCCGATCAAGGAAGGCGGTCAGTTCCGCCTGGCCGGCCGCATTGAGAAAAAGGCCGGCGACGAGGTGCTGGTGCATGAATTCGTGCGCGCCGATGTCTTCAGCAGCCTGGACGATGCGGTGGAGTTCACGATCCGCAAAGCGAAGCTCATCATCGATCAGAACGGCGCATCGCTTTTCCCAGGAAAATGATGACGTTTTCTTGCCCCGCACATTAAGATTCCGTTGTTTGCTTCGGCCTATCGTCTCTGAAGGGCATGGAGTCGCGCCAATCAACCCGCGCGACGTGAATCGATAAGGCATGTGCCGATGCAGTGGGCAAATCTGGCCCTCTTTTTGACGGAGGCCATCGTCTATTTTTCGGTAATGACGGCCTTCCTTCATTACCGGCATATTCTCGGCATCGGTGTTTTTCTCACCGCGCTGGGCGTCATGCATTTTCTCGAAACCTATCTGGCGGCCGTCTTTTACGTGCAGCTGCCTTTCGGCGTGGCGTCGCCCGGTTCCTCGATCCTTTTTGCCGGCAAGCTGATGATGATCCTCATGCTCTATATGCGCGAGGATGCTGCGGTGGTGCGCCAGCCGATCTATGGCCTTTTTCTCGGCAACATATTGACCGTCATCATGGCCCAGATCATCCGTTTTCATCAGACGGTGGCGATCGTTCCCGGACAATCGGTCAGTACCGGCTTTCTGGACGAGATGGGTGTGCTGATGGTCTGGGGCACCAGCCTGCTTTACATCGACGCCATCGCCATTATCCTGTTTTATGAAAAACTGGGGCGGTATCTGCAGCGCCATATCGTCCTGCGTTTCGGCATCTGCGGTGTCGTCATCCTCAGCCTCGATCAGGCGGGCTTTTACGGTGCGCTGCGACTTCTGTTCAACGCGCCGGTCGATGTGTTTTATGATGGCTGGAAGGCGAAGATGGCGGCCGTCGCGGTCTATTCGCTGCTCTTCGCCCTCTATCTGTGGCTGACATCGGCCAAGGGCCGTTTCCTGATACGCCGCAACATTGCGGATGTCTTCAACGATCTGACCTTCCGTGAGCGCTACGAAGAGCTGCTATCTCGCTCCGGACGCGACATGCTGACGGGTGTCTCGGACCGCGCCCGCATGGAACTCGACGCGCCCTCCATCGTGCTTGACTGCGCCGAGAAGAGGCGGGCGATCAGCGTGCTTATCGTCGATATCGACCATTTCAAGACTGTCAACGATACGTTCGGCCATCTGCGGGGCGATGAAATTCTTCGGGAATTCGCAGCAGTCATGAAGCGGTCGGTTCAACCACATGGCCATCTCTACCGTTTCGGCGGCGAGGAATTTGTGGCCCTGCTTCCGGCGATGACACACGAGGCCGCACTTGCCTTTTCCGAAGGTCTGCGTGCCGCCGTGCTGACGGGTCTGCGCCGGCCCGACGGAACGCCCCTGACTGTCAGTATCGGTGTCGCGACCGGTCTGGAGGATGGGCGAGTATTCCTCGAACTTCTTTCCGAAGCCGACTCGCGGCTCTATGCGGCAAAAAATAACGGCCGGGATCAGGTCCACGGCCGTTACGGAATGTGGGTCGGCTGATACCTTGCCGGTATCAGCCTCCATTCAATTGTCTCAGGCGGCCTGCGCCAGCTCTTCAACCTTGGCTTCGGCGGCGGCCACAGCCTTTTCGACGGCTTCCGGGCCAAATGCCAGGCCTTCGACATAGATGACTTCCACATCCGTCATGCCCATGAAGCCGAGAACGGTCTTCAGATAAGGAACGGCGTGGTTCATCGAAACGGCCGGGCCTTCGGAGTAAACGCCGGCAGCGGCCAGCACGATGTAGACCTTCTTGCCGGTGGCAAGGCCGACCGGGCCGGTTTCGGTATATTTGAAGGTCTGGCCGGCGCGGGCGACGTTGTCGATCCACGACTTCAGGCCGGAATAGATGTTGAAGTTGATGAGGCCGGTGCCGATGACGACCGTGTCGGCTGCAAGAAGCTCTGTAACCAGCTTGTCGGAATAATCGGCGGCAACCGCTTCTTCGGCGGTGCGCTGGTCAGGCGACTTGCGGATCGCTGCGGTCTTGACGGTGTCGAGGTGCGGGATCGGGTCAGCGGCGAGATCGCGGTGGACAAGGGTGTTGGAAGCCGACTTGGCCTTCAGCTTGTTTGCGAGCTCACCCGAAAACTTGTTGGAAACCGATTCGTCGCCACGCGGGCTGGAGGTGATGAGCAGAATGTTGGACATGGTCTTTCCTTGCATAAGCGATGAATTGACGGGCGCCTTGGGAGGGCGGGAGAGCACGATGCCCTTCCTTTGCGCTCTATATGAAAAATTACTGCCATCAAGAAAACTGTGATAATATGGAAGCAATCTATCGATGAAATGGATGGAACATGGACGCGAACCCGACGCTTGACCAATTGCAGGTGTTTTTGACGGTTGCCGAGACCGGCAGCTTTTCCGCTGCGTCACGGGCGCTCAATCGCGCGCAGTCGGTGGTCAGCTACACGATTGCCAATCTCGAGGCGCAGCTTGAAGTCACGCTGTTTGAGCGCAGCGGCGCGCGCCAGCCGAAACTGACGGATGAGGGCCGCGCCATGCTTGAGGATGCAAGGCGCATCGTCGCCGGCCTGCAGGAGATGCGCGCCCGCGCCAAAGGGTTGAAGCAGGGGCTTGAGGCGGAACTCTCGGTCGCCATCAGTACCATGGTGCCAGCGGAGGCCGTGGTGGCCGTGCTGCGCGATTTTCGCACACAGTTCCCGACCGTCACCCTCAGCCTCAATGTCGGCGAATTGGGCATGGTCATGGATATGGTGCTCTCCCGCAAGGCAGGCATCGGCATCGGCGGGGCGATGCTGCGCCAGGATGATGAGCTCGTTGTCGAAAAGGTGGGCCATTCCTTCATGTTGCCCGTCGTCGCGTCGGATCACCCGCTGGCGCAGATCGAGCGGCCTCTGGTTCTCGCAGACGTGCGCGAGGAGGTCCAGCTTGTTGTCACCGATGCATCGGGCCTCACCAAGGGCCGCGATTTCAATGTTCTCTCTTACAAGACATGGCGGGTCAGCGACATCGCCACGAAATACCAGCTCATCAAGGGTGGCCTCGGCTGGGGCGGTCTGCCCGCATCGATTGTGCGCAATGATCTGACCAATGGCAGCCTGAAAGCGCTTGAACTTGAGGCCTATGAGCAGGGCGAATATCCGCTCTTTGCGCTGCGGCGGGTGGATTCACCGGCAGGCCCCGCAGGCCAGTGGCTTGCCGAAGCATTTCAGCAGCGCCTGTCTGCCTGCCCGAACCACAAGGATTTCAACGGGATGCTTGCGGCCAGCAAGCAGAGGACCATTGCTGTCGCCGCTGAGTGACAGTCTCGCCCTCCCGGCCGGTTTCAGCCGGGAGGGCGAAGCTTTTAGAGAACCAGACGGAACTTCGCGAAACCTTCCGCGCCGTCACCGGCATCCTCGATTTTCGCGCCCTTGATATCTGCCGCATAGTGGCGGCCCTTGGGGCCGGTCTCGAAGATCGCCGTGGTATTGGCGACAGGCGCGAAGGACCAGTTGGCATCCGCAGACGGGTTGATGGTGCCCTGATCGATGATATAGCGCACGATCACGTCGCGGTTGGTATCGGGCGCCACGAAGATCACCTTGTCGCCGGCGATATCGGGGAATTTGCCGCCGCCGCTTGCCCGGTAATTATTGGTGGCGACCACGAATTTCTGCTCGGGATCGATCGGCTTGCCTTCAAATTGCAGGTTGACGATGCGGTTGCTGTCCGGATTGACGGCCTTGCCGTCCTTGTCGAATTTCGCCGGTTTGGAAATGTCGATCTGATAGGTCACACCGTCGATGACATCGAAATTATAGGACGGAAAATCCGCGTTCAGCAGCGGCGCATCCTTTGCGCCCGCTTCGACGGTGTTGAACATGCCGGCCGACATTTCCAGCCAGTTCTTCACCTGCGCGCCGTTGATCAGCACCGCCTGCACTGTGTTGGGGTAGAGATAGAGATCGGCGACGTTCTTGATGGCGATGTCACCGGCGGGGACATCGGTGTAATAATCCGCGCCGCCGCGGCCGCCCGACTTGAAGGGTGCTGCTGCCGAAAGCACGGGCAGATCCTTGTATTGTCCTTCCTTCAGCATGTCCTTGATGTACCAGGTCTGGGCATTGGAAACGATCTGCACGGATGGATCGTCCGCTACCAGTGCGAAATAGGAATAGAGCGGCGCGGAGGTTTTACCGACCGGACGGCGCACATAGGCAAGTGCCGCCTCATGATCGGCTTTGGCGGCGGCGAGGACTTCCGCTTTATCCGTGAAATCGGCGACGACCTTGCGGTTTTCGTCACGGTGATAGATCGGCCGGGCTTCGGAGGTGAAGTCGACGATCTTCCAGCTTTTGCCGTCCTTTTCAAGCAGCAGGTCGATGAGGCCCATATGCGAGCCCCAGAAACCGGCCATCACCGCCGGCTTGCCCATCAGCGTGCCCTTGACCGCATCCGCACCCTCAATGCCGTCCCAGGTCTTCGGACCGGGGAAAACGAGATGCTGGTGGCCGGTGAAGATGGCGTCGACGCCTTCGACGGCAGCCAGATAAAGCGAGGCGTTTTCCATGCGCTCCGTCTGGCCCTTGCCATCGATGCCGGAATGGGAAAGGGCGATGATGATATCGGCGCCTTCTTCCTTCATGACAGGCACCCAGGCTTTCGCAGCCTCGACGATGTCACGCGTCTGCGCCTTGCCCTCGAGGTTCTTGGAATCCCACATCATGATCTGCGGCGGCACGAAGCCGATGATGCCGACCTTGACCGGGCTCGTCACGCCGCCGCCATCGCGGATCTGCTTTTCCAGAATGACATAGGGCTTGAAGAACAGCTCGTCGTTTTTCGGATCGGAAGCAAGCTGGCCCTTGGTGAGGTTGGCGCAGACATAAGGGAAACCCGCACCGGCCAGCGTGTTCGACATATAGTCGAGGCCGTAATTGAACTCGTGGTTGCCGAGCGTGCCGCAATCATAACCCAGCACATTCATGGCGTTGATCACGGGGTGCTTGTCGCCGGCCTTCATGCCGCGCTCATAGGCGATATAGTCGCCGAGCGGATTACCCTGCAGGAAGTCGCCATTATCCACCAGCATCGAGTTACCAGCTTCGGCACGGATGGTGTCGATGATCGAGGCGGTGCGGGCCAGCCCCATCGTGTCGTTCGGCTTGTCGGCGTAATAATCATAGGGAAAGACATGAACATGGATGTCAGTCGTTTCCATGATGCGCAGATGCGCCTGGTTGGTCGCTGCGCGCGCAGCAAAAGGGTGCAGCAGCACCAGCGCCGAGGAGGCCGCGATGCCGCCCAGAAGCGAACGTCGGGTGATGGGGTGGAGAGCGAGAAGCGACGACATGGGAACTCCTTCGAATGAAGCTTGCTCTGTCATGAAAAACGACAGGGTAGAAGCAATCGCAGAGGAGTCCATCACCAAAATGACAGGCCCGTGACGGATGGGCCTGTTTTCAACCGTTTGATAAATTTTTTGTCACGGCAGCGCGGCGCGGGTGTCGCCGTACCGGAGAATGCGCATCGTCCGCCCTGCGCATTCCTCTTCGCTGGACTAACGGATCAGCGGGCGAGGGTCGGTTTCACGTCTTCATGGAAGAAGCGGAAATAGGAGGAGAGCTGCGCCAGCGTGTTGGTGGAAAGCTTGAGCTGCAGGCCGAGGCGGTTCATGTGCTGCCACTGCACGACGCCTTCGATGAAGCCCAGATCCTCACTCTGCACCTTGACCCGGCTGCCCTTGGCAGCGGCGAAAGGCCCGTCCAGTTCGAGCGCCATCCCCGTCGCCGAAAGATCGACCACGCGTCCCCTGGTCGACTGGCTGAAATAATGCACGGTCGCAAAAATTCTGGTTTTGCTGCGGGGCGCAGTCCGGGTCGCCATATTGAGGTTATTTGTCATGTTGCTGCTCAAATCAATTGTTTCCGATACCATGCATCATGGCGCAAAAAGCTTGAGAGCCGTTTAGTTCTTCTCTTAAAATTGCAGATAATTGCCGATTATGCTGTGTCGATACGGCACTGATAGCAATTATTACGGGCGGATCGCACATGCACATAAGCGACATCAGAGCGCTCCAGAAGGCGCAGTGCTCGCGACACGATCTCGCCCGTCGCCGTCACCGCGCCGGTGCCGTAGACGATGCGGTCATCGGCTCCATAACCCCGCACGATGTAATCCGGGCTGTCCAGCATCGGCGGGACATCCTGCGTCTGCGGATAGCGCTCACAGGCCTCGGCATGCAGAAAAACCGGTCCCGTTTCCGCATAAGGCTGTAGCGAGGGGAAAGGCCGGTAGGCGAGGATCAGCATCCCGTCGCCTTCGCCGATCTGGCGAAGGCAGTGGCGGCAGGGCATGCCGCCTGGAGAAACGGCTTTTTCCGGCGGATTGCCATAGGCGTCGGCGGCTCCCGCCCGGAAGGCCTCGGCTTCCTTAGCCGGCATTGCGGTAAAAACGAGATCGGTCATGTCGGGGCCTTCTGGGTTGGGATCGGCGTTGCTTCTTTGCAGCTATGGTCCCGAAATGGATCACTATCCACCCGATTCTTGACAGGCGATGCAACCAGCCCATTGCGTGACTCGTTAGCTTCGGGAATCAGTGACGCTCCTCGTTCCCGGAAGGTCTGATTTTATGTTCCGTCGTTTTCTGGCCGCCGTTCCGCTGGCTTTCGTATCGTTGACGGCTCCCATGCAGGCCGAGGCGCAGGTCGCCTCCGGTCTCGACGGCCTGTCCGACGATCAGCTTCAGCAGGCGGTCAATTTCGTTATCGGCAACGCGATCTTCTCGCTTTATCACGAAGGCGCACGCATGCTGATCTCGGATTTCGGGACAGCGGACACGGCAAGTGTTCAGGCCCCGGCCGATCAGCTGGCCGGCACGCTCATCCTTCAGGCCAATGAGGAATGGCTCGACACCGCGCTCGTCAACGCCACCGACAGCTGGTATCTCGCACGTGAGACGGAGACCCTGCCGGAGCACGAGGCTCCGGTCTTTTCCGCGCTGGTGCCCGACAGGAGCCGCGACCGCAACATGGCCTGCCTGATGGTCGGTCGCGACAAGGATGGTTATGGCGATCTGGCTGCCATGATGGGGCTCAACAATGCCGAGTTCGACAAATGCGCCGCCGCCTATCCCGGCGTTGCGTCGGCCTGGGAGAATTTTCTGAGCACCCACCGCAGCCAGACGCCATCCAGATTTGCCGTCAGCTATGTGCCGCCGCGTGATCCAGAACTTGAGCCCTATGCCATCATGGTCAAGGAATCGAAGATTCTCGATCTCATCAGCCGCAGCTTTGGCGGCTATGGCCTGAAGGGAGACGTCAAGCTGACGGCCAGGTCCTGCGGCCGCCCCGATGTCTACTGGTCAGCCGAAAAGCGCGAAATCACCTATTGTTACGAGCTCGGTAAATTCCAGGCGGAGCTGATTGCCGATCATCTGTTGAACACGGTCACGGAAGACAAGGGGGCCGCCGGCGGCCATATTCCGACGGCGGTCAATCTCGAACGGGAAATCTGAGGCAGATTGCCGGACGCTGGTGATCTGGCCTCCTGAACGGGGAGGAGGCCAGCCACCCCTCAATTGCGCATCGAGATTTCCAGAAGTTCCGTATCGGCGAGCGGCTCCACCCAGGCTTCATAGGTGCCGACGGGCGAAAAGCCCATCATCTGGTAAAGCTGCAACGCGCGCGGATGGTCGAGCGTATTGGTGGTCACCGTCACCCGCTGCGGATTGTCCTGCCAGGCGGCATAAAGCGCCTGCAGGAGAAACCATTTGCCGACGCCGGCACCGATCGCCTCTTCGAGCAGGCCGAAATAGGACAGCTCTGTCACCTCGTCGCTCGCCTTGTTCAGTTCGAAGAAACCGGCGGGCGCACCGTTCATATAAAGGACCGTGACGCTGTTTTTTGGATCGCGCAGGATGGCGGAAAGCTCCGCATCGCTCATGCGCATGCGCTTTTGCCAGTGCCAGCGCTTCCCCACCCGCCAGTAGAGATAGCGGTAGAAGTGCAGGGGAATATTGTTGACGCGCATCAGCGCCGTCTGGATGTTGACGGGGATAGGCAGGCTGACCTTCGGCGGCGCGGTCATTTCGAGCTGCGTCACATGCGCCTTCAAAGGCCCATGCGACACCACGGGAACAGGCTCGGCGGGGCCGGTAACAATAGGCGTATCTTCCAGTCCGCCCCATTCCGACCACGAGCCATCATAGAGCGAATTGTCCTGATGGCCGAGTGATTCAAGCGCCAGCGTGATGACGGCTGCGGTAACGCCCGAGCCGCAGCTGGTGACAACGGGCTTGCCGAGATCGATGCCGGCGTCGGTCACCATCTTGCGGATGGCGGTGAGGTCCTTGAAATGACCGTTCTCGGAAAAGGCGGTCGCGGGCAGGCTGCGCGCGCCGGGCATATGGCCGGAACGCATGCCGGCACGCGGCTCGGCCTCGTCGCCGGTGAAGCGGCCTGCGCCGCGAGCATCGGCGATCTGCTTTTCACCGCTGTCGACGATGCCGCGCATCGTTGACAGCGACGTCACGCGCTTTTCGTTGAAATCGGGTGTGAAGGTTGCGGGTTCGATTTCCGGCGTGCCGGTTTCGAGCGGCCGGCCCTCGCGCTTCCAGCCGTCCAGACCGCCATCCAGCACATAGGCCTTGCGCACGCCCATCACCCGCAGCATCCACCAGACGCGCGGTGCGGAAAAGAAACCGGGGCCGTCATAGACCACGATCGTGTCGGTATCGCTGAGCCCGAGCTCGCCAGCCTGTTCGGCAAAGAACTCCGGCGAGGGCAGGGAATGCGGCAGGCCGGTCGTATGATCGGCGATCTTGTCCTGATCGAAGAACACGGCGCCGGGCAGGTGACCGGCCGCATATTCTTCCGCGCCGTTGCGTTTATGCGCCGGCAGATACCACGAGGCATCAACGAGACGAAACCCGGCCGTGCCGAGTTGTTTTTCCACCCAGTCCGCCGAAACGACGAAACGGCTCTTATCCGTGCTCACGATGTCTCTCCTGATTTCAGGCAGCAGCTTCAGGCGCGCCGAAACGAATGCGGAACCGCCTGTTCTCCTTGCCCTTTTTTTCTATCTTGGCAATGTGAATATCGCCCACTTCCTGCGTTTCGGAAACATGGGTGCCGCCGCAGGGCTGGCTGTCGATGGCAGAATTTTCGCCGATGCAGACGAGGCTGACCCGGCCGAGGCCCATTGGCGGGCGAACATTCTTGGATTTGACGATGCCCGGATTGGCCTGCAGCTCCTCGTCGGTGATCCATTGCAGGAAAACGGGATGGTTGGCTTTCACCAGGTCCATCAGCTTTGCCGTGACTTCATCCTTGTCGATGGTTTCCGACATGTCGAAATCGACGCGCGATTCGTCTTCGCCGACGGCAGCACCGGTGATTGGCCACTGGCAGACGACGGATAGCAGATGGCAGGCCGTGTGCATGCGCATCAGCTTGTAACGGCGCGGCCAGTCTACATGCAGGGTCAGTTTTTCACCGACCTCGGGGGAAGGCTGACCTTCCAGCGGCACATGGATGATAACGCTCTTGTCGGCGCCATTTTTGGTAATGCCGAGTTCGATGCGCGACCCGTCTGCCCGCTCGAGAAAGCCGCTATCGCCCGGCTGGCCGCCGGAGGTGGCGTAAAAGCAGGTCTGATCCAGCTCTATGCCGCCATCCTCATGCACCGCCGTGACGATCGCTTCTGCGGTGGAAAGATAAAAATCGTCACGGAACAGGGCATTCACAGGCATTTCGGCATGTCCTCAAACGGTTTCGTACGGAACCGCAATCTCGCTTTTCGTCGCAAGCCACTGTGGAACCGGAAGTCCCTTGGAACGCAGGAAATCCGGATTGAAGAGCTTCGACTGATAACGATTACCGTAGTCGCAAAGTATCGTCACGATGGTATGCCCCGGACCAAGCTCGCGGGCAAGGCGGATTGCGCCGGCAATGTTGATGCCGGAGGAGCCGCCGAGGCAAAGCCCTTCTTTCGTGACCAGATCGAACAGAACCGGCAGCGCCTCTGCATCGGAGACGCGATAGGAAAAGTCAGGCGTGAAACCTTCCAGATTGGCGGTGATGCGGCCCTGTCCAATACCCTCGGTAATGGAGGACCCTTCCGACTTCAGGACGCCGTGCTTGTAAAATTCGTAGAGGGCGGCACCTTCGGGATCGGCAAGGCCGATCTTGATGTCGGGATTGAAATCGCGCAGGCCATCAGCAACGCCCGCAAGTGTTCCGCCGGAACCGACCGAGCATATGAAACCATCGACCTTGCCATCCGTCTGGTCCCAAATTTCAGGAGCGGTCGTTTCGATATGGGCCTGACGGTTGGCGATATTGTCGAACTGGTTGGCCCAGATCGCGCCGTTTTCATCGGTTGCGGCAAGCTGTTTCGCCAGCCGGCCGGAGACCTTCACGTAATTGTTCGGGTTGGAATAGGGTGCTGCCGGAACTTCGACCAGCTTCGCGCCAAGAAGTTTCAGCGCGTCCTTCTTTTCCTGGCTCTGCGTCTCGGGAATGACGATGACCGTCTTGTAGCCGAGCGCATTGGCGACCAGCGACAGGCCGATGCCGGTATTGCCCGCCGTGCCTTCCACAATAGTGCCACCCGGCCGCAACTGCCCGCGCCGTTCGGCGTCGCGGATGATGTAGAGCGCGGCGCGATCCTTCACCGACTGGCCGGGATTGAGGAACTCCGCCTTGCCGAGGATTTCACACCCCGTCGCTTCAGAGGCGGCTTTCAGACGGATGAGCGGCGTGTTGCCGATAGCACTGAGCGCAGAGGAGTGAATGGTCATGATTGAGCCTTCTTGTCTGAGCGGAAATTAGGTGCCGTTATGTCCCGTTACAACCGCTTCAAGGCAAGAAATTATCTTCCCGGCTTTGGCTTAGCCACGCAAAATTTTGCCGATACCCAATTTTATGCGTTTTTCTTGACTTCGGCATAGGCGGCAAGCGCGCTTTCCCGCGCCTTTCCATGGTCGACGATCGGCAGCGGATAGGTCTTGCCAAGCTCGATGCCCGCTTTCTTCAAGGCCTCTTTGGGCGCTTCGAACGGCTTGTGGATATATTTCCGGTCGAGCTTTTCAAGCTCCGGCACGAAATGACGCACATAGTCGCCATCGGCGTCGAATTTCTCGCCCTGCAGGATGGGGTTGAAAATGCGGAAAAACGGCGAGGCGTCCGCGCCTGAACCCGCCACCCATTGCCAGTTGGCGGCATTTGAGGCCGGGTCGGCATCGACAAGCGTATCGCGGAACCATTTCTCACCCTTGCGCCAATCGATCAGCAGATGCTTGATCAAGAAGGACGCTACGATCATGCGCACCCGGTTATGCATGGTGCCATG
The DNA here is from genome assembly GCF_036888815.1 of Agrobacterium sp. CCNWLW155. Classification (NCBI taxonomy): domain Bacteria; kingdom Pseudomonadati; phylum Pseudomonadota; class Alphaproteobacteria; order Hyphomicrobiales; family Rhizobiaceae; genus Agrobacterium; species Agrobacterium sp. CCNWLW155. Next base: position 333,855 of record NZ_JBAKFW010000001.1, read on the forward strand.
TCGCCACAATTGCCGCATGCCGGCATCCACGATCGGATAACCCGTCATGCCGCGCGTCCAGGCCTTGAAGGATGTCTCGTCGTTCCGCCAGCCGAAAGCGTCGAAACTCTCGTTCCAGTTCTTCTCGTCCAACTCAGGGAAATGAAACAGCAGGTGATAGCAGAACTCCCGCCAGACGATTTCCTTGCGGAAACGGCTGATATCGTTTGAGGCGATATGCCGGGAAAGCCCCTTCGTCGCGTGCCAGACGGTGGCGGGTGATATTTCACCCAGGGCCAGATGCGGCGAGAGCATGGAGGTTGCGTCCTTTGCCGGAAAATCGCGACCTTCTTCATAGCCTTTCAGGACGCCATCGATGAAATCATCGAGTTTCTCCTGCGCGCCGTCCTCGCCGGGAGCCCAGATGTCGCTGAAGTGTTTCGCCCAGTCTGGTTTAGTGGGCAAGAGCTTCCAATCGGAGAGCTTCTCAGATTCCGGCCATGCCTTCGGCCCTTTCAGGCTCTTCGGCGCGTCCGTCGGCGCATGCGGCTCCTCGCCGCCCTCCAGCGCCCGCCAGAAAGGCGTATAGACCCGGTAGGGACCGCCGGATTTCGTCTGCAGCCGGGATGGTTCATGCAGCAGGTGCCCGGAAAAGCTGCGAACGGTCAGGCCATCGTCGCGCAGCTTCTGCTTCAGCGCCTTGTCTGTCGCCATGCCTGCCGGATCGTAACGGCGGTTCCAGAATACTGCGTCAGCGCCGGTTTCGGATATCAGCTGGCGCAGCGTCTCGCCGGCGTCGCCACTTGCAAGAACAAGGCGACTGCCGGTTTTTTCCAGCGCGGCGGAAAGGCAGGCGAGGGAGTGGTGAAGCCACCATTCCTGCGCGCCGCCGAGCGGGCCGCAGGATTTTTCCCTGACATAGACGGGGATGACGGGGCCGCCATGCTCCACGGCGGCAAGCAGGGCAAGATTGTCCGAAAGGCGCAGGTCCTTGCGGAACCAGACGATGGCGGGGGAGGCTGTTGTCGGCATGAAAGGACCCGGTTCACTTCCGCTTGAACGAGTGTTGAGACGCTTTGTTCCGCAAATCGGCTAGAATGGAAAGATGGAGGTACATGGTTTCTCGAGGGTTATTTTTTCGCCCTTGAAACCGCTGATGAAGGGAACCAACTGGAGGGGCCGGCGTTTGTCGCGGGTTAATAGAGCATGGAAGTGCAATCAATGTTGCTGAACGACGTTAAGTGGGAAAAGCCCGTTACCATCTCCCTTGAAAACGGTGCTCCCCGGATTTTCAATGGCGTTTACGAAGCCTTCGATTTTCTTCAGCACGAATGGCCCGAACGTGGCGACAAGGCGCATGAACAGGCGCTGCGTCTGTGCCGCGCCTCGCTGATGGGCGATGTGGCGGGAGAAATCGCCCGCACGGCTTTCGTTGCCGCCAGCCGGCAGGCGCAATGCCTTGTCGAAGAGCAGGGCAAAATCGCATCCTGAGCGGATTTTCAGGACTGACGTGTAAAAGGCCACCCGCCAAAAACGGGTGGCCTTGTTTGTTGAGAGGCAGGAAACGGGTTGTTTCGAATGCGGGATATGGCATCGTGCATGCGAAAAGGCGAATGAGTGACGGCAATGAGCAACAACTACGGCTATATTGTTTTTCCGACGGCCCTCGGCCATTGCGGCCTTGCCTGGGCGGGGCGCGGTATCGCGCGTCTGCAATTGCCCAGCCCTGACGCCGGTGAGACCGAAAAACTTCTCCAGAAGCGCCTGCCATCCGCCTGCATTGCCGTTCCGGAAACACGCACGCGCGAGGTGATTGCAATGATCACCCGTTATTTCGGCGGCGAGCAGATCGATTTTACGACCGTCGAACTCGATCTCGCCGGACAGGAGCGATTTTTCCTCGATGTTTACGCCGTTGCGCGGCAGATCGGCTGGGGCGACACCACGACCTATGGCGGCATCGTAAAGACGCTTGGCCTTGGCATGGAAAAGGCCCGCGATGTTGGTCAGGCCATGGCGAAAAATCCGGTACCGCTGATCATTCCCTGCCACCGGGTTCTCGCTGCCGGCGGCAGGCTTGGCGGCTTCTCCGCACCGGGCGGAACCACCACCAAATTGCGCATGCTGGATCTCGAAAATGCCGGCCGCAGCCGCGCCGATGAGGCGCAGGGCAGCCTGTTCTGAAGCAATGACAGATCAGCGCACATGAATAGGTGTCTGATTTCTGCCCATTTCTCGTCAAATTGTCGCTAAATTGTCACAATACACGGGCGCCCTCTAACATAAGGGCGAGACGTTTGAGAGTATCCGCGTTAATTCTATCCGTTGCCTTGTCTTTTACAGTCGTTGCATCGGCCTCGGCCGGCATGCTGAACCAGGCGGAAAAATACACCGGGCTGCACGAGTCCAAGAACAACAAGAGCCTCAAGAATATTCTTGGCGCAAATCCCCGCAGCACCCCATGGTGCGGCCTTTTCCTGCATGCTGTCGCCAGCAAGGCCGGCCGGCAGTCTCCCAAATCCTATGGATTTGCGAAGTCCTGGACATCCTTCGGTTATGCCGTTCCGGTGGGCCAGGCCAAGCCGGGCGATGTCGTTGTCATTCGCAACGGCCGCGGTTATCACGCCGGCATTTTGAAAAGCATGAGCGGCAAGACCGCCCAGATCCTCGGCGGCAATCAGTCCGGCCGGGTGCAGGTGTCGAACTTCAATCGCAAGGCCATCGTGTCGGTCCGTCGATAAAATCTCCAGGCATTCCTTTGATAAAGGCGGGCTTTGACCCGCCTTTTCCATTTTCGGCCTATGGCTGCTCTCTGGTGCCCGGCGCCGCCTCGCGCTGGTCATCGTCCTCAAGGTCCGTGGCGACGATGAAGGCGTCCTCATGCTGCCTTGCCGCCTGCCGGCGTGCACGCAGGCTCATGCTCTCGTCCGGGTAAATCTCGCCGTCCTTTGCTTTCAGCTCGCTGTCGGTTTCGAAACGCGCGACATCCTCGTCGCGAATATCAAGCGGTTCGGTTTTCGGCTTTTGCGGGGTGTTCATGAAATGGTCTCCTGCGGGTTTCTGCAGGGCAAACGATCCGCGGTCGACAACGGTTCCCTTTCACGCGGAAATGCTCACCCGCGACGAAACCGCGCGGAACAAACTCTGGCTTTTTTTGTTTTTTCAGTGGCACAATCAAAACCGGTGCAACACGAAGAGGGAGGTCCGTTATGAGCCATGACCGCGAAGCCGTAATCCGTGAAAAAGCGCGCGCAATATGGGAGAGGGAAGGAAGACCCGACGGGCATCATGAAAGACACTGGATCGAGGCAGAACGGGAACTTTCCGCAGATGCGGAAGCGGCAAAGTCCAAAAGCGGGAATGGCGTGAAGAAGCCAGCTGCCGCGAAGGCGTCAGCGGAGAAGGCGCCTGCGAAGAAAATGCCAGCGAAAAAGGCAGCCTCGGCAAAGGCCAAATCCCCGGCGGTAAAATCGCTTGAGAAGGAGCAGAAATCTGCGGTCAGGAACAAGGACGACGATTTGACCGAGAGCCTTGAGGAGAGTTTTCCGGCAAGTGATCCGCCGGCACTGACCAACGCCACAAGGGCGACGAAACGGGTGGTCAAGAAGACCTGACCGTTTGACGGCTGAATAACCGGGAATTCAGGAAAATCGCCGATCCAAATCGGGCGAATTGCAGCGGCACTTCGCTCTTCAAAACATGTTTTTGAGAGAGATGGCTCCCCGGGCCGGATTCGAACCGGCGACCTGTCGATTAACAGTCGAATGCTCTACCGCTGAGCTACCAGGGAACGTGCACCGCTTGGCGCGGTGTGAGCGGGGTAATACAAATGCTTTTCCGATTTGCCAAGCGGTTTTTTCAAAAAAAACGCATTCCTCTTGTTTTATCCCTCCAGAGTCCCGATTTTCCGGGCTTATCGACGGTGAAAAAATTATCCACAGGCCAGATGAAAAAGGGCAGGATGGAATGAAATTCGGTATCGACCACAGAACGCATCGTCTCCATGTCGGAAAATGGAGCCTTGCCATGCCGCGTTCGCGCGTCGGCAGGATCGCGACGGGCTCGGCTCTGGTGGTGGGCGGAACGCTGGGTTTCCTGCCCGTCCTTGGTTTCTGGATGATTCCGCTTGGTCTCATCGTGCTTTCCCACGATCTGCCCGTGGTTCGCCGCCAGCGGCGACGGCTGGCGGTCTGGTGGGCGTCGCGGCAGAACGGCCGCGACAGCCGTAATGGCGGCCGGCGATAGGTCTTAAGCGCCGATGGAGCTGCTGATGCCCTGGCCGGCCCAGAAAGCCGCATAGGCGAGCGCTGCGAAATAAATCGTCGTCAGACCCAGGAAGAGATAGCCGCCGAGCACGGTGACGCCATCCCGCTGAATCATCCCGGCTGAAAAAAGCAGGATCGCGACACCCGGAAGGGTGTTGGAGAAGGGAATGAAGCCGAGCGGCATCATCAGCAATACGCCCGCCGTCATCAGCGCAAGCCCGTTTATCCGGTTGGCGATGATGCCCGTCGTCAGCGCGGGAATGCGCGGACGGATGAAACCATCGAGCTTGGAGACAATGGCGACGCCTTTTTGAAGGGCGGGAACAAGCTTTGCCGTTTCCATCTGCCGGTCAAGAATTTTTGCCGGCAACCATGGCAGGCGATTGAGGGTGATTGCCAGACTGACAAGGATGATCGCTGCGCCAAAGACCGTGCTGACGCCGGGAATGGAAACCGGAATGAGAAAAGGTAGAGAGGCGATCGCGCAGATGAGCAACAGGCCCTGTTCGCCGATTGCTTCCATCAACTCGCGCAACGTGATCGTCTGACCCTGCAGCTTTCCTATTAGCTTCTCAAGCGTCGTGCTGAGCTTTTCAGACGTATCAGTGAATGCGAATTCGTTCGTCATACGGCTTCCCGGGAGTTGTTTTAACTCCGGGCTTGATAACATTCATCCGGCCCAATGCCTATCGTTGATAGAAACGGAGCCTTTCACATTTGGTCGAGTGGTTCCGTCCTGCTCAGTGCGAAACCCAGCTGCTGTAAGCCCCTGCAAGAAGAACCACCAGCAGAATGACAAGTATGACCGGATTGATCGATGTAACGAAGCTTACATATTCCATGATAACTTCCTCCTCTTCCGTCCGCCTTCATTCTACAGCAAAAAGGCGAACTTATCTACCACAGGGTGAAATTTTGCATTGCAGCAACCGGCTCTCGGTATGGGCGGGAAATGCTTGTCATTATGATTTTTTGCGATGCAAAAATAAATTTTCCAACATTTGCCATTCTCTTGCGTTGTCTCTAATTCTCATTCGGGTTCGGTCTCTCCGGCCCGCCGGCCGCCGTCGGCAAACCACATGAATCACCGCCGGCCTACCCTGGCTCCTGCCTGTCTTCACTCCGCAACACTCTTCCCCGGGGACATGAAATGCTGAAAAACATCTATGCCTGGACGATGGCGCTCGCTGCGCGCAAAACCGCCGTATGGTGGCTGGCGATCGTGGCTTTCGTGGAAAGCTCCGTCTTCGTCGTACCTGCGGATGTGCTTTTCCTGCCCATGGTGCTGGCCAAGCCGAAAAAGGCGATGTTTTATGCACTCGTTGCAACCGTCGCCTCGGTTCTCGGCGGCATCGCCGGCTGGTTCCTCGGTCATTATGCTTTTGAGAGCCTTGCCCGGCCCATTCTCGAATTTTACGGCAAGCTCGACAGCTTCGAGCATCTGAAGAACTCGGTGGATTACGAGACAATCGTTCTCCTGCTGGTGACATCGGGGCTCGCGCATCTGCCGCCGATCAAGGTCGTCACAATTCTCTCCGGTGCTGCCAATATCAGCCTCGGCCTCTTCATTCTTTCGGCTGTCGTCACGCGCGGTGCGCGCTTTTTCATCCTGGCCGGGTTGCTGCAGAAATACGGTGAACCGGTACGCCATTTCATCGAGAAACGTCTTGGCGCCATCACCGCGGCGGCGGCGGCCGCACTCATTGCGGTCTATGCGGTCTACGTTTTTGTGCGTTGATCAAGCGCAAATTTTCTACTCTTACAATACTGTCGCAGAACTTTCAGCTTACTGTCAGAATCCACCTGTATCGGTTCTCTCGTCGAATGAGGGAACCGTTTTATTATGCGAAGATTCTGGAAGTGCTCCTTTTGGGGCATGGGTATTGCTGTGCTTGCCACAGGCGGTTATCTCTACGCCATTCAGCTCCTCGGCAATTTTCACGAGGTAGTCGCGGGGCAGCTTTATCGCTCCAACCAGCCGAGCAATGAGCAGCTCGTCCGCTATACCAAGGACCATGGTATCAGGACGGTCATCAATCTGCGCGGTGCGAATGAAGCCAAGGCCTGGTACAGGGATGAGGTCGAGACCTCCCGCGAGCTCGGATTGAATCACATCGATTTCGGCATGTCGGCCAGCCAGGAGCTTGACATGAACAGGGTCAACGAGCTGGTCGCGATCATGCGCGATGCGCCGAAACCCATTCTCATTCATTGCAAGGCCGGTGCGGACAGGACAGGTCTTGCCACCGCTCTCTATCTCAGTCGCGTCGCACGGTTTGATGAGGAACAGGCGGAAAGCCAGCTTTCCTTCCGCTTCGGCCATATCGGCATTCCCTATCTGTCGCAAACCTACGCCATGGACCGGACGTGGGAAAACGCGGAAAAGATGCCTGTCATCGACGATTTCGCGATCGCGTCCAACGAATATTGAAGATGGCCTGGGGCAGGCGGTGTAGGCAACAGATGCCGGCACCGCCCTTCGTCGGGACACCTTGCCGGCTACGCCCACACAGCGGACTACCACGCAGCCTTAAACTTATCCCATCGCCCCGGCAGCCGATATGGCGGAGGATTTTTGTCCAAGGCTCAATCGCTCATCAGGCTTGCTGGTGTGTCATCGCGCCCAAAAGACTGTGGCGGAGACGATTCTAATCCCGCCCCGCGTCGGGCTTCCACCCGCGGGTATATCCATTTCCCATGATGGCGACTGCAAGGGAGAGCTGTTCCTGCAAATGCTCGATTTCGCCGAGAAGCGCTTCGACAGCCGCCTTCGCATCGCCGTCATGACACTGGATGACATATCCCGCTATGTCGTCGGGCCGTGCAGGGGTGATTTTTTCAGCGTCGGGCATAGTGGATGACCTCTCTTTTGTTCACTAAATGTTCTAATTTTAGCGGAGAGTCAACAAGGCAATGCGCGCTGTCCTTCTACGGCTAGCGGCTTTACACCTGAGCTTATATTGTCGGGAATTTAACCGGAGAACGCTCTCGATCAAAAATGGGGATCGAGAAGACAACGGTCGGAGCACGGAATTCTGGCCCAAAACCCCTACGGCTTGGTGCCGCAGAATCAAACGTTAATGAACTGACGGATCGTCGCCATCAAGGAAGCTGCGAATCCCATCTTTCTCACAAGTGGCCAGGAATTCTTCCCAGGCGTCTTTATCGGTGGCGAAAGGTTCGTCCCAGGTGGTGACATCGTCGTGCTCGCTGATAACCTCGAGCGTCCAATCCTGCTGGGTACCAGCGGGCCGGTAGATATCAACAAGGACGGTGATGCCCTCGTCTTCAAACTCGCCCGAGAATTCTGAGTGTTCTATTTTCGGTTTTTTTGCCATCTCAGCACACTTCGTTCTCAAGGCTTGGATAAATGCACACCCGAACAGGGTCTTTTAAACTCGCGCATAGCGCTCATTACTAGAGAGCTAAAACAAATATAGCCAGCTCTGGGGGAACTGGCTATCTATCTGATTTTAATGGTCGGAGCGGCGGGATTCGAACCCACGACCCCTTGACCCCCAGTCAAGTGCGCTACCGGGCTGCGCTACGCTCCGAACCTGAAAGCCGTTTATATATAAGCCTGTTAGGGTGCAAGCGGAAAATGGTCTTTTCATAAAAAAAGGAACAAAGGGTGTGGACGGCAAGAAAGGGCCGGGGCAGGGTGATGCTTCCCGGCATGGGCGACCGTCAAACGCGTGACACATCCTCTTTCCATCATTGCCGGAACAAGCTGCGTTCTTCGGCGTTCAATCGCAGCGGAATTGAAACTCAGGGAGACGAACTATGTCCGAACTCGTCGTTGTTGGTTTTGACGGAACGGAAGTGGCCGACAGGGTGCTTCTGAAGCTTGCAGGCCTGAAAAAGGAATATCTGGTTGATCTGGAAGATGCCGTGGTCGTCGTTCGCGATGAAGACGGCAAGGTGCATCTGAAGCAGAGCGTCAATCTGACGGCAATCGGCGCAAGCTCCGGTTTCCTGTCTGGCGGTCTGTGGGGCGGCCTTGTCGGCCTGCTGTTCCTTAATCCGCTGGCGGGATTTGCCATCGGCGGCGCGATTGGCGCCGGCACGGGCGCCCTTGCGGGTTCGCTGACGGATTTCGGTATCGACGATGATTTCATCAAATCACTCGGCGAGACCATTCCCAATGGTTCTTCGGCGCTGTTCGTGCTGATCCGCAAGGTGCAGCCGGAAAAGGTGCTGGCAGAATTCGAAGGCCTGCGCGGGCGGGTCATCAAGACCTCGCTGTCGCCGGCGCAGGAAGCGCAACTGCAAAAGGCGCTCTCTGGCGGAGCCGAACCGGCCACCGCGCCTGCCGTCTGAGCAGACGAAAAAGCGACGCTGCGGCATGTTCCATGTCGCAGCGATCCGTTCAGTCCTCGGGAAATCTGGCTTTATACGGTCAGGGTGCCGTTTTTCGCCTGTGGCCAGGTGAGATAATAATAACGGCTGCCGACGCTGCCGAAAAACGCGTTGTCGCCGGAAACAGTGTCGACATAGGCGCCGGTCTCGCTTCTGGCATAAGCCGAGCCGTCGCGTTTGAGATGGTCTTTCAGAAAGTCGCTCCATCCCGTCGTGGTGATCTCCGTCGTCGGCTTGGAGGTGGTTTTTGTATCGGAGGCCACGTCCCACGCCTTGATTTGGGCGCCCTCGGCGGGATCGGAGACCGTCAGCGTGCCTGTTGTCAAAGCCTCCAGCATGGCCTTGGCCTGCGAAGCCTTGTCCGGGTCCCTGGTCAGTTCTTCCAGCATCTCCTTCAGCTCCTTCATGAAATCGGCCTTGCTAATATCGCCGGAAGAAAGCTGCGTATCGGTATCGTCGGTCTGCGTGTCTTCGCTCGAGGTCTGGGAATATTGCGCCAGAAGCTGGGTGAGGCGCGTATTGGTGGAAGAAGATGAGGTGTCGAGCCCGTAGGAATCGATGAGAGCCGCCCGCGTCGAGGAGGATGTGGCAGGGGAATTGTCTTCCTGCTCCTTGATGGCCTTGAGGGCGAGCCTGGTGGCGGTGAGGCGTGTGGACAGGTCGATGGAGGAGACCATTGCGCTAGCTGTTTCCTTGATCGGGCGATACGGATCATTCGTACCGAACCGGCGCAGCGGGCATCGATCCCGCCTTTCGTCCTCTCTCATAAGAAGACCGGGTACATCCCGGCCGTGTTCGGCGTGGGATGCACCCGGTCTTAATGGCCGGACTTTGCGCGACGCTTGCGGATCAATTCTCCTGAACGGAAACGCCGTTCGGGCCGATATTCATCTCGATCCCCTTCGGCTTGCTTTCCTCGTGCCAGACATAAGCCCCAAGGCCAACAAGGACCACCAGGAGTGCGCCGATGATGAGATAGAGATTATTGGTCTGCGTCATAAGATGTCTCCCCGTTTGACAGTCAGAATCGGGGGCTAAACTCATGAAATGGCGTAAGGTTCCGTAAGGTGAAGCGTTTTAGGCGGCCCGCGCGCGGCGGCGCAGGCTTTCGCGCTTCTCAAGCGCCATGCATCCCCACAATATGCCCAGCAGCAGGAAGAAATGCCGCCAGTGGTCGGTATCAATGACGGCGCCGATCATTACGTGTCCGACGAAGGTCACCCAGGAAATGATCAGGAACGGCTGCCACGGGCGTGGCCGCAGCAGATGCCTGAAACCTGCGGCAATGGTCCAGCAGATCAGGACCAGATAGATGACGAAACCGAACCAGCCATGCGTGGTCAGGCTCTTCAGCCAGATATTATGTTCGGCGGCGGGGAAGATATTGTCGAACACCATGGGGCCGATGCCGAGCGGGTGTTCCATGGCGAGCAGGAAGCCGAGATAGTGGCGTGCAAAACGCCCGAGATGGCCGCCATCATAAGATTGCACCGCCGAAGCGCGGCTGGAGAATAGATCCGCCACCTGCTTGAACTGCAGCGCGATGATGACCGCCGCAACCATCAGCCCGGCGGCGACGAGAAACAGCACGAGGATTTTCAGACGAAACGCAGCCGTCCGTTCCTTCAGCAGCATGACGAAGACGAGGAGGATGGTGGCGAACAGAAACAGGCCCCAGGCCGCGCGCGAGAACGACAGGAACACGCCAAGCGACAGGATGAGCAGCCCGGCGATCCGCCAGGGCGCATGCATCGCCTTGCCGGTGAGAAGGCCGTAGATCAGGTAAAGCGAGGGCGTCACCAGAAAGGGACCGAAGACGTTCGGGTCCTGAAAGGCGCCTTTTGCGCGGTCGTAAAGAGTGAAGACCTCAAAACCCGGAATGGCGTGGAAATATCCGATGATGCCGAGCAGCGCTGTGATCAGCGCTGCCGTAAGCCAGGCCCGGAAAATCAAAAGCAGCCGCTGGTACTTGTCCTCCACGATCGCCGCATAAAAAACCGAGGTCAGCGCCAGGAAGGTCGAGACGGCGAGATAGAGCGGTCCCTCATCCAGATCGGCCATGGTGGTGAGCGAAAGATAACCGCCGACATTAAAGGCAAGCAGCAGGCACAGAAGCAGGACGACGGTGCGCGAAAGGCGAAGGCCAAGCAGGAACCACACGGCCACCTGTCCTACCATCATCAATTCATAAGGGGCCGGTTCGGAGATGACGAAGCCGGAAAGGAACACGCCGAAGGCGATGAAGAACGATCCGATGAGCCGCATGGTGGCCAACGGTGCGTCGAAATTCGCCGCGTGCTGGTAACCGGTGTGGGTCAATAGGCGTTTTCCGATTTGAGCAGCCGTATCGGCGTGAGGAACAGGATCTTCAGATCGAGGAACAGTGACCAGTTCTCAATGTAATAGAGATCATATTCGGTGCGGAACTTGATCTTGTCGCCGTGGTCGATCTCGCCGCGCCAGCCGTTGATCTGCGCCCAGCCGGTAACGCCGGGCTTCACCTTGTGGCGCGCGAAATAATGCTCCACCACCTCGGTATATTTCAGATCGCCCGTCTGGGCATGAACGGCGTGCGGGCGCGGCCCAACCAGCGAAAGATCGCCATAGAGAACGTTGAAGAGCTGCGGCAGCTCGTCCATCGAGGATTTGCGCAGGAAGCGGCCGACGGGTGTGACGCGGGGGTCGTTCTTCGTCACGGCCTTTTTGGCGGTCGGGTCGCTGAGTTCCGTATACATGGAACGGAACTTCCAGACGTTGATCGTTTCGTTGTTGAAGCCGTGGCGCTTCTGCTTGAAGAGAACAGGGCCTTTCGAGGTCGTTTTCACCGCAATTCCCGCCCCCAGCATCACCGGCCACAAAATGGCGATACCGATGAGGCTGAAAGTAATGTCGAACACCCGTTTCGCCACCGAATCCCAGTCACGGATCGGCTTGTCGAACACATCGAGCATCGGCACCTTGCCCACATGGGAATAGGCGCGGGGACGGAAACGCAATTTATTGGCATGCGCCGCGATGCGGATATCGACTGGCAGTATCCAGAGCTTGTGCAGGAGCTGGAGAATGCGCGCCTCGGCACTGAGCGGCAGGGCGATGATCAGCATGTCAAGCTTCGTCAGACGGGCAAACTCCACCAGTTCAGCAAAGGTGCCAAGTTTGGGATAACCGGCGACAACTTCGGGAGAGCGGGCGCTTTTCCGGTCGTCAAAGATACCGCAGATGCGGATATCGTTATCGGATTGCTGCTCCAGCGAGCGGATAAGGTCCTTAGCGGTATCGCCACCGCCGACGATGACGGCGCGGCGCTCCATGACGCCGTTGCGGCCCCAGTGGCGAATGGCAAAACCGAGGATCAGTCGACCGGCGAAGATCACGATCGCACCCGTTGCGTACCAGATGCCGAAGGCTTGCCAGGAGTGCAGCGCATCGGGAAAGAAGAGGAGAAGGAAACAGCCAATTCCCACGAAGGAGAGACAGACGGCGCCCTGGATGCGGGCGAACATCTTCAGCGGCGTGCGCAGTGTCGGAAGCTGATAACAATCACCCGCCTGCAGAAGAAAGACGCAGAGCGCCGCCCCCAGCACGCCACCGCCGAACACCGCCAGAAATGTTTCGAGACCGCGATCGGCTGCGATGCCGTTGACGATGGCGGCGATGACCACGAGCATCGTGAATTCGAGAAGCCGCAATTGCCCGATCACCATATTGGGCGAATGATTGCCGGCGCGAAGCTGGTTGGCGATCTGCCGAGCAAGCGGATTGAGAACGACGGGTTCGGATGCGGAGGATTCTCCGGTTTGACGCTCGGAGATTTTCTTGCGCAATGACGCCAGATCGAATTGCAGTCTGTCCTTGTCAGTCTTGGTCATTGCTTTGGTCCGCACCCTCCAGCGCATCGACCTGAAAACCGCACAGATTTTCAACCGGAACGATACGCAACCTCAAAGTGGTAGAGCGCCCTTTGTGCATCCGGGTGGATGGCCGCGCTCTACGAGCAGAAAACTAGCCGAAACATGCTAAGAAACGTTTATGATCAGTTTCTACAGGACGGCTGGAATATACAATTAAAAATCGTGTTTTTAAAATAACTTTAGCTCGTCAGCAGGTCGCGATAGAGCTTCATCATCTCATCGGCCATAACAGGGGTTGAAAATTTCGCCTTGAAGCTGTCGGGGTGCGGCATGACCCGCTGCGCCCAGTCGGCATCCTCGGCATCCTTGACCATGATCCGCGCCAGCGCATCGGCATCGCCGGCCGGGACGAGCGCCTCGCTGTCTTCTCCGAGGATTTCGGGAATGCCGCCGACATGCGAGGCAATGACCGTCTTTCCCGCCGCAAGCGCTTCCAGCACGATATAGGGCATGGCTTCGGCGCGCGAAGGCACCACCACCGTCGTCGCCAGTTCGAAAGCCTGTCTGGCGGGCATGGCCGCATGCATGGAAATCCGCCGGGAAAGCCCGGCCTTGTCGATCATCGCGGCATATTTGTCCCTGTCCGGTCCATCGCCGACGATCACGCCGGACATGGGCTGGCCGAGGCTGCGTTCCATTTTCGCGAATGCCCTGATGAAGACATCCGGTCCCTTGAGATCACGGAGCATGCCGATGTAGAGGAAACGGGCCGTATCATCGCGGGCGGGGACGGTTTCGAACTCGCTTTCCTGCACGCCGTTATAAATCATCGCGGTGTGGGTGCGCGGCTTGCCGACCTTGGCTTCGTAAGTCGTCTGCTCGAAATTGCAGACGAAACAGAGCGCATCGGTGAAATGCTCCTGAAACCGCTCCAGCCGCAGGAAGAGCTGCCCCTTCAGGCTGTTTCTGGCATAATGCAGGCTGCCGCCATGCGGGGAATAGAGGCGGGCTACGCGATACCTGTTCGCCCGCAGGAGTGAGCCGATCAGCCGGGCAAGAGCGCCACCCTTGGCGCTGTGCCCGTGCAGAATGTCCGGCCGCAAACTTTTGATGTGCTTGTAGGATTTCCACAGCGCCATGAGGTCGCCGGGGCTGATGGACCGCCGGATGGGCAGGCGGGTGAGGCCAAGTTCCAGCATCGGGGTGATCTGTGCGAAAAGCCGTTCCTCATGCGCACCGCCGGTGGAACTGTCGCAGACGATGCCAACCTTGTGGCCCTGTTTGACATGTTCCTCGATAAGGTCGCGCACATGGCGGAAAACGCCGCCCACCGGGGAGCGGAAGCAGTGAATGATGCGCAGGGGTGGGCGGTCATCCGACACGTTCGCCGCTCCGTTTTCAGAAGAAGCGTTCGCGTACATAGACGGTATCACCCGCCAGAATGGGCGCGGTAATCCCGATCCGGCCGGTCATCACCTCGGCATTGATCTTGCGGGTGATGTCGACATCGGCCTGGTTGGCGCGCGGGGTGAAGCCGCCGGCAATGGCGATGGCGTTTTGCACCGTCATACCAGGCACATAGGAATATTGGCCGGGACGACCGACTTCGCCCATGATGAAGACGGGGCGATAACGGTCAATTTCGATGGTCACGTCGGGATCGCGCAGATAGCCCTGGCGCAGCTTGGCGGCGATGGCCGCTTCGAGCTGCGGCAGCGTCTTGCCGCGGGCAGGAACCTGGCCGACCAGCGGGAAGGCGACATAGCCGGCCTGATCGACCGTATAGGTATTGGTCAGCCCGGCCTGCTCGAAGACGTTGATGCGCAGCCTGTCGCCGCTATCGACATGATAGGGTTGCAGGGCGGTCTCATTGAAGGACCTCGGCGCGGGTTGATATGCCGCGCAGCCGGAAAGGGCCGTCAGAACGGCAAGCGTCAGTGCGGTGACATGTCGTGATCCGGCGAGCGGCATCTGATCTGGCTCCGAGTCGATCTTTGATCATTCTTATCGTTCTGTTAGGGTTAATGTGCGGTAAACAACCCGGGCGAGCGATGGTAATATCAGCTTTATTTCGTCGGATTCTCCGAGATTAACTGTTGTGTTACCGGCAAGACTTAAGCTTCGCGAAAATTGGCCATCTATATTTGAGCGCCCGAGGTTTGTCTCGGTTACGGAGCCTGCATGAACGGCGATCGCATTGACGACAGGGATGTGGATATCGATCTTGCGCAGCTTGTCGCAGCCATATGGCAGCGCAAGGGACGGATCGCGGCGATCACGCTTCTGGCCGGAGGCTCCGCCTTCGTGATATCAAGCATGATGTCGTCCGCCTACAAGGGCGAGGCGCGCGTGCTCATCGAATCCCGCACCGCCTCCTTCGGCGCTTCGCAGCAGTCCAATGCGCCCGCCGAGCCCGTGCTCGATGAATTGACCGTTTCCAGCCAGGTGCAGATACTGCAGTCGGTCGATCTCATCAAGCAGGTCGCCAAAGACATGAAGCTCTATGAGCTGGATGAGTTCGATCCCGAAGCCCATCCTTCGCTCATTTCGCAGCTGCTGGTCGCCGTCGGCGTCAAGAAGGACCCGCTTCAGGTGCTGCCCGAAGAACGGGTGCTAAAGGCCTTCCGGGAGAAGCTGCAGGTCTATCAGGTCGAAAGCTCGCGCGTCATCACCGTCGAGTTCTCTTCGCAGGACCCCAAGCTTGCCGCCGCCATCCCCAATGAGATGATGAAGGCCTATATCGCCCTGCAGAGCGGCGCGAAACTGGATACAAGCACGGAAGCGGCGCGCTGGCTGGAACCGGAAATCGCCAGTCTGCGCGAAAAGGTGCGCGACGCCGACAGGAAGGTCGCAGATTACCGCGCTTCGTCCGATCTTCTCTCGGCGGGGCAGGGCGAAACCCTCGCCACCCGCCAGCTCAGCGATATCTCCACCGAACTTGGCCGTATCCGCGGAGAGCGCGCCAATGCGGAGGCGCGGGCGGAAGGCGTGCGCAACGCGCTTGCTACCGGCCGTCCGCTTGATACTTTCCCCGATGTCGTCGGTTCCCCGACGATCCAGAGGCTGAAGGAAAACGAAACCACGATCCGCAGCCAGATTTCCGATCTCTCGTCTTCAATGCTGGAAGGCCATCCGCGCATCCGGGCGCTGCGCAACCAGCTCGACGGCATACAGCGGCAGATTCAGGAGGAAACCCGCAAGGTGCTGGCAAGTCTCGAAAACGAGGCCAATGTTTCGCGTCTGCGGGAACGGCAGCTGATCCAGCAACTGAACATGCTGAAATCGGAAAGCGTGCGTGCGGGTGAACAGCAGGTCGGCCTCAACGATCTGGAGCGGGAAGCTTCGGCGCAGAGGCAACTTCTGGAAACCTATCTTGCTCGTTATCGGGAAGCGACGTCGCGCGCCGGCTCGGTGGATTCCACGCCGGCCGATGCGCGTGTCATTTCGACGGCGGTGGAGCCGCGCGAACCCTATTTCCCGAAGACCGGCGCCATTACCATCGTCGTTACTCTGGTGGCCTTTCTGCTGTCCTGCATCGTGGTCATGCTGGTGGAGCTTTTCACCGGCCGGGCCTTGAAGCCGATGGGCCGGAAGCAGGTTCCACCGCTCTCCGATCCGCCTTCCCCTACACGTGCTCCAGCCGATCAGGACAAGGCAACGGATGTGCCGGAACAGCCTGTTGCCGTGCACCATGAGACCATACCGTCTGCTGCGCGGGCCATGCCGGTTGCGGCATACCAGCCCGCTGCCGAAGAGGAGAAACGGCACCTGCCGGCTGTAGCCGCTGCCGCCACGCTGGCCCCGCCGGTGGAAGCTGTCGCGGCTGCGAAGGAAGAGGCAGTGGAAGAGGACGTTGACACTTCTGACGATTTCTCGATCGATGCTGTCGCAAGTTTCCTGGCCAGCCGTCTTGCCAAACCGGTTGCCGCCATTGTATCTCCGGCTGGTGATAGCGGTTCGACAACGACCGTCATGCTGGCGCGCGCTTTGTCCGAGATGGGCCGTTCGGTCGTTCTCGTTGACATGACGGCGTCTGCCTGTCCGACGCGGCTGATGGCGCCGGAAGCCGGGCTTCCCGGTGTCATGGACCTTCTGGCGGGTGCGGCCGCCTTCGGTGAAACCATTCACAGTGACCGCCTGTCCGACGCCCATATCGTGCCGCGCGGCAATGCGCAGCCGCGCGAGGCCATGCGCGCGATAGATCGCCTGACGATGATCCTCGGCGCGCTCTCCGACGCCTATGATACGGTTCTCGTCGAATGCGGCGCGGTGCAGATTTCGAGCCTTGGGAAAATGCTGCGCAACCTGCCGGCGGAAATCATCGTCTCGGTTCCCGGCAAGGATAGCGAACTTCTGGAAAAGACGCTCGGTGAACTGGTTGCCCAAGGCTATGAACAGGCATTGCCGATGACCGGTATGCGCAAGCCGGACCGTCTGAGCGCGGCGTGATCTGCGCTCAGTCGGCAGCGGTGTCCGTCTTCGGCCGTCCGGCACGAAAACGCTGAATCAACGCATAAAGCGCCGGATTGGATTTGATCAGGCTCTTCGTCCGGGCAATGGCGACATAGACCGAGGCCGCTGCGCGACCCTTCAATGTCACCGGTAGGAATATATCGTGCTGCACGGTGAAAAGCGGGCACCAGCTGCGCTTGTAGAGTTGGTCGCCCACGCCGAAATCGAAGATCGCCGCCTTCTCGCGACACGCCCTTTCGATCATCAGCCAGAACAGCAATTCGCCGGGGCTGAGTTCCGAAACGGACTCGTCGATCGAGCCGAACTGGCAGATGATGTGATCCTGCTTGCGCGAAAGGCCGGCTATCGCGGCAATGACGCCCTCGTTTTCCCCATGCAGGCGAATGGCATGCAGTTCCAGCAGGCTGCCTGTGCCCGTCTCGGGAAAATTGGCGAGATCGTAGAAGAAATCCTTCACAGATTGATTGCGAAAGACATCCGGAATGCCCTGCGAGGCGAAACGGGCGGCCTTCTGGCGGAAAAACGCCTGCAACAATTCGCATCTTTCCTGTGGCGAACGCGCGATCACATGGCTGTAACCGCCCATTTCCTCGGCCCTTCGGCTCTGGATGCGGAATTTCTTCCGTCGCCTCTTGGCATTGACCTGCCGAAGCGTGGCCTCGAAGCTCTCGAGCAGGGGAAGCTGGAAGGCCGGATTCTGGTTTTCGACGGAAGCAAGATGCGAGAGGGGATTGGTCCTGCCGCGCCACGTTAGCGGTATGTTCTGCAAAGCCAGAATATCGGCCCGGCCATGCAGCAGCTTCCGCGCCTCGCGGGCAATTGCCGCCGCGATTTCCTGTCCGGCCTGTTCGGCAAAGGAGGGGTCGAAAAGCCCCGTATTGATATTGTTGAAACGGCCGCCGGGAAAACGTGCCTTGCGGATGCCGCCTTCCAGCACGATTTCGAGCGGCAGCAGGAAGATCGTCTTGCCGCCCTGCCGGCCGCGAAGTGTCAGGAGCGCGCTGTCCTGCGTTTGCGCCCAGATGGAGCACCAGCCAAAACCCTGATGCAGCGAATTGAGTGGGTCGCCTTCCAGCTGCTCCCAGTCGGAGCGGATGGTTGCGGCGTCATCGACGAGATCGATCAACAGACGATCAGCACTCCGCCGCTCGTTTTGCACGGCGGTCGGCGCTTGCTTGTCGCTGATAAAGACCGGCCCCTCAGCCGCCATCCACTCTCTCCGGTTGTTTCGGTCGGACTATATCGTTCAGCGGCAAACAATCGGTTTATAATATTGCGACCTGTGGATGTTATACAACGGCTGGCGCTCAGCCCTGTTTTTTAGGTCCGGCCATCCATTTGATGATCAGCATCGCCGGCAAAATCCACAAAATTCCGGTGAACACGAAATAAGCGAGATGCACCCACCAGGGCGATTGCGCCAGAGTCGCCGATGCAATGGCCGTCGCCACCACGGCGTAAACGACGACGAGGCAGATGATGACGACGGTGCCGATGAGCGATCTGAGGCGAGGATGCATGAAATCTTCCGTGATTGAACAGCTGTTGCGACTATACCGCCGCGACCGCATGCCGCAAACCCTGAGGTCTTGTTTTGTGGTGCCGGTTGGGGCTAATCAACATGACTGTATGAGGGAGACCTGAAAGATGCGTTCGAGCGGCATGACGATGGCAAATGGTTCTGCGGAAATGGTGGTGGAGGCTGCCCTGCAGAAACAGGAGAAGGACCGCCGCCTGCTGCGCATCTGGCTGCGCGTCGTGCTTTTCACGCTCGTCTGTCTGGTCCTCGTCGGCGGCGCCACGCGGCTTACCGAATCCGGCCTGTCGATTACCGAATGGAAGCCGATCCATGGCGCCATCCCGCCGCTTTCCGTTGCTGAATGGGAAGAAGAGTTCCAGCTCTACAAGCGCATTCCCCAATATCAGGAAATCAACAAGGGCATGTCGCTTGACGAGTTCAAGACGATTTTCTGGTGGGAATGGGCGCATCGCCTGCTTGCCCGCACCATCGGCATCATCTTCGCACTGCCGCTCGCCTTCTTCTGGCTGACCGGCCGCATCGAAAAGCGTCTGCGCCTGCCGCTGGTCGGCCTTCTGGCGCTTGGCGGCTTTCAGGGCTTCATCGGCTGGTGGATGGTATCGTCAGGCCTCGTCAACCGCACGGATGTCTCGCAATATCGCCTTGCCACGCATCTGACCATCGCCTGCCTCATCTTCGCGGGCTGCATGTGGATATTGCGCGGCCTGTCGCATCATTCGCCCGACGCCGCCGACGAAAAGACGGGCAGGGGCTTTGCTGCGTTGCTGACGGTGCTCTGTCTGTTCCAGATCTATCTCGGCGCATTGGTTGCGGGGCTGAATGCCGGCCTTTCCTATAATACCTGGCCGCTGATGGACGGCTCGCTGGTGCCGGGCGATCTCTTCCTGCAACAGCCCTGGTGGATCAACCTCTTCGAAAACCCCAAGACGGTGCAGTTCATCCACCGCCTCGGCGCCTATACGCTGTTTGCCGCCACGCTGTGGCATATGGTGTCGATGGCGCGCGCGCTGCCGAATACGCCACACGCCCGCCGCGCCGTACTGTTCTTCGTGCTGGTTTCCATTCAGGCGGCGCTCGGCATCACCACGCTTTTGATGCATGTGGATATTCATGTCGCGCTTGCTCATCAGGGCATGGCGCTGATCGTGCTTGGTTTTTCCGTCGCCCACTGGCGCGGGTTCATCGGCGAATATCCTGCGCCGGTTTCGGTCGAAATCAGGGACTAGAGTATGCAGGTTCATTCTGAACCTGCATACTCTAGATTCTTTTGTTTTCGTTTGTCTTTTCGGGAAAACCGGGTTCCACTTTTCCCTGACAAACTCTGAGCCTGCTCAGAACTGTTTCAGGACGGCCTTGATGGTTGCCGCGACGGCGAGTTCGTTATCGCGCTCTTCCGCATTCTCGTCCTCTTCGTGCCACGTGGCCGAAAGGCAGCCATAGGCGAAGGCATATTGCAGCAACAGCCGTTCATCCCGTTGCAGCGTCTTCGCGAAAATCGCCGCCATGGAGGCGATGCGCGCCTCGCTACGGGTGAGGTCGAAACGGTCCAGCGGATTGGAGAACATGTTGGCGACGTCGAATGCCGCATCGCCGATCAGGCCTGACGGGTCGATGATGATCCAGCCGCGTTCACTGCGCATGATGTTCTCATGGTGCAGATCGCCGTGCAGCGGCTTGATATCCCGCTGCTTGCCGATCAGTTCCTGCGCAAGCGTGGCCGCCTCGATATAGGGGCTTTCCACGCCGTCAGTGCGGTCCTGTTCGGCCTTGCGGAACAGGCTTTCGAAATAGAGCGGCAGCGTCAGCAGGCTTGAGGGCGGCGTCTGCTGCGATGGCTGATGATATTCCAGCAGAACGTTAGCGGCGATTTCCGTGGTGGCATCGTCGTCACCGTCGCGGAACAGCACATCGCGCAGCGTCTCGCTTCCGGCATGCTCCATCAGCAGAATGTCGTCCGAGCGGTCGAGCAGCTCCACGCAGCCGACACCTGCGCGCCATGCGATGAAATCCGCACCGCGAAGGCTGTCTTTCAGCACTTTCTTTTTCAGGACCTTGGCAACGGCAAGGGAACCGTCCTTGCGCGTCAGTTCGTAAACGATGCCGGCTGGTGTATCGGCGATGCGTTTTGCGGCCTCGATATTCCACGAGGCCGGAAAAGATGGCGTGGTGCTGTTCATGCAAGTCTCATGCGGAAAGCATCAGTTCCATGTTCTGGACGGCCGCGCCAGACGCACCCTTTCCGAGATTGTCGAGCAGCGCGACGAGATTGATATGCTCGCCGCCCGGCGTGCCGAAAACGAAGAGCTTCATCGTGTCCTTGCCCGCCAGTTCTTCGGCGTCAATGCGCGCGAGGCCCTTGCTTTCGGCCAGCGGCACGACGCTGACGATGTCCTGTCCCGCGTAGTGGGCGCTCAGCGCCGCATGGATCGTTTCGATGGTCGCGCCTTCCTTCAGGTCAGCGGCAAACAGCGGCACCTGCACGATCATGCCCTGCGGGAAACGACCGACGGAGGGCGAAAACAGCGGTGCACGGTCGAGCTGACCGTGAATGGTCATCTCCGGCACATGCTTGTGCTTGAGCGTCAGGCCATAAAGGAAATTATTGGCGCTGATTGAGTCATCGCGGCTCTGGTCTTCCATCTGTGCGATCATCTGCTTGCCGCCGCCGGTGTAGCCGGAAACCGCATTGACGCTGACCGGATAACCGTCCGGCAGGAGGCCTGCGGCGCGCAGCGGGCGCAGAAGGGCGATCGCGCCGGTCGGGTAGCAGCCCGGATTGGCGACGAGGCGGGCGGAACGAACCTTTTCGCCCTGTTCCTTATCCATTTCGGCAAAGCCATAAGCCCAGTCCTGATGGACGCGATAGGCGGTCGAGGTATCGATGATACGGACATTATTGTTGCCGGCCACCATGGAGACGGCTTCTTTCGAGGCATCGTCGGGCAGGCAGAGGATCGAAATGTCGGCGTTGTTGAGCATGTCCTCGCGCATCGCCGCATTGCGGCGCTCGGCTTCGGGTATGGACAGCAGCTCGATATCGCGGCGACCGGCAAGGCGCGTGCGGATCTGCAGACCCGTGGTGCCGTGTTCGCCATCGATGAAGATCTTCGCTGTCATGTCCTTGTCCTGACTTTTCAAAGGGTTGCGAGGGTATTCGGAATCAGTTCGGTAAGCGCCGTTTTCTTTGTCAGCCGGCCTTCGCCAGCCGTTCGGCACGCAGGCCAAGCATATACATTGCAACGGTGGCTCCGGCAATGGCGGTAATATCAGCATGGTCGTAAGCGGGGGCGACTTCCACGACATCGGAACCGCGAATATCCAGCTGGCCAAGCCCGCGCAGAACGGAGAGAATTTTCGCACTGGTCGGCCCGCCGGCGACAGGCGTGCCGGTTCCCGGCGCAAAGGCTGGATCGAGGCAATCGATATCGAAGGTCAGATAGGTGGGCATGCCGGCCGTGTGCTTGACGATCAGCGAGGCGATATCACTCGCCCGCATTTCCTCCACCTCGTAACCATGGAGAATGCGAATGCCAAAATCGTCAGGCGCATGGGTGCGGATGCCGATCTGGATCGAACGGTCGGGATCGATCAGGCCATCGCGCACGGCGCGCGCCACGAAGGAGCCGTGGTCGATGCGCTTGCCGTCATCGAACCAGGTGTCCTGGTGCGCATCGAGCTGCACCAGCGCCAGCGGCCCATGCTTGGCGACATGCGCCTTCAGAAGCGGCCAGGTAATGAAATGATCGCCGCCGAGCGTCAGCAGATAATCCGTCTTGGAGATGATCCGGCGCGCTTCCTTTTCGATCGTATCAGGCGTTTTCCAGTGGTTGCCATAGTCGAGCAGACAGTCGCCGTAATCGATGGTGGGCATATGGGCGAAGAGATCGCGCGCGAAGGGATATTGCGGGTCGTTGTCGAAAATCGCCGAAGCCCGGCGGATCGCCTGCGGCCCGAAGCGCGCGCCCGGCCGGTTGGAGGTTGCTGCATCGAAGGGAATGCCCCAGATGGCAGTCGATACGCCCTTGAGGTTCTTTGTATATTTGCGCCGCATGAAGGAGAGCGCACCCGCGTGGGTCGGGTCGGTGGCGGCAGATGTCAGCGTCGTGGCGGAAAAGGCATGGTCGATTGTTTTGGCCGGCATATGTCACCCCATCGCGTTTTGCGCTGAAGGTGCTGTCTTCCCGCCGAAAAAACAAGGGAGGAGACATGAAAAAAGGCGGAGCCGAAGCCCCGCCTTTCGAAGTTCTGAACGAACCGTTCCGAGAAGCGATTAGCGCTTGGAGAACTGGAACGAACGGCGGGCCTTGGCCTTACCGTACTTCTTACGCTCGACAACGCGGCTGTCGCGGGTCAGGAAGCCACCCTTCTTCAGAACGGAGCGCAGGCCCGGTTCGAAGTAGGTGAGCGCCTTGGAAACACCGTGACGTACGGCGCCGGCCTGGCCGGAAAGACCGCCGCCTGCAACCGTTGCAATGATGTCGAACTGACCGGAGCGGGCAGCTGCGACCAGCGGCTGCTGGAGGATCATCTGCAGAACCGGACGTGCGAAATACGTGGTGAAATCGCGGCCGTTGATGATGATCTTGCCAGAACCGGCCTTCACCCATACGCGGGCTACGGCGTTCTTGCGCTTGCCGGTCGCGTAGGAGCGGCCGAGGGTATCAACCTTGCGGACGTGCACGGGAGCCGAAGCTTCCGATGCCGGGGCGAGGTCTTTCAGAGAGGAAAGATCGGCCATTATCAGGCGCTCCTTACGTTCTTCTTGTTAAGCGCGGCCACGTCGAGAACGGTGGGCTGCTGTGCTTCGTGCGGATGGTTCGAGCCGGCGTAAACGCGCAGGTTCTTCATCTGGCGACGGCCGAGCGGGCCGCGCGGGATCATGCGCTCGATGGCCTTTTCAACGACGCGCTCCGGGAAGCGGCCTTCGATGATCTGGCGAGCCGTACGCTCCTTGATGCCACCCGGGTGACCGGTGTGCCAGTAGTACTTCTTGTCGGAGTACTTGTTGCCGGTGAAGGCAACCTTTTCAGCGTTGATAACGATGACGTTGTCGCCATCATCAACGTGGGGGGTGTAGGTAGCCTTGTGCTTGCCGCGCAGGCGGGTTGCAACGATGGTGGCGAGGCGACCAACAACGAGGCCTTCGGCGTCGATGATGACCCACTTCTTCTCCACCTCAGCGGGCTTCTGAACGAAAGTAGACATAGATTTCACTTTCTAACGTGGACCCGTCATCCTCTTCATGAAAGAGCATACGGGCGTTTCTTGTTGCTTGGTTTGGTTGCCATCAAGGACAACCGCAAATGACCCTATTCCGGCTGGAATCCGATCTGGCGCGCTTATACGGTGCGCGAGCGAAAGCGTCAATATGACGGATTTTGGAGGTCGTAAAAATAATATAGTAAAAACAATGACTTGATAATGGGGTATTATTTTACCTCACCAAACGAACCCGTTTTACCCCAGTCGCATCACCAGAACGCCCGCTGCAATGATGCCTCCGGCAAGATAACGCCAGATGCTGGCGCGTTCTTTGAGGATCACCACGGAGATTACCAGCGCGAAAAGAATGGAGGTTTCCCGCAGCGCCGCGACGACGGCGACGGGCGCCTTGGTCATGGCATAAAGCGCAAGTCCGTAGGACAGAATGGAGCCGCCGCCGCCGATCAGGCCGCGCCACCAGTTGCGTCGGACATGCTGAACGACAGGGCTGACGCCGCGCTGGAAAAAGGCAAAACCGAAAAGCAGCACCGGCGGCAGAAGCGACATCCACAGCGTATAGGAGATGGCGTTGCCGGAAAGTCTTGCGCCCACACCGTCGACGAAGGTGTAGGACGCGATCACGAAGGCGTTGAGCAGCGCGACTAGAATAGCCTTTCCGCCGCCACGCCTTGCCTCGAATACGAGTGTCAGGATGCCGCCGGAGATGATCGCGATCCCGGCAAGGGCCAGCGGGCTCAAAACCTCGCTCAGGAACAGGCTGCTCGTCGCCGCGACGATCAAGGGAGCCACACCGCGCATGACGGGATAAACAAGGCCGATATCGCCGATCGTATAGGCGGCGGCGACAAGGCGGAAATAGGCGAATTGCAGAACGGCCGAAGCGATCAGGAAGGGAATGGCGACCGGCGTGGGGAAGGGCAGGAAAGGCAGAAACGGCAGTGAACAGGCCGCAGCTCCCGCCGCAATCAGTGAGGCGTCCAGTGATTTGTCGGATCCGGATTTGACCAGCGCATTCCATCCGGCATGCAGCATCGCGCCCAGGAGCACCAGAAGAAGAATGTCAAATGTCACAATAGAGACTCGCTCGCGGGCTACTTTGGGCAACCTACAGCATTGGCCTGAAAACCGGAATCGATTTTCGGTGAGGGCGACGCGCCCCTGCGAATTGTTCGAGTGAGCGTTTTGCGCCGGTGGAACCGCCCACAAACGACATGTGCCAGCGGCTGATATTGCAACACGCGTAAAATTCTTGCTTTGTGCATGTCAGGCGCGCGCGGAATGATTTTGCTCCGGCGCGATATGGTATTCTGCTCAGGATTTCATCCGTCAGATGGTGGCATGAGCGCTGGGCGCACAGCTTGTGGTTTCGATTCGGAGCGTGTTTTGGCCCATAATACTACCTGTCTTGTCAAATAGCTCCGCTGGGTGCTTCGGTCGGAAGGTGTATCAATTGGATGAGATGCGCATGAAAATAAATTTCATATCTGCTATGAACGGCTTACTATAACGTTGCAGATTTGTTTATAGATTGATTTACAGAATAACTTTCTGAAAATTAGATAGCTCTAATTCACCTGCGAACGGAATGAAAACAAACAGGAGACGAAGGGCGCATAACTTGCACGCTAATGTTGTTTGGGCCGCTTTTGTGCCGGTTTGCGCCATTTTGAAAACTGGACAAATTAGTCAATACAACCGGGATTCTGGTATTTTGGTGAAATCATTTTGCGTGGACGAAAACGTGCCACTGCGCCACGATAGGTCTGTCGTGGTAGCGATTTTCGGCCGGGCAGGGGTTCAAGACAGCAGGGAAGCTTCCTAGATGGGAAGGGCAGGCGCATTCGGCAGTGTCAGGAATGCGTCGGTGGAATTATGCAGACGAGGCTATGCTCGCGCAGCTTTCAAATGGCGCATCTGCATTGGTATTCTTCAAACCATGTGACGTTCCAAGAGGGATAAGTTGACATGCAGCATGATAGTTACGAGCCCGACTACCTCAGGAGAATTCTGACTGACGTCAAAACCATCGCGCTGCTCGGCGCTTCGCCCAACCCGGACAGGCCGAGCCACGGCGTCATGCGCTTCCTGCTGTCCAAGGGTTACCGCGTGTTTCCGGTCAATCCCGGCCAGGCAGGCAAGGAGATATTGGGACAGAAGGTCTACGCCAGGCTCGCCGATGTTCCCGAGCCGGTGGACATGATCGATGTTTTTCGCGCGCCGGAATACTTATCGGCAATCGTCGAAGAGGCGATATTGCTGCCCGAGCGACCATCGGTGATCTGGGGCCAGCTTTCCGTTCGCGATGACAATGCCGCCGCCAAGGCGGAAGCCTATGGCATAGAGGTTGTGATGGACCGTTGCCCTGCAATTGAGTATCCGCGTCTCAATATTGTGCGATAGTTGGTACGGATCGGACTTATCATTTGGCCGCAAGGCATTATGATCCCTTCAAAATTCCATTGGAGGAAACATTATGCCGAGCAGCAACCCCGGGTTTTCAACGCTGGCCGTCCACGCGGGCGCACAACCTGATCCGACCACCGGCGCACGTGCGACACCCATTTATCAGACGACGGCCTTTGCTTTCCGCGACGCCGATCACGCCGCCGCCCTGTTCGGATTGAAAGAGTTCGGCAATATCTACACGCGAATCATGAACCCCACCCAGGCTGTTCTGGAAGAGCGCGTGGCGGCGCTGGAAGGCGGCACGGCGGCGCTTGCCGTGGCGTCCGGCCATGCCGCGCAATTGTTGGTCTTCCATACGCTCCTGCAGCCCGGCGACAATTTCGTCGCCGCTCGTCAGCTTTATGGCGGCTCGATCAACCAGTTTGGTCACGCCTTCAAGGGCTTCGACTGGCAGGTGCGCTGGGCTGACGCCACCGATCCGGCCAGCTTCGAGGCGCAGATCGACGACCGCACACGCGCCGTCTTCATCGAAAGCCTTGCCAATCCCGGCGGTACTTTCGTGGATATAGCCGCGATTGCCGATGTCGCCCACCGGCACGGCCTGCCGCTGATAGTCGACAACACCATGGCGAGCCCCTATCTGCTGCGGCCGCTGGAACACGGCGCTGACATCGTACTGCATTCGCTGACGAAATTCCTTGGGGGGCACGGCAATTCCATGGGCGGCATCATCGTTGACGGCGGGACCTTCGACTGGTCGGCGACGGATAGATATCCGGCGCTGTCGCAGCCCCGGCCGGAGTATTCCGGCGTCGTGCTGCACCAGACCTTCGGCAATTTCGCCTTCGCCATCGCTTGCCGCGTTCTGGGATTGCGTGACCTCGGACCGGCCATTTCGCCCTTCAACGCCTTCCTCATCCTGACGGGCATCGAGACACTGCCGCTGCGCGTTCAGCGCCATTCCGACAATGCGCTCGCCGTCGCCAAATGGCTGAAGGCGCATCCCAAGGTCAGCTGGGTGCATTATGCCGGGCTGGAGGACAGCGACAACTACGCCCTCCAGCAGCGATATTCGCCAAAGGGCGCAGGCTCCGTCTTCACTTTCGGCGTCAAGGGTGGTTATGCGGCCGGCAAGGCGCTGGTGGAAGGGCTGCAGCTCTTCTCCCATCTCGCCAATATCGGCGACACGCGCTCCCTCGTCATCCACCCGGCCTCCACCACGCATGCGCAATTGACACCGGAACAGCAGACGGCCGCCGGTGCAGGGCCGGATGTGGTTCGCCTGTCGATCGGCATCGAGGACGTCAAGGACATCATCGCCGATCTCGAACAATCGCTTTCCAAGCTGTGACGTGGTTGGTCACGCGAGTTTGGTACTCGTGTGACTCCCCTTCGAATTTCCTGCGGTGATATTCCCGTTCATTGCGCGGGTGAAATCAGCGGAAAACTGAGGTTGTCACCTCGGTTTGTGGATAAACCTTTGGTGTCAGTGCCGGAAGGCAGTTGGTGAGCCAGGCGGACGATTGGCGCGCCGCTTCCGTTCATCGGTTACCATCTTACTCAAAGCATCGAATCTGCCTAGAACAGGCCCTTGCACTCCCATTGCGAAAGATAGGCCATATGAAAAACCGAACCGGAATGCTCCGCATCGTCACCCTTCTCCTTGCGATCGGGGTCGCGGGTATGGCTGATATACCTGTCGTCGCTTCGATTTCGCCGGCAAAGGCGGAGGCGGAATATTTCCCGACTCAGAAGGATTTTGTCGGAAAGTGGAAACTCAGCGGTGCGACCAGCCGCCCGCCGCGCGATATGAAGACCGCGCCCACCGCCCAGCAGGAAGCGGATGCGACACTGTTCCAGGAGACGGTAACGACATTTTACTCGGCGTTCGACTATCTGGAGATCACGGCGGACGGTCGTTATAATTTCCATCAGGCCGGTGATCCCTCGGGTTCATGTGTCTGGTGCGGAACATGGTCTTTCAACAAGAGTTCGCTTTGGCTGAAGCTGGATACGGCGCCCAGGCTCGATATTTATGCGAAGGACGGCGATATACAGATGACCTACACCGCCGAACCCGACAAGAAGTCGAAATATACCTGGCTGGTTTTTGGCTGGACGAGGATGGAGTGAACGGCATCTTCTCCCGCTGCAAGGCCGCAACGGGAAACGGGGCAACGAGCAAGCGTTCGCTGCCCATGAAATCAATTTTAAGTTGTATTTGAAGTTGAAGACGTTTGACGAAGCGCTCACAAATGAGCAAAGCTATTTTACCAACCACATTTGATGGATCCGGATGTCATGGCGAATTTTCTGTCCTTTGATGATGTTACCGAGGTGGAGCATGGCGCGCCTGCGCCGGAAAGGCTGATCTCCGGCGATCCGAGATTCACCACATGGAATATCGAGGAGGCTCCCGGCGGCATCTATGCCGGCATCTGGCAGTCCACCCCCGGCAAATGGCGGGTTGTTTATGACGAATGGGAATATTTCAACATTCTCGAAGGTCATTCCATCCTGACCGAAGATGGCGGTGCGCCGCGCGATCTGAAACCCGGTGACCGCGTTATCCTGCGTCCGGGCTTTGCCGGCACGTGGGAGGTCGTGGAAACGACGCGCAAGGATTACGTCATCCGGCTGTGAGGCCGGATGCGGTTTGGTGCTTACTGCTCATCGAATTTGAGAATCGATGGAAGGAGTCCGGGAAAGCGGGCTTCCATGTCCTCAATGCGCACAACGCTGATATTTTCGACGCCCTGTTTATGGGTGCGGATCAATCCTGCCTCACGCAGGATTCGCATATGGCTGGACAGGGTGGAGCGCGGCATATCCTGACAGGGGGCTGCCGCACCGCAATTTTGCCCGGTCTCCGACACCCATAATTTGCGGATGATGCCCATGCGCGCGGGCTCGCCAAGGGCGGACAGCACGGCGGTAAGCGATATGTCCTCGCGAGCGGGATGAAAAAACTGAACCATGGACCGCCTGTAGCATATGGATTGACAAGCTTCAATATTTCAATAAAACCGAAATACCGAATTATGGTAATTCGGAAATTACGATATTCATGGAGTTTGCAATGTCTGGACTATTCAGCGGACAGGTGGTCGTCGTCACGGGCGGATCGACAGGCATCGGCTTTTCAGTCGCCAGGTTGTTTCTGGAGGGCGGCGCCTCTGCGGTCTATGTGACGGGCCGCAATTCAGCCAATCTCGATGCCGCCGTCGCCAAGCTCGGGGAGCGGGCAATCGGCTTCGTTTCCGATGTTGCCAAGCTTTCGGATCTGGAACAGCTCAAGGCCCGCATAGAAGCCGACGGGCGAAAGGTGGATGTGCTGGTCGCCAATGCCGGCATCGCCGAAAACAACGATCTTGGTGCAACCCATGAGGCGCTTTACGACCGGATTTTTGACATCAACGTGAAGGGCGTGTTTTACACGGTGCAGACGTTGTTGCCGGTGCTGAAGGACGGCGGTTCGATCGTATTGACGGGGTCGATCGTCGGCAACAAGGGCATGGAAAAACTGAGCGCTTACAATGCTTCGAAAGCGGCAGTTCGCTCATTCGCCCGCAGTTTTGCCAATGATCTGAAAGCGCGGGAAATCCGCGTCAATACGGTGAGCCCGGGCGTTACCCGCACGCCGATCATGGAAAATGGCCTGAAGATGGACGATGAGAAGATCGCCGGTTTCAAGGTCTATCTGAAGGATGCGGCACCGATCGGCCGTATGGCCGACCCCGACGAAATCGCCGAGGCGGTGTTGTTTCTGGCATCTTCCAAGGCCAGCTATATCACCGGCGTCGAGCTCTCGGTTGATGGCGGTCTGGCCCAGATTTAAGGCCGAATCCTCCCTCTGCCTTACCAGCTGAGATCGAGCCGCTCCAGGCCATGGAAATGATAGACATCCTTGACCTTGGGCGGCTCGGCAATCTTCAGGCCCGGCAGGCGTTTGAAAAGCAGGGGCAGGGCGAGATTAAGCTCCAGCCGTGCAAGCGGCGCGCCGATGCAGAAATGGATGCCGGCGCCGAAAGAGACGTTGGCGCCCTCGTTCCGGTCCGGCTGGAAGGTCAGCGGATTGGAAAATTTTGCCGGGTCGAGATTGGCGGCTGCCAGGATAAGGCTGACCTTGTCGCCGCGCTTGAATGCGACGCCGTCG
The DNA here is from genome assembly GCF_036888815.1 of Agrobacterium sp. CCNWLW155. Taxonomy (NCBI): domain Bacteria; kingdom Pseudomonadati; phylum Pseudomonadota; class Alphaproteobacteria; order Hyphomicrobiales; family Rhizobiaceae; genus Agrobacterium; species Agrobacterium sp. CCNWLW155. The sequence continues at coordinate 364,107 of NZ_JBAKFW010000001.1, forward strand.
ATTTCGACCGGTTCCAGAACCCAGCGCTGGAAAATATGAACCGGGGCGCAGATGCGCAGGGTTTCTTCCACCGTGCGTTCCGTGGCGGCCTCGTCGTGGAACAGGGTCTCCGGAGAAATGCCGCTTTCCAGAATGATGCGCACGGAATTGCCGATCTGGTGCACGGTCGCCTCGTGCCCGGCATTCAGCAGCACGATGGTGGTGGAGATGAGCTCGTCGTCGGTCAGGTATTGGCCCTTGTGCTCCGTATGGATCATGTGGCTCAGCAGGTCATCCTTCGGCTCCGCCCGCCGCTCGGCGATCACGCTGCGCACATAGTCTGAAAATTCATGCGCGGCCCTGTCGGCCAGAAGCTCGTCCTCGGGCGTGCGCTTGAACATGTACATGCCGACATAGGCATGCGACCATTTCAGAAGCTGCGGCCCCATCTCTTCGGGAATGCCGATCATGCGGGCGATCATCGTCACCGGGATGATATCGGCATAAGAGGAGAGCAGCTCGGTTTCGCCCTTGCTCTCGAAGGCATCGATCAGGCGGTTGGCGAGTTCCTCGATTTCCGGTTTCATCTTGTCGACATGCCGGGAAACGAAGGCGCGGTTGATGAGCGTGCGCAGCCGCGTGTGTTCCGGCGGCTCCAGCTCCAGAAGCGAATGCTGCTCGGCGGCGTCGAAATGCTTCACATGTTCCAGCGGTTGCGGCAGGCCGATTTCCTCGCGGCTAGCCACATGCAGGATCTGCCGTCCGAAGCGGCGGTCGCGCAGAAGTGCGCTGACATGGTCGTAACCGGTGAAGAACCATTGCCGCTGCTCCTCCCAGTAAAAGGTGGGACATTGCGCATGCAGGGCGGCATAAACCGGGTTCGGATCGTTGTAGAAGGCCGGGTCGCGGGCGTCGAGTGAAACGCGGCGGGTGGCGGGATCGATTTTGAGAAAGGGAAATGTCGCTGTCATGCCCATGGTTTATTCCGCGCGTGGCGCTTTGGGAAGGGAGGGGAACTCCCCTCCGTCTGTCACTGGATGGTTACATCGTCATCGACTGGCGATGGCGGATATCCGGTTCAGCGCCGCAACCTGGCGGTCGGCATTGTTGTCCATCGGGTTTTCGTCGCGGTCCGAGGCGGGCACGACGACATTGGCCGAATTGACGTGGATGACGGTCCGGTTGCGCCCGGCCTTCTTGGCGGCATAGAGCGCACGGTCGGCTTCCGTCATCATGGTGTTGAGGTCGGCATCCCTGATCATGGCTTCGGCGATGCCGACGCTGGTGGTCACCTCGATGCTTTCACCACGCGAACTGATCTTCGACAGGCGCAGATTGCTGCGGATGGCTTCCGCAAGCGTCGCTGTGCTGGAAGGGCTTTCGACTTCGGCGACCAGCGCGAATTCCTCGCCTCCCATTCTGACGAAAAGGCCGCGATCGCCGATCACACGCTGGGCGATATTGCAGAAATGCACGAGGACCGCATCGCCGGACTGATGGCCGTATCTGTCGTTGATCTTCTTGAAATGGTCGATGTCGAACAGCACCAGCGCCACATAACGGCTGGAGGCCGGCGACCTTTTCTTGATGCGCTCGAACTCCTCCAGCAGACCGCGCCGGTTGAGAACGCCGGTCAGATGATCGGTCATGGCGAGGCGGTGGAGACGAATCTCCGTGTCTTCCATGATGATCTTGGCGCTTATCATGATGATCGCCGTGAAGCCGAGCATGCCGGAAATGGAGAGCGCCGATGTCATGGGAATGGCATTGGGGATTGCGGCATTGGCCGGGATGACGATGGATGCGACGATCGCTCCGGCAAAAGCCTGCAGGATCAGGATCGTGGCCAGAACCTTTCGGCTGCGAGATGCGCGCGCCCTGCTGGCCAGAAGCACGCCCGCGAGCATTAAATAGCCCGTGGCCGCGCTGGCATGATAAAGCAGGATGCGGGCGACCATGTCTTCGCGCACGGGCGGCACGAACATTCCGGCGATCCACAGCAGGGCCGGAATAGCAACCCAGCCGCCGAGTTTGCGCTGCTCGAAGCAGAGCAGGCCAGCCAGCCAGAAACCGAAGGCGGAAAGCGCCAGCATGTTGCCGACCTGAATGGACAGAAAACTGGAAATATCGCCGCGAAACGCCACCATGACAGTGCCGATGCCTGTGGCGAGGAAACCGGCGGCGAAATAGAGATTATGCCGGCGGGAAGGGCGGTGCAGCCACAGCGTTCCCAAAAGCACGGCAAGGGTGAACGTTTCCGCCGCCCATAGTAGCGTGCTCGTCTTTGCATCCAGCATTGCAAAATCCTATCTGCGCCATCATGCGGTAAAAGCGGGCCCTCTCGCACAAGGTGCGTTATGCCCGCTGGAATTGTTGAGCTGCCATTTCGCCCGGATGGGCCCATTCCCCAACGGGAACCGGAAATTCGCTGGCCAGTATCAGCAGCAAATACTAACGAGTTCTTGCCGGTGAGAAGTTATATCTGTGCATGGCGGGCGATTTTTGCCCCCGTCGCGCGCCATAGTAAAAAATTGGTGGCGGTGAGGGAAAGACGCCCGGCCGGCCCCGCCCGGTTCGAAACCCTTGCCAAGCCGGGGCCCGGCGGCCTGCAAACGCTGTTGAGCCGTTAAGGATATGCGGCTTCGTGTCTTGAAGTACGGGGCAGGGACACTCTATGTAGGGAGTATGAAGGTTAGAAGTGATTCCGGAGCGGTTTTCCGCGAAGGGCAGAGTTTGACAAAGGACGGACATGAAAAATCCAGTTGATACCGCCATGGCTCTGGTGCCGATGGTCGTAGAGCAGACCAATCGCGGCGAACGCTCCTACGACATATTTTCCCGTCTTCTCAAGGAACGCATCATTTTCCTCACCGGCCCGGTGGAAGACCAGATGGCGTCGCTCGTCTGCGCGCAGCTGCTTTTCCTCGAGGCTGAAAACCCGAAGAAGGAAATCGCGCTCTACATCAATTCGCCGGGTGGCGTCGTGACCGCCGGCATGGCGATCTACGATACGATGCAGTTCATCCGCCCTGCGGTTTCCACGCTCTGCGTCGGTCAGGCCGCGTCCATGGGCTCGCTGCTTCTGGCTGCCGGTGAAAAGGGAATGCGTTTCGCCACCCCGAACGCCCGCATCATGGTTCACCAGCCGTCCGGCGGTTTCCAGGGCCAGGCATCGGATATCGAGCGCCACGCCCGTGACATCATCAAGATGAAGCGTCGCCTGAATGAAGTCTACGTGAAGCATACTGGCCGCACGCTCGAAGAGGTTGAAAAAACCCTTGATCGCGACCATTTCATGGATGCAGACGAGGCGAAGGAATGGGGCGTGATCGACAAGATCCTGACCTCGCGCCAGGAAATCGAAGGCGCCGCCGCGAATTGAGGCGCGCCGCTTTTTGACGTTTGTTTGAACCCGCAAAAGTAATTTCGGGGCTTTCAACCGCAACAGAAAGCGATATTAGTATATATAAAGGCTATGTTGAATTTTTATGACGTGGCCTTTGGTTTGATGGGGAATTCGTTGCAGCCGGTTGTCAGCTCATGTATCTGATACCGGTTAGTACCCCGGGAAACGAGGCGGATACGGCGATGCACCCCAAGGGCTGCCGTATCGGCGGGCGGTAAGTTGACCGCGATCCGTTTGGCGGACCTGCGGCGTGCTGGAAGGAAAGAGATATGAGCAAAGTCAGCGGCAGCAACGGCGGCGACTCTAAGAATACACTCTATTGTTCATTCTGCGGCAAGAGCCAGCACGAAGTCCGGAAACTCATTGCCGGACCGACGGTATTCATCTGCGATGAATGCGTCGAATTGTGCATGGACATCATCCGTGAAGAGAACAAGACGTCGATGGTGAAGTCGCGCGAGGGTGTTCCCACCCCGCAGGACATCATCAAGATTCTCGACGAATATGTCATCGGCCAGAAGCAGGCGAAGAAAATCCTGTCGGTGGCCGTTCACAACCACTACAAGCGCCTCGCGCACGCCTCCAAGAACGGCGATGTCGAGCTTGCGAAGTCGAACATCATGCTCGTCGGTCCGACGGGTTGCGGCAAGACCTATCTTGCCCAGACGCTCGCCCGCATCATCGACGTTCCCTTCACCATGGCGGACGCAACGACGCTGACCGAAGCCGGTTATGTCGGCGAGGACGTGGAAAACATCATCCTGAAGCTGTTGCAGTCTGCGGATTACAACGTCGAACGCGCCCAGCGCGGCATCGTCTATATCGACGAAGTCGACAAGATTTCCCGCAAGTCTGACAACCCGTCCATCACGCGCGACGTGTCGGGCGAGGGCGTTCAGCAGGCGCTTCTGAAGATCATGGAAGGCACGGTCGCTTCCGTTCCGCCGCAGGGCGGCCGCAAGCATCCGCAGCAGGAATTCCTGCAGGTGGATACGACCAACATCCTGTTCATCTGCGGCGGCGCGTTTGCCGGCCTCGACAAGATCATCTCGGCCCGTGGTGAAAAGACCTCGATCGGCTTTGGTGCGACCGTCAAGGCGGAAGACGATCGCCGCGTTGGCGAGGTTCTGCGCGAACTGGAGCCCGAAGACCTGGTGAAGTTCGGCCTCATCCCGGAATTCATCGGCCGTCTGCCGGTTCTGGCGACGCTGGAGGACCTCGACGAGGATGCGCTGATCCAGATCCTGTCCGAGCCGAAGAACGCGCTGGTCAAGCAGTATCAGCGTCTGTTCGAGATGGAAGACGTGGAACTGACCTTCCACGAGGACGCTCTGCGCGAAATCGCCCGCAAGGCGATCACCCGCAAGACCGGCGCCCGCGGCCTGCGCTCGATCATGGAGAAGATCCTGCTGGATACCATGTTCGAACTGCCGACGCTGGAAGGCGTACGCGAAGTGGTCATTTCCAACGACGTCGTCAGCGGCGTCGCCCGTCCGCTCTACATCTATGCGGATCGTCAGGAAGAAAAGACCAACGTTTCGGCCTGATCGACCGGTCCGGTACTTTGATGAAATCAAAAGGCCCGCATCCCGTGCGGGCCTTTTCTGTTGTGGCCGGGTGTGAAACTTGCGCCTAACTTGGCGAAGCCCGATTTTGCGTTTGGAGCGGATTGCGCTTTGCTGATAAAGTCTTACAACTGATTTGCAGCGCGATATGACGGAAATGTGAATTCCCGTCGGCGACCCGGTTCCTGACCTTCAAGGATAACCGGAAATGTCGGGAGTACTAGCCGGCGCTGGGTTTTGTTGAATTTCACGGTCTTGCCGCTCAGCGGGATCGCCTGTTCCGGCGACTTGAAATCGGTGTTTCGAAACTCCATTTTCAGTCTCGAGAAATGAATGTGCCGGATGCCCCAAGCTGTCCGGCAAAGTGTCCCGAAAGGGACCATGAAAGGAAATGATATGACGAACATCACGTCTGCGGCATCTGGTGGTACCTATCCGGTACTTCCCCTGCGCGACATTGTCGTTTTCCCGCATATGATCGTTCCCCTGTTCGTCGGGCGGGAAAAATCCATTCGTGCGCTCGAGGAAGTCATGGGTTCGGACAAGCAGATCATGCTTGTCACCCAGATCAACGCCAGCGATGACGATCCGGCTCCCGAAGCCATCCACAAGGTCGGCACGGTCGCAAATGTCCTGCAGCTTCTGAAGCTTCCCGACGGCACCGTGAAGGTGCTGGTGGAAGGCAAGGGCCGCGCCCAGATCGACAGCTACACCGGCCGTGAAGACTTCTATGAAGCCACTGCGACGCCGTTGCAGGAGCCTGCCGAAGATCCGGTCGAGATCGAGGCGCTGTCGCGTTCGGTCGTTTCGGAATTCGAGAGCTATGTGAAGCTCAACAAGAAGATTTCGCCCGAGGTTGTCGGTGCTGCCGGCCAGATCGACGATTATTCGAAGCTGGCCGACACGGTTGCTTCGCACCTGTCGATCAAGATCACCGAAAAGCAGGAAATGCTGGAAACCGTCAGCGTGAAGCAGCGGCTTGAAAAAGCGCTCGGCTTCATGGAAGGCGAAATTTCCGTGCTTCAGGTCGAGAAGCGTATCCGCTCGCGCGTCAAGCGCCAGATGGAGAAGACGCAGCGCGAATATTATCTGAACGAACAGATGAAGGCGATCCAGAAGGAACTCGGCGACGGCGAGGACGGCCGTGACGAGATGGCCGAACTGGAAGAGCGCATCGCCAAGACCAAGCTTTCCAAGGAGGCCAAGGAAAAGGCCGAAGCGGAAATGAAGAAGCTTCGCCAGATGAGCCCGATGTCCGCGGAAGCGACCGTCGTGCGCAACTATCTGGACTGGCTGCTCGGTCTGCCCTGGGGCAAGAAGTCGAAGATCAAGGCCGACCTCAACGCCGCAGAGAAAATCCTCGATCAGGATCATTTCGGTCTCGACAAGGTCAAGGAACGCATCGTCGAATATCTGGCCGTGCAGGCGCGCGCGTCGAAGATTCGCGGTCCCATCCTGTGCCTCGTCGGCCCTCCCGGCGTCGGCAAGACCTCGCTCGCCAAGTCGATCGCCAAGGCGACCGGCCGCGAATATGTGCGCATGGCGCTTGGCGGCGTGCGTGACGAGGCGGAAATCCGCGGTCACCGCCGTACCTATATCGGCTCCATGCCTGGCAAGATCGTCCAGTCGATGAAGAAGGCCAAGAAGTCCAATCCGCTCTTCCTGCTCGACGAGATCGACAAGATGGGCATGGATTTCCGTGGCGATCCGTCTTCCGCACTGCTGGAGGTTCTCGATCCGGAACAGAACTCCACCTTCATGGACCACTACCTTGAAGTGGAATATGACCTGTCCGACGTGATGTTCGTGACCACGGCCAACACGCTGAACATTCCGGGTCCCCTGATGGACCGTATGGAAGTGATCCGCATCGCCGGCTACACCGAAGACGAAAAGCGCGAAATCGCCAAGCGTCACCTGTTGCCGAAGGCGATCAAGGAACATGCCCTGCGTCCGGAAGAGTTCTCGGTCAGCGATGACGCTCTGATGATCGTGATCCAGCAGTACACCCGCGAGGCGGGCGTGCGCAGCTTCGAGCGCGAGCTGATGAAGCTGGCGCGCAAGGCCGTCACCGAGATCATCAAGGGCAAGGTCAAGTCCGTGGAAGTCACCGCTGCCAATGTTCCGGATTATCTGGGCGTTCCGCGGTTCCGCCACGGCGAGGCCGAGCGCGAGGATCAGGTTGGCGTCGTCACGGGTCTGGCCTGGACGGAAGTCGGCGGTGAGCTGCTCACCATCGAAGGCGTGATGATGCCGGGCAAGGGCCGCATGACGGTCACCGGCAACCTCAAGGAAGTGATGAAGGAATCCATTTCGGCAGCGGCATCTTACGTCCGCTCGCGCGCCGTGGATTTCGGCATCGAACCGCCGCGCTTCGACAAGAGCGACATCCACGTCCACGTTCCGGAAGGCGCAACCCCGAAGGACGGACCGTCCGCCGGTGTTGCCATGGCAACCGCCATCGTCTCCATCATGACCGGCATTCCGGTCTCCAAGGATGTGGCGATGACGGGCGAGATCACGCTTCGTGGTCGCGTGCTGCCGATCGGCGGCCTGAAGGAAAAGCTGCTTGCGGCCCTTCGCGGCGGCATCAAGAAGGTGCTGATCCCGGAAGAAAACGCCAAGGATCTGGCGGAGATTCCAGATAATGTGAAGAACGAGATGGAGATCATCCCGGTATCGCGCATGGGCGAGGTTATCAGGCACGCCCTTCTGCGCCAGCCGGAGCCCATCGAGTGGGACGGCAGCATCGAGACGCCTGTTATCGCTACGGTCGAAGGCGTCGACGACGGCAGCCAGACCATCGCACATTGATACATGCTTCGTCGCGAGGGGCGGGAATCGCCTTTCGCGACGGGTGCTGCATAGATTCAATATGTTAGGTGTCGGAAGGCGCATTCTGCGCTCAGCTCCGGGCAAGTGATGCGAATTTGGCACGAATATGTGGAAGGCCGGCAGAAATGTCGGCCTTTTTTGTGAAAAAAATCGCAGACCCCTTGTTTTTCAGGCGATTCCAGCGCTTTTGGGTTGCTGCGCGCGGATGCAAACGTATTCTGCGCCGGCTTAATTTGAGTCGTTTCAAACCATTGAAAGGGGTGGAAACATGAACAAGAACGAGCTCGTCTCTGCTGTTGCCGAAAAGGCTGGTCTCACGAAGGCAGATGCTGCTTCCGCTGTTGATGCCGTATTCGAAACCGTACAGAGCGAACTGAAGAACGGTGGCGACATTCGCCTCGCTGGCTTCGGCAGCTTCTCCGTTAGCCGCCGTGAAGCCTCCAAGGGCCGTAACCCTTCTACGGGTGCTGAAGTCGATATCCCGGCTCGCAACGTACCGAAGTTTTCCGCAGGCAAGGGCCTGAAGGACGCCGTCAACTCGTAAGGTTTCCGGAAAGCCGCAACGCCCGGCGGCGGGCGGGCGGCTTTTCAGGTTCACGAGGAAACATGTTTTGACGCGCTGACGCCTTCATGCCGGCTCAAAACCGGGCGGTTTTTCGAAATGCTTTTCGGACAGCCCGGTTCTCAATCCGGCAGGATGTAAACGAAAGTAGGGAGCGCGCCTGTGCAGCCTCCATCCGGTCACACGGTGCTCCGATACGCGGAATGTGCGCAGAAACAAGAAAGCCCGGTCTCCATGGCCGGGCTTTTTGATTCCCGACAGGAAATGTCATGCCACTGTCATGTCTTTGACGCAGAAGCCATGGGGTATTTCTGGACCCAAGGGGGATTAAAATGGCGTTCCGATTTTCTCAAATGGCCTTGACCGCTGCTCTGCTCACGTCCGTGGCCTTGCCGGCCGCTGCCGAGCCGGTTTTCAACCGCATCGCGTCTTTCCCGGTGGCGAAAAACCTTCCCGCGGACAAGGACGCCAAGTCCGTCACCTCGGCTGAAATCATCACCGCCAGTGAAGACGGCAAGACGCTGATCTATTCGGACAGCCCGCTTGGCGGCATCGGTTTCATCGACATCACCGACGCGAAGGCCCCCAAGGCCGGCGGCGCATTGCTGCTGGAAGGCGAGCCGACCTCTGTTGCCGTTGCTGGCCTCAAGGTTCTGGCCGGCGTCAATACGTCGGAAAACCGCGCCAACCCGTCCGGCAAGCTGGTGACGGTCGATATTGCCACGAAGAAGATCGAGGCAAGCTGTGATCTCGGCGGCCAGCCCGATTCCGTCGCCGTTTCCCCTGATAAAACCTTTGCCGCCATCGCGATCGAAAACGAGCGTGATGAAGATGTGAACGAAGGCGCACTGCCGCAGATGCCCGCCGGCTATCTGGTAACGGTCGGCCTGAAGGACGGCGTGGCCGACTGCGCGACGCTGAAGAAGATTGACGTTACCGGTCTCGCCGAAATTTCCCCTGAGGATCCGGAGCCGGAATTCGTCTCGATCAACGCCAATGGCGAGATCGCTCTGACGCTGCAGGAAAACAACCATATCGTCATCATCGATGGCAAGACCGGCACGGTGAAGACGCATTTCTCCGCCGGCAAGGTTGATCTGGAAGGCGTCGACACGAAGACCGACGGTCAGCTGAAATTCACCGACAAGCAGGAAGGCCGCAAGCGCGAGCCGGACGCTGTAAAGTGGCTGGACAATGACCGTATCGTCATCGCCAATGAAGGCGACTGGCAGGGCGGTTCGCGCGGCTTCACCATTTTCGACAAGACCGGCAAGCTTGTTTATGAAGCCGGTGCTTCGCTCGAGCGCGCGGTTGCCGCCATCGGCCACTATCCGGAAAAGCGCTCCAAGGCCAAGGGCATTGAGCCCGAAGGTCTGGAAGCGGCGACCTTCGATGGCCAGAAGTATTTCTTCGTGCTTGCCGAGCGCGCTTCGGTGGTCGCCGTCTACAAGGATACCGGTGCGGAGCCGCAGCTGACACAGCTCCTGCCTTCGGGCGTCTCGCCGGAAGGCGCCGTCGCCATTCCGTCGCGCAATCTCCTTGCCACGGCCAATGAGGTCGATCTGATCGAAGACGGCGGTGTCCGCTCGCATGTCATGCTTTATGAGCGCACTGAAGGCCAGCCTGCCTATCCGCAGCTCGTTTCCGCCACCGTCGACGGGGCGCCGATCGGCTGGGGCGCTCTTTCCGGCCTGGTCGGCGATGCCGAGAAGCCCGGCATTCTCTATGCCGTTTCCGACTCGGTCTATGGCAACCAGCCGTCGATCTTCACCATCGACGCCACGAAGAAGCCTGCCACCATCACCAGCGTGCTGCGCGTCAAGCGTGACGGCATTGCTGCTCAGAAGCTCGACATCGAAGGCATCACGCTTGATGGCAAGGGCGGTTTCTGGCTGGCCTCTGAAGGCGACAGCGCCAAGCTTGTTCCGCACGCACTCTATAACGTCAATGCCAAGGGCGAAATCAAGGCCGAGATCGCTCTGCCGAAGGAACTCCTTTCCGGCGATACCCGCTTCGGTTTCGAAGGCGTGACCATGATTGGCAAGGGCGACGACGCCACGCTGTGGATGGCCGTGCAGCGCGAATGGGGCACGGATGAGAAGGGTTTCGTCAAGCTCGTCTCCTATAATCCGAAGTCCAAGGAGTGGGGCGCCGTGCGTTATCCGCTCGACAAGACCGAGGCAGGCTGGATTGGCCTTTCCGAAATCACCGCGCAGGGCGACTATGTCTATATCGTCGAGCGCGACAACCAGATCGGCGACAAGGCCAAGATCAAGAAGCTCTACCGCGTTGCGATCGCGGACCTGAAGCCGGGCAAGATCGGCGGCGAACTGCCGCTGGTGGCCAAGCAGGAAGCCCATGACTTCCTGCCCGACCTCAAGGCCCAGACCAACGGCTACGTCGTTGACAAGCTGGAAGGCTTCACCTTCGACAAGGCTGGAACGGCCTATGCCGTGACCGACAATGACGGCGTGGACGATTCTTCCGGCGAAACGCTGTTCTTCACCATCAACATGAAGGCGATCAACTGATCGAGCCGAAAGGCGCTGCAAATGAGAAAAGCCGGGCTATGCCCGGCTTTTTTGTGCGGCGAGGGAACCCCAAGGCCGGGATGCCCGATTCTGGCGATGCAAGCTGTTGAAATCAGCATTGCCGCTTGGGTATCTGATCGTGGAGGATTTCGTCTGGAGACCGTCCAGGAAAATACTGCGGGTTGACCGTAACGGATCAACGCCCCATGGAATTTTTGCTTTCGGGAGTATCTTGTTTTTCTGAGTCCTGCTGTACCCAGCGGAAAAAAATATAAACAGGCAGCGCAATAAGCGCGAGTGTTACAAACGCGTCGATCGACATGGTTTCATCCATTAGTTCAACCGTTCATCATGAAACGGTGCGCAAACAATGCCCGAAATCTCTTTAAAAAGTCTGAATCTGCTTATTTTTCGGTATGTTACGCAGTGACACAGGGATTCGGTGAAGCTGTCGGAATCCGGAACAGGCGTATCGATATGGAATAGATGAGGGCCGGAAAAACGATTCCCGTGGTTCCGGGCTCGGATTGATACGCCCAGCGACGAGATGCGGGGCAGGGCCGGCTGATTCCAGCTGCGGAAAATGCAGGACAAAAGATCGCATCAGCTGACAAACATTCAGCTCATAACATATGGATTTGAGAAGCTTGGAAAATGGTGGGCGATGAGAGACTCGAACTCCCGACATCCTCGGTGTAAACGAGGCGCTCTACCAACTGAGCTAATCGCCCTTCGCGTCCTGCGGATCATGTCCGCCGCGTCGGTGGCCGTGATGTATTCGGATCGGAAAAAAACCGCAAGGGCTTTTGTGAAGTTTTTTTGTTTTTTTTCGGAGCGGCTTTTCCCTCCGTCGAAGGGGAGGGGCAAAAAGCCGGGAACTGCGGGCTTTTTGGTGAAATCAGAAACCAATGACGCCTTGATGGCCCTGGGGAAATGCCGTCGGGGAAGCCGCTCGCTGTGGACAAGTTTTTTGTTTTCGTTGGGAAAAGCCCGCAAAACAGGGCGTTTGCTGGAACGCCGATCAAAGGCCCCAGGGTTTTTCCCGATCAAAATCAAAAAGCTTATTCTTTTGTCGTGAAACCTGCTTGACACCCCCGCACGAACGCCGTAGTTAGCCGCTCAACGAACAGCCGAGGCTGGTTCGTACGGCGGGACAAGGTCCTGTCCGTCAGGATAAGCGGGTGTAGCTCAGTTGGTTAGAGTGCCGGCCTGTCACGCCGGAGGTCGCGGGTTCGAGCCCCGTCACTCGCGCCATCCTGTTCCTCGGAAAAAACGCAGATGAATGTCTGTGGAGCGCGGGTGTAGCTCAGTCGGTTAGAGTGCCGGCCTGTCACGCCGGAGGTCGCGGGTTCGAGCCCCGTCACTCGCGCCATTTCTTTCTCTTGAAATGTCTCCTCAAAACCAGATCGACGCGCTGTTTGCACGCCTCGATTTTTGACGATTCCGATGCTTGATTCCGGCCGTTTCAAACGCGATTTTTCCTGCTTTTTTTAGTCAAGTTTCGATATCGGGATATCGTCACTTCACCGCCGTTTCGACGTAAAATTCGTGTGACTTTTTTGCGGTTGCGTCGTTCAATCGATTATTATTGTATTTGAGGGGCTTAGGTCGGAATTGTGGCCCAAATTTGCGTCAATTCCGGCAATATTGTTGCCAATCAATGCGGCAGGTGTCTTGAAATGGTGCCTAAACTCTTGCAGAGAGGGCGCGGCTGCGCTAACCACTTTGGCGTTGCAACATATTTGTCCGCTCTTTGAGACTTAAGGTCACAAAGGCAGGTCCGGCACCCGGCCGGACAGGGAAGAGACCATGACTGAACTCCTCAGTTCCTACATTCCGATCGCAATCTTCATCGGTATCGCTCTCGTCATCGGCCTGGCGCTTCTCATTGCGCCCTTTGCGGTCGCCTACAAGGCGCCGGACCCGGAAAAGCTCTCCGCTTTCGAGTGCGGTTTCAACGCCTTCGACGATGCCCGCATGAAGTTCGATATCCGCTTTTATCTGGTGTCGATTCTGTTCATCATCTTCGATCTGGAAGTCGCCTTCCTGTTCCCCTGGGCGGTGTCTTTCGGCGAGATGGGCTGGTTCGGTTTCTGGTCGATGATGGTGTTCCTTCTCGTCCTCACCATCGGCTTTATCTATGAGTGGAAGAAGGGAGCGCTGGAATGGGCATGAGCCAGAACAACACCACGCTCGTTGCGCCGCAGCCGAAGGGGATCATCGATCCCTCGACCGGCAAGCCGGTTGGCAGCAACGACGCCTACTTCACGGAAATCAACGACGAGCTGGCCGATAAGGGCTTTCTCGTTACCTCGACCGACGAGCTGATCACCTGGGCGCGTACCGGCTCCCTGATGTGGATGCAGTTCGGTCTTGCCTGCTGCGCCGTTGAAGGCCTGATGCAGGCTTCCGGCCCGCGTTACGACATGGAGCGCTTCGGCGTTGCCCCGCGCGCCTCACCGCGCCAGTCGGACGTCATGATCGTCGCCGGCACGCTGACCAACAAGATGGCGCCCGCTCTGCGCAAGGTCTATGACCAGATGCCTGAGCCCCGTTACGTCATCTCCATGGGCTCCTGCGCCAATGGCGGCGGCTATTACCACTATTCCTACGCTGTCGTGCGCGGTTGCGACCGCGTCGTGCCGGTGGATATCTACGTTCCGGGCTGTCCCCCCACGGCGGAGGCGCTGCTTTACGGCGTACTTCTGCTGCAGAAGAAGATCCGGCGTACCGGTACGATCGAGCGCTAAGGGCAAAGGACGGATTAAGTAATGAGCGAAGCTCTCAACGATCTTGCTGCTTACGTTAAGGAAGCGCGCGGTTCCCTCGTAGTGTCGGCTGATATCGCCTATGGCGAACTGACGCTGAACACGACGCCTGAAAGCGTGATCGCGCTTTTGACCTTCCTGCGTGACGATGTGCAGTGCGGTTTCGTCAACATCATCGATATCTGCGGTGTCGACTGGCCGCAGCGCGAGAAGCGTTTTGATGTCGTCTATCACCTGCTGTCGCCGCGCCAGAACCTGCGCGTGCGCGTCAAGCTGCAAGTGGCGGAAGACGAGGGTGTTCCGTCTTCGACCCCCGTTTATATGGGCGCGGAATGGTTCGAGCGCGAAGCCTGGGACATGTATGGCATCCCGTTCGAAGGCCATAAGGACCTTCGCCGTATTCTCACCGACTACGGTTTCGAAGGCCACCCGCTGCGCAAGGATTTTCCGGTTACCGGCTTTGTGGAAGTACGTTACGATGACGTGCTGAAACGGGTTCTTTATGAACCGGTCGAACTGAAGCAGGAATTCCGCAATTTCGATTTCCTCTCTCCTTGGGAGGGGACTGAATATGTTCTCCCGGGTGACGAAAAGGCCAAGCAATGAGCGAAGCCCCTGCGACAGAGCGTGCCCAATGTCTTTGCGGTGCCGTCGGCCTCAAGGCCGCGATCGGTGCCCGCGAATTCGGCGTCTGCCATTGCTCCATGTGCCGCCGCTGGTCCGGCGGTGCGTTTCTGGCTGTCGAATGCGCTGATATCTCCGTCGAAAACGAAGAGAACCTCGGCGTCTATTCCTCGTCTGAGTGGGGTGAGCGCTGCTTCTGCAAGAATTGCGGCAGCACGCTGATGTGGCGTTCCAAGGATGGCAAGCATTTTGCCGTTTCGCTGCAGGCTTTCGAAAACCCTTCCAACTTCAAGTTCGCGTCGCAGATTTTCACGGATGAAAAGCCTTCGAGCTATTCTTTCGCCGAAACCACGCAGAACATGACCGGCCCCGAATTCATCGCCATGATCACCTCGGCGGAGCACTAGAATGACTGAGCATAACGTCCGCAATTTCACGATCAACTTCGGTCCGGAACATCCGTCCGCGCACGGCGTGCTGCGTCTGGTTCTGGAACTGGACGGCGAAATCGTCGAGCGCGTCGATCCGCATATCGGTCTTCTGCATCGCGGCACCGAAAAGCTGATCGAGACCAAGACCTATCTGCAGGCCGTTCCCTATTTCGACCGTCTCGACTACGTCGCGCCGATGAACCAGGAACATGCTTTTGCGCTCGCCGTCGAAAAGCTGCTGGGCCTCGAAATCCCGATGCGCGGCCAGCTGATCCGCGTGCTTTATTCTGAAATCGGCCGCATCCTGTCGCACATCATGAACGTGACGACGCAGGCAATGGACGTCGGCGCGATGACGCCGCCGGTCTGGGGCTTCGAAGAGCGCGAAAAGCTGATGGTGTTCTATGAGCGCGCCTGCGGCGCCCGCATGCACTCGGCCTATGTCCGTCCGGGCGGTGTTCATCAGGACCTGCCGCCGGAACTGGTCGATGATATCGGCAAGTGGTGCGATCCGTTCCTGACCGTACTCGACAATATCGAAGGTCTGTTGACCGACAACCGCATCTACAAGCAGCGTAACGTGGATATCGGCGTGGTCTCGCTTGAAGACGCCTTCGCCTGGGGTTTCACCGGCGTGATGGTGCGCGGTTCGGGCGCTGCCTGGGATCTGCGCCGCGCGCAGCCCTACGAGTGCTATTCCGATCTGGAATTCGACATCCCCGTCGGCAAGAACGGCGACTGCTATGACCGTTACCTGATCCGCATGCAGGAAATGCGCGAATCGGTGAAGATCATGAAGCAGTGCGTCGAGCTTCTGTCCGGCAAGCATCGCATCGGCCCGGTCTCCTCGCTTGACGGCAAGGTGGTTCCGCCGAAGCGTGGCGAGATGAAGCGTTCGATGGAAGCGCTGATCCACCACTTCAAGCTCTACACCGAAGGTTATCACGTACCGGCCGGCGAAGTTTACGCCGCTGTCGAAGCGCCGAAGGGCGAATTCGGCGTCTATGTGGTCGCCGATGGTTCCAACAAGCCCTACCGCTGCAAGATCCGCGCTCCGGGCTACGCACACCTGCAGGCCATGGATTTCCTGTGCAAGGGCCATCAGCTTGCTGACGTTACAGCCGTGCTCGGCTCCCTCGACATCGTGTTCGGGGAGGTCGACCGCTGATGCGTCTGCCGCTGGCTATACCGGCTTTTCTCGCTGCGATGTCGGCACCCGTTCTCGCCCAGACGGCGACGAGCGAGCCTGAGGTATCGCTGTCGAGCGGCGGCTCTTCGACCATCAAGCAGCTTCTGTCATCGGGATACGAGATCAAGGCCTCGGTTCCCAATGGCAGCAAGTTCATCGTGTTCATGCAGAAAGACAAGGCGGCTTACGCCTGCGAATTCGTCACGGTGGCGAGATCGCGTTGTGAGACGTTAAACTGAAAAGGCGTGAGGAAGTATGTCCGTTCGTCGACTAGCCGAAGATCAGTTCCAGCCCATGGCATTTGCCTTCAATGCGGAAAATACCGCATGGGCGGAAAAGACGATTCTGAAATATCCCGAGGGACGCCAGCAATCGGCGGTCATCCCGCTGCTCATGCGTGCGCAGGAGCAGGACGGCTGGGTTACCCGCGCCGCCATCGAGAAAATCGCCGACATGCTGGATATGGCCTATATCCGCGTCATGGAAGTGGCGACCTTCTATACGCAGTTCCAGCTGAAGCCGGTTGGCACGCGCGCCCACGTTCAGGTCTGCGGCACCACGCCCTGCATGCTGCGCGGCTCGGAAGCGCTGATGGACGTCTGCCGCAAGAAGATCCATCACGATCCGCTGCATACCAATGAGAGCGGCACGCTCTCCTGGGAAGAAGTGGAATGTCAGGGCGCCTGTGTCAACGCGCCGATGGTCATCATCTTCAAGGATGCCTATGAGGACCTGACGCCCGAGCGTCTGGAAGAGATCATCGACACGTTCGAGGCAGGCAAGGGCGACACGGTCAAGACCGGCCCGCAGATCGACCGTCACGAGTCGGTCCCGGTCGGTGGTCTGACGACCCTGACGGAAGAGATCAAGCCGGATCGTTCCAATCTCGACAAGCCTGCCGAAGTCGTGGCTGATGCCGCACCGGTTCCGCCGGCCAATGCCGCCAAGCCGAAGACGGACGCGCCGGAAACCGATCCGAAGCTGAAGACGCCGGCGACCGCGCCGAAGGCTGCCGAAGCCAACGTCAAGGCCGCCGAAAAGGAAGCTTCGGGATCTGCGAAGCCGTCACTCGATTCCAAGGATCGTCCGGCCGGCATCGAAAAGCCCGCAACGCCCGACGACCTGAAGCTGATTTCCGGCGTCGGTCCGAAGATCGAAGGCACGCTGCATGAGCTCGGCATCTTCACCTACGCGCAGATTGCCGGCTGGAAAAAGGCCGAATGCGACTGGGTGGATGGTTATCTGAATTTCAAGGGCCGCATCGAACGCGATGAGTGGATCAAGCAGGCCGAGGCGCTCGCCAAGGGTGGCGAAGCCGAGTATATCAAGGTCTTCGGCAAGAAGCCGCGGTAAAGGGTGAAGCATGTTAAAAGATCAGGATCGCATCTTTACCAATCTCTACGGCCTCAAGGACAAGTCCCTGAAGGGCGTGATGGCGCGCGGCCATTGGGATGGCACCAAACAGATCATCGAAAAGGGTCGTGACTGGATCATCAACGAGATGAAGGCTTCCGGCCTTCGCGGTCGCGGCGGCGCAGGCTTCCCGACGGGTCTCAAGTGGTCCTTCATGCCCAAGGAAAGCGACGGCCGTCCGCATTATCTCGTGGTCAACGCCGACGAATCCGAGCCCGGCACCTGCAAGGACCGCGAAATCCTGCGCAACGATCCGCATACGCTGATCGAAGGCTGCGTTATCGCCGGTTTCGCCATGGGTGCGCACACCGCCTATATCTACGTGCGCGGCGAATATATGCGCGAACGTGAGGCGCTTCAGGCCGCCATCGACGAATGTTACGATGCAGGCCTGCTCGGCAAGAACAACAAGAACGGCTGGGATTTCGACATCTACGTCCATCACGGCGCAGGTGCCTATATCTGCGGCGAAGAGACGGCACTGCTTGAAAGCCTCGAGGGCAAGAAGGGCCAGCCGCGCCTGAAGCCGCCGTTCCCGGCCAATATGGGTCTTTACGGTTGCCCGACGACCGTCAACAACGTCGAATCCATCGCCGTTGCTCCGACCATTCTGCGCCGAGGTGCGGCATGGTTCTCGTCTATCGGCCGTCCGAACAATGTCGGCACCAAGCTGTTCATGGTCTCCGGCCATGTCGAGCGTCCATGCACCTTCGAAGATGCGCTGGGCCTGTCCTTCCGTGAACTGATCGAACACCATTGCGGTGGCATTCGCGGCGGCTGGGACAATCTGCTTGGCGTCATCCCCGGCGGCGCATCCTGCCCCATCGTGCGCGGTGAGGACATGAAGGACGCCATCATGGACTTCGACGGCATGCGCGAAGTGAAGTCGTCCTTCGGCACCGGCGGCATGATCGTCATGGACAAGTCCACCGACGTCATCAAGGCGATCGCCCGCATCGCGGCGTTCTTCAAGCATGAAAGCTGCGGCCAGTGCACGCCGTGCCGTGAAGGCACCGGCTGGATGTGGCGCGTGCTGGAACGCATGGTGAAGGGCAACGCGCAGAAGCGCGAAATCGACATGCTGTTCGAAGTGACGAAGCAGATTGAAGGCCACACCATCTGTGCGCTCGGCGACGCCGCCGCATGGCCGGTACAGGCGCTGATCCGCAATTTCCGTCCGGAAATCGAAAAGCGCATCGACCAATACACCTACAGGGCCATGGATGATGGCGCTGTTCTGGAAGCTGCCGAATAAGCTTTTCGCAGTTTGCATGCGGCGCGGGGATGATCCCGGCGCCGGAAAACCATGAAGCGCCTGACCGACGAGATGAAGTGTCGGGCGCGATTAAGGATTTGTTGCGGACCGTGTGAGAGACACGGGACGAACAGGCAACAGGACGTAAGTAGAACCATGGCAAAGCTCAAGGTTGACGGTAAAGAGATCGAGGTTCCGGATCATTTCACGCTGTTGCAGGCGTGCGAGGAGGCTGGTGCTGAAGTTCCGCGCTTTTGTTTTCATGAGCGCTTGTCGGTCGCGGGTAACTGCCGCATGTGTCTCATTGAGGTGAAGGGCGGACCGCCCAAGCCCGCCGCATCCTGCGCCATGGGCGTGCGCGACGTTCGCGGCGGCCCGAATGGCGAATTGCCTGAAGTTTTCACCAACACGCCGATGGTCAAGAAGGCCCGCGAAGGCGTGATGGAGTTCCTTCTCATCAACCACCCGCTCGATTGCCCGATCTGCGACCAGGGCGGCGAATGCGACCTGCAGGACCAGGCCATGGCCTTCGGTATCGCCGGTTCGCGTTACGCGGAAAACAAGCGTGCGGTTGAAGACAAATATATCGGCCCGCTCGTCAAGACGGTGATGAACCGCTGCATCCACTGCACGCGGTGCGTCCGTTTCACCACGGAAGTTGCCGGCATCGCCGAACTCGGCCTCATCGGCCGCGGCGAGGACGCTGAAATCACCACCTATCTCGAGCAGGCGATGACCTCCGAGCTTCAGGGCAACGTCGTCGATCTTTGCCCGGTCGGTGCGCTCACCTCCAAGCCTTTCGCTTTCACTGCCCGCCCGTGGGAACTGAACAAGACCGAAACCATCGACGTGATGGACGCTCTCGGTTCGGCGATCCGCGTCGATACCCGTGGCCGCGAAGTCATGCGCGTCATGCCGCGTGTCAACGAGGCAATCAACGAAGAGTGGATTTCCGACAAGAGCCGCTTCATCTGGGACGGCCTGAAGACGCAGCGTCTCGACCGCCCTTACGTCCGCAAGGATGGCCGCTTGCAGCCCGCAAGCTGGGGCGAAGCCTTCGGCGCTATCAAGCAGGCGGTTGCCGCAACCAGCGGCAGCAAGATCGGCGCGATTGCCGGTGACCTTGCTTCCGTCGAGGAAATGTTCGCGCTGAAGTCGCTTCTGGCGTCGCTCGGCTCGGCCAATGTCGATTGCCGTCAGGATGGCGCAGCGCTTGATCCGTCTTTGGGTCGCGCCAGCTACCTGTTCAATTCCACAATCGAAGGCATCGAGCACGCGGATGCACTTCTGATCGTCGGCGCCAACCCGCGTTATGAAGCGGCCGTGCTCAATGCACGTATCCGCAAGCGCTGGCGTCGCGGTGGTTTCCCGATCGGCGTGATCGGCGAAGCCGGTGAGCTGCGCTACAACTACGAATATCTAGGCTCCGGCGCGGAAACGCTTTCCGATCTCGCCAATGGCTCTCACAGCTTCGTTGAGAAGCTGAAGTCCGCCAAGAACCCGCTGATCATCATCGGCCAGGGCGCTCTGGCACGCGCCGATGGTGCAGCCGTTCTCGCGGCCGCTGCGAAGCTTGCCGTTTCGGTTGGCGCAATCAGCGAAGAGTGGAACGGTTTCTCGGTGCTTCACACCGCCGCTGCCCGCGTCGGTGGTCTCGACATCGGCTTCGTGCCGGGCGAGGGCGGTGTTGCTGCTGCCGAAATGGTAACGTCCATGGACGTTCTCTTCCTGCTCGGCGCCGATGAAATCGACCTGTCGAACAAGGGCGCCAAGTTCACCGTCTACATCGGCAGCCACGGCGATCATGGCGCGATGAACGCCGACGTCATCCTTCCGGGTGCGGCCTATACCGAAAAATCCGGTATCTGGGTCAACACCGAAGGCCGCGTTCAGGTGGGCAACCGCGCCGGTTTCGCACCGGGCGAGGCCCGTGAAGACTGGGCGATCCTGCGTGCGCTTTCCGACGTGCTCGGCAAGAAGCTG
Organism: Agrobacterium sp. CCNWLW155; assembly: GCF_036888815.1. Taxonomy (NCBI): domain Bacteria; kingdom Pseudomonadati; phylum Pseudomonadota; class Alphaproteobacteria; order Hyphomicrobiales; family Rhizobiaceae; genus Agrobacterium; species Agrobacterium sp. CCNWLW155. Next base: position 384,648 of record NZ_JBAKFW010000001.1, read on the forward strand.
CCGTTCGATTCGCTGTCGGCGCTGCGCGGCCAGCTTTATGTCGCGCATCCGCATCTGGCGGAAACCGATGAGATCGTTGCCGGCAACGGCGCGGATGTCGAGGCACTTGCCGCTCGCGCGGGCAGCCTCAATAAGTCTGCGTTTGCCTCGCCGGTAAAAGACTTTTATTTGACGAACCCGATTGCGCGCGCATCCGCCGTCATGGCCGAGTGTTCCGCATTGGCCCGCAACAATTTCCAGGCTGCGGCAGAGTAAGGGTAGGGGATTTATGGAACAGTTTTTCTGGAGCTACGTCTGGCCCGCGCTGATCATGGTCGGCCAGTCCCTGCTGCTTCTCGTTTGCCTTCTGGTGGCCATCGCCTTCCTTCTGCTTGCCGACCGTAAGGTCTGGGCAGCCGTGCAGTTGCGCCGTGGTCCCAACGTCGTCGGCCCCTTTGGTCTGTTCCAGTCCTTCGCTGACCTTTTGAAATTCATCCTGAAGGAGCCCGTCATTCCGGCGGGCGCCAACAAGGCGGTCTTCCTTCTGGCGCCGCTGGTTGCCGTAACGCTGGCGCTCGCCACCTACGCGGTCATCCCCTTTGCCGATGGCTGGGTCGTTGCCAATATCAATGTCGGCATTCTCTACATTTTCGCGATTTCCTCGCTTGAAGTGTACGGCATCATCATGGGCGGCTGGGCTTCGAACTCGAAGTACCCGTTCCTCGGCGCGCTTCGTTCGGCGGCGCAGATGGTGTCCTACGAAGTGTCGATCGGCCTCGTCATCGTCACCGTGCTTCTGTGCGTCGGCTCGCTCAACCTCACGGATATCGTTCTGGCGCAGCGCACCGGCCTCGGCACGATGATCGGTCTGCCGGCCTCGTTCCTCGACTGGCACTGGCTGTCGCTGTTCCCGATGTTCATCGTGTTCTTCATCTCGGGCCTTGCCGAAACCAACCGTCCGCCCTTCGACCTTCCGGAAGCGGAATCGGAACTGGTGGCCGGTCACATGGTCGAATATGGCTCGACGCCTTACATGATGTTCATGCTCGGCGAATATGCTGCGATCGTTCTGATCTGCTGCCTGACGACGATCCTGTTCATGGGCGGCTGGCTGCCGATCGTGGATGTGTGGTTCCTGAACTGGGTTCCGGGCATTGTCTGGTTCGCGCTCAAGGGCTGCATGGTCTTCTTCATGATCGCGCTGACCAAGGCTTTCGTTCCGCGTTATCGTTATGACCAGCTCATGCGCCTCGGCTGGAAGGTGTTCCTGCCGCTGTCGCTCGCCATGGTCGTTATTGTTGCATTCGTATTGAAGCTGACGGGGTGGGCCGGTTGATGTCCGTACGCCTCGCTCAGAAATCTGGAGTTTAAGATGGCAAGCCTTTCCCAAGCCGTCAATTCACTGTTCCTCAAGGAGTTCGTCGGTGCGATCTTCCTGACGATGCGCCACTTCTTCAAACAGAAGGCGACGGTGAACTATCCCTTTGAAAAGGGCCCGGTCTCTCCGCGCTTTCGCGGCGAACATGCGCTGCGCCGTTATCCCAACGGTGAAGAACGCTGCATCGCCTGCAAGCTGTGTGAAGCTATCTGTCCTGCTCAGGCGATCACCATCGAAGCCGGCCCGCGCCGCAACGACGGCACCCGCCGCACGGTGCGTTACGACATCGACATGGTGAAGTGCATCTATTGCGGCTTCTGCCAGGAAGCCTGCCCGGTCGATGCCATCGTCGAAGGCCCGAACTTCGAATTCGCGACGGAAACCCGCGAGGAGCTTTATTTCGACAAGCAGAAGCTTCTCGACAATGGCGACCGCTGGGAGCGTGAAATCGCACGCAACCTCGCACTGGATGCGCCTTACCGTTAAGGCGCAACCGTCTTTCCGGGGGAGCCTCCGGAAAGCGATGAAAAGTAAAATGCCTGCGCGGTTTTCGCCGGCGGGGACGAAACGGGTGAGGGGGCTTTCGGCCATCTTCTCCCGATGAGGACAAGAAGGCACCAAGATGGGTCTGCACGCTGTATTCTTTTATATATTCGCTTTCGTCGCCGTGGCGTCTGCGTTCATGGTCATTGCATCGAAGAACCCTGTTCATTCGGTGCTGTTTCTGATTTTGACCTTCTTCAACGCAGCCGCGCTGTTCCTGCTGACGGGAGCCGAGTTCCTCGGCATGATCCTGCTGGTGGTTTATGTCGGCGCTGTCGCGGTGCTCTTCCTCTTCGTCGTCATGATGCTGGATGTGGATTTTGCGGAGCTGCGCTCCGGCGTGCTGCAATACGCCCCGATCGGCGCGCTGATCGGCGTCATCCTCGCGGCGGAGCTGATCGTCGTTGTCGGCGGCAGCGTGCTCAACCCGCAGGCGGCGAAATCGATCACCATGCCGATCCCGCCGGTGACCGAGCGCACCAATACGGCCGCGCTGGGTGATGTGCTCTATACCAATTACATCTACTTCTTCCAGCTCGCCGGTCTCGTGCTGCTGGTGGCCATGATCGGCGCCATCGTGCTGACGCTGCGTCATCGCACTGACATCAAGCGGCAGGATGTATCCACGCAGGTCGGCCGTGACCCGAAGACCGCCGTCACCACGGTCAAGGTCAAGCCGGGTCAGGGCATCTGAAGGCGCGAACGGATTCAAGGAAACACAATATGGTAATCGGTCTTTCCCACTATCTGACGGTCAGCGCCATTCTCTTCACGATCGGCGTGTTCGGCATCTTCCTCAACCGGAAGAACGTCATCGTCATCCTCATGTCGATCGAGCTCATCCTGTTGGCGGTCAACATCAACATGGTGGCGTTCTCGGCTTTCCTGAACGACATCGTCGGCCAGGTCTTCGCACTTTTCATTCTGACCGTCGCAGCCGCCGAAGCGGCCATCGGTCTTGCAATACTCGTTGTCTTCTACCGCAACCGCGGATCGATCGCCGTCGAAGACGTCAATATGATGAAGGGCTGATAAGGCTATGATCTACAAGGCTATCGTCTTTCTTCCACTGATCGGCTTCCTGATCGCCGGCCTGTTTGGCCGGTCGATCGGCGCCAAGGCCTCGGAATATGTCACCACCGGTCTGATGATCGTGGTCGCCATCCTGTCATGGATCGTCTTCTTCAGTGTCGCGCTTGCCCATGGCGAGCCGGGCGAGGTGATCAAGGTCACCGTGCTGCGCTGGATCCAGTCCGGCGGCATCGACGTCGAATGGGCGTTCCGCATCGATACGCTGACGGCCGTCATGTTCGTCGTCGTCAACACGGTCTCGACGCTGGTGCACCTCTATTCGATCGGATACATGCACCACGATCCGCATCGTCCGCGCTTCTTCGCCTATCTGTCGCTCTTCACCTTCGCCATGCTGATGCTGGTGACCTCCGACAACCTGCTGCAGATGTTCTTCGGCTGGGAAGGCGTGGGTCTGGCGTCCTATCTGCTGATCGGCTTCTGGTTCAAGAAGCCTTCCGCTTCGGCTGCGGCCATGAAGGCCTTCATCGTCAACCGCGTCGGCGACTTTGGTTTCATCCTCGGTATTGGCGGCGTGTTCGTGTTGTTCGGCTCGATCAATCTCGAAACCATCTTCGCTGCCGCCAGCACCTATCTGCCGGCCGAAGGTGCCGCTTCCACGGAAACGGTCATCAACCTGTTCGGCATGCAGCTGGACAAGGCCAATGCGATGACGGGCGTCTGCCTGCTGCTGTTCATGGGCGCGATGGGTAAATCGGCGCAGTTCCTGCTGCACACCTGGCTGCCGGACGCGATGGAAGGCCCGACCCCGGTGTCTGCCCTCATTCACGCCGCAACCATGGTTACCGCCGGTGTCTTCCTCGTCGCCCGCATGTCGCCGCTGTTCGAACTGTCGCATGACGCGCTTACCGTCGTGACGCTGATTGGCGCGATCACCGCCTTCTTCGCGGCGACCGTTGGTCTCGTACAGAACGATATCAAGCGCGTGATTGCGTATTCGACCTGCTCGCAGCTTGGTTACATGTTCGTGGCGCTCGGCGTCGGCGCTTATGGTGCTGCCGTGTTCCACCTCTTCACACACGCCTTCTTCAAGGCCCTGCTGTTCTTGTGCGCCGGTTCGGTTATCCACGCCGTCGATGGCGAGCAGGACATGCGTTACATGGGCGGCCTGCGCAAGCACATCCCGATCACCTTCTGGACCATGACCGTTGGCACGCTGGCGCTGACCGGCGTCGGGATCCCGGGCACGATGATCGGTTTTGCCGGCTTCTTCTCGAAGGACGTCATCATCGAATCCGCTTACGCGTCCCATTCGGTTCTCTCGGGCGTCGCCTTCACGCTGCTGGTCATCGCCGCGCTGTTCACCAGCTTCTACTCCTGGCGTCTGGCCTTCATGACCTTCTTCGGCAAGCCGCGCGCTTCGGCCGACGTGATGCACCATGTGCATGAATCGCCGATGGTCATGCTGATCCCGCTCTTCATCCTCACCGTTGGCGCGATCTTTGCCGGTGTGGCCTTCGAAGGTTATTTCTTCGGTCATGAATATGCTGAATTCTGGAAGGGCGCCCTGTTCACGCTTCCGGAAAATGAAATCCTCGAAGAGTTCCACCATGTTCCGCTTTGGGTGAAGTGGAGCCCGTTCTTCGCCATGGCGCTTGGTTTCGTGACCGCATGGTACATGTACATCAAGTCGCCGGAGACGCCGAAGCGTCTGGCCGAGACCCATCGCGGCCTCTACCAGTTCCTTCTCAACAAGTGGTACTTCGACGAACTCTATGACTTCCTCTTCGTTCGCTCCGCAAAGGCGCTTGGCCGCTTCCTGTGGAAGAAGGGCGACGTCGCCGTCATCGACCACTATGGACCGAACGGCATTGCAGCGCGTGTGGTTGACGTGACCAACCGCATGGTCCGCCTGCAATCCGGTTACCTTTATCACTATGCCTTTGCGATGCTGATCGGCATCGCGGCGCTTGTCACCTGGATGATGCTCGGGAGTGCCCTCTGATGACCGATTGGCCCATTCTTTCAACGGTCACCTTTCTGCCGCTCGTCGGCGTGGTGCTGCTGCTTCTGACGAATGAGAACGGCCCCTATGGTCGCCGCAACATTCTCAATGTCTCGCTGCTGACGACCGTCTTCACCTTCATCGTGTCGCTGTTCATCTGGATCGGTTTCGACAATTCGAACCCCGGCTTCCAGATGGTCGAGAAGCATGCCTGGTTCGGCAACATCGCCGCCTATCATCTTGGCGTCGACGGCATCTCCATGCTGTTCGTCATCCTCACCACCTTCCTCATGCCCTTCTGCGTGCTGGCAAGCTGGGATTCGATCGAAAAGCGCATCAAGGAATACATGATTGCCTTCCTGCTTCTGGAAGTGGTCATGATCGGCGTCTTCGTGGCGCTGGATACGGTTCTCTTCTACGTCTTCTTCGAAGCGACGCTGATCCCGATGTTCATCATCATCGGCGTCTGGGGCGGCAAGGATCGCGTCTACGCATCCTACAAGTTCTTCCTCTACACGCTTCTCGGCTCGGTTCTGACCATGCTCGCCATCATGGCGATGTACTGGCAGGCGGGTACGACCGACATGACCGAACTTCTGAAGTACGGCTTCCCGGCCGGCATGCAGACCTGGCTATGGCTTGCCTGTTTCGCCGCCTTCTCGGTCAAGATGCCGATGTGGCCGGTACACACCTGGCTGCCGGATGCGCACGTGCAGGCGCCGACCGCGGGTTCCGTCATTCTGGCAGGCGTCATGCTGAAGCTTGGCGGTTACGGTTTCATCCGTTTCTCGCTGTCGATGTTCCCCTTGGCGTCGGACTATTTCGCTCCCTTCGTCTTCACGCTGTCGGTTCTCGCCATTATCTACACCTCGCTGGTGGCGATGATGCAGGACGACATCAAGAAGCTGATCGCCTATTCTTCCGTTGCCCACATGGGTTACGTGACCATGGGCATCTTCGCCGCCAACGTGCAGGGTGTGCAGGGCGCGATCTTCCAGATGCTGTCGCACGGTATCGTGTCTGGCGCACTCTTCCTCTGCGTCGGCGTGGTTTATGACCGGCTGCACACCCGCGAGATTTCGGCCTATGGCGGTCTCGTGAACAATATGCCGAAATATGCCGTCGCCTTCATGATTTTCACCATGGCCAATGTCGGTCTGCCCGGCACGTCAGGCTTTGTCGGTGAATTCCTGACGCTGATCGGTGTCTTCCGCGCCAATACGCTGGTCGCGCTGTTTGCGGCAACCGGTGTCATCCTCTCGGCCGCCTACGCGCTGTGGCTCTACCGCCGCGTGATCTTCGGTGCGCTCGAGAAGGAAAGCCTGAAATCGATGCTCGATCTGTCGACCCGCGAAAAGGTCATCCTTTACCCGCTGGTTGCTCTGACGATCTTCTTCGGCGTCTATCCGGCTCCGGTTTTCGATGCCACCGCCGCATCGGTCGATCTTCTGGTAAACAACTATACGGCTGCACTGCAGGCGGCGCAAAATGTTGCGCTCACTATGAATTGACGACAGGACCCGTTGGACATGACCGCTGAAATCCTTTTTGCCAGTCTGCACATTGCGACGCCCGAGCTGATCCTTGCGGTCGGCGCGCTGGCGCTGCTCATGATTGGTGTCTTCTCGGGCGACAAGTCGACAACGACGGTCACCGGCCTTGCCGTTGCCCTCCTGCTCGTCGTCGGTCTCTGGATCATCTTTGCCCCCGCATCGGGCGTGGCTTTCGGCGGTGTCTACATCGCCGATGCCTTCGGCAACTTCATGAAGGTACTGGCGCTGATCGGCTCCATCACCGCCATGATCCTGGCCGTCGGCCAGGGCCGTTTCGAGCCGATCGGCCGTTTCGAATATCCGGTATTGCTGGTTCTCGCGACCCTCGGCATCCTGCTGATGATCTCGGCCAACAACCTGATCTCGCTCTACATGGCGCTGGAACTGCAGTCGCTGGCGCTCTACGTCGTCTGCGCCATCAACCGTGAAAGCCTGCGCTCCACGGAAGCGGGTCTGAAGTACTTCGTGCTCGGCGCGCTCTCCTCCGGCATGCTGCTCTATGGCATGTCGCTGGTCTACGGCTTCACCGGCAATACCGGCTTCACCGAAATCGCGCAGGTTCTGGCGGCCGAAACCCGTTCGCTCGGCCTCGTTTTCGGCCTGGTCTTCGTTCTCGCCGGTCTGGCATTCAAGATCTCGGCCGTGCCGTTCCACATGTGGACGCCTGATGTCTATGAAGGTGCGCCGACCCCGGTCACGGCATTCCTCTCGGCCGCGCCCAAGATCGGCGCCATGGCGATCCTCGTGCGCATCGTCATCGAGGCTTTCCAGCCGGTCTTCGCCGACTGGCAGCAGATCGTCGTCTTCATTTCCATCGCCTCCATGCTGCTCGGCTCCTTTGCCGCGATCGGCCAGAAGAACATCAAGCGCCTGATGGCCTATTCCTCCATCGGTCACATGGGTTACGCGCTGGTTGGTCTTGCCGCCGGCACCGAAGCCGGTATCTCGGGCGTTATTCTCTACATGACCATCTACATGGTCATGACGCTCGGCACCTTCGCCTGCATTCTCTCCATGCGCCGCAAGGAAATCGGCAATGTCGAGACTGTCGAGGATCTCGCCGGTCTTTCGTCTTCCAACCCCTTCATGGCGGTTGTGCTGACGATCCTGATGTTCTCGCTTGCCGGCATTCCACCGCTCGCCGGCTTCTTCGGCAAGTATTATGTCTTCCTCGCCGCCATTGAAGCCAAGCTCTATCCGCTCGCCATCATCGGCGTGATTGGCTCGGTGGTCGGCGCCTACTACTATATCCGCGTCGTCAAGGTCATGTGGTTCGATGAGGCCAAGGACAAATTCGAGCGTCCGGCTGGCGAACTGAAAGTCGTTTATGCGCTTTCGGCCCTGTTCGTTGTCGCCTTCATCGTCTTTGGCGGTGCGCTCGGCAACGCGGTGACTGTTGCGGCGAAGACCTTCTTTTGAGCAGCACACACAAGCATACGGGTCGGATGTCCATCGATGATTTCCGGCACGAGGCGATGGCGGAAACGCCATCGACCAATCTGGAATGTTTTGCCCGGGCAAGGGCAGGCGATGGCGGCAATCTGTGGATTACCGCCATCCGCCAGACCGGCGGCCGCGGCCGTCGCGGCCGGCCATGGGTTTCCGAACCCGGCAATCTCTACGCATCGCTTCTTCTGATCGATCCCGCGCCGATGGACCGCATCGGCTCCCTGCCGCTCGCTTTTGCGCTTGCAGTCTATCGCGCCATTCGCGCGGTGCTGCCGACGAATGGTGAACCGCTGGAGATCAAATGGCCGAATGACGTGCTGATCGGTCGCCGCAAGACCTGCGGCATCCTGATGGAAGCGGAGCTGCTGCCTGACGGCCGGCGCGCCATCGTCATCGGCATCGGCATCAATATCGCCCACAAGCCGGACAATCCGCTTTATCCCGTCACCATGCTCTCCGAACATGGCGCGTCCTGCTCGCCCGACGAGCTGTTCGCCCATCTCTTCCGCGAGACGGCTGATGTGCTGCGGGACTGGGACGAGGGCAGGGGTGTTTCCGGCATCATGACCGGCTGGCGGGCGGCCGCTTGCGGTATTGGCGAACATATCACCGTCAATTTCCCTGATCGTTCGATTGGCGGGCGTTTCGTCGGAATTGATGATAATGGTTATCTGCTGCTGGATGAAGACGAGGGCGCCAGGCGCTCCATCGCCGCCGGCGACGTATTTTTCGGATGAGGTGAACGGCGCGGCCCAGGAAGCCGCGCCGAACCGGTTCCAGAGGTTGGAGCTTTCCTGCGGCTCATGAAATGCAGGGTGACAAACCGGTTCCGCATCGGCCCGGTCGATCAGATGGTTTAACAGGTCCGATGCTGGATAGAGGCGGTGGGCACGGCAAAATGCCGTCGTCCGCGTGCTTTCGTGAATGGATAAGAAAAATAATGGCTAAACAGGACGAACTGGTCTTTATACCGCTCGGCGGTGTGGGTGAAATCGGCATGAATCTGGCGCTTTACGGCTATGGGCCGGAAAGCAAGCGCCAATGGATCATGGTGGATTGCGGCGTGACATTCGCCGGTCTCGATTTGCCGGGCGTCGATCTCGTTCTGCCTGACATCAGCTATATCGCCGAGCAGAAGAAGAACCTCAAGGGCATCATCATCACCCACGCCCATGAGGACCATTATGGTGCGCTGAATGATCTGTGGCCCGGCCTCAATGTCCCGGTTTATGCCTCGCCTTTCACCGCCGGCATGCTGGAAGCCAAGCGCGCTTATGAGGGCACGCGCGCCGAAATTCCGGTAACGATCTTCAAGGCTGGCGACCGTATCAATGTCGGGCCGTTCGAAATCGAAGCTGTTGGTGTCAACCACTCCATTCCCGAGCCGATGTCGCTGGTCATTCGCACGCCGCTCGGCAATGTCATCCACACCGGTGACTGGAAGATCGACGAAGCGCCGTCGCTCGGGCCGTTGACGGATGAGGCGCGCTTCCGCGCCATCGGCGAAGAGGGTGTGCTGGCATTGATGTGCGACAGCACCAATTCGGTGCGCGATGGTGTGTCGCCCTCCGAACACGAGGTTTCCGAAGGCCTGCGCCAGATCATCGAAAATGCCGAAGGCCGCGTGGCGGTCACCACCTTCTCCTCCAACGTCGGGCGCATCCGTTCGATTGCGCAGGCTGCTGAGGCCGCGGGCCGCGAGGTGCTGCTGCTGGGCTCGTCGCTGAAGCGGGTCGTCAATGTCTCGCAGGATCTCGGCATCATGGAAGGCATCAAGCCGTTCCTCGCAGAAGATGAATATGGTTATATTCCGCGCGACCGTGTGGTGCTGATCCTGACCGGTTCGCAGGGCGAACCGCGCGCAGCGCTCGCCAAGCTTTCCCGCGACGAGATGCGCAATGTGGCGCTCGCGTCGGGAGATACTGTCGTATTTTCCTCACGCGCCATTCCCGGCAACGAAAAGGCGATCATCGAGATCAAGAACGGCCTGATCGAGCAGGGCGTGCACATTGTCACGGACAATGAGGCGCTAGTGCATGTCTCCGGCCATCCGCGCCGTAATGAACTTCTGAAGATGTATGAGTGGACGAAGCCGCAGATCGTCGTGCCCGTGCATGGTGAGGCGGCGCATCTGGTGGCGCAGAAGGAACTGGCCGAACAGGCCGGCATTTCGCAGGTACCGAAGGTGCGCAACGGAAATGTTCTGCGCCTTGCTCCCGGCCCGGCGGAGGTTATCGACGACGTGCCACATGGCCGCGTCTTCAAGGACGGCAATCTCGTCGGTGACATGGACGAGATGGGCATCAGCAATCGCCGCAAGCTTTCTTTCGCCGGCCATGTCGCGGTCAATGTCGTGCTGGACAGCCGTTACGATTTCCTCGGTGATCCCGATGTGGTGCCTTTCGGCCTGCCGGAATTTGATGACGAGGATGAGGCGATGGAAGACACGCTTTATGACGCCGTGCTCGGCGCTGTCGAAAGCATTCCGCGCGCCCGCCGCAAGGATCTGGAGCTGCTGCGTGAAGCGGTGCGCCGCGCCGTGCGCGCCGCCGCCAATCAGAGCTGGGGCAAGAAGCCGATCGTGACGGTTTTCGTCACGAAGGTCTGAGCCGGAAAGCGGGGTATCATCCGCATGCCGTCACCCCGGACTAGATCCGGGGTCCAGCGCGATCAAGTCCTTGATCGCGTAAAGACTCCTCTCACGGCGCAGACGCGCCGTGGCTGGATGCCGGATCATCCTCGGGCTTGTTCCGGGGGCCGGCATGACGGAAGAGAGAGCGTCCGCCTTTGTCGGCGACCTGAGTGTGCCTGCTCAAAGCGCGGTTCTGTTCCTCTTTCCAAGGCTTTTTATGCATCTTGCAGGGAATTGATTCCGGTTTGCGGATGAATGCGTTACAAGAAGCGCATTGTGCAGGAGGATCACATGCCGCTTCTTTCGGTCTTCGCCGTTTATTTCATCGTCTGGTGGACGGTGCTTTTTATCGTGCTGCCGATTGGCCTGCGCACCCAGGACGATGAGGGCGATGTGGCGCTGGGGACGGTTGCCAGCGCGCCATCCAGCTTCAAGGGCGGACGGATCGTGTTGTGGACGACCCTGATCTCGGCCCTGATCTGCGGGATCTGGTATGGCGGAACCTGGTGGTTCGGCGTCAGCCTTGATGACCTGCCGAGAATTATTCCCGTTTTCGACTGAAAAAAAGCGCGGGCAATGTCCGCCCCCGCCTACATCTGCGCCCAACCTGATAGCAAGCCGAAGAGCCTGCCTATGCAAGGGGCAGTCTGCCGTGAATCTGGCTGAGACTCTGTCATATGGATGTCATATCTATCGTGCACACAGCAGGAGCTTGCCGGGTGCCTGATTCATCGCCGTAATTCTACTGGGATGATGGCCGGGAGCGGGAAAATGCGTGCAGAAGCAAAAAAAAACAAGGCCTTTCAGCCTTGTTTTCAGGTTTCGCGTGATCTGTAACCGTTACCGGGGCTGCGAACGAGCGCGCCTAAGATCTGATCCTCCCAAGACTGACCGCGAAAATGACAAGAATTTAAACTTCCTGCCTCTTTTGTAAGCTAAAGCTAGCTCAAACCCCCATGCTTGTCATCTCATTTTTTGCATATTTGTTACAGTCGGCAAAAAATTCTCTGTGGTGCAATTTGTCGCACCGGATCAAGAATAATATTCCGGCCAAAGCGTTTTGACGCGAATTAGCTATCGTGAAAATACCACAAAATCGCCTTTAACGCTCTTTGCATGGCGGGTTTTCATCTGGGTCAGAAACCGCTATATCCGGCGCCAATATCCCTCTATTCGGGGCGATTCCCGCGCCTTTTGGCGCTGTCGTCCACATCAATGGAAGCCGTCATGCGTCTTAGCCGTTATTTCCTGCCCATCCTGAAGGAAAACCCCAAGGAAGCCGAGATTGTCTCTCACCGCCTCATGCTGCGCGCCGGCATGATCCGGCAGCAATCGGCTGGCATCTATTCCTGGCTGCCGCTCGGCAAACGCGTGCTCGACAAGGTCAACAAGATCATCCGCGAGGAGCAGGACCGTTCCGGCGCCATCGAGCTTCTGATGCCGACGCTGCAGACCGCCGAGCTCTGGCAGGAGAGCGGCCGTTATGACGACTACGGCAAGGAAATGCTGCGCATCAAGGACCGCCAGGACCGCCAGATGCTCTATGGCCCCACCAACGAGGAGATGATCACCGACATCTTCCGTTCCTATGTGAAGTCCTACAAGAACCTGCCGCTGAACCTCTACCATATCCAGCTGAAGTTCCGCGACGAGGTGCGTCCGCGCTTCGGCACCATGCGCTCGCGCGAGTTCCTGATGAAGGACGCCTATTCCTTCGACCTCACCAAGGAAGACGCGATCCATTCCTACAACAAGATGTTCGTGGCTTACCTGCGGACCTTCGAGCGCCTTGGCCTGCGCGCTATTCCCATGCGCGCCGATACCGGCCCGATCGGCGGCAATCACAGCCATGAGTTCATCATTCTGGCCGATACCGGCGAATCCGAAGTCTTCTGCCACAAGAGCTTCCTCGACCGCGGCATTCCAGCTGAAAGCACCGATTTCGACGATGTCGCGGCGCTGCAGGGCGTGTTCGACGAGTGGACGACCGATTACGCAGCCACGTCCGAAATGCACGACGAGGCCGCCTATGACGCCATTCCCGAAGGCGAGCGCCTTTCCGCGCGCGGCATCGAGGTTGGGCACATCTTCTATTTCGGCACCAAATATTCCGAGCCTATGGGCGCGAAAGTGCAGGGCAAGGACGGCAAGGAACACCCCGTCCACATGGGTTCTTATGGCATCGGGCCGACACGCCTTGTTCCCGCCATCATTGAAGCATCGCATGACGAGAACGGAATCATCTGGCCGGCCTCGGTCGCTCCTTTCGACGTCGTGATCATCAACATGAAGGCTGGCGATGCGGCCTGCGATGCGGCCTGTGAAAAGCTGTATTATCAGCTCTCCAACGCCGGCAAGGATGTTCTCTACGACGATACGGACGACCGGGCGGGCCAGAAATTCGCCACCGCTGATCTGATCGGCGTGCCGCTGCAGATCATCGTCGGCCCGCGTTCGGTCGCGAATGGCGAAGTCGAAGTGAAGGATCGCAAGACCGGCGAGCGGGAGACCGTGACGATCGAGGCGGCGATGAACAAGGTGCTCGCCTAAGCGCGAATGGAAGACGGAGCGGCTTCACCCGAAGTCCGCTCCGGTTTCGTAGCGCAGATGTAGCAGAAATATGGGCCGGTTTTCGGAAAAGACCGGCCTTGCAGTTTGAGATCAGGGAGACGACATGGCACAAGCCGAGGCTGACAAGGGTGCGGCTGTTTCCGCCGGGGCAAAGACCGCCCGGCCGTTTTCCGCTTTCGAACGCATGGTGGCCTGGCGCTATCTGCGGTCGCGGCGCAAGGAAGCATTCATTTCCGTCATCGCCGGTTTTTCCTTTGTCGGCATCATGCTGGGCGTGGCGACGCTTATCATCGTCATGGCTGTCATGAACGGGTTCCGCACGGAGCTGATTTCCCGCATTCTCGGCATCAACGGCCATATGATCGTGCAGCCGATTGACCAGCCCTTCAATAATTATGATGAGTTGGCTAAGAAATTCGCCGCCGTACCCGGCGTCACCATGGCTCTGCCGCTGGTGGAGGGCCAGACATTGGCTTCCGGTCGTGGCGGTGCGGGTTCCGGCGCTCTGGTGCGCGGTGTGCGCCAGGAGGATATCGACAAGGTCAAGGAAGTCGCCACCAACATCAAAACCGGCGACCTCGTCGGCTTCATGGCGGGTGACGGCGTTCTCGTCGGCTCCAGGCTCGCCGCCCAGCTTGGTGTTACGGCGGGTGACGATATCACCCTCATATCACCAGAAGGTGACGTAACGCCGATGGGCGTCAATCCGCGCGTCAAGTCTTACAAGATTTCCGGTGTCTTCGAGATCGGCATGTCGGAATACGACGCATCGATGATCTATATGCCTCTGTCCGAAGCCCAGCTTTATTTCAATGCCGACGGCATCGTGCAATCCATTGAGCTTTATGTGAGCCGCCCGGATGATGTCGATGGCATCCGTCCGCTGGTGGAGCAGGCGGCCGAAAGGCAGATCTACATTACCGACTGGAGGCAGCGGAACCAGACCTTCTTCTCCGCCCTGCAGGTGGAACGAAACGTCATGTTCATGATCCTCACCCTCATCGTGTTGGTGGCGGCGCTGAACATCATTTCCGGCCTCATCATGCTGGTGAAGGACAAGGGCAGCGATATCGCCATTCTGCGCACCATGGGCGCAAGTTCGGGCGCGGTGATGCGCATCTTCTTCATGACAGGTGCGGCCATCGGTATGGTCGGCACCTTCGCCGGTGTGGCGCTCGGCGTCATCGTCTGCCTCAACGTGGAATCCATCCGGCAGTTCTTCTCCTGGATTTCGGGCACGGTGCTGTTTGACCCGCAGCTTTATTTCTTGAGCCAGCTTCCGGCAGAAATGGATATCAGCGAAACGATTTCCGTTGTCATCATGGCGCTCACGCTCTCTTTCCTGGCAACGATCTTCCCGGCATGGCGGGCTTCCAAGCTCGATCCGGTGCAGGCCCTGCGTTACGAATAAGGACCGCTTCGCAATATGGCAAAAAAAACAGTGCTGCGGCTCACCGGCGTTGAGAGAACCTATGGTCAGGGCGAGACGTCGCTTTCCATTCTGCGCAAGGCCGATTTTGAATTGAAGAGCGGTGAGATGGTGGCGCTGGTCGCCCCTTCGGGCACCGGCAAATCAACGCTGCTGCATCTGGCAGGCCTGCTGGAACATCCCGATGCCGGCGAGGTCTATATTAACGACGCGCCCTGCAACGGCCTGCCGGATGAAACGCGCACCGCGATCCGCCGCAGCGATATCGGCTTCGTTTATCAGTTCCATCACCTCCTGCCGGAATTCTCGGCGGTGGAAAATGTGATGATGCCGCAGCTCATCGCCGGTCTCACCCAGGCTGAAGCTCGCAAGCGCGCCAGCGCGCTGCTCGACTATATGCGTGTGGGGCATCGCGGCGAACACCGTCCGGCCGAACTCTCGGGCGGTGAACAGCAGCGTGTCGCCATTGCCCGCGCCGTCGCCAACGCGCCGCTCCTGCTGCTCGCCGACGAGCCGACCGGCAATCTCGATCCGGAGACCGCGCATTATGTATTCGACGCGCTGGAGGCGCTGGTGCGCCAATCTGGCCTCGCGGCGCTGATTGCCACCCACAATCATGAACTCGCCGCCCGCATGGACCGGCGCGTAACGCTCGCCGACGGGAAGATCGTCGATTTCTGACCATGGGATTGCGCGGGGATGATCCTCGCGCATCACCATGCCTTCCGGAGCGACCGGAACGACTACGCTGGTCGTTGCCGTGAGGGAACGAGGACGAACCGTCGCGAGCCCGGATCAATCTCTCCGGCGCCTCCTGAAGAATAGCTGTTCTCTGAATTTGATTTTTTTCCGAAACCGGAGGCGTTTTTTGCCTTCGGGTTTTTCGCTTTGGAGTCAGCGGCTTGCCGTTCCCTTGATCGGAACCGAAGGCGATTCTCGTACATTAGCAAGAGGAATATCAGCAGAACCCTGTTGACAATCGAACAAAATGAGAACAAAGTTGGAACATAACGAGTAAGGAGAGGCCAATGACTGATTTCATCCGTGACGTTGCTGCTTTCGCTTCCATCGCTGTCTTTGTTGCCAGCTTCTCGGTGATCCTCACCGCCCTGTGAAGAAGACACCGGCGCAGAAGCCTGTATGGACGCCGCAAAGCGGTGGACATTAAGCGCCGGAAATCGGAAAATCGCCCCCTCGATTCAGAATGACAGGATGATGATATGGGCGATGCGGTTATGCGTGGAGAGACCTCTGGCGAAACGTTGAAGACCCCCGGTTTCGTCCATCTTCGGGTTCATTCCGCTTATTCCCTGCTTGAGGGGGCGTTGCCCCTCAAGAAAATCATGTCCAAGGCCGTCGCGGACGGCCAGCCGGCCATAGCCATTACCGACACCAACAACCTCTTCGTCGCGCTGGAGTTTTCCGAAAAGGCGCGCGATGAGGGTCTGCAGCCGATCATCGGTTGCCAGCTGTCGATCGACATGCAGGATGCGGCGGAGGATCGCCGCAACCACAATAGCCATCTTCAGAAACTTCCCGCCATCGTTCTGCTGGCCGCCAATGCCGAAGGTTATGAGCGGCTGGTGGATATCGTCAGCCGCGCCTATCTGGAAGGCGAGGGCAGTGGCGGTCATTCCGTGCATATTACCCGTGCATGGCTGGAAGAGGCCTCCAATGCGGGGCTGATCGCGCTGACGGGCGCTTCCGGCGGACCGGTGGATATGGCCTTGAAGGAAGGCCATGCAGCGCAGGCGAAAGAGCGGCTGCTGACATTGAAGTCACTCTTCGGGGACAGTCTCTACATCGAATTGCAGCGCCAGTCCGGCTACGACCGTTCCCATGAGCGGCGCATGATCGGCCTTGCTTACGAGCATGATATTCCGCTGGTTGCCACCAATGAAGCGTTCTTCCCCTCCAAGGCTGATTACGAGGCGCATGATGCGCTGATGGCGGTGGCGCACAACGCCATCGTCTCCGATGACAGCCGGTTCCGGTTGACGCCCGACCATTACCTCAAGAGTCGTGAGGAGATGGTGGCGCTTTTTGCCGACATTCCCGAGGCGCTCGAAAACACTGTCGAGATCGCGCTCCGCTGCTCCTTCGTGCTGAAGAAGCGTGGCCCGATCCTGCCGCGCTTCACCGGCGCCAGCGACGACCCCGAAGCGGCGGAACGCGCTGAAGCCGAGGAGCTTCGCCGCCAGGCAGTAGAGGGGCTGGATCAGCGGCTGGCAGCGCTCGGCATGGCGGCCGGTTATACGGAGCAGGAGTATCGCGACAGGCTGGATTTCGAACTCGGCGTCATCTCGCGCATGAAGTTTCCCGGTTACTTCCTGATCGTTGCCGACTTCATCAAATGGGCCAAGCAGCATGATATTCCGGTAGGCCCTGGCCGTGGTTCGGGTGCGGGTTCGCTTGTCGCTTACGCGCTTACCATTACCGACGTCGACCCCCTGCGCTTCTCGCTGCTGTTCGAACGCTTTCTCAATCCCGAACGCGTATCGATGCCCGACTTCGATATCGACTTCTGCCAGGACCGCCGTGAAGAGGTGATCCGCTACGTGCAGGCCAAATATGGTCGCGAGCAGGTGGCGCAGATCATCACCTTCGGTTCGCTGCAGGCGCGCGCGGCCTTGCGTGATGTCGGCCGCGTGCTGGAAATGCCCTATGGGCAGGTGGACAAGATCTGCAAGCTGGTGCCCAACAACCCGGCCAATCCGACGCCGCTGTCAAAAGCGATCGAGGAAGAGCCGCGCCTGCAGGAAGAGGCGGACAAGGAGCCGGTCGTCGCCCGCCTCTTGGATATCGCCCAGAAGATTGAGGGGCTTTACCGTCACGCCTCCACCCACGCCGCCGGTATCGTCATTGGCGATCGGCCGCTCTCCAAGCTGGTGCCGATGTATCGCGATCCGCGATCCGATATGCCGGTCACCCAGTTCAACATGAAATGGGTGGAAAGCGCCGGCCTCGTCAAATTCGACTTCCTCGGCCTGAAGACGCTGACGGTGCTGAAGGTGGCCGTCGATTTTGTTGCCAAGCGTGACATCAAGGTCGATCTCGCCGCCATCCCGCTGGATGACGCCAAAACTTACGAGATGCTGTCGCGCGGCGAAACCATCGGCGTGTTCCAGGTGGAAAGTGCCGGCATGCGCAAGGCGCTGATCGGCATGCGGCCGGACTGCATCGAGGACATCATCGCGCTGGTGGCGCTTTATCGTCCCGGCCCGATGGAGAACATTCCGGTCTATAACGCCCGCAAACATGGCGAGGAGGAGCTGGAATCAATCCACCCGACCATCGACCATCTACTCAAGGAAACGCAGGGCGTTATCGTCTATCAGGAACAGGTGATGCAGATCGCCCAGGTCCTGTCAGGTTATTCGCTCGGCGAAGCCGATCTTCTGCGCCGCGCCATGGGCAAGAAGATCAAGGAGGAGATGGACCAGCAGCGTGAGCGCTTCGTCGATGGCGCCATCAAGAATGGCGTCTCGAAGCCGCAAGCCAACACCATCTTCGACCTTCTGGCGAAATTCGCCAATTACGGCTTCAACAAGAGCCATGCCGCCGCCTACGCCATCGTGTCCTACCAGACCGCCTATATGAAGGCGCATTATCCGGTAGAGTTCCTCGCGGCCTCCATGACGCTCGATATGGCAAACACGGAAAAGCTCAACGATTTCCGGCAGGATGCAGGCCGCCTTGGCATCGAGGTCGTCGCACCTTCGGTGCAGACGTCCTTCCGCCAGTTCGAGACAGGTGAAAACCGCATCTATTATTCGCTGGCCGCCATCAAGGGCGTAGGCGAGGGAGCGGTGGAACACATCGTCCAGGTTCGCGACGGCAAGCCGTTCACGAGCCTTGAGGATTTCTGCCTGCGCATCGACCCCAAGCAGATCAACCGGCGTGTGCTGGAAAGCCTGATCAATGCCGGCGCTTTCGATTGTTTCGGCCGCGACCGCGCCGAGCTGATCGGCGGGCTGGACCGCATTATCGGTTATGCGCAGATGGCGCAGAACAATCGCACCATCGGCCAGTCGGACATGTTCGGTTCCGGCGGCGGCAACGGCCCGGAAAAGCTTGTCCTGCCCGCTTTCCAGCCCTGGCTCGCTTCGGAAAAACTGCTGCGTGAATATCAGGTTCTCGGTTTTTACCTCACCGCCCATCCTCTCGATACCTATCGCCCCGTGCTGGAAAAGTTGCGGGTGCAGAATTTCGCCGATTTTTCAGCGGCGGTGAAACAGGGTGCGACCGCCGGGCGTCTGGCCGGCACCGTCACCGGCAAGCAGGAACGCAAGACCCGCACCGGCAACAAGATGGGCATCGTCACCTTCTCGGATGCATCAGGGCAATATGAAGCGGTGCTGTTTTCCGAAGGGCTCGGCCAATTCCGGGATCTGCTGGAAGTCGGCAAATCGCTTGTTATCACCGTGCAGGCGGAAGAGCGCCCGGAAGGCATCGGCCTGCGTATCCAGACGGCGCAGTCGCTTGAAGAGAAATCCGTGCAGATGCAGAAGGCTCTGCGCGTTTATGTCCGCGATTCCGGTCCGCTGAAAACGGTCGCCCGCCATCTCAACACCAAGGGTGACGGCTCGGTCTATTTCATCGTCATCAAGGATGAAGGCAGCCGCGAGATCGAGGTGGAACTGACGGAGAAATACCGTATCTCGCCGGAAATCGCCGCTGCGCTGCGGTCCGCACCCGGTGTCGTTGACGTGGAACTGGTGTGAGGCTCGCGCCTCACACGTCGCTCATACCGGCCCTTCTTTCGTAACGGTGATGAAGTCCGTTCCGGCGCCTGTTTCCATCTGGTGACTAATGTCGGAAACGGTGATCGAGCTGCCGCTTGAAAGCTCCTGTTCGATACGGCTGCGTATCTCTGCGGGTATTTCGAGGCGGCTGAGCACGGCGCTCAATTGATCGAAGCCGCCAGGGGCCTCGGTAACGGTGATTCCGAGCCGCTTGCGGGCTGCCGCCGGCAGGTGGTTTTCGAGCGTCACGCCGTTCCATTCGGCAGTTCCAGCCGCGCGGTCCACGGTAACAGCCTCGAAGAAGTGGGTTCCGAGCGCCACTTCCGGGTCCTTGATGTCGATGGCTGCTTCGAACAGCGGTTTGAAATCCTGCCGCACCATGATCTGGCCGGTCGGCGGATGGTCTTCACCGGCGGAGGCATAAAGCGCCGCCACGAAGGCGTCGGTCAGAAGCGGCCCGGTCGTCTTCAGCCCCTTCCAGCGCTTGAAACCATTGATTGCGCTGATCGTCATCTCTCCGGTGTAACCATCGGCAGAACCAGCATCGAAGCCGAGACGGGTCAGCACGGTTTGAATATCCATCACCTTTTCGCGCTCGCCACGCCGGGTGATGAGAATGCGCAGGGGTGAGGGTTCTCTGGCCTTCGCCGCCGGCTTGAGGGACTGGGTTTTTTCATTGACGGCAACCTCAACCGTGCCCAAGGCTGCATCGAATGTAGCCGGGCGCAACTCCACATCCGAAAGAAGCAGCTTGCCGTCATCGGCATCGTCGCGTGGAACAAACAACGCCGGGTGCTGTACGAAACGCAACGAGACCGGGCGGTCGGTGATGATGACATGGACGCCAGTGCGCGTGTCGCCGAAAAGTGACTTGGCGAATTTGGAAGGCAGGCGCACGCAGCCATGCGAGGCCGCATAGTTCGGCACCTTGCCTTCGTGCAGCGCGATACCGGACCATGTCAGCCGCTGCATGAAGGGCATGGGTGCAGCCGAATAGATATTCGACTCGTGGTATTTCCGCTTTTCCAGAATGGAGAATATGCCGCTCGGCGTCTCATGACCGGCCTTGCCGGTGGAGACTTTCGAGGTGGCGATGATTTCGCCATTTTCATAAAGCGAGAGCGACTGATCGCTTTTTGATACCAGAATCTGCAGCGCGCGGCTGTCAGCGGCAAGCGCCGGAAAGGCGAGAATGCTGGCCGACAGCATGCCAGCCATAAGACGGAGGCGAAGGGACATGACGCAATACACCACATGCACAAAACTTGCCTCACTCAACCACGCGAAGTTTAATGAAGTTTAAGGACGGCTTATCCCGAACATCACTAATTTGTGTAAAATCTAAAATATATCGGGCACGACGTGACGGGGGCCAGATTGCGCGACCCTTCGCACAACCCAGCGGGCATTATTTACGTGTTCCGAAAGTATAGCCGGTCTCGACGCTGCCCTTGCCGAACTTGTCGCGCAGCTTGTCCATCGCCGCTTCCGCCGCCGCCCGCCGTCCCGCCTGTCTGTCGACGAGATCGGGAGGGTCGGCGAGGCCCGCATCGCGCAGATCGCTGACGCCAATGCCGATGAGGCGAAATTTGGTGCCGTCGGTTTCTTTCTCCAGCAGCGAGAGGCCGGTGCGGAAAATCCGGTCGGCAAGCTGCGTGGGATCGTCCAGCCTGCGGTTGCGGGTGCGGAGCTTGAAGTCGGCCGTCTTCATCTTCAGCACCACCGTCTGACCGGCAATGCCGCTTTTCTTCAGCCGCCAGGCAACCTTTTCGGATAGAGAGCGCAGGATCGGCACCAGATCCTCATGGCGGGAAATATCGTTGAAAAAGGTGGTTTCGGAAGACACGCTTTTGACGGGGTCGTTATTATGCACGTGCCGCTCGTCAATGCCGCGGGAAAGCCGGAAGAGGCGCTGCCCCATCACGCCATAACGGCGCATCAGCTCGCTTTCCTCCATCTCTTGCAGCTGCGCGATCATGCGGATACCGTCCGCTTCCAGCGTCGCCGCAAAGGCCTTGCCCACGCCCCAGATGGTGGTTACCGGCCGCGCCGCCAGAAAGGACAGCGCTTCCGCTTCACCGATCACTGAAAAGCCGCGCGGTTTTTGCAGGTCGGACGCGACCTTGGCGAGAAATTTGCAATAGGAAAGCCCGGCTGAAACGGTCACGCCCACTTCCTTTTCCACGCGCCGGGCGAATTTCGCCAGCACACGGGCCGGTGGATCGTGATGCAGCCTCTCGGTGCCGGAAAGATCGAGAAAGGCCTCGTCTATGGAAATTGGCTGCACGAGCGGCGTCAATTCCTGCATCATCGCCCGGATTTCGCGCCCGACACGGCTGTATTTCTCCATGTCCGGCTTGATGACCACCGCGTCAGGACAGGCTTCCAGCGCCTTGAACATGGGCATTGCGGAGCGCACGCCCTGAATGCGGGCGATATAACAGGCGGTGGAAACGACCCCGCGCTTGCCGCCGCCAATGATGACAGGCTTGTCGGCCAGTTCCGGATTATCCCGTTTTTCAACAGAGGCATAAAAGGCGTCGCAGTCGATATGGGCGATGCTCAGATCGTAAAGTTCAGCGTGATAAACAAGGCGCGGGCTGCCACAGGCGCGGCAACGCCTCAACCCTTCTGGCTGGCCGGCCAGACAGTCGCGGCAAAAACCGGGATCATAAGGGTGCGACGTGGACATGAGCCGAAAACAAAACCAGAACGTCGCCGACCATACTCCGGCCGTGACGACGGCTCAAGGGGCGTTGGCGACAAAGCCCAGATTTCAACCCCGGAGAATGGGAAAAGCTTGCATAGCGGCGGGAAATATTTGATCTTGACTCATATTTGTAGTTACAATTGTAGATGATTTTTTACGCATGTTTGAATGGGATGAAGAGAAAAACCGGTCCAACATCCGAAAGCATGGCGTCGGATTTCGGACTGCGATTCGAATCTTCGAAAATGCGGTCCTGTCATGGGTCGATGAGCGCGTAGCGTATGGCGAGACGCGTTATCACACCATCGGGCAGATTGAAGGAATAGTATTTCTGGCGGTCATTCATACCGATCGTGCCGGTCTCATCCGCATCATCTCCGCCCGGCCGGCAAACCGCCGTGAAAGGAAACGTTATGACGAAGAAATACGAAAAAGAACTGAGCCTTGAAGAACTCGCCACCTTGCCGGACGAGAAGATAGACTACAGCGATATTCCCGAATTGGATGAGCGCTTCTGGGCGAACGCAAAACTCGTGGAGCCCGAGGGAACACAGCAAATAACATTGCGGGTCAAGAAATCCGTTGTCGAGGCGTATAAATCCACCGGGAAGGGATACCAGACACGCATGAACGCCGTTCTGGAATCTTATGCCCGCACGTTGCTGAAACGCTGACTGTCTCCGTCTCTCGGCCCGTCAATACACGCCAGAATCGAGCCCCGGGCCGGAAAAGTGATGCCAGGCGGCCGCCACTGCTTCGGGGGAAGTGTCGGTCGCGGCGCAAAATGCCATCAGATCGGGTTCGTGGCTCATCAGAAAATCGGTGAGCCCCGCCAGAAAGCCGGGATCGTTGACGGCCTGGCGCAGCATG
Source organism: Agrobacterium sp. CCNWLW155 (assembly GCF_036888815.1). NCBI lineage: Bacteria > Pseudomonadati > Pseudomonadota > Alphaproteobacteria > Hyphomicrobiales > Rhizobiaceae > Agrobacterium > Agrobacterium sp. CCNWLW155. The sequence continues at coordinate 407,544 of NZ_JBAKFW010000001.1, forward strand.
TTGGCCTGCAATCCGCTCAGCGCCAGAAAACGCGCCAGCATGTCCGGTTCGTTTGCCAGCCAGCCAAGTATGGCGGCGGCCGTTTCTTGCGGATCTTTGCCGGCATTGCCTTTGTTTTTCGTATCGCGCAGCATTTCTTCCCCGAAGTTACCTATTTTGAAACCAAATCCCTCTAGCCTTGCGCAACAAATGGACGATGGAATCGGTTCTCTGACACCCTATATGTCTGGATGAAGGTTTCAAAGCGAAACGGGGACTGCTCACCATGCCCAAGCAGGTCATGATAGTCGAAGATAACGAGCTGAACATGAAGCTCTTTCGCGACCTGATCGAGGCGTCTGGTTATACGACGATCCAGACGCGCAACGGCATGGAAGCGCTCGATCTCGCCCGCAAGCACCGCCCGGACCTCATCCTCATGGATATCCAGCTGCCGGAAGTTTCTGGGCTGGAGGTGACGAAATGGCTGAAGGAAGATGACGAGCTGCATGTCATTCCGGTCATCGCGGTCACGGCTTTCGCCATGAAGGGCGACGAGGAACGCATTCGTCAGGGCGGATGCGAGGCCTATGTGTCGAAGCCGATTTCCGTTCCGAAGTTCATCGAAATCATCAAGACTTATCTGGGCGATGCGTGAGGCGACTGGGGAACGGTTATGACGGCGAGAGTTCTGGTTGTTGACGATATTCCGGCCAATGTGAAGCTTCTCGAAGCGCGTCTTGTGGCGGAATATTTCGATGTCGTCACTGCCGAGGATGGTTTCAAGGCGCTGGCCATCTGCGACGAGGAGCAGGTCGATATCATCCTGCTCGATATCATGATGCCGGGCATGGACGGGTTCGAGGTCTGCGAAAGGCTGAAGGCCAATCCGAATACGGCGCATATTCCGGTCGTGATGGTCACCGCACTCGATCAGCCGTCGGATCGCGTGCGCGGCCTCAAAGCCGGCGCCGACGATTTTCTGACCAAACCGGTCAACGACCTGCAGCTGATCGCCCGCGTCAAAAGCCTGGTCCGCCTCAAGGCCGTCAGCGATGAGCTGCGGCTGCGCGCCGAGACCGCACGGCAGATCGGCATCGAGGAGATGCTGCGCAGCGATGGCCTGATGCAGACGCCCGGCCGCGTATTGGTGGCGGACGGCCGCGCCAGCTCGCAGGAACGTATCGTCCGGGCGCTCAAGCCGATTGCAGAGGTCGATGCTGTCACGGAGCCGCAGGCGGCGCTGCTCAAGGCGGCGAGCAATCCCTTCGAACTCGTCATCGTCAATTCCAATTTCGAGGACTACGATCCGCTGCGGCTGTGCTCGCAGCTTCGCTCGCTGGAACGCACCCGTTTCCTGCCGCTGCTTCTGGTGGCGGAGCAGGGGGCGGATGAGATGGTGGCGCGCGCGCTCGATCTCGGCGTGAACGATTATATTCTCCGCCCGATCGATCCGAACGAACTCGTCGCCCGCTCGCTGACGCAGATCAGGCGCAAGCGTTATAACGAGCATCTGCGGCTCAATCTGCAGCACACGATGGAACTTGCCATTGTCGACGGGCTGACTGGCCTCAACAATCGCCGCTACCTCGACAACCACCTGAAGATACTGTTCGACCGCGCCGCCGTTCGCGGCCGTCCGATCTCCATCTGCATGACCGATATAGACCGCTTCAAGCTGGTCAACGATACCTATGGCCATGATGTCGGCGATGAGGTGCTGCGGGAGTTTGCGGCACGCATCCGCAGCACGGTGCGCGGTGCGGATCTTGCCTGCCGCTATGGCGGCGAGGAGTTCGTCGTCGTCATGCCCGATACGCCGATAGAGCTTGCGGCAAGTGTCGCCGAGCGCCTGAGGGCGATCGTGGAGGACAAGCCCTTTTATGTCCGTTCCATCGACCGGGAATTGAGCATTACCGCCTCTCTCGGCATAGCCACCAGCAGCGGCGCCTTCGGTGCGCCGGACGAAATCCTGAAACATGCGGACAAGGCGCTTTACGAGGCGAAACACGCCGGCCGCAACCGCGTCGTGGCGGCCGCTGCCTGACCCGGCGGTGGCAGATTAACTAAAAAATATTGCGCAACCTCTCCGTCATGTCCCGGCGAAATATTCAGCCGGAAATCGGGAATGGACACCGCCAGACTGCAAGCTATTGACCTTGGATGTATTTTATCGTTTTGCAATGAAAGGATGCAGCTTAACGATATAAATAGAGTTCAAGTTGAAAAACACGTTGAATTCAATCTCTCCGGCAACTATAGTGTGCCAGCTTTGTATACTTAACCATGTTTCCCAGGTGATATGTCTCTGGCTTAAGAATTTCTTGATTTTTATTTTACTTCTGCGCACACTCACAATCGAGAATAACAGTTCTTCCGGCGGTTTATCCGTCTTGCGATGATGAATGATTGCGGCTTAGCCGTCGCGATTTCGCTCGTCAGGGGCTGGTATTGCGTAGTTTGAATGCCCCATGATGCTCAGGTCCGCCGCATCTCCTGAATCGTGGGGTCGGTCGGCTGACGATGTCCGAATCGGTTCCTCGTGCCGTAATCACATCGTTGGCCGACCGCCTTATTTCCGAAAATTGCCTGCTTTTGGTACACGCGTTGCAGCGTAGCGGCTTGCGCAGTCGTCTTCCTTACGCGACGCGACGAGGTCGTCACGCGGCAGGGGCGGATGGCGGTAACCCCCAGCACACCCTCTGAATACATGAACGATTGCGGTGGTGAGTGGTACGTCAGACCATGTGGTCGGACTCATCGATAACCTGCGTCCACACGTTGCCAATGACCGCCCAATTTCCGTGGCGGCAGGAGGCAGGCCCCTTGTTTTCCCGCTGGGAAGCCTCTGGGCGCAAAGGGCTTGTGGCCGCTTCTTCCGCTGGGCACAAACAAAAAACGCGCCCATTGGGCGCGCTTTTTGCCGGAGACCCGATCAAGAAATTACTTGATCTTGGTTTCCTTGAATTCAACGTGCTTGCGTACAACCGGGTCATACTTCGTCTTCGTCATCTTGTCCGTGAACGTACGGCTGTTCTTGGTGGTGACGTAGAAGGTACCGGTGTCGGCTGTCGACAGCAGCTTGATCTTGATTGTTGTAGCTTTCGCCATGGTCGTCCTGCCTTTAAACAAAAGAGAAGCCGCAGGCGCTTCTCACCTCGGCTAAATCTGGCGCGAAACTACGTATCGCGCCCGAAAAGTCAAGCCTGTTTTGCCCGGAAAACAAAACGGAACCCATAAAGCACCACGTAAAGCCCGAAAAATACGGCAAGCGCCCAGGCGAAACCATCAGTGCCCGCAACATCCATGGAAATGCCGACGGCCTGTGGTCCTGCAATGGTACCCATGGCGTAACAGAAGATGAAGGCGGCATTGGCGGCCACGAGATCTGCGCCCTTGAGGCGCGAGCCGAGATGGGTGAGGCCAACGGTATACATGCCGGAGACGAGGCCGCCCCAGAACAGCAGCAGCGCCGCCACCAGAAGCCAGCTTTCCACCAGAACCGGAAGCGCCAGCGTGCCGCAAACGCCCGCAAAGGCCATGAGGGCGAGCATGGTGCGCCGATCCTTCATCCGGTCGGAAAGCAGGCCGATCGGTATCTGGAAGACCATGTTGCCGATTCCCATGACGGTCAGCAGCAGCGCCGCCTGCGATTCGTTGAAGCCCTCACGGGTGGCGTAGATGGGAAAGAGCGACAGGCCGCCTGCCTGCACCGAACCGAACACGAAAGCCGCGGCCGACGCCATCGGCACCAGCCAGACGTAGCGGACGAAGTGGTGATTGGGCCGCTCGTCCAGCTCCGGGCTCTCGCCGCGCGCCATGAAGATGGGGATAGCGGCCAGAAGGATGATCGCCGCGCCGACGAGGAAGGGCAGGATGCCTTCGCTGCCGACGACGGAAAACAGCAATGGCCCAACCGCGAAACCGACCGCAAGGCCGGTCGCGTAAATGCCGAGAACCATGCCGCGTTTTTTCGGCGGCGCGGTCATGTTGATCCAGTATTCGGAGAGAATGAACAGCGTCGTGGTCGCGCCATGGAAGACGATTCGCAGCGGAAACCACATCCAGAAGGCTTCGGCGAAATAAAAGCCGAGTGCGCTCAGCGCCGAAATCAGGACCGCGAGAAGCATGGTTCGCGCCACGCCGAAATCATGGGCGATCTTGCTGGTCACCGAGGCGGCCATCATCGCCGCGACACCCGCCATGGCCGAATTCACCCCGATCATGGTCGAGGAGATGCCGCGCTTCTCAAGGATGATCGACAGGAGCGGCAGGCCGAGACCGATGGCGACACCCACCGCACTGATGGCGGAAATGGCGGCGATCAGTGAGGGCCAGTGAATGGCGTCCGCTTCTTCGCATTTCATTTGTGACATGACGGCCTTTATACAAAGTCTCGAATGAACCGGCCGTGGCGCGTGATATAGAGCCGCGCGGGGCTTTCAAAGGGCAGTGAGGGATCACCTATCATGAGTTTTGTGACATCTTCGAGAACCGTACGTGTGATTTTGGGCATGTTCAGACTGGAAAGGTCTGTCATGTCAAGCCATTGCACGTTGGAGAGCTCGTCGGAATCACGGGTGAGCCTGACATCGAGCCCCAACTCATCGGCATAACAGCAGAAGAATCGCGTGTCGTAGCGCCGCACATTACCGGGTGGGGTGATGGCGCGAGCCACATATCGGAAACGGGAGAGATCAGGACCTTCGGCACCCATTCCGAGGTTCACGCCGGTTTCCTCGAAAAGCTCGCGCGCGGCGGCCAGCGCCAGAGCCCGTGCGCCAGCGGCACTCAGGCGGCGCGCCGCCGAAGCGGTGAGGCTGTTGAGGACGGCAGGGTGCAGATCACCGGAAAAGGGCAGCGCATGGTCGCGCGGATCGCGTTTGCCGCCGGGAAAGACATAGGCACCCGGCATGAAGACGTGGGCGCTGCTGCGCTGGCCCATCAGGACCCTGGGGCCTGAGCCGGAACGGTCGAAGAGGATGATGGAGGCAGCGTCTCGCGGCCGCATAGGAGCGCTCACCGTTTCGGGGTCCCGGGAAAGCTCAGGCACGTGCAAGGTCCTGCTCACGTCAGTGAGACGAGCCGTCTATCTGCACTTTTTGCTGTTTTCGATCAAAGCCGTGCATTCGCAGCGCCCACTGCAGGCCGATGACGCCGCCCTTGATCGGCTGCAGCGTCAAAAGTGCGGACAGAATGGTGATCGGCACCCAGATGGCGAAATGCGCCCACATGGGAATGTTGAGGACCATATCCGTCATCATGAAGCCGCCAACGGCGATATGGCCGATGATGACGATGGAGATATAGGGCGGCAGGTCGTCTGAACGGTGATGATGCATTTCTTCGCCGCAGGCCGCGCAGGCGTCCACCGGCTTCAGCCAGGCCCGGAACAGGCGGCCGCTGCCGCAGGCCGGGCAACGATTGGCCATTCCCCGCATGATCGAGCGGCCAAGCGGCCGTTCCGCGCTATCGTCTCCGAAGGTGACCGTTTCCGAGCCCTGATGTGCACTCATCCTTAAGTCCTTCTCCCGTTCGTTCAACCGCCTGCAGCGGTCTTGTTATCGTCGCCTTCTCGGCGGACGTGTTCCAGGCTTGGCGGCAAGACGAGATGTCCGCCGGCCTGCCTTGTGGAACGACCGCGAGCCGACCGGCATCTTGCGCCCCGGGCTCAGCATATCGAAACGCAGCGCACCTGCCAAAGGCACCGCTTCCGCAAGCCGCACCTGAACCGTATCGCCAAGCTGGTAGCCGAGGCCGGTCTTTTCCCCTGTCAGGGCCTGATGGGCCTCATCATAGAGGAAATAATCGGTTCCGAGTGTAGATATAGGAACAAAACCATCAGCGCCAAATTGCGGCAGCGCGACAAAAAGTCCCGCCTTGGTGACACCGCCGACGCGGCCCTCGAATTCTTCGCCCACCCGTTCAGACAGATGATGCGCGATGAGGCGGTTGATGGTGTCGCGCTCGGCGGCCATGGCGCGCCGCTCGAAGGTGGAGATTTCGGCGGCGATATCGTCCAGCGTCGCTTCTTCCTGCGGAGTGATGCCGCCTTCACCCAGTCCCAGAGAGCCCACCAGCGCGCGATGCACGATCAGGTCGGCATAACGGCGGATCGGCGAGGTGAAATGCGCGTATTTCATCAGGTTGAGGCCGAAGTGACCGATATTCTCAGGACTGTAGATCGCCTGGCTCTGGCTGCGCAGCACCATCTCGTTGACCATGATCTGGTGCGGCGTGTCGAGTGCGCGAGCCAGAATGCCATTGAAGGAATTGGCGCGCATGGCCGCTCCCTTGGCCATGGTAATGCCGATGGTACCAAGGAATTCGCGCAAAACCTCCTGCTTGGAAAGCGTGGGCGCATCGTGGATGCGATAGACCAGCGGCTGCTTTTTCTTTTCCAGCGTCTCGGCGGCGGCGACGTTCGCCTGGATCATCATTTCTTCGATCAGCTTATGCGCATCGAGGCGTTCGGGAATGACGACCTTGTCCACCGTACCATCAGGCCGAAGCAGGATCTTGCGCTCCGGCATGTCGAGTTCCAGCGGCTGGCGGCGGTCACGGCCGCGCTTCATCACCTCATAGGCATGCCACAGCGGCTTCAGGATAGGTTCCAGCAGCGTACCGGTCTTGTCGTCCGGCCTGCCGTCAATGGCTGCCTGTGCCTGTTGGTAGGAAAGCTTCGCCGCGCTCTTCATCATGATGCGGTGGAAGGTGTGGCCCGCCTTGCGGCCTTCCTTCGAAAAGGTCATCCGCACCGCAAGGGCAGGGCGGTCAACGCCTTCCTTCAGCGAGCAGAGATCGTTGGAGATGCGCTCCGGCAACATCGGCACGACGCGGTCGGGGAAATAGACGGAGTTGCCACGCTTCAGCGCCTCGCGGTCCAGCGGCGAACCGGGCCGCACATACCAGGAGACATCGGCAATGGCGACGGTGACGATGACGCCGTCAGGATTGTCGGGAGACGTGTCGGGCTCGGCATAGACCGCATCGTCATGGTCCTTGGCGTCGGCCGGATCGATGGTTATGAGCGGCAGGTCGCGCCAGTCCTCGCGGTGCGACATGCTGGCCGCCTTGGCTGCATCCGCCTCGGCAAGAACGTTCGAGGGGAAGATATGCGGAATGCCGTGGGAATGGATCGCGATCATCGAGATCGCCTTTTCTGAGGCGACAGAGCCGATGACCGACAGAACCTTGGCGCGCGTCAGGCCATAACGACCGCTGTTGCGCGAGGTTTCCACCTCGATCAGATCGCCATCCTTTGCATCGCCGACGCCATCGGGGTCGATGACCATTTCCTCGCCGCGCCGGTCGATCGGCATAAGCCGTCCGCCGCCGCCTGCCGTCTCCTTGAATACACCGAGCAGCGCGTTCTGGCGGCGGTCGATCAGCTTCACGACACGGGCCGTATAGGCCGGGCCGGCGCTTTCCTTGGAGGGGAAGATCTTCGCCAGAATACGATCGCCAAGACCCGCTGCCGGGGCCTTCTTGCCGCGGTCCTGCGATGACTGGCGGATGAGAACGGCGGGTGCCGCGCCCTGATCCTCCGGCCATTCCGCCGGCCGGCCGATCAGTTCGCCGTCCTTGTCACGGGTGGTGATGTCGAGAACCGTCACCGGAGGCAGACCGCCCGGGCGCGTCAGAGACTTGCGGCTCTTCTGGACCATGCCGTCGGTTTCAAGCTCCTTCAGCAGCGCCTTCAGGACCACGCGGTTTTCACCCTTCAGGCCGAAAGCCTTGGCGATTTCGCGTTTGGAGGCCTGCTGCGGGTGGTCGGCGATGAATTTCAGCAGCACTTCGCGGGAAGGCACCTCGCCATGGATGATGCCTTCACCTTCATTCACACGCTTGCCGCGCCCGGTGCGTCCGAAACCGTCGCTGGCGGAACCCTGTCTCTGACGCGGCGCCTTGCTCACTCTGCTGCCTTCTTGGGTTTGGCCGCTGCCTTCGGCTTGGCGGCCGTCTTGCTCTTTGTTGCGGCCTTGGCCTTGGTCGCCTTCGGCTTCGCCTCGGCGTCACCATCGGCCTTCTTGGCCTTTGCGGGCTTGCCGCCGGTGCCGGTCTTGGCAATACGCTCGGCAATCAACACCAACGCCTCGTCCAGCGTCACCGAAGCCGGGTCCTGTCCCTTTGGAATGGTCGCGTTGACCTTGCCCCAGTTCACATAAGCGCCGTAACGCCCGTCACGAACAGTGATCGCGCCGCCATCGGGGTGGTCGCCCAGTTCCTTCAGAGCAGCCGGCGTGCCGCTGCGGCCGCGTCCCGGTCCCTTGCTCTGTTTCTCGGCAATGACGGTTACTGCCCGGTTGAGGCCGATCGCGAACACGTCCTCGATGCTTTCGAGGTTCGCGTAGGAACCATCATGCAGCAGGAACGGCCCGTAGCGGCCGAGACCGGCCGAGATCATCTTGCCGGTTTCCGGGTGCTTGCCGATATCGCGCGGCAGGTTGATGAGCGCCAGAGCCTTTTCGTGGTCGATATCTTCAGGCTTCCAGCCCTTGGGCAGCGAGGAGCGCTTGGCCTCCTTGCCGTCGCCACGCTGGATATAGGGCCCGAAACGGCCAGAGCGGAGCGTGAGCTCTTCTCCAGTCATCGGATCGGCGCCCAGCGCCTTCGGCTCGTTCGATGCGGCAGCTTCGGCTTCCGAACCGTCCGAGGTCAGCTGGCGTGTATAGTTGCATTCCGGATAGTTGGAGCAACCGACAAAAGCACCATATTTGCCGAGCTTCAGCGAAAGATTGCCGGTGCCGCAAACCTGACAGATGCGCGGATCGGAACCGTCCTCGCGCTTGGGGAAGACCAGCGGCGCCAGAACCTCGTTCAGCGCATCGAGAACGTTGGTGACGCGCAGTTCCTTGGTATCTTCGATCTGGGCGAAGAAATCCTTCCAGAAATCACGCAGAACCTGCTTCCAGTCCAGTTCGCCGGCGGAGATGCGGTCGAGCTTTTCTTCAAGGGCTGCGGTGAAATCGTATTCGACGTACTTGGTGAAGAAGCTTTCGAGGAAAGCCGTCACCAGCCGGCCGCGCGAATGCGGTATCAGCTTGCGTTTGTCGACGACGATATATTCGCGGTCGCTCAGCGTTTTCAGCGTCGCCGCATAGGTGGAAGGACGGCCGATGCCGAGCTCTTCCATCTTCTTGATCAGCGAGGCTTCCGAATAACGCGGCGGCGGTTCGGTGAAATGCTGGCTGGCATTGATCTTCTGCTTGGCGAGGTTTTCGCGCTCGTTGATCGGCGGCAGACGGCCTTCGTCATCACCGTCGTCGCTCTGCTCGCCATCTTCCTTCTGGTCGGTATAGGCGGCGATGAAACCGTCGAAACGGATCACCGAGCCGACGGCACGAAGACCGGCCTTTTCGCCGTTCTTGTCGGCAAGGATTTCCACCGTGGTGCGTTCGATTTCGGCAGAGGCCATCTGGCTCGCAATGCCGCGCTTCCAGATCAGGTCGTAAAGGCGCAGCTGATCGGGATCGAGGTAACGCTTCACCTGATCCGGCGTGCGGTTGAAATCGGTCGGGCGGATCGCTTCGTGCGCTTCCTGGGCGTTCTTGGCCTTGGTGGAATAGAAACGCGCCTTTTCCGGGACGTAACGGTCGCCGAACTGCTCGCCGATGGCAAGGCGGGCGGCATCGATCGCTTCCGGCGCCATCTGCACGCCGTCGGTACGCATATAGGTGATCAGACCGACGGTCTCGCCGCCGATATCGATGCCTTCGTAAAGCTTCTGCGCCACCTGCATGGTGCGCGAGGCGGAAAAGCCCATGCGCGAGGAGGCCGCCTGCTGCAGCGTCGATGTGGTGAAGGGCGGGCCGGGATTACGCTTGACGGGCTTCGCCTCGACGCTGTCGACCACGTAGGTCGCGCCTTCCAGCAGCGCCTTCAGCCGGTTCGCATCTTCACCGGTCTTGATCGCACGGTTCTGCAACCGCTTGCCGTCAGCGGAAACCAGCTTGGCCTCGAACTCGTCACCGCGCGGGGTCTTCAAAAGCGCGCTGATATTCCAGTACTCTTCGGAAACGAAACGCTCGATCTCGGATTCGCGGTCACAGACCAGACGCAGCGCAACGGACTGCACACGACCGGCGGAACGCGCGCCGGGCAGCTTGCGCCACAAAACCGGCGACAGGTTGAAACCGACGAGATAGTCGAGCGCACGGCGGGCGAGATAGGCGTCGACCAGCGGCACGTCGATGTCGCGCGGGTTCGCCATGGCGTCCAGCACCGCCTTCTTGGTGATGGCGTTGAAGACCACGCGCTTCACCGGCTTGTCGCCGAGAACGCGCTTCTTCTTCAAAAGATCGAGAACGTGCCAGGAAATGGCTTCGCCTTCGCGATCCGGGTCGGTTGCGAGAAAGAGGCCGTCGGAGGATTTTACCGCATCGGCAATATCCTTCATGCGCTTGGCGGAGGCGCTGTCGACTTCCCAGGACATTTCGAAATCCTGGTCGGGCAGCACCGATCCGTCCTTGGCAGGAAGATCCCTCACATGGCCAAAGGATGCAAGAACCTTATAGCCCGGGCCAAGATACTTGTTGATCGTCTTGGCTTTGGCAGGAGATTCTACGACGACGACATTCATATTGTTTTTCTCTGGAACTGGTCCGTTAACATGGCCGGATCGCCGCGCAATGCCGCAATTGGCCTTCTTTATATTTCGACATGGACAGGTAATGCGCGCGGGTCAAGAGGCAAGGCCGATTTTATCACTCCAAGGTGATTGCAACCTATGGATCATCTATTGTTGTATTGCAATCTTTGGTAAAATGGTTATGATGGGCAACATCATTTGAATCTACTTAATGCTCTTCGTTTCAGGCGTAATTCCTAGGATAAATATATGGTCCCGAACGCAACAAACAATAATGCCGACAATGAAGGGACCAGAGAGAACTTGGCTTACATTCGCCAGATGCTGGCGGAGCTGCGCCAGGTCGCCAGCCGCGAGGGCGCCGACATGCTGTGTTATCTGATCGAGATGGCTTATGTCGAAGTCGGTGATATCCAGAGCGGACGACGCAAGCTGTCAATCCGCGATGAAGAGCGACACGCGCCCCCCGGCATGCCGGTTTAGACGTCCTGCAATATCAAGCTCCAGCAGCACCAGGTGAACGGTGGCAGCGGAGAAACCTGTGTGACGGATGATATCGTCCGTTTCCACGGGCGAGGGACCGAGAGCGGCGGCGATGATGCTGCGCTCGTCGTCTCCTGGTGGTGACATCTCCGTGTCGGATCTCGGTTCCTCGATCTTGCGGTCATAGGGCAGTTGCGGCTCCATCAGCGGTCGCAGCGCCTCGAGAATATCGTTGGCACCCGTGGTCAGCATCGCCCCTTCCTTGATCAGCCGGTTGGTGCCCTCGCAGCGTGCATCAAGTGGGGAGCCGGGCACGGCAAAAACCAGCCGTCCCGCTTCACCGGCGAGACGCGCCGTGATCAGCGAACCCGAGCGCTCCGCCGCCTCCACGATGACGACGCCGAGCGAGACGCCTGATATCAGCCGGTTGCGACGGGGAAAATCCCGTGCGCGCGGTTCCCAGCCGAAGGGCATTTCACTGATCGTCGCGCCGCCCTGATCGTATATCTCCTGCAACAGCCCGAAATTTTCCTGCGGGTAAGGACGGTCGAGACCGCCTGCCAGCATGGCAACCGTGCCGGTTGCAAGGCTTGCCCGGTGCGCCGCCGCATCGATGCCGCGCGCCAGACCGGAGGCGATCGCATAACCGGCCCGCCCGCAATCGCGCGCCAGCATGGCGGCGAATTTAGCACCGTTGATGGAGGCGTTGCGCGAGCCGACGATGCCGACGCAGGGCCTTGTCGCCGCATCCGCCGATCCCTTCATGGCGATCAGCGGTGGTGCGCCATCCAGATGTCGCAGGGCAGGCGGGTAATCCGGTTCGCCGATGCCGATGAAACGCGCGCCGAATTTGTCAGCGGTTTCGATCTCGCCTTCCGCCTCCGCCTGTGTCGCGATGCGCGGGCTGCGGGAGGAGCCGCCCCGCCGTGAAAGCTCGGGCAGGGCGTCGAGCGCCTTTTCGGCGCTGCCGAAATGATTGATGAGTTCGCGGAAGGTAACGGGACCGATATTGTCGCTGCGGATCAGCCTCAGCCAGGCGACACGCTGCCGCGCGGAAAGCTCTATGCCCTGCCGTGTCGTTTCCTCATGCGGCATGGCATATCCTCAAATGGGTCTCAGCCCTTTTGCCCGATCCTGCTTTCAGTGCCTGCCAGCAGGCGCGTAATATTCTCGCGGTGTTTCCACCAGGAAATAACGCTGAGCAGCGTCACCAGCAGCGCCGTCTTTTCAGGTCCGAGCACCCAGAGGGCCACAGGAATAACCAGCATGGCAAGCAGCGCCGACAGCGAGGAATAACGGGTGATGAAGGCGGTCGCGAGCCAGATCAGGGCAAAGGCCAGCATCATCAGCGGGGCTACGCCCAGGAGCACGCCGATATAGGTGGCCACACCCTTACCGCCCTTGAAGCCGAGCCAAACCGGAAACAGGTGGCCGAGAAAGGCGAAGAAACCGGCGACCAGCGAAGCCTCATAACCCCAGAGCGCATTGGCGACCAGCACGGCCGCCGTGCCCTTCAGCGCGTCAAGCAGCAGGGTAGCCGCCGCAAGTTTCTTGTTGCCGGTGCGCAGCACATTGGTCGCGCCGATATTGCCGGAGCCAATCTTGCGCACGTCGCCCAGCCCCGCCATGCGGGTGAGAATGAGGCCAAAGGGGATGGAACCGAACAGATAGCCAATCAGCGCTGCCAGCGCGAGAAGGGCAGGCGCCGTCTGCCAGTCAGTCAAAGCACTCATTCAAACGTCCCCTCTGTCGCGCCGGCCGCGTGATCTCTGTTGGTGATCTTATGCCAAGGAATGAACGGCTTTGCCAGCCACATAAGTGGCGACCGCGCGGCCGCTGAAACGGGCATCCTCGAACGGCGTGTTCTTGGATTTCGAGACCAGCTGTTCCTTGGCCACAAGCCACGGTTCGTCGAGGTCGATCAGCGTGATATCGGCCTTCGCGCCAGCCTTCAGCGTTCCCGCATCCAGTCCGAAAATTTTGGCCGGGCGGGTGGAGAGCGCATCGATCAACCGTATCAGCGGAACCTCGCCGCTGTGATGCAGGCGCAGCGCCGCCGCTAGCAGGGTTTCAAGCCCGATCGCGCCGCTCGCCGCATCCGAAAACGGCAGGCGTTTGGTATCGACATCCTGCGGGTCGTGCGAGGAGACGATGATATCGATCGTGCCGTCCTTCAGCGCTTCCACCATGGCTTTGCGGTCGTCTTCGGCGCGCAGCGGTGGCGAGAGTTTGAAGAAGGTCCGGTACTCGCCGATATCGTTCTCATTGAGGGTGAGGTGATTGATCGAGATGCCGCAGGTAGCCTTTACGCCCCGCTGCCGCGCAACGCGGATCGCTTCTGCCGATTCCGGAACGGAAATCTTGGCGGCGTGGTAGATCGCCTGCGTCAGCCCGGCAATGCGCAGGTCGCGCTCCAGCGGAATGATCTCGGCTTCCTTCGGAATGCCCGACAGACCGAGCCAGCTTGCGAAAAGCCCTTCATTCATATCGCCGCCGCCGATATATTTGTCGCGGGTTTCAAGCGCGATGACGGCGCCCAGTTCGCGCGCATAGGTCATGGCGCGGCGCAGCACCAGCGTGTCGGAAAGCGCCCTGCGGCCGTTGGTGAAGGCAACTGCACCGGCTTCCTTCAACATGCCGATCTCGGTCATTTCTTCGCCGTTCAGACCCTTGGTCAGGGCTGCTGCGGGATGGACGTTGACGAGCGCCTTGTCGCGCGCCGTCTTTTTCACATATTCGACCAGCGCGATATCGTCGATGACTGGATCGGTGTCGGGCATCATGATGATGCTGGTGACGCCGCCGGCCGCTGCCGCGCGCGAGGCGGATTCGATGGTTTCGCGGTGTTCGGCACCCGGTTCTCCGACGAAGACGCGGGCGTCCACCAGGCCGGGAACGGCCAGCAGCCCCTTGCAGTCGCGCACCGTCGCACCCTCAGGTGCGCCCTGATTATGCGCATCCTTGCCGGCTGCGAGAATAGCGCCATCGGAACCGATGACGATGCTGCCGGTCTCGTCGAGATTACGGGAAGGATCGACGATGCGGAGATTGTTGAGAACGGTAACGGCACTCATACGCGCTCACCCTGATTTTGCGAGACAAGCAGGGTTTCCATGACGGCCATGCGCACGGCAACCCCCATTTCCACCTGGCTTTCGATGACGCTCTGCGGACCGTCGGCCACTTCTGAGGCGATTTCCACGCCGCGGTTCATCGGGCCGGGATGCATGACCAGCGCATCCTCTTTCGCCGCTTTCAGCTTCTCGGCATCGAGACCGTAGTAATGGAAATACTCGCGCACCGAAGGCACGAAGGAACCGGACATGCGTTCACGCTGCAGCCGCAGCATCATCACCACGTCGGCATTCTTCAGCCCTTCCTTCATGTCGTGGAAGACTTCCACGCTCATGTCGCGAATGCCTGATGGTAGAAGCGTGGCAGGGGCGACGACGCGCACGCGCGCGCCCATCTGGTTGAGCAGGATGATGTTGGAGCGAGCCACGCGCGAATGCAGCACGTCGCCGCAGATCGCCACCGTGATACCCGAAAGCTGGCCCTTGGCGCGACGGATGGTCAGCGCATCGAGCAGGGCCTGTGTCGGGTGCTCGTGCTGGCCGTCGCCGGCATTGACCACGGAGCAGGCGACCTTCTGTGCGAGAAGAGCGGCGGCGCCGGCGGAGGAGTGGCGCACGACCAGCACATCCGGGCGCATGGCGTTCAGCGTCATCGCCGTGTCGATCAGCGTCTCGCCCTTCTTCACCGAGGAATTGCCAACCGACATGTTCATCACGTCTGCGCCGAGGCGCTTTCCGGCAAGCTCGAAGGAGGATTGCGTGCGCGTCGAGGCTTCGAAGAACAGATTGATCTGGGTGAGGCCCCGGAGCGTCGAGGTCTTTTTCTCGCGCTGGCGGCTGATTTTCACCGCCTCATCGGCCTTGTCGAGAAGCAGGGTGATATCCTGATGGGAAAGCCCCTTGATGCCGAGGAGATGGCGATGGGGGAAGAAGACCATGCGGTTTGCCTCCTGACGGGCGCCGCATTTTCCCGTGAAAATGCCCGGAACGCCCGAATGCTGATCCGTGCGCTCCCATTCGCTGTGAACACGCCTCAGGAGTGCCGCGGAATTCGGTCCTGCGCTCTATAGAGATTGCACGGTCGCGGGGCAAGCGCCCGCAACCCCTGAAATGAAAACATGGCGATGTTTCCCCAACCCTAGTGGACAAGTGGCCTGACGATGGTCCGAGCATGCATCAGATGACGCCATGCTCCTTCAAAAGCGCCTGCTCGTCGCCTGACGCCCAGCCGAAAACTCTCGGCGCTCCTTCCAGCCTCTGGACAAAATAGTGAACATCGAAGTTGATTGCGACATCCGATTGTTGCTTGCGGGTAAAGTTCGCTGTCCAGGCAACGTGGGCGACGCAATGATGTTCATCGATCGGCGAGATACGGATATTGCGGATCCGAATCTCCTTCGTTCCGATCGCTCGATAGCGGTCATAACCCTTCTTCATGACCTGCTTTAAGTGGTCGTCGTTCTTTCCGGTCATCACTCCGGCAGGGGATGCGGCGATGAAGTCGGAGGCATAGAGGGAGGCGACCTCCTCCATATCCATGTCGCCTTTGAGAGACTTGTTGAAAAATCGCTCATACCGCTCGAAGAGCTTTCTCACGCTGGTCTCCATGGTTTCCTCCCCCTGTGCAGCCGTTCAGCAAGTCGCCAACCGAAAAAGCCCGTCGCAAGTTCCATATCAGGCGGCGGCCTATGCAGAATCTCTGACGATGGTGCTTCAAACGGGATCGGATGCCTGCCGCAAGCGGAGCGGATTGACCGTGCGGAACCCGACATTTGGTCCGGGTTGGGAATGTTTCGCCGCTTGCTTTATATCATGGCGCCGCCCTGCGGCATTGGGCAGTTTCGGGTGGAATTCTCGGGCCAGATCCGGCCTTTGACGCAGTTGACTGGAATTATCGCAATGCATTCCTATTCTGTTTTCGCCCTGGCCGTACTGGCCCTGCTTTTGACGCCTGGCCCGACGAACACGCTTCTGGCGCTTTCCGGTGCCGGTCGTGGTGTCCGAGCGTCGCTGCCTTTGATGATCGGTGAAATCGCCGGCTATCTGCTGGTCATCCTTGCGCTTGCTGTGCTGTTTTCCGATTTTCTGAAGATGCATACGGGCCTTGCGCAGGCCATCAAGCTCTGTGCCGCCATCTGGGTCGCATTTCTGGCCGTTCGGCTGTGGACCCTGCCGTCTTCGGCGCCAATCGGTGAGGCGATCACTCCTCGTCGGGTTTTCGTCACCACCTGTCTTAACCCGAAGGGGCTGATCGTCGGCCTTGTCTTGTTGCCACAGGCGCCGCTGACCCAGATATGGCCATATATACTGCTGTTTTCTGCTCTCGTGGCTTTCGCGGCGCTTGTGTGGCTGTTTGCAGGGGCGCTTCTCATCCGCCATGCGGGCCAGTCTTCGCCGAGGCTCGTGCGCGGCACCGCCTCGGGCTTCCTTCTGGTGCTGTCGCTCGGTCTTGCCGGAAACGTGTTTGGCATTCTCTAGGCCGGATACCTAAATCAGGGGCACTCCCGAAAAATGCTGAAAGCGGCGGTTTAATCGTCTCAATCGCTTCCTGCGGGTGGAATTATGCAATATCACCCCACTATGCAACGCCAGTACAAAACAGCTAGAAGCAGCGGATGACCCAGAATTCCCGGACAGAAGAAACGCTCGCCGAACTGAACCAGCCAAGCCTCTGGTCCGGTATCAACGCCTATCGTTCCGATCCGCTGATCGTCGATCTCACGTCCGGCCTGTCGCGCAATCTGAGGGACGAGTTCGACCAGCTCGGCCGCTACGTCACTTCGCATGAGGCGCAGGAGCTGGCGCGCATGGCCAATCAGGGCGTGCCGCAGCTGCACACCCACGGCCCGCGCGGCGAACGTCTGGATCAGGTCGAGTTCCATCCCGCCTGGCACGCGCTGATGCGCCGTTCCATGTCATCGGGCCTGCATTCCAGCGTCTGGGAGAACTCTCCCGATACGCGCGGCAATGAACACAAGGCGCGCGCCACGAAATTCTACCTGACCTCGCAGCTCGAGGCTGGCCATCTCTGCCCGCTCACCATGACCAGCGCCTCCGTTGCCGCCATCATGGCCTCGCCGCGCGTGCAGAAGGAATGGGCGCCGAAGATCCTGTCGCGCAAATATGATTCCTCGCAGAAACCGGGCCTGCAGAAAACCGCCGTCACCATCGGCATGGGCATGACGGAAAAGCAGGGCGGCACGGATGTGCGCGCCAATCGCACCACGGCGGAGCGGGTGGGTGAGGGCATCTATCGTCTGTCCGGCCACAAATGGTTCCTTTCCGCGCCGATGAGCGATGGTTTCGTCATGCTCGCCCAGATGGGCGACGGCATGGGCTGCTTCCTTGTGCCGCGTTATCTGGAGGATGGTTCGAAGAACGGCCTGCACTTCCAGCGCCTGAAGGACAAGCTCGGCAACCGCTCCAATGCATCAGCCGAAGTCGAATTCACCGATGCGTTCGGTTATCTGCTGGGCGATCCCGGCAGCGGCATCCGCACGATCCTCGACATGGTGACGCTGACGCGGCTGGACTGCGCGCTGGCATCATCAGGCATGATGCGCGCCTCGCTTGCCGAAGCGGTGCATTACGCCCGCGGTCGTTCGGTTTTTGGCAAGATGTTGGTCACCCAGCCGATCATGACGCGCGTTCTCGCCGACATGGCGCTGGATGTGGCGGCCTCCACTGCGCTCTCCTTCCGGCTGGCGACGGCGTTTGATGCCGCCCGCAACAATCCGGCCGAAGCCGCCTATGCGCGGGTGATGACGCCCATCGTGAAATACTGGTGCTGCAAGATCGCGCCGGCCCTCATCTACGAGGCCATGGAGTGCCTTGGCGGCAATGGTTACGTGGAAGAGCGGCCGATTGCCCGCCACTATCGCGAAGCGCCCGTCAACGCCATCTGGGAAGGCTCCGGCAACGTCATGGCGCTGGATGTGCTGCGGGTTCTCCAGCGCGGCAAGGACCTGTTCGATCTCGTCTTCCAGACGCTGGAACGCGATCTCGGACCTGCCGGCAAGAAGACCACCGACGTGCTGCGCGCCGCGATCGCCCTTGCCGAACGTGACGAGGGGGCGGCCCGTCTATTGGTGGAGCAGTTTGCACTCGCGGCCGCTGCCGCCGAGCTTTGCCGCCTTGGCGCCGGCAAGATCGCCGATGCCTTCCTCGAAACCCGTCTGGCGGGCGGCTGGCGGCATACTTACGGCATGCTCGATTCCCGCTTCGATCCGAATTATATAATCGATCTTCTTTATCCGCCTGCATCTTGACCGATGCATGCGGATGAAGGTTTTGCAGTCCTGGCGGGAGGGGTCTCGGATTTGACAAACAGCAATGGCGTAAGGCGTGTTCTTATCTGTCACGACAGCTTCGCGCATCAATGCGCGGCAAGGGAAGGCGGCTGCCAATGCTGACCTTCCGTTCCGCCCGCGCTGAGGATGAAGACGCGCTCTACGCCATAAGCCTTGCCACCGGCGATGCCGGGCAGGATGCTACCCCGCTTTACAATGATGGCCGCATGGTCGGGCATATCTATTCCGTGCCCTATCTGCATCTCTGGCCCGATGCCGTTTTTGTGGCTGAGGATGAGGAGGGTGTGTGCGGTTATATCGTCGGCGCGCTCGACACGGCGGTGCACGAAGAGCGGCTGGAGCGGGAATGGTGGCCGCATCTGCGCACCCTTTACCCCGATCCCGGCGGCGACCAGCAGACATGGGACGCCGATCAGCGCCGGGCCCAGTTCATCCACCATCCGCGCCGCACGCCCACCTGGCTCACCGATCCGTTTCCGGCCCATATTCACATGAACCTGCTGCCGCGCACGCAGGGCAAGGGCGGCGGCACCCGGCTTCTGTCGCGCTGGCTCGATATGGCAAGACAGAACAACGTCTACGGCATCCACCTCGGCGCCAGCGAACGCAACCATGCGGGCATGCGCTTCTGGGAAACCCGCGGCTTCAAACGCCTCGAAAGCCACGAAACGCCCGGCAGCGTCTGGTTCGGCATGGCGCTGGAATAAACCGGCTGATTCCGCGGAACATGGGTTCGGGATTGTTCACGTCGGCTACCCTTCATCCACAGGAACCTTCCGTCCATCCGCCCCGCCACATTGTTCTTCCCTTCATGCTTTGTTAACCCGTTGAGAAAGGCCTTTCAGAAAACGGGTAGGGAATCATGCTGGCGACCGCAGAGGCGATTTCAGCCGACAGACCGGAAAAGCGCATCAAGGATCGCGCTCAGACCGAGAAGGCGATTTTTAACGCGGCGCGATCGCTGCTCGCCGAAGAGGGATTTCAGGGTTTCGGCATCAACGCCGTCGCCCGCCGCGCCGGCTGCGACAAGCAGCTGATCTACCGTTATTTCGGCGGCCTCGATGGCTTGATCGAGGCGATCGGCGAGGATCTCGGCTCCTGGGTGAAGGATCGCATTCCCGAGGACACCGGCGGCATGTTTCTTTTGACCTATGGCGATCTCATGGAAAAGCTGGCGCTTTATTTCATGGATGCGCTGCGCAGCGATCCTCTCGTCTGCAAGATCATCGCCTGGGAAGTCTCTGACGGTTCACCGCAGGTGCGTCAGCTGGCCGAAGCCCGCGCCAAGTCGCTGGGCAAGTGGCTGGAGCGCATGCGCGGTTCGCTGGCGGCGCCGAAGGGCGTGGATACAGCGGCGGTCAATGCCGTGCTGTTCGCCGCCATCCAGCACCTCGTCATCTCCGCTGCCACCAGCGGCCAGTTTGCCGGCGTGCCGCTCAAATCGGACCGGGACTGGGACAAGATCTCCACTGCCGTCAAAAGACTGGTGCGTGGCGTTTACGGCTGAACCGGCTTCAGCAGGTGTAGGGCGGTCACGTTCAGAACCAGCGCGTTAAAGAAAAATCAGCCATGTTTTCACCCGGTCGGCAACCGCCCGGCGCATCCGGTCGTTCACGGGATCACATGCTTTTCCACATGCCGGCCGCCCGTCATTAACCATAATGACAGCTTTCATTTGCCTCGCCCGGGCTGCCGGTCCAGTGTGGATTAACGAAATGTTAACCATGCGCAATGACTGCGCATAAGGGAGCCGCAAGTGAGCCGCTGGACAGCTTTAGGCGTCATGATGACGTTTTTTGTGATGCTGCCGTTGGATATCGACGTGCCGGCGCTGAACCTCTGCCTGATGGCCGTGGCTCGCTGGGCGGTGCTTGCCGGCTTTCCCGATGCGATGTTGGCGCGGGGGCAGGTGGCATGAAGTGGTTTCTGATACTCTGGGCCGGTCCCGTCGCATTGCTGGGCAGCTGGTACTGGCTTTCCTATTACGACATGAGCTTCGGCTTCTACATGCTGACGCGGCAGACCCATGATCTGGTGTTCGAGATATACGGCAACATTCTCGGCCTGCCGCCGGAAAGCCTGCCGCCGCTGGTGGCGCGCGCCATCGCGCTAGACAGTCTGATCGTTTTTGCGATTCTCGCATTCCGCAAGAGAAAGCAGATTGCCGCCTGGTGGCACGGCCGTCAGTCGGCCGCGCGGGTGAGTGCGGAAAGCCTGTCCAGCGCGCCCTGAAGAATGAAGCTCGCGGCGGCCGAATCGATACGTTCGGCCCGTTTGGCGCGTGAGACGTCCATTTCCAGCAATGCGCGCTCGGCCGCGACTGTTGAAAGCCGCTCATCCCAGAAGATGAAGGGCAGGGCGGTTTTTTCACCCATGGTGCGCACGAAGGCGCGCGTTGCCTGCACGCGAGGACCGGCCGAGCCATCCATGTTCATGGGCAGGCCGATGATGAAGGCGGAAACTTTTTCCTTTTCGGCGAAGGCCAGCAGCACTTCCGCATCCTGCGTGAATTTCACCCGTTTGATGACCGGACGCGGCGTTGCAAAGCGCCGCGACAGGTCTGACATGGCAAGCCCGATGGTCTTTGTGCCGAGGTCGAGGCCGGCAATTGCCTGCGCGGGCTGAAGCGTCTGCGCCAGTTCCTCGATGGTGAGTATTGCCATGTCGCGCGCTGTCCTTACCGTTTGCGGACGAATTCAGTGCGCAGCACCAGACCCTTGACCGCATCATGCCTGCAATCGATCTCTTCCGGATTGTCTGTCAGACGGATCGACTTGATTACGGTGCCCTGCTTGATGACCGTGTTGGTGCCCTTGACCTTCAAATCCTTGATCAGGGTGACGGAATCGCCATCTTCAAGCACATTGCCCGCCGCATCGCGTACTTCATTCGCACGCGCCGCTTCTGCAGCCAGTTCGGAGGCCGGTCGCCATTCACCGGTCGCCTCGTCATACACGTACTCGTCATCATTTGCGGCCATGGTCGCCTCTCTTAAATATTGGTAGTGCGGTTGTTCAGGCCGTCCTATGTCATAATATACCGGTAATACAAAGGAGAACTTCCCATGAAAATCACCTGGCTCGGCCATTCCGCCTTCCGCCTCGAAAACGGTAGCGCGAAGATCCTCATCGATCCGTTCTTCACCGGCAACCCCGGTTTTGCCGGACAGGATGGGAAGTCGGCGGCCGAAGGCATCACTCATATTCTCCTGACCCACGGCCATGGCGACCATGTCGGCGACACCGTTCAGCTTGCGCGCGAGACGGGTGCAACCGTACTGGCCAATGCCGATCTTGCCGCATGGCTTTCCGCCAAGGGTGTCGCGAAGGTCGATATGGGTAATACCGGCGGCACGGTGCATTTTGACGGTTTTTCCGTCACCTTCACCAATGCACTGCATTCCTCCGCCCAGATCACTGAGGATGGCGTCTCCCATTCGCTCGGCAGTGCCAATGGCCTGATGCTGCATTTCGAAGACGGCCCGGCCGTTTATCATATGGGCGATACGGACATCTTTTCCGACATGAAGCTCATCAACGAATTGCACCAGCCGGATATCGGCCTCGTGCCGATTGGTGACCGCTTCACCATGGGCGGAGCCGTCGCGGCGCTCGCCTGCCAGCGCTTCTTCAAGTTCGAGAATGTCATTCCCTGCCACTATGGTTCCTTCCCGATCATCGACCAGACGCCGGAGAAGTTCGTGACCGGCATGGAGGGGTCGGAAGCCCGTGTCCACACGCCTAAGGCGGGCGATACGCTGTCCTTCTGACGTTTTGCTCAGGCATGTCGTGACCGCAAAAGCACCTCACACTTTGACGCGACATGCTTTCTACCGTTGCGAATGGCGGACATGGTGATTATAGCGGGTAGGAAAATTCTGACCGGAGTAGAACCATGTCCGTCGATCTCGCCACCGTAAAGCGCGTTGCGCGCCTTGCCCGTATCGCAGTCAGCGAAGAAGAAGCACAGAATATGCTCGGCCAGCTGAACGGCATACTCGGTTTCGTGGAGCAGCTTTCGGAAGTGAATGTCGACGGCGTCGAGCCGATGACATCAGTCACCCCGGTGGAGATGAAAAAGCGTGCCGACGTGGTGACCGACGGCAACAAGGCGGAAGACATTGTCGCCAATGCGCCTGCGACCGACCGGGACTTCTTCATGGTCCCGAAAGTGGTCGAATAATCCGACCGCCGTTTGCCGCCCGATTTTTCCAAGATTTCGAAAGCCGTTGCCGACCATGACCGACCTGACGAGCCTGACCATTGCCGAAGCCCGCGAAAAGCTGAAGGCCAAAGAGTTTTCCGCCCTGGAGCTGACCGACGCCTATCTCTCCGCCATTGATGCCGCCAATGGCGCGCTGAACGCCTATGTCGTAACCACGCCTGAAAAGGCGCGTGACATGGCGAAAGCCTCAGATGGCCGTATCGCGTCCGGTTCGGCTGGCGAGCTGGAAGGCGTTCCGCTTGGTGTGAAGGACCTTTTCGCCACCCGTGACATCCACACGCAGGCGTGTTCGCATGTTCTCGACGGCTTCAAGCCGAAATATGAATCCACCGTTACCCAGAATCTCTGGGATCAGGGCGCCGTCATGCTCGGCAAGCTCAACATGGACGAATTCGCCATGGGCTCGTCCAACGAAAGCTCCTGGTACGGTCCGGCCATCAATCCCTGGCGCGCCAATGGTTCCGAGCAGAAGCTCGTGCCAGGCGGTTCCTCCGGCGGTTCTGCCGCTGCCGTGGCCGCGCATCTCTGCGCCGGCGCCACCGCAACCGACACGGGCGGCTCCATTCGCCAGCCGGCAGCCTTTACCGGCACGGTTGGCATCAAGCCCACCTATGGCCGTTGCTCACGCTTCGGCATCGTTGCCTATGCCTCCTCGCTCGATCAGGCCGGCCCGATCGCCCGTGACGTGCGCGACGCCGCTATCCTGCTGAAGACCATGGCAAGCGTTGACGCCAAGGATACGACCTCGGTCGACCTGCCGGTGCCGGATTACGAAAAGGCCATCGGCCAGTCGCTGAAGGGCCTGAAGATCGGTATCCCCCGGGAATACCGCGTCGATGGCATGCCGGAAGAAATCGAAAAGCTCTGGGCCAAGGGCGTGGAATGGCTGCGCGATGCCGGCGCCGAGGTGGTCGATATCTCGCTGCCGCACACCAAATACGCGCTGCCTGCCTATTACATCGTCGCACCGGCGGAAGCCTCGTCCAACCTTGCCCGTTATGACGGCGTTCGTTACGGCCTGCGCGTCGACGGCAAGGATATTGCCGACATGTATGAAAAGAGCCGTGCCGCCGGTTTCGGCAAGGAAGTGCAGCGCCGCATCATGGTCGGCACCTATGTGCTGTCGGCCGGTTATTACGACGCCTATTACCTGAAGGCGCAGAAGGTTCGCACGCTGATCAAGCGTGACTTCGAAAACGTCTTCCACGAAGGCGTCGACGCCATTCTGGCGCCGATCACTCCGTCCTCCGCCTTCGCAGTCGGCGACGAGGAACTCGCCTCCGATCCGGTGAAGATGTATCTGCAGGACGTTTTCACCATCACCGTCAACATGGCCGGTCTTCCCGGCCTTTCGGTTCCGGCCGGCCTTGACGGCAAGGGCCTACCGCTTGGCCTGCAGCTCATCGGCAAGCCATTCGACGAAGAAACGCTGTTCAAGACGGCCCACGCCATCGAGCAGGCAGCCGGCAAGTTCACCCCCGCCAAGTGGTGGTAAGCGGCCTCAAGCTTAGACAGATGAACGAAGCCGATCGCGATGCGGTCGGCTTTGTCGGTTTTGCCGCCTGGCGTTCCGGCGAGGCCTTCGACGAGAGCTATCTCGACCCTGATGTCATCGAGCGGGTGAGGGGCGAATTCGAGAGCTTCGCCAAGTCTCCAACTGGTGATGTTGTCGTCGCTGAAATGGGAGGCGTGGTTGCCGGCTGGGGCGCATGCGATGCGGCGCCGCATCACATTTCCGATCTCTGGGTGGACCCAAACTGGCAAGGCAAGGGGATCGGCAAAGCCCTGATCCTTCATTTTCTAGACAGGATGCGCGCGCAAGGCCTGCCGCTAGCCACCATCGATACCCATGCCAGAAATCGCGCCGCTATCGGTCTTTACGAGCGTTGCGGATTTGAGATCGTCTGGCGCGGCATGGAATGGTCCGACATCATGAAAGTCGAGCTTGAAAAGGTGAAGCTCGAGCGCAGGCTCTCGCCATAACCCGCTTTTACGGCCGCAGCTGCTTCTCGGCGAAATGCCGGGCGACAGCGCTGCCGCCGCCCGGTCGATTTATCTGTTGTCCAGCTCACCCCGCACGAGTTCCAGCCCGCGCGTGGTGATGAGGTAGGGCTTGCCGCCCGAGGAGGCAATGGCTCTCTTCCGTTTCAGCTTGCGGAAGGTGAGGAGATTGAGGCCGCTGAAAATCCAGCCATCACGCGTATAAAGCGCGAGTTTTTCGATTTTGTGGGCGTCATCTCGAACGAGTTCAATTCTGCCGCCCTGGGCGAGCAGGTGAAGAATGCGCTGTTCGGCGCGGGAAATGTCCATTTTTGGAAGTCCGGTCGGCGTCATATAGACGCGTGAAAACAAATCCGGGTGCCGTTAAGGCAGCCGGCTCGGTTTCAGCATGGCCCGGCGCGCAATAAACTTGCGGGCAGGGCCTTTACCGGGACTCCGATTGAGCGAACATAAAAACTCCGTTCTTGCTCCTTTTGGGTAGCGGGCGAACCCGGCGCGGTCAAGTCCCGCCAGGCGCGAGAAAACCATGCTGGTCGAATCGCGCTGGCAATGGTTTAATTTCAACGGTCATGGAGGGCGCGGCTTGATCGTCATTCGCAATGCGCATGAGCAGGAAGCGGAGGTTCTGGCGGCCATCGGCCTCAGGGCATGGCGACAGGCAACCGCAGCTCTCGGCATCACCCCGACCCTTTACGACAATGCGGCCAGCGCCTTTTCCAATTTTACCCGTTCGTCATGGCTGGCAATCAGGGTGGCGGAGTTCGGTGGCTCGGTTGCGGGTTGGGCGGCGCGCGAACATTTTGACGAGACGATTTCCGATTTCTGGATCGATCCGGATTTTCAGCGCCGGCGGGTCGGCAGTCGTCTGCTGGGTGATGTGGAAAGGCTGATAGAGGACAGGGGATTCGAGACCATCCGGCTTGAAACTCACGCCCAGAACGAACCGGCCGTCGCCTTTTTCCGCCACCATGGCTACAGTGTCCGCTGGCTCTCCGTTTCCTATGCGCCAAAGCTCGATCGCGAAGTGCAGTCGGTAGGCCTGCAGAAGCAATTGGCGGAGGTTGAGAGTGGTCTTTATGGGCCGGCTTTCTGAGACAGAGTTTGCAGAGCATCCACCAGCCGCATCGGCCAGTCTGGCATGATGGCAAGCGATGCGACAAGGCCCACCTGCAATATCACGATTGATATCAGGATGCTGCGGAAGGGTTCCTTGCGCGTCTTGTGCCGCAGCAGGCGTTGTGCCGAGATCGCACCCAAGCTGCCGCTAATGAGCGCAAGCGATAACAGCGTGCTTTCCCGGATACGCCATTCGCCATTCCTCGCCGCTTCCTTGTCCCACCAATAGACAAGAAAGACGAAAAGATTGAAGGCGATATAGGCCGTGAAGCAGAGAGCGATCGTCACCATGGCGTGAATTGAAACCGGGAAGCGTAAAAAACGCGTATCCGGTATGGGCTAAAATCCCGGGCCTGGCGTGAGAGGGTGCAAGATGTCTTGCGCCCGCGCTCCATTTGTTCTACCCACCAAGGCCAAAGAACCCGTATATCGTGAGCTTCAGATGACCCTTGTAGACGTGCGCACCCCCGACCCGAAACGCTTCATTCCCGGCGCCACCGGCGATTGGGAAATCGTGATCGGCATGGAGGTGCATGCGCAGGTTCTCTCCAATTCCAAGCTGTTTTCCGGCGCATCGACCACCTTCGGCAATGCGCCGAACTCCAACGTGTCGCTGGTGGATGCCGCCATGCCCGGCATGCTTCCCGTCATCAACGAGGAATGCGTCAAGCAGGCGGTGCGTACCGGTCTCGGCCTGAAGGCGAAGATCAACAACCGTTCTATCTTCGACCGTAAGAACTACTTCTATCCGGACCTGCCGCAGGGCTACCAGATTTCGCAGTTCAAAGATCCGATCATCGGTGAGGGCACTATCACCATTTCGCTCGGTCCGGACCGTCAGGGCAATTTCGAGGATATCGAGATCGGCATCGAGCGTCTGCATCTGGAGCAGGACGCCGGCAAGTCCATGCACGACCAGCATCCGACCATGTCCTTCGTGGACCTGAACCGTTCGGGCGTGGCGCTGATGGAAATCGTTTCCAAGCCGGACATGCGCTCGTCGGATGAGGCCAAGGCCTATCTGACCAAGCTGCGCTCGATCGTGCGTTATCTCGGCACCTGCGACGGCAACATGGATGAAGGCTCGATGCGCGCCGACGTCAACGTTTCCGTGCGCCGTCCGGGCGAAGGTTTCGGCACGCGCTGTGAAATCAAGAACGTCAACTCCATCCGTTTCGTTGGTCAGGCCATCGAATATGAGGCGCGCCGCCAGGTCGCAATTCTGGAAGATGGCGGCGTCATCGATCAGGAAACCCGCCTGTTCGATCCCGGCAAGGGCGAGACGCGTTCCATGCGCTCCAAGGAAGACGCGCATGACTATCGTTATTTCCCCGATCCGGATCTGCTGCCGCTCGAATTCGACGATGCTTTCGTCGAGGCGCTGAAGGTCGATCTGCCGGAGCTTCCCGATGACAAGAAGGCGCGCTTCGTGGCCGATCTCGGCCTGTCGGTCTATGACGCCTCGATCCTCGTTTCGGAGAAGGCGATCGCCGATTATTACGAGGCCGTCGCCGCCGGCCGCGATGCGAAGGCTGCCGCCAACTGGGTCATCAACGACCTGCTCGGCGCCCTCAATAAGTTCGGCAAGGATATCGAGACGACGCCGGTTTCGCCGGAACAGCTCGGTGGCATCATCGATCTCATCAAGTCTGAGACCATTTCGGGCAAGATCGCCAAGGACCTGTTCGAGATCGTCTGGAACGAGGGCGGCAACCCGGCCGAAATCGTCGAGGCGCGCGGCATGAAACAGGTGACGGATACCGGCGCCATCGAAAAGGCCGTGGACGAGATTATCGCCGCCAACCCGGATCAGGTTGAAAAGGTCAAGGCGAAGCCGACGCTCGCCGGCTGGTTCGTCGGCCAGGTCATGAAGGCCACGGGCGGCAAGGCCAACCCGCAGGCGGTGCAGGCACTGGTGAAGGCCAAGCTCGGCATCGAGGAAGAGTAAGCGAAAGCTGCTTCCTGCCGGTAGGAGGCATCGAGGCACAAAGCTCTCCTTCGTCATCCTCGGGCCTGTCCCGAGGATCTAGATACCCACAAGGCCAAACGTGCTCAGATCCTCGGGACAAGCCCGAGGATCACGTCGAGAGTGCGGGAGGCTCGACATATATCTGCCGGGATCAACGCCCGGCTTTTCTGTTTCAAGACGGAGCCCAAACATGTTTTTCATCCGCACGGCAAGTCTGCGGGACATCGAGCCGGTCCGCACCTTGCTCGCCACGACATGGCACGCGACCTATGATGCGATCTATGGCGTCGACAAGGTGAACCAGCTGATCCTCGCATGGCATTCGCCGCAGGCCATGAAGGACCGTATCGAGAAAAAGGGCGGCGAGTTTCTGGTGGCTGATGACGGCAAGCGGATTGGCGGCATGGCCTATGGCTCCATGTCCTCCAAGATGGCGAAGACGGCCCTGCTGCACCAGCTTTACGTCGCGCCCGACCTTCAGCGTCAGGGCGTCGGCCGTGATCTCTTCGCGGAACTGGAAACCTGCTTTCCGGATGCGGAAATCATGCGGCTTGAAGTCGAGCCTAAAAATACTGTCGCAATCGCCTTTTATGAAGGCGTCGGATTTGTCGAGGTAGACCGAATCGAGCGCATGGCGGGCATCGAGGGTCTGCCCGGCATCGTTATGGAAAAGAGCCTGACCCGATGAATGCGACATTGCAGAATCTCATTATCCGCATGGCGCGCGAGGACGACCTTCCCGCCCTTGCCGCCATTTTTGCCGCAGACGAGATCGGCGGCCACGGCGATACGGCGGAAGAATCAGCGCAGCCGGATTATCTTGCGGCCTTCCGCGCCATCGAGGCATCGCCGAGCGAAACGCTTTATGTGGCGGAACTGGATGGCGAGGTCGTCGGCACCTTCCAGACGGCGATCCTGACCAAGCTCGTCGGGCGAGGGGCAAAGTCCATGGTGATCGAGGCGGTGCAGACGCGCGCCGACATGCGCGGTCGCGGTATCGGCGCGGTGATGATCAATCATTGCCTGGAAGAAGCCCGCCGTCAGGGCCTCAACGCCGCGCAACTGACGTCCAACATGGCCCGGCTGGACGCGCACCGCTTCTACGAGCGGCTGGGTTTCGAGAAGCGGCATTTGGGCTTCAGGATGAAGCTGAAATAGCACGGATATATCTTGAAATGCTGGACAATTGCTGTGAGGGGCGGCATAAGCATGTCTTGTGCCGTGCACGGAAAATCGCTGCGGCGCATTCAAGCCCGAGGAACGCATAATGAAGACTCTCCTGACGCAAATCTTCACCTGGTGGAATGGCCAGACGATCGGAACGCGGTTTCACACCTGGCGTTTCGGCAAGAAGGTCGGGCAGGACGAGTTGGGCAACACCTATTACGAAGGCGGCACCACCTCCTGGGGCATGCCGCGCCGGTGGGTGATCTATAATGGTTATGCCGAAGCTTCCGCCATTCCGCCCGGCTGGCATGGCTGGATGCATTACCGCACCGACGTGCCGCCAAGCCAGGAAAGCTACGTTGCGCGCGAATGGCAGAAGCCGCACCAGCCGAATCTGACCGGTTCGTCAAAAGCCTATCGCCCGCAGGGATCGCTGGCGGTGGCAGGCGAGCGCCCGCGTGTGACCGGCGACTACGACGCCTGGACCCCTGGCAACTAAGCTTTTGTGATGCGCGGTGTTGTGCAAAACACCGCGCTTGCATCTGGCCTCACCGGTTTTTGCCACATTCCGCCCTTAGGCGTTGATCCGGTCGGCATCGCGACACAGGCAAATTTTGGAGACCACTATATGAGGAAAATCACGCGGGATCGTTCTTTGCGTGCGCTGACAGTGTCGCTGTTTGCGGCGGTCTCTGCTGTTCTCCTCGTGTCACCTGTCTCCGCCGCCCGTCTGGAGAACCGCGTCGCCGTGTTTTCCGGCATCGACAAGATCACCGGCCGCATCACTTCCTTTGATGTCTATATCGATGAGACTGTGCAGTTCGGCGCGCTTCAGGTGACGCCGAAGGTCTGTTATTCCCGCGACCAGACGGAAACCCAGAAGATCGACGCTTTTATCGAGGTCGATGAGATCACGCTTGATCGCAAGATCAAGCGGATTTTCACGGGCTGGATGTTCGCCGACAGCCCCGGTCTCAATGCCGTGGAACACCCGATCTACGACGTGTGGCTGACAGGCTGCAAGCAGGACTCGGAAGTTCCTGCTCCCTCTACGGCAAGCAAGTAATTTAACCGACGACCGTGCCTATTTCTGGCGTCTGAGCTTCTCCGCCAAATCGGCCAGGGCTTTGCTTTTGCTTTCCAATTGTTCGATCATTTCTTCCCGCGTCAGTTCGGGGTCAATCGCGATCGGCACGGTGAACTTATTTGGTCGATCGCCAGCGGGAGGTGAGGGGAATCTGATTTCAGAAAATGCCCTCTTCACGGCCGTTCGGGTTTGATAGGTGCTATCCCTTACGTTTTTGACTTGAACGGCCTGTATTTTCCCCGCCGGGTCAACGCGGAAAGTAACAAGGAGGACCTGCCGCTTGTTTGTCCGCACGACCTTGAATTCCGGGCGGCCGGTTGTGCCCGTCAAGGCTCGGGAAACTTCGTTTCGCCAGGCGGCCAGCGGGTTCGGGAGCTGTTCAGCAGCGGTGACATTCACCGCCAGCGTCAGCATCAATAACAAGGCCGCAATCCAGCGCATGACCAACCCCCGATGAATAAAATATCATGACCGGATAAGTCATGTTTTTGAGGGTTGCAAGCAAAATCTCAGGTTGTTTTCAGCGTGGATTTTCTTGCGCAGGCAAATTTTCGAAGGGCACATCCGGCCTATCGACAGCCGCTTCCAGTATCGTTGCATATTCCGACTTTGGAATATCGATTGCCCCGAATGTCTTTAAATGTTCGGTCGTAAATTGCGTGTCGAGCAGCGTAAATCCCTGCTGCCGCAAACGCTCCACCAGATGTACGAGGCATATCTTCGATGCATTGGTGCGGCGGGAAAACATGCTCTCGCCGAAGAAGGCGGCGCCAAGCGAGACGCCGTAAAGCCCGCCGACAAGCTCTTCGCCCTCCCATGCCTCGACACTGTGCGCATGGCCGATCTGGTGCAACTCGGTATAGAGCCGGCGGATGGTGGCGTTGATCCACGTGCTTGGTCTATCTGGCGCTTCCGCCGCGCATCCGGCCATGACAGCTTCGAAGGCAGTGTTGAAGCGTATCTCGAACGGCTTCCTGCGCATCGCCTTGGCGAGGCTTTTGGAAATATGGAAGGAGGTGAGGGGGATGATACCCCTAATCTCCGGCTCGACCCAGAAGAGCTCGGGATCGTCAGCCGAATCGGCCATGGGAAACAGGCCGGCGGAATAGGCGCGCAGCAGAATATCGACCGTTATGCCGTTGTTTCTACTGCGACGCCCAACCATGGCGTCTTAGTGAGACGCGTCACCGGCCAGGTATTTCTCCAGCCAGTGAATGTCGTAATCGCCCTTCAGAATATCCTCGTTTTCGAGGAGGTCCTGGAAAAGCGGCAGCGTGGTCTTGATGCCGTCGACGACGAACTCGTCCAGCGCCCGACGCAGACGGCGGATGCACTCGTCACGGTCGCGGCCGTGAACGATCAGCTTGCCGATCATGCTGTCGTAATAGGGCGGGATCTTGTAACCCTGATAGGCGCCCGAATCGACGCGCACGCCAAGACCGCCCGGCGTATGGAAATAGGTCAGCGTGCCCGGCGAGGGAACGAAGGTGCGCGGGTCTTCGGCGTTGATACGGCATTCGATGGCATGGCCATGGAATTCGATATCAGCCTGCGTGACCGACAGACCCTGGCCCGAAGCGACCCTGATCTGTTCCTGCACGAGATCCATACCGGTGATCGCTTCCGTGACCGGATGCTCCACCTGAAGACGGGTGTTCATTTCGATGAAATAGAACTCGCCGTTTTCATAAAGGAACTCGATGGTGCCTGCACCGCGATATTTCAGCTTGCGCATGGCGTCGGCGCAGATTTCGCCGATCTTCATGCGCTGTTCGACGGTCAAAGCCGGCGAATTGGCTTCTTCCAGCACCTTCTGGTGACGGCGCTGCAACGAGCAATCGCGTTCGCCAAGGTGAACGGCATTGCCTTCGCCATCGCCGAAAACCTGCACTTCGATATGGCGCGGCTTGCCGAGATATTTTTCCATGTAGACGGCGTCGTTGCCGAAGGCTGCTGCCGCTTCGGAACGGGCAGTCGCAACCGCCTCTTCCAGATCGGCCTCGGTCTTCGCCACCTTCATGCCGCGACCACCGCCGCCCGCCGTCGCCTTGATGAGGACTGGGAAGCCGATCGTGCGGGCAATTTCGAGCGCGTTTTCAGGCTTCACTTCGCCATCCGAGCCGGGAACGACGGGAATGCCGAGTTCCTGCGCCGTCTGCTTGGCGGTGATCTTGTCGCCCATGATGCGGATATGTTCGGCGGTCGGTCCGATGAAGGTGATGCCGTGTGCGTCGAGAATATCGGCGAACTTGGCATTTTCCGACAGGAAGCCGTAACCGGGGTGAACCGCGTCCGCACCTGTTATTTCGCAGGCCGCAACGATCTGGTGGATGTTGAGGTAGCTGTCACGCGAGGGCGGCGGGCCGATGCAAACGCTTTCGTCGGCAAGGCGCACATGCATGGCGTCTGCGTCGGCCGTGGAATGTACGGCTACCGTCGGAATGCCAAGCTCTTTCGCGGCGCGCAGGACGCGTAGCGCGATCTCGCCGCGGTTGGCTATGAGGATCTTCGAAACCATGCTGAACCGCCTTTATTCGATGACCACGAGGGCTTCGCCATACTCCACGGGCTGAGCGTCGTTGACGACGATTTCCACGACCTTGCCGGACTTGGGAGCCGGGATCTGGTTCATGGTCTTCATGGCTTCGACGATGAGAATGGTCTGGCCTTCCTTGACGGTCGCGCCCACTTCGATGAAGGGACGTGCGCCCGGGGCAGGCGAAAGATAGACCGTGCCGACCATCGGCGAGGACACGGTGTTGGCCGGGTTACGGGCCGGTGCTGCTGCCGCTGCGGGAGCAGCAGGTGCGGCCATTGCCGGCGCGGCGGCCGGGGCAGGTGCCGGCGCATAAGCGGCGGGCGCTGCAGCATAGACCGTGGCGGGAGCGGGAGCGGCGCGGGAGACGCGGATGCGCAGGTCTTCCTGCTCCACTTCGATTTCCGAAAGGTCGGTATCGTTGAGGATATTCGCGAGCTCGCGGATCAGTTCCTTGTCGATACCCTGTTTCTTTTCAGACATGACAAACCCTATTCTTTGTTTCTTTTTATGCCGTGATGTTTTTCAGCGCGTGAAGCGCCATGATATATCCATATGGCCCGAAACCGCAGACCATGCCCTTCGCCGCGGGTGATACCATCGATTTGTGACGGAACTCTTCCCGGGCGTGGATGTTGGAAATGTGCACTTCCACGACGGGCGTGGAAATCGCGCGAATGGCGTCATGCAACGCGATCGACGTGTGGCTGTAGGCGCCGGGATTGATGACGACGCCCGCCGCCCGCTCGCCCGCCTCCTGCAACCAGTCCACCAGCACGCCTTCGTGGTTGGACTGGCGGAATTCCACTGCGAAACCGAGATCGGCACCGGCCGCAAGACAATCATTCTCGATGTCCTTCAGCGTCTTGCCACCATAGATACCCGGTTCCCTTTTTCCCAGCATGTTGAGATTGGGGCCGTTGATGACGATGATGATGTTGCTCATTCACGTTTCCATAAGAAAATCAGCGACACCTATAGACTGCGCAGACGTCAAGGAAAAGCCCCCGCAAGCCGTAAACAGCCCGCTTGGCGGGCATCTCACAGGGAATGCAGTGGCTTTTTTAGCAATCAGGAGCAGGTGGCTTTTCCACAGCTGCGCATATTGGCGATTTTTTCCTTCAGCGGGTCGGCACCGACCGCGCCGAAAACCGCTTCGTCGCCGACGATATAGGACGGCGTTCCGGTGATGCCGAGGCTGGTTGCCAGCTTGTAAGTCTCCTGCACCTGCTCGTCATTGGGGTTTTCCGCCATCGATTTGCGGATGTCGGCTTCCTTGAGACCGAGCGAGGTCGCGACTTCCATGGCGCTGTCTTCATTCGCCCGTCCGCGGCCACCGAGCAGGGTGCGCTGGAACTCGGGGTACTTGGCCGGAGCAAGCAGTTTGACGGCGTTGGAAACGCGGTGCGCGGCGACCGATTCCGGTCCCAGAATCGGGAACTCCTTGAGGACGACGCGCACCTTCTTGTCGCCCTTCAGGATTTTATCCATGTCAGCCATGGCGCGTTTGCAATAACCGCAATTGTAATCGAAGAACTCGACCAGCGTGACGTCGCCATCCGGATTGCCGAGCGCCAGATCGAATTTCGATTCGAAGATGGCCTTCTTGTTGTCGGCGACGGCTTCCGCCGCCTTGGCGTTACGCGTCGCATATTGCTTGCGTTCAAGCGCATCCTGAACCTCGAGCATGATTTCCGGGTTCTCGATGAGATATTGCTTGATGAACTCGCCCATTTCCTTCTTCTGCTGCTCATCGAGCGCATGGGCGGGCAGGGAGGCGAATACCGTCGAAAGGGCCGTCACGCTGGCGAGAAGGGTGGAACGGAGAAAATGCGCCATATCGGTCCTCATTCTGTGCGGCCGAAGCCTCTTGAAATCTTATGAAGGCAATTACCTTACTTTAAGCCAAATGCCATACGGCAAAAATACTTGTCCGCATTATGATCGCATGATTGTGAAGATTGTGATTCTGCGGCAAGTCTCTGAAATACGGTTCAGGAAAGAGCATGCCCTTGATCACGATGTCGAAGCGGAGCGCAGTCGAACCCTTTCACGCCATGGATATTCTGGCGGAAGCGAACAGGCGCAGGCAGGCGGGACGCCCCGTCATTTCCATGGCGGTCGGCCAGCCCTCCCATCCCGCGCCGAAAGCGTCGCTCGAAGCCGCTGAGGCCGCGCTGAAACACGGGCGGATCGGTTATACCGATGCGCTCGGCCTGCGCGAATTGCGTGAGGCGATCGCCGGCCATTACCGGCTGCGCCACCAGGTCGCCATCGATCCGGGCCGCATCGCGGTGACCACCGGTTCGTCTGCGGCCTTCAATCTCGCTTTCCTCACCCTTTTCGATGCCGGTGACCATGTCGCCATCGCGAGGCCCGGCTATCCCGCCTATCGGAATATTCTCAAGGCGCTCGGCCTTAATGTCGTGGAAGTGCCGGTCACGGCCGAAACCGGTTATACGCTGACGCCGGCAAGCCTCGAACGTGCGGAAACAAGAGCCGGCTGCAAGCTGAAGGGCGTGCTTCTGGCAAGCCCGGCCAATCCGACTGGCACAGTCACCGGCCGCGAGGCGCTGAAGCGGCTGGCGAGCTATTGCGAAAGCCGCGACATGGCTTTCATTTCCGACGAAATCTATCACGGTCTGACCTTCGTCGGCGAAGAGACGAGCGCGCTCGAAATCACCGATAATGCCGTGATCATCAATTCCTTTTCCAAATATTATTGCATGACCGGCTGGCGCATTGGCTGGATGGTGCTGCCGGAGAATCTCGTCCGTCCGGTCGAGTGTCTGGCCCAGAGCCTCTATATTTCCCCGCCGGAACTTTCGCAGCTTGCGGCGACTGCAGCCTTTTCGGCGGCGGAGGAACTGGATGTCTACAGGGAAAGCTATCGCACCAACCGCGATTTCCTGATGGCGCGCCTGCCGGAAATCGGCCTGCCGCTGGCATCGCCCATGGATGGCGCTTTTTACGCCTATGTCGATACAAGCCGCTTCTCCAACGACAGCATGGATTTCGCCAAGCGCATGCTGGCGGAAATCGATGTGGCGGCGACGCCAGGCATGGATTTCGATCCCGAAGAAGGCCATCGCGCGCTGCGCATTTCCTATGCGGGTTCCGTGTCTGACATTGCCGAGGCCGTTGGACGTATTGCCGGCTGGCTGAAATAAGCCCGGATCATCCGCTCGGGGAGATCAGGCGGGTGTGCAGCTAAAGGTGCTGTTGAATGCCTTTTCACCCTTTGCGGTGAAGGTTAGCACCCGGCCGTTTCCGCGCCGCAGCCAGTCACGCTGCTGCATGGCTTCCAGAAGAGACGCACCAAGCCCGCCGCCGAGGTGATGGCGGCGTTCGCTCCAGTCAAGACAATGCAGGCAGACCGGGCGGCGCGCCTTTTCCAGTGGCGAAAGGTCGATGCCGAAGCTCGAGAAGAAGTCGCGTCCGCTATCCGTCAGGGCAGGATCATCACCTAACGTCACGAGCCCCTTCGCGGTAATAGCGGCAAGCAGCGCCACGCCGCTTTCTCCGGCCAGATGGTCGTAGCAGATGCGCGCTTCACGCAGAGCCTTGTCCTTCGGTCCGGTGCGGACGCGGATTGCCCCTGTGCGTTGGGCAAGGCCCATAAGCGCTTCCAGAACCTGTGCAACATCCTCGTCTGACAGACGGAAGTAACGATGCCGCCCCTGTTTTTCCGCCTTCAATAATTGTGCTTCTGAGAGTTTGGACAGGTGCCCGCTCGCGGTCTGCAGGGTTACACCAGCGGCTTCCGCAAGCTCGCTTGCGGTGAGCGCGCGCCCATCCATCAGCGCCGTCAGGATATTGGCGCGGGCAGGGTCGCCGATCAGGGCAGCGACGTTGGCGATGAGAGGTCCGTCTTTCATACTTCGATGATAACCGAAGCATTGATGCGAGGCAATAGCGTAAAAAGATGCGGCAGAACACAAGGAGAGTGACGATGCTGACCTGTTTCATCCGCTACGAGATCGACCCCTTCAAGGTCGATGCCTTCGAACAATATGCCCGCAACTGGGGTGAGGCGATCCCACGCTGCGGCGCCGATCTCATTGGTTATTACGCGCCGAAGGAGGGATCGAGCACGATCGCCTATGGTGTTTACAACATCGAAAACCTCGCCGCTTACGAAGCCTACAGGGCGCGTCTTGCCGCCGATCCGGCCGGGCGGGAAAATTATGAATTCGCCCGGCGCGAGCAGTTCATCCGCCGCGAGGACCGGCTGTTTCTCCGTCTCGCTTCCGCCCCGCATGCCGGAGGCGGGCAATGATCGCCGTCATCTTCGAGGTCTGGCCGGCCGACGGCGAAAAACAGCATTATCTCGATATCGCCGCCAGCCTGCGGGCCGGACTCGAAACCATTGATGGGTTCCTCTCCGTCGAACGGTTCCAGAGCATCAGCAATCCGGAAAAGATGCTGTCTTTGTCGTTTTTCCGGGATGAGGAGGCGGTGAAAGCATGGCGCAATACCCTGCCGCATCGCACCGCGCAGTCGCTGGGCCGGTCCGGTGTTTTTTCCGATTATCGCCTGCGCATCGCGCATGTGATACGCGACTACGGTTTGCAGGACAGGGAGGAGGCACCAGCCGACAGCCGGGTAGCACATCCGGCAGAGGGGAGTGTGTCAGGCTGACATTTCCAGCATCAGTTTTTCTGCACGCCGCTCCAAGCCTTTCTGGTTCGAACTCGTCGTTGAAACCCGTTATAGATGGGGCAGTTTATGGATGCAGGCCTGGAAATGGAGAAAAACGATGTCGGCAGAAAAAGTGGCGATTGTAACGGCGGGTGGCAGCGGCATGGGCGCAGCTGTGGCGAAACGGCTGGCCGCGGACGGTTACAAACTGGCGATCCTGTCATCCTCCGGCAAGGGAGAGGCGCTGGCAAAGGAACTGGGCGGTATCGGGGTCACCGGTTCCAACCAGTCCAATGACGATCTCCAGCGGCTGGCGGACAGGACACTCGAAACATTCGGCCGCATCGACGTGCTGGTGAACAGCGCCGGGCATGGCCCGCGCGCCTCCATTCTCGACATTACCGACGAGCAATGGCACACGGGCCTCGATGTCTATCTGATGAACGTCATCCGCCCGACGCGTATCATCGCGCCCGTCATGGTGAAGCAAAAGGCGGGCGCGATCGTCAATATCTCGACGGCCTGGGCTTTTGAACCGAGCAGCATGTTTCCGACATCCGCCGTGTTCCGCGCCGGCCTTGCCTCCTACACCAAGATATTTGCCGATACCTACGCGGCCGACAACGTGCGCATGAACAATGTGCTACCCGGCTGGATTGACAGTCTGCCGGCCACGGAAGAACGCCGAGAGGCCGTGCCGATGCAGCGTTACGGCAAGAGCGAGGAAATCGCCGCCACCGTAGCATTCCTCGCGTCGGAAGGGGCGGGGTATATTACCGGCCAGAATATCCGGGTTGATGGTGGCCTGACGCGGTCTGTTTGACGGGCTGGCCTTCCCAACCCTCATCCCTGTGCTTGTCACAGGGATCCAGCCAGCCCAAGTCCTTGGGCTGAAAGGACTCTCCCGCCACGCGTACGCGCGTCGACTGGATTCCTGTGACAAGCACAGGAATGAGGAAATCTCAGCGGCTCAAGAAAACGCCCGTTCTTTGCATCGACAAAACAAAACGCCCGCAACGATGTTGCGGGCGTTTTTCATTCAGTCTTTCTTCTCTCAGAAGAAGCCTTTGCGCTGCCACCAGCCGCCCTTGCGCGGCTTCGGCTCGTCGCCATCGGGGTGCGGCGAAGACGAGGTTACCACCGGCTCCGAACTGGAGACATTGCTGCCCCGGTTGGCGCGGACTTTTTCTTCCGTGGCCGGTGCTTCCGCTTCCGGAGCCAGATCGGCCGAAGCCTCACCAGCTTCTTCAACCGCGACCTCGGCGACTGTTTCCTCGACGATCACCGGCTCCACCGTTTCAACGGCTTCAGCTTTCGGCGCTTCCTCGGTTTCAGTCTTGACCTTCGCCTTGCGGGTGCGGCGTGGCTTCTTCGGCACTTCCTCTTCCGCAACCTCGGCAACCACACCTTCCACCGCGGCGGCGGCGGTCGGTTCTTCGGTTACAGATGCTTCAACGGAAACCTCTTCGCTTTCGCTCTCACCTTCAGCTTCCGAGCCGGCAGCATCAAGAGCTTCGTCTTCCGCACGGTTGCGGCGTCCACCGCGCTTGCCGCGACGGCGGCGCTTGCGCTTGCCATCCTCTTCGGAACCTACTGCTTCCGCTGCACCGTTTTCGTTTTCAGCATCGGCCTCATCGGTTTCGATGCCATCGTCGTCACCTTCGGCATCATCGCCTTCCGCATCGCCGGACTGGGCGTCGAGCGCACCGTTCTGGTCGCCCTGGCCACCCTTGCCGCGACGGCGACGACGACGCTTGCGCTTGCGCTTGCCTTCTTCACTATTGTCGCCCTGTGGCTGCTGCTGGCGTGGCTCGGAGGTCTGCGCCTTGACGATTTCTTCCTCGTCTTCGTCCTCTTCCACCTCGGCGACGAAATCGTCTTCCTCTTCCACGAAGCTCGGCAGCATCTGGATGAGGCTTTCGATCTTCACCGGATTTTCGACGGCTTCACCACGGTCGATGGCGAAATGCTGCGCGCCGACGCCGGCGTCAGCAGCGATGATGATAGACACGCCGAAGCGGCCTTCATAATCGACGATCGTGCCGCGCTTGTGGTTGAGCAGGTAAAGCGCCGTTTCCGGCGTGCAGCGCACCGTGATGTTATGCGTGGTGTTACGCAGCAGATATTCCTCGACGCCGCGCAGAACATGCAGGGCGATGGAGGATTCCGAGCGGACATGACCCGTGCCGCCGCAATGCTGGCAGACCTGCGTGGTCGATTCCAGCACCGAAGCGCGGATGCGCTGGCGCGACATTTCCAGAAGGCCGAAATGCGAGATGCGGCCGACCTGAATGCGTGCGCGGTCGTTTTTCAGGCAATCCTTGAGCTTCTTCTCGACGGAGCGGTTGTTGCGCTTCTCTTCCATGTCGATGAAGTCGATGACGACAAGACCGGCAAGGTCGCGCAGGCGCAGCTGGCGCGCCACTTCTTCTGCAGCCTCGAGGTTGGTCGTCAGCGCGGTTTCCTCAATGGAATGCTCGCGCGTCGAACGGCCCGAGTTCACGTCGATGGAAACCAGCGCTTCGGTCTGGTTGATGATGAGATAACCGCCCGATTTCAGCGTGACCTGCGGCTGCAGCATCCGGTCGAGCTGGGCTTCGATGCCGGAGCGCGAGAAGATCGGATGAATGTCGCGGTAAGGCTGAACCACCTTGGCGTGGCTCGGCATCAGCATCTTCATGAAGTCTTTGGCTTCACGATAGCCTTCTTCGCCCGAAACGATGATCTCGCCTATATCCTTGTTGTAAAGGTCGCGGATCGAACGCTTGATGAGCGAGCCTTCCTCATAAACGAGGCAGGGGGCCGTGGAGTTCAGCGTCAGCGTGCGGACGTTTTCCCACAGGCGCATCAGATATTCGAAGTCGCGCTTGATTTCGACGCGGGTGCGGTTGGCGCCTGCGGTACGCAGAATGACGCCCATGCCCTGCGGAACCTCCAGATCGCGCGCGATTTCCTTCAGGCGCTTGCGGTCGGTCGGCTGGGTGATCTTGCGGGAAATACCACCGCCGCGCGCCGTGTTCGGCATCAGCACGGAATAACGACCGGCAAGCGACAGATAGGTGGTGAGTGCGGCACCCTTGTTGCCGCGTTCTTCCTTGGCCACCTGCACCAGAAGGATCTGACGGCGCTTGATGACTTCCTGAATGCGATACTGCTTGCGCGGCTTGCGGGCGACGCGGTCCGGAACTTCTTCCATGGCGTCTTCGGCGCCGACGGATTCGATCACTTCCTTTTCGTGATGATCGTCATCATCGTCGTCATCATCGTCATTGCCACGACGAAGACCTTCGACTTCCTCGGAAATCGTGTCGGTGTCGACCATGGCGGCCATTTCGCCACCGGTGCTGCCGTCGTCTTCGGAAGAAGCTTCGGCGGCCTCGGCTGCTGCGGCTTCTTCTTCGGCGGTCTTCTTCTTTGCGCGGGGGCGGCGGGTGCGCTTCTTCGGCTTTTCTTCCTCGGCGGGCGCTTCCACGGCTACGGCCTCGATGGCGGTTTCCTCGGAAACCTCTTCCGCGACAGGCGCAGTCTCTTCCACGACGACCGTTTCAGTGGTTTCGCTGGCGGAAACAATGCCGACATCCGGCTGATCCACCTGCGAAAGGTCGATCATGGGGGCGCCGGGCTCGGGTGCATCAGCGGATTCGAAGTCGTCGCTGCGGCGATGATCCTCGGCTTCCGCCTTCAGGAGAGCCTGACGGTCGGCAAGCGGGATCTGGTAATAATCCGGATGGATTTCCGCGAAAGCGAGAAAGCCGTGACGGTTTCCACCGTAATCGACGAAGGCCGCCTGAAGGGAGGGCTCAACGCGAGTGACCTTGGCAAGATAGATATTGCCGCGGATCTGTTTTTTGTGCTCCGATTCGAAATCGAATTCTTCGATCCGGTTCCCACGGACAACGACTACGCGTGTCTCCTCTTCGTGGGAGGCGTCGATAAGCATTTTGTCTGCCATGTAAGCTGTGCTCCTCGGCGCAGCCTTGTTTTATACGAGAACAGGCCCGCCACACGGACGAGCCTTTCATATGAGTGCAAGGATGTGCCGGAAATGAAGTCTCCAGCCGGGCCTCTGTAAACTGGCAGCATCCGGACCGACGGCGAGGCATTTGGCCTGCTCCTGGTATCCGGTTCATGTGAAAACTGCTGCGACATCATTGGCCAGGCGGAACGACAATAATATATAGACCCCTTGGGGTCCGATGAATTTGCTCTCCTCAGAGCAGCGGTGGCAGCGCCACCGGGTAGGTCTCCGGCCACGGCCGGAATTGATCCAGTTTCAGGATAAATGTAACGACGGCAGATGATTGCCCGATTTGCAGCGCCAGCGTCTTTTCCGATTGGCAGCCGGCGGGCATCTATCCCGTCAACACTTTTAACCCTCATCCGTGTTGTATGTTTTCTCTGTCATAATAGCAATAGGCTGGCTAAATATGCCATATTGTTGGTGGAATTTCCGGGTTAACAATTGGTTCACCAAGGCCTGCGATTGTGGGGCGCAAACGCGCAAACTATCGTACGGCGTGGTTGAAACGGCACTGTTGCCGGCGTTTTTCCGCGCCGTTTATCGAAAATGACTGACATACGGAATTTCTTGAGGACCATGGATTTCACGCGCAACGCAGCGATATCAGGCGGGGCAGGGCGGCTTGGCGCGCGAATCGCGCGGGCTTTGGCGGCTCTGGCATTTTCCGTCGCCGCCTCTGTTTCCGTCGTGCCGGCAGCCCATGCCGTGGAGCCGCTTGTCGCCCATCAGGCGCGTATCATCGGTGATGAGGCGCGCACGCGCATCGTTCTCGATTTTGCGGAAGAGCCGGAATTCGACGTTCACTATCTCGATTCGCCCGCGCGCATCGTCGTGGACTTTCCCGCGGTGAATTTCGCTTTCCCCACATCCGACCTCAAGCCAACAGGTCTTTTCTCGGATATCCGCTTCGGCACCATGGGCCAGAACAGCGCCCGCATCGTGCTGACGGCGAAAAAGCCGGTACAGGTGACTGTTGCCGAAACGAAGAAGGCTGACGACGGGCAATCTTTCCGTTTCGTGCTCGATGCCGAGATCACCACCAAGGGCAAGTTCGCGGAGCTGGTGAAGGATCAGCAATGGCAGGCGCCCGCCCCGGTAACGACTGCCGCGATCACGCCTGACGACAAGACATCGCGTCCTGCGGAATTTGTCATCGCGGTCGATGCCGGTCATGGCGGCATCGATGCCGGCGCCACCGGCGGCACGACGGGCACCGAGGAAAAGGTCATCACTTTGACCTTTGCGAAGGAACTCGCGGAACGGTTGAACCGCGAACCCGGCATCAAGGCGTTTCTGACGCGCGATTCCGATACATTCCTTGCCCTGTCCGAACGGGTGACGATTGCCCGCCAGAACAATGCCAACCTCTTTATATCGCTGCATGCGGATACATTGAAGCAAAAGGGTATCCGCGGCGCGACCGTTTATACATTGTCAGACCGGGCGTCGGACCGGCAGGCACAGGAACTGGCGGAGCGCGAAAACAAGTCCGACCAGATTGCGGGTGTTGCGGCCTCCAGCGAGCCGCCTGAGGTCGCCGATATTCTTCTCGATTTCACCCGCCGCGAAACCCAGGCCTTTTCGGTGACGCTCGCCGAAAACATCGTCTCATCCTTCGAGGGGCAGGTGGGCCTCATCAACAATCCGCACCGTTATGCCGGTTTCATGGTGCTGCGCGCTCATGACGTGCCCTCTGTGCTGCTGGAACTCGGTTTCCTCTCCAATGCGGAAGACGAAAAGCTGCTTCTCGATGGGGAATGGCGCAAGAAGGTGGCCGATACGCTGGCAACGGCCGTCGGGCGATACCGCGCCAAGGCCATGGCGAACGGCGGCTGAGAAGGGAACCAGCGGAGCGACGATGCTGTTGCCTCCCTGCCATTGACCGCCGAAAAGCTGTTCAATTCTTGGGTCTTGCGG
Organism: Agrobacterium sp. CCNWLW155; assembly: GCF_036888815.1. NCBI lineage: Bacteria > Pseudomonadati > Pseudomonadota > Alphaproteobacteria > Hyphomicrobiales > Rhizobiaceae > Agrobacterium > Agrobacterium sp. CCNWLW155. The sequence continues at coordinate 450,660 of NZ_JBAKFW010000001.1, forward strand.
ACGATTGCGGAGGCGAAGCCCTATTTTACTCACATTCGCCGCGTTACTCGAAGCGCGGATTCGGTGGCGATCCGCAAGCGTCCGCAACGCAATTGCGGGCCTGCCGCCCGGTAACATATCAGCGAATGCTGCCGTATCCGGCTTGTCATCGAAGGTATGGTGTGCAAAACGGCACGCGATATGCAAGGATGCGCCCGTAAATCGTCGGGCGTTGATGGTTACGATTCGAATTATCGGTAGCTTGGTATGATCAGACTGATTGGATATTTTTTCGGCTTGGCCAGCGTACTCTTCCTGTGCGCCGCCGTCGTCGGTGCGATTTATTTGCACGGCGTGACGAAGGACCTGCCGGATTACGCAGTTCTGAGCACCTATGAGCCGCCGGTAACGACGCGCGTGCATGCCGGCAACGGTGCGCTGATGGCGGAATACGCCCATGAAAAGCGCCTGTTCCTGCCGATCCAGGCCATTCCCGACCGCGTGAAGGCCGCTTTCCTGTCCGCCGAAGACAAGAATTTCTACAACCACCCGGGTGTCGACATCTTCGGTCTCGGCCGCGCCATTCTCGTCAATCTCCAGAATGTCGGCTCCGGTCGCCGTCCGGTCGGCGCATCCACCATCACCCAGCAGGTGGCGAAGAACTTCCTTCTGACCAACGACCAGACCATTGACCGCAAGCTCAAGGAAGCCATTCTCTCCTTCCGCATCGAGCAGACCTATTCCAAGGACAAGATCCTTGAACTCTATCTCAACGAGATCTTTTTCGGCCTGAATTCCTACGGCATCGCCGGTGCGGCACTCACCTATTTCAACAAGTCGGTAACGGAACTGACGATCGCTGAGACCGCTTATCTCGCATCGCTGCCGAAGGGACCGAACAACTATCATCCCATCCGCCGCGAAAAGGCTGCTCTGGAGCGCCGCGACTGGGTGATCGACCGCATGGCCGAAAACGGCTACATCACCGTCGCCGACGCCACCGACGCCAAAAAGCAGCCGCTCGGCGTCAATCTGCGCCGCGGTGGCGCGCATATTTTCGCGTCCGATTATTTCGCTGAGGAAGTCCGCCGCCAGATCGTCGAGAAATATGGCGAGGAAGCCCTTCTTGAAGGGGGGCTCTCGGTCCGTACCTCTTTCGACCCGCAAATCCAGATGGAGGCGCGCAAGGCGCTTCAGGACGGGCTTGTGCAATATGACGAGCGCCGCGGCTTCCGCGGACCGGTGGAAAAGATCGAGACGGCCGGCGACTGGACGGCGGCACTGGCCAAGGTCAAGGGTCTCCGGGACGTTCCGGAATGGAAGGTCGCGGTCGTGCTCGCAGTCGCCGCCGATGGCGTCGATATCGGCGTTCAGGCCGATCCCGATGCGGAAGATGGCGACAAGCGCACGCGCGGCCATATCTCTGCTGAAAACATGCGCTGGGCTTTCCGTGATGCAAGCGGCAAAAGAGCGACCGCCAAATCGCCGGTCGGTGTCGTGACCGCGGGCGACGTCGTTTATGCGCAGCCGCTTTCCGGCTCCGGCAACGAATATCGCCTGCGCCAGCCGCCAAAAGTGCAGGGCGGCATGGTGGTGATGGACCCGCATACCGGCCGTGTTCTGGCCATGGTCGGCGGCTTCTCCTACGCGCAGTCGGAATTCAACCGCTCGACGCAGGCCATGCGCCAGCCGGGCTCCTCCTTCAAGCCGTTCATCTATGCGGCAGCGCTCGACAACGGCTATACGCCCGCATCGGTCATTCTCGACGCGCCGATCGAGGTGGTTTCGGGCAATCAGGTCTGGAAGCCGCAGAATTACGGCGGGGGTTCCGCCGGTCCTTCGACCCTGCGTCTCGGTATTGAAAAATCCCGTAACCTCATGACCGTGCGTCTGGCGCAGGACATGGGCATGAATCTGGTCGCGGAATATGCCGAACGCTTCGGCATTTACGACAAGATGCCGCCGCTTCTGTCCATGTCGCTCGGTTCGGGCGAAACGACCGTCATGCGCATGGTTTCTGCCTATTCGGTCATCGCCAATGGTGGCAAGCAGATCAAGCCGACGCTGATCGACCGTATTCAGGACCGCTACGGCAAGACGATCTTCCGCCACGAGGAGCGCGCCTGCGAGGGCTGCAACGCGACCAGCTGGCAGAACCAGGACGAGCCTGTCATCGTCGACAATCGCGAACAGGTTCTCGACCCGATGACGGCATACCAGACGACCTCTATGCTGGAAGGCGTCGTGCAGCGCGGCACGGCGGCGGGCAAGATCAAGGTCGATCTGCCGGTTGCCGGCAAGACGGGCACCACCAATGATGAAAAGGACGCCTGGTTCGTCGGTTACACGCCGGACATGGTTGCCGGCCTCTATATCGGTTTCGATTCGCCCGCACCTCTCGGTCGCGGCGGTACCGGCGGTTCGCTGTCGGCACCGATCTTCGGTGAATTTATCGCCGATGCGGCCAAGCACATGGAACCGAGCAAGTTCATCGTGCCTGCTGGCATGAACTTCGTCGCCGTCAACCGCAAGACCGGCATGGCGGCGGTCGAGGGCGAGCCGGACACCATCATGGAAGCCTTCAAGCCGGGCACGGGTCCCGCCTCTACCTTCTCTGTCATCGGCGATGACGGATACATGTCGCAGGAAGACATTCTGAAGACCTCGCCGCAGGCGCAGCAGGCCATCACCGGCGGTGGCGGCGGTCTTTATTGACATTAGTCCTGACGTTTGGCGGGGGCGCGGGTCTTTACATCCGCGCCCCCCGCATTTATTTGAGCAACGAGTTTCAATGAAGGTGAAGAACCAGCGAAATGCGCAATGAAATCGTGAACGTAGTCGACGAAATCAAGCAGGCCATAAGCCTGCTGAGGAGGCATCTTTGACTGGGACCAGGCGATAAGACGGCTGGACTGGTTGAATAACAAGGCAGAGGACCCGACCCTCTGGAACGATGCCACTGAGGCCCAGAAGCTGATGCGCGAACGCCAGCAGCTGGATGACAGCATCAACGGCGTCAAGGCGATGGAGCAGCAGCTCCGCGACAATATCGAGCTGATCGAACTCGGCGAGATGGAAGGCGATGACGAGATCGTCAAGGACGCCGAAGACGCGCTGAAGGCGCTGAAGAGCGAGGCGAACCGCCGCCAGGTGGAAGCCATGCTTTCAGGCGAGGCCGATAGCAACGACACCTATGTCGAAGTGCATTCCGGCGCCGGCGGCACCGAAAGCCAGGACTGGGCGAACATGCTTCTGCGCATGTATACCCGCTGGGCCGACCGCGAAGGTTTCAAGGTCGAGGTTCTCGAAGTTCACGACGGCGAAGAAGCCGGCATCAAGTCCGCGACGATCCTCGTCAAGGGCCACAATGCATTCGGCTGGATGAAAACGGAATCGGGCGTGCACCGCCTCGTTCGTATTTCGCCCTATGACAGCAATGCGCGTCGCCACACATCGTTCTCTTCCGTCTGGGTTTACCCCGTCGTCGACGATTCGATCCAGATCGACATCAATGAGAGCGATTGCCGTATCGATACCTATCGTTCGTCCGGTGCGGGCGGCCAGCACGTCAACACGACAGACTCGGCCGTGCGTATCACGCATATTCCGACCGGTATTGCCGTCGCCTGCCAGCAGGAGCGCTCCCAGCACAAGAACCGCGCCAAGGCGTGGGACATGCTGCGCGCCCGTCTCTATGAGGTGGAACTGCAGAAGCGGGAAGAGGCGGCAAACGCCCAGGCGGCCTCCAAAACGGATATCGGCTGGGGCCACCAGATCCGTTCCTACGTTCTGCAGCCTTACCAGCTGGTCAAGGATCTGCGCACCGGCGTGGAAAGTACAGCACCCGGCAACGTGCTGGATGGCGACCTGAACGAATTCATGGAAGCCGCACTCGCCCACCGCATCAGCGGCGGCGCGGATGTGGAAGTCTCGGATATCGATTAAGGCGTCCGGCGCGTCGACTGGAAAATTGCCCCTCGCAAACCCATTGCGAGGGGTTTTTCGTTGGAGGACTAGCATGAAACAGGCGCTCTATATCGTCGACGTCCAGCCGAGCTTCAATCCGCCGGCTGGGCTGGTGGCGGAAATATCCGCACTCGCCCTGACCATGCCCAGCATTGCCACCGTCGAGCGTCATGATGAAAGCGTGACGCCCTTCGAGCGGCAACTCGGCTGGAAGCCGGGCAGGCATGACGAGTCGCTTGTTGCGGCAGATCGCATATTCATCAAACACGGTTATGCGCCTCCACGGGAGGTCATCGACTATCTCCTGTCGCTGAAACTCGACAGGGTGCTGGTCTGCGGCATTCAAGCTGATACCTGCGTGCTGGCCGCTGGTTTTGCCCTTTTTGATGCGGGGCTGCATCCCACGCTGTTGCCGTGGCTGACGGTAGGCTCCAGTCTCGACCGCAGTGGTGAACTCGGTGCAAGATTATGGAAGCATCATTTTGGAGCGGTTCTTGCCGGGCCGGAGGCACTGGAAGCATAACCTTGCCCGGCCGCGTATCCGGTCCGATCAGTTCGAAGCTTTTTCGATCTTCATCTCACCCAGCTCGTCGATCAGGATCGTCCAGCTTTCCGCTTCCTTGCTCATCGGGTCCGTCTTCAGATAAACGGTTACGAACAGGCCAGGCGAGGCGGGCGCGCCATTCGAGCTTTCAGGACGAATATCCGTGACGTAGGATTTCATCTGGCTGAATTCTTCCAGCTCGATATTTTCGAGAAGATTCGGCCCATCGGCGGTAAAGACGATGCGCTGCAGGTAGATTTTCGCCGTACCGTCGCCCTGGCGGATGGCGATGACCTTGTAATAACCGCGTGTGGGCGAGGCAGGCGGCGGCCGCAGCTGTCCGTCAGGACCTTTCACCGGCTCAAGATTCCGATCTTCCCACATGCCGCTGCTGACGACGAAGATTGCCGAAACCGGCAAGGCGTCGATCACTTCCGTCTGCGCCCGCGCGGGAAGCACGGCGGCGGCGAAAAGGAAAGCAGCGAGGATAGGTCTTGTCAGTTGCATGGCCATTATCGATTGTGGGCGTCAATTGTTGAACTGTTCGGCGAGAACCCGGTCCGACCATGAACGATCCGGATCCGAGAGAATCCTTGCCGTCCTGTCCTGCGATTGTGCGATCCGAACGTGACGAACGGATTTCACCTCGGTGTGGTCGGCCACCGCGTTCACCGGGCGCTTGTCGCGTTCCAGAACATGAATGTCGACCGTTACCTTATTCGGCAAAAGCGCGCCGCGCCAGCGCCGTGGGCGGAAAGCACTGACGGGGGTCAGCGCCAGAAGCGGCGATTCCAGCGGCAGGATGGGGCCATGGGCGGAGAAATTGTAGGCTGTCGACCCTGCGGGGGTCGCCACCATCATGCCGTCGCAGATCAGCTCTTCCAGCCGCACCTTGCCATCCACCTCGACACGAAGCTTGGCGGCCTGATGGGACTGGCGAAACAGGCTGACCTCGTTCATGGCAAGGGCTGTAAACTCGTCGCCGTCGGAATCCGTCGTCGTCATGCGCAAGGGATGGAAATCATTGCCGCTGGCCACCGCGATGCGCTCGAGCAGGCCTTCCACCCGGTAGTCATTCATCAGGAAGCCGACGGACCCCCGGTTCATGCCATAGACACGCTTGCCGGAATTCATTGTCTCGTTGAGAATCTGCAGCATGAAGCCATCGCCGCCGAGTGCAACGATCACTTCCGCCTCTGCGAACGGCGTGTCGCCGTAAATGCCTTTCAGCACTCTCAGCGCTGTCTGCGCCTCCTCTGTTGCGGAGGCGACGAAGGACAGTGAATAGGTAGAATGCGACATTCGCTTCCCTCGACAACGGCGCAGACCGGGCCGGTCCGAGCAAGGCACTGTAACCTGTTGAAGCGGCTTGAAATCTTTAAACCTCGATGAAGAGATCGATAGCTAGCCGCCAGACGCACCCTTGGTACATGAAGACGGCGGCTGGCGACAAGGCCTTTCGCAGGCGCAGGCGTTCCCTGACGGCGGGCCGCATCGCTCCGGTCCACAGCTTCTTGATTTGCGCCCACCGACAAGGGTTGCGATGCGGGACGGCCTGATGCAGTTTGCCAAGGCAGCCGGAATGACGAGTGGCAGGAGACGGATGTGGCGCTGAACTACGATATCTACGATGTCTTTACCGAGACGAAAATGGCGGGAAATCCGCTGGCGGTCATGTATGACGCCGATGATCTTCCCCAAGGCACGATGCAGGCGATTGCGCGGGAAATGAACCTTTCCGAGACGGTTTTCGTCAACCGCTCCACCAACCCGGCGCATGCAGCTTCGCTGCGCATCTTCACGCCATCCGGCGAATTGCCCTTTGCCGGCCATCCGACGGTGGGTGCTGCTGTCGCCATCGCCGAGCGAAATCGCGGCGAGGGTGATGACGACATCGATATGGTCTGTGTGCTGGAGGAGAAGGTGGGGCCGGTGCGCTGCGCGGTGAAGATGCGCGCCGACGCCGTCAGCTTCGCGGAATTCGACCTGCCGCGTAAATCATCCCGAGTCGACCTGCCGCTCGATCACACCGCTCTTGCCGATGCGCTCGGCGTCAGCGAAGGACATCTCGGCTTTGAGAATCATGTGCCGTCTATCTGGACAGCAGGTGTGCCGTTCCTGCTCGTGCCGCTGCACAATATCGCCGCTATCAGGGACATGGATTTCGACGCCAATCTGTGGCTGCGCACCGCGCCACTTGTCGAGGGACGCCTGGCGGCGGCCTATATCTACTGTCGCGGCGGCGTCAATCACGCGGCAAAGTTCCACGCCCGCATGTTCTCCCCGGATATGGGCATTTCGGAAGACCCCGCAACCGGTTCCGCCGCCGCCGCCCTTTCCGGCGCGATCCACCATTTCGACGGGCTGACGGACGGCCATCATCCGCTCCTGATAGAGCAGGGCGTGGAGATGGAAAGACCGTCCCACATCCATCTACGCATGGACATCAAGGACAACGAAATAGCCCGCGCGCGCATCGGCGGTCATGCGGTGCGTGTGGCGTCGGGCACGTTCGAGGTTTGAGGCGAACTGTCGTTTGATTGTCCGGCAACATCCCGTACCGGTGGCTTCTGTGATCGCGCGCCGCGCGACGCCTGATGGAGCGGACACAGAGATGGCCGTCCTTGACATATATCCCGACGAGGGTTTTAAATTCGCTCGCATCTCCGCGAACCCACGGAGATTTGCGCGCCAGATCATGGGTTTTAGTACATAGAGGTCCCAATGCGCCGAGTCCCTTCTCACGAAAATCACCTTGGAGTTTCTGAGAAGTTGAGGGTTCATGCGCACTTTGAATCTGGGCATCCTTGCCCATGTAGACGCAGGCAAGACTAGCCTTACGGAGCGTCTCCTATTTGACACCGGCGTAATCGACAGGCTGGGCAGCGTCGATACCGGTAATACACAGACAGACAGCCTCGAACTGGAGCGGCAGCGCGGCATCACCATCAGGGCCGCTGTCGTGTCCTTCACCATTGGCGATACCGTCGTCAATCTCATCGATACGCCCGGCCATCCCGATTTCATTGCGGAAGTCGAGCGTGTGTTGGGGCTGCTTGATGCAGCGGTGGTTGTGGTTTCGGCCGTGGAAGGCGTGCAGGCGCAAACGCGGATACTTGTTCGGGCGTTGCAACGTCTCGCAGTCCCGTTCGTATTCTTCATCAACAAGGTCGATCGCCCCGGCGCGCGCTATGATGAGGTCGTGCAGAACCTCGCCGATCAGTTGAGGGTGCGCCCGATCGCCATGTCGACTGTCACTGGCGCTGGCGGCAAGTCCGCGCGGGTGGAGGCTCCGGATGTGAAGAGCGAGCCATTTTTCTCCATCCTCTGCGAAATCCTTGCCGAGAATGACGAGGACCTGTTGCGCGACTATCTTTTGACGCCCGACGGTGTGGAGGCCGAAAGACTCCTCCAATCGCTCGCGCATCAGACCGCCCATGGGCTGGTGCATCCGGCTTTTGCCGGTGCGGCGATGACGGGAGCCGGCCTGCCGGCTTTGATATCTGCCATTGTCGACATGCTGCCCGCTCGTCAACCCGACCCCGAGGGAGAAGTCTCGGGAAAAATCTTCAAGATCGAACGCGGATGGGGCGGTGAAAAGCTGTCATACCTGCATCTGACATCCGGAACCGTCCAGGTGAGGCAATATCTGCCTTTACCGCAGGGACCGGCAAGAGTGACCGGAATACAGTTGTTCGAGGACGGTCACGTTCACAATTCGACGCATCTCCGCGCCGGTCAGATCGCCCGCGTCACCGGCCTTACGAGTGCCCGGATCGGCGACAGGATTGGCGCGGACGCGGTTGCCGACAGCCCGTTTCATTTCGCTCCACCCACGCTTGAAACACGAGTCGTTTCTCGCCGTCCGGCTGAGCACGCGGCGCTCTGGCTGGCGCTGAACCAGCTGACCGAGCAGGATCCGCTTATCGGATTGCGAAGGAACGACGAGACGAACGAGGTTTTCGTATCGCTCTATGGCGAGGTGCAAAAGGAGATCATCCAATCGGAACTGTTGACGGGGTTTGGCATCGAGGCCGAATTTGAGGACAGCACGATTATCTGCGTGGAAAGGCTGGCAGGTATCGGGCACGGACTTCAAACCATCTTCAAGGCACCAAACCCCTTTATCGCCACTGTCGGATTGCGGGTCGAGCCAAGACCGGATGGTGCGGGCAACAGCTTCGCACTGGAGGTGGAGGTGGGCCAGATGCCCGCAAGCTTTTATCGAGCGGTCGAGGAGACCGTATTCGAAACGTTGAAGCAGGGCATATTCGGTTGGCGGGTGGTGGATTGCCATGTCGCCATGACGGCCGCCCGGCAGAGTGCACCGTCAAGCACGGCTGCCGATTTCCGGCAGCTGACACCATGGGTGCTGGCAATGGCGCTGACCGAAGCGCAAACCTACGTTTGTGAACCGATCGATCACTTCCACCTCGAAGCGCCGGCGGCAGCGATGACACGCCTGAGCACCGTTCTTGCCAAAGCGGGTGCAGTCACCAGAAACGCCGTTATCTCCGGCGGCATGGCAAGGCTTGAAGGGACGATAGCGTCGGCAATGGTTCAGGGTGTTCAGCAGCAGGTGCCGGGGCTGACGGGTGGCATGGGCGCGATGGAAACGTCGTTCAGCCACTATGCACGGGCGGATAATCCGCCACCGCTGCGCCGCCGGTCGGGTGCTGATCCGTTCAATGAGCGCGATTATCTGCTGGGCCTGCGCCGAAATGCAGAATGACCGCCGCGGAAATCAAATGTTCCGCGACGGTCATTTTCCATAGCAGACTTGAACAGGCAACGCGGAGAGGGATGCTCTCCGCGTGACCTCCTGTCAGTTGAACCGACCCGCCGCATGGGCAAGCATCGTATAGACCTTGCCGGTATCGGAGGTGAGGTAGGACTGGGTGACTGTCCGGTCGCGATCCGTGCGGGCCACATCGGCAAGCAGCTTTTCGAAATCGGTGATGTAGCGGTCCACGGCGGTGCGGAATTCAGCTTCCCGCTCGTATTTGCGCTTGATCTCGTCAAAAGTCGTCTGGCCCTTCAGCGTGTAGAGGCGACGGGTAAAGACGTCGCGCTCGCCGCGCTGGTAACGGCGCCACAGTTCCACGGACGCATCGTGGTCGATGGCGCGGGCGATGTCGACGGAGAGCGAGTTCAGCGATTCCACCATGTGCCGCGGATTGCGGGTATCGGCCGCACGCGTTGGCTGCTGCTCGGTGCGGGGTGCGGAAGCGGCTGCCGTTTCCTGTGAGGCGCCGCGCAGAAGATCGCTGATCCAGCCACCGCCTTCTTCACGACGTCCAGCGGGAGCGGCAGCGCCAGTGGGAGCCGGGGCAGGTGCCTGACGGTTCTCGACCTGGCGGTTTTCAAGCGGCAGGGTGCCACGCAAGGCAGGGGCAGCAGCAGGCTGCGGCTGTGCCGGGCGCTGTTGTACCGGAGCGGCTGCTGCCGGCTGCGGACGCGTCTCGACGCGGCGTTCAGCGGCAGGCTGGGTCGCGGCGATGGCACGGGCGACCGGTTCGGACACTTCCATCTGGTGGGTCGAACGACCGACAAGGTGGGAAATATCCTGCAGGGCCTTGATCTGCTCGGAAACGGCGCGGCGCATGGCGGCAGCGCTTTCCTTGGCTTCTTCCGGCAGGTCGAAGGCGCCGCGCTTCAGTTCGGCGCGTGTCGCATCCAGCTCGCGGCGGATGTCGTGGCTGGAGCGGCGGATTTCGTCCGTTGCACCGGCAAAGCGGCTAACGGCTTCCTCGACGGCCTGACGCAGCGTTTCCTTGAGGTTGGCGGCGGCGGCATTCGATTTTTCCGAGGCGCTGCCCAGAAGATTGTCGACTTCCGAAAGCGAGGACTCGACACCGCCGCGCAGGCGGTTCACCAGCTCGTCGGAGTATTTCTGCGCGTCGGAGAGCGTGCTTTCGATCGAGCGGCTGGCATCCTGACCGGCGGAGAGCAGGGCGCCCCGCATGGTCTGTGCCGCCGAGCGGGCGCGCTGTTCGGTCTCGTCGAGCGAGCGGCCGATATCGGTGAAGGACGCCTGCAGATTGTCACGCAGATTGCCGGCGACATTCTGCGAACGCTCTTCGGCTTCGTTGAGCGTGGTTTCCACGACGCCGACGACGTTGCGCATGGCGCTTTCGATTTCCTCGGAGCGCTTGACGAGGCCGACGGACAGGCTGCGCAGCGCATCCTGGCGTTCCTCCAGCGTGCCGACGAGGCTCGACTGTGCGGCATTGAGCAGTTCGGATGCCTGGCTCAGCACCTTCGAATGTTCTTCGAAGCGTCCGACGATACCGGCAACCTGCGCCAGCGTCTGGCCGGAAATATTCGACAGGCGGTCGATCTTTCCTTCGAGCAGACGGCTGGAGCTGGACACCATGTCGGCGGCCTGCGAGGCGGATTCGGAGAAGCGGGTCGCCGAGGCGTTCAATGCCTCATCTGCCGCGCCGAAGCCCTGTGCGGCGCGCTCAACGGCGGAATTGAAGTTGGTTGCCGACTGTTCAACGATCTCGGCCATGCTGTTATGGGTCTGCGACAGCATGTCCGTGCTCTGGCGGGTGGCGGCGACCAGCTTGTTGGCGGCATCGCTGCCGGCGCGGGCATATTTGTCGATGCCCTGTTCGACGGCGTCCGCCATAGCAGTATGGGTCTCGGACAGCATATCCGTGCTCTGGCGGGTGGCTGCGACGAGCTTGCCCGCCGCATCCGTTCCGGCAGCGGCATAGTCACTGATCGCCTGTTCCACCATGCCGACCATGCCGCTGTTGCTCTGCGAGAGAAGCTCGGCGCTCTGCTGGGCGGCGGAAACGATCTTCTCGGCGGCTTCGCGGCCGATGGTGGCATATTCGTCGACGATAGGCTTGGCTTTCTCCTCGATCAGGCGAGACAGCTCCGCAGAGCGGCTGGCCAGCATCGAGTTGAGTTCGCGGGTGCGGTTGTCCAGCGCCGAGCGGATGGATTCGCCGCGCGCGTCGAGGGCCGATTCGACACCCGTCAGCGTTTCGGAAATGACACCGACCTGAGAGCGGACGACGGCTTCAGCCTCGGCAACCTTGTTGACGATAATGTTGCCTGCCTCGGAGAAGGTCTGGGCCACGGCGGCGGCCTGGCCGGAGAGACGGGTCTGCGCATCCGAGATGCGGTTAACGATCTCGCCGGAGCGCTCTTCGATGGCCTTGGTGAAGGCTTCGTTCTGCGCCTGCACCTGTTCTGCAAATTCCGAACCGGATTTCGAGAGCAGGGCGGATGAGCGGGCCGCTTCATCGCCGATGCTCTGGGTGGCCGACGTGACCGCGCCGCGCAGGCTGACAGCGAGATCGCTCGCCTTGCCTTCAATGGTGCGGTTGACGTTTTCGAGGCCGATCGTCAGCGCACGGTCCATGGTGCCGAGGCGCTCATCGATGCGGGCCGTGCCGCTATCGAAGGTTTCTGCCAGGCGGCTGGTGCGGCTTTCCAGCGTATCTGCGACACGCGTGGTCTGTTCGTCCAGAATGCCGGTGATGCGCTCGGCGGCCTCGTCGCTGGTGCGGGCGAACACGGCCGTCTTGTCTTCCAGCGCGTCGGCGAAGCGGCGGCCGGCGTCCTCGATCGAGCTGTTGACGTTGGCGAGATCGCCACCGACGCGGGTCTGCAGGGTGTCGAGAGAGGTCTCGATGCGGGCGCCTGTCTCGTCGAGACGGGTTGTGACATTGCCGATCGATGTTTCGATGCGGGCGGAGAGGGCGTCGGTGGCCCCGCCGATTTCGCGGGCTGCCTCGCCGATCTTGACGGCGATATCACCGGCGCTGTTGCGAAGACGCTCTTCCAGCGTCGCAGCACTGCCGTCGATTGCCTTCTGCAGCGTGTCCTGCTGGGTCTCGAGCGACAGTTCAAGCATGCTGGCGCTGGAGGCGACCGTGGTGCCGATCATCATAGCCTGCTCGGAAAGCATGTCGCCCATCTGCGTCGTGGCGGAGCTGAGCGTCGCAGCAAGGTCCGCCTGGCGCTGGTCGAGCGCCGTGCGAATATCCTCATGCGATTGCGAGAGGTTGGTTTCGAGGCGGGACACACCTTCTTCCACCGTCTGGGCAAAACGGGTGCTGCCGTCTTCAACGACGCTTTCGATGCGGTTGGCCGCGCCCGAGACACTCTGCTCGATCAGGCCGCTATTGCGCTCCAGCGAGCCGGCAATGCGCTCGGCCTGTGAGCCGAGCATGGTTTCGAGCCGCTCGTGACCGCTGGCAAGCGCGTTTTCAAGCGTGAATGCGGTGGATTCGAGACGCTGGCCGACACCGGCCGCCGCAAGCGAAAGCGACGATGCTCTGGCATCCATCGCCTCGGCGATACGCTCCTCGACACCAGAAATCGTCATATCGAGCGCAAGAGTGCGGCTGTCCAGCGCATCCGCGATGCGTTCTTCCGCGCCTGCCACGATGCCGGAAAGGGCAGCGGTACGGCTGTCCAATGCGTCTGCAATGCGGTCTTCGACACCGGAAACGGCGTTCTGCAGGGCCGTGGTGCGACCATCGAGAATATCGGCGATCTTTTCCTCGACGCCGGAGAAGCTCATGTCGAGCGCCATGGTGCGGCTGTCGAGAACATCCGTAATCCGCTCTTCGGCGCCGGAAACGACGGTCTTCAGCGAATCCGTGCGGCTGTCAAGCGCGCTGGCAATACGGGTCTCGGCGCCGGCCACCAGTTCGCCAAGGGCTGCGGTGCGCGTGTCGAGCGCTTCGGTGATTTTTTCCTCCGCGCCGGAGAATGCCATGTCGAGCGCCATGGTACGGCTGTCGAGCGCATCGGCGATGCGTTCTTCAGCGCCGGAGACCACGGCGTTGAGAGCGGCGGTGCGGCCATCCAGCGTTTCCGCGATACGGGTTTCAGCACCGGCGACCACGTCGCCGAAGGTGGCCGTGCGGCTGTCGAGCGCGCCGGCGATTTTCTCTTCAGCGCTCGCCACAATGCCGGTGAGGGCAGAGGTACGGTTGTCGAGCGTCTCGGACAGTCTTTCCTCGACATTGGCAAAGGTCATGTCGAGCGACAGGGTGCGGCTGTCCATCGTATCGGCGATGCGTTCCTCGACGCCGGAAATGGCGCTGGAAAGAGCGGCCGTGCGGCCGTCAAGCGTATCGGCGATGCGGCTTTCCGCACCGGCGACGACGTCGTGCAGGGCAGCCGTGCGGCTTTCCAGCGTATCGGAAATACGATCCTCGATGCCGGAAACAGCACCGGTGATGGCGGCAGCCCGGGTTTCGAGCGTTTCCGAAAGGCGGCGCTCGACATCGGCAACGACACTGTTGATCGCGGCGGCGCGTTCGTCGAGCATGGCGGCAAGGCGTTCGGCCGTGCCGGAGACGGAGCCGGTAATCGCCATCGAACGGCTGGCGAGTGCCTCGTCGAAACGGTTCTGGCTGGCTGAGAGCGCGCCGAACAGGGCGTTGCTTCGTTCCGACAGCACAGCGTCGATCTTCTCGTGAGAATTGGCGAAGGCGTCGGTGATTTCGGCGGTGCGCTGGCCGATCGCGTCGCTGAAGGCCTGTGTCCGGATTTCAAGCGCGCTTTCCAGCATTTCCTGACCCGTGCCCAGCGCAGTTGCAAGCGCCAGCGACTGATCGGTCATGGTGGTGCCGATACGCTCCAGACCGGCGCTCAGCATGGTGTCGAGCGCTTCGGAGCCGCCGGCAACGGTTTCGTTGATGCGGGCGAGACTTTCCATCAGCTTGCTGTCGAGGCTGCCGGCGCGCTGGTCGAAGGCACTGGCGAATTGCGCCACATGCACGTCGAAGGCCGAGTTGACCTGGCCTACCGTCGCCTGCATGCGCTCCTCGTAGAGGCCGGAGCGAAGATCGAGATCCATGATCGCATCGTCGGCCGTGCTCTGCAGGCTCTGGCGGAAGGAGAGGCCCTTTTCTTCAAGCGTCGTGGACAGCTTGTCGAGAACCGTATCGAGCGAACCGCCGATGACCTGCTGGCCGCGTTCGATATTGCGATTGAGTTCCAGCGTGCGGTTGGACAGCGTCTCGTTGAGCTGGCGGGTGCGTTCCTCAAGCGCGCTGTTGAGGCTTTCCACGCCGCTATCCAGCGTCGAAGCATGGATCGCGAAACGCTCCAGCAGCACTTCACCGCGCTCGTCCAGCGTTGAGGTGAGATTATGCAGGCGCATGTCGAATTCGTTGGAGATCGTCGAGCCCGAAGAGTTCAGCGCCTGGAGCAGGTTTTCGGTCTTGGCGGCGATCAGGCTGCCCATCGCTTCGGTCGAGGCGCGCGATTTTTCGAGCAGCGCAGCCGAACGCGTGTCGATCATAGAGGCGAAAGCCTCGCCGGTCGTGGCGATCCGCATCGAAAGCTCTTCGCCAACGATGGAAAGCTCTTCTTTAATCTGTTCCTGCGCGCCGACGATGGAGGAGCGGATGCGCTCGGCATGATTGACGATGGCGTCACGCTCGGCGGTCAGTTCCTGCACGAGGCTGCGCACGCGCAGTTCATTGTCGGCATAGCTGCGCTCGAGCGCGTTGACTTCGGAATGAACGAGTGTCTCGAGTTCCGTCGCGCGGGCGATTGTGCGCTCGATACCGTCATTCATGGCCGAGACTTCGCGGCGAACCGCCTGGCCGACCGACATGATGCGGTCGGATGCTACGGTTTCCGGTTCCGCAAGGCGAAGGGCGACTTCGGCCATGGAGCGGGCGGCATTCCGCAGATCGCGGGCACGCGCCATCATGATCGCGAAGGCGAAGAACAGCATGATGGGAACGAGGATGCCGACGACGATTGCCATCAGGCCGGGGATTGCGGTGAGATCAGCCAGCGAGGCGATGTTCCACAGCGTGTTGCCATAAAGAAGATGTGCGATACCAAGGCCGCCGAGCGCCCAGATGACCGACATGATCGTGGCGTTGCGAAGTGCGCCGCCAATGGAGCCGCCTTCAAGCGATTTCAGGATCATGGCCGGGCTGCGCTTGGAACCGTCATTGGCCGCCTCGAGATTGGGCGATCTGGGCGTCTGTTCGGCAGGCGCGCGCGCGGCCTCGGGAGCAGGGGTCTGTCTGCTTGCTTCCTTCAATCTGGCCTCCGGCTGCTTCGGCGCTGCAGTTTTCCGCGTCTCCGGCTTTTCTTCGAAAGCGCCAAGCTGCAGGGCATCTTCCAATGCCTGAAATGCAGTCTCGTCGACAGAGTCGCTGATCTTGTTATTCGCCATGCGGTTACGCCTCGTTACACATACGCCCGGCTTCATGCCGTTGACCACTTGCGATCCGCAAGCAGACTGCCGCCATCATGCCAGCGGAACATTATCCCTTGAAGAGAGAACAATTCCGCCATTTACCAAATCCCGAATTGCTGGTGGTCCAGCTTTCGGGCGAAATTACATCACTGTGCCGCAATAACAAAGCTTGAGCTTAAGCCTCGCAGGAACGGCAGTACCGTAGTGACACATTTAGGTGTTCGAAACAATTAATGCGGATTTGCGGCGGTGGCGAAGTGTCGGCTTTTTAACAGTTTTTAAACCTGAGTTTCACGCTGAACGCCTTGTTTCGCATAAGTTTAACATAAATTAACCATAGCAGAAGATTTTCGCCCGCGTCACGCCGTAATTTAAGCTGATAGCAGCCGCCCGGATGCGTGAATACGACACAGATGTGACACGAAACAGGAAACGGTGAGACAGGATTTCAGCCATGGCAGCGGTCAGTATTGTTTTCGAAGCTCCCGATAATTGCGGCGGCGCGCCTGCCACCGGTAAAAAACCGATCGATTTCGATCATCTCGCCCGGCAGACGATGGGCGACAAGGATCTGGAGATCGAGGTGCTGCAACTCTTCAGCCGCAACGCCCGCGCCGCCCTGCATGAAATGGCGGGTGCGGACGACAAGACCGTCATGGCGACGGCCCACCGTCTGAAGGGGTCGGCGCAGGCCGTCGGTGCATCCGCCGTTTCCGCAGCCGCGGCAGCAGTGGAAGACAAGGGCAAGGACAGCGCGGCGATCGCAAAACTCGCAGCAACCATTGTCGAAGCCGAAAATTTCATCCTCAAGCTCTGCCGCTGAGGCGTAATCCATCAAATTTGCCATTTTGCAAGGCCGGTTGCGTCTAAGCGCCCTCGAAGCGGGTTGCCAAGGCGGAGCGGCCTTTCTATGTGTTTAGAACAGTTCTTAGATCACATTTTGGATTTCCGGCATGACAAAACTGACCATCGTTGCCTTTGACGGCACGCCCCATGAACTCGACGTGAGCAACGGCTCCACCGTCATGGAGAATGCGGTGCGCAACTCCATTCCCGGCATCGATGCGGAATGCGGCGGCGCCTGCGCCTGTGCGACCTGTCATGTCTATGTCGACGACGCCTGGGCCGAGCGCGTCGGCGGACCGGAACCGATGGAAGAGGACATGCTGGACTTCGCCTTCGACGTGCGCCCCACCTCGCGGCTCTCCTGTCAGATCAAGATGAATGATGAGCTTGATGGTCTCGTCGTTCATGTTCCCGAGCGTCAGGGCTGAAAATTTCCGTATTGCTTCACGCAGAAAAAGCCCCGCTCACCTAGTAGCGGGGAGCGGGGCGAGGCGGGTACGCGCATGCAGGCGAGGGAGGAAACACCTGCGAGCCCTCAAGTGCGCACCGGGAGAACCGGAGACGGTTGCAACCGCCGGACCCGCCTTGGGCCGCAACCATTTCAAACCGTATGAACAAGCTACAATGAGTCTTGCCGGCCGCACCACGGCGAGAATTCACGGGTGATATAGGACATGACGTTACGTCATGTCCGTGATTTTCCCCGAGATTCTGGAAGGTACGGCCAATGACCGTCAGCGACGATTCTGGCCCTGCTCGAGCCGGTTTTTCAAAAGCCGGGTCATGCGGGCATCGAAATTTTTCGATTCCACGACGTCGAAGCGCATTTGGTCCCGGTCATGCTCGTCCATCACCGTCTGGGTGATCTTGCCGACCATTTCCTGTAGCGTCTCGCAGCTTTTCTGCGGCCGAAGCGAGGTCAGCTGTCTTTCAAGCGAACGGGCATGGGTGCGGGCGATTTCCGCATGGCGCTCCTCGTGGCGCTTGATATCGGCAAGCAGCGTATCCCAGATGAAGGCCAGTTCCGCCGTGGTGCGACGGCGGTTTTTCCATTGCGGCAGGAGAATGCGGGTGTTTAGCACCACTTTGGCGGTTCCGACGCTGCAAAGGCCGTTTTTCTCCACATAGGTGAGCTCGCCCCCGAATTTGATTTCGGTAGCGCCGGGATGGCGCGCGCCGGTATTGCGGGTCAGGGGGCCGTGCTTGGAAAGCTGCTGGTCGAGATCGGCCGCCGTTTTGCCGCCAATCGAAAAATAGGAATAGGTCTTGCGGACGATGGTGTCGGAAAATGCCGATCCGGGTAGGGAAAGTGCCATTGCGCCCGCCAAAGCGACGCAAAGAGCACGTGATGATTTAGTCATGACCCGGCCTTCCGGTTGAACTTCAAAAAGGTTTGCTGCATAGGCGGAGCGGAACTTATAAGAATTGGCATAACACTCCGTTATTCCCGAAAGGCGCGTGTTACGTGATAACAGCCGGCAGCAACGCGTGGCAAGCGGCCCATGGTCGCTCCCTGAAACTTGATGGGCGTGGCCGTATTATGGCCATCGTCAATGCAACGCCCGATTCCTTTTCCGATGGCGGCCGTTATCTTGCCGTCGATTCGGCTTTTTCCCATGCGCTGACCTGCGTGGAAGAGGGTGCTGACATCATCGATATCGGCGGCGAATCCACGCGGCCGGGTGCCGCCGCGGTGACGGAAGCCCAGGAACAGGACCGGGTGCTGCCGGTCATCGAGAAGCTGCGCCGCGAGACGGATGTGCTGATTTCCGTCGATACCTACCGCGCTTCGACGGCGAAGCTGGCGATCAGCGCCGGCGCACATATCGTCAATGACGTCTTCGGCCTGCAGAAGGACATGGAAATGGCCGGCGTGGTCGCCGCCACCCGCGCCGGGGTCTGCATCATGCATACCGGCCGCGACCGGCAGAAGCTTGCCGATGTGGTCGCCGACCAGTTCGAATTCCTCAATCGCTCGCTCGAGATCGCCGAGGATGCGGGTATTGCCCGCGATGCCGTCGTGCTCGATCCCGGTTTTGGTTTTGCCAAGGACGAGCGGGAAAATGTCGAACTGATGGCACGTTTCGGCGAGCTTGCCGCTTTCGGCCTTCCGGTTCTCGCCGGTACGTCGCGCAAGCGTTTCATCGGGTCGCTGACGGGCCGGGATGCGGCAGCGGAACGCGATATCGGAACGGCTGCGACCACCGCGATCCTGAGGTTGGCGGGTGCTTCGATTTTTCGCGTGCACAATGTCGCTGCAACGCGCGATGCACTGGCAATCGCCGATGCGGTTCTTGCCAAAACGTTGGCAAAGGCCGATGCGTAGATCAATGAGTGCCGGAATGCCATGTCCCCAAGAGGGGGCGGCTTTCTGGAGAAACAGTCCTGCCATGGAGGCGATGCGATGAGCCGCTATACCATCATCCTGAAAAACTGTTCTTTCTTCGCCCGTCATGGTCTTCTCGAGCAGGAGGAGGTGCTGGGCCAGCGCTTTTTCGTCGATGCCGAGATGGAAGTCGAGGCGGGTGATGCGCTGGAAACCGACGATATTGAAAATACCGTCGATTACGGCGTGGCCTTTGCCGTCATCGAAAAAATCGTCGTGGGCCAGCGCCGCTATCTCATCGAGGCGCTGGCGAACGATATCGCCAAGGCGCTGCGTGCCCGTTATCCGCAGATCGTCTGGCTCAGGATCACAGTGCGCAAACCCTCCGCGCCGGTTCCCGGCATTCTCGATTATGCGCAGGTGAGCGTTGAACACCGTGCCTGAGAAGAAGACCGTCGCCGCATTGGGCCTTGGCGGCAATATCGGCGATCCCGCCGCCGCCATGGCAAGGGCGCTCCGAGAACTCGATGCACACGAGGATTGCCGCGTGCTGGCCGTTTCCGGACTTTATCGCACGCCGCCCTGGGGCAAGACGGATCAGGCGGATTTCTTCAATTGCTGCGCTTTGGTCGAAACCTCGCTTTCAGCGCCCGCGCTCTTGCAATTGTGCCTTGATATCGAAAAGGGCATGAAACGCGTGCGGACGGAGCGCTGGGGTCCACGCACCATCGATATTGATGTGCTTACCTATGGGAATGAGTCTCTCGTAACGGAAAGCATTGAAGTGCCGCATCCACGCATGACGGAACGCGCTTTCGTGCTGATGCCGCTCGCCGATATTGCATCCGATCTCGAAGTCAGGGGCAAGGCCGTGCGGGAATGGCTACGGCAGGCGGACAAAACAGGCATTGTCAGCGCAAACGAAAAGCGGGAGTGGTGGACACTCCCGCTTGGTGATGACTGAGAAGAGTATGGCGTTTACGGCTTGATGGAGCCGACAGCGATCTGATCAATATCGCGCGCCAGTGTCACGCCGATGACCGGGATCATCTGGTCGGCGACCTTGACGGAAATGGTGATGTTCATCGAATTGTCTTTGGAGACGCGGGCGACCATGGCGCCGTTGAGCTTGGCGCGGTTGATGCCGACGACGACCTTGTCACCGCTCACCTGTCCGGAGGTGATGTCTAGTCCCTTGCCTTCGGCGCCGTCGAGGAACTTGCCCTCGTAGCTGTTGCCGTTCTGGCTGATGACGGCCGACATGGGCTGGCTGAAGACGCCGACGCGGCAGGTGCCGCCGAGCTTGATGCCGGTCTGCTTGTCGTCGAGCGGTTCGCCCGTCAGGTCGCAGGTGAATTTGGTGCCTTTGTATTTGCCGGCGACGATTTCGCCCGGACCTTTCCAGACACCGGCCACGGAGCGGAAAAACACGTCGTCGCGATCGCGCGATGCGGCATGGACGTCAGACATGCCGAAACCACCGCTGACGGACAATATGGCGGCAAGCCCGCCCACAAGCGAAAAGAAGCGCGAATACATGATACTTTCCCCGGCGAAGAAGCCTGTTCGATAGGCTGCAATCTACCGGCGGAATGGTTAATGCTTGGTTTATTTCACTCTCATTTGCGGCTTTGTCCGTAACCTTTTGAACCGTCAATGCCCGGTAGATCAGGCTTTTTCACCGGTTTTCCCCCCGCTTAGATCGGGTGTGAGGTCGGACATGAAATCGCCGATCCCCGGACGCTTCACCGCCCTGAACGGCAGCGGACGGCACAGATCCATCGCCGCAATGCCGATTCGCGCCGTCATCAGGCCGTTGATGACGCCTTCGCCGAGACGTGCGGAGAGTTTCGAGGCAAGGCCGTGACCGAGAACCTGCTGGGCAAGGCCGTCACCGACGGCAATCGACCCCGTGACGGCGAGATGTGCGACGACATCCCGCAGAAGCTTGAGCATGCCGAGCGTGCCGGGGCGGCCGCCATAAAGCTCCGCCATGGCGCGCACCAGCCGCGTGACTTCAAACAGCACATAAGCGAGATCGACCACAGCGCGTGGGCTGACGGCAGTGACGACGGAGACGCGCTTGGACGAATTGAGAATCAGTGCCCGCGCTTGCCGGTCGAGCGGCACGAGCAGCTCGCGTTCGGCAAGCTCGATCAGATGCGGGCCGTCGATGACGTCACTTTCCGTTTCCTTCAGCGCCGCTCGCCCCTTGGCCGTTTCGGCCCGGTGGGAGAGGACGGCATTCAGGCGGGTGACGATGGCGCGCGCAGGTTTCGGGCTCTTGTCGAGGCTCGCCGTCTCGGCATCCGCCTTGAGAGATTGCACGGCATTGAGCCGCATGATGCCGAAGACTTCGCGGCCGACGAGGGCGAGAACTGCAAAAAGCGCCACGATGAGGGCGATTGTCGCGGTATAACCCAGCCAGTCGGAGCGGGAGAAGAGATTGCGGATAAGCTGATCCGCCCACAGCCCGAAGGCAAGCGAGAACAGGACGCCCAATGCACCGAGCGCGAGCTTGCCGAAGGAGAAACGGCTCTTCTTCGGCGTCGCCACCGGCAGCGCATTGGCATCTATGCCCTCGGGCGCCAGAAACGGATCGTCCTCGTCCGCCGTCAACGAAACCTCGGCGTCGAAGCTGCGCGGCGCGCGCTTCTGTGTGGCGGACGACCGTGTCGTTTCCTCGGTCTCAAGCGTGAAAGCCGCGGGGCGGCGTGTCTGCGGATCGTTTTGTGTGGGAGCCTTCATGCGAGCTTGTCTCCGAACAGGAACTGCATGGCGCGATCGAGCCTGATATGGGGAACGGAAAGCCGGAGGCCGCCGCTACCCGGCTCATCTATGTTGGGCGGGCGGAAGCGCACGACATTGACATCGGGCAGCGATGCCTTGTCGCCATCCCTATCGAGGCTGCGAAACAGCGGTTCCGGATCCTCGGGCAGGTCGCCGGGAAAGATCGCCGTCTTGCGATTGCCGTCGAAGGTCTCGCCATTGATGGTTTCACCCGCCATCGGCGTGCCGACGATGACCGGCAGGTCGTGGCCGTCCTGGCGCACGCTTGCCTCACGGGTGGCGCGCACGGAAGCCAGCGCCATGACCTCGATGCCGGCGCCGTTCATGCCGATGGTGGTGATGGCGCGGTCCACCAGACGGCGGGTCAGCCGCTCCAGCCGGTCATGGCTTTCATGATGCAGATGGTCGGCCTTGGTGGCTGCAATCAGCACCTTGTCGATTCGCCTGCCGATCAACGACGACAGCAGGCTGTTGGTGCCGGGGCGGAAACAGGCAAGCACGTCGCCGAGCGCCCGCTCCAAATCCTGCACGGCTTCCGGCCCGCGATTGACGGCCTGCAGCGTGTCGATCAGGACGATCTGCCGGTCGAGGCGGGCGAAATGCTCGCGGAAGAAGGGTTTGACCACGATCGACTTATAAGCGTCGTAGCGCCGTTCCATCATGGCGCGCAGCGAGCCCTTCGGCGCTTTCTCGTCGGTCAGGCCCGGAAGCGGCGCGAAGGTCAGCGCGGGCGACCCTTCCAGATCGCCGGGCATCAGGAAACGGCCGGGCGGCAAAGTGGAAAGCGATCTTTCGTCGGATTTGCAGGCCTTCAGATAGGCTGCGAAACTTTCGGCCAGACGTCGGGCCGTCATCTCGTCTGCCGGCGCGTTGATGTCGAGCGAAGACGCGATCGCCAGCCATTCCTGCGCCAGTTCGGCACGGACGCCGCTTCCGGCAAGGGCGACGGTCGCATCGCTGAACTGTTTGTAATCCTGCGACAGAAGCGGCAGGTCGAGCAGCCATTCACCGGGGTAATCGACAATATCGATGGAAAGCTTGCCGGCGGAAAACCACCGGCCCCAGCCGCTGGCGCTCTGGTAATCCAGCGTGATCCTGAGTTCCGAGATCGCCCGCGTCGAATCCGGCCACAGCCTGTCGCGCACCAGCGCCTGAATATGATCCTCATATTGAAAACGGGGAATGGCGTCGTCCGGCTGCGGTTCGAGACGCACATTCGAGACGCGCCCGGACCGCATGGCCTCGAACAGCGGCAATCGCCCGCCATTCAGAAGATTATGGACGAGGGAAGAGATGAAAACCGTCTTTCCCGCCCGCGAAAGGCCGGTGACGCCAAGCCGCAATGTCGGATGGGTGAGGTTGCTCGCACGGTCGGCCAGATTATCGAAAGCGATCAGCGCGCTGTCTGTCAGGGACGTAAGAGAAGGCGACAATGGCAGTTTCCTGGCTGTGTTTAACGGTCACCGCTGCAATATAGGGAGCTGCGGCTGCCCAAAAAAGAAGCGCTCCAGCGGATTTTCAGAAGGCCGCTCTGCAAAATTCTTATGAAAGGCCGCAGCGATTATTTGCCCGGTGCGAGGAAATCGACCAGCCGCCAGCGATTTTTACCGTTTGCGGCGCTGTCATCATGGTCGAGAACTGCAAGGCCCGATGTCGGAAAGCCCGAGGGCAGGGCGGCATGCAGCAGGTCCTCGCCGATCATCGCCTCCAGCGTCGCCTCCATGGTGGGGTTGTGACCCACCAGCATCACCGACGGCGCCTCCGCCTGAGCGGCGATAAGCGACAGATAGGTCTCGCTGCGCGCATTATACATCTCATCGACGTAGAAGATGTCTATGCCTTCGTTGAAGGCCCGTTGCCAGGCCTGCGTGGTTTGCCGGCAGCGCGCGGCCGTGGATGACAGAAGCAGATCGGGGCGGTAATGCCGGTCGGCGGCAAGGTCGGCGATGACCTCCGCCTCGGCAAAACCGGCTTCGTTCAATCCCCGGTCGAAATCCCGTTCTCCAGGTGCCGCCCAGGCGGCCTTGGCGTGGCGCAGAAGATAAACTCGGCTCGGGGAAGATGCTGTCAAGGGCGGGGACCGGCGTTCGAATGTCAGGGCACGGTATGAATGCTACAGGATAGGGTTGCAGGACCGCAAGTCCTCTTTCCTGTTGGTAAGTCGCGTTGACGTGATTGAAGAAGAGTTCGCTTCAATACGAATAAAGAATAAAAATTAGTCATTTAGATGATTTTTGTGTCAGTTTTAAAAATGCCTGAAAACTGATCTGCAGACTTGAATCGGCCACTATCATTGGAGTATACACCGCCGCATTGAGATGTTCTTCGAGGAGAATCGCGTTGAGTGAGAAGATCGATCTTAGCAAATATGTGCTCTCGGAAGACGATGAGTTCATGAATGCCAGCCAACGGGCATACTTCCGCGCGAAGCTGGTCGCCTGGAAAAATGACATCCTTAGAGAAGCGCGCGAGACCCTCGGACATCTCGCTGAAGAAAGCGCCAACCATCCCGATCTCGCTGATCGGGCTTCTTCCGAAACGGACCGGGCGATCGAACTTCGCGCCCGCGACCGTCAGCGCAAGCTGATTTCAAAGATCGATGCAGCCCTTCAGCGGATCGAAGACGGCACTTACGGTTACTGTGAGGAAACGGGCGAGCCTATCGGCCTCAAGCGTCTGGACGCCCGCCCGATTGCAACGCTCTCCATCGAGGCGCAGGAGCGTCACGAGCGTCGCGAAAAAGTCTACCGCGACGAATAAGGCGCTGCGGCAAGCAGGCCTTCAAATCGCAGGCAAATAAAAAGGGCACGGAATTCGCTTCCGTGCCCTTTTTCTATTTCGAATTTCTGGTCGAAAGGCCCGCGCCCGTCAGCGGTCACGGGTAACGGAAAGTTCTCCGAAGATACGCGCCATTTCCTTCTGCATGTCTCCATCCGGTGAAGCGCCGGTGACAGGCGGGGAGGCGGGCTGGGTCTTGGCCTGCTTTTCCGCGGCAGGGGCGATGGACGGTTCGTTATCCGCCTCTTTGCTCTTGGCGATCTCCGCCTCGAGGAAGCTCTCGAAATCGCTGGCGAGCTCGTCGGAAAATTTCGGTTCGGCGTCATTGGAAGCCACAGCCGGATTTTCAGGTCTGGGCGGAAACGGTGCGGGGGGCGTCGTCTGCCCTGGATTCAGGTCGGGAAGGACACGTTCCCGGGCCGCGTCGAGAAAATCAGCGGCGATGGATTGGTCGATCACCGGCTCGCGTGCGGCAAAAACCGGCGGGGCGAATTCCGCAGTCCGTTCTTCCGCCTTTGCCTGTACGGGCGTCTGTGCCGGGATCGGCGGTGCGACGGGTGCCGGAGCGGGCGCGACGGGTTCGGCACGCCTGGGTTCCGTCCGGGCTGCGGCCATGTCTAGCGATGCGGCCGCCATGGGCAAGACGGCAGCTGTAGCCGCAGCAACCGGTATTGGCGGCGGCGTGGGCCGAACTGTCTCCCGCTCGGGCGCGGCCTGTCTTGCCGGCGGAGCGGGTTCGCGCGCCGTTACAGGCGTGGAGACGGGTTGCGGCGGGGTTGATGGGCGTGGCGGAACCTGAGCGGCTGCTGCTGCAACGGGTGCGGGACGCGGCGCAGGTGCCGGCGGCTCCGGCCGTTGTGGTTGCCTTGCGGGTTCTTCAGGCACGGAAACGGGGGCCGCAGCGGCAACGGGCTGCTGTTGCGGCAGGGCGGGGCGACGTTCCTGCTGGATCGTCGGCTCGGCTCTCTTCTGTTCGCTTTCCTGACGCGGCAGCGCCTTCAGTTCCGGCTCCTGCACATCCCTGACGATTGGGATCGCGCCTATGCCGCTTTCGATGACGATATCCGTCGGGCCGCCGATCATGACCAGATGCTCGACATTGTCGCGGCGCACCAGCACCAGACGGCGGCGCGCATCCACGGCCGTTGCGTCGAGAACCTGCAGGCGCGGCTGCCGGTTGCGCCCGCCTCGAATGAATGGGGCCGAACCGCTGCGTCTGCGCATAAGCCACAGCGCAATCGCCAGAATGAGCAGGGCCACGCCCACACCAACAACGGCGACGATGAGACGGTTTCCATAGGTGCCGATAAAATCTTCCATCATGGAGATCATCCCTTCAGATTTTCTGGCTTTTTAATTTCTTGGGCAATTAATATTGCCGTGGTTCTTATATTGTGAACATCAAGCAGGAAAAGACGATTTTTTTGGGCGCGATACAAGGTTTATTCATTTCACCCCACAGGATTGCCGCCTCAAACGTGAAGACGCCACCAAAGCGCCTCATCTCGTCCTTCAATGCTGAGAGACAGTGAAAGTTGCAATTCTTTTGACGAAGGAGCGGTTCTGAATGTTCCAAGCATTGCGCATTGACGGCTCCCTTGCTCGGCATTTCATTATTGTTTTGCTGTTGCTATCCTCTTTCGCGTTCCCGCATTCGATCGTGAGGGCCGAAGACAAGGCGCCGGATAACGTAGCGACCATGGCGGAGTTCGTGCGCGATAATCCCTCCTGCCTCGACTTCACTGACGGATGCTCGGTTTGCACCGTCGCTGACGGCAAGATCGTCTGTTCCGCGCCACGCATCCAATGTCAGGTGAAGGAGCTTACCTGTACCAGGCAGTAGTCTCTCAACGCTTTTATACACCTTTCAGGCCGTTTTCGCTGTGCGTTTTTAAGCCTTTGTGTCCTGGCGGAGCTTTTTGCCGGTCAAGCGAGTTGCTACAAGAAATTCTGCTGCCCGATTCCGTCAAGGAAATAAGGCTGACCGAATGACGACCTGCACGACTGCGAGGCCAAGATGACACGGGTGCGCGAGACAAGCGACAACGACCTTCCGCTGGTGGACAGGCGTGCCCGTTCCGGCACGGTGCTGCGCATTCTGCTTCTGGCGCTGGTTCTGATCGCGGCTGCCGCCGCCTTTGTCTATTTCAAGGATTCGCTGGAAAACGAAATCGTGCTCGGCATTCTCGGCGTGCTGGCGATGATGGGCATCTTCTTTCTGGTGTCGTCGATCATCGGCTTCATCGAGGTCATGCCGCAGTCGCAATCTGATGGGCTTGCCCGCCGCTTCCTGTCGGCTCACCCCGAAGGTACGCTGATTACCGACGCCAAGGGGCATATGGTTTATGCCAACGCCACCTATTGCCGCATGAGCGGCACCACGAAGGCGAGCGATATCCAGAGCCTCGAGACGCTTCTGTCGCGCAGCCGGGAATCCACCGAAGCGCTTTACCGGCTCATCAACGTGCTGCGCGAAGGCCGCGATGGCTACGAAGAATTCCGGCTGCTGAAACCGCTGGGCGGGGATTCCAATGCGGGGCCGCACTGGTACCGGCTGAAGGGCCGGGTGCTGAAGGATGCGGGCGGCGAGGGGCTGCACGTCTTCCAGATCGCCGACATCACGCCGGAGCGCGAGGATCAGGAGCGCTTTTTCCGCGAATTGCAGAATGCCATCGATTACCTCGATCATGCCCCGGCTGGTTTCTTTTCCGCCGGGCGCAAGGGTGAGATCGTTTATCTGAACGCCACCCTGTCCGAATGGCTCGGCATAGATCTCGCGCAGTTTTCACCCGGTTCGATGACCGTTTCCGACATCGTCGCCGGCGAAGGCATGGCGCTGATCGAATCCGTCCAGCCCCAGGGGGCTGCCAAGCGCACCGAAATCCTTGATCTCGACATGCGCCGCGTCAACGGCCAGAGCATGCCGGCCCGCCTTGTGCATCAGGTCACCGCAAAGGACGGCGCGCCGGGTGAGAGCCGGACCATTGTGCTTATGCGTCCGAAGGGGCAGGAGGACACCGAATCCTCCTCCGCCATGCGCTTTACCCGCTTTTTCAACAACACGCCGATGGCGATTGCCTCGCTCGACGGCGATGGCCGCATCCTGCGCATCAACGCGCCTTTCCTCAAGCTGTTCTCCGGCGTTGTCGGGCGCGATGATATCGACCGTGGCGTGGCGCTTGAAACCGTGCTTCACGACAACGAAAAGCCGCGGCTCGAACAGGCGCTGGCCGAAGCCAAGGATCGTCAGGGCGATATCGCGCCCTTCGATTCCCGCCATCCGAGCGACGAGGGCAGGCATTTCCGTTTCTACGTCAATGCCGTGATCGATCAGGATGATGAAGCCCCGGAAGAGGTGGCGATCGTTTACGCCATAGAAGTGACCGAGCAGAAGGCGCTCGAAACCCAGATGGCGCAGACGCAGAAGATGAATGCGGTGGGCACGCTCGCAGGCGGCATCGCCCACGATTTCAACAACGTGTTGACCGCCATCCTGCTGTCGTCCGACCATCTGCTGCTGCAGGCGAGGCCGGCCGATCCGAGCTTTGCCGACCTCATGGAGATCAAGCGCAACGCCAATCGCGCAGCGGTGCTGGTGCGCCAGCTGCTGGCATTCTCGCGCAAGCAGACCATGCGCCCGGCGATCCTCAACCTGACCGATGTGATCGGCGATCTGCGCATGCTGGTCGACCGGTTGATATCAGGCACCAATGTCAAGCTGGAGGTCGATTATGGCCGTGATCTGTGGCCGGTAAAGACCGACCTGTCGCAATTCGAGCAGGTGCTCATCAATCTCTGCGTCAATGCGCGTGACGCCATGCCTGACGGTGGCAAGATCACCATCAGGACGCGCAACGTCGACGAGAAAGAGATCGCAGCGCTTGGCCGTCCGGAATTCCCGGCAGAAGACATGGTGATGGTGGAAGTTGCCGATAACGGCACGGGTATTCCGCCCGAGATCATGGACAAGATTTTTGAGCCCTTCTTCACCACCAAGGAAGTGGGCAAGGGCACGGGCCTTGGCCTCTCTATGGTCTATGGCATCGTCAAGCAGTCGGGCGGTTACATTTATCCCGAATCGGAAGTGGGCAAGGGCACTGCCTTCCGTATCTACCTGCCGCGCCATGTGGTGGAAGCCGTTGCCGGCCAGCAGCCTGGTCAGGCGGCTCTCGCCCCCGTGGCCGCCCCCGAGCCCGTGAAGGAAGAACCGCTGGACCTGACCGGCAACTCCGCCGTCGTGCTTCTGGTGGAAGACGAGGAGGCGGTGCGGCGCGGTGGCAAGCGCATGCTGGAAACCCGTGGCTACACCGTGCACGAGGCCGGTTCCGGCACCGAGGCGCTGGAGGTGATGGAGGAACTGGAGGGCAAGGTCGATATCGTCGTTTCCGACGTCGTGATGCCGGAAATGGATGGTCCGTCGCTACTGAGAGAATTGCGCAAGTCCTATCCCGACCTGAAATTCATCTTCGTTTCGGGTTATGCCGAGGATGCCTTCGCAAAGAACCTTCCGGCGGACGCCAAGTTCGGTTTCCTGCCGAAACCGTTCTCGCTGAAGCAGCTCGCCATCGCCGTCCGCGAAATGCTTGACGACAAGGAGTAAGGCCAGCGGCGGCGAACCGGATTCGGCAGCGCTGAGACCTGTCGTACCCATTTGCGTCCGGCCTGAAAACATGCCGCCAATGCTGGCTCATGTCTTCCCGCGCTTTAGCTGCCTCCATATCCGCACTTTTCCCGAGGTTTGCCTCTTCGCAAACGCAATAGTGATTGCACCGTTTCGCAAGGGGCTTAAAATCGCGTCTTAACGACCTAGATATGAAGAGGCGAAGTTCTCCCTCCTGGCAAAGAACTGTCGGTTTGAGAACAGTTTGGAGAATGATGAAAGATGATCGCTAAGCCGATCTACATGCAGGGCGAGGGCGAAGGGGAAGACGGCGGCGGCACCAACCGCGGAACGTCTGTTATCACCCGCGTCAAGCCTAAGACGAAAAGACCGAATTTGTACCGTGTTCTTTTACTGAATGACGACTACACTCCCATGGAGTTTGTCATCCATATTCTGGAGCGTTTTTTCCAGAAGGATCGCGAAGCGGCAACCCGTATCATGCTGCACGTGCACCAGCACGGCGTGGGCGAATGCGGGGTGTTTACATATGAGGTCGCAGAGACGAAAGTAAGCCAGGTCATGGATTTCGCCCGACAGCACCAGCATCCGCTGCAATGCGTCATGGAAAAGAAATGAGGATCGCAACGTGCCAACTTTTTCCCCGAGTCTCGAGAAGGCGCTGCACCAGGCACTGACCTTTGCAAATGAGCGTCACCACGAATATGCGACGCTTGAACATCTCCTTCTGGCGCTGATCGACGACGCGGATGCCGCTGCCGTGATGGGCGCCTGCAACGTCGATCTCGATGCGCTGCGCAAGACTGTCAGCGATTACGTCGACAACGAACTGACCAACCTCGTGACCGGTTACGACGAGGATTCCAAGCCCACATCCGGCTTCCAGCGGGTCATCCAGCGGGCCGTCATTCACGTGCAATCATCCGGCCGCGAGGAAGTGACCGGCGCGAACGTGCTCGTCGCCATTTTCGCCGAGCGCGAAAGCCACGCCGCCTATTTCCTGCAGGAGCAGGAGATGACCCGTTACGATGCGGTCAATTACATCTCCCACGGCATCGGCAAGCGTCCGGGCACGTCGCAGACGCGCGCGCCGCGCGGTGCTGATGAGCCCGAAGGTGAAAACAAGGCGAGCCGCAGCAATCCCGAGGAAGAGGGATCTTCCGCCAAGAAGCAGCAGGATGCGCTGAAGGCGTATTGCGTCAACCTCAATGAAAAGGCGAAAAACGGCAAGATCGATCCGTTGATCGGCCGTCACGACGAGGTCAACCGCACGATCCAGATTCTCTGCCGCCGCTCCAAGAACAACCCGCTTTATGTGGGCGATCCCGGCGTGGGCAAGACGGCGATCGCCGAAGGTCTGGCCAAGCGTATCGTTGAAGGCAAGGTGCCGGAAGCGCTGGCCAATGACACGATCTTCTCGCTCGACATGGGCACGCTGCTCGCCGGAACCCGTTATCGCGGTGATTTCGAAGAGCGTCTGAAGCAGGTCGTCAAGGAACTCGAAGAGTATCCGGGCGCGGTTCTGTTCATCGATGAAATTCACACCGTCATCGGCGCGGGCGCCACCTCCGGCGGCGCAATGGATGCTTCGAACCTGCTGAAGCCGGCCCTGTCTTCGGGTGCGATCCGCTGCATCGGTTCGACCACCTATAAGGAATATCGCCAGTTCTTCGAGAAGGATCGTGCGCTCGTGCGCCGCTTCCAGAAGATCGACGTCAACGAGCCTTCTATCGATGACACCATCGCGATCATGAAGGGCCTGAAGCCCTATTTTGAGGAATATCACCATCTGCGATATTCCAACGATGCGATCAAGGCGGCCGTTGAATTGTCGGCCCGCTACATTTCCGACCGGAAACTGCCGGACAAGGCAATCGACGTGATCGACGAAACCGGTGCGGCGCAGATGTTGCTGCCAGCGTCCAAGCGCCGCAAGCTGATAACCGAAAAGGAAATCGAGGTCACCATCGCGACGATGGCCCGCATTCCCGCGAAGACGGTTTCCAAGGATGACGAGATGGTCCTCGCCAACCTTGAAAAGGAACTGCGCTCGGTTGTTTACGGTCAGGATATCGCCATCGAGGCTCTCGCCACGGCGATCAAGCTGGCGCGTGCCGGACTTCGCGAACCGAACAAGCCGATCGGCTCCTATGTCTTCTCCGGCCCGACGGGCGTGGGCAAGACGGAGGTGGCCAAGCAGCTTGCCGCCTCGCTTGGCGTCGAGATGCTACGGTTTGACATGTCGGAATATATGGAACGCCATACCGTGTCGCGTCTGCTCGGCGCACCTCCCGGTTATGTCGGCTTCGATCAGGGCGGTCTTCTGACCGACGGCGTCGACCAGCATCCGCATTCCGTGGTGCTGCTAGATGAAATCGAGAAGGCGCATCCGGATATCTACAACATCCTGTTGCAGGTGATGGACCACGGCTCACTGACCGATCATAACGGCAAGAAGATCGACTTCCGCAATGTCATCCTCATCATGACGACCAATGCGGGTGCGTCCGAAATGGCGAAATCGGCGATCGGTTTCGGCTCTTCACGCCGCACGGGTGAGGATGAAGAGGCGATCAACCGCCTGTTCACGCCGGAGTTCCGCAACCGTCTGGATGCGATCATTCCGTTCTCGCCGCTGCCGACTGCCGTTATCCACAAGGTGGTGCAGAAGTTCGTCATGCAGCTGGAAACCCAGCTCTCCGAGCGCAACGTCACCTTCGACCTGCACGAAGACGCGATCTCCTGGCTGGCGGAAAAGGGTTACGACGAAAAGATGGGCGCACGCCCGCTGTCGCGCGTGATCCAGGAGCACATCAAGAAGCCGCTCGCCAACGAAATCCTCTTTGGCAAGCTCAAGAAGGGCGGCGTCGTCAGCGTCACCGTCGGCAAGAAGGATGACGGCTCCGACGGCCTCAAGCTTGAGGTTCTGCCGGAAACCGCGCCCGTTAAGCCGCAGCCGGAGGCCGAACTGAAGGCGGCCAAATCGCCGGGCAAGGCAAAGGCAAAAACTGCTTCCAAGGCGGCAAAAGCCAAGGAAGAGGCGGATGTCCTTGTTGCCGAGGCCGATAAGTCCGATGAGGCCAGCAAGCCGCGGCGCAAGACCAATACGGTGCCGAAAGTGCCGAAGAAAAAATGATCACGGTCTTTGATCTATAAACCGGTGCCGGGCGAAAGCCCGGCATTTTCATGTATGAAATGCGTCGCGTTTTACCTGATACCTGCGGCGCGTTTCATTTTTGTTTCATGCATGACGTTACCCCGAGGCCACGGCATTTTCGGGCGACATGCTCGAGTGGGTCAGCAATGCACACTGCCGACAGCGATACCATCCCATTGCGCGGCTGGTTTTTCCGGGGGATGCGGGGCATATTCTCGCTGCCCTCGCTCATTCTCATGACATCTTTCGTCGGTTTCAGCGCTTTCGCACTCGAATCCGGGGTTGCGCGCGGCGAAGCCGTGTTCATGACGCTTGTCATCTGGGCCTTGCCGGCCAAGATGATCCTGATCGGTTCCATGGTCGGCGGCGCCAACCTCGCCGCCTGTTTTCTGGCGGTGACGCTGTCTTCGGTCCGCATGATGCCGATGGTCGCCTCCATCGTTCCGGAAATGCGTGGCGCGAAGACGCCGACATGGATTTTACTGTTCCTCTCACACTTCGTTGCAATCACCGCCTGGGTCTTTGCCACGCAGAATCTTTCCAAGGTGCCGCGTGAAGCCCGCGCCGCCTGGTTTGCCGGTTTCGGTATTACGCTCACCGTGGTCAATGCCATCATCGTCGGCCTGTGTTACGGCATCGTCGCCGCCTTTCCGCCTCTCGTCGCCGGCGTGCTGTTTTTTCTCACACCGGTCTATTTCGTGGCATCGATCTGGGCTTCGGCCCGTCATTCCGTCGTCAAGGTCGCCTTCGTCATCGGCGTCATCGCCGGACCCGCCTTCGCGGTGATCGCACCGGAGTTCGATATTCTCTATGCCGGGATTGGCGGCGGCACGGCGGCCTATCTCATCGACCGCCTTGTCTTCCGCCGGCGCATAAAACCCGTCTCACCGGAGAGCGAACCATGATGACCGAACATTGGTGGGCGCCCTATCTTTTCATCGCGATTGCCGGCTGGCTGGCGACCGATCTGTGGCGCTGGCTCGGCGTTCTCGCCGGTAACCGCCTGAAGGAAGATTCCGAGGCCCTGCACTGGGTAAGGGCGGTTGCCACCGCACTCGTCATGGCCGTCACCGCCAAGCTGATCGTCTTTCCAACCGGTACGCTTGAGGCGTCACCCCTATGGCTGCGCATCGGCGCTGCCACACTCGGTTTCATCGCATTTCTGCTGGCGGGCCAGCGGGTCATCGTCGGTGTGGCGGTTCCGATCCTGCTTCTGGCGGGTGGATTGTTCGCACTCGGTTTCTGATGCTCGCTTTATCCGAATATTAAGCTCATTGCCCTACTTTGCCGCTGGTTGAAACAGGGACCGGAATTCAATGCGACTCTTTGCGGCAGAGCGTTTTGTACTTGGATTTATCGCAACATTATTCGTTATCGATGCGGTATTGATTGCGGTCAAAGGCATTCGTGTCGATTACGCCGGATATCTTCTGTGCGTTCTGGCAGGCGTCGGCGTTTTTATCCTCGGTCAGCTATATCGCACTAGCGGGCGCGATCTTCGCATCGCAGTCGCCCTGATTTCTGGCGGGCTATTCATCCTGTTCACGCTTGCCGCTTCGATTTTCAACTACATGTTCCTACCTGTCGCCTTTCCAGCGATTGATCATGTGCTTTTCGGTGTGGATGCAGCGTTTGGCTACAGTTGGACGGGCGTCGTCCTGTGGGCGGCAACCCATCCATGGATCGGAACCGGCCTGTTTTTCGTCTATGCCTCATCGTTGCCGCAGCTTCTGGTGATCGTCCTTACGCTCGGCTTCACCGGCAACCAGCGGATGCTGCACCACTTCCTGGTGACGGGAGTGCTGGGGGCGTTTGCATGTATCGTCTTTTGGATATTCTTCCCGACATTCGGACCTTCAGCCTATGTGCAATTGCCGCAGTGGGTATCACAGGCTATCCCCCTGGCCGTTGATAATAATTACGGCCAAGAGTTGAACCGCCTTATAACCGAGGGAGTGGTCTATCTTTCTCCCAAAAATGTCCTGGGGCTGATCGGCTTTCCATCGTTTCATATCTTCATGGCGGCAATGTCAGTCTGGTTCATGCCGCGTCACTGGGCGGTGATGGCAGCGATCTTGCCGATAAACCTGTTGATGCCGCTGGCCGTTCTTGTTCAGGGTGGACACCATCTTTCGGATGTTTTCGGCGGTCTCGCTGCTTTTGTCGTCATTTGTGCTGTATCGTCCCGCCTGCTCAACCGGCTGTCGGCAAGGGAACTGACCGAAGCGGCGGCCGCCTCCCGTATTCAGATCGTCGCGGCAGAATAATTGCGACGCGTTTCGCTCTCCCGGGCTTCCGCAACAAGCCAGTCCGATAATATGCGGGCCGGGGCGGTCATCTCTTCTGCTTCCATGAGCCAGTAATATTTCTCCGTATCGGCGGCCCGGTCGAAAAGCACGGTCAGTTGACCGTTGGCAATCTCGTCGTGAAGAAGCGCCGTCGGGCAAAGGCCGACGCCTTGTCCGGCTTTGAGTGCGGTCACGAGCAGATTGAAATCCGCGAAAACGGGGCCGGCATTATCGGGGAGGGATATCCCGTCGGCTGCGAACCAGTTCTGCCATGCCGCTTCGGTATCGTCATGCAGCAATTCCGCTCGCAACAGGCTGTCAACGTCGTCGAAAGGACCGAATTCGGCGGCATAGCTTGGCGCGCATGTCGGCCGGGTCTCAGCGCTAAAGAGAGCTACGGCATTTTCCCCGGAGACCACCCCATGCTCTATGGTCAGATCAGCCGGCACTGCATGATGTGCTCCGGAATAGCTGATGGATACCTGGATATCCGCGTAAAGCGCCCGGAAGCGGGGCAGGCGGGGAGTCAGAAAATGCGCCACGACGGAGGGCAGGCTGGCAAGGCGGACGGTCATGCGGTCACGGCCGCGGCTGATCCGCTCTGCGCCGGAGGCGATCTGCCGCAGGCCTGACGAAACCGTAAGACCGAATTCCCGGCCGGCCGGGGTGAGCCTCACGCCTCTAGCATGCCGCTCGAACAGGGCCACGCCAAGCCAGGCCTCCAGATTGCGCACATGCTGGCTCACGGCAGTCGCCGTCATGCCGAGTTCCTGCCCGGCCAGAGAAAAACTCGTTCTTCTGGCGGCGGCTTCGAATGCGCGGAGGGTGGCAAGGGGAGGCAGCTTCATGATTGCCAAGGCTAAGTCAGACTTGGTCTGAGCGCAAGAAAAACCCGTCTTGTCAGGCGGGTATTCCTGACGCAATTTCGCATCGGTATTTTCATCGATCAGAGGATTTCATGACCCCCATGCCCGTCGCCGAACCCGCTGACGCCGCTGCACGCCGCGCCGTCCGTCCTGTTGTCGTTTATCCGAACGGCACGCTTGAGACGCCGGACCTCGCGCGCCTGGCGCAGGCAAAGAATGGCATGGAAAAGATCGATGAGGTCATCGTGCCGCCGCGTGACGGTCGCACCTTTCATGTGCCGAAAGGACATTTCTTTCGCATCGTGAGCATCGAAGGTCCGCAGGTGGGAGACCTGAACCTATGGAACGCCCATGATCTGACCGAGCGGTTTTTCAGCGGCAAGACCCGCGCCCTGCACGCCACCCACGTTTCGGTCGGCAATCGGCTTTGGAGCAACCTGCCATCGCTGCGGCCAATGGCGACCATCACGCACGACACGCTGTCATGGTATGGCTTCGACGAGGATGGCGGCGGGGTGCATGACGTGATCGGCACCCGCTGCGATCCCTATACCAACAGGCTTTTGAGCGGCGGCGACTATCACCATTGCTGTCATTCGACCCTGACGAATGCGCTCGCCTCGGCCAAGGGTCTGTCGTTCCAGGAGGCGGAGCCGCATGTGCACGACGTGCTGAACGTGTTCATGTGCACGGGCTTTACCCGCGACACGCATCAATATTTCATGAAAGCGAGCCCGGTGCGGCCGGGAGATTATCTGGAGCTTTTTGCGGAGATCGATCTTATCGGCGCGCTGTCCGCCTGCCCGGGCGGTGATTGCAGCGCCACACATTCCAGCGATACGGCGGCCTGTTATCCGTTGAAGGTGGAGATATTCCGGCCGGATATGGCGGTGCTTGAAGGCTGGCCATGGCCGCAGAGGAATGCGTATCAGCCTGTGGAATGATGATAAGCACCACCGCCGTCATGCCGGACTAGATCCGGCATCCAGTCACGGCGCGTCGGCGCCGTAAGGATAGTCTTTGCGATCAAGGACTTGATCGCGCTGGACCCCGGATCCAGTCCGGGGTGACGATCTGCGGAAGCTGCGGTTCTGCCAGACGCGTTGGCGTCTTGGCACGCATCACGAAGCAAGCGCAGCCTTTATCTTCGCCGCGTGGGCCTTCAGTACCTCGCCATCGGCCATCACGCCGGAATGCGGCTTCAACGGCTCGCCTTCCTTGCGCGGAATGACGTGGAAATGCAGATGGAAAACGGTCTGCCCGGCCGCCGGCTCATTGAACTGGGCGACGAAGACGCCGTCTGCATCGAAGGCTTCCTTGGCCGCGACGGCCAGTTTCTGCACCACGGGAATTGTCCTTGCCAGAACCTCGGGGTCGGCATCGAGCAGATTGCGCGAGCCGGTCTTGGGAACGACGAGCAGATGGCCGGGGGCCTGCGGCATCACATCCATGAAAGCAAGCGTATGCTCGTCTTCGTAAAGCTTGTGGCTCGGAATTTCGCCACGCAGGATTTTTGCGAAGATATTGTTGTCGTCATAGGCGCTGGCCGTCATCGTGATCTCTCCTCGTAGCGGACTATACGTCCGGTTCCTGTCTCTCGCCCTTGCGGAAGGGCGTGTGTTCATCAAGATAATCGCCGATATGTTCGACCTCTTCGCGTTCGCGCTGAAGATAATCGGCAATGGCGCGGCGCAGGCCCGGATGGGCGATGAAATGCGCCGAATGGGTGGTCACCGGCACGTAACCACGCGCCAGCTTGTGCTCGCCCTGGGCGCCCGCTTCCACCCGTTTCAACCCCTTCGCCAGCGCAAAATCGATTGCCTGATGGTAACAGACCTCGAAATGCAGGAAGGGATGATCCTCGATGCAGCCCCAATGGCGACCATAAAGCGCATCCGAGCCTATGAAGTTGATTGCCCCCGCAATATAGCGCCCATCGCGTTTCGCCATCACCAGCAGCACATCATCGGCCATGCGCTCGCCGATCAGCGAATAGAACTCCCGCGTGAGATAAGGCCGGCCCCATTTGCGGCTGCCGGTATCCATGTAGAAGGCGAAGAACTGGTCCCAGATGTCTTCGGTGAGGTCGCTTCCGGTCAACCAGTCGATCTCGATACCGTGTTCCAGCGCCGCACGGCGTTCCTTTTTCAGCCCCTTTCGCTTGCGCGAAGAAAGGGCATCGAGAAAATCATCGTGGTCGCGATAGCCATCATTGATGAAGTGGAACTGTTGGTCTGTCCTGTGCAGGAAATCGCGGGACAGAAGAGCAGACAGATCGTCTTCTTCGAGAAACGTGACATGGGCGGAAGAGACGCCGATCTTTTCGGTCACCTGGGCGAGGCCGGAGGCAAGAAGCGGTTTAAAGCGCGTTTCGTCCACCGCTTCGGAAACGAGCAGGCGTGGCCCGGTTGCCGGCGTGAAGGGCACCGAGCATTGCAGCTTCGGATAATAGTGGCCGCCGGCCCGCTCGAAAGCATCCGCCCAGCCGTGGTCGAAGACGTATTCGCCCTTGCTGTGGTTTTTCAGATAGGCCGGCACTGCGCCGACGAGCACACCGGAGGCATTTTCGAGAAGAAGATGGTGGCCAAGCCAGCCGGTCTTGGCTGTCGCTGATCCTGACTCTTCCATGGATGATAAAAATTCATGGGAGATAAAAGGGTTGTAGTATTTTCCTGATGTATTGCGCGATGTTCCGGAAAGCCGTTTCCAGCTTTCCGGATCGATATCCCCAAAGGATTGCGCAATGCTGATGGAATAGTCTTCTGTCATGCCGTCGCGGATGGGTTCTCTCTAGGGTCGAAACCTTCGAATGTCATCTGGTCCGCATATTTATAGGTAGTCTCGCGCGCATTTTCATCCCTGACCGTCCAGGTAATCACCGGAAGCCCGAGTTTTCTTTGCGCCTCGATAAAGCTGTTGGGCAGATGACCCCAATGATAGGAAATGAAATCGAGCCCCAGCTGCATCGCTTCATCATGTTTGAAGAAGTCTTCCGGCTTGTCGCCTTCGGCGGTGAGGCCCAGCGGCCAGGGTGAACCCGCAGCCTTCAGGTCCTTCAGCAGGTGATGGTCGAAGCTCATCAGCGCCACATGGCCCTTATAGCCTTCGAGGTCCTCCAGAACCGCCTCGGCAAAACCGTCATCGACGCCTTCGCCGGCACGGCCCTTGAGCTCGATCACCAGCGGCACCTTGCCGGCGCAGAGCGCCAGAAGCTGCTTGAGGGTAGGCACGCGGTCCTTGGTCTGCCCGACGGCAAGAAGGGACAGCTCGGCCGATGTGCGTTCGCGCACGTCGCCCTTGATGCCCGTCAGGCGGGCCATGTCGTCGTCGTGAAAAATCACCGGAACGCTGTCGGCTGCCAGCTGAACGTCGCATTCGATGGCGAAACCGGCCTCGATGGCGCGGGAAAAGGCGGAAAGCGTGTTTTCCCAGACCGCCTTGTTGAGATCATGATAACCGCGATGGGCGACAGGCTCAGCCGTCAGCCAGGAAAGCTTGAGCGTCATACGTCGATTTCCACGATGGCGTCGATTTCGACTGATGCGTTGAAGGGCAGGCAGGCCATGCCGACGGCGGCGCGGGCATGTTTGCCGGCATCACCGAGAACATTGGCGAGAAGATTGGAGGCGCCATTGATGACGAGATGCTGTTCCACGAACTCCGGAACCGAGGCAACAAAGCCATTCAGCTTGATGACACGGCGGATTTTCGAGAGGTCACCATTCAAAGCGGCCTTGACCTGTGCGAGAATGTTGACGGCGCATAATTCGGCCGCGCGCTGGGCGCCTGGCACGTCGACATCGCGGCCAACGAGGCCCGTCACCGCAATCTTGCCTGATTCCATCGGCAGTTGACCCGATACATAAAGAAGATTGCCGCTGATGGTGAACGGAACGTAGTTTGCGGCTGGCGCCGCGGCGACGGGAAGCGTGAAGCCAAGTTCCTTGAGGCGGCCTTCGATGACGTCCGACATTTTCGTCTCCGGTTTTGTTGTAAATCCTTCAAGAATCCGGCATTCAGAAGATGTTGATCCAAAAGCCGGGCGGTTGCTTGTACAATATGAGCGGCGAGTCCAACAGGAGATATTGCATGTTTGTCAGGACGCTTGGTTTCGTTGCCGCAACAGGGCTTATGACCGGCCTGTCAAGCGCTGCCAATGCCTTGCCCGTCACGGTTCCGGATCTCGTCGCCCACCGCGCCGTCTACGATCTCGAACTCAAGGATGCGTCGGATCGCTCCGGCATCGAGGGCATGACCGGCCGCATGGTCTATGAATTCACCGGCTCATCCTGTCAGGGTTACAAGACCGATTTCCGTTTCGTGACGCAGATCAACACCGGCGACGCCGTGCGCATGACCGACCAGCAGACCACGACTTTCGAAGACCTTGCCGCGAAGAAATTCACCTTCGAGACCAAATCCTACACCGACGACAAGCTGGACAAGGAAGTGCAGGGGGCCGCAACCG
Organism: Agrobacterium sp. CCNWLW155; assembly: GCF_036888815.1. Classification (NCBI taxonomy): domain Bacteria; kingdom Pseudomonadati; phylum Pseudomonadota; class Alphaproteobacteria; order Hyphomicrobiales; family Rhizobiaceae; genus Agrobacterium; species Agrobacterium sp. CCNWLW155. Next base: position 490,486 of record NZ_JBAKFW010000001.1, read on the forward strand.
ACAGCACCGAGGGCGTGAAGGTCGATCTGACCCGGCCGGATGCCCGCCAGATCAGTCTCGTCGCCAGCGAATTCCCGACGCAGCACATGTTTCAGGTCATCGAACATGCGAAACAGGGAAAGCGTATTTTCGAATCCCGGATATTCGACGGTTCTGATGATGGCGATGAAAGCCTGATCACCTCCACGCTGGTCGGCAAGTCGCAAATGCCGAAGGATGGCGATGCCGACGCCGGCAAGGCGGGCGAATTCGCCAAGGCTGCCTTCTGGCCGGTGACGATCGCCTATTACAACGACAAGACCGGCACTGACGCCCTGCCGATCTACCGCATGTCGTTCAAGCTTTACGAAAACGGAATCACCCGCGATCTGACGATGGATTACGGCGATTTCGTTCTGACGGGAAAGCTTGCGAAGCTCGATATTCTCAAGCCCGAAACCTGCGAAAACAAGCCGGTTCGCTGAAACGCGGCTATTTTGCCGGTTTTTTCGCATAAATGCTTGCATTTTCACGCGGGCGACTGTATGCGGCTCACCATTCCACACGCGAAGCTTGGGATGTTCCGGGAGAAATCCGGTCCGTTCCGCCCGGTGGTGTCGATGAAAATCGGCGCTGTTCGCTTCGCGGGGGTTAAACCGGAAAAGGAGTAACAAGGCATGGCATTGCCCGATTTTTCTATGCGTCAGCTTCTGGAAGCTGGTGTTCACTTCGGCCACCAGACGCACCGCTGGAACCCGAAGATGAAGCCGTACATCTTCGGCGACCGTAACAACATCCACATCATCGACCTGGCTCAGACCGTTCCGATGCTGTCGCGCGCCCTTCAGGTCGTGTCCGACACCGTTGCCCGTGGCGGCCGCGTTCTGTTCGTCGGCACCAAGCGTCAGGCGTCCGAAATCATCGCCGACAGCGCAAAGCGTTCGGCCCAGTACTACGTCAACTCCCGCTGGCTCGGCGGCATGATGACCAACTGGAAGACCATTTCGAACTCGATCCAGCGTCTGCGCAAGGTTGACGAAATCCTGAACTCGGAAGGCTCCGGCTACTCCAAGAAGGAACGCCTGAACCTTGAGCGCGAGCGCGAAAAGCTCGAAAAGGCTCTCGGCGGTATCCGCGATATGGGCGGCGTTCCGGACCTGATGTTCATCATCGACACCAACAAGGAAAAGATCGCGATCGAAGAAGCCAAGCGTCTTGGCATCCCGGTCGTTGCGATCATCGACAGCAACTGCGACCCGGACCATATCGACTACCCGATCCCGGGTAACGACGATGCTTCGCGCGCCATCTCGCTCTACTGCGACCTGATTGCCCGCGCTGCCATCGACGGTATTGCCCGTCAGCAGGGTGCTTCCGGCCGCGACATCGGCGCTTCTGAAGAAGCTCCGATCGAGCCCGCTCTCGAAGACGAGGCTGGCGCCTGATTTAGGCCCTGTCTGGCGGCGATTTCTTAATCTCCGTCTCCTCGACCAGGATATGACAAGGCCGTCAAAGACCTTCAATGGGTTGACGGCCTTGTTCGTTTCAAGCGCTCCGCCACGTTTTTTGGAAACCGCTGGCGTCTGACGTGGTTGAAACGCAAGGCAGTCTTCATAACGCTGTCACACTTCGGCGGCACCCATCATTCCGATGTATGGAGACGCCGCAGCACTTGGGAATGCGCATGCCCCTTTCCTGAAATCCTCTTCGGTTTCAAAGGGTGTGCGGCCGGGTACAGTCATCACCCAGAACTTCGGCACGGCAAATTCCGCCGGCTGACCGATCGAACCGATAAGAGGCAAACAATGACCGAAATCACAGCCGCAATGGTGAAGGAACTGCGCGAGAAGTCTGGCGCAGGCATGATGGACTGCAAGAAGGCTCTTGCTGAGACCAATGGCGACATGGAAGCGGCGATCGACTGGCTGCGCGCCAAGGGCATCGCAAAGGCCGACAAGAAGTCCGGCCGCACGGCTGCCGAAGGTCTGGTCGGCGTTGCCACCATGGGTCACAAGGCTGTTGTTGTCGAGCTGAACTCCGAAACCGACTTCGTTGCCCGCAACGATGCGTTCCAGGACCTCATCCGCGGTATCGCCCAGGTTGCCCTCACCACCGACGGCACCGTTGACGCTGTTTCCGCTGCGACCTATCCGGCAACCGGCAAGTCCGTTTCCGACAGCATCAAGGACGCGATCGCGACGATCGGCGAAAACATGACGCTGCGCCGCTCGGCTGCACTCGAAGTGCCGCACGGTGTTGTTGCGACCTACATCCACAACGCTGCCGGCGACGGCATCGGCAAGCTCGGCGTTCTCGTTGCCCTGAAGTCGGACGGCGACAAGGCCGTTCTGAACTCGATCGGCCGCCAGGTTGCCATGCACATCGCTGCGACCAACCCGCTCGCCATCCGCGCTGAAGAAGTCGACGCTGCCGTGGCCGAGCGCGAGCGCAACGTCTTCATCGAACAGGCCCGCGAATCCGGCAAGCCGGAAGCCATCATCGAAAAGATGGTTGATGGCCGTATGCGCAAGTTCTTCGAAGAAGTAGCTCTTCTGTCGCAGGCTTTCGTCATCAACCCCGACATCACTGTCGGCGCTGCCGTCAAGGAAGCCGAAAAGGAAGCCGGCGCTTCCATCGAAGTGACGGGCATGGTTCGCCTGCTGCTCGGCGAAGGCGTCGAAAAGGAAGAAAGCGATTTCGCAGCAGAAGTCGCCGCAGTCGCCAAGGGCTGATTATATTTACCCAATCTTGGGAAAACGGGAGGGCATCGCGTGACAACGCGGTGCCCTTCGTGTATCCGCGTTTCGGTTACATTTCCGAGGAGTCATGATGTCTTCCAAGCCGATCTACAAACGTGTTCTTCTCAAGGCTTCCGGTGAAGCCCTTATGGGCGATCAGGGTTTCGGTATCGATGTGGCGGTGGCCGACCGTATCGCCTCCGATATCGCCGAGGCGAGGGCGATGGGTGTTGAAGTCGGCGTTGTCGTCGGCGGCGGTAATATTTTCCGCGGCGTGGCCGTGGCCTCCAAGGGGGGCGACCGCGTTACCGGCGACCATATGGGCATGCTGGCGACCGTCATCAATGCACTGGCGCTCGCCACGTCGCTGCGCAAGCTCAGCATCGACACCGTCGTTCTCTCGGCAATCGCGATGCCTGAAATCTGTGAGAGCTTCTCCCAGCGCGCCGCCCTTCACCATCTCGCGCAGGGGCGTGTGGTGATTTTCGCCGGCGGTACGGGCAACCCGTTCTTCACCACCGATTCTGCTGCCGCGCTTCGCGCCGCGGAAATGGGCGCCGAGGCGATCTTCAAGGGTACCCAGGTGGATGGCATCTACTCTGCCGATCCGAAGAAGGATCCGACAGCTACCCGTTTCGACGAGTTGACCCATAGCGAAGTGCTTGGCAAGGGCCTGGCGGTCATGGATATCGCCGCTGTCGCGCTTGCCCGCGAAAACCATATTCCGATCATCGTCTTCTCGATCCACGAGAAGGGCGGTTTCGCGCAGATATTGACCGGCGGTGGCCGCAAGACCATCGTGCACGACAAGTAATCAAAAAAGACGCCGCCCCCTGGGCGAATTCCGGCCACAGCCGACAGAGACGGAGTATCAAGATGAGTGGTATTGACCTCAACGATATCAAGCGCCGCATGGATGGCGCCATCAACGCATTCAAGAGCGATATCGCATCGCTGCGTACCGGCCGGGCTTCGGCCAACATTCTCGATCCGGTCACCATTGAAGCTTACGGTTCGCGTGTGCCGCTCAACCAGGTCGCAAACATCACGGTTCCGGAGCCGCGCATGCTCGGGGTCAACATCTGGGACAAGTCGATGGTCAATGCCGTCGATCGCGCGATCCGCGAATCCAATCTCGGCCTCAACCCGATCGTCGATGGTCAGAACCTCAGAATTCCGCTGCCTGAACTGAACGAAGAGCGCCGCAAGTCGCTCGTCAAGGTCGCCCATGACTATGCCGAAAAGTCCAAGGTCGCGATTCGCCATGTGCGCCGCGACGGCATGGATGGTCTGAAAAAAGCCGAAAAGGATGGTGACATCGGTCAGGACGAAAGCCGTGGACAGTCGGAAAAGGTGCAGAAAATGACCGACGACACGATTTCGGAAATTGACCGCTTGCTTGCCGAGAAGGAAAAGGAAATCATGCAGGTCTGATATCGCTTGCGATAGACCTGTATTTTATTCGTTTTAATTCCGCGCTGCCCTGTTACTGGATCGATATGCCGACGACGACACGTTCCTCCATACCCGAGCACGTCGCCATCATCATGGATGGCAATGGACGCTGGGCAAAGCAGCGCGGTCTTCCGCGCGTGATGGGGCATCGCCGCGGGGTGGAGGCCGTACGCGAGACCGTGCGCGCGGCCGGTGATTGCGGAATACGCTATCTCACGCTGTTTGCCTTCTCGTCGGAAAACTGGCGCAGGCCCGAATCCGAGGTGAGTGACCTGATGGGGCTTTTGAAGGCTTTCATCCGGCGTGACCTTGCCGAACTGCATCGCGAAAATGTCCGCGTGCGGATCATCGGTGACCGGCAGGGGCTGAAGACCGACATACGCTCTCTCCTCGAAGAGGCGGAGCAGATGACGGCTGGCAATACCAAGCTGACGCTGGTGATCGCCTTCAACTATGGAAGCCGTGACGAGATTGCGCGCGCGACGGTGGCAATCGCCCGCGATGTCGCCGAAGGCCGGCTCGATGCCGCTTCGATCACGCCGGAGATGATTTCGACCCGGCTTGACACGTCGGGCATGCCGGATCCGGATCTTATCATCCGCACCAGTGGCGAAGAGCGCCTGTCGAACTTCCTGCTCTGGCAGGCCGCTTATTCTGAGTTCCTCTTCGTTCCCGAATATTGGCCCGACTTCGACCGCCAGCGATTCTTCTCCGCAATCGAGCAATATGCAACGCGTGACCGCCGCTTTGGTGCACTCACCGAGCAGGTTGCCGTGGCAGGCGCCTGATGAGCCGTGAACTCAGACTGCGGATCGTCTCCGCAATCGTCATGGCAGCGGTCATTCTGGCCGCGACCTGGTATGGCGGCATTCTGTTCCGCATCGTCGCGGGTCTTCTGGCGATCCTCATCTATTATGAATGGTCGACGATTACCCGGCTGTCGGAGGCCAACCCGACCGGCAATGCCTGGGGCTGGTTCGCGGTCGCCGTTATCGCCGGCAACACGATTTTCGGCGAATCCTCGCTCGATCTGCCGCTTTTATCCGGCTTCACGCTGACCGCAGCCCTGTTTCCGGTTTTGCGCGGCAGGAACTGGTGGCTGGTGGGTGGCATTTTTTATGCGGGTCTGAGCGGCATATCGCTGGCGGCCATTCGCGGTGATGAGCTGACGGGCTTCGTGTCCATCCTTTTCATCTTCGCCGTTGTCTGGTCGACGGATATTCTCGCCTATTTCGTTGGACGCGCCATTGGCGGGCCGAAGCTTGCGCCTTCGATTTCGCCCGGCAAGACCTGGTCGGGTGCGATCGGCGGGGCAGCGGCGGCTGTGATCGGCGGCGGCGCGGTGTCCATGGCCTATCACGGCAGAATCAGCCTGCTGGTGCTGGGGCTCGCGTTCATCCTGTCGGTATTCAGCCAGATAGGTGATCTCTTTGAATCCTTCGTGAAACGACGTTTCCAGGTCAAGGATTCCAGCCATCTCATTCCGGGCCATGGCGGCTTCATGGACCGTGTTGACGGTCTTGTTTTCGCCTGCTTTACGGTATTCCTCATTGCTTTCGTGCATGCGGCGGCAACCGGCGACGTGCCCGGATCGGGCGGCGGTCTGTTGCCGGGTTTCTGAGCGGCGCGAAAGGTCACGACATAAAGGGCAGATTGTCATGAACACAGTAATGGCGGCGACCGGCTTTCTGACCGGCTATATCGTGCCCTTCATCCTGGTGCTGTCCCTGCTCGTTTTTGTCCATGAAATGGGCCACTATCTGGTCGGGCGCTGGTGCGGCATCCGTTCCACGGCATTTTCCATCGGCTTCGGCCCGGAGCTGATCGGTTTCACCGACAAGCGCGGCACGAGATGGAAGATTTCCGCGATCCCGCTCGGCGGTTACGTCAAGTTCTTCGGTGATGAGGATGCCGCCAGCAAACCGGATAGTTCCGGCCTGTCGCATATGTCGCTGGAGGAGAGGGCGCAGACGCTTTCCGGCGCAAAGCTGTGGAAAAGAGCGGCCACGGTTGCTGCGGGCCCAATCGCAAATTTCATTCTCGCCATTCTCATCTTCGCGGTGCTTTTCGGCATTTATGGCCGGATGATCGCCGATCCAGTCGTGGCGGAAGTGCGCGAAAACAGCGCTGCCGCCGCAGCTGGCGTACGGCCCGGCGACCGACTGGTCGCAATCGATGGTGAAAAGGTGATGACTTTCGAGGATGTCCGTCGTTACGTCGGCATCCGCCCGGGCACGCCGATCACCGTAACTGTCGAAAGGGCAGGCGAGGAGCTGAAGCTGCCGATGGTTCCGACGCGCACGGAAACAACTGACCAGTTCGGCAACAAGCTGGAAATGGGCATTATCGGCATCGTCACCGACCAGACCAGCGGCAATTTCCGCCACATCGAATATTCGCCGACCGAGGCGCTGGTTGAGGGCGTGCGCGAAACCGGCCACGTCATTACCGGCACCTTCAACTATATCGGCAACCTCGTGACCGGCCGCATGAATGCCGATCAGCTGGGCGGTCCGGTCCGTGTCGCGCAGGCGTCCGGCCAGATGGCGACGCTCGGCATTTCCGCCGTTATCCAGCTTGCCGCAGTCCTTTCCGTTTCGATCGGTCTGCTGAACCTGATGCCCGTCCCGGTTCTGGACGGCGGCCATCTGGTGTTTTACGCGATCGAGGCCATTCGGGGCAGGCCGCTCGGCGCGGGCGCGCAGGAAGTCGCGTTCCGTATCGGCATGATGATGATTTTGGGTCTTATGGTTTTTGCAACATGGAATGATATCAGCAGCTTGATCGGCTGAGGATTGTGTTTTAACGGTTTTGTTAGTTGTTTGTTTACCTTGTTTTTATGCCGAAGTGGCGAATGCGCCACTCTGGATCACGAAGTAAACAGAATTTAACGTTCTGACTTGCTTGTAGGGGAAAAGCAGGTAAAACGACGCACATGGCCGGAGTCGGGTTCCGCCCGCTGAGGGACAACGTAAAAAGGTAAGAATTGAAATGAAGGCTGGTTCAAGATTTTTGAACGCGGTGTCGGCGGTTGCGCTGTCTGCTGGTGTTTCTTCGGTTGCGGGCCTTGGCGTGCTTGCCTCTGCTGGTGTTGCGAATGCAGCCGTCATCAGCAAGATCGATGTTCGCGGGGCCGAGAGGTCCGGTGCGGACTCCGTGCGCTCCAACATCACCATTGCGCCGGGTAAGAATTTTTCCAATTCGGATATCGATGAATCGGTGAAGCGTCTTTACGCCACCGGTTACTTCTCGAATGTCTCCATGCGCGTTTCCGGCAGCACGCTGGTCGTTACTGTTAACGAGAACCAGCTGGTCAACCAGGTGGTCTTCAACGGTAACCGCAAGATCAAGGACGACAAGCTCGCTGGCGTCGTACAGACACAGGCGCTTGGCCCCTTCAATCAGGCTATCGTGACGGCGGATATCGCCCGCATCAAGGAAGCCTATGCCGCGATCGGCCGTAGTGACGTCGAAATCACCACGCAGACCGTTTCCGTCGGTCAGGGCCGTGTGAACATTGCTTTCGTCATCAATGAAGGCGAGCGCACGAAGATCGGCCGTATCGATTTCGTCGGCAACAATGCCTACAGCGATGGTCGTCTGGCCGCTGTCATCAATACCAAGAAGTCCAACATGCTGTCGTTCCTGACGCGTAAGGACGTTTATAACGAGGACAAGCTGCGCGCCGACGAAGAGGCGCTGCGCCAGTTCTATTACAACCGCGGTTACGCCGACTTCCGGGTCGTGTCCTCCGAGGCGGTGCTGGACGAGTCCAAGAACGAATACACCGTCTCCATCACGGTCGATGAAGGTCAGCGTTATAACTTCGGCAACGTTGCGGTCGAATCGACCGTTCCGGGCGTCGATGGTTCCGAACTTCAGGGCCTCGTGGAAACCCGTCAGGGTGGCAGCTACAGCGCCAAGGAAGTTCAGCAGAGCATGGAAGCGATTTCCAAGCGCGTGGCCGGCGAAGGTTATCCCTTTGCCCGCGTAACGCCGCGCGGCGACCGTGACATGGCTGGCAACACCATCGGCGTAACCTATATCGTCGATCAGGGCGAGCGCGCCTATGTCGAGCGCATCGAAATCCGTGGCAACACCCGTACGCGTGACTACGTCATTCGTCGCGAGTTCGATATCTCCGAAGGCGACGCGTTCAACCAGACGGTCATCACGGCTGCAAAGCGCCGTCTCGAGGCGCTCGGCTATTTCTCGAAGGTCAATATCTCGACCGCCGGCGGCAGCGCGCCTGACCGCGTCGTGATTGTTGTCGATGTGGAAGACCAGTCGACGGGTTCGTTCGGTATCGGTGCAGGTTACTCGCAGAACGACGGCGTTCTGCTCGAAGCCTCCATCGAAGAAAAGAACTTCCTCGGTCGTGGCCAGTACATTCGTCTCGCCGCTGGTGCGGGTGAAGACGATGCACGTAGCTACACGCTGTCCTTCACCGAGCCTTACTTCCTCGGCTATCGTCTTGCCGCAGGTTTCGACCTGTTCAAGAGCCAGAGCCGCAGCGAAGATTATTACGACTACGACGAGCAGGGTTTCGCGCTGCGTGTAACCGCGCCGATCACCGAGGACCTCTCGACAACGTTCAAGTACACCTACAAGCAGCTCAACTATGATGGCGAAGGCGACTGGGAAACCGGCAGCAACCTTGCAGCGCCTTATAAAGACCTGATCCGTGGCGGTGACTGGACGCAGTCCATCATTTCGAACACGCTGAACTACAATACGCTCGACGACCGCAACATGCCGCGTGAAGGCTGGCAGGCTGCTCTGACGAACGAATTTGCAGGCCTCGGCGGCGATTCCGAATATTACAAGATCTACGCCAAGGCTCGTTTCTTCTATACGCTGTCTGACGAATACGATGTCATCGGCTCGCTCACGGGTCAGGCCGGTCACGTAGTGCCGACGGGCGACAATCTGCTGGTCTTCGATCAGTTCAAGTTCGGCGGCCGTCAGGTTCGCGGCTTCAAGAATGACGGTATCGGTCCGCGTATCGGCTCCGACTCCATCGGCGGCACGACCTATTTCGCCGCGTCTGCTGAAGTCACGGCTCCGATGCCTGGCGTTCCGGAAGATTTCGGTCTGCGCCTCGCAGGCTTCGTTGATGCCGGCACGCTCTATGGCAACAAGGTTGCCAACAGCGCAGGTGTGAAGGACGACAACTCCATCCGTGCATCCGCTGGTATCGGCGTGATGTGGGCGTCGCCCTTTGGTCCGATCCGAGTCGACTACGCGGTACCGATCGCCAAGGAAGACTACGACGAGGAACAGCGTTTCCGGTTTGGCATGTCCAACACTTTCTGATATCGGCAGTCCAGAACTGCAACTTTGAACGTTCTGGAGTTTCCGGCTGATGGAATACAATGCCTTTTTTCCGCCCCACGAGGGACTGCGATTGAAAGATATCGCAGATAATTTTGGGGCGGAACTGTCTGACGATGCGGCGGGAGAACGGATTATCAGGTCCGTTTCGCCGGTCTATAGGGCAAAGCCCGATCAGCTCTGCTATATTCTTTCGCGCAAGAGCCGCGATGAGTTGCAGACCTGCGAAGCTGGCGCCGTCATTTGTGATGCAGCGCTTGTAGACATGCTTCCGTCTCACACCCCCGCGCTGATATCGAAAAGCCCCCACACCCTTTTTGCGCAGGTCGGTGCATTGTTGCATCCTTCCGCCATGCGACCCGGTCCGATCGCGCGGATGGACGCCGAAATTTCCCATGCTGCCCATGTCGATCCATCCGCGAAACTGGAAGCGGGCGTCATTGTCGAGGCGCTTGCCGTGATCGGAGCCGGCGCCCATATTGGCGCTGGCACGCGGATTGGCCCCGGCGTCATCATCGGGCAGGATGTGCAGATAGGGCGTGATTGCACCATTGCGGGCGGCGCAAGCGTTCTTGCCGCGCTCATCGGTAATAATGTGATTATCCACAACGGCGCGCGCATCGGTCAGGACGGTTTCGGTTATGCCCCCGGTCCACGCGGCATGCTGAAGATCGTGCAGATCGGTCGTGTCATCATTCAGGACAATGTCGAGATTGGCGCCAACACCACGATCGATCGCGGCACCATGGATGACACGGTCATTGGCGAAGGCACCAAGATCGACAATCAGGTCCAGATTGGCCACAACGTTCGTATCGGCCGCCATTGCGGCATCGTCAGCAAGGTTGGCATTGCGGGCAGCACCCGCATCGGCGACGGTGTGATGATTGGCGGCGCGGCCGGCATCAATGGCCATATCAACATTGGCGACGGCGTGCAGATTGCGGCGATGAGCGGTGTTGTAGCGGACGTACCGGCAGGCGCCCGTTATGGCGGAACGCCTGCGCGTCCAATGAAATATTTCCTGCGCGACATGGCCGAAATTCTGGCACGCGCTGAAGGGCGTGATAAAAAAACAGGAGAGAAAAACAATGACTGAAGAAACGAAGACGACGCTCGGCGCGGCTGACATTCTGGAAGTCATGAAGCTTCTGCCGCATCGTTACCCATTCCTGCTGATCGACAAGATCATCGAGATCGATGGTAACAACTCGGCGATCGGCATCAAGAACGTCACGGTCAACGAACCGCATTTCACCGGCCATTTCCCGGATCGCCCGATCATGCCGGGCGTTCTGATCGTCGAAGCCATGGCGCAGACGGCAGGCGCGATCTGCGCCCGTAGCCAGGGTGAGGGCGGTTACCTCGTCTATTTCATGACCATCGACAATGCGCGCTTTCGTAGACCCGTCGTTCCCGGTGATCGTCTGGAAATCCACGTGGTCAAGCAGCGCCAGCGCGGCAATGTTTTTAAATTCCATTGCGAGGCGAAGGTGGACGGCGCGCTGGTGGCGGAAGCCGATGTCGGCGCCATGATGATCCCCGAGGACCAGCAATGAGCACGATTGCCGCCTCGGCCAGAATTCACCCGACGGCCGTCATCGAAGACGGCGCGGTGATCGGTGAAAACGTCGTCATCGGCGCGCTGAGCTATGTCGGCGCGAAAGTCACGCTGCATGACGGTGTCTGGCTGCACAATCACGCCGTTGTTTCCGGCCGGACCGTCATCGGCCGCGGTTCGGTCGTCCATCCCATGGCGGTCATCGGCGGCACACCGCAGGCGGTTCGCCACGACGGTTCGGAAACGACGCTCGAGATCGGTGAGCGCTGCGTCATGCGTGAAGGCGTGACGATGAACGCCGGCAGTTCCGATGGCAGCGGCAAGACCATTATCGGTGATGACAATCTCTTCCTCGCCAATTCGCATGTGGCGCATGATTGCCGCCTCGGCAGCCACATCATCCTGTCTAACAATGTGATGCTGGCGGGCCATGTTACCATCGAGGACCGCGCTATTCTGGGCGGTGGCTGCGCCGTGCACCAGTTCACCCGTATCGGCCGCCAGGCTTTCATCGGCGGGCTGTCGGCGGTCAATTACGACGTCATTCCCTATGGCATGCTGAATGGCAACCCCGGCATTCTCGGCGGGCTGAACGTTGTCGGCATGACACGTGCAGGCATCGAGCGTGCGGATATCCACAAGGTCAGACGCGTCTACAAGGCGATTTTCGAGGCCGAAGGCACGATCCGCGGCAATGCCGCAGCCCTCGACCGCAACGACTATCTGGACTGCCCGCAGGCGCTTGAAATCCTCGATTTCATCGGCGCGGATAGCGACCGCGCGATCTCTTCGCCCAACCGGGGCAAGTGAGCCGTGACAGGCGGCGGGCGTCTCGCCATCGTGGCCGGCAGCGGCCAGCTGCCGCTTTATGTGGCGGCTGCCGCCCGTGAGATGGGCGAGAACCCTTTCATCGTGCGCTTGCGCGACGATTCCCGTTTCGACTGGAGCGGTTTCGACAATGCCGTCATCAGTGTCGGTGATGTCGCCGGGCTGGGCCGTCTGCTGCGTGAAAATCAGGTAGACCGTGTCGTGCTTTCCGGCGGCGTGGCGCGACGGCCGGAATGGCGGGAGATCCGCCCCACGGTCGGCATCCTGCTCAAACTGCCGTCCATTGTCAGGACGCTGCTGTCGAGCGGCGATGACGCCGTTTTGCAGATGGTCATCAAGATCATTGGCACACTTGGCGCAAAAGTCATCGGCGCGCACGAGATCGCGCCCGGCCTGCTGGCTGCGACAGGCCCTTTCGGTGCACAAAAGCCCGCCGAGGAAGATCTGCGTGACATACGCAAGGCGGCTGAGGCGGCACTTGCACTCGGTAAGCTGGATGTGGGGCAGGGAGCAGTCGCCGTGGGTGGCCGTATCGTCGCGCTGGAAGGCGTTGAGGGCACGGATGCCATGCTGGCGCGCGTCGCGGCATTGCGCGCCGAAGGACGTATATCCCCGCGCCGCAAGGGTGTACTCGTAAAGCTGTGCAAGCCGCAGCAGGATGTGCGCGCCGACCTGCCGACAATCGGTGTGGAAACGGTGGAGAATGCACGCAAGGCGGGATTGGCCGGCATCGCCGTCGAAGCCGGACGGGCGCTGGTGCTTGATCGCGAGGCGATGTTGAAGGCGGCCGATGAGGCGGGCATATTCGTCTGCGGCATCGATACGTCACTCAGCGGAGACATGATGGGGGAGAGTTGATCGGATGACGGCGGCATTAAAAGTGGCGGTCATTGCCGGAGAGGTATCCGGTGATCTTCTGGGTGCGGATCTGATCCGGTCGCTCAAGGCCCGATATGCGGGCCCCGTCGAGCTGGTGGGTGTCGGCGGCGATGCGCTGGAAGCACAGGGTCTGGTTTCCCTGTTCGACTATTCCGAACTCTCGATCATGGGCTTCACGCAGGTTTTGAAAAAGCTGCCGAAGCTCATTGCGCGGATCAACCAGACCGCCCAGGCAATCGCCGCTGCAAAGCCCGATATTCTGCTGATCATCGACAGTCCGGATTTCACCCATCGCGTGGCGAAAAAAGTCCGCCGGCAATTACCGCATCTGCCTGTTGTCAATTATGTCTGCCCCAGCGTCTGGGCGTGGAAGGAATATCGCGCCACCGCGATGCTGTCCTATGTCGATCATGTTCTAGCCCTGCTGCCCTTCGAGCCGGAAGCGATGCGCCGTCTCGGCGGTCCCCCGACGACCTTTGTCGGCCATCGGCTCAGCGTCGATGCCGATGTGCTCTCTGTGCGGCAGAAGCGGGCGGAACGCTCTCTGCCGGCAGATGGCCAGCCGAAAACCATCCTCCTCCTGCCGGGCTCGCGCTCCACTGAAACGACGCGGCTGATGGAGCCTTTTCAGGCGGCAGCGAGAGCTTTTGTAGAGCGCAACGGTCCGACGCGGTTTCTCCTGCCCACTGTGCCACGTCAGGAAAAACGCATCCACGAACTGGCGGCATCATGGCCGGAGGATATAAGGCCCGAAATCGGCATCGATTCCGCCTTCAAATGGAACGCGTTTGCTGAAGCCGATGCGGCCATCGCCGCTTCCGGCACGGTCATTCTGGAACTCGCACTCGCGGGCGTACCGACCATCTCGGTCTACAAGACCGACTGGATTTTCACCATGCTGAGCAAGCGGGTGAAAACCTGGACCGGCGCCCTGCCGAACCTGATTGCCGATTACGCCATCATTCCGGAATATTTCAACGAGGTCGTCAGGGCAGGCTCGATGCTGCGCTGGGCCGAGCGTCTGTCGTCCGATACCACCGAGCGGCGGGCGATGCTCGAAGGTTATGCGCTGGTGCAGCGGCGTTTGCACACGGATGTACCGCCGGGCGAAACCGGCGCACGCATTCTTCTCGATGTCCTCAAAAACAAGAATAGCTCCTCGGTATAATCGCAGCCATCCTGTCCTCAGGCGGCGGAAATAGCGGTTTTCCGACAAGGTTAAGCCAGCGGCCGCCTTGCCGCCAATGCAGGCAGGCGAGGGGTTGGTTTTAACGCATTTGATCGTTAGGGCGGCAATCCCCAGGCTTTTATAGGGTTCGCGGCCCGCGAATTTACGTCTGGCACACCTCTTGCTTTCAATCTTGTATGCAAGATAGCCATACATCAGAAAGCGCCCAGAGCGCGGTAGAAGACGCCATCATCTCAGGTATTCTTTCCGCGCGCATCCGCCCGGGCACCCGCCTCAGCGAGAACCAGCTCGCTAGCCTTTTCAGCGTGTCGCGCACGCGTATCCGCGAGGCGATGATGCGGCTGGAGACGCGCGGCATCGTCACCGTCAGCCCGCGCCGAGGCTGGTTCGTGGTGGAGCCTTCCGCCGAAGAATCCATCAAGGTCTATGAGGCACGGCGCATCATCGAATATGGACTTTTGCGCAACCTTTCCGCCATCAGCGCGGAAGGCATAACGATCCTTGCCGATCATCTCGATGAAGAAAAGGCGGCGATTGTCAAAGGCGACCGCCAGCGCCTGACCTGCCTGATGGGCGATTTCCACATCCGCATCGCCGAAATCGCCGGAAATGACATCATCGTCGAAACGCTGCGCGACCTGACGGCCAGAACCATCCTCATCTCCATGCTCTATCAGTCCGATTTCCATGCGCAGCAATCGCATGACGGGCACTGCCGCATCTTTGAGGCGATCAAGGCGGCTGATTTTCACGGCGCCGCCGAACTCGCCATCCGCCATCTCGACGAAGTTGAAACCGGTCTCGATCTCACCCGCAGGCCGGACCCGCTCTACGAGCTTCGCAATTCGCTTTCACTGCAGCCTCTTTCCTCAAGCCCCAAGGAGTAATTCCCAATGTTTTCCAGACGTTCATTGCTTGCCATTGCCGCGATTTCCGCAACACTTGGTTTTTCGCCCGCAGCCTTTGCCGACGCGCTCGGCGATATCACTTCCCGAGGCACGATCCGCGTCGCCGTCCCGCAGGATTTTCCGCCGTTCGGCAGCGTTGGCACCGATATGGCGCCGCAGGGTTACGATATCGACGTCGCCAACCTGATCGGCGAGAAGCTCGGGGTGAAGGTCGAGCTGGTGCCGGTCACCAGCGCAAACCGCGTTCCCTATCTGCAGACCAACAAGGTCGATCTCGTCATTTCGAGCCTCGGCAAGAACCCGGACCGTGAGAAGGTCATCGACTTCTCCACTGCCTATGCGCCTTTCTTCAACGGTGTGTTCGCTCCGGACTCGCTTGCTGTCACCAAGGCGGAAGATTTGGCCGGCAAGACCATCGGCGTTACCCGTGGCGCCGTCGAGGATCTGGAACTGACCAAGGTCGCTCCCGCTGATACGACCATCAAGCGCTACGAGGACAATAACGGCACTATCTCTGCCTTCCTCGCCGGTCAGGTGGAAGCCGTCGCCACGGGCAATGTCGTGGCCGCCGCCATTCTCGCGAAGAACCCACCGAAGCGCCCCGAGCTTAAGTTCCTGATCAAAAATTCTCCCTGCTATATCGGCCTGAACAAGGAGCAGCCGGCGCTGCTGGAGAAGGTCAACGCCATCATCGCCACTGCAAAGACCGACGGTTCGCTGAACACCATCGCGCAGAAGTGGCTGAAAACCGATCTTCCGAAGGATCTGTGACCAACCCGGCAAACACATGCGCCGGTCCCGTTTGATCCCGGCCCGGCGCATGGTTTGTCCTCTTCCGAAGGAAACATCGGGTGAAATACACATTCGATTTTGGATGGCTCCTCGAATATTATCCGCAGATCGCCAAGGGTATCGCCGTCACGCTTGAATTGATCGCCGTCGGCGGCGTTCTCGGCATCACGCTCGGCATATTCTGTGCCTGGGTGCGCGCGCTTGGCCCGAAATGGCTGCGGCCGCCGGTCGCGACCTATGTGGAACTCATTCGCAATACGCCGTTTCTCATACAATTGTTTTTTATCTTTTTCGGCCTGCCGTCGCTTGGCTTGCAACTGTCGGAACTGAGCGCCGCCAATATCGCCATGGTGGTCAATCTCGGGGCCTATAGCTGCGAGATCATCCGCGCCGGCATTCAGGCGACGCCGAAGGGGCAGTTCGAGGCCGGCGCAAGCCTCGCCATGACCCGTTTCGAAACCTTCCGCCACGTGGTGCTGGTTCCCTCCCTGCAACGAATATGGCCGGCGCTCTCCTCGCAGGTGGTAATCGTCATGCTCGGTTCGTCGGTCGTGTCGCAGATCGCCGCCGAGGACCTGACCTTCGCGGCCAATTTCATCCAGTCGCGCACCTTCCGCGCCTTCGAAGCCTACATGGTCTCCACCGTCATCTATCTCGTGCTGGCCATTCTTCTCCGGCAGGTGCTGGTGATGGGCGGCAACCTCATTTTTCCGCGCAGGAGTGTCCGATGATCGAGTTCTCCACCTGGGATATTCTCAGAAACCTGCTGCTCGCCACGCGCTGGACCGTGCTGCTCTCGCTCGTCTCCTTTGCGGGCGGCGGCTTGGTGGCGCTGCTTCTGCTCTTCATGCGCATTTCCCGGAAAAAATCGATACGGGCTTTCGCACGCTATTATGTCGAGCTTTTTCAGGGAACGCCGCTGCTGATGCAGCTCTTCATAGCCTTTTTCGGCCTTGGTCTCTTCGGTATCGATGTGCCGGCCTGGCTCGCGGCGGGTCTGACGCTGATCCTGTGGGCAGCAGCCTTCCTGACCGAAATCTGGCGTGGCTGCGTCGAATCTGTCGCCAAGGGGCAATGGGAGGCGTCGGCAAGCCTTGCCATGGGCCGCCTGCAGCAGATGCGTTACGTCATCCTGCCGCAGGCCATGCGGGTCGCCATTCCGCCGACCGTCGGTTTTTTCGTGCAGGTCATCAAGGGAACGGCGGTGACCTCGATCATAGGCTTCGTGGAACTGTCCAAGGCCGGCACGGTCGTCACCAACGCCACCTTCCAGCCCTTCACCGTTTATGGCCTCGTGGCCCTCATCTATTTCGCGCTGTGCTGGCCTCTGTCGAAGAGCAGCCAGATCCTCGAAAGGAAGCTCAATGTCGCTCATCGAAATCACTGAAGTCCGCAAAAGCTATGGCAGCAACGAGGTTCTGAAGGGCATCAATCTCGATGTCGAGCCGGGCGAGGTCATCGCCATCATCGGCAAGAGCGGATCGGGAAAATCGACCCTGCTTCGTTGCATCAACGGGCTGGAGACGATTTCGGCCGGTTCCATATCGGTCGCCGGCGCACAGCTTCTCGAAGACGATCTCCGTCTCAAGGCACTTCGATTGAAGGTCGGCATGATCTTCCAGCAGTTCAATCTCTTCCCGCACCAGACCGTCGGCGGCAATGTCATGCTGTCACAGATGGTGGTCAAGAAGACGTCGAAACCGGAGGCGGAAGCCGTTGCCCGCAAGATGCTGGAACGGGTTGGCCTAGCGCATAAATTCGATGCCTATCCCGATGAGTTGTCAGGTGGCCAGCAACAGCGCGTCGCCATTGCCCGCGCCCTCGCCATGCAGCCGATCGCTTTGCTCTGCGATGAGATCACCTCGGCGCTCGATCCCGAACTGGTTGCGGAAGTGCTTGCCGTGGTGCGGGAACTCGCCGCCGAAGGCATGACGCTCTTGATGGTGACGCATGAAATGAAGTTCGCGCGCGACGTCTGCTCTCGCGTCGTCTTCATGCATGAGGGCAGGGTGCATGAAATTGGCCCGCCGGAAGAGGTGTTCGCCAATCCCGCAACCCCCGAACTCAAGCAGTTCCTGGGCGTTGCGGCGCGCCACTAAGAACCACTCAGACGCCCAACAAAAAAGGCCGGCGGGTGAAAACCTGCCGGCCTTTGATCTCAAATGGTTTCGCGGCTTAGCGCTTGGAAACCGGAACGTAGTCGCGCTTGCCGGCGCCCGTGTAGAGCTGGCGCGGACGACCGATGCGCTGCTGCGGATCTTCGATCATTTCGTTCCACTGTGCGATCCAGCCGACGGTGCGGGCGAGAGCGAAGAGAACGGTGAACATGGTCGTGGGGAAGCCGAGCGCCTTCAGCGTGATGCCCGAATAGAAGTCGACATTCGGGTAGAGCTTCTTCTCGACGAAATAAGGGTCGGAAAGGGCGATCTTTTCCAGTTCCAGAGCAACCTGCATGATTGGATCGTCGGAGTTGCCAGTGGCTTCCAGCACTTCGTACATCGTCTTCTGCATGATCTTGGCGCGCGGGTCGTAGTTCTTGTAGACGCGGTGGCCAAAGCCCATCAGGCGGAACGGATCGTTCTTGTCCTTGGCGCGGGCGATATATTCCGGAATACGGTCAACCGTGCCGATCTCGTTGAGCATGTTGAGCGCCGCTTCGTTGGCGCCGCCATGAGCCGGGCCCCAGAGGCAGGCAATGCCAGCCGCAATACAGGCGAACGGGTTGGCGCCCGAAGAACCGGCAAGACGCACCGTGGAAGTGGAGGCGTTCTGCTCGTGATCGGCATGCAGGATGAAGATACGGTCCATGGCGCGGGCCAGAACCGGATCAACCTTGTAGTCCTCGCACGGTACGGCAAAACACATATGCAGGAAGTTGGAGGCGTAATCGAGATCGTTCTTCGGGTAAACGAAAGGCTGGCCGATATGGTACTTGTAGGCCATGGCGGCGATCGTCGGCATTTTTGCGATCATACGCAGCGAAGCGACCATGCGCTGGTGCGGATCGGTAATGTCGGTCGAGTCGTGATAGAAGGCCGAGAGAGCGCCGACCGTGCCACACATGACGGCCATCGGATGTGCGTCGCGACGATAGCCGGTGAAGAATCGGCTCATCTGCTCATGCACCATGGTGTGACGCGTGACGCGGGTGTCGAAATCCTTCTTCTGCGCAGCCGTCGGCAGTTCGCCGTAGAGCAGCAGGTAGCAGGTTTCCAGGAAGTCGCCCTGTTCGGCAAGCTGCTCGATGGGGAAACCACGGTGCAGGAGAACGCCTTCGTCACCGTCGATGTAGGTGATCTTGGATTCGCAGGAGGCCGTCGACGTGAAGCCCGGGTCGTAGGTGAAGGAGCCCGTGTGCTTGTACAGCGTGGCGATATCGACGACGCTTGGTCCAATCGTGCCTTCCCTGACCGGGAGTTCGACCTGTTTTTCGCCAAGTGTCACTGTAGCGCTTTTTTCCGTCATACTGATCCTCCGAAAACATGCGGGTGGGGGCGTTGAGACACGCCCCGCGGTTAAGCGTCTACCGATTAGCTATATGATCCTTGCGCCGATGCCAAGCTATCCAAAGGTCAAATTGTGCATTGCGGCATACGCAATTGCGTTGCTTTTCGCTTTATCATCATAGCAATTCGATCTCGGTCAACGCAGGGTTAAAGGAAAGCATTGCAATCCCTCGCATCCGCCTGCAAACCTGTTTCCTGTGCGGCAGGGGCGCGGCGCAGAGTGCTTGGTCAAGGGGAAAAAAAGCATTTCGGATATGCGGAAACGATGCAGGGCGGCTTGCCCGGCACGGCGGAGATTCTGTTTCCGCTACGCAGAGCCGGGGATGTCGCGACATATGATACGCCCGCCCTTGTCAGCAGGCCAAAACTGCGAGCTGTCGCCTCTCAAAAAATCGCCGCGTGCTTCGCCGAGGAGCGTGCATTCGGCCACGATTTTCTTTTCGTGCCGGTCTTAATCGGCTGTGGTGCGATCTTCTGGTTTTCCCTCGATACCTCGCCTTCATTCCCTGTTCTGGCAATCATATGTCTCATTGCCGCGGGCCTGGCATCCTTCACGAAATATCGTTCGGGCCTGGCAGCGACGGCCTGCGGCTTTTTCGCGCTGTTCTTGCTGGGCATGCTTTTCGCCGAGGTCGAAACGCGGCGGGTGGGAACCGTGGTGCTGGATACACCCGTCACCACTACCATTACAGGCACGGTGACGCGCCGGGAGGTCGATGCACGCGGGGATTGGCGATATGTGGTGCGGCTTGCCGCGACGGAGGCGCCGGCATTGTCACGCCCGCCGGAAAAGGTCTCGCTTCTCTCACGCGGGGGAGGTGAGCCTGTCGCACTGGGCGCGACCATTCGTGGTAAGGCGCGGCTTTCGCCACCATCCGGCCCGGCTTTGCCGGGGCTCAACGATTTCGCCTTTGCCTCCTATTTCAGGGGCATAGGCGCGACGGGCTTCTTTTATAAGCCGCCACAGACGGTCATATCACCCGAAGATGACATCAGCGCCGGAACGGACTGGCTGGAATGGGCCGATATGAGGCTTTACGGCCTGCGCACCGCCATTGCCGAACGCATTCGCAACACCATCGGCGGGGACGCCGGAGCCTTTGCCGCCTCCATCGTCACCGATGAGAGACAGGCCATATCTGCCGGGACGATGGAAGCGCTGCGGCTTTCCGGCCTTGCCCACATCGTCGCCATATCCGGGCTCAACATGGCGCTCGCGTCAGGCATATTTTTTGTGGGGCTGAGGCTTGCCTTCAGCCTTTTTCCGGCCTTTGCGCAGCGCTGGCCCGTCAAGAAGATCTCGGCTTTCGCCGCACTCCTGATGACGCTTGCCTATTATCTGATTTCCGGTTTCGCCGTCTCCGCCGAACGGGCCTGGCTGATGATGTCGGTGATGCTGATCGCTGTTCTCTTCGATCAACCCTCGCTCAGTCTCAGGAATGTTGCGCTTTCCGCTCTGGTCATTCTTGCCTTGTCGCCCTCGGAAATCATGGGGCCGAGCTTCCAGATGTCCTTTGCCGCAACCATCGCGCTCGTCGCCTCCTATGCCGCCTGGAGCCGCTGGCGTGTTGATCGCGAGCGTCTGTTCATCGGGCGCAAACCGGCATGGATGACGGTGGCGCAAACGGCGGGCGCCATCATCGGCGGAGTCATCACGACCTCGTTGATCGGCGGTCTTTCGACTGCGATCTATTCCGCCGAGCATTTTCAGCGTGTCACCACCTATGGACTTTTTGCCAATCTGGCCGCCATGCCGCTCATGTCGCTGATCGTCATGCCTTTCGGCCTTGTCGCCATGCTGCTGATGCCTTTCGGGCTTGATGCTCCGTTCCTCAAGGTCATGGGTTACGGTATGGCTCTCGTGATCGAAGTTTCTCGGGAGGTGGCCTCCTGGGGAGGAAGCGCTGCGACGGGGCGGCCACATGGCTGGTTCCTGGGGCTTGCCTCCGTTGGTTTTCTGCTGCTGGCATTGTTACGCAGCCGGCTGGCGCTTCTTGGTTTGCCGTTTCTGGTCCTCGCCTTTGGCCTGTCGGCGGCCACGGCCTATCGCAATCCGCCTCATCTGCTTGTTCATGAGGATGGCATGCTGGTGGCGCTGCTGGAGGATGGCAAAGCCTACACGACGAAAACACGGCCGCAGGGTTTCGTTTATGACCAGTGGCAAAGGGCACTGCTGTTGCCGGAACAGCCAGTTCCGCCGGTCTTTCTCAAGAGCGAGGCTGCGGCAACCACCGTGGCTTTGACCAAGGCGAAGCTTGATCCGGAAAAGATGAGGGCGGTTACACGGCAGATGACGGTGGCCCTGAGAGACGCGGAGCCCGGTATTTTCACCTGCAGCAAAGGCATATGGTGTGCCGCACGCGCGGGAAGCGGCGAATGGATCATCGTTCTGGAAGATGGTCGATTTGCCGGAAAGGCTTGTGATATCGCCGATATTGTCGTCGTTTCCCGCAGAACATCCTTCTCCCAATGCCGCTCGGGCGCACTCTTGCTTAACCGCGATATCCTGCGGCGGATCGGTTCACTGGAAATAGACTTTGCCGGCAGCGATCAGGTAGCGGTAGTCGGCAGGTTGCGCGCCGCGATAGCCGGCATGGACAGGCCCTGGAGCGAACATCGCTATTACGACTGGAAAAGCGGCCGTTTTGACCATGAGGTCCCTGATGCCGTCACGCGGTTGCTGGCGGCACCACAATGAGGGCCGCCAGCCTGGATCGTCAGGCCTTGATGCGCAGATCCGTCGTCAATTCGCCGATCCCGCCGATTTCCTCTTCATGCGCCGCGTCGCGCCAGGTTTCCTTCAGTCCGGCCTCGTACCATTCGCGCATGGCGGGCAGGGCGAGCAGCCGGTCACAATAGGCTTTCGCTGCGGGCGAAAGTTCCGCGCCATAGGTCTGGAAACGGAAAGCCACCGGGCAGAAGAAGGCATCGACCGCCGTAAATTTCTGGCCGGCAAGAAAGGGCCCGCCAAATTTTGCCAGGCCTTCGCTCCACAGCGCATCAACGCGCTTTATGTCGGCCGCTAGCCCGGTATCACCACCCTTCGGTTTTACGCGAATGCCGACCGACATGGGGTAGAGATTGCGCAGCGAGAAAAAGCCCGCATGCATTTCGCTCGCAGCCGAACGCGACCAGGCTCTTGCCTGCTTGTCGCTCGCCCAGACGCCCTGATGTCGCTCCGCCAGATATTCGGCGATCGACAACGATTCCCAAACCGTCACGCCTTCATCAACGAGGCAAGGCACCTTGCCGGTTGGCGAAAAGGTGGAGAAGGAAACGCCTTCGCCGAAGGGAACGAGTTTTTCATTGAAAGCAATGCCGAGCGTGCGCATTAATACCCATGGCCGCAGTGACCATGAGGAATAGTTCTTGTTGGCGATATAAAGATCGTACATGGCGTGTTCCCCGATATGATGCGCATTTCTATACCGGCGGATGGGCCCAGGAATATTGCAAATAATCCATGGCTCCCATAAGCCGCATTGATGAGTGGGGCAGGAAGAAAAGAAGCACCTGTACGTCACCATTCGGAGATGACGGCAAAACACATCGCGGCGAGACTGATGACCTGCATCCTTTCTCAACGAAATTAAGGATGCCCATTTTCAATCATCTGTTTCTTACCGCTGCCTGCTGGCCTTCGCGATAAAAGATGTGCGGACCTGCCAGACGATGTCGCTTCTCACTTATGCAGAGCCGCATCGTTCCAAGGAGCAAGCTGCAACGCTCCATAAGGGGAGCGCCATAATCTTGATGGTGCCCGCAGCAAAAGGAATTGCGGCCCCATGCCTTGAATCAATGGTAACGGCGGATCAGCCCTACCAGCTTGCCCTGGATTTTCACCCGGTCCGGTCCAAAAATACGCGTTTCATAGGCTGGGTTTGCCGCCTCGAGCGCAATGGAGGCGCCCTTGCGACGGAAACGCTTCAGGGTGGCTTCCTCATCATCCACCAGCGCTACGACGATATCACCCGGATTCGCCGTATTGCCATTGCGGATGATGACGGTATCGCCATCAAAAATGCCGGCCTCGATCATCGAGTCGCCCTTGACCTCAAGAGCGTAATGTTCGCCCGAACCCAGCATATCAACAGGCACGGCCACATCGTGGGTATTGTTCTGGATGGCGGAAATCGGCACGCCCGCAGCGATGCGGCCCATGACCGGCACGGTGACAGCCCCGACGAGATCATTGGCCGGCGTCTTGGGGGCAGGGGCCGCTTCCGACGCCTTGGGTTTGCCAAGGCTGCCTTCGATGACGCTCGGCGAAAAGCCGCGCTGCGGCCTTGCACCCGGCGTATAGGCCTCAGGCAGCTTGATGACTTCCAGCGCTCGCGCTCTATTTGGTAGCCGGCGAATAAACCCGCGCTCTTCGAGGGCGGTGATCAGGCGGTGGATGCCAGATTTCGAGGCAAGATCGAGTGCGTCCTTCATTTCATCGAAGGATGGCGGCACGCCGGACTCTTTCATTCGTTCATGAATGAAGAGAAGCAATTCCTGCTGTTTGCGCGTGAGCATGAGGAAAACACCCTTTAGAATCGTAGTGGAAGTCGCGAAACAAATACAGAACGAACACTATATGTTCCATATGTGTTCCGCAATCCCCTAAAATTTCGTGAAGCTGTTGGAGGCGCGAAAACAAAACGGGAATGGCGCGGCAAAAACTCTGGTAGATGAGCTGGAATTAAGACCCCAAAGTTTTGTTATTTTTATTAGCTCTTTTATCGGAAAAAGGGTTACTCAATCAGCTTTTTCGGAATCTTTGGAATTTGTCATTCCGACTGAGATGCCAAGTGTTTGATTAGGCAGAATATATTGGGAACCTTCTCACGATTCAATGTTCTGCGATGTCGTGATTGGGAATTCAACAACACCCAGATCATCACCATGGCGCCCGCGTGATCGGCCGGGAACTAGCAAAAACCATCGTCGACACCTTGCTGGCATAGGATTTCGACCCTAAAGGATCGTCGGCGAAAAATGTGGAGGCGATCAACCGTCTCGATGCGTGCCGGTGAATGAGCTTGCGGCCTCCAGCACTTTGCCACGACTTATGGGCGCGGCAAAGTGCTGGAGGCCGCAGGTCTAACACAGGGTGATTTTCTTACTTTTCGGATTTCAATGTATTATATGGTTAATTGTTTTCTAATAAGAGTAACATCGAAGATAGATGGCGAGTTCACGCGGGCCATTGTTTGCAGAGACCATTTCCGATCGTCAGGACCGGTAACGATCCATTTCGTGGCAGTGCTTTTTATGGTTCCGAGATTGGAGGGTAAGGAGCCGACATGTTTGATCGAATAATCCGAAGCGGCCATGCCCGACGATGGATTGGATATCCAATCCCCGGATTTGCTTAGCGAAAAATCATAGGCAGAACCATCTGGCGCGATAAGCGTCAGGTTACCAGTGCCAGACGCGGGAGACCCTGAAAAAGTCCCAAGTTGAATTTCCATTGCAAAGTTGAATTGCCACCCACTCGGCAATCCCATTGGCATATATTGAGCGCTCGCATTGCGACCGAGGGGTTGAGAGCGGTATGTCCGAGATACACTCAGTTTTCCATCTGACGTCGAGAAATCTTCCGTTTCATGGTATTTAGTTCCCGATGCCAGAATAATCGGATTACCTATTGACGGGTTGGGTCTGCCTCCGTTTGCAGAAGAGCATTCTGGACGCTGGGGTGGGTAGTCGGGGTTTTTAACGCAAGCATAAGGAAAAGCGGAATTGTAGCCAGCAGGGCAGGCAAATGAGACGATCGAGGGTAAGACTGTCCAGCACTTTGCAATAGCAGAAAGCCCGCCTCCAAGACGGTTTTCTTTAGGGCACAAATACTGGAAACTTGTCCAACTGCAATCCTTGGAAAATGGATGGCCGGGACGATCGAAAGCGCCGATAAAACGGCTGTAGCCGTTGTTCATACCCCAATAGTTCCACTGATATTGACAAGCTGCATCTGGGGTTGAGAACTGCTTTCCTAGCGTCTCCCAGAATCCCGGTACAGCGGCGCTGGCTTCATATCTCGGTAGGAAAATGCTTAAGAATAGTAATAATGTAAATACTATTATTCTTGAATAATTATGAGTTAAATTATAATTTATTGTAAAAATATACATTTTATGTCTCAATTGCTGCGTTTAATTTAAGATAATTTTAGTATTTATTAAGTAATGTCAATATTTTTATTTTGATTTATTGCTTGTTGAATTAGAGTAATCGATTTTACTAACTATTGCTTCCGAGGTGGTTTGATGTCTCATAGGTATGGATTTTTTATCATTTCTTGCTGCCGCTCGATTGCACGGCGCAGGCATTGTCTTCTCCGTTGACGATCTTGCCGTGACAGAAGCGGTGCTTGCTGCTAATGGCGTCTCCAGCGCAGAAGCGGGCGGCCGTCTGGTGGTGTCCGCCGCGCCGGTCAGGGCGGTGCATTCGCCTTCGAGGAAAAATGATGAGCGTTACGAACAATCTCAAAGTCACCGCCGGCGACGGCGCCAATTCGGTTTCCTTTTCCAATAGCGAGCGGTTTTCCCTGATCGCCGGCCCCTGCCAGATGGAAAGCCGGGAACATGCTTTCATGATCGCTGGCATCCTGAAGGAGCTTTGCGACAAGCTGGGGATCGGGCTCGTTTATAAGTCCTCCTTCGACAAGGCGAACCGCACCTCGCTTTCCGGCAAGCGCGGCATCGGCCTTGACAGTGCGATGCAGGTTTTCGCTGATCTCAAGAAGGAATTCGGCTTTCCTGTTCTGACCGACATTCACACCGAGGAGCAATGCGCCATCGTTTCCGAGGTGGTGGATGTGCTGCAGATTCCGGCTTTCCTCAGCCGCCAGACCGATCTTCTCGTCGCCGCCGCCAAAACCGGCCGTGTCATCAACGTCAAGAAGGGCCAGTTCCTGGCGCCCTGGGACATGAAGAACGTGCTCGCCAAGCTTAATGAGAGCGGCAACCCGAATGTGCTTCTGTGCGAGCGCGGCGCTTCCTTCGGTTACAATACGCTGGTCTCCGACATGCGCTCCCTGCCGATCATGGCATCGCTTGGCGCGCCGGTCGTGTTTGACGCCACCCACTCGGTGCAGCAGCCGGGCGGGCAGGGTGGCTCCACGGGCGGCCAGCGCGAATTCGTCGAGACCTTGGCACGCGCGGCGGTCGCCGTCGGCGTGGCCGGCCTCTTCATCGAGACCCATGAGGACCCTGATAATGCGCCGTCTGACGGCCCCAACATGGTGCACCTGAAGGACATGCCGAAACTGCTCGAAAAGCTTCTGGCTTTCGACGCCATCACCAAAGCCTGAGGGCTGGCCGCTGCGGCGGGCGCCGTTTGTGCCAATCGATTTTAATGGCGGGCGGGCCGTTTCCGCTGCCCACCGTCATTGTAATTTCTTCGCCATCGTCTAAGACAGGCGACGGAAAATATCTGTTCCATTCCCAAGGGAGAGACCATGACTGCCATTACCGATATCATCGCGCGCGAAATCCTCGACAGCCGCGGCAACCCGACCGTTGAAGTCGACGTTTATCTCGAAGACGGCTCCATGGGCCGTGCCGCCGTTCCCTCCGGCGCCTCCACCGGCGCGCATGAGGCGGTTGAGCTGCGTGATGGCGGCAAGCGTTATCTCGGCAAGGGCGTGGAAAAGGCGGTCGAAGCCGTCAATACGGAAATCTTCGACGCGATTGGCGGTTTCGACGCTGAAAACCAGATCCAGATCGACCAGATGATGATCGCGCTCGACGGCACGCCGAACAAGTCGCGTATCGGCGCCAACGCCATCCTCGGCGTGTCGCTCGCCGTTGCGAAGGCTGCCGCTGAAGCGTCCGGCCTGCCGCTTTACCGTTATGTCGGCGGCCCGAACGCGCATCTGCTGCCGGTTCCGATGATGAACATCATCAATGGCGGCGCGCATGCAGACAACCCGATCGATTTCCAGGAATTCATGATCCTGCCGGTCGGCGCGGAAAACATCCGCGAAGCCGTGCGCATGGGTTCGGAAGTGTTCCATACGCTGAAAAAAGAACTGTCGGCGCAGGGCCACAACACCAACGTCGGCGACGAGGGCGGTTTTGCACCGGGCCTCGAAAGTGCGCCGGCTGCGCTCGATTTCATCATGAAGTCGATTGAAAAGGCCGGTTACCGTCCGGGCGACGACATGTTCGTTGGTCTTGACTGTGCATCGACCGAATTCTTCAAGGACGGAAAATACGTTCTCGAAGGCGAAGGCCGCACGCTGGAGCCGGGCGCGATGGCTGAATATCTCGCCGATCTGGTCGGCAAGTATCCGATCATCTCCATCGAAGACGGCATGGCTGAAGACGACTGGGAAGGCTGGAAGACGCTGACCGATCTCGTCGGCAACAAGTGCCAGCTGGTGGGCGACGATCTTTTCGTCACCAACTCCGCACGTCTTCGCGACGGCATCAAGATGGGGGTTGCCAACTCCATCCTCGTCAAGGTCAACCAGATCGGTTCGCTTTCCGAGACGCTGGATGCGGTCGAAACGGCGCACAAGGCCGGTTACACCGCCGTCATGTCGCACCGCTCGGGCGAAACGGAAGATTCCACCATCGCCGATCTCGCGGTTGCCACCAATTGCGGTCAGATCAAGACCGGTTCGCTTGCCCGTTCCGACCGGCTCGCGAAGTACAACCAGCTGATCCGTATCGAGGAAATGCTGGGCCCGCAGGCCGCTTACGCCGGCCGTTCGATCCTGCGCGGATAATTCGCGTTCAGGTTTGGCGACGTGGCCCGCCGCTTGGCGGGCTGAGGTTGGTGAAAGACGTGTCCACGCATGAGACGTCGTCCTCGGGCCTGACCCGAGGATCCACCTTCCAAACCACTTATAGATCCTCGTCCCAAGGGCGAGGATGACGAAGTTGAGAGGAGAACTTTCTTTGCAAACGTAGCCCGCCTTCCGGCGGGCTTTTTTGCGTCCGTCAGCCGACAGGAATTTAAGGTCAACGGATAGTTAAACAATCCGGCTTAGTCTCAGAATCACGTTGTGCGTTTTAAGGCTTCTCTCCGGCATGTGGACCAGACATCATAAAAAGAGACGATTCGGCCGTTTGATCGTTCCGGCCATCACGATCGCTTTTCTTTCCTATTTCGGGTATCATTCCATTCATGGCGACTTCGGCCTGCAGGCGACGGAGCGGCTGGAGCGGCAGCGCATTACCCGCACCGCGGAGCTCGCAAAGCTCACGCAGGCGCGCGTGGCGCTTGAGCGGCAGGTGGAATTGATGAGCGACGGCTCGCTTGAGCGGGACATGATCGACGAGATTTCGCGCTATCAGCTCAATATGTCCCGTACGGACGAAATTGTCATCATGAATACCTACTTCTAATTAACCGAAATCAAGTTAATTAATGATTTGTGATTTATTCACAGCACTTTAGCGTGAATATGTGCCATGCGTTTAAAGCATTGCTGCATGGCATTTTCTTGCATATGGTACGCGCCACTCTATCCATTCAAACGGCAACTCAGGGAGGGATGAATGGCGCCGCGAAAACCAGCGACCGTATCCGGCCGAAAGACAACGGCAAAGGCTGCAGGCGAATTCACCGGTAAGAACAGCCCGGACTTTTCGAAGGAAGAAGAGCTTCACGCCTATCGTGAGATGCTTCTCATCCGTCGCTTCGAGGAAAAAGCCGGCCAGCTTTACGGCATGGGCTTCATCGGTGGTTTCTGTCACCTCTACATCGGTCAGGAAGCCGTTGTTGTCGGCATGCAGATGTCTCAGAAGGAAGGCGATCAGGTCATCACCGCTTACCGTGACCACGGCCATATGTTGGCTCTGGGCATGAGCGCGCGTGGCGTCATGGCCGAATTGACCGGCCGCAAGGGCGGCCTGTCGAAAGGCAAGGGCGGCTCGATGCACATGTTCTCCAAGGAGAAGCATTTCTACGGCGGCCACGGCATCGTCGGTGCGCAGGTTTCGCTCGGAACCGGTCTAGCCTTCGCCAATAAATATCGCGGCAACGACAATGTCTCCGTGACCTATTTCGGTGACGGCGCCGCCAACCAGGGTCAGGTCTACGAGAGCTTCAACATGGCCGCTCTCTGGAAACTGCCGATCATCTATATCGTTGAAAACAACCGTTACGCCATGGGCACCTCGACCGCCCGCGCCACCGCACAGTCGAACTATTCGCTGCGCGGCCAGTCCTTCGGCATTCCCGGCATCCAGGTGGATGGCATGGATGTGCGCGCCGTAAAGGCAGCCGCCGATCAGGCGCTGGAACATTGCCGCTCCGGCAAGGGGCCGATCATTCTGGAAATGCTGACCTACCGTTACCGTGGTCACTCCATGTCCGACCCGGCGAAATACCGTTCGAAAGACGAAGTGCAGAAGATGCGCTCCGAACATGACCCGATCGAGCAGGTCAAGGCACGGCTTCTGGAGCAGGGCTGGGCAAGCGAAGACGAGTTGAAGGCCATCGACAAGGATGTCCGTGATATCGTCGCCGATAGCGCAGACTTCGCCCAGAACGACCCAGAGCCGGATGTATCCGAGCTCTACACCGACATTCTGCTCTGATCGGGAAAGGGAAACCCATGCCAGTAGAAATTCTTATGCCCGCCCTTTCCCCGACCATGGAGGAAGGCACGCTTTCCAAATGGCTTAAAAAGGAAGGCGACAAGGTCACATCCGGCGACGTGATTGCCGAGATCGAGACCGACAAGGCGACCATGGAAGTGGAAGCTGTGGATGAAGGTGTTATCGGCAAGCTGCTGATCGACGCCGGCACCGAAGGCGTCAAGGTCAACACGCCGATCGCCGTTCTCATCCAGGAAGGCGAAAGCGCTGCCGACATCTCTTCTTCCGCCAAGAAGGAAGAGCCGAAGGCTGAAGCTGCAAATTCCGATTCGGATGCCGCAGGCGGCAAGACCCGCGAAGCATCCGAGGAGCCGAGCGCTGCCAAGGAAGCCGCAAAGGTTCCGGCAGCACCTAAGATCGAAGTCGCTGCCGATCCGGATATTCCTGAAGGCACGGAAATGGTGATGACGACGGTGCGTGAAGCGCTGCGCGACGCCATGGCCGAAGAAATGCGCGCCGACGAAAAAGTCTTCGTCATGGGTGAGGAAGTCGCCGAATATCAGGGCGCCTACAAGATTACCCAAGGCCTGTTGCAGGAATTCGGCGAACGCCGCGTCATCGACACCCCGATCACCGAGCACGGTTTTGCCGGTATCGGCGTTGGTGCGGCAATGACGGGCCTGCGGCCCATCGTCGAATTCATGACCTTCAACTTCGCCATGCAGGCGATCGACCAGATCGTCAACTCGGCAGCGAAGACACTTTACATGTCGGGCGGCCAGATGGGTGCGCCGATGGTGTTCCGCGGTCCTTCGGGTGCTGCCGCCCGCGTTGGCGCTCAGCATTCGCAGTGTTATGCCGCCTGGTACAGCCATATTCCGGGCCTCAAGGTCGTCATGCCGTATACGGCTGCCGACGCGAAGGGTCTTCTGAAGGCGGCTATCCGCGATCCGAACCCGGTCATCTTCCTTGAGAACGAAATTCTCTACGGCCAGAGCTTCGAAGTACCGAAGCTCGATGATTTCGTGCTGCCAATCGGCAAGGCGCGCATTCATCGCAAGGGCACGGACGCGACCATCGTTTCCTTCGGCATCGGCATGACCTACGCGATCAAGGCGGTTGCGGAACTCGAAAAGCTGGGCATCGACGTCGAACTGATCGATCTGCGCACCATCCGTCCGATGGATCTGCCCACCGTCATCGAATCGGTCAAGAAGACCGGTCGTCTGGTCACGGTCGAGGAAGGTTTCCCGCAGTCATCGGTCGGTGACTTCATCGCCAACCAGGTCATGCGCGCCGCTTTCGACTATCTCGATGCGCCGATCCTGACGATCGCCGGCAAGGACGTTCCAATGCCTTACGCGGCAAACCTCGAAAAGCTGGCTCTGCCCAACGTCGATGAAGTCGTTCAGGCCGTCAAAACCGTCTGCTACAAGTAAGGGGAGGCGTTTCGATGCCGATAAACATCACCATGCCTGCCCTTTCTCCCACCATGGAAGAGGGCAATCTGGCCAAGTGGCTGGTCAAGGAAGGCGACAAGGTCGCACCCGGTGACGTGATTGCCGAGATCGAGACCGACAAGGCGACCATGGAAGTGGAAGCCGTCGATGAGGGCACGGTCGCCAAGCTGGTCGTTCCCGCCGGCACTGAAGCGGTCAAGGTCAACGCCCTGATCGCCATCCTCGCTGCGGAAGGCGAAGATGTCGCCGAGGCGGCACAGGGCGGCAATGCCGCGCCTGCTCCGTCTCAGGCCAAAGCCGAGGCACCGAAGGAAGAGAAGAGCGAAGCTGCGCCAGTCAAAGCTGAAAAGCCTGTAGCCGATCAGGCAGCCGCAGCTTCCACACCGGCTCCGGTGGCAAAGTCTGGTGAGCGCATTTTCGCTTCGCCGCTTGCCCGTCGTCTTGCCAAGGAAGCCGGTCTCGACCTCACGGCCGTCTCCGGGTCCGGCCCGCATGGCCGCATCGTCAAGACCGACGTGGAAAAGGCTGCCGCTTCCGGTGGTGCGAAGGCAGCTCCTGCCGCCGCAGCATCCGCAGGCGCACCGGCTCCGGCACTTGCCAAGGGTCCGTCCGACGAAGCCGTTCTCAAGCTGTTCGAGCCGGGTTCCTACGAGCTGGTGCCGCATGACGGCATGCGCAAGGTCATTGCCAAGCGTCTGGTCGAATCCAAGCAGACCGTTCCGCATTTCTACGTTTCCGTGGATTGCGAACTGGATACGCTTCTGGCGCTGCGCGCCCAGCTCAACGCCGCCGCTCCCGAAAAGGACGGCAAGCCCGCCTACAAGCTTTCGGTCAACGACATGGTCATCAAGGCGCTGGCTCTCGCGCTGCGCGACGTGCCTGATGCCAACGTCTCCTGGACGGAAAGCAACATGGTCAAGCACAAGCATTCGGATGTCGGCGTTGCCGTTTCCATTCCGGGTGGCCTGATTACGCCGATCATCCGCAAGGCGGAAGAGAAGTCGCTCTCCACCATCTCCAACGAGATGAAGGACTACGGCAAGCGCGCGAAAGAGCGCAAGCTGAAGCCCGAGGAGTATCAGGGCGGCACAACGGCCGTGTCCAACATGGGCATGATGGGCGTCAAGAGCTTCTCCGCCGTCATCAACCCGCCGCATGCCACCATCCTGGCTGTCGGTGCGGGCGAACAGCGCGCTGTCGTGAAGAACGGCGAGATCAAGATCGCCAATGTCATGACGGTCACGCTTTCCACTGACCACCGCTGCGTCGATGGCGCGCTCGGAGCCGAACTGATCGGCGCCTTCAAGCGCTACATCGAAAACCCGATGGGCATGCTGGTTTGATCGGAGAATAACATGGTGAAGTCGGTCCTCTGCTTTGGCGATTCCCTGACCTGGGGATCTGATGCGGAAACGGGTGGCCGGCACAGCCATGACGATCTTTGGCCGAGCGTCTTGCAGAAGGCGCTCGGTTCCGACGTGCATGTGATCCATGAGGGTCTTGGCGGCCGCACCACCGCCTATGACGACCTGACGGCCGATTGCGACCGCAACGGCGCGCGGCTTCTGCCGACGCTGCTGCACAGCCATGCGCCGCTTGATCTCGTCATCATCATGCTCGGCACCAACGACATGAAACCGTCGATCCACGGCTCGGCGATTGTCGCCATGAAGGGTATCGAGCGGCTGGTGAAGCTCACGCGCAACCATGTCTGGCAAGTTACGGACTGGGAAGCGCCTGACGTGCTGATCGTCGCGCCACCGCAACTCAGTGAGACGGCAAACCCTGTCATGGGCGCGATCTTTCGCGATGCAATCGATGAGTCGGCGATGCTGGCTTCCGTTTACCGGGACCTTGCCGACGACCTCGACTGCGGATTTTTCGATGCCGGGTCTGTCGCCCGCACGACGCCGGTGGACGGCGTCCATCTCGACGCTGAAAACACGCGGGCCATCGGGCGCGGGCTGGAGCCTGTCGTCCGCATGATGCTCGGACTTTGACACTCATTCTCGTTTCGGGGCGGTTTGCCGTCACCCGAATAAGACAAGGCAGGATTTCCAATGGCTCAATCTTATGACGTCATCATCATCGGTTCGGGACCAGGCGGTTACATTGCCGCGATCCGCGCAGCCCAGCTCGGCATGAAGGTTGCGGTCGTGGAGCGCGAGCATCTGGCCGGCATCTGCTCCAACTGGGGCTGCATTCCCACCAAGGCGCTGCTGCGCACCGCCGATGTCATGCACACCGCCACCCACGCCAAGGATTACGGTCTGACGCTGGAAGGCTCGATCAAGCCTGACGTCAAGGCGATTGTGGCGCGCTCGCGCGGCATTGCTGCGCGCATGAACAATGGCGTCGGTTTCCTGTTCAAGAAGAACAAGGTCGATATCATCTGGGGTGAAGCCAAGATCACCAAGCCGGGCGAAATCGTTGTCGGAAAGTCCACCAAGCCGGTGGTTCAGCCGCAGGGTCCCGTGCCGAAAAACACGCTGGGCGAGGGCACCTATACCGCCAAGCACATCATCGTCGCCACCGGCGCACGCCCGCGCGCGCTTCCGGGCATCGAGCCGGATGGCAAGCTGATCTGGACCTATTTCGAGGCGATGAAGCCGGAAGAACTGCCGAAGTCGCTGCTCGTCATGGGGTCGGGCGCCATCGGCATCGAATTCGCCAGCTTCTACCGCACCATGGGCGTCGACGTCACCGTCGTCGAAATCATGAGCCAGGTCATGCCGGTTGAAGACGCGGAAATCTCCACCTTCGCCAAGAAGCAGCTCGAAAAGCAGGGCATGAAAATCCATCTGGAGACCAAGGTTTCCAAGGTCGAGAAGGGCGCGAACTCCATCACCGCGACGCTTGAGAAGAAGGATGGTTCTTCCGAAAAGATCACGGCCGACCGCATGATTTCCGCCGTCGGCGTCGTCGCCAATATCGAAGGTATCGGGCTTGAGGCTGCCGGCGTGAAGACCGATCGCGGCTTCATCGTCATCGACGGTTACGGCAAGACCAATGTACCTGGTATCTACGCCATCGGCGATGTTGCTGGCCCGCCGCTGCTCGCCCACAAGGCGGAGCATGAGGCCGTCATCTGCGTCGAAAAGATTGCAGGTCTGCCGAATGTCCATCCGATGGACAAGCTCAAGATTCCCGGCTGCACCTATTGCAACCCGCAGGTCGCTTCTGTCGGCCTCACCGAAGCCAAGGCGAAGGAACAGGGCCGCGATATCCGCGTCGGTCGCTTCTCCTTTGCTGCGAACGGCAAGGCCGTGGCACTCGGCGAAGATCAGGGTATGGTCAAGACTATCTTCGATAAAAAGACCGGTGAACTGCTCGGCGCGCATATGGTCGGTGCGGAAGTGACCGAGCTCATTCAGGGCTTCGTTGTCGCCATGAATCTCGAGACGACGGAAGAAGACCTGATGCACACGATCTTCCCGCATCCGACGATTTCGGAGTCGATGAAGGAAAGCGTGCTCGACGCCTATGGGCGTGTTCTGAACGCATAAGTGCTCCGTGATACCCGGCATTGTCTAACCCTGCCGGGTGTCCCATATGTCTCGATGCAGGCCGCTCAAGGGGCCGGTTCTTTCAGGGAGCGTGGAATGGAAAGTGTAGGCTGGATTGCAGCAATCATCATCGGCGGTCTCGCCGGCTGGCTTGCGGGCAAGCTCATGGACATGCGCTTCGGCGTTTTCATGAACATCGTCCTCGGCATCGTCGGTTCGGTGGTGGCTGTTGCGGTGCTGAGAACCTTCGATGTTTTCGTCCAGGACAGCAGGCTCGGCTACTTCGTCACGTCTTTCCTCGGGGCAAGCTTGCTGCTGTTTCTGGCGAAGCTGGTGCGGCGCTGACAAGGCTTCGTGACCCGAAGGGGCTTACGCTTTTTCTGGAATTGTTCTAAAGCATCCGGCCAACAGATGTTTAGATCGCTAAAGGCGATGGAAGCAGGTTTTTAATGGTCACTATTCTCGACAGGACGTCGTCCGAAGAAAAGCGTATCCGTCACCCGGAAAAGGCGCACAAGCCCGATACCGAGGTCATGCGCAAACCGGAATGGATCCGCGTCAAGGCGCCGACCTCCAAGGGCTATCACGAGACGCGCGAACTGGTGCGCAGCCACAAGCTGGTAACGGTGTGCGAGGAAGCCGGCTGTCCGAATATCGGCGAATGCTGGGACAAGAAGCACGCGACGTTCATGATCATGGGTGAAATCTGCACCCGCGCCTGCGCCTTCTGCAACGTCGCGACCGGCAAGCCCAATCCGCTTGACATGGATGAGCCCGAGAATGTCGCCAAGGCCGTGAAGCAGATGGGCCTGTCGCATGTCGTCATAACCTCGGTCGACCGCGATGACCTCGCCGATGGCGGCGCTGAACATTTCGAGAAGGTGATCTGGGCGATCCGTGCGGCGTCTCCGACGACGACCATCGAAATCCTCACGCCTGACTTCCTGAAGAAGCCGGGCGCGCTGGAACGTGTTGTTGCGGCCAAGCCCGATGTCTTCAACCACAATATGGAAACCGTCCCGGGCAACTACCTGACGGTTCGCCCCGGTGCGCGCTATTTCCACTCCGTGCGCCTCTTGCAGCGGGTGAAGGAACTCGATCCCACCATGTTCACCAAGTCTGGCATCATGGTCGGTCTCGGCGAAGAGCGAAACGAAGTGCTGCAGTTGATGGACGACCTGCGCAGCGCCGATGTGGACTTCCTGACCATCGGCCAGTATCTGCAGCCGACCCGCAAGCACCACAAGGTCGAGGCCTTCGTGACACCGGAGGAATTCAAGTCCTACGAGACGGTGGCCTATACCAAGGGCTTCCTGATGGTCTCGTCGAGCCCGTTGACCCGCTCCTCGCACCATGCCGGCGACGATTTCGAGCGCCTGCGTGCTGCCCGCGAGAAGAAGCTGCTGGCTGCTGCTGAGTAATCAGGGGCGGAAAGGCTGGGCAAAACGACGTGTCATCGCACGTTTTGCACGCTCTCATGCTCGGGCTTGTCCCGAGCATCTGCAACCTCTGTACTTTACGATACGTGATTGTATCCTCGGGACGGGCCCGAGGATGACGTTGAGCTGGAGGCGAACCTTACGAAATGGCTCAATCGCCTGTTTTCGGCCCCACAAGCCGATCAGGCCACAACCTTCTTCGGCCGATGCGCCCGCATGCACAGCACCACGCTCAGCACTACTGAGCAGATCGCGACGGCCTCAACCAGCGTCGGGCCACGTCCCTCCCAGAGAAAACCGTAAAGCAGCGCAAACAGCGTTTCGAACAGGATCATCTGTCCGACCATGGTGAGTGGTAGAAGTCGGCTCATGCGGTTCCATAGCGCATTGCCGATAATGGAGGCGGTGACGCCGAGGCCTGCGGCAACGGCGGCGAAATGCAGCCAATCCCCGGAAGCGTGGTTTGCGCCACCAAAGCCGAAAGCCGGAATTGCCAGCACCAGCGCCAGCGCGCCGGTCACCACACCCGTCATCATGTTCCAGTCATCGGCACTGACATCGTGAAGGCGGGAAAGCCAGCGGGCGTTGCCGACGGCAAAGGCCGTCCAGGAGGCCAGTGCGCCGAGCGCGCAGGCAAGGCCGATGACGCGTGAAACATTGAGCCCACCATCGCCTTGCACCAGCGATTGCCAGGAAATGCCGACAATGCCGATTGCGCCGAAAACAAGCGACGGCCATAGCCGCCGGAGCGATACCGCGCCGTGGTCGCGACTGCCGATGATGGTGACGGCGACGGGCAGGAAACCGATGATGATGGAGGTGAAAGCGACACCGCTGAGTTTAACGGCTGTCGATATGAAGACATAATAGGCGATATTGCCGATCATGCTCAGCCAGCCGAGCGCAAACCATTCCCGCACGCCAAAACGGGCGGAAACCCGCCTGATGCGCGGTCCGATGATGATGAGGGAAATCAGCCCGTAGGTGAGGTAACGCGCCGTCGACAGTTGTAGGGCGGAAAAATCCGGCACGAGTTTGGGGGCGAGAAAGATGCCTCCCCACATCGCTCCCGCCAGCATGCCATAAAAAACACCGAGACCTGTCCTGTTCATGTCCTGTCA
The DNA here is from genome assembly GCF_036888815.1 of Agrobacterium sp. CCNWLW155. Classification (NCBI taxonomy): domain Bacteria; kingdom Pseudomonadati; phylum Pseudomonadota; class Alphaproteobacteria; order Hyphomicrobiales; family Rhizobiaceae; genus Agrobacterium; species Agrobacterium sp. CCNWLW155. The sequence goes on from NZ_JBAKFW010000001.1 coordinate 527,719, forward strand.
CATCCGCATTCGCATTTGCCTGCGATGTGCCACAGCCCCTTCCGGCTGTCTTGACAAAAACTCCTGATGACCGTGTAGACGGTTCTAATGAATGCCGCGGTTTCGGCGATAGGCAGCGGGCGTTTCACCCACCGCATTGCGCATGGCGCGCGTCAGTGCCGTCTGGTCGGAAAAGCCGGCCCGTAGGGCAATCTCGGCAATTGGCAGGGCGGAATCGTCGAGCAATGCAAAGACCTTGTCCATGCGCAGCCCGGCCAGCCAGCGGTGAGGTGGGAGGCCGAATTCTTCGAGAAACAGAGCATGCAGACGGCTGTCGCTGATCGTCACGCAGGAGGCAAGCATCCCGATGGTCCAGGGGAAGAACGGTTCCGCCCTGACGACCGCGGCGAGCCTGTGCAGGCGTTGGCGGATATCGGTTCGTTCGTCGGCCAGGCTGTCGATCAGCAGCGGCGCCCACAGACCGGCAATATCGTCGCGCCGCCCATCCGCTCCGATGATGCCGCGCATATAGGCGATCAATTGCCGGGTATCCTGCGCTATGTCGAGAAACGGCGAACGGGCGAATTTTTCGAGGGTTTGCGCGGGAAGGGCGCTTTCATCGATATCGACCACCAGTGAGTGATTGCTCGCTGTCGCTTCCTGGGTATGCGGTGTGTCGCGATGGATGAAGACGCCGCGCCCGGTCGACAATTCATCCTGCCGTCCGGCTACATCGATCAGCAGACGCCCGGAGACCGGAAGAACGATCTGAACGAAGCCATGCCGTTCCTTCGGTCTTTCTTCCCTGTAGGTTCTGATATCGGCGGATGCGGCTGTCATGACGCTGTCGTTTCCATTGTGCAAAGAAATGGCCGCCTCGAAAAAGCGGCCGGTTTCATTGTTTGATTATGACATCGTCTTGAAGATTGGGCCAGTCGGCTTTATCCGTCGGCTCTGCGCGCCGGCAATTAACAGTCTTCCTTGGCGGTCGATTCGCCGCGTTTGCGCTTGCGCAGAACCGGCTTGTTTTCTCTCGCCTCGCATTTCGCGACATCGATAAGATAGGCAAGCACCGGCATGCCGTTCATCGATGCGAGTTGTTTTGCGGATTCGAGAAGGTTGATGATGTTGGAAAAATCGTCCATCGGCTCACTCAGTGGCTCAAAGCGGTTATGTATCGGGTCTGAACCCAAGGATGAATACGCTGGGTGAAATTGGGAGCTTCCAGCGCCGTTGCATCCAATGGGTGTAATATTAGTCGCAAATAAATAGCAATCCCTGCGACGGAGTTACAATAGTCAATTTTCCGTAACTGCCATGCGCGGTAACGATATCGCTCAAGGGTTATGACCGGGTGGCAGAAATATATCCAGCGGTTGGATGAGGTCTATCAAATGCCGAACTATCTTCACAGGGTAGAAGATGCTGCCGCGATTATCGCCGGCGCGCAGCGCATATTGGTCGTTGGCTGTTCCGGCGGCGGCAAGTCGACGCTTTCGCAGAAGCTCGCGGGCAATTTCGGGCTTCGTTATATCTCCATGGATCGGGAGATTTTCTGGCTGCCCGGCTGGCAGGCGCGCGCCCGCCATGAGCAGCGGCAGAGGATAGCCGCCATCATCACCGAAGAGCGCTGGCTGATGGACGGCAGCAACCCGTCGTCTTTCGATATGCGCCTGCCGAGGTCCCACATCGTTCTCTGGGTGCGCATGCCGCGCTGGCTCTGCCTGTGGGGCGCCGTCAGCCGGGCGATCAAGGGTTACGGCAAGGCGCGGCCCGAAATGGCGGAGGGATGTCCCGAAAGGATAGACATCGATTTCCTGCGCTATATCTGGAATTTCGAACGCCGCCACGCCCCGATTTTTGAGCAGAATTTCGCGCTTTATGGTCCTGATGTGCCGGTATTCCAGCTGAAAAGCCGAAAACAGTTTCGCCGCCTTCTTGATCTTCTCGTTATCGAGGATTAACTGCCGCTCATGCCACAGTTCGAAACGCATCGCCTTGTCAAACACTCGCCCGACCGCATGTACGACCTCGTCGCCGATGTGGAGAAATATCCGCAGTTTCTTCCCCTTTGCGAGGCGCTCACCGTCCGCTCGCGCAAGGAACGCGACGGCAAGATGCTGCTGGTGGCTGACATGACGGTGGGTTACAAGGCCATTCGTGAGACCTTCACCACCCAGGTGCTGCTGAACCCTGCGGAGCGCGCCATCGATGTGAAATATATCGACGGACCATTCAAATATCTCGAAAATCGCTGGCGTTTTGAGGCCTCGGACGAGGGCGGCTCAGCCATTCATTTCTTCATTGACTATGAATTCAAGAACCGACTGCTCGGCGCGGTCATGGGGTCGATGTTCGACCGGGCGTTCCGCATGTTCGCGGAAGCCTTCGAGACCCGCGCCGACAAGATTTATGCTGACCCGGCCTGACTAAGTGCAGTCAGCATTTCGAGCGCTGTCTTAACCGTCGCAAGACGGATTTCGGTGCGACCAATGTCGCCGTAATGCATCTCTTTGTGCAGGCTCTGGCCATTGCGCGCCTTGGCCGCCAGATGCACCAATCCCACCGGTTTTTCCGAAGAGCCGCCACTCGGGCCTGCAATGCCGGTTACAGCCACGGCAAAATCCGCCCGTGAACGGAACAGGGCGCCATGCGCCATCTGCCGCGCCGTCTGCCGGGAGACCGCGCCGAAATTCGCCAGTGTCTCGACGCCAACTCCCAGCATGTCCATCTTGGCTTCATTGGTATAGGTAACGAAACCACGGTCCACGACGGCGGAGGAGCCGGCAATCTCTGTCAGCGCGCCGGCGATCAGGCCGCCCGTGCAGCTCTCAGCTGTCGAGACCATGAAACCGCGGGCGGTGAAATCGGTGATGATTCGCCGCGCCAGTTCTTCTATGTCAGCGGGAAAAAGGCTCATAGCGGTCTGCCCCGGTAGACGACGGTAGCGGTGGCTATCGCCGCGATGCCCTCACGACGGCCGACGAAGCCAATCGTCTCGTTGGTTGTCGCTTTCACCGAGCAGCGCTCCAGCGCGATGCCGAGCATGTCCGAAAGCGCTTCCCGCATGGCCTGGCGGTGCGGACCGATGCGTGGCGCTTCGGCGATCAGCGAAACGTCGGCATTCATGATCGTGCCGCCATTGTCACGCACCACCTTGGCCGCGTGTTCGAGGAAGATACGGGAGGCCGCACCCTTCCATTGCGGATCCGAGGGCGGGAAATGGTCGCCGATATCGCCGGCGCCGCAGGTGGCGAGCAGCGCATCGGTCAGCGCATGCAGCGCCACATCGGCATCCGAATGACCTTTCAGTCTCTGGTCATGCTCGATGAAGATGCCGCAGAGGGTGACGCCATCCCCGGCCTCCAGCTGATGCACGTCGTAACCATTGCCGGTGCGCACGTCGGGCAATCCGTGAGAAAGCTTTTCATCGGCCATGGCGATATCCCGCTTGAGAGTGAGTTTTACGTTGTCGACCGAACCTTCGGTCAGCGTCACCGTCAGCCCGGCCCATTCGGCGATGGATGCGTCATCGGTGAAATCCGTTTTGCCGGAAGCAGCAGCAGCGCGATGCGCGCGAAGAATATCACCGTAATTGAAGCTCTGCGGTGTCTGCGCCGCATAAAGACCCTGCCGGGAAACTGTCTGTACGACGAGGTCGTCAGAGCCGCGCTTCAGTGTATCGGTGACGGGCAGGGCAGGCAGAACGCCGGTGGCGCCAGCCTGATGCAGGGCGATGATGCGTTCCAGCATGTCCACGGCGACGAAAGGCCGCACGGCGTCATGGATCATAACATGCGTCAGCTCTTCCGAGGCGAGCGCCTCCAGCCCGGCCAGCACCGATTGCTGGCGCGTCGCGCCGCCTGTTACGGTGACAATCCGCTCACCCGCATCCAGTCGCTGCAGGATTGGTGACAGCAGTGCTTTATCGTCGGCATGGCTGACGACCACGATGGGGGAGGCGCCATTCCAGCCGAGGAACGTCGCCAATGTATGCTCGATCACGGCCCTTCCGCCGATCGGGCGATATTGCTTCGGCCCTTCCTGTGGCGAGCCTGCCCTTTCACCGCGTCCCGCGGCGACGATGACGATGCCGAGTTTCATAGTACTTTCCTGCATTGGTCATATGCTTTGCGCGCAACCCTTAGCGGTTGACAGTCCTGCTCTAGCGTTTCAAAACCCGGATGGCCAGCCTGATAAGACGCGCATTCGCCCCTGCATGACGCAGGATCGATCGTCATTGGCCTTTGAACCTGCACAAATTGCTGCCGACAGCAAAACAGGCAGGCAGTCGCCCAGCAAATAAAAGGTGCAACCCTCTAAAAGTGCTTGGCAACCGCGCAAACACTGTCTAAAAATAATGCAAATAACCCTTCTGCATGAAAGATCATCAATTGCATCTTCCGGAGTTGTCAGAACCGTTCAGCATCGGCTCAGTTACGATCCGTAATCGTGCCGTGCTGGCGCCCATGTCGGGCGTGACGGATTTGCCGTTTCGGCAGCTTGCCTGGCGTTATGGTGCGGGTCTCGTCGTGACGGAGATGGTCGCAAGCCGCGAGCTCGTCGCTAACAGGGGGGAATCCTGGGCGCGGCTGAAAAATGCCGGCATGGTTCCGCATATGGTGCAGCTTGCCGGGCGTGAGGCGCATTTCATGGCCGAGGCGGCGAAGATCGCGGCCGATAACGGCGCCGGCATCATCGATATCAATATGGGATGCCCGGCCAAGAAGGTAACGGGCGGTTATTCCGGCTCGGCGCTGATGCGCGATCCCGATCATGCGCTCTCGCTGATCGAGGCGACGGTCAATGCGGTCGACGTGCCTGTGACGCTGAAGATGCGGCTCGGCTGGGACGAAAACACCATCAATGCGCCTGATATCGCCCGCCGCGCCGAGGCGGCAGGTGTTCAGCTCATCACCATTCACGGGCGCACCCGCATGCAGTTTTACGAGGGACGAGCGGACTGGAACGCCATCCGCGCCGTGCGCGAGGTGATTTCCGTCCCTCTCATCGCCAATGGAGATGTGGAGACGGCCGAAGATGCGCGCGAAATCTTGCGCCGTTCGGGTGCGGATGCCGTCATGGTCGGGCGCGGCGCACAGGGACAACCCTGGCTGCCGGCAGTGCTCGCCGGACATGCAGCGCCGCACCGCGACGATATTCCCGCCATTGCCATCGAGCATTACGAAATGATGCTGGAATTTTACGGAATGGAAGCCGGTCTCCGGCATGCCCGCAAACATCTGGGCTGGTATCTCGACCGTTTCGCGCCAGAGATCGCCACGCCAGACAAGGCTCAAATCATGACATCGCGTGACACGGTGGAGGTGGCCGATCTGCTGCGCTCCGCACTTTGCGCAAATGCGGGCGAAGACGCCGCAAGGAAGGCCGCATGAGCGCTGACAAACACAGCCCGGCAGATGCAAACCCGCTCGCCATGGCGGTTCTGAACGCGGTGCAGAACCCCGTCATTCTGGTGGATGCCGAAGGTTTCATTGCATTCGCCAATTGGGAAGCCGAAGCCTTTTTCGGAGCAAGCGCCTCCCATCTTGCCCGCTACCGCGTTTCCACATTCATTCCCTTCGGCAGCCCGCTTCTGGCGTTGATCGATCAGGTGCGGGAGCGCCGCGCGCCGGTCAATGAATATCGCGTCGATCTGAGTTCGCCACGGCTTGGACAGGACAAGCTCGTCGATCTCTATGTGGCGCCCGTTGTCAGCGAGCCGGGTTCGGTTGTCGTCGTCTTTCAGGAGCGGTCGATGGCGGACAAGATCGACCGGCAATTGACCCATCGCGCGGCTGCCCGTTCCGTCACCGGCCTTGCCTCGATGCTCGCGCATGAGATCAAGAACCCGCTGTCAGGCATTCGCGGCGCTGCCCAGCTTCTGGAGACATCGGTTGCCGATGAGGACCGGGCGCTGACGCGGCTGATCTGCGATGAGACTGACCGCATCGTTTCGCTGGTCGACCGCATGGAGGTGTTTTCCGACGAGCGGCCGGTGGATCGCGTACCGGTCAACATCCATTCCGTGCTCGATCATGTGAAGGCAATCGCCAAGGCCGGTTTTGCCCGCAACATCAAGATTTCCGAGAACTATGACCCGTCGCTGCCGCCGGTCTATGCCAATCGCGACCAGCTGGTTCAGGTCTTCCTCAATCTGGTGAAGAATGCGGCGGAAGCCGTGGGCAACCAGTCGGATGGCGAGATATTGCTGACCACCGCCTACCGTCCCGGCATGCGGCTTTCCGTCGCCGGCAGCCGCGAGCGCATCTCGCTGCCGCTCGAATTCTGCGTGCATGACAATGGCCCGGGCGTTCCGGCCGATCTGCTGCCGCATCTCTTCGACCCCTTCATCACCACCAAGACGAATGGTTCGGGCCTGGGCCTGGCGCTTGTCGCCAAACTCATCGGCGCCCATGGCGGCATTGTCGAATGCGACAGCCAGAACCATCGCACGACTTTCCGCGTATTGATGCCCGTCTCTCCGGAAGTGGCGCTCGACGACATCACCTTGCCGAACACGACAGGAAATGACCTATGACAGCTACGATCCTCGTCGCCGATGATGATGCCGCAATCCGCACCGTTCTGAACCAGGCGCTGAGCCGCGCCGGTTACGACGTGCGCATCACCTCCAACGCCGCAACGCTCTGGCGCTGGGTTTCGGCGGGCGAGGGCGATCTTGTCGTGACCGATGTCGTGATGCCGGATGAAAACGCCTTCGACCTTCTGCCGCGCATCAAGAAGGCCCGTCCGGATCTGCCGGTTCTCGTCATGAGCGCGCAGAACACCTTCATGACCGCCATCAAGGCCTCGGAAAAAGGCGCTTACGACTATCTGCCGAAGCCCTTCGACCTGACGGAACTGATCGCGATCATCGGCCGCGCCCTGTCTGAGCCGAAGCGCAAGCCGGCCAAGCTTGATGACGACATGCAGGACGGCATGCCGCTCGTTGGCCGTTCCGCGGCGATGCAGGAAATCTACCGCGTTCTCGCCCGCCTGATGCAGACCGACCTGACGCTGATGATCACCGGCGAATCCGGCACCGGCAAGGAGCTGGTGGCGCGGGCGCTGCATGATTACGGCAAGCGCCGCAATGGTCCCTTCGTCGCCATCAACATGGCGGCAATCCCGCGCGATCTGATCGAATCCGAACTGTTCGGCCATGAGAAGGGCGCCTTCACCGGCGCGCAGAACCGCTCGACCGGCCGTTTCGAACAGGCCGAGGGTGGCACGCTGTTCCTCGATGAAATCGGCGACATGCCGATGGACGCCCAGACGCGCCTGCTGCGCGTCTTGCAGCAGGGTGAATATACGACCGTCGGCGGACGCACGCCGATCCGCACCGATGTCCGCATCGTCGCCGCCACCAACAAGGATTTGAAGCAGTCGATCAATCAGGGTCTCTTCCGCGAAGACCTCTATTATCGCCTGAACGTCGTGCCGCTGCGCCTGCCGCCGCTGCGCGACCGTGCCGAGGATATTCCCGATCTCGTGCGCCATTTCATCCAGCAGGGTGAAAAGGAAGGGTTGGAAGGCAAGCGTTTCGAGACCGAGGCGCTGGAGGTCATGAAGGCCTATGCCTGGCCGGGCAACGTGCGCGAGCTGGAAAACCTGATCCGCCGGCTGATGGCGCTTTATCCGCAGGAAGTCATCACCCGCGAGATCATCGAGCAGGAATTGCAGTCGGATGTCCCGGACAGCCCGCTCGACAAGATGGCGGTCCGTACCGGCTCGCTCACCATTTCGCAGGCGGTCGAGGAAAACATGCGGGATTATTTCGCAAGCTTCGGCGATGGCCTGCCGCCGCCGGGTCTTTACGACCGCGTGCTGCGCGAACTGGAATATCCGCTGATTCTCGCCGCCTTGACGGCGACACGCGGCAACCAGATCAAGGCTGCTGATCTTCTTGGCCTCAACCGCAATACGCTACGCAAGAAAATCCGCGAGCTTGGAGTTTCCGTGTATCGCAGCTCCCGCCCCAGCTGAGAATGTTGACAAGGCCGCATCTGTCGTTGCATTTTCGCCACATTGTGTTGCTTGGAAAACACTAGGAGGGAGAGAGATTCGTCGAACTGCGGTGAATCTTGCCTGACTTCAGGAATGTGGTGCTGGCTGGCCAGCGATTGGGAGTAGTTGATGCGGAAACCCGCCGCCGAAAACGCCGTTGCTGACGAAGCAGCGGGCATGGTGGTTGCCGATCGCAGGATGTCTTTCGCTCTGCCGGGGCTGGTGCTCGCCGGCGTCGCCCTCGTCTGCGCCATCATTACCCTCTTCGTGCTGCTCGGCGTGACCCCGATTGCGCCGACATCCAACGTCGTCATCGCTTCCGTCGTCATCAATTCTATCTTCGTGATCGGCCTGATCTTTCTGATCGGCCGCGAAATCAACCGCCTGCTAAAAGCTCGGAAAAAGGGCAGGGCGGCAGCGCGTCTGCACGTGCGCATCGTCGTGCTTTTCTCCATCGTGGCGATCACGCCCGCCGTGCTTGTCGCCATCTTCGCCAGCCTGACGCTGAATGTCGGTCTCGACCGCTGGTTTTCGCTGCGCACGCAGTCGATCGTCGATTCCTCCAGCAACATCGCCCAGGCCTATATGATGGAAAATGCCGGTTATCTTCAGGGCCAGACCCTGTCGATGGCCACCGATCTCGACCGCAACCGCGCGCTTTTTTATCTAGACCGCACCGGCTTCGTTGATCTCATGACCCGTCAGGCCAAGGGACGCGGCCTGCTTGGCGCGTTTCTGGTGCAGGAAGACGGCGACGCCGTCGCGCAGGCCGATATCAAGACGGAAAAACCGCTTCCCGCCATTCCGCATGACGCGCTTGAAAAGGCCGCCGCCGGTCAGCCGACGCTGATCCCGCCTGGCATCACCAACCTCGTTGGCGCGATTATCAAGCTCGAAGGCATTAGCGGAACCTTCCTTTACACGGTACGCGCCGTCGATCCCAAGGTCATGGGCGCAATGCGGCTGATGGAAGAGAACCGCGCCGAATACAAGGCGATGGAGGCAGGCCGTGCGCCGCTGCAGATCGCCTTTGCGATCCTCTATCTCGGTTTTGCGCTGATCGTGCTTCTGGCGGCGATCTGGACGGCGATCGCGGTCGCCGACCGTATCGTGCGCCCGATCCGGCTTCTCATCAGCGCCGCAGACAGTGTCGCCACCGGCAACATGCATGTGCTGGTGCCCGTTCGCGCCGTTGATGGCGACGTCGGGCGTCTGTCGCGCACCTTCAACAAGATGGTCTCGGAACTGCGCAGCCAGCAGGAGCAGATCATCGAGGCGAAAGACGATATCGACGATCGTCGCCGCTTCATCGAGGCGGTGCTGTCGGGCGTTACAGCCGCCGTCATCGGCGTTGACGAGAACCGCAAGATCACCATCGTCAATCCTTCGGCAGAAGAATTCGTGGCGCTTTCTTCCGACCAGTTGATCGGTGCGCAACTGTCGGAAATTGCGCCTGAAATCGAAGAGGTCGTGACCGAGGCCAACACCTGGTCGCGCGGCAACTTCCGCAAGCAGATCAATATCATGCGGCGCGGCAAGGAGCGTACCCTCAATGTGCAGGTGACCCGCGAGGACGCCCGCGACAGCCGCGACAGCTACGTCATCACGCTCGACGACATCACCGATCTCGTCATCGCCCAACGCTCCACCGCATGGTCGGACGTCGCGCGGCGCATCGCCCACGAGATCAAGAACCCGCTGACGCCGATCCAGCTTTCTGCCGAGCGCATCAAGCGCCGTTTCGGCAAGCAGATCGATGAGAGCGACCGCGCCATTTTCGACCAGTGTACGGACACCATCGTCCGGCAGGTCGGTGATATCGGCCGGATGGTGGATGAATTCTCCGCTTTTGCGCGTATGCCCAAACCGACGAAGGAAAAATCGGACCTGCGTTCGATTTTGAAGGACGCGGCGTTCCTGCGCGAAATCAGCGCCGCCGACACGAAGTTCTCAACGGAGCTGGGCGACATTCCCCTGGAGGGCATGTTCGATGCCCGCATGCTGGGACAGGCGTTCGGCAATCTCATCAAGAATGCGACGGAAGCCATCGAGGCGGTGGAAGGCGAAAAGCGTCCGGGTAAAATCCTGGTGCGCGCCTCCTTCGACGAGGCCAATTCCCGTTTCGTGGCTGACATCATCGACAATGGCCGCGGCCTTCCCGTCGAGAACCGTCACCGCATTCTCGAACCCTATATGACGATGCGGGACAAGGGCACAGGCCTCGGCCTCGCCATCGTCAAGAAAATCATCGAAGAACATGGCGGGTATCTGGAGCTCCATGATGCCCCGGCCGAATTCGACCATGGCCATGGCGCCATGATCCGAGTGCTGCTGCCCTATATCGAGGCGGTCGGCAGCGAAAATAACAAGGAAGCAGCATATGGCGTCTGATATTCTGGTCGTGGATGACGAGGCGGACATTCGCGAAATCGTAGCGGGCATTCTTTCCGACGAGGGACACGAGACCCGCATGGCGTTCGACAGCGACAGCGCGCTGGCCGCCATTTCGGAACGGGTGCCGCGCCTGATCTTTCTCGATATCTGGATGCAGGGTTCGAAGCTCGACGGTCTGGCGCTGCTGGACGAAATCAAGAGCCGCCATCCCGAAATTCCTGTCGTCATGATTTCCGGTCACGGCAATATCGAAACCGCCGTCAACGCCATCAAGCGTGGCGCTTTCGACTTTATCGAAAAGCCGTTCAAAGCCGACCGGCTGATCCTGATCGCCGAGCGGGCGCTGGAAAACTCCAAGCTGAAGCGCGAGGTTCAGGAACTCAAGAAACGCACCGGTGACGCGGTTGAACTCGTCGGTGCGTCACTTGCCGTGTCGCAGCTTCGCCAGACCATTGACAGGGTGGCTCCCACCAACAGCCGCATCATGATCCTTGGCCCCTCCGGTTCCGGCAAGGAACTGGTGGCGCGCATGGTGCACAAGAAATCCTCGCGCGCTACAGGACCTTTCGTGGCGCTCAATGCCGCGACGATCACGCCCGACCGCATGGAAATCGCGCTTTTCGGCACGGAAGGCCTGCCCGGACAGCCACGCAAGGTAGGCGCCTTGGAAGAAGCCCATCGCGGCGTTCTTTATCTCGATGAAGTCGGCGAAATGCCACGCGAAACGCAGAACAAGATCCTGCGCGTGCTGGTCGACCAGCAATTCGAGCGTGTCGGCGGCGGCAAGCGGGTGAAGGTGGATGTGCGCATCATTTCCTCGACCGCCCACCATCTCGAAAGCCTGATCGCCGAAGGCCAATTCCGCGAGGATCTTTACCACCGTCTCGCCGTGGTGCCGGTGAAGGTGCCGGCGCTTTCCGAGCGCCGCGAAGATATCCCCTTCCTCGTCGACATGTTCATGCGGCAGATTTCCGAACAGGCTGGCATCCGTCCGCGCAAGATCGGGGATGACGCCATGGCCGTTCTCCAGACCCATGACTGGCCGGGCAACATCCGCCAGCTCCGCAACAATATCGAGCGGCTGATGATTCTGGCACGTCCCGAAGGCGGCGAAGCGCCGATCTCGGCCGACATGCTGCCGGCGGATATTGGCGACATGCTGCCGAAGATTTCGGCGCAGGGCGATCAGCACATCATGACCCTGCCGCTGCGCGAAGCGCGTGAAATGTTCGAGCGGGACTACCTGATGGCCCAGATCAACCGCTTCGGCGGCAATATTTCGCGCACGGCGGAATTTGTCGGCATGGAACGGTCGGCGCTGCATCGCAAACTGAAATCTCTCGGCGTATAAGGAATCTAGGCGCTTTGCCGTAACCGATTATTCCGTCAGAGAGACAGCATGAAAGTCATCATTTGCGGCGCAGGGCAGGTGGGTTACGGCATCGCCGAACAATTGTCGCGGGAGGATAATGAGGTATCGGTCATCGATACCGCTGCGCCGCTTATTACCGCCATAACCGAGACGCTGGACGTGCGCGGTTATGTCGGCCATGGCGCCCATCCCGACATGCTGGCCAAGGCCGGTGCCGACCAGGCCGACATGATCATCGCCGTTACGCTGCATGACGAGATCAATATCGTCGCCTGTGAGGTGGCGCATGCGCTCTTCAGCGTGCCGACCAAGATCGCCCGCATCCGCGACCAGAGCTATCTGAAGCCGGAATATGCCGATCTCTTCAGCCGCGAGAACATGTCCATCGATGTGACGATTTCTCCGGAAGTCGAAGTCGGCAAGATGGTGCTGCGGCGTATCGCTTTTCCGGGCGCAACCGACGTTGTGCGGTTCGCGGAAGATACGATCTACATGCTGGCCATCGAGTGCATGGAAGATTGCCCTGTCATCAACACACCGCTGCAGCAACTCTCCAGCCTCTTTCCCGACCTTATCGCCACAGTGGTTGGCGTTTACCGGGATGGTATTCTGAAGGTGGCGCATTCTTCGGAACAGTTGCGGGTGGGCGACCTTGCCTATGTCATCTGCCAGCGCCAGCACGCCCGCCGTACCTTAAGCCTCTTCGGTCACGAGGAGCAGGAAGCGCAGCGCATCGTGATTGCGGGCGCCGGTAATATCGGCCATTTCGTCGCGCACAAGATCGAGGAGATGCAGCCGAAGACGCGGGTGAAGATCATCGAGTCGGACCGCGACAGGGCGGTTGCCGCATCTGAGCAGTTGAGCCACACCATCGTCATGCATGGTTCGGCGCTCGATCAGAAAATCCTGATGCAGGCCGATATTCAGGACGCCGACCTGATTGTAACGCTCACCAACAATGACCAGACCAATATTCTGGCCGCCGTCATTGCAAAGCAGCTCGGCTGCAAATCGAATCTGGCGCTCTTGAACAGCACGTCATTCCACGATGTCGCCCGTTCTCTGGGGCTCGATGCCTATATCAACCCCAGGGCCGTGACGATCTCCCGTGTGCTTCAGCACGTGCGCAAGGGTCGCATCCGCTCCGTCTACGCCGTCCAACGCGGTTCGGCGGAGGTAATCGAGGCGGAGGCGCTGGAGACATCGCCGCTGGTCGGCCAATCCTTCCGCGACATCGATATGCCCGAAGGCGTGCGCATCGGCGCGATCTATCGCGACGGTGTGGTGATCCGTCCTGACGGCAGCACGAAAATCAAGGCGAAGGACCGTGTCGTGCTCTTTGCATCCGCCGATGCGGTGCGCGACGTGGAACAACTTTTCCGTGTTTCGATACAATATTTTTGACTGTCCCGAATCGAAAATGCGGGTCAATACTCGTACCCGTCAGGCTGTTTTGACCGTTGCGGAACGGAACATGATTTGATACCAGAGTTTGAGGTCAGCCAAGCGGGGGACAAGACTTGGCCGACTTATTATTGATTGATTATTTTCCGGTATCCCTGCCGGCAAAAAAGAAAGAAGCGGCGCTATGGCGGAACGTTCTCAAAACCTTCAGGATCTCTTCCTCAATACCGTTCGTAAGCAGAAGATTTCGCTCACGATTTTCCTGATCAACGGCGTCAAGCTGACGGGCGTTGTCACCTCCTTCGACAATTTCTGCGTGCTTTTGCGCCGTGACGGTCATTCGCAGCTGGTCTACAAGCATGCGATCTCCACCATCATGCCCGGCCAGCCGATGCAGATGTTCGAAAGCGAAGAAGGCGCGGCCTGATCGGCTCCCTCGACGGATATTCGATATAGACTGACCCGGACCGGGAACATTTCCCGTTCCGTCAGGTTAATTCCCATGGCCGCCCGCGCGGATGCGGTCGGCCGCAATCTTCTTTCTGGATAAGGCTGAGCCCATTTCGACGCGCGACACTTCGAACGAATCGATCATTCCGGAGCAGGAAAAGCGCCGCGACGACATGCGCGCGGTTGTCCTCGTGCCCGTCCTCAAGCAGCAGCGCGAAAATCGCGATGCGGCGGCAGGCCCCGTCGCTCCCGGCCGCTCCGTTGAAGCCAAGCTTGAGGAAGCCAAGGGTCTGGCGCTCGCCATCGATCTGGAGGTGACGCAGGGTCTCATCGTTTCGGTGAACCAGCCGCGCCCGGCGACATTGTTCGGTACCGGCAAGATCGAGGAAATTGGCCATCTGCTCGATGAGACGGATTCCGGCCTGGTGATCGTCGATCATCCGCTGACCCCGGTGCAGCAGCGAAATCTCGAAAAGCAGTGGAATGCCAAGGTTATCGACCGCACGGGTCTCATCCTTGAAATCTTCGGCCGCCGCGCCTCCACCAAGGAAGGCACGTTGCAGGTTGATCTCGCGCATCTGAACTACCAGAAGGGCCGCCTCGTCAGAAGCTGGACCCACCTTGAGCGCCAGCGCGGTGGTGCGGGCTTCATGGGTGGTCCGGGTGAAACTCAGATCGAGGCCGATAGACGATTGCTGCAGGATCGCATCGTAAAGCTCGAAAAGGAGCTGGAGCAGGTGGTGCGCACCCGCCAGCTTCACCGCGCCAAGCGCCGCAAGGTGCCGCATCCGATCGTGGCGCTGGTCGGTTACACCAATGCCGGTAAATCCACGCTGTTCAACCGCATCACCGGCGCGGGCGTTCTGGCGGAGGACATGCTGTTCGCGACGCTCGACCCGACATTGCGCCGGATGAAGCTGCCGCATGGCCGCACTGTCATCCTTTCCGATACGGTCGGTTTTATTTCCGACCTGCCGACGCATCTCGTCGCCGCCTTCCGTGCAACGCTGGAAGAGGTGCTGGAAGCCGATCTCGTTCTGCATGTGCGCGACATGTCCGATCCGGATAATGCCGCACAGTCTGCGGATGTGCTACGTATTCTCGGCGATCTCGGCATTGACGAGAAGGAGGCCGAAAAGCGCATCATCGAGGTCTGGAACAAGGTCGACCGTCTCGAGCCGGAAGCGCATGACGCCATCATGCAGCGCGCCGAAGGCCGCTCGGATATTCGCGCCGTTTCGGCAATCACGGGTGAGGGCGTTGATGCCCTGATGGACGAGATTTCAAAGCGCCTCTCCGGTGTGCTGACGGAAACGACCGTCGTGCTTTCCGTTGAGCAGCTGTCGCTGATTTCCTGGGTCTACAGCAATTCCATCGTGGATGCCCGTGAAGACCATGAGGACGGATCGGTGGCGCTCGATGTGCGCCTGTCGGAAACGCAGGCCGCCGAGCTGGAGCGCAAGCTTGGTAAAGTGACCATCCGCGAACGCGAGGACTGGGAGCGCTGAGGGCTTCGAGAACGATGGCGGAGCTTCCCTCACGTCACCAGTCTCGGGAGCGCCGGGCGCTCCTATTTTTCGGGCATATCCGGTTGATTAGGACGAAACGGTATCGAGCGAGCGCTCGATGCGTTTTGCCGCCTGCCACAGGTCTTCCATCCGCTCAAGGCTCGCTTCTTCCAGCGTCTCGCCATTTTCGGTGAGCGACGTTTCGATGTGATTGAAACGCCTACGGAATTTCGTATTGGTGCCGCGCAGCGCATCTTCCGGATCGGCTTTGACATGCCGGCCAATATTGACGAGGGCAAAGATCAGATCGCCTAGTTCGTCCGAAACCTTCTCAGGCTTTCCATCCGCCAGCGCCTCACGCAGTTCGGCGATTTCCTCCTCGATCTTGTCGAGAATGGGAGCGGGATCTGACCAGTCGAAACCGGCGCGCGCGGCCTGTTCCTGCAGCTTCAGGGCCTCGGTGAGCGCCGGCTGGTTGCGCTGCACACCGCCTAGAAACCCGGCCTTGAAATCCTCGGTGATGCCCCGTCGCGCGCGGCGCTCAGCCCGCTCGCGCTTTTCCTCGGCCTTGATCCGGTCCCATTGCAGCTTGACGCTGTCAGGTGTATCGGCCTCGGAAACGGCAAAGACATGCGGATGGCGGCGGATCATCTTCGAGGTGACAGCCTCAACCACGTCGCCAAAGGCGAATTCACCCCGTTCCTCGGCAATGCGGGCGTGGAAAACCACCTGCAAGAGAAGGTCGCCCAGTTCCTCGCAAAGATCGTCCATGTCCTTGCGCTCGATGGCGTCGGCGACTTCATAAGCTTCTTCAATGGTATAGGGCTTGATCGTTTCGAAGGTTTGCACAACATCCCACGGGCAACCGGTTTCCGGCTGGCGCAGGGCTTCCATGATCTCGATCAGGCGGGAAATATCCTTCGAGGCTTCCATATGTCTCAAACCTTCGTTCTTCGCTTTTTTGCGCATTATCCTGACGGAAAACCGCCTGGAAGGGCTCTAATTCAACGGAATGTCGTTGCCGCTTTTTGACGACTGATAGCTGGTGGAAAGATCGTCATAGGCGGCCTTGATACGGGCCGTCTGCGCCTTCAGCGTGGTTTTCAGCGGATCGTCTTCGCCCTCCACCAGATCGGCGATGAAATACGAGTTCCAGAAGGCATTGTTTCGGCGATATCCGCCCGGCTCCAGCCCGAAAACCTCTTTCAGGATTTTCAGATCGTGCGGGATTGCGAAAGCGTCGCGTGAATCCTCATGGCTGAAAAAGGAATAGAAATTGTCGAAGCCGGCCCAGGTGATGGCGGACATGCACATGGTGCAGGGTTCGTGGGTGGAAAGAAAAATCAGGTCCTTGGTGTTCGGCTTTTCGCCCAGTTCGTAAAACCGCTTCAGCGTGTGCACTTCGCCATGCCAGAGCGGGTTTTCCAGTTCGTTATTGGTCTCCGCTATCACCAGCGACAGATCGGATTTGCGTAGGATAGCCGCACCGAAGACCTTGTTGCCGAGGCTGACGCCGCGCGCCGTCAAGGGCAGAATATCGTGTTCGATGACATCGAGAAGGCGGGCGGCGAGGGTGTGGCTGGTCAAGGGTCTGATCCTTCGTGCCGCCTCAAGGAAAAGCGGTCTTCGCATGGAGAAATCGACGGGTAATCGTTGCTCCTTGTTCGGCGCGGGTACCCGCTTTGTCAAGGGATTCTGAGTGGATTCTCAGGCCTTGCGCAGGCGCGAAAAAGGGCTACCGGTTTGTTTTCCTCCAAAACCGGGGTCTTCGAGAAATAAAAATCCAGGTGTCGGAAAGGCTTGAATTTCTGTTTCTTCAATCTTGCACCGCAATGCGAGATATATGTCCAATGCACAACGAACATGATTTTTCCGCTGCTGGCGACCGCCTTTCTACCTTCCCCGCCTTCTTCCGGGTTGAGGGACGGCAGGTCGCTGTGTTCGGTAATGGTGATGAAGCGTTCGCGAAGGTGAGGCTTCTCGCCAATACCAATGCGCATATCATTGCCTATGCCGACAAGGCGGAAGCGGATTTTGTGCGCTATCTCCGCGAGAACGGCATTGATCATCGGGCTTTGGGTTTCTCCAGCCAGTTGATCGAAGGCGCGACGCTGGTTTTTGCCGCCACCGGGGACGAGGCGCTGGACCGCGAGATAGTTACGGCTGCGCGCGCTAAGAAAATCCTCGCCAATGCGGTGGACCAGCCGGAATTTTGCGATTTCTTCACCCCGGCGCTCGTCGCCCGCGCGCCCGTCGCCATCGCCATTGGCACCGAAGGGGCAGGGCCGGTTCTTGCCCAGATGATCCGCGCGCGTATCGACCAGATGCTGTCGCCGTCGCTCGGCAAGCTTGCCCGCCTTGCCGTCCAATATCGTGACGCCGCCGAGCAGAATGTTCCCAAGGGGGCCTTGCGGCGCAATTTCTGGCGGCGGTTCTTTTCCGGTGCTGTCGCGGATGCCGTTGCTCTCGGCGATACGCTTTCCGCCCGCGATGCCGCTGACCGTCTGCTGCAATCGCCCGAACGCAGCGAAGGTCGTGTCTGGCTTGTCGGCGCCGGTCCGGGTGCTGAAGACCTGTTGACGCTGCGCGCGCAGCGAGTGCTGATGGAGGCCGACGTCATCGTTTATGATGCGCTGGTGCCGCAGGCGATCGTCGATATGGGCCGCCGCGATGCCGAAAGACTGTCCGTCGGCAAGCGCAAGGGCTGCCATACGAAGTCGCAGGACGAAATCAACCGCCTGCTGGTGCGTCTCGGCAAGGACGGCAAGCGTGTCGTGCGCCTCAAATCCGGTGATCCGCTGGTCTATGGCCGGGCGGGCGAGGAAATGGCGGCGCTGCGCAATGCCGGTATCGGCTACGAGATCGTGCCCGGCATCACTTCCGCCTTCGCCGCCGCTGCGGATTTCGAATTGCCGTTGACGCTGCGCGGTGTCGCTTCGTCGCTGATTTTCACCACCGGCCACGATCTGACCGGCGATGTCTTGCCCGATTGGGCACGTCTCGCCGTCTCGGGTGCAACCATCGCCGTCTATATGGGCCGCAGCGTTGCCGCTTCGGTGGCGACACGGCTGATAGAGGCGGGGCTCGGCGTGGAAACGACGGTGGCCGTCATCGAAAATGCCAGCCGCGCGGATCGCCGCCTGCTGCATGGTACATTGAACGATCTGCCCGACCTCGAAGATCGCGACGAACTGACCGGTCCGGTCATGGTCATCATCGGCGATGCGGTGGCGGGCGCCAATTTCGACAGGTCCGAGGCGCTTGCGCTTGGCTCAAAGCCAGCGAACCTCAAACGGGAGTATGCAAATGGCTGACAAGGTTTTGACCGCCAACCGCCTCGGCGATGGTATCGCCGTCTGGCTCGACGCCAATGGCGAATGGACGGAGAACCTGCAGGGCGCGATCGTTGCGCGCCATGCGGAGGCTGTTGCCTCGTTCGAGGAAATCGGCAAGCGCGATTTTTCCGCCAATAAGGTCGTTGACGTGAATGTCGTCGATGTCATTGAGGAGAACGGCAAGCTTTGGCCGACGCGGCTTCGCGAGCGCATTCGCGCCGCCGGCCCGACCATGCACTATGCCAACGGCTTCAAGCCGGCCGATGCAGCATTTATCGCAGTCTGAGGAAGAATATGTACCGTTACGACGAATTCGATCACGCATTTGTTGAAGGCCGCGTGGCACAGTTTCGCGATCAGGTAGAGCGCCGGCTGTCCGGCGAACTGGCCGAGGACGCGTTCAAGCCGCTGCGCCTGATGAACGGCGTCTATCTCCAGCTCCATGCCTACATGCTGCGCGTCGCCATTCCCTACGGTACGCTGAATTCCAAGCAGATGCGGATGCTGGCCCATATCGCCCGCAAATATGACCGGGGTTACGGCCACTTCACCACCCGTCAGAACATCCAGTACAACTGGCCGCGCCTTTCCGACACGCCGGATATCCTGTCCGAACTTGCGAGCGTGGAAATGCACGCATTGCAGACGTCCGGAAACTGCATTCGCAACGTCACCGCCGATCATTTCGCCGGTGCTGCGGCTGACGAAGTGGCCGATCCGCGCCCCTACGCGGAAATCCTGCGTCAATGGTCTTCCGTCCATCCTGAATTCTCGTTCCTGCCGCGCAAGTTCAAGATCGCGGTAACGGGTGCCGAGCGCGACCGCGCCGCTATTCAGGTTCACGATATCGGTCTGCACCTGAAAAAGAACGACAAGGGCGAGATCGGTTTTGCCGTTTATGTCGGCGGCGGGCAGGGCCGTACGCCGATGATCGCCAAGAAGATCCGCGACTTCCTGCCGGAAGAGGATCTTCTCTCCTACACCACGGCCGTCATGCGGGTTTATAACCTGCATGGCCGCCGCGACAACAAATACAAGGCGCGTATCAAGATCCTCGTGCACGAGACGGGTGCGGAAGAGCTGGCCCGTCAGGTCGAGGTAGAATTCGCGGAACTGAAAAACACCGATTTGAAGCTGCCGGATGCGGATATCGCGGCAATCACCGCCTATTTTGCACCGCCGGCACTGAAGGATCGCCCTGAAGGCTGGGAAAGCCTGGCGCGCTGGAAGCGGGCGGATGAGGGCTTTGCCCGCTTCGTCGAGCAGAACGTCGCGCCGCACAAACATCCCGACTACGGCATGGTGACGATCTCGCTGAAGCCGATCGGCGGCATCCCCGGCGATGCGACCGACGAGCAGATGGAACTCGTCGCCGATATCGCCGCGGAGTATGCCTTCGACGAAATCCGCATCAGCCACGAGCAGAACATCATCCTGCCGCACGTGGCGCTGGCCGATCTCGAACCGGTCTATCGCGCGCTGGTGGGTGCGGGGCTGGCAACCGCCAATGCCGGGCTGATCACCGATATCATTGCCTGTCCCGGGCTGGACTATTGCGCGCTTGCCAATGCGCGCTCCATTCCGCTCGCGCAGGAAATCTCCACCCGTTTCGGCGCACATGAGCGTCAGTTGGAAATCGGCGAGCTGAAGATCAAGATTTCCGGCTGCATCAATGCCTGCGGCCACCACCATGTCGGCCATATCGGCCTGCTGGGCGTGGAGAAGAAGGGGGCCGAACTCTACCAGATCACGCTTGGTGGGTCGGGCGACGAAAATACCTCGATCGGCGAGATCATCGGTCGCGGTTTCGAGCCGGAAAAGGTGACCGACGCGGTGGAAACCATCGTCGACACCTATCTGGGCTTGCGTCTTTCGAAGGAAGAAACCTTCCTCGAAGCCTATCGCCGCGTCGGACCGCAGCCGTTCAAGGATGCGCTCTACGGTTCCGCCGCTGAAGCCGCCTGAGGAGATTGCCATGACGAAAATCTGGAACCGCGACGGCTTCGTGGAAAACGATCCCTGGGTGATCGAAACGGAAGAAGTGAAGGCAACTGCCGAGCAGAAACCGGTGCTGTCGCTTGCTGATTTCCTTGTCCGTGCGGCTGAAAGCAATGATGTCGGCCTCGGCGTTCTGATTGCGCCTGCCGACGATGTCACCCGGCTCGAGCCCTATCTCGACCGCATCGACCTTGTCGCCGTCAGCTTCCCGGCCTTCAATGACGGGCGGGGTTTCAGCCATGCCTCGTTGCTGCGCAGCCGTCTTGATTTTGCCGGTGAGGTGAGGGCGGTTGGCGATGTTTTGATCGACCAGGTGCCGCTGATGCTGCGCACCGGCTTTACCAGCTTCGCGGTGACGAACGAGACGGCGATCCGCCGCCTGTCCGAAAATCGCCTGCCGGAAATCCCGGTCTATTACCAGCCGACGGCCCTTTCGGCCAAAGGTGGAGAGGCCTATAGCTGGCGCCGCCGTGCGGCCCAATGACGCGTTGCGCGGAAATATGAGTTTTAGATGCATATTTTCTGCGCGCATGGCAGTATTGATATTCTCATGCCTTCAAACCGCGGCAAAAATGGTATAATTGCCCGGTCGAAGAATGTCGCTTATCGAATGAATGGACGGAACCTGAAATGAACGCGCCAGCCAAGACGGAAGATTTCGCGATCAAGATACCTGATGGTGTTTACGCCGAGACAGTTTTGTCGGTGGAGCACTATACGGATCACCTGTTCCGTTTCCGCATGACGCGTCCGGCCGGCTTCCGCTTCCGTTCCGGCGAATTCGCCATGATCGGCCTGATGGTCGGCGAAAAGCCGATCTACCGCGCCTATTCCATCGCCAGCCCCGCCTGGGACGAGGAACTGGAGTTCTTCTCGATCAAGGTTCCTGATGGCCCGCTGACCTCGCATCTTCAGGCGATCAAGCCCGGCGACACGGTTCTGATGCGCAAGAAGCCGACAGGCACGCTGGTTCTGGACGCGCTGACACCCGGCAGACGGCTTTATATGTTCTCGACCGGCACCGGCATTGCGCCTTTCGCAAGCCTGATCCGCGATCCGGATACCTATGAAAAGTTCGAAGAGGTCATCCTCACCCATACCTGCCGCGACGTGGCCGAGCTGAAATACGGTTTCGATCTGGTCGAGGAAATCAGGAACCACGAATTCCTGAACGAGATCGTCGGCGACAAGCTCAAGCATTACGCCACCGTCACCCGCGAGGACTACCCCTTCAAGGGCCGCATCACCACGCTGATCGAGAACGGCAAGCTGTTTGCGGATCTCGGTGTGCCTGCGCTCGATCCCACAATCGATCGCGGCATGATCTGCGGTTCCTCGGCCATGCTGAAGGACACCAAGGAGCTGCTTGAAAAGGCCGGCCTCAACGAAGGCGCCAATAACAAGCCCGCTGAGTTCGTTATCGAGCGCGCTTTCGTCGGATAAAGCCGACATTTGATAAGGTTTATGAAGGAGGCCGGAAGGCCTCCTTTTTGTTTGTACGGCCTACTGAGGCAGTGCTTCGTCGTCCTGCTTCGGGGCGATTTCGTTTCGGTAGATAAAAAACAGGGCGATAGCGATGGCCGATATGCCGCCGCCGACCAGATGCGAAAGCGCATAACCGCCTTTGGTGACCAGCCAGCCGGCAACGACGTTGCTGAGAGAAGCACCCACGCCCTGCACCATCATGACGCTTGCAAGCCCGACATTGAACCGGCCTGTTCCCTTGAGAATGCGTTCGGCCGCGACGGGTGTCACGATGCCTAAAAGACCGGCGCCGATGCCGTCGAGCAACTGCACCGGAAAGATCACCCAGAAATCCGTGAAGGCAGAGGCAAGCAGGCCGCGGATCGGCAGGGCGGCAAGCGCGATCAGAAACACGGTCGCAAGACCGAAGCGACGTATCAGCCACGGTGCCATGGCGGCAACGAAGATCATCGCAAATTGCGCGACGCCGGTAATGACCGCCGTCGTGCGGAACGGTGTCTGCAATTCGATGGCGAAATTCTGCGCGATGAGCCGTCCCATCGGCGCATTGCCGAAGTGGAAGATCAGAAGAATGATGGCGAGGAATATCAGGCCGCGTTCGTGAAGCAGCACGTTGATGCCGGACGGCCCCGGTTCGCCCTTGTCTTCGGCAAGGCCGCGCGCAACCTTGTGGTCGATCCTATCAGGGTCGATGGCTGCTGCCGCAACAAGCGCACCGGCCGCAGTCAGCAGCATCAACCCGATGACGCCATGCAGGCCAAAGAAGGAGACGGCAATGTAAGTGGCGAAAAGCGACGCAAAATTGCCGCCGTGGTTCCAGAATTCGTTTCGCGATATCTGATGGGAGAACAGGCGTTCACCGACCAGACCGAGCGTCAGTCCGGCTAGCGCCGGGCCGACGACGGCACCGACGACCGCCGTCATGATCTGGCCGGTCCAGACGATCCACACATCCGGAAAGATCAGCGTGATCAGCGCGCCGACCGTCACGAAAACGACGGGGATGGCAATCAACGTTCTTTTCCAGGTCGTACCGTCCACCAGCGCGCCGCAAAGCGGCGTGGCGAGCAGACCGACGAGACCGCCGACCGTGGCGATCAATCCCAATGAAAGCGAAGACCAGCCCTGTGTCGCTAAAAATGCGTCCAGAAACGGCCCTAGACCGTCGCGGGCATCGGCCAGAAAAAAATTCAGTGCTGCAAGGGCAAAAAGCGTGCGGTCTGAAATGCCACCGCTGCGAGGCAGACCGCCGGAAGGCAGGCTGCCGCGCGGTGCCGAAACGCCGATAATCGTCATGAAATATGCTCCGAAAAATATGCAAGAGGTGATCAGAAATTGATCGAGGCTGGCGAGAAACATCTGTGCCCGCGTTTGGTTGCATTGGCACGACAGAAATATAAGTCCTTCGATATTTTGCTC
Source organism: Agrobacterium sp. CCNWLW155 (assembly GCF_036888815.1). Classification (NCBI taxonomy): domain Bacteria; kingdom Pseudomonadati; phylum Pseudomonadota; class Alphaproteobacteria; order Hyphomicrobiales; family Rhizobiaceae; genus Agrobacterium; species Agrobacterium sp. CCNWLW155. Next base: position 551,073 of record NZ_JBAKFW010000001.1, read on the forward strand.
GTTGCAGAATAGGCCGGAGGAACGTTTCGCGGTGCAAGCGAGTTAGTCTTCGAAGAAAAACCGGATACTCGCCATGAAGACCAAGGCTCTCGCAATTTTATTTTCTGCCGGATTGCTCGGCGCACAGCCCGCGCATGCGGATGAACGCGAATTCCTTTCGTCGCTGAAAGGCACATGGGCGGGCAAGGGAACCGTGATTACTCGCATCGGCACGCCGCCCATCAATGTGAACTGTACGCTTAATTCCAATGCGGGGGCCTCGTCGCTCAACATGTCCGGCACTTGCCGGGGACTGCTCGTCGTAAGGCGCGCAATAGCCGCCGATCTCTCGGCGAAGGGTGGACGCTATAGCGGTGCCTATACCGGTCCTTCCGGTCGTCCGTCTGCGCTTTCCGGCACAAGGCGGGGAAACGCGATCAACCTCACGGTCCGCTGGAATCGCGACATCAATGGTGATCGCGTCGCCGCCATGACCATCGAAAAGGTTGGCGCCAATGGCCTGCGCCTGCGCACCACCGACAAGGATGGCCGGACCGGCAAGACGGTGGTGACGAGCGATATCCGGCTGGTGCGCTGAGGCAGCGGGCCGTGAAAAAATGACAGACGAGGCTGCTCGGGGTCTTTAGCTGAACTCGAGCAGCAAAGGGCAGTGGTCCGAGACTTCCGGCTGCCTCACCACATTGAAGTGATCGACCGTCACAGCCGGATTGACCAGCATGTAATCCGCATAACGGTTCGGTTTGGCATAATGCGATGTCCGGGTGTCGGTAAAGCCGCGTGTCGTCACGAGTTCGATGAGATCCATTTCCTTCAATACGGCGAAGGTCTCACTGTCAGGCAGAACATTAAAGTCACCGCAGACGACGATCCGGTCGCCATCTTCCGCAATGTTTTTGACAAGTTGCACGAGGCGTTTCGCCTGCGCCAGACGGGCAGGGATATCGTGTTTGCCGTTGGGGTCGCGCAGCCCGTGCATATGGGCAATGACAACCGGTTGACCGGTCGTGAAATCGAAAACCCTGATGGCGTGGCCCGTGCGAGACCGTGGATGATCGCCGTATCCATCTGCGGAAAAGGTGCCGTGCACGAAACCCTGAGCCTGCGCAACGATGGCAATGGATTTGCGCACGAAGGTCGCCAGCCCCCATTGGGAAGGATACCTGATCTCACCATGCCAGAGATCGCCCTGCGCCGCCGGGCAGAAAATCGCCAGATGATCCGGCAAGGCCTCGGCGATATCGCTGAAGAAGTTCGCTCTTTGCGGCAGGTCGATGCCGTGATCGCGATAGCTCAGCCAGTCCTGCAAGGCAGTCGGCGTGTGCACCACCTCTTGCAGGCAAAGAATATCGGGATCGGATGAGGAGATATAGGGAACAAGCTCGTCATGAAGCTTTCCGCCCCAACCATTCAGGCAAATCAGACGCATTCACACTCCATCACCGCTTGATTGTGGCACCCGTTTTAGCATGGAACGGATGACGATCAATCGTGTGCAGCGAGGTCGCGAAATGTTGTTGCCGTAACGAAAAAGGCCCGGATCGCTCCGGGCCTTTTTGTGTTTGTTTGCACCGAATGCCTTATTCGGCGGCTTCGGCGTAGGCCTCCATCGGCGGGCAGGTGCAGATGAGGTTACGGTCGCCATAGACGTTGTCGATGCGGTTCACAGGCGACCAGTATTTGTCGATGCGGAAGGCGCCGGGCGGGAAGCAACCCTGTTCGCGGCTGTAGGGACGATCCCACTCGCCGACGAGATCTTCTACCGTGTGCGGCGCGTTCTTCAGCGGATTGTTGGTCTTGTCCGCACGGCCTTCCTCGATGTCGCGGGCTTCCTCGCGGATCGCCAACATGGCATCGCAGAAACGGTCGATTTCCGCCTTGGTCTCGGATTCCGTCGGCTCGATCATCAGCGTGCCGGCAACCGGCCAGCTCATGGTCGGCGCATGGAAACCGCAGTCGATGAGGCGCTTTGCAACATCGTCCACCGTCACGCCGCAGCTATCCGCCAAGGGCCGGGTGTCGATGATGCACTCATGCGCTACACGTCCGGTTTCGGACTTGTAGAGCACATCGTAAGCGCCCTTCAGCCGCTCGGCGATATAGTTGGCGTTGAGGATCGCCACCTTGGTCGCCTGCGTCAGCCCTTCGCCGCCCATCATCAGGCAATAGCTCCAGGAGATCGGCAGGATCGAGGGCGAGCCAAAGGGGGCAGCCGAAACCGCGCCCTCGCGACCGTCCGTCGTCGGATGGCCGGGGAGGAAGGGAGCAAGATGCGCCTTGACGCCGATCGGCCCCATGCCCGGACCACCGCCGCCATGCGGAATGCAGAAGGTCTTGTGCAAGTTGAGGTGGGAAACGTCCGAACCGATATCGCCGGGACGGGCAAGGCCGACCATGGCGTTCATGTTCGCGCCGTCGAGATAGACCTGACCACCATGCTTGTGGGTGATCTCGCAGATCTCGCGAACCGTCTCCTCGAACACGCCGTGGGTGGACGGGTAGGTGATCATGCAGCACGAGAGGTTTTCCGCATACTGCTCTGCTTTTGCACGGAAATCCTCGATGTCAATGTCACCGTTGTCCCGCACCTTCACCGGCACCACTTTCATGCCGACCATCTGTGCTGAGGCAGGATTGGTGCCATGCGCCGACGTCGGGATGAGGCAGACATCGCGATGGGTGCCGCCATTGGCGAGGTGATAGTTGCGGATGGTCAAAAGTCCCGCATATTCCCCCTGCGCACCGGAATTGGGCTGCATGGAGAAGGCATCGTAACCGGTGACCGAGCACAGCTTTTCGGAGAGATCGTCGATCATTTCCTTGTAGCCGAGCGCCTGATTGGCCGGCACGAAGGGGTGGATGTCGGAAAATTCCGGCCAGGTGATCGGCAGCATTTCCGCAGTTGCGTTCAGTTTCATGGTGCAGGAACCGAGCGGGATCATCGAGCGGTCGAGCGCCAGATCGCGATCCGAAAGACGGCGGATGTAACGGGTCATCTCGCTTTCGGCACGGTTCATGTGGAAGATCGGATGCGTCATGTACTGGCTGGTGCGCAGCAGTTCCTTCGGCAGACGATATTCCGGCTCGAAATCCGAGATCGAGAAATTGCCGCCGAACGCGCGCCAGACGGCCTCAAGCGTTGCCGGGCGCGTGCGCTCGTCAAGGCTCATGCCGATCTTGGTTGCGCCGACCTTGCGAAGGTTCACACCTTCCGCAACGGCCGAGCGCAGGATGACGCCCTGCATATGGCCGACTTCGACGGTGATCGTATCGAAGAAAGTCTCCGGCTCGATGACGTAGCCAAGTTTCTCCAGACCCTTGGCCATCAAAACGGCCTTCTGGTGGGTCTGCTGTGCGATGGCCTTGATGCCCTGCGGGCCGTGGAAGACACCGTACATGGAGGCCATGACGGCCAAGAGCACCTGCGCCGTGCAGATGTTGGAGGTGGCCTTTTCGCGGCGGATATGCTGCTCGCGGGTCTGCAGCGACAGGCGGTAGGCGCGGTTGCCGCGCGCATCGACCGAGACGCCGACCAGACGGCCGGGCATGGAGCGCTTGTGCGCATCCTTGACGGCCATGTAAGCCGCATGCGGGCCACCGTAACCGACCGGAACGCCGAAACGCTGCGAGGTGCCGATGGCGATATCGGCGCCCATTTCACCGGGAGATTTGAGCAGCGTCAGCGCCAGAAGATCGGCGGCGACGGCGGCGATGGCGCCGGTCTGGTGCAGGCGGGAAATCAGGCCGGAGAAATCGCTGACGTGGCCGTGGGTGCCCGGATACTGGAAGATCGCGCCGAACACGTCGACCGGATCGAGATCGGTGAACGGGTTGCCGACGATTACCTTCCAGCCGAGCGGGGCCGCACGGGTCTCGATCAGCGCGATGGTCTGCGGGTGGCAATTGGCATCGACAAAGAAGGCGGTTGCCTTGGACTTGGCGACGCGCTGGCACATGGCCATGGCTTCGGCTGCGGCCGTCGCTTCATCGAGCAGCGATGCGTTGGCGACATCGAGGCCGGTCAGATCGCAGACCATGGTCTGGTAGTTCAGCAGCGCCTCAAGACGGCCCTGGCTGATTTCCGGCTGGTAGGGCGTATAGGCTGTGTACCAGGCCGGGTTTTCCAGAATGTTGCGCTGGATGACCGGTGGCGTGATCGTGCCGTAATAACCCTGACCGATCAGCGAGGTCAGCACCTGGTTCTTGTTGGCCGTTTCGCGCAGGCGGTCGAGCGCCTCGCGTTCGGTCAGCGCGGCACCCCAGGTCAGCGGCACCTTCTGGCGGATGGAGGAGGGAACGGTGGCGTCGATGAGCGCGTCGAGGCTTTTGTAACCAACGACCTTCAGCATGTCAGCCATTTCCGACGGCGACGGCCCGATGTGACGCCGGTTGGCGAAATCATAGGGCTGATAGTCGGTGAAATGGAATTCTGTGGGCGTCGTCATTACGCGATCAGCTCCTTGTAGGCTGCCTCGTCGAGCAGCGTATCGGCATCCGCGACGTTGGAAAGCTTCAGCTTGAAGAACCAGCCGGCGCCCTGCGGATCGGAATTGACCAGCGAGGGATCATCGACGATGGCCTGGTTGATTTCCACCACTTCGCCATCCAGCGGACAATAGACATCGGAAGCCGCCTTGACGGATTCAACGGTCGCTGCGTCGCCATCCTTGGAAAAGGTGGCGCCCACTTCCGGCAATTCGACGAAGACGAGGTCGCCAAGCTGTTCAGCGGCGTGGCTGGTAATGCCAACGGTGGCGATATCGCCTTCGAACTTCAGCCATTCGTGTTCTGCGGTAAATTTCAGCATCGTATTCTCTCCGGAGATGGGATGAAGATTATCGTTTGTAGGTGGGCTTGATGAAGGGCAGGGCAGCGACGGTGACGGGCAGATATTTGCCGCGCACTTCCGCAAAGATTGCCGTACCGGGAGCCGTGTAGGCCGTTGGCACGTAACCCATGGCGACGGGACCTTCGACCGATGGGCCAAAGCCGCCGGAGGTCACTTCGCCGATTTCCGTCTTGCCATCGGCATCCGCAAAAAGCTTGGAATGGCCGCGCACCGGCGCCTTGCCCTCGGGCTTCAGGCCGACGCGACGGCGCGATGTGCCGTCTTTCAGTTCGCCGAGAATGCGTTTCGCGCCCGGAAAGCCGCCTTCGCGATCGCCACCGGCGCGGCGCGCCTTCTGGATCGCCCATTCGAGCGACGCTTCGATGGGGGAGGTCGTGGTGTCGATATCATTGCCATAAAGACAAAGGCCCGCTTCGAGACGCAGGCTGTCACGCGCGCCAAGACCAATCGGTTCGCAATCGGGATGTTCGAGCAGGGCCTTGGCTATCTCTTCCGCCTTTTCGGCGGGTACGGAGATTTCAAAACCATCCTCGCCGGAATAACCGGAACGGGAGACGATGCAGGGCACGTCATGCAGCGGAATTTCCAGCACATCCATGAACTTCATTTCGGAGACGCCGGCCCACAGTTCCGCCAGAACCGCTTCCGCGCGTGGTCCCTGCAGCGCGATAAGCGCCCGGTCGTCAAGAAGGGTAATCTCGCAGTCGCCGGAAAGATGCGCCTTCATATGGGCGACATCGGCGTGTTTGCAGGATGCGTTGACGACGACGAAAAGATGATCGCCGCGATTGGTGATCATCAGGTCGTCGAGAATGCAGCCGTTTTCATCGGTGAAGAAACCGTAACGCTGACGACCTTCCTTGAGGCCGAGAATGTCGACCGGCACCAGCTTTTCCAGCGCAAGTGCGGCATCGGCATTGTTAGCGGATTTCGCCTTCAGGATCACCTGGCCCATATGGGACACGTCAAAGAGACCGGCGGAGGTGCGGGTCTGAAGATGTTCCTTCAAGACGCCTGCCGGATATTGAACCGGCATGTCGTAACCGGCAAACGGCACCATGCGGGCGCCAAGCGAAAGATGCAGGGAATGCAACGGCGTGATGTCAAGCTCGGCGGTATCGTCCAAGGACGCCTCCAGGGTTGCGCGAAAGATCGCGCGGGCTCAGGTCATGACGCGAAACGCGCCGGGTTCAAGAGCCCCCTCTGTCCTTGTCGCCTGAGATTGTTATCCCTTCGGCGAGCCGTCCTGTTTAAAGGTGGCTTCTCTCCAGAGTTCCGTCGTCACCGCTGGTCCTTTTGCCTGAGAGTTTCCGGGGCGGTTGCTCCTTCGGCACCGCATTGAAGCGGTTTCTCCCAACGATGATGCGACGCTCATTATCTTCGAAGGCCCGTTATTGGCAAGGACCAAATGACGCATCTGAACAGATTCTTGCTCCATCTGCGCCATCAACATCTATCCTGTCCGGTATAACGGTTTTAAGACCGCGTTTCGTACTCGTCGGAGTAGTCCGGTCGATGCGGCTCGCATGGGCGCGACGAGGCTTTTTCAGCGCACGGCTTCAGGCTGGCTGGAAGGGGCGGCGCTAATCGGATTTTTTCTCCGGCAGGCCTTTGCGTTTCGTCGAGGCGAAATCCTCAAGTTCCTTTTCTGTCATGGACTTCTCCATGCTTTTTGAAGCACCTTGTAAACTGGATTTCTTCGTCTCACCCCTTTTGGCGGCGAGTGCGGCGCCGGCGGCTTTCTGCTGGGCTTTCGATTTGGCTGGCATGTCGGATCTCCCTTGAAACGGTGGTTCCGACGGGGAAATGCCGCCTTGCGGCGATTGTTCCCTTGCAACTGTTAAGCCTGCGGCAAAATTCCCCTTTGAAATCGGCAGGAAAGCGGGATATCGCATGGGATTATGGATGCAAATCAAAAACGACGACTGACAGGGATGGAGAAGGTGCTTCGCATTTTCTGCGCGACCCTGATGTTGTCGCTCGGTTTTGCCCACAAGCCAGCACTTGCCGTTGCCCCGGAGGTTGTCCTCGACGAGAGCTACCGGCTTCCGGATGGCACCTTTGCCGAAATCTGCCTTGGCCACGCCGGCGGTTTGAATGCCTCCCACACCAAGGACAGCCCGGCCCATTCGGGTGACGCGATCCTCTTCTGCGAGGCGTGCCTGCTGGCATCGTCCATTCTTCTGCCCATGCCCGATACCGAAGGCTGGCTGAAGACCCAATTTGCCTGGCTCGACAATCGTCTCTCTGCGGAATGGAGCTTCCGCTCCGTCCTGACGATCCAGCAACCCGCCGCGCGCGGCCCGCCACCCCAGTCCGCCTGATTTTTCGTTTTAACGGGATAATCGCCGTCTTTGGCGGCACGGAGCGGCTGCGCAGACCCTGAGGGTAGCAGTCGCAGGGACAAGCAAATGAAAACCACCAAGATCATCACCTGCGGCCTTTTCGTCGCCTCGGTTTCGACTGCACAGGCTTTTGCCCATGCCACATTCGTTGAGGGTTCGGCCGAACAGGACAGCACCGTCGTTGCCGCCCTTCAGGTGCCGCATGGCTGCGACGGCGGTCTCGCCACCACCGAAGTCCAGATCAAGCTGCCGGAAGGCTTCATTTCCGCCAAGCCGCAGCCCAAGGCCGGCTGGGAGCTGGAGATCATCAAGGGCGACTACCAGAAGGCCTATAAGAACCACGGCAAGGAGATCAAAAGCGGTCCGATCGAAATTCGCTGGAAGGGCGGCAACCTGCCGGACGAGTTTTACGATACCTTCGCGGTGCAGGGTAAGATTTCCGGTATCGAAGCGGGGCAGGACCTGCCTTTCAAGGTAACACAGCTTTGCGGTGACAAGGGCAAGGTATCCTGGGATGAGGTCGCGGCGGCCGGCGTCGATCCCCATTCCCTGAAAAGCCCGGCGCCGACCATCAAGGTTGCGGCCAAGGCGCATGCGGGCGGCCACGATCATGCCGGCATGAGCATGGATATGGATGTCGTGAAGGGCGGCAGTCTCGAAGTGTCTGGCGGCACGACCAAGGCCATGTTGCCGGGCCAGCCCGTGGGCGGCGGCTATGTGTCGATCAAGAATACCGGCGATAGCGACGACAAGCTGGTCGGCGTTGAATCCTCGGCTGCCGGTCGTGCCGAAATCCATGAGATGGCCATGGTCAACGACGTCATGAAAATGCGCAAGCTGGATGACGGCATCGTCATTCCCGCAGGGCAGACAGTGGAGCTGAAGCCCGGCGGCCTGCACATGATGTTCTTTGACGTAAAGAAGCCCTTTGCCGAAGGCGACAAGGTGCCGGTGACGCTGATCTTCGAAAAGGCCGGCAAGGTCGAGATCGTGCTCTCCACTGGCGCAGCCAAGGGCGGCAGCGACCACAAGCATAATTGACCAATGAAAAGCGGCTACCGGAACGCGTGACAGGTCCGGTAGCCGCAAATTTTTCATATATTATATTTGTTCTTCAGCGCCGTGATGGAAAAAGGGAGAGGGCATCTGCCATCGCGATTTTCCGAATTCGGTCGAAAATATCTAGAAAATCAAGCTGACACCAAGCTGAACGCGAATGTCCGTTCGACGTGGTCAAGAGACCGAGAAACCAAATTAAGATACCTATATATCGGTATGATCTAACACGTCATTTCTGGGTTTTTGCGTGGTGCTGTTTTCCTCATAGGCCTCAACGGCCTGCTCCAGTGTCGCCTGCGGCTCGTGGCGCTGGCTGGCAACGGTCAGGAAATAGAGCGTCAGGGCGGGTGGCTTGATCACCGTCATCATGCCGCGCAGCTGGAAGTCATCCCCACCTTCGGCCTTGCGCGCCAATTCGTGAATGGCCTCTTCCACTTCGCTTTTGCGCGGAACGCGCTGCGATGGCTTCACGGCTTCCAGCGCATAGGCTGCCGTATTCGCGGAAACAGAAAGAACCTGTGTCATCCAACCCCCGGCAATTGTCGCCGACCCTTAAAAAAGCGAGATTAGCAGCCGCATCTTGTTGGAAGGCTAAATCGCGACGCTGCAATTTAATCGTATTTTAGTGGACGAAGACGCCTGCCAAAGGGCTTTCGTCCGCTGTGCCCTTGGTCTAGAAATGCGTCGGACTTCACAGGTCCGGTAATTTCCGGAGATACCATTCCCATGATCAATATCGCTCTTGTCGCGACAGGCGGCGCCATCGGTTCCGTGTTCCGTTATCTGGTCGGCGTCTGGAGCGTGCGGCTGGCCGGGCCCAATTTCCCCTGGGGAACGCTTGCAGTTAATGTGGTCGGGTCTTTCCTCATCGGCCTGCTGGTCGAGCTTGTGGCGCGGCGGCTGAACGCCTCGATGGAAATGCGCCTGTTTCTCGTCACCGGCGTGCTCGGCGGCTTTACGACATTTTCTTCCTTCTCACTCGATGCGGTGGCGCTTTTCGAACGCGGTGCGCTCGGCCTTTCGGCCGTTTACGTCCTTGCAAGTCTTGTGGTTTCCATTGCCGCGGTTTTCGCCGGGCTGGCCTTGGGCCGCAACTTGTTCTAAAGGCTTGATCCAAACGGCGCGCCGAACAACGGGCGCGCGATCAAGACAGAGAGACTGGAAATTTCATGGCAGGTATCGAGCATATCAAGGTCGGGGCCGACGAGGCCGGTATGCGCCTCGATCGCTGGTTCAAGATTCACTATCCGGGACTTGGTTTCGGACAGTTGCAGAAGCTGTTGCGATCCGGACAGGTGCGCGTGGATGGCGGCCGGGTGAAGACGGATGCGCGGGTGCAGCCGGGACAGATGGTGCGCGTGCCGCCGGTCGATTCCGATCTCAAGGTCAAAAGCGGACCGATCGGATCAAGGGATCTCAAACATTCGGAAGACGCGGAACTTCTGGCGCGCATGCTCTTGCATGAAGACGACAAGGTTTTCGTTTTCAACAAGCCGGCCGGCATCGCCGTTCAGGGCGGTTCCGGCGTCAACCGCCATATCGACGGGCTTCTGGAAGCCTGGACCAGCCCTAAGGGCGAAAAGCCGCGTCTGGTGCACCGCCTCGACCGCGATACCTCCGGCGTGCTGGTGGTTGCCCGCACCCGCGGTGCTGCGCAGAAGCTGACGGCCGCCTTCCGCGAGCGCGACACCAAGAAGACCTATTGGGCGCTGGTCAAAGGCGTTCCGCGCAAGCACCAGGACAAGATTTCTACCTGGCTGGTCAAGGAACAGACCATGGATGGCGACCGCATGCGTATCGCCAAGCATGGCGAGGAGGGGGCCGATCACGCCGTTTCCTATTACCGTGTCATCGATACCGCCGCGCAGAACCTCGCCTGGCTGGAGATGGAACCCTATACCGGCCGCACCCATCAGCTCCGCGTTCACGCGCTGCATATGGGCCACCCGATCATCGGTGATCCCAAATATTATATCGACGATCCGAACTGGGATTTCCCAGGCGGCATCCAGAAGCGCCTGCATCTGCATGCGCGCCATATCGACATTCCGCATCCGAATGGGGGCCGGCTTCGGGTCAGCGCACCTTTGCCGCCGCATATGGTGCAGACCTGGAACCTGCTCGGCCTCGACGTGGCCGATGGCGACAGGGAAGACTGAAAGCTATGAAGCTCGTTCTTTTCGATTGCGACGGCACATTGGTGGACAGCGCCGGCCTGATCCATGCGGTCATGGTCGAAACCTTTGCCGATTTTGGTAAGCCGCGGCCTGATATCTCGCAGACCAAGGCAATCATCGGGCTGACGCTCGATATCGCCATCGCCCGCATGCTCGGCAAGACGCATGTGGATGAGGAGGCGCTGGCGATGACGCAGCGTTACAGGGAAGTTTATCATCCCCTGCGCGAGCGTCCCGACATGACGACGCCGCTCTTCGACGGTATCGCGCCGCTGATTGACACGCTTTCGAAACGGGACGACGTGCTGATCGGCGCGGTGACCGGCAAGGGAAGGCGCGGGCTCACCCATATTCTCGAAACCCACGGCTTTGCCAAACACTTCATCGTTTCGCGCACGGCGGATGATTGCCCGTCGAAGCCACATCCGGCCATGGTCATGGAGTGTTGCCACGAAACCGGCATGGTTCCGGCCGATACTATCGTGATCGGCGATGCGGTCTATGACATGCAGATGGCCAAGGCTGCGGGCGCAAAAGCGATCGGCGTCGCCTGGGGTTATGCTTCCGTCGATGAACTCTGGACGGCGGGCGCAGATGCGGTTGTCAGCCATCCGCGTGAAATTCCGGCCTATGTTCCGGCCGATAATCTCTAACCTTTCTATCCGACTGATGAGGACGTGCCATGCGTGATCTCCTGAACGACCTTTCGGAGGGCCTGAGCCACCCCGACCCGATCCTGCGCGCGCAAATCCAGATGCAGAAACCTTTGCCGAAGCGGTTCTACAAGGATGTCACCGTCGGAGAGGTGGAGGAGGGCGGCTTTACCATCCTTCTCGATGGCAAGCCGCTGCGCACGCCCGCCAAGAAGCCGCTGACCGTCCCGTCGCACGCGCTGGCTGAACTGCTTCGCGAGGAGTGGGATGCCCAGAAGGAGGTGGTGAACCCGGTGGTCATGCCGGTATCGCGCCATGTGAATACCGCCATCGATGGCGTCGCCAACGACACCCAGGCGGTTTTCGAGGATATCCTCCGGTTTTCTTCCTCCGATCTTCTCTGCTACCGCGCCGGTGACCCGGAAGCGCTGGTTGCGCGACAGACGGACCATTGGGATCCCGTGCTGGACTGGGCGGCCAATGTGCTCGGCGCGCGCTTCATTCTCGTTGAAGGCGTGATGCATGAAGACCAGCCGCGCGAAGCCATCGCGGCTTTCGCGGTAACGCTGAAGAAATATGACACACCGATCGCACTTGCCGCTCTTCACACCATGACGTCGCTGACCGGCTCCGCCATTCTGGCGCTTGCGCTGGCGGAAGGGCAGCTGACGCAGGAGGAAGCATGGGCGCTTGCCCATCTCGATGAGGACTGGACCGCCGAGCAATGGGGGGAGGACGAGGAGGCGCTGGAGCGCCGCGCCGTGAGGCTTGTCGACATGCGCGCGGCACTCAATGTTCTGGAGTCCCTGAAGAGCGCTTCTTAACGCTTTTCTAACCCTGATGGCCGAATATGCGGCTACCTCACGTAAGGGGAGCCGCTGATCATGATCACCACGCTGAAACGCCTTGGCATTCTTGTGCTGGCGTGTTTCACGCTCATGTCTTTCAGGCTGGAACCGCAAGCGACCAATACCGACCGGCTGCTTTACGATGTGCGCGGCGCATTCGTCGCCGCCCGCCCGGATGTCGCTCCGGCGCTGATGCAGTCCATTCATGCGCAGGTGCAGAATGCGATCAAGACCACGGCGCGTGGAGAGACCCGCCCGCGCGTGGTGCTGACCATCCGTCTCGCATCCGTTACGCGCGGCCCCTTCCTGTTCGGAGAAAGGGCGTCGGCCAAGGTCATCGTCCGCGCCGCCGCCGTGGCGACGGGAGAAGTGATCGCCGAAGCCAAATTCACCGCCACTGTCGTCAGCTTCGACAATCAGTCTATCGAGCAGGAACTCGCCTATGGCGTTGCAGAACGGGTGATCCGCGAATTCAGGCTCAGCCGATCCGGCCCGACGACGCTTGCGACGGCGCTCTTCCCGTAACGTCCGCGGAAGCGGTGGCACAATCACGATGCGTCGTTTCTCAATGTCGCGCCACCATTGGTTCCGCGTGTCGCACTCACATACATCGCGTATATTTATTTGACATACGCAGTGTATGTTCCTATCTCGCATACGCAACGTATGTAAACTGGACGCTGACGCTATAGAGCGCGGCATCGTCACTCAGCTGAAAGAGAGATGGAAATGAGTAAACGCGAAGCAATTTTTCCCGCCCACAGGCACGCGCTTTACGAAGAGCATGGCTACTCTGCTGCCATCAAATCCGGTGATTTGCTATTCGTTTCCGGCCAGGTCGGCAGCCGTGCCGATGGAACGCCTGAACCTGATTTTGAACGGCAGGTCCGGCTGGCCTTCGAAAATCTCAAGGCAACGCTCGAGGCGGCGGGCTGCACTTTCGACGACATTGTGGATATCACGACGTTCCACACGGATCCGGAAAACCAGTTTGGAACGATCATGACCGTCAAGCAGGAGATTTTCAGCCAAAAGCCTTACCCGAACTGGACCGCTGTCGGCGTCAACTGGCTCGCGGGCTTCGATTTCGAGATCAAGGTCATTGCCCGTATCCCTTAATAGCGGGTCAAACCTGAAACGGCGGCGCTCACAGGGCGCCGCCGGCTTGCTTCTCCACCCTTATCCAAGCCGCTCGGCATGCCATTTCAGATGGTCATCCATGAAGGTGGAAATGAAGTAGTAGGAGTGGTCGTAGCGGTCATGCATGCGCAACGTCAGGCTGATATCCGTGCCCTTGATCGCCTCTTCGAAGAGCCAGGGGCGCAGGCCTTTTTCAAGGAAACTATCGGCCTTGCCCTGGTCGATCAGGAACTCGGGAAAACGCGCGCCATCCTCGACCAGCGCACAGGCGTCGTATTGACGCCATGCGGCCTTGTCCGCACCGAGATATTTTTCCAGCGCCGGTTCTGACCAGTCGGCTGACGAGGGAGCCACGATCGGTGCAAAGGCAGAGCAGCTTTTGAAACGGCCGGGATTCTTGAGCGCCATGGTCATCGCGCCATGGCCGCCCATCGAATGGCCGAAAATACTCTGGCGGCTCATATCCGCACGGAAATGCTGGCCGATGAGGGCGGGCAGTTCTTCCGTGACATAGCTGTACATCTGGTAATGTTCGGACCAGGGTTCCTGCGTGGCATCGAGATAAAATCCGGCGCCCTTGCCCATCTGCCAGTTGGTCAGTTCGTCCGGCACGTCATTGCCGCGCGGGCTGGTGTCCGGGCAGACGATGATGAGCCCGAGTTCGGCGGCCATGCGGCGATATTCGCCTTTTTCCATGACGTTGGCATGGGTGCAGGTGAGGCCGGAAAGATACCACAGGACGGGGCAGGGCTCATGGATCGCCTTCGGCGGCACGTAAACCGCAAAGGTCATCTCACATTTCAGGGTTTCCGATGTGTGCGAAAATACGCCCTGCATGCCGCCAAAGGCCGTATTTTGCGAAATGATGTTCATGAAGACATTCCTTGTGAAAAAATCCGGCTCAGCCCGCAAGCGAGACCGCGGCATTGACCGCCGCCGCTACCAGAACTGTGTTGAAGAAGAAAGAAACGATGGAATGCAGCAGCGTGACCTTCCGCATGGCGGTCGTGGTTATTCCCACATCCGATGTCTGCGCCGTCATGCCGATCACCACGGCGAAGTAGAGAAAGTCGTAACCGCAGGGTTCCTTGGTCGCCGGAAAATCCATGCCGCCGCGATGCTGCCGCTTGCCGTCCACCGTGGCCGGCCGCCAGTAAAGATGGGCGTAATGCAGGGCTGTCATGGTGTGGATGGTCAGCCAGCCCAAGATCACCGAGGCAAAGGCGATGAGCAGCGTCCAGACCGTCTCGCCCGTGTGGTTGAGCGCTTGGAACAGCGACACCACGGCGACAGCGACGGCTAGCAGCGTGACGGCGATGATGGCGACCGCGGGCAGATCGTCGCTATCGGCATGCGCCTTCAGATGCTGCGCCGTCAGGCCCGACAGGCGAAAGCCAATCAATGTGAGATAGGTCAGGAAGAACAGAACGGCCGCGATCTCGATCGCCAGCGGCGGCGCCAGAACCAGAGCCAGCCCAAGGCCCATGGCGCCGACAAGAAAAGCAATGACGAAAGGTTGATGGCGGCGATAGCTGCTGCTTTTCATATTGGCCGGGGTCATGGGCGGCACCTTTCTGTTGGCACCGTCACTTTTTGACACGACGGCAGAAACGGTCAAGCGTCTCCAGAAAGGCGGAGCGATCGCGCGGTGAAAAAGCCGCGTTGTATCCCTTGCTTTCACCGGTTTCACGCAGATGTGCACCAAGGTCGCGCATCGCCGTCGCCATCCCGATATTCGACTGGTCAAAAACGCGCCCCGTCGGCCCGGTGACCAGTGCACCCTTGGCGACACAGCGGCCAGCAAGCGGCACATCGGCGGTGATGACGATATCGTTTTCACCGGCATGATCGGCGATCCAGTCGTCCGCAGCGTCGAAACCGGCGGAAACAATGACGTTTTTCACCATGGGATCTCGCGACGGGCGCAGACCGGAATTGGCGACAAAGGTCACTTCCAGCCCATGCCGTTCCGCCACCTTGAGAATCTCCGGCTTCACGGGGCATGCATCGGCATCGACATAGATTTGCGGGTTTTGCGGCATGGACACTCTTTTCGGACATTTCCTGCCACGCTTCTAAGCGCAAACGCCGCGATTACCAAGCCCACGACAGCTGAAATACGGGATGGATGGCGGGCGCAGGTGGTACTTGCGACGATCGTAAAAACGGCATATGTTCCCTTTATGTTCTTGTTTTCGAGGGATACCATGCTGGAAGAGTTCATCGTGCAGGCCAAGTCTGCCACGTATGTTGGCGGCGGCAACAAATCCGCGACGCCCACGCGCAAGGGATCGCACGATCTCGGCTATCAGAACGGCGACTGGCACTATATCGACAGCTATTTCGGGGGAACTGATTTCATCGGTCAGGAGGTCGTCTGGCATCAGGGGACGGCCCTCTGGGCGATGAGTTATTACGGCCGTATCCTCCGGCCCGACATGATCGACGGTGCGACAGCCGGAATGGTCATTCAGCGGTCGCTTTCCACGCTCTATCGGCAGGGCCGCTTTCTCGGCGGCTTTACCCACCCGGTGGAAAATCTGGTCTATGTCGATACGAATGCGGGTGAGTTCCAGTCCTTCACTGGCGTCGAGCGCATTTACCGGGGACATGTCGAGACGTACCGGCTTGACTATCATGGTGGGATCATAAAGCCATAGAGCGCAAGAAATGCCATGGACGGGAATTTGCAATGGCAAATGGCGACGCTCAATTTTTCAAGGCGACACTCTATTTCGACAGCGAACCCGCGATCTCGGACTTGACCCTGACGGAAGCGTGGGGCGAGGAGGGATATGAATGCGAGCGGTTGGGCGAAAAGGGCGTGTTTGACGGACTGCGCGGTGCAACCAGGGTTTTTGTCGGTACTCCCGAGCCGGTCGTGGCGACGCCGGTTGCGCCGGCCCAATATCCGGAAGTTGCAGAGGCGAGGGTCGACTGGTCAAAGACCTTTTGTATCGATGCAAAAGCGGCATATGACGATTTCACCCATGCGACACACCAATGCGAGTTCAGATTTCTCATCCTGGCGGATGAAGATGATCCAGACATCGCGCATAACGAGATCGCCTCGACCCTGCTCGGCATCCATCAGCTCGCCCCCATGCAGGCGGTTGCGTTGCACTATCTGGACATGATCGTCGGCCGCGCCAATCTCGATGACTATCTGAACTATGCAAACAGCCATCTGGATCAGCCGCAGCAAATGGCGACGATGCTGGCCTTCGGAGCCTTTGTGACGGAAGAGGGGGAAAAGATCAGGGCCTGGACAACGGGTCTGGAACATTTCGGCCAGACAAATCTGCTTTTCGATAGCCCAGCGGGAGATGCGACGGAAGCGCTTCTCACCATATTCGGCCTCGGACATCTCGTTGTCAACGGACGACGCTTCGCCGCCGGTGAAGCCATAACATCTTTCGATCTTCTTGCGCGCTTCACCCCCGCCGAACTCGATGATCGGCCAATGCTGCTCGTCGCGAAGCAGGAAGCCGGCTAGGGCGCGCCGTCATACCCCAGAACGGATGGGACGATGCGTTTTCACCGCCCCATCACAGGTTTCAAAATCAGCCGGGCTGCTTGGTCTTGCGCAGATAGGGAAGAACCGTGTCGTAGGAGCCGAAACGAGCAATCGCATCTTCGTTGGAAACGGCTGCGGTGATGATGACATCCTCGCCCTGCTTCCAGTTGGCAGGTGTCGCCACCTGGTGTTTGGAGGTGAGCTGGATGGAATCGATCGCGCGGAGAATTTCCTCGAAATTACGGCCGGTGGTCATCGGGTAGGTGAGGACCAGCTTGATCTTCTTGTCGGGACCGATGACAAAGACGGAGCGCACGGTGGCGTTATCGGCAGGCGTGCGGCCTTCGGAACTGTCGCCAGCACCGGCCGGCAGCATGTCGTAGAGCTTCGCGACCTTCAGGTCCTTGTCGCCGATCAGCGGATAATCGACGTTGAAACCGGTCGCGGTGCGAATGTCGTTCTTCCATTTTTCATGGCTTTCAACCGGATCGACCGAAATGCCGATGATCTTCACGCCGCGTTTTTCGAATTCCGGCTGCAGGCCGCCCATCGCACCAAGTTCCGTCGTGCAGACGGGCGTGAAATTTTTCGGATGCGAAAACAGGACCGCCCAACCGTCGCCGATCCAGTCGTGAAAGCTCACCGGACCATGGGTGGTCTCGGCGGTGAAGTCTGGTGCTATATCGTTGATACGCAGGCTCATCTGATGCTTTCTCCCTGATGATTTGAAGTGAAAATCTGATGGTTTTCGACAATTCGTGTCCGGCGCTGGAGCTTAGAGTTTTTGCATGAAATGGCCAGCCTTTTCATCCGGCCTCAGTGGCGTTTGCTTCAGCCCCACAGAGATTTGATGACCCTGATTTCCATCGTTTGTCGCAGTTGCGCGATTTCCACCCGGTTGATTGTTTCAGGAGGACAGGATTACTCGAAAGGCGATCCCGGCGTTGTTTTCGCTCATCCCAGCGCATATTGTGACGCCACGTCAGGCGACGGCATTCCGGGGCGTTTCCGCACAGGGAGTGATGGAGAACAGCAATGACAATCACCATTACCGCCTTTGAACACTCGCCCGATGGCGGCAAGGGTCTCGCCCGCGATATGCGCGTCCGCTGGGCGTTCGAAGAAGTGGGCCAGCCCTATGATGTCCGCCTTCTTTCCTTCAAGGCGATGCGGGAGCCGGCGCACCTTGCGCTTCAACCCTTCGGGCAGATCCCGACCTATGAGGAGGGTGAACTCGTCCTGTTTGAATCCGGGGCGATCGTGCTGCATATAGCCGAACGTCATGCCGGCCTGTTGCCAGAGGATGCGGATGCGCGGGCGCGTGCGATCATGTGGATGTTCGCCGCACTCAGCACCATGGAGCCGCCCATCGTCGAGCATTTTGTCGCCGGCTTTCTCGAAAGGGACAAGAGCTGGCACAGCGAGCGCCTGCAGATCGTCCATGACCGTATTCGCAAGCGGCTTGGCGAACTGTCCCACCGCCTCGGTGACGCCGACTGGCTCGACGGCGGATTCAGCGCCGGCGATCTGCTGATGGTGTCCGTGCTGCAAAGGATAAAAAGCTCAGGCATCCTCGACGAATATGAGAACCTCTCGGCCTACGTCGCCCGGGGCGAAGCGCGCCCCGCCTATAAACGCGCATTTGCCGACCAATTGGCGATTTTCAAGGCTGCGTCGAACGGCTGAGCGACGGTCGGAAAGACTGCCGCTGCGGTCTAACCCAGTCTCAGCGCGAGGGTCTGACCTGACAGACCCTCGCGACACCTTTAGAAACCCACCGTCACGGGTTTCAAGAATAGCTCCCGATCGAAACCATCGCAGCACTCGATCACAATGCGGGTGCCGTTCTTGAGACGTCGCCGCAGAAGGTCGGATGGTGCCCGTATGGTGCCGCCATCGTGAAGCTTCTGCAGCATCGACCGTGAAAGCCCCAGTTCGGACGCCAGCAGACGATCAAGGCGTATGCCGGTCTGGAGCGGAACCGTGAGATCAATCTCGGCCTTGGTCCAGTCGGGAGGTTCGTCCTTGATCTTTTTCTCGATATCGAACTCGGGAAACTCGTCGATGCGTTGCGATTTGCGTCTCAGGGCTTCGAGGTTGAATGTTTCCGCTCTTATCCATTGCGGATCGTTCGACTGCAGCGCTTCCATAACGGAAGGGCTGATGTCGCGGACGTTCTGCCGCTCGAAAATTGGCCGGTTCCAGCTTTTGTCGCAGATCAGGCATTTATAGATGAGCCAGGCATCCAGTTTGCGGCCGTTGGCATTAAGCCGGATCTTGCCGCTGGCTTGAAACGCCCTCAGGTCGCCACATCCGCTGCATGCAAGCCAGGGCTGGGGCGCCGTTCGTGGTGTAATGGTCCATTGGACCCGAAGTACATTGCACATATTGTCTTGGTCTTCCATTTGGAAGTCCACCAAGATGGTGCAGGAGAAAACCCTGACGGGAACGGCGTGGCGATGTTTCGGGTGGGTGAAGAGCTGAGACAGCAAAGCTGCGCAGGGCACATTTTAACAATGCCAGACCGGTCTCTTGCCACCACCCGATGAACGTGATCATACGCCGACAGCCTGTGGCCATCCGCAGTACGGGTGAAACTGGATTGAGACCGGTATTTACTTAGGCAAAGTCTACCTCGATGCGCCAATGCTCTTCGGCGGTAACGATAACAAATGATCGGTCAGAAATGGAAGCATGCGGCGCGCTCAGCGGCCGAAAGCCACTGCGATGTGACTTTTGTGCAACTTCGGGTAGCCTGCCCATTCCGCGGTCAAAACGATGTCACCAGATGGGCTGCGACTCTATTTCCGGTAGGACACAGTTTTGCGCCTGTTATTCGCGGCTGCCGGAGACGGAAGCATACGCCGGAGGGTTGAATCTTTGCGGATGAAATGGTGCCATAGCGCTGCCGTCACATGTAGAAATACGATGGCTACGGCGAGATAGGCGAGGGTGGCATGAACCTCTGTCCAGAACGCCTCCGCCTGATCGGAAATCGCCAGAGGCAACCCCGGCACGACCACGAGATCGAAGACGTAACTTGGGATTTGCAGGGGAGCCGTCGAAGCGACGGCCCAGCCGGCGAGGGGAACGGCAAGGGTAAGGAACAGCAATGCGACATGAGCGGCCCGCGCCGCGAACCTTGAAACCGGGCCTTCGCCATCGACAGGCTGCGGCTTCCGGCTGAAAGCCGACCATTCCAGAAGACGGCGGACCTGGCGCTCGCTCAGATCAAGCACATGCGACGCCGACACCATAGTCATCCGACCGGCAATCACCTTCGACAAAGTCTCGATCCGCTGCAGATCACGCTCGGTCATCGTAATCAATCCCATCTGCAATCTCCCAGACGTCAATCAGACCAGGGGAGTGTGACATTCCAACTTTGCAGAAACAGGACACTTTAACTTTGCGGCTACACACAATAATCGCATAAGATAGATTATGGAACTTATTTGGTGGTGTGGCTTTGGATTTGTGCGGTTGTTGCTCGCTACAGATGCCACTGCGCGATCGATGTGATCATATCTGAAAAACACGAAACACCACCAGCGCCAACCGATCAGATCGATTTTAGCGAGACTCGTTTTTCAAGCTCCTCTGCCTGCTCTTTGCGTTCACTGTAGCGATCTGTCAGATAGCTGGAAGCGTCACGTGTCAGTAGCGTGAATTTCACCAGTTCCTCGCAGACATCCACGACCCGGTCATAATAGGATGATGGCTTCATCCGGCCTTCAGCATCGAATTCCTGATAGGCCCTTGCCACCGAGGACTGGTTTGGGATGGTGATCATCCGCATCCATCTGCCGAGAATTCGCATCTGGTTCACCGCGTTGAAGGACTGGCTTCCGCCGGAAACCTCCATGACGGCGAGCGTCTTGCCCTGTGTTGGCCGGACCGATCCGACCGCGAGAGGAATCCAGTCGATCTGCGACTTCATGATGCCGGTCATCGCGCCGTGGCGTTCAGGACTTACCCAGACCTGTCCCTCCGACCATTGGGAGAGTTCACGCAACTCCTTCACCTTCGGGTGGCTGACAGGCGCTTCGTCCGGCAAAGGCAGGCCTTTCGGATCGAATATCCGAACCTCGCAACCGAGCCGTTCGAGCAGCCGCCCGGCTTCGAATGCAAGCAGACGGCTATACGAAACCTCGCGCAGCGAGCCGTAAAGGATCAGGATGCGCGGCTTGTGGGTCGAAAACGCCGGATGCAGTGCATCCGGGTCAATGTTGTGCAGGTGTTGCGCCTGCAACGCGGGAAATGTCTCAGGCAATGCGCTTTCCTTCATTGTCGAGGACCTGCTCACCATCCTCCTTGAAGAACGGTCCGTTGAAAGTCTTGGGCAGAATATCCAGCACGACTTCCGATGGACGGGCGAGCCTGGTGCCGAGTGGTGTCACCACGAAAGGGCGATTGATGAGGATCGGTGTTTCTATCATCGCATCAAGCAGCTGATCGTCGGTCAGATCAGGATTGTCGAGACCGAGTTCGGTATAGGGTGTCCCCTTCTCGCGCATGGCTTCGCGCACCGTCAGGCCCGCATCCGCTATCATTTTTGCGAGCCGTTCGCGCGTCGGCGGCTCCCGCAGATATTCAATCACGGTCGGCTCGATCCCTGCCGCGCGGATCAGCGCCAGCGTGTTGCGAGACGTTCCGCAGGACGGATTGTGAAAAATCGTGGCATCCATACTCATTGCCTTTCAGTCATTATCGTTCGGGAAACGGCGGGGGCAGCCTCATACCAATCCTTCGAGCGGTTCACGATCCAGACGACCGAAAGCATGACCGGGACTTCGATGAGAACACCGACAACGGTTGCGAGTGCCGCGCCTGATTGAAAGCCGAACAGGCTGATGGCGGCCGCGACGGCCAGCTCGAAGAAATTGCTGGCGCCGATGAGGGCCGAAGGCCCGGCGACGCAATGGCGCTCACCCGTCATCCGGTTCAGGAGGTAGGCAAGCCCCGAATTCAGATAGACCTGGATGAGGATCGGGATGGCAAGCAGACCGATGACGGCTGGCTGGGCGATGATTTGCTCGCCCTGGAAGGCGAAGAGAAGAACCAGCGTCGTAAGCAGCGCCACCAGCGAAATCGGCTGCAGCCTTGCAAGAACGCGATCCAGTGTTCGTGACGTTCCGTCAGTCATGAGCCACCGCCTGATCAGCTGCGCGAGGATGACGGGAACGACAATATAGAGCGCGACAGAGAGAACGAGCGTATCCCAGGGCACGGTGATGGCCGAAAGGCCTAGCAGCAGCCCGACAATGGGAGCAAAGGCCACGACCATGATCGCATCGTTGAGCGCGACCTGCGACAATGTAAACAGCGGTTCACCCCGTGTCAGGTTGCTCCAGACGAAGACCATGGCGGTGCATGGAGCAGCGGCAAGGATGATCAACCCGGCAATATAGGAGTCGATCTCACCAGCCGGAAGATAAGGACGGAATAGCCAGCCGATGAAAAACCAGCCGAGCAGCGCCATCGAGAACGGCTTGACGGCCCAGTTGATGAACAACGTCACGCCAATACCGCGCCAGAATGTGCCGACCTGCGAGAGAGAGCGGAAATCGATTCTGAGCAGCATCGGGATGATCATCAGCCAGATCAGGACCGCAACCGGGATATTCACCCTGGCGATCTCGGCAGCAGCGATGAGCTGAAAGACGCCGGGCATCCAATGGCCGAGCGCGACACCGACAACGATGCACAGGAACACCCAGACGGTCAGATAACGTTCGAAGACGGACATCAGGCCGATTTTCCTTCACGATTGGTAGTTCCATCCAAAGCGCCGATCTGCCGGAGCCTGGTTTCCAACGCCATTCGATCGATCGATTGCAGGGGCAGGCTGACGAAAGCCGCGATCCTGTTCTTGAGGAAACGGGCAGCCTGCGCAAAGGCGCGCTGAACCTCGGCCTCAGAGCCGACTGCGGCGGCGGGGTCCTCTATACCCCAATGGGCTGTCATCGGATGGCCGATCCAGACGGGACAGGCTTCACCTGCGGCGCTGTCGCAGACCGTGAAGATGAAATCCATCTGGGGCGCATCAGGCCCGGCAAAAACATCCCAGCTTTTCGAGGTGAAACCAGCAGCAGGATAACCCAGCACCGCCAGTTCCTTCAGGGCGTGAGGGTTCACCTCCCCCTTCGGCTGGCTGCCGGCCGAATAGGCGTTGAACCTCCCCTCACCTTCCCTGGCGAGAATGGATTCGGCAAGAATGGAACGAGCGGAATTGCCCGTGCACAGAAAGAGCACGTTATAAATCTTGTCGGTCATGGTTTCGGTCCGTGGTTAGATCGGTGGTCTTACAGGCCCGGCGATGGTGTCGCCTCCGGGCTGCAGCAGGGTGTCAGTTCGGCAATCAGCGGTGCACAAAGTTCGGTCGAACCACCGCAGCAATCCTTCAGCAGAAACAGGGTCAACAGGCGCAACCCGTCTAGATCGGCGCGATAGATGATAGACCGGCTTTGCCGCTCGCTCTTGACCAGACCCGCCCGCGAAAGCGTGGCGAGATGCGCCGACATCGTGTTCTGGGGAACATCGATAAGGCGCGCAAGTTCACCGGCGGGAACGCCGTCCGGCTCGTGCCGCACGAGTATCCGGAATGTCTCCAGACGGGTGGATTGAGCCAAAGCGCCAAGCGCTGTTATTGCGGTTAAATTATCCATATATCCAGAATAACGGATACAAAAGGATTGTCAAGAAAACAAACGAGACAGCAGAAATGAATCCAAAAATTAATATTATTAATAATTTAAATAAATTTCCTAATGTATATTATAATTCACCGGATGCCTCCCGACGCCTAAGATCCAGCTCTTCGCTATAACGTCTCAATGTATGGCTTTCCGTGAGCAGGCCCACCGGCCGATTTTCGATCTTGTCATTGACGACCACCAGCGCCTCGCTCTCCGCCGCATCGAAGGCCGCCGCCGCCTGACGGGCATTCATGGTCGGCAGCAGCACGTCGTTCTTGTAGTGCAGATAGGTTTCGAGGCTGATCTTGCTGGGGTCGCGATCCATCGGGTCGGCATAGATTTCCGGGACAAGGACGACGCCGGCATAACGCCCGTCATCATGGGTCATGATTACCCGTTGCGTCGAACCGAGCGGGAACTTCTCCCTGAAGGCCGGAAGCCCCATGCTGACATTGGCCTTGCGGATATCGGCGCGCATCATCTTGCCGACCGTCAGGTCGCGGATCCAGCCGATATCGTGGGCGCTGCGAATGCTCTCGCCACGCAGGTGAAAACGCCAGGTGGCGAAGGAGTAACCGAATGTGGTGCGTACCACGAGCGAGGTGGTGATGACGGCGGCAAGCACCAGAGCCGTGATCTGGAAGTCACCGGTCAGTTCCAGCGCCAGAAACGTCATGGTCAGCGGGCCACCGATGATGGCGGCGGCAAAGGCGCTCATGCCGATCACGGCATAAACGATGGGTGCCGTCGAACCATAACCGATATAGGGGGCGCAAAGCGCGAAAATCTTGCCGAGCAGCGATCCCATGAACAGCGAGGCGAAAAACAGGCCGCCGCGGAAATTCGAACCGATGGAAATGGCGCTGGCCGCCGCCTTCAGCAGGAACAGCCCGGCCAGCCCGTATATCGTCAGTTCTGCGTCGATATTGAGATGCAGCGCGCCGTGGCCGCTCGACAGCACCTGCGGTGAAATCAGCGCAAGCCCACCCACCGCCACGCCGCCAATTGCAGGGCGTAGCCAGCCGGGAATGGCGCTTTTGCGGGCCGTCTCCTCGATGAAGGACACCGCCTGCATCAGCATAATGCCGATGGCCGCGCACACGACGCCGAGAAAGATGGCAGGCACATAATCCGCCGGCGTCACGCGGCTGGCATCGACAATATCGATGGAGAGGCCATGACCGCCGATAACACCGATAACGGTCGTCGCCACCAGCGCCGAAACGATGAGCGGCGCAAGCGTTACGACGGTATAAGTGCCGATGATGAGTTCAATGGCGTAGAACGCCCCGGTCAGAGGCGCATTGAACGCTGCTGCAATCGCCCCTGCGGCGCCGCAGCCGACGAGGATGCGCATGTCCCCTCGCCTCAGTTTCAGCTTGATGCCGATCTTCGAGGCAACGCCGCTGGCGATCTGGGTGTAACCGGCCTCGAGCCCGACGGAGGCGCCGAAACCGTTGGAGACGATATTCTGCACGCAGACAATGATGCTGTCCGTCAGCGACAGGCGACCGCCATGCAACGCATTTGCCTCGATGGGGTCGACCATGGGTTTCTTGCGGGTCTTCGATAGAATGAAGATGATCAGGCCAAGTACTATGCCGCCGATGATAGGACCGGCGAGGACGATCCGCCCGGAAAGATCGCTGCTACTCAGCCGCTCGACGCCGAAGACCAGCACATGCAGCGCCGTGCTAAGAGCGCCGATCAGCGCCACCAGGAGACCCGCGGCGATGCCGATGAAAACGGCGAGGATCACCAGCCCCAGTTCGCCGCGGCGGAACATGGCCCGCAACCGGCTGGCGCGCAGATTGTCGAAGAAGCTCGCCATACTGGGTGCACGGAAAGGCTTGGTCGACATGCTGTTCCTTTTCAGGCGGCGTCAGGCTGCTTCGATCTCGATCTCGAAACGCATCTGATCATAAGCCGGTTCAACATTATCAGGCGTTTCACGCATCACCGTGTCATAATCGAGCGGAATATGCATGTGGGTCAAGATCGCCCGTCTGGGTGCGAATT
This sequence comes from Agrobacterium sp. CCNWLW155, assembly GCF_036888815.1. Taxonomy (NCBI): domain Bacteria; kingdom Pseudomonadati; phylum Pseudomonadota; class Alphaproteobacteria; order Hyphomicrobiales; family Rhizobiaceae; genus Agrobacterium; species Agrobacterium sp. CCNWLW155. Next base: position 576,375 of record NZ_JBAKFW010000001.1, read on the forward strand.
TCTCGATCCAGCCGAGCGCCTGCTCCAGCGAAAGATGGCTTGGGTGGTAACGGTGCTGCAGCGCGTCGATGACGAGGACATCGAGACCCGCAAGCTTCGGTAGGCTCTCGGCCGGAAAATCGCTGACATCGGTACAATAGGCAACGTCACCAATGCGGAATCCCAGCGAATGCACATCGCCATGCTGCTGCATATGCACGCCAAAAGGTATCGGCCCGCCTGCCCCGTCGATGATAACAGGCGCGTCGATATCCGCGATGATCCGGGGTTCGACGATGGGCGGATAGCTGCTGCCCGGCGGCGTCTCCAGGCAATAGGCGAAACCGTCCCATATGCGCGCCATGGTGACGGGATCGGCATAGATCGGAATGCGGTTTTGCTGAATGGCGAAATAGATGCGCAGATCGTCGATGCCGTGCAGATGGTCGGCATGGGCGTGGGTGTAAAGCACCGCATCGACCGCCTCCACCTTCGCCGCGATCATCTGCTCACGAAAATCCGGGCCGGTATCGATGACGACAGTTGTCCTGCCGCCATCCGGGCCGATCTGCTCCACCATGAAGGCGGTGCGCGTGCGCCTGTTCCTGGGGTTGTCAGGGTCGCAGGCACCCCAGTCGCCGTTGATGCGCGGCACGCCGGGCGACGACGCGCATCCGAGAACCGTGAAGCGGCGACGGTAGATTGCCACGCCTACACCCTTGTCATCTTCGAAAAGCAGCGGAAGGCGTTTTCGGTGGTGATTTCGGCCATGCGCTCATAGGAAACGCCATGTACCTCGGCCAGAACCTCCGCGGTGTTGACCACGTATGAAGGTTCGTTGCGTTTGCCGCGCCAGCGCTTCGGCGCAAGATAAGGCGCGTCCGTCTCCACCAGCAGACGGTCCAGCGGCACGGTGGCGGCGATATCGCGGATATCCTGCGATTTCGGGAAAGTCAGAATGCCGGAGAAGGAAACATAACCGCCAAGTTCGACACCGGCTTTCGCCAGCTCAGGACCAGCGGAGAAGCAGTGCAGAATGAAGGGGAATGCTCCCTTGTCGCTCTCGGCGCGCAAAATAGAGGCCATGTCGTCATCGGCACTACGGCTATGAATGACGAGCGGCAGCTTCGTTCTCCTTGCCGCCTCGATATGGCGAAGGAGGCCGGTCTTCTGGTCTTCCGGCTTCTGCGTGTCGTAGAAGTAATCCAGACCCGCCTCGCCGATCGCCACGATCTTGTCGTGGCTCTCCGCCAGCCGCACCAGATCATCAGCAGAGATATCCAGTTCCTCGGCCGCGCTGTTGGGATGCGTGCCGACCGAGCAGAAGACCGACGGATATTTTTCCGTGATCTTCAAAAGTTCGGGCAGCCGGCGCACCCGGGTCGAGATCGTCACCATCTGGCTGACACCCGAAGCATGGGCGCGGGCGATGATATCGTCGCGCTCAGCCTCGAAATCGGGAAAATCCAGATGGCAATGGGTATCGATCAGCATGGTTGTCGCCTTCACGCTTCCGGCGCGACGTAACGCGGGAAAACCGGCTTCGGCGCTTCGAGCGGCGTGCCCGGAACCAGACGGCCGGCTTCGCCCAATGCAGCGAAATCACGCTTGTCGGCGGGAGCCGCAACGAGATCAAGCAGCTTTTCGCAGGATTCCGGCATGAAGGGCTGCAAGAGAATGCCGATCTGGCGCACCACTTCCGCCGTCACGTAAAGCACGGTTCCCATGCGCTCGGGATCGGTCTTCTTAAGCGCCCAAGGCTCCTGCGACGCGAAATAACGGTCGGTTTCCGAGACGACGGCGATAATGGCCGCAAGCGCGCGGTGGATGAGCTGCTTGCCCATCTCCTCACGGCAGAGCGCCAGCAACCCGTCGGCGGAGGCGAGCATCGCTTTGTCTTCATCGGTGAACTCACCGGTTGTCGGTATCTGGCCGTCGCAATTCTTGACGATCATCGACAGCGAACGGCTGGCGAGATTGCCTATGCCATTGGCGAGATCGGCATTGATGCGGGTGGCGATACCCTCTTCGCTATAGCTGCCGTCCTGGCCGAAGGAGACTTCGCGCAGGAAGAAATAACGGACCTGATCGAGACCGAAATGGTTCACCAGATTGGCCGGATCGACGACATTGCCAAGCGACTTCGACATCTTCTCGCCCTTGTTGAGCAGGAAGCCATGCGCATAGACCCGCTTGGGCAACGGCAGCTTGGCGCTCATCAGGAAAGCCGGCCAGTAAACCGCGTGGAAGCGGATGATGTCCTTGCCGATGATATGCACGTCGGCAGGCCAATATTTGGCGCGCGGACCGTTCTTGTCCTCGATGTAACCGGTGGCGGTGATGTAGTTGGTCAGCGCATCGACCCAGACATACATGACGTGCTTCGGGTCGTTCGGAACCTTGATGCCCCAGTCGAAGGTGGTGCGGGAAATCGACAGATCCTTGAGGCCGGATTTCACGAAGGAGATGATTTCGTTGCGTCGTTCCGACGGACCGATGAATTCAGGGTTTTCCTCGTAAAGCTTCAGCAGCTTGTCCTGATATTCGGAGAGCTTGAAGAAGTAGCTTTCCTCTTCCACCCACTCGACCGGCGTGCCCTGCGGCCCGTAACGAACGCCGTCCGCGCGCACTTCCGTCTCGTCCTCGCCGTAATAGGCCTCGTCGCGCACGGAATACCAGCCGGCATAGCTGTCCTTGTAGATATCGCCGCTATCGGCCATCAGGTTCCAGATATTGCGCGAGGTCTCGTGGTGACGCTCTTCCGTGGTACGGATGAAATCATCGTTCGAGGCGTTGAGCAGCTTGCCCATCTCGCGGAACTGATCGGAATTGCGCTGCGCCAGCTCTTCCGGCGAAATACCTTCCGCCCGCGCTGTCTGCTGCATCTTCTGGCCGTGTTCATCGGTGCCGGTCAGGAAGAAAACATCCATTCCATCCAGGCGCTGAAAGCGTGCCATGGCGTCCGTCGCAATCAACTCATAGGCATGGCCGATATGCGGCTTGCCGTTAGGATAGGAGATCGCGGTGGTGATGTAGAATGGTGTCTTGTCTGTCATGACGGTCTATCGACTTTACAGGCTGTTTTTTTGGATAGACCGCTCTTAAACCATTGTGCGCAGCAGCGAAACAACAACTTCCCCATTTCGGGTATGATTCCTGATCCCGGCACCTAAACCGAACGGATATCTTCCAGAATGGAAAGCACCATCTGCTTCTTGTCGAGATTATAGGCCTGCGCCACGGTGATGCGTTCCGAAAGCGCCGAGGAAAGCCGCGCATGTCTTTCCGCCGCCGCGATATCGCCCTCCATCGCCGCCGCCCTTGCGCGCTCCATCAGCTCTTCCGTCACATGCTCCATGAAGAAGCCGAGGACGATGTCTCCGTCCTTCTGCGCGAGAATCTCCGCAAGCTTGTGCATCTGCTTGCGCGCGCCCGGCCCTTCGGCTCCCATGACCTCGGCAAAGGCCTCGACGATGTCCGAGCCGCCGTAATTCAGCAGCTTGAGCGACTGCGCGACGCTGCCCTTGGAGGCGGCAAGCAGGGCGTCGCGTTTTTCACCCGATGGGCTGATGCCGAGATGATCGAGCGATTGCACCATGGCCGCGTCGGAAAGCGGCAGGAGCCGGAGCGGCATGCAGCGCGAGCGGATGGTCGGCAGCAATTTTCCCGGCGCGTGCGACAGGACGAGGAACATCGCCCGCTTTGGCGGCTCCTCCAGTATTTTAAGGATCGCATTCGCGGCATTGCGGTTGAGATCGTCGGCGGGATCGATGATGACGATGCGCCAGTTGCCGGTGCCCGAGGTCTGCGAAAAAAAGTGCCCTGCCCGCCGCACCTCGTCCACGGTGATGGCTGATTTCACGCGGCCGGTCTTTTCGTCCACCGGACGGGTGAGATGCAGGAGATTATGCGAGGCCCCGGCGGTGATCTGCCGGCTGACCAGCGATTGCGGATCAGGATCAGCGAGAAAATCCGGCGCTAGCGATGGATCGGGATGACTGAGCACATGATTGGCGAAACGGAAGGCCAATGTCGCCTTGCCGATCCCCTCCGGCCCCTCGATCAGAATGGCATGATGGCCCTTGCCGGAGCGATAGGATTGCGTGAGAAACGCTTCCGCCTCTTCATGGCCAAAAAGCTTCGTGTTCTGCTGTGGCGCAATCGCGCCGTCGAGAACGCCCTGAACCTCACTCATGCGCCGCGCCCGCTGCTGTTCCCAGCTGTTCAAGCAAAGGCTCGACGAAGGACAGGACATCCTCCGCCACCTTTCCTTCCGGTTGGTCGGCATTGACGATCCGGCAGCGACGCGATTCGGCGAGCGCAATATCCAGATAGGCTTCCCGCCGCTTCTCGTGGGTTTCGATTTCCTCTTTCTCGAACCGATCAGGCGCAGCACCCTCATCCGCACGCTTTCTGGCGCGGGCGAGTCCCTTTTCGGCGGCGATATCGAAAATCAGTGTAAGTTCCGGCACGACGCCGTCAATTGCGATGCGTTGCAGGGTTTCGATGAATTCCGGCTCCAGATTGCCGGTCGTGCCCTGATAAACGCGAGAAGAATCGAGAAACCGGTCGCAGAGCACGATCTCGCCGCGCGCGAGCGCCGGGCGAATGACCTCTTCGACATGGTCGTTGCGGGCAGCCGCAAACAGGATCGCTTCCATGCGCACGCCGAAGGACTCGGCCGCACCCGACAGGATCACGTGCCGGACAGCCTCCGCGCCCGGCGAGCCACCCGGCTCACGCGTCACAATCACCTCGAAACCACGGCCGCGAAGCGCCTCGGCAAGGGTGCGAATCTGCGTCGACTTGCCGGCGCCTTCGCCGCCTTCGAAGCTGATGAACAATCCGGTCTTTTCGGCCAATGTCACGTCCTGCACGGGTTTTCTGGAATTCGAAATGCCTGTTTACAGCATCGAACCGAAATGTGTGAAGCGCTTTTCAGAAAAACCGGTGCCTGAACAAAAGCATAGGAACAAGGCGGTGCGTGGAGCAGGCTTTCAGAGCCAGAACAGCAGCAGTTCCTTCAGCGCACCCGTTGCATTCTGGGTAAGCGATCCCTTGCCGACCGCCGCCTTCGTATAAAGCGGAACCTCCCGCAACAGGCGCTCACCCGAAAAAATCCTGAGCGTTCCGGCATTTGCGCCAACGTCCAAAGGTGCATTCAGCGGCCAGCGATAGACGATTCGTCCGGAAATACGCTCCGGATTATTGACCGGCACCAGCACGCTGACATCTTCCTTCGGCGAAAGATCGATATGCGCGACATCGCCGCCATAGACGCTGACCGACCCGACAGCCTCGTCCTTGCTGAAAAGATGGCGTTTCTCAAAGGCCGTCAGGCCCCAGTCCACCACCCGGCGGGCTTCTTCCTGCCGCGTCTTGTCGTCCACGATGCCTGAAAGCGCCAGATAGACCCGGCGGCCTTCCCTCTCGGCCGAGACGACGGCGGCAAAACCGCTGCCTTCGGCAAAACCAAGCCCGAGACCATCGATACCGCTGCCCGGCATCAACAGCGTGTTTTTATTGCGCTGGAAAATCCGGTTCCATTCGAAATCCGGCTTGGTGAAAAGCCCGTAACGGTCGGGATAGGTGTCATGCAGATGCTGGGCAAGGCGCACCATGTCCCTGGCCGTCGTCTGGTTGCCGGGATCGGGAAGCCCCGTGGAATTGGTAAAGGTGCTGCGGCTCATGCCAAGTTCGCCCGCCCGCGCCGTCATGCGCTTGGCAAAGGCGGCATCCGAGCCCGTCATGCCTTCGGCGATGACAATGCAGCCATCATTGGCGTTCTGGACGATGATGCCGGTCAAGAGATCATTGATGCTGACGGAGGATTTCAGCGCCGCGAACATGGTCGAGGTGCGCGACGGCGCACCGCCCGTGCGCCAGGCATATTCCGAGACTGGATAAGCGGTCTCAGGCGTCACCTGCCCCTTGGACAGCGCATCCAGCACCACCTCCACCGTCATCAGCTTGGCGAGCGATGCAGGTGGAAAAGGCTGATTCTCATTCTGCGAAAGAAGCACCGTTCCCGTTTCGGCATCGATCATATAGGCCTGTTCGGCCTTGGCGATGAAGGGGGCTGTCTGTGATTGCGCCGGGCCTGCACTGAAAAACGCAAGCGCAGCCGCCGTGACGACCGAACAATAGGAGCGATGAATGGCCTTGCGCATGAAACCGCCCAGTCCTGCCTGCCGCAACCGGCTGCCCGCGATAAAGGCGAGAGGCCGGCCGTATCCTTCAATCCGTCAGCGCGACTTCGCCTGCTGACGCTTCACATGGGCGAGTATCGATTGCTCATTGAGCGCGCCACGATCGACGAGCACGCTGTCAAAGGCGCTCGCGGTCCTGGAAACCGTAGCAGATTCTTCGGAATAGGCCGCGGCAAATTTGGAAGACGGCGTCGGCACGCGCAGATAATTGCCGCCGGGGGCAGCCGGCTCACGCATGAAATTGCCTTCCGGACGCTCGGCCAGGATAGGGCCGATTTCCGGCAGGATCGCGAATTGTTCGAAAACCGGCGCCGGGCCATTGACCAGCGGCATGGCCTGAAGCGCCGCATTCTTCTTGGAACCGACGAGCGCCGTCTGGGTAGAGCCGCCATAATTCGGGTTGGAGGTGGGCGCGGGAACGAAATTCGGAGAGGCCGAAGCCACCATCACGCCCGTTGCGATCTGCCCTTCCGGTGCTACACCCGGCGAACGCGAACCCTTCGGAATGTAAGATGCCATCAGATAGGGCATGTCGTGACCGTCAAGCGGTGCGCGGCCGGCATATTGCACCCGCACATTCGCCGTTCCGGTGGCCTTCATGTCCAGAAGATCGGCCGTCTTGCTGGAAACGTCGATCAGGCGGCCTTCATGGAACGGTCCGCGATCGTTGACGCGCACCAGAACCGAAGCGCCATTCTCCATGTTGGTGATGCGCGCGTAGCTCGGCAGGGGAAATGTCGGATGTGCGGCAGAAAGATGTTCTTTGTCGTAGACTTCGCCATTGGCGGTCAGGCGACCATGAAAGGCGGAACCGTACCAGGAAGCAAGACCGGTCTTGTTGTAACCCGGCTCTTCCTTCGGGAAATAACGGCGGCCCTTGACGGTATAGGCATTGCCGACCAGCTCGCGCCCGCCGCCCTTGGGAATGCTTTTGCCATCGGCCACACGCGGGCTGGCTTTGACGCCATATTCGGATTCGGAAAAGTATTCCTTGCTGCGCTTGGGTTTAGGCTTGGTCTCGGACGTCGTGGAACACGATGCAGTCGCAGCGCAAAGCACGGAAATTGCGAGCCACTTCACGCCCGACCTGGCGTTGATGCCGAGTTTCTTGACCGAAGAATTCAAATCGTCTGCCCCACGCTGCTATTGGCTCGGAGAACCGCACCCTCACTTGCCTCGATAATTGCCCCTGCCATCGAAGCACCTAACAGTCGCTTAATCTTGTGCATAACGTGGCGAAAATGCGAACGACTTCTGCAAATTCGATAAAATTGTAACGAACGTGGTTAATGATTTCTATCTTTTAAGCCGATCTGTCGGGCCCAATCTACCCACCTCGGCCTCCCTTCCCGACCGCATGCTCAAGGAACAAATGGACGACGACCGCGTTTTCTCCCCGCAAACAACGAGCTTCCGCCGGTTTCGGCTGAGGGAGGAAACATGATCAAGTTTATGAAAACCACAGGTCTGGCGATTGGCATCGCCCTCGTATCCTTCGCCGCACCAATCCCTGCAGGTGCACAGGACATGGAGCTCAGAATCGGCCCTGACGGCGTTCGCCCCGTCATCCGAGATCGTGACCGGGATGTGGACCGCCGTGGCCCGCCCCGCATGCGCGGTTGCAGCGAACGCGAAGCCCGTGCCGCTGCCCGTGAGGCAGGTTTACGCGATCCCGAGGTCGTACGCGTCACGCCGGGTCGTGTCGTCGTTGAAGGCTTCACGCGCCGGGGACCGGATCGCATCACCTTCGCGAATGAACGGGGTTGTCCGGAAATCTGATCAAATTAGCCGCTCGGAACCCGCCGAAAGGCGGGTTTCCCATTCACGCCGATCTCCAGCCATTCCAAAGCAAAGCAACGCGATCGAAGCATCCTTCGTCGCTGCTCTTTTAGAATCATTTTCGGACTGAATGGCAGATGGGGTGGGATTCGAACCCACGGTACGCTCTCACGCACGCCGGTTTTCAAGACCGGTTCCTTAAACCACTCGGACACCCATCCATCGGTGGTGAGGCTTTATAGCGGTTTGAAAAAGGCCGTCAATCCCGCCCGGGCGAGCGGCGCCGTCCTTCTCTTTATGGTTGGCAGATCATTGCCCCGGGGTCGTTGCCGGCGGCAGCAGGGATCCGTCGCCTGAAGGTATCGACGGCACCTGCTGGGCCGAATCGAATAGCGTCAGGCTCAAAACAATTGCGATCAGCACTAGCAAAAGCGCCACGAAGAAAATTCCGGATTTATCCATGCGTCTGCTCATGTCACGTTATGTTAAAGGCGAATATGTGCAATTCGAGGCAATGCAAAGAATAAAGGGAAAGTCTGTCAAGTTGTCTTACAGATTTACCGAGCTCATCTTTTAAAAATCTGCTGATTGAACAAAATTTATGCGCGGGCGTACTGTTTGGGTCGGAAGTGGCCTATCGCGTCAGCACTCTTGTCACTTATATCAAGCCATCGCTCCCGGGCATTGCCCAACTTTCCCCGAGCGATCAACCTGCCCCGCCTATTTGCGGGGCTTTTTTTTATTTGCGATCACAGAAGCTGAAGCACGCCCGAGGGGCCGGCTACGCGCCAGACGTCCTCGCTTCAGACGCCGATACCCGGCCCGCCATTGCCATGCCGGCCGTCGCCGCGAAGAATATCCTCGAACAGGTTCAGCAGAGCGGGCGGCAAGGTGTCTGACAATTCCGCGATGATTTCATTGGCGCGATTATAGGAATAGATGGCGCAGAGTGTGAGCACCAGAAGCAGAATCCACGGCCAGATCGGTTTGCGCCTTTGCGGCGCTCCATCAGGTTGTTGCGGTAAAGTCATGCGGGCACCTCCCGTTCAGGCCTTCACGCGCGGCTCGCCTCCCGGCGCATAGGCGGTTTTCTGCAGGAAACGGAATATATTGCCGCACTGGGCGCAGCGGATCATGAAATCCGTCGGATCGCCCGAGACGCGCTCAGCGCGAAATCCCCTAGGCATTTCATCGATGCGAAAATCGACGTCCCGGCGGCTCTTGTCATCCGATTCCGACGCTTCGGCAAAACCCTGATGACCACATTTGGAACATTCGAGCTTCCGGGAATATCTGTCGCGCGCTGCCATATGTCGTCCTTTGCTTGGTGGTTATCAGGTAGCAGCGGCAAAACATCATTTCAATGCCGATCGCCTCAGGTTAAAGCTTTGCACGGCTATTTCCCGTCCCGGAAAATCATCCGGCGGCCAACCGAATATGGAAGTCCATGAAAGACCAGAAACCCCTGCTTTCATCGTCAGTCATGCTCCGGACCGCCCTCATCGCCGGAATTCTTCTCATCTTTCTCGGCGCGCTCAATGTCGGCATCAAATGGTACGGCGAGCGGATTCTCCAGGCGGGCCATACGACGGCCACCGAGGACGTGGAGATCGTCATCGGCAACGACCGGCTGAAGCTTGCGAAAAACACCCTACGAGCGCCTTCCGAGAGCCTCAGCGGAGAACGCGAACGCGTCGATCTTTATCTAAGCTGGCCGGACCTCAGGGGCTATGAGGATGCGAATCGCTCTGTTTTCGATGATCCGACGCAGGCTGCGGGGTTGATTTTCATCCAGCTTTCGCAAAGCACCATGTCGGAGGATATGTCCGGTCGCTTCGCGCCGATCTATTCACGCCTGACAGAGGGAGAGACGGTGCCGCTGAAGCACGGCCTCGTGCTGCACCGTCTGCGCGCCGATTCCGGCTACGGCAAGGAAGTCATATTGACGGGCGAGCGTGAGGGCGGCAACGCCTATGTGGTGCGCTGCCTCCTGCCGCAACCGCCGCAGGAGGCCACTGGCAGCGATTGCCAGAGGGATATTCACACCGGACAGGATCTCAGCCTGTTCTACCGTTTCTCCTCCGCCCTGTTGCCACAATGGCAAAAGCTGGATGCGGATGTGAAAAACTATATCGAGCGACGCCTCGTAAAAGACGGAAATCCGTGACACGGCACGGCACAGATTGTGTGCGAAAAGTCGCATTTTATGGAAGGCAGATACCTTTCATAAACCACTTGGTAACGCCATCCCGATAAAGTTTCGTCTCGGAGCATCGGGCGGGGCGTGTCCGAGCGGAACATAAATATGCGATTGAAGAGTTCAGCAGTGTTGAAAAGTCTATCTGGAGCACATTCGCGCAAAGCGGGTGCAACGTCTTTCGTGAGGTTTATTGCGTTAACCCTTGCTGCGGCGTTCATAACCGCAACATCCGTTCAGACCGCAAAGGCCGACCCGAAATATGCGGGTATCGTCATCGACGCCAAGACCGGCAAGGTCCTCTATGGTGAGGATCCTGACGGCCTGCGTTATCCAGCCTCGCTGACGAAGATGATGACGCTTTACCTGACGTTCGAAGCACTCAATACCGGACGCATCTCGCTTGATTCCAAGGTGCCGGTTTCCGCCAATGCCGCCAAGGAGCCGCCATCCAAGCTCGGCGTGCGCGCCGGCGGCAGCATCACCGTGGAACAGGCTATCCTTGCGCTCGTCACCCGTTCTGCAAATGACATGGCAACCGCGCTCGGCGAATATATCGGCGGCTCGGAAGACCGCTTTGCCAGAATGATGACCGCCAAAGCCCGTGCACTCGGCATGACCCGCACGACCTATCGCAACGCCAACGGCCTGCCCAACACGGCGCAGATGACGACGGCACGCGACCAGGCCCGCCTCGGCGTCGCCCTTCGCCAGCATTTTCCGCAATATTACGGCTATTTCTCCACCCGCACCTTCAACTTCGGCAAGCAGGTTATCGGCAACCATAACCGCCTCGTCGGAACCGTGAAGGGCGTGGATGGCATCAAGACGGGCTACACCCGCGCAGCCGGCAGCAACCTTGCCACGTCGGCGCAGATCGACGGTCGCTCGATCGTCGCTGTCGTTCTCGGCGGCCGTTCGAGTGCTGCCCGTGACGCGACCATGCGCAAGCTTGTTGCTACTTACCTGCCGCAGGCATCGCGCGGCGGCAACAGCAACCTGATCGCGCAGACGCGTTCTGCTCCGGTCGAAGAACCCGTTGCCGTGGCTGCAGCTGTGCCTTCCGTGGCCGTCGCAGCGACCGATTCCGGTCTTCCGCATGCAGGTCCCGTTCCGCAAACCCGTTACGAGGAAGCGCCGGTCACCGCCTTTGCGGGCTCCTCTTCCAATGCAGCCGTCAAGGCCATGGAAGCCGCCACCTGGCAGAAGGGCAAGGATCCGATTGCTCAGGCACCCGCTGCACCGGACCGCAAGTTGATCACCAACTCAACCAAGGTGGACAATATTACCACGGCGTCTGTCGCCTCCGCCCCTTCTGTTTCGGCTCGATCCGAGGCTCCGCAAGGCGGCTGGGTAATCCAGATCGGCGCATCACCGGACGAAAATTCCGCCCGCGGCCTGTTGCAGAACGCGCAGGAAAAAGGCGGCGCGGCATTGCGCTCCGCAAAACCCTTCACGGTCGCCTTCAGCAAGGACGGCTCCCAGATCTACCGCGCCCGTTTCGGCGGCTTTGATGGCCAGAACGCTGCGGTGAATGCATGTAATGTACTGAAAAAGAAAGGCGTCAGCTGCTGGGCGTCACTCCAGTAACTGATGTTTCCGCAGGCGGTGCTTCATTGTCGAAACATCGCCTGTCTCCTCGAATTGTGTAATGAGTAGCGAGGCTTTCCAAGATGGCAGTCAACGAGAATTATTCGGACATTGCGTCTGGCAATGGGCATGGCAGCCTGTCGGTTCTGCATCCCATTCACGAGGCGGCAATGCGTATCGCCGATCTCGGTCTCAACCGTTCCAAGGCAAAAACACGCGATCTCGTGGCGCTGCTTCTGTCGCATGGCGCCCGCGCCTGGCGCTCCAATCAGCCGGAAGCAAACATCCACCTTCATGTCGCGAGCCGTTCGGGTCGCGCTCCGGTCCATATTCGGATTCGCTGAAAATCAAACGTAGCTGATACGACAAAAGAAAAACCCCGCGGAGCCTGAGCACCGCGGGGTTTTTCTTGATTGGTACCCGAAGATGACGAGGCGGCTTACGCCTCGTTCTCCGGTGCCTCCGGCGTATCCGGCAGATCGTCGGCGGCATCTTCGCCATTACCGTTCTCTGCTTCGTCGTCGCCTTCCGGCTCGTTGATGCGCTCCACGGAAACCACCTTCTCATCCTTCGCGGTAGAGAAGATCGTCACACCCTTGGTGGCGCGGCTGGCGATGCGGATGCCGTTGACCGGCACGCGGATGAGCTGCCCGCCATCGGACACCAGCATGATCTGGTCGCCTTCGTCCACGGGGAAGGCCGCAACCAGTTCGCCGATCTCGTTGGTCTTCGAGGTGTCAGTGGCGCGGATACCCTTGCCGCCGCGGCCCGAGGTGCGGAAGTCGTAAGAGGAGGAGCGCTTGCCGAAGCCCTTCACGGAAACCGTCAGCACGAATTCTTCACGTGCCTTCAGTTCCTGATAACGCTCTTCGCTCAGTTCACCCTCTTCCGTCACTTCCTCGCCAACGAGTGCGATATCGTCCTCATCGACGCCTGCGGCACGCCGCTCAGCAGCCGAGCGCTTCAGATAGGCTGCACGCTCCCACGGCTCCGCTTCCACATGCCCGACAATGGTCATGGAGATGATGCGGTCGCCTTCGGCCATGTTGATGCCGCGCACGCCGACGGAGTTGCGGCCGGCAAAGACGCGCACATCGTCCACGGGGAAGCGGATGCACTGGCCGAGCGCGGTCGTCAGCAGCACGTCATCGCGGTCCGTACAGGTTTCGACGGAGAGGATTTCATCGCCCTCCTCGTCCAGCTTCATGGCGATCTTGCCATTGCGGTTGACCTGCACGAAATCGCCGAGCTTGTTGCGGCGAACCGTGCCGCGTGTCGTCGAGAACATCACGTCAAGCGTTTCCCAGGTGGTCTCATCCTCGGGCAACGGCATGATGGTGGTGATGCGCTCTCCGGGCTCCAGCGGCAACATGTTGATAAGGGCCTTGCCCTTGGACTGCGGCGTGCCGATCGGCAGACGCCAGACCTTTTCCTTGTAGACGATGCCACGCGAGGAGAAGAACAGTACCGGCGTATGGGTATTGGCAACAAAGAGGCGATTGACGAAATCCTCGTCGCGCGTCGCCATGCCAGAACGGCCCTTGCCGCCGCGACGCTGCGCCCGGTAGGTGGTCAGCGGCACACGCTTGATGTAGCCGAGATGCGAAACGGTGACGACCATGTCTTCGCGGGCGATGAGGTCCTCATCGTCCATGTCGGGGCCGCCCTCGACGATCTCGGAACGGCGCGGCGTGCCGAACTCGTTGCGGATCGCGATGAGCTCTTCCGTGACGATCTGCATGATGCGCAGGCGTGACGACAGGATCTCAAGATATTCGCTGATTTCCGCGCCGATCTTGTTCAGCTCGTCGCCGATTTCATCGCGACCAAGTGCGGTGAGGCGGGCAAGGCGCAATTCGAGAATGGCGCGCGCCTGCTCTTCGGAGAGATTGTAGGTGCCGTCTTCATTGATGCGGTGACGCGGATCGTCGATCAGACGGATCAGGCTTTCCACTTCCTGCGCCGGCCAGCGCCGGGTCATCAACTCCTCGCGGGCCGAAGCCGGATCGGGAGCGTGACGGATGACGCGGATGACCTCATCGATATTGGCGACGGAAATCGCCAGACCGACCAACACATGCGCACGCTCGCGCGCCTTGCGCAGCAGGTACTTCGTGCGGCGGCTGACGACATCCTCGCGGAAGGAGACGAAAGCGCGCAGCATGTCGAGCAGCGTCATCTGTTCCGGCTTGCCGCCGTTCAGCGCCACCATGTTGCAGCCGAAGGAGGTCTGCAGCGGTGTGTAGCGATAAAGCTGGTTCAGGATGACATCGGCATTGGCGTCGCGCTTCAGCTCGATGACGACGCGATAACCCTGGCGGTCGGATTCGTCGCGCAGGTCGGAAATGCCCTCGATGCGCTTTTCCTTGACCAGTTCGGCCATCTTCTCGATCATCGACGACTTGTTCACCTGATAGGGAACCTCGGTGATGATGATCTGCTCGCGGTCGCCACGCATCGGTTCGATGGTCGCGCGGCCGCGCATGATGACCGAACCGCGGCCCGTCTCGTAAGCTGAGCGGATGCCGGAGCGGCCCATGATCAGAGCACCGGTCGGGAAATCCGGGCCGGGAATGATCTGCATCAGTTCGGGCAGTTCGATCGCCGGATTTTCGATCAGCGCGATACAGCCGTCGATGACTTCGGACAGATTGTGCGGCGGAATATTGGTGGCCATGCCGACGGCGATGCCGCCTGCCCCGTTGACCAGGAGGTTCGGGAACTTGGCCGGAATGACGACCGGTTCCTGCAAGGTGCCGTCATAGTTGTCGCGGAAATCGACCGTTTCCTTGTCGAGATCGTCGAGCAGCGAATGGGCGGCCTTTTCCAGACGGCATTCGGTATAACGTTCGGCCGCCGGCGGATCCCCGTCGATGGAGCCGAAGTTACCCTGCCCGTCGATCAGTGGCAGGCGGAGCGACCAGTCCTGCGCCATACGCGCCAGCGCGTCATAAATCGCCGAATTGCCGTGCGGATGGAATTTACCCATCACGTCACCGGTAACGCGGGCGCATTTGACGTATTTCTTGTTCCAGTCGATGCCGAGTTCGGACATGCCGTAAAGAATACGGCGATGAACCGGCTTCAGGCCGTCTCGCACATCGGGAAGCGCGCGGGAAACGATAACGCTCATGGCGTAATCGAGATACGACCGCTGCATTTCCTCCATGATGGAAATCGGTTCAATGCCTGGCGGAAGTTTTCCGCCGCCGGGGGGGCTCTGGTCAGTCAAAACGGATCACATTCTCTGTTAAGAATCGGATGGATTTTTATAGCGGAAACAGCCACGTTAAGCCAATTTCCCGGCGAGTTTTGAACAGTCTTTTGCGTCATTTGCAAGACATACACCGCTTTTCGCCATTTAGGTCAGCAAAAGCGTCGCCACTCCCTTTTAAAGCGATTGCGACTTGCGTAGTCTCACGCGCAAAAAGGCAATAAGCGGGGAAAAAATGGCCAGCAGCGAAACGCTCATCAACGCGCTTACCACACTTCTGGTCACACTCGATCCGCCGGGTCTCGCCCCCGTCTTCCTGGCGCTCACCGCCGGCATGAACCGCGACCAGCGCAGCCAGGTGGCGCTGCGCGGTTCCATCATCGCCTTCGGCATTCTCGCCGTCTTCGCGCTCTTCGGCCTTGCGATCCTCAACCTGCTCGGCATTTCGCTCGGCGCCTTCCGCATCGCCGGCGGCCTTCTGCTGTTCTGGATCTCCTTCGAGATGATTTTCGAGAAGCGCCAGGAACGCAAGGAAAAGACTTCCGAAATCGCCATCACCAAGGACCACCTCCACAATCTGGCGGTCTTTCCGCTGGCGTTGCCCCTGATCGCCGGACCGGGCGCCATTTCCGCCACCGTGCTGCTTGCCGGCTCAATGAAGACCACCGTCGAGATGGTGGTGCTCATCCTGATCCTCGCTTTCGCCATGGCCCTTGTTTATGCCGCGCTCATCGTTTCGGAGCGGATGGACCGCTTTCTCGGCAATACCGGCCGCGCGATCCTTACCCGACTGCTCGGCGTTCTGCTTGCGGCGCTTTCCGTGCAATTCGTGGTCGATGGCATAAAATCGGCCTTCGCGTTCTGAGCCGCTTCGCGACACTAGCGCAATAAATTCCCGCCAACCGCTGAAATGCCAGAAAATCCTCCCTTTAAATCCGTCCTTTGCTTCGGCTAAAAGACGCATGTTTTTTCGGATTCGAAAGTTATCTCCATGCGTTCCACGCTGCGCCGCCTCATCCCGGATGCCGCACCCGTCAGCAACAGGGAAAGGCTACGCTCCGCAACCGGCGCCTTTGTCGGCATCCTGCTGACCGGCCTTTTGGGAAGTCTCGCTCTCCGTTTCGATCCCACCCTGCCAGCCATGATCGCGCCGATGGGCGCTTCGGCCGTGCTTTTGTTTGCCGTGCCCTCCAGCCCGCTGGCGCAGCCATGGTCGATCCTCTGCGGCAACCTCGTTTCGGCTTTCGTTGGTGTGACCGTGGCGCTGTTGGTTCCGGATTTGTTTCTTGCCAGCGCGCTCGCCATCAGCCTCGCCATCGCCGCCATGATGGCGCTGCGCTGCCTGCACCCGCCAAGCGGTGCTGTCGCACTGACTGCCGTCCTCGGCGGCCCTGCCGTGCACAGCCTCGGCTATGGTTTCCTGCTGTGGCCGGTCGCCGGAAATTCGCTGATCCTTCTTGCTTTGGCCCTCGCCTATAACAATGCCACCGGTCGCGCCTATCCGCACGGCCTGAAGCTCGGCAAGGCCGCCCACGGCACCACGGATCCGACACCCATCCAGAAAATCGGCTTTTCCTCCACCGATCTCGACGAGGTGCTGAAGGAATATGACGAGTTCATCGATATCGACCGCGATGCGCTGGAAACCATCCTGCGCAGGACCGAGTTGCGTTCCTACCGGCGTCGCGCGCTGCATCTCGATTGCGAAAGCGTCATGTCGCGGGACGTGGTCGGCGTTGCTCCTGACGACAGCCTGCGCCACGCCCATGCGCTGATGCACAGCCATCATGTCAAGGCGCTGCCCGTCACCAATGACAGGGCCGAAATCGTCGGCATCGTCACCCAGACGGACTTTCTGGAAAAGGCGAGCTGGAGAAACGGTCGTCCCTCCATCGGTTTCCTGCAGCGGCTGCGCCTCATCCTCTCAGGCGCAAGCGCACCCAATGATACGGTCAAGGACATCATGACATCACCGGTGAAAACCGTGCGACCGGAAACCTCCATCGAGGAAGCCATCATCCGCTTTGCGGAGGAAGGGCTGCATTATCTGCCGGTGATCGATGCCAGGGGCAAGATGG
Organism: Agrobacterium sp. CCNWLW155; assembly: GCF_036888815.1. Lineage (NCBI taxonomy): Bacteria > Pseudomonadati > Pseudomonadota > Alphaproteobacteria > Hyphomicrobiales > Rhizobiaceae > Agrobacterium > Agrobacterium sp. CCNWLW155. Next base: position 593,421 of record NZ_JBAKFW010000001.1, read on the forward strand.
TGGGCATCGTGTCGCAATCCGATGTCATGGTCGCGATGCTGGCGGACAAAGTCGCGGCATAGCTTGCCGCGACGTGGAAGTATCCTCCTCTCAGGAGGAACCGGCAAAGCCTGAAGTCAGCGTCTCGCCTTCAGGAGGCGCTGCCACAGCGTACCGCCGAAGAACCGACCGAGTACGACAAAATAGGCGATGATCAGCGCGAAGGCGATAAAGGCGGGCGCGCCGTTGAGGGCAAAACCTTCGGGCGTTCGCCCACCCGCGACCGTCGCGACCAGAAATCCGGCGGCGAAAAACGCCGTCCAGAAATCGAGGAAAAAAGCAAGAATGATGCGCCAGGTGGCGGGCTGTTTCGGCTGCACGGTTTCGTCAGTCAAGCTCACCTCCTGTCACGCGTTTCTTGATCCACCGTCCGATCAGAACGGGATGTCGTCGTCCATGTCATTGGAGAAGCCGCCGGCGGGCTGGCTGCCGCCACGGGCAGAGCCGCCGCGCGACGAGGACTGCTGGTCGTAACCGCCGCCATAGCTGGAGCCGCCGCCGCTGCCATAATCGTTGCCGCCGCCGAAATCGCCACCGCCGCTGCGGGCAGCACCGCCGCCCTCGCCGCGACCGTCAAGCATGGTCAGCGTGGAGTTGAAGCCCTGCAGCACGATTTCGGTGGAGTAACGGTCGTTACCGGTCTGGTCCTGCCATTTGCGGGTCTGCAGCTGGCCTTCGATATAGAGCTTGGCGCCCTTCTTGACATATTGCTCGACGACCTTGCACAGGCCTTCGTTGAAAACCACGACGGTGTGCCATTCGGTCTTTTCCTTGCGCTCGCCGCTATTGCGGTCACGCCAGGTCTCCGAGGTGGCGATGCGCAGGTTGGCGATGGGGCGGCCATCCTGCGTCCGGCGGATTTCGGGATCAGCGCCCACGTTCCCGATCAGAATTACCTTGTTTACGCTACCAGCCATCTCGTCATCCTGTCCGCCGGCCATCATGACCGGCAATTGCATTTCAAAAAATTTGCCACACAATAGCTGCCGCCGCCCGCAAAGGGCACCGCAAGCATGGAACTATCCACAAAGAATAATCTTAAGCTGCGGGAGCGGACATTCGCGCTTGCATTTCGTTCCTTTTTTGTTCTATTAAATCGCAGATTTCGAGTCAAGCTTTCCGAAAAGCTGCGACCGAGAGGGAATAGACCTCGACACACCCGGCTGCGTCACTACATAAGGACGCGCTGCCATCAAGCCTGTTATTTTTGTCCGAGCCTTGTCATGAGTGAACTGAAGACGATTTCCATCCGTGGCGCCCGCGAGCATAACCTCAAGGGCATCGATCTGGATTTGCCGCGCAACAAGCTGATCGTCATGACCGGCCTTTCCGGCTCGGGCAAGTCTTCGCTTGCCTTCGATACGATCTATGCCGAAGGCCAGCGCCGTTATGTCGAAAGCCTCTCGGCCTATGCGCGCCAGTTCCTGGAGATGATGCAGAAGCCGGATGTCGACCAGATCGACGGCCTGTCGCCGGCAATCTCCATCGAGCAAAAGACCACCTCGCGCAACCCGCGCTCCACGGTCGGCACGGTCACCGAGATCTACGATTATATGCGCCTTCTCTTCGCGCGTGTCGGTGTCCCCTATTCGCCAGCCACCGGCCTGCCGATCGAAAGCCAGACTGTCAGCCAGATGGTCGATCGCATTCTCGCTTTCGAGGAAGGTACGCGTCTTTATATTCTTGCGCCGATAGTCCGCGGCCGCAAAGGCGAATATAAGAAGGAACTCGCCGATCTGATGAAGAAGGGCTTCCAGCGCGTCAAGGTGGATGGCCAGTTCTACGAAATCGCCGACGTTCCTGCTCTCGACAAGAAATACAAGCACGACATCGACGTGGTGGTCGATCGCGCCGTCGTGCGCCCGGACATGGCAGCACGCCTTGCCGACAGTCTCGAGACCTGCCTCAAGCTCGCCGACGGGCTGGCGATTGCGGAATTTGCTGACAAGCCTTTGCCACCGGAAGAAACCGCCGCTGGCGGCTCCGCCAACAAGTCGCTCAACGAGACCCATGAGCGGGTGCTGTTTTCGGAAAAATTCGCCTGCCCCGTTTCCGGCTTCACCATTCCGGAAATCGAGCCCCGGCTGTTCTCCTTCAACAACCCCTTCGGCGCCTGCCCGAGCTGCGATGGCCTTGGCTCGCAGCAGAAGGTGGATGAAAACCTGATCGTTCCGGAACCGGCACGAACGCTGCGGGACGGCGCGATAGCTCCCTGGGCCAAATCATCCTCGCCCTATTACAACCAGACGCTGGAAGCACTCGGCAAGGCCTTCGGTTTCAAACTCTCGAGCAAATGGTCGGACCTTTCGAAGGACGCACAGAACGCCATCCTGCAGGGCACCGAGGAAAAGATCGAATTCAACTACCAGGACGGCGCCCGCTCCTACAAGACGGTGAAGAATTTCGAAGGCATCGTGCCCAATCTGGAGCGTCGCTGGAAAGAGACCGACAGCGCCTGGGCGCGTGAGGAAATCGAACGCTACATGTCGGCGGCCCCCTGCCCGGCCTGCGCCGGTTATCGCCTGAAGCCGGAAGCGCTCGCCGTCAAGATCAACAAGCTGCATATTGGTGAAGTCACCCAAATGTCGATCCGCATGGCGCGCGACTGGTTTGAAGTGCTGCCGGAAAACCTCAACGCCAAGCAGAACGAAATCGCAGTCCGCATCCTCAAGGAAATCCGCGAGCGCCTGCGCTTCCTCAATGATGTCGGACTGGATTATCTCAGCCTGTCGCGCAATTCCGGCACGCTTTCCGGCGGTGAAAGCCAGCGTATCCGTCTGGCCTCGCAGATCGGCTCGGGCCTGACGGGCGTTCTCTATGTTCTCGACGAGCCGTCAATCGGCCTGCACCAGCGCGACAACGCCCGCCTGCTCGATACGCTGAAACATCTGCGCGATATCGGCAATACTGTCATCGTGGTCGAACATGACGAAGACGCCATTCTGACGGCCGATTATGTCGTCGATATCGGCCCGGCCGCCGGCATTCATGGCGGTCAGGTGATTGCCGAAGGATCACCGCAGGAGGTGATGGCCAATCCGAAATCGCTGACCGGCAAATATCTTTCGGGCGAACTCGGCGTCGCCGTGCCGGCTGAGCGTCGCAAGCCCAAGAAGGGCCGCGAAATCAAGGTGTTTGGCGCGCGCGGCAACAACCTGAAGAATGTCACGGCAGCTGTGCCGCTCGGTGTTTTCACTGCCGTAACCGGCGTTTCGGGCGGCGGCAAATCCACATTCCTGATCGAGACGCTTTATAAATCGGCGGCGCGCCGGGTGATGGGTGCGCGCGAAATCCCGGCCGAGCACGACCGCATCGATGGTTTCGAATTCATCGACAAGGTGATCGATATCGACCAGTCGCCGATTGGCCGCACGCCGCGTTCCAACCCGGCCACCTATACCGGTGCGTTCACGCCGATCCGCGACTGGTTCGCCGGTCTGCCGGAAGCCAAGGCGCGCGGTTACGCGCCGGGCCGTTTCTCCTTCAACGTCAAGGGCGGCCGCTGCGAGGCCTGCCAGGGCGATGGCGTCATCAAGATCGAGATGCACTTCCTGCCTGACGTTTACGTCACCTGCGATGTCTGCCACGGCAAGCGTTATAATCGCGAGACGCTTGACGTCACCTTCAAGGGCAAATCCATCGCCGACGTGCTGGATATGACGGTGGAGGAAGGCGTGGAATTCTTCGCCGCCGTGCCGGCTGTGCGCGACAAGCTGCAATCGCTTTTCGATGTCGGCCTCGGTTATATCAAGGTCGGCCAGCAGGCCAATACGCTCTCCGGCGGCGAAGCGCAGCGCGTCAAGCTCGCCAAGGAACTGTCCAAGCGCTCCACCGGTCGCACGCTCTACATTCTCGACGAGCCGACGACCGGCCTGCATTTCCACGATGTCAACAAGCTGCTCGAAATGCTGCATGCGCTTGTGGAACAGGGTAATTCCGTCGTGGTGATCGAGCACAATCTCGAAGTCATCAAGACGGCGGACTGGATCATCGATATCGGGCCTGAAGGCGGCACGGGCGGCGGCGAAGTGGTGGCGACCGGTACGCCGGAAGACATCGTGAAAGTCGAGCGTTCCTATACCGGTCACTTCCTGAAGGAGCTTCTGGAGCGCCGGCCGGCCGGAAAACGGGAGGCTGCGGAGTAATCCGCAGCTTTCGTCGCAAAGGTTCGAAAGGCCGAAGGCCGGAGGAGGAATAACACATGTCGACATCAGGCACGATCCGCACCGGTATCGGCGGCTGGACCTTCGAGCCCTGGGAAGGCACTTTTTACCCCGAAAAATTGCCGAAGAAGCGCCAATTGGAGCACGCCAGCCGGCAGCTCACGGCCATTGAGGTGAACGGCACCTATTACAGCAGCCAGAAACCGGAGACCTTCGCCAAATGGGCTTCCGAAGTACCCGAGGATTTCGTCTTCTCGCTAAAGGCAAGCCGCTTTGTCACCAACCGCAGGGTTCTGGCCGAGGCCGGTGAATCGATGACGAAGTTCCTGACGCAGGGGCTGACGGAACTCGGGTCCCACCTCGGCCCGATCCTCTGGCAATTCGCGCCGACAAAAAAATTCGACGCGGAGGATTTCGGCGCATTTCTGGCGCTCCTGCCCGAGAAGCAGGACGGTATCCGTCTTCGCCATGTCGTCGAGGTGCGCAACCCGACATTTCAGGTTCCGGAATTCATCGATCTTCTCGCCAAGCACAAGGTCGCCGTCGTCTGCGCCGACCATCATGACTATCCGATGCTGCCTGACGTGACGGCCGATTTCGTCTATTGCCGCCTGCAGAAGGGCGAGGACGACATCAAGACCTGTTATCCGAAAAAAGAAATCGACCACTGGGCCGAGCGGGTAAAGACCTATGCAAAGGGTGGCGTGCCGGACGATCTGCCGCTGATCGCACCGGAGCGAAAAGTCGAAATGACCCCGCGCGACGTCTTCGCTTTCTTCATCACCGGCGGCAAGGTCAATGCGCCCAATGGTGCGCAGGAACTGCAAAAGGCGGTCTGAGCGCTTTCAGCCCGCCATTTCCTTCGTCGAGCTGAAATCGATGGTCGCGAAAGCGGCCTCGATCACCTCCGGGCCAGCCCCCAGCCGGGTGGCATCGCTGGAGAGGATTTGCCGGAAACGGCGCGCGCCGGGCATGCCCTGAAACAGTCCGACCATATGGCGAGTGACGTGGTTGAGACGTCCACCCGCGGCGATATAGTCGGCGGCATAGGCCATCATGGCGTCACGCAGCGCCATCCAGTTCGGCTGCCGGGCCTCTTCGCCATAGATGCGATGGTCGACATCGGCAAGGATGGACGTGTTGTGATAGGCCGCCCGGCCGAGCATCACACCATCCATATGTTGGAGGTGCCCGCTCGCCTGATCGAGATCGGCGATACCGCCATTGATGCCGACAAAGACGTCAGGGTTTTCCCGCTTCATGCGATAGACGAGATCATAATCGAGCGGCGGCACTTCGCGGTTTTCCTTCGGCGAAAGCCCTTGCAGCCAGGCTTTTCGCGCATGAACCCAGACGGCGTCCGCGCCTGCCGCAACAACCCGCTTCAGAAAATCCGGCAAAACCGCTTCCGGCTGCTGATCATCCACGCCGATCCGGCATTTCACCGTAACCGGCACGCGGGCGACAGCCTTCATTGCCGAGACACATTGCGCCACCACATCAGGCTCGCGCATCAGGCATGCACCAAAGGTACCAGATTGCACCCGATCCGAGGGACAGCCGACATTGAGATTGATCTCATCATAGGCGTAGTCCCCGGCGATCCGCACCGCTTCGGCAAGCTTGGCCGGATCAGACCCGCCAAGCTGCAGGGCGACGGGATGCTCCTGAGGATGATAGCCGAGCAGCCTGTCACGCTGACCATGGATGATGGCGTCGGCGACGATCATTTCGGTATAAAGCAGCGCGCGCTTCGACAATTGCCGGTGCAGAAATCTGCACCTCGTGTCGGTCCAGTCGATCATCGGGGCCACGGCGAAGATTTTTTCGCCGCTTGCAAGCGCTTGTCTGTACATGGATTAACCTCTTTGCGCCGGCTTCTACAGCAAAGGACCGTAAAAAGCCAGTTTTGCAGGCAGGGTCATTTTGAACTGGAAATCGCCCCGGAATCGCGGGACAAGAATTGCACCCAAAAAAGACGACAGGAAATCCACATGGCCGCCACCGTCATCCCCGCTCCAAAACCCGTTCTCCTGCCCGTTGAAGGCACGGGCGACCTGTTCCCCGTACGGCGGGTCTATTGTGTCGGCCGCAATTATGCCGATCACGCCATAGAGATGGGCCATGACCCCTCGCGCGAGCCGCCCTTCTATTTCCAGAAAAACCCGGACAATCTGCTGCCCGCAGGACGGGATTTTCCCTATCCGCCGCTGTCATCCAATGTGCATTATGAAGTCGAATGCGTCGTGGTGCTGAAAAGCGGCGGTTCCGATATTCCGGCGGCCGAGGCGCTGAACCATGTCTGGGGTTACGCCGTCGGCATAGACATGACCCGTCGGGACCTTCAGGACGGTCTTAAGAAGATGGGGCGCTCCTGGGAAGGCGCGAAGGCTTTCGAATATTCCGCGCCGATTTCGGCCATCGTCCCCGCAGACAAGATCGGCCATCCCGCTACCGGTGCGATCTGGCTCGACGTCAATGGCGAACGCAGACAGACGGGCGACCTCGCCCAGATGATCTGGAAAGTGCCGGAAGTGATTGCCGAGCTTTCCAAGCTGTTCACGCTTGCCGCCGGTGACGTCATCATGACCGGCACACCGGCCGGCGTCGGCCCCATCGTGCGCGGCGACCGGATCGAATGCGGCGTCGAGGGTGTCGGCACGCTTGCCGTGACGGTTGCCTGAAGGCAGTCAGAAAAAACCAAAAGGGAGGACACCACCATGCCGCTTTACCGCCTTGCCGACCGGGTGCCGCAGACCCCTACCCCGGATAGCTACTGGGTAGCGCCCGACGCCAATGTCATCGGCTCGGTCACGCTCGGCGAGGATGTCGGCATCTGGTTCGGCGCAACGCTGCGCGGCGATAACGAGCCGATCAGCGTCGGGCGCGGCACCAATATTCAGGAAGGCGTGATGGTGCACAGTGATCCCGGCTTTGCCGCTGTCATCGGCGAAATGTGCACCATCGGCCACCACGCCATCGTACATGGCTGCACCATCGGCGATAATTCGCTCATCGGCATGGGGGCGACAATCCTGAACGGCGCAAAGATCGGCCGCAACTGCCTCGTTGGCGCCAATGCGCTGGTGACGGAGGGCAAGGAATTCCCGGACAATTCCCTGATTGTCGGCTCGCCGGCGCGCGCCATCCGGACGCTGGACGATGAAGCCGTCGCAGGGCTCCGCCGCTCGGCGGAAAAATACATCGAAAACTGGAAGCGTTTTTCGAAGGATCTGGCGATCGTCGAGGGATAGGAAACGGCGGGCATCCACGCCCGCCCCGCCTCGAGACTAAGCCGAGCAGGCGGCGCAGAGACCGCGAATTTCAATGGTTGTCTTTTCCGCCTTGAACTTGCTGTCCTTTACCCAGCGCTCAAGGCGGTGGTCGATCTCATGATCGTGAAACTCCGTCACCTGCCCGCAGGATTCGCAGATGGCGAAAGCGACAGTCCCATGGTGGTGCGAGCAGCACTCCGCCTGCGTATGGGTGCAGGCAACAAAGGCGTTGAGGCTCTCAAGCCGGTGCACGAGACCAAATTCCACCAGCTTTTCCAGCGCCCGATAAACCTGCAGCGGCGCGCGAAAACCATCGTCCCGCAGCTTGTCGAGGATCATATAGGCGCTGAGCGGCTGATGCGCATTTGAGAGGGCATTCATGACCAGCGACTGGTTTTTGGTGAGGTTCTGCTGGGTCTGCACATTCATGACTTGCCTCCTTCATCCGCGGCGCGGGAAAAACCCGGCGCCGGCAACAGGCTTATAACGAAGAGGATCACCGCGGCAACCACGATGGAAGGGCCGGACGGCGTATCGTAGGTGAGCGAGCCGAACAGGCCGCCGACAACTGCAACCGCACCGATCAGCGAAGCCACCACCGCCATCACCTCAGGCGTCGCGGAAAAACGTCTGGCAGTGGCAGCCGGTATGATGAGCAGCGAGGTAATGAGCATGATGCCGACCACCTTCATGGCAATGGCGATCACCAGCGCCATCAAGAGCGTAAAGATCAGCTTCGCGCGCTCCGGGTTCAACCCCTCTGCCTCAGCCAATTCTGTATTGACGGTGGAGGCGAGCAGCGACCGCCACAGGAAGACCATGGAAACGATGACCACCAGCCCACCGCCCCAGATCAGGGCGATATCGCTGCGGGTAACAGCGAGAATATCGCCAAACAGGAACGAGACGAGGTCGATACGCACCCAGCTCATGAAAGCGACGATGACAAGACCGATCGCCAGCGCCGAATGGGACAATATGCCAAGGAGTGCATCGGAGGAGAGAGCCTGCCGGCGTTGCAGGAAAATCAAAAGGATCGAAACGGCCGATGCCACCAGAAAAACGCTGACGATGAGGTTGAGCTGCAACAGCAGCGACAGCGCGACGCCGAGCAGCGCCGAATGGGCCATCGTATCACCGAAATAGGCCATGCGCCGCCAGACGACGAAACAGCCGAGAGGACCGGCAGTGAGCGCGACACCGATACCGGCGACCATGGCGCGAACGAAGAAATCGTCAAACATAGCGCTCTCCCTGCCGCTGGCTGGAGGAAGTATGGCCCTCATGCTCATGCTGATGGCCGCAGCCGCATTCGCCATGGTCGTCATGATGGTGGCCATGGTCATGCATATGGTGGTGGCCGTCCTCGGGGTGGCAATGATCGGTCACCGAACCATCCGCATGCTGCACCCGGCCATCGGGCAAATGGGTATGATCGTGATGGTGGCTATAGACGGCAAGCGCCTTGGCTGCCGAGCCGCCGAACAGCCGCATATATTCCGGGCTCTGGCTCACCGCCTGTGGCGTGCCCCGGCAGCAGACATGGCCGTTCAGGCATATGACGGTGTCGGTTTCCGCCATCACCACATGCAGGTCATGCGAGATTAACAGAATTCCGCAATTATTTGAATTTCTGATATTTTTTATCAGATCATAGAGAGCAATCTCACCGGAGAAATCGACACCCTGCACGGGCTCGTCAAGAACCAGCAGATCGGGCTTACGGGCGATGGCGCGGGCCAGAAGCGCGCGCTGGAACTCGCCGCCGGAAAGGTGCTGGACCTCGGCGTTGGCGAGATGCGCAATGCCAGTCGCATTCAGCGCCGCGTCGATTTCACGGGCTGGCAGCGGCCCGGTCAGCGTCATTAGCCGGCGCACCGAAAGCGGCATGGTCCAATCAACGGAGAGCTTCTGCGGCACATAACCAACCCTCAGACCGGCAATGCGCGAGACCTCGCCCTCGGTCGGCTTCACCACACCGATCGCCATTTTTGCGCTCGTTGATTTGCCGGAACCGTTCGGCCCGATCAGCGTGACGATCTCGCCTTTGCTGACGGAAAACTCCACGCCGCGCACCAGCCAGCGGCCGTTGCGCTGCACGCCGGCATTGGCAAGGGAAACCAGTATCTCGTTGCCCCGATGGGCGGAATGAAGCATGGGATTGTCCGTTCGGCGATGTTGCTTACCGCTATTGCATACGTTATAGAGTAACGCAATAAATGTAATAACATAACTATACTTCTTCAAGTGGAGTGCATTTCATGAAATCGTTCCTGATCCCGCTCATGGCATCGGTGGCTATCGCAGCCGCCGCTTCCGGCGCCACCGCCGCGCCCGATGTCGTGGTCTCGATCAAGCCCATCCATTCCCTCGTCGCCGCAATCATGCGGGGCGTCGGTGAACCGCAGCTCATCGTCGACGGCGCGGCCTCACCGCACACCTATAATCTCAGACCGTCCAATGCGCGCAAGCTGGAAAAGGCCGATGTGGTCTTCTGGGTTGGGCCAGGCCTTGAAGCATTTCTGGAAAAGCCGCTGGAAGCGCTTGCCAGCAAGGCAACCGTGGTGGAGCTGGAAGACGCCAAGGGGCTGGAGAAGCTGCCCTTCCGCGAAGGCGGCCCCTTTGAAGCACATGACCATGGCGACGAAGGCCATGATGCGCATGACGACCACGCCGAAGAGGAAGGCGCACACGATCATGGACACGACCATGCGGAAGGTCACGGGGACCACGATCATGGCGCATACGACACCCATCTCTGGCTAGATCCCGCCAATGCCAAGGCCATGGCGCAGACGATAGAAACCGCGCTGATTGCAGCCGATGCCGGCAATGCCGCGACCTATCAGGCCAATACCAAAAAACTGATCGACGATCTCGATGCGCTCGATGCCGAACTCAAGGAAACGGTCAAGCCGGTGAAGGACAAGCCCTTCATCGTCTTCCACGATGCCTATCAGTATTTCGAGCATCGTTACGGCGTGAAGACGGCGGGATCGATCACCGTCAGCCCCGAAACCCTGCCAGGTGCTGACCGTGTCAAACAGATGCAGGAAAAGGTTCGCCAGCTCGGCGCAACCTGCGTCTTCGCTGAACCGCAATTCGAGCCGAAGCTGATTTCGGTCATCACCGAGGGTACTGCAGCAAAATCGGCGACGCTCGACCCGGAGGCAGCGACGCTGGAGCCCGGTCCCGATCTCTATTTCAAGCTGATGCGCGGCATTGCGGGCTCTCTGAAGGATTGCCTGTCCTGATGCGTATTGTCGTGCGCTGACGCCCCGGCTGTCATTCCGGGTTTTTAGCCGAAAGCCAGTCAGCGCACGATAAAAATATCATTTATACCAACATCTTACGCTAACATATTAAAGTCAAACTTTAAAAAAGTCGCGAACGCAACGGGGTCAAGACTTGCAGCACGTATTGCGAAGCGAGCCATCTACGGCTTCGGCGCCATCGAAGACCAGACCGGGCTGCTGATGCTCTGCAAGGTTTCCGGCGGCGCGCCGTTGATGCGCGCCAGAAGGGCCTTTGCAAGCTCCCTGCCCGCCAGTTTGATATCCTCATTGACGGTGTGGATCTGCGGCTTGATCCAGTTCAGGAACTCCGCGGACTGTTTCGAAACGATATCGATATCCTCACCGATCCTCACACCCGCCGCCTCGAAGCCGGCCACCAGCGCGATGGTGCTGCTACCGCTGATCGAAACGATACCGTCGGGGCGGTCATCCGACTGCATCAGCCGCTGACCGAAATCGCGGATTTTCTCAAGCGGCGTTTCGATGGTGATGGCGTCCAGCGGAAATTCGGTGAGACCAAAATCCCTGATCCCCCTGTTGAACCCCTTGCGGGCGTGATCGTGGAACGAAAACCGCGATGGCGGCACGATGACGGCGATCCTTTTGCGTCCGCATTGCGCCAGCCGCTCGACCGCCTCATAGGCATAGGCCTCATTGTCGAAATCATGAAAGGCGTGTTCGATACCCATATCCGAACGCCCATGGGTGACGAAGGGCATGTTACGCTCAGTCATGAAACGGACGCGTGGATCGTTAGGCTCGATCTTCGAAATAATGACCCCATCCGCAGAACCGGTATCGAGAATATAGCGGATCGGCACCATGGAATCCTTGGCATGGATGTGGGGCGTCACGACCAGATGATATTGTGTCGTAGAAAGAACCTCGGTGATACCAAATACCATCTGGCTGGTGAAACCCATCAGCTCTTCATCGACACTCAGAACAAGGGCAATCACATTGGTCTTGCCGGTGCGAAGGCGCACGCCCGCGCGGTTTGGCTGGTAGCCGATCTGCCGGGCAATCAGCCGCACGCGCTCCTTGGTTTCAGCACCGATGTCAGGCGCATCCTTCAGCGCGCGCGAGACGGTGGTGATGCCGAGACCCGTCATATAGGCGATTGTCTTCAAGGTCGGGCGCTCGCCCGTCGTTGCAGGAGTTTCGCCCCCGCCGGATTTGCCAGTATCGTTCATGTCATTTCGCCACGCTTTACCGAACGATAATCATAGATAGCTTTTTCTCTGTTGCAAAGGCAAAGGTCCGCGGTCAACGGCCGGTCTTGTCCGACTATCCGCCAATTCAGCTAAAACGATATAGGTCCGGAAAATATTTCACGGTACTTCCCCCTTCTTCCGGCACAGAATTTCCAGAAATCCACGGATACACATCTTAACTGACAAGATTAATATCTTGATGCAAATCACTGATATAAAAATATAAAGTTTATAATTTTTCTTAGGATGCGACCTGGTCATCCCGACGCAGATGTGCCCGTCATTATTCCTGTCGCTCGTTGTCACTCAAAGGAATGACGGAACGATTGTTTTACGGTAACGTTGCCGGAGGGAGGAAATCGCAAAGCCGGATAAGCGTGTCGCAGCCGCTTTGCGGGCATCCATTCCCCCAGATTCTGACACAAGCCTGCACCATAATGCTGGCCAGTCCTCTTCGAATTCATACTATGCAGGGTCCGATTATGATTTCTTCTTCCTCGCCCGAAACTGTCATTGATCTGGCCGGGCCCTGGCGCCTGACCTCGGTGGAAGGAGACCATACCACCCAGCTTTCCGTACCGGGTGATATTCACAGCGCGCTCAAAAATGCGGGCATCATTCCCGATCCCTATCACGGCGCCAATGAAAAGGTGGTACAATGGGTGGCTGAGCGCGACTGGGTCATCGAGCGCACATTCATTCTCGATGAGGCGGATGCCAGCTGGTATCTCGATATCGACTACCTCGACACCGTCGCCATCGTCTTCGTCAACGACGTCCCGGTATTGACCGCCGACAATTGCTTCCGCCGCTACCGCCCGGATATTTCCCGCGCTGTCCGTCCGGGTGAAAACACCATCCGCATCCATTTCCATTCCAACATCATGGCCGGTGCGGAGCGGCAGGCGCGACAGCCTTTTTACATTCCCTATCACCCCGGTAATTCACCCATTGCCAATGGCAACATGCTGCGCAAGCCGCAATGCCATTTCGGCTGGGACTGGAACATCGCGATTGCGCCGCTCGGCCTTTACGGCAAAATCCTGCTGAAGCGCCTCGATACGGCCCGCATTGAACATGTCGTCACCTCGCAGCACCATGTCGAAGGCGGAGTCGAGCTGCATGTGGCCGTCACGCTGTTTGCCGAGGGTCCGGCGAGCCTGCCGGTCTACCTGTCCCTCAACGATGAAACACTGAGACTTGATTGCGGCGTCGGCGCCGGCGAGACGGTGGTGCGCCACGTCTTCTTCGTCGAAAATCCGGAGCTCTGGTGGCCGGCCGGCAGTGGCGAACAGACACTCTACAAGCTGACGGTGGAACTGCCTGATGAGACCGTCACCCGCCAGATCGGCTTCAGGACGATCGAGCTTCTGACGGACAAGGACGAGGCCGGCAGCCGCTTCGCCTTCCGCATCAACGGCCGCGAGATCTTCTGCCGCGGCGCCAACTGGATCCCCGCAGATGCACTTTATTCGCTCGCCAGCCGGGAAAAGACCGAAGATCTCCTCTGCTCTGCGGTCGAGGCCAATATGAACATGATCCGCGTCTGGGGCGGCGGCTTTTATGAGGAAGACTGGTTCTACGATCTCTGCGACCGGCTCGGCCTGCTGGTCTGGCAGGACTTCATGTTTGCCTGCAATCTCTATCCCTGCAGCGAGGACTTTCTCGACAATGTCGAACATGAGGTCGACTACCAGGTGAAACGCCTCTCCTCGCATCCGTCCATCGCGCTCTGGTGCGGCGACAACGAGCTGGTGGGTGCGCTGACCTGGTTCGATGAATCCCGCAACAATCGCGACCGTTATCTCGTGGCTTACGACCGCCTGAACCGCACGATCGAAAGAGCCCTGAAAAAAGCCGCTCCCGAAGCGCTCTGGTGGCCCTCCAGCCCGGCCTCCGGTTATCTCGATTATGGCGACGCCTGGCATGCGGATGGTTCCGGTGACATGCACTACTGGTCCGTCTGGCACGAAAACAAGTCGTTCGACAATTACCGCTCGGTCAAGCCGCGTTTCTGCTCCGAATTCGGTTTCCAGTCCTACACATCCATGCCCGTCATCCGCACCTATGCGGAAGAAAAGGACATGAACATCGCCTCCCCGGTCATTGAGCTGCACCAGAAGAATGTCGGCGGCAATGAGCGGATCGCCGGCACCATGTTCCGCTATTTCCGTTTCCCGAAGGATTTCGAGAATTTCGTTTATCTGAGCCAGGTCCAGCAGGCGCTGGCCATCCGCACGGCTGTTGACTACTGGCGTTCCCTGAAGCCCCATTGCATGGGCACGCTTTATTGGCAGCTCAACGATACCTGGCCGGTCGCCTCATGGTCCAGCCTCGATTATGGCGGCGGCTGGAAAGCACTGCATTATGCCGCCCGCCGCTTCTTCCAGGCGGTGACCGTCTCGGCCATTCCCTCCGAGGATGGGCGCCGGGTGAGCTTCTCCATGGTCAACGACACGGCGGAAGACGTCGAAATCGACATGAACATCGTTGCGCTGACCATGGACGGCAACCGCGTGCCGCTGAAATCCGCCAACGGCACCTGCGCAACGGACAGGGCCGCAACGCTGACCGAGATAGACATGGATAGCCTGCCCGACGGCGCCATCCTCGCCTGGAGCTTCATCGCTTCCAACGGTATGACCGGCGAAGGCCACCATGTGCGCGACACCTACAAGGCGCTGGAGCTTCAGCCTGCAGGGCTCGAATTTTCCGTCGGCCCGTTGAAAAACAACCAGTACGAAATCGATGTCACCGCTGCAGGTCTCGCGCTCTTTGTCATGCTGGAGGCAGATCAGCCCGGCCGTTATTCCGACAATCTCTTCGATCTGGCCGCCGGCGAAACGCGCCGTATCATCTTCACGCCGAAGGCGGGCGGCCCCCAGCCGCATTTCCGCATCTTCGATCTTCATACCTGCCAATCCTCGCATTGAAACCATGCGGAGAAAGGCATAACCATCCCTCTCGGGAATGACAGGTGAACCTGCGCCTGTTTTCATCGCTTCAAAAAGTTGCCGGGTTCTCCGGCAGCCAGTCATCAGCAAGTGGAGGAAGACCCATGGTTTGGCAACCGGCCGAAAACCGATACGCGTCCATGAAATATAATCATTGCGGCAAGACCGGCCTGAAACTGCCGGCGATTTCGCTCGGCCTCTGGCACAATTTCGGCAACGACACGCCGCACCAGACGAAACAGGCCATCTGCCGCCGCGCCTTCGATCTCGGCATCACCCATTTCGATCTCGCCAATAATTACGGCCCGCCGCCCGGCAGCGCCGAAACCGCCTTCGGTGAAATCCTGAAGACGGATTTCAGAGGTTATCGCGACGAGATGATCATCTCCTCCAAGGCCGGTTACAACATGTGGCCCGGCCCCTATGGCGAATGGGGCAGCCGCAAATACGTAATCGCCTCCTGCGACCAGAGCCTGAAGCGCATGGGTCTGGATTACGTCGATATCTTCTATTCCCACCGTTTCGACCCCAACACGCCGCTTGAGGAAACCTGTGGCGCGCTGGACCAGATCGTGCGCTCGGGCAAGGCGCTTTATGTCGGCATCTCGTCCTACAACTCGAAGCGCACCCGTGAGGCCGCCGCCATCCTGAAGGACCTCGGCACGCCCTGCATCATCCACCAGCCGAGCTATTCGATGATCAACCGCTGGATCGAGGAGGATGGTCTCGTCGATACGCTGGAAGAACTGGGCATCGGCTCCATCGTCTTCTCGCCGCTGGCGCAAGGCATGCTGACGACGAAATATCTCGGCGGCGTGCCTGATGGCAGCCGCGCGGCGCAGCGCAAGTCGCTGAACCCGGCCTTCCTCAACGAACGCAACGTCGAGAACATCCGGGCGCTCAACGGCATTGCCGAGCGGCGCGGCCAGACGCTGGCGCAGATGGCGATTGCCTGGGTTCTGCGCGGCGGCCGCATCACCTCGGCGCTGATCGGGGCAAGCCGCGTCGAACAGGTTGAGGATTGCGTGAAGGCACTCGACCGGCCGGATTTCACGGCCGAAGAGCTTGCGGAAATCGACGGTTACGCCAAGGAAGCGGATATCAATCTCTGGGCAAAATCCGCCGAACGCGTCTGATGCAGAAGAGACCGCCCGGTTCCGCCGGGCGGTCTGGCTACCCCGAAAAACTCAAAATAAAAGATTAACTCACGCTCCTAACCATTAACAACCATTACATAAATGTAATTTTAAATTCAGTTTCCGTTCATTCGTTTATTCGTAAGTTCTCCTCATCGAAACACGAGGAAACATTCATGAAAAAGTTCATCACCATTCTTCTGGCTGCCACCGTTCTCGCTGCTCCGATGGCGCAGGCACAGAGCCGTCATGACGATCGCCACCGTGGTGTTACCGTCGAGCGCCAGATCACCACGAAAAAGGTCATCGTCAAGAAGCACCGCTGGGATCGCGGCCAGCGCCTGTCTGCAGGCGAACGCCGTCACACGGTCGACCGCCGCGACTATCGCCGCTACCGTCTTGCCGAGCCGCGCCGTGACCAGCGCTGGGTGCGCGTCGACAACCAGTTCCTGCTCATCAACGCCGTCACCGGCTTGATCGTCGGCCTCTCTGCCGCACGCTGAGTGAAATCATCGGATGCCGTGGAAAAGGCCCGCTTAGGCGGGCCTGATAATTCTTGCGAATATCGCTCCAAATTCGACGTCATCCCCGGGCTTGACCCGAGGATCCATTGATCGCAATGGGTTGTGGATTCTCGGGTCAAGCCCGAGAATGACGGAGAGGTTTCGACATATCCACCAAGCAAAAAGGGTCGGCTCAAAGCCGACCCTTTTGTCGTTTATAGTTTCAGCCGATCAGAAGATATCGGCGCCGCTGCCCCACGGGCCATGCGGCTTGTCGACGCCGTCGGTGCGTTCGAAACCATGTGCGCCGAAGAAGTCGCGTTGCGCCTGGATGAGGTTGGCGCTGCCGCGACCACGGCGATAGGCGTCGAAATAGCCAAGCGCCGAAGCCAGTGCCGAAACCGGCAGGCCGGAGAGAACGGCATAGGAAACAACACGGCGCAGCGGTGCGTCGGTATCCTTGACGATGCCGGAGAAGGCCGGCGTCACGATGAGGTTGGCCACATGCGGGTCCTTGGTGAAGGCCGAGGTGATCTCATCGAGGAATTCCGAGCGGATGATGCAGCCGGCGCGCCAGATGCGGGCGATCGTCGGCATCGGCAGGTTCCAGTTGAACTCCTTCGATGCGGCCGACATGATGGCGAAGCCCTGCGCATAGGCGCCGACCTTGGCGGCCAGAAGCGCGCTTTCGAGATCGGCGATGAAGGCCTTTTTGTCAGCGGGTGCCGGTGCAACGGTCGGTAGACCGAAGATCTTCTCGGCAGCTTCGCGCTCGTCCTTCTGCGAGGAGAGAATACGGGCAGCCACGGCCGCCTCGATGGCGGTTGCGGCGACGCCCATGTTCTGCGCCTCGATGACCGACCACTTGCCGGTGCCCTTCTGGCCGGCCTTGTCGAGGATCAGATCGACCATCGGCTTACCGGTGATCGGATCGGCGGCGCGCAGAACCTTCTCGGTGATTTCGATCAGGTAGGAGTTCAGACGGCCCTTGTTCCATTCGGCGAACACGTCGGCGATTTCGACTGCGCTCATGCCAAGGCCGTCACGCAGGATGCCGTAGATTTCGGCGATCATCTGCATGTCGGCATATTCGATGCCGTTATGGATCGTCTTGACGAAATGGCCGGCGCCGTCATTGCCGAGCCATGCCACGCACGGATCATCGTTGTACTTGGCGGAAATGGAGGTCAGCACCTTCTCGACGCGCTTCCAGCTATCCTCGGTGCCGCCAACCATGATCGACGGTCCATGACGGGCACCTTCTTCGCCGCCGGAAACACCCATGCCGATAAAGGTCAGGCCGCTATCCTTCAGATTGTCGAAACGGCGGATCGTATCGCGGAAATTCGCATTGCCCGCATCGATCATGATGTCGCCGTTAGAAAGATGGGGTTTAAGGATTTCCATCTGCTGGTCGACAGGGTCACCAGCCTTGATCATGATGATGATCGGGCGCGGAGGACGAATGGCGGCGACGAATTCCTCGATGGTTTCGCAAGGGATCAGCTGTCCCTGCAAGTCCCCGGCTTCAGCGTAGAATTTTTTCGTCGCTTCAGGGGTTCGGTTGAATACGGCAATCTTGTTGCCCTTTTCCGCGATGTTCAACGCCAGGTTCGAGCCCATGACGCCGAGACCGATCAAACCGATTTCTGCCTGTTCCACGGATGTGCCTCCATCTTGCTTTTAGGTGGTCGTGTTGTGGCACTGTAATGAACAAACGGCAAGGCTAGCCGCGACTGAAACGATTAAATTTTGATGACGCAAATCAGCTTTGCATATTTGCGACAGGTCAGGGCCGACTCGAAACGACAAGCTCGCCTCGCCTCTTATGATCGCCGGGGTCGGTCGTCACCGTCATCCAGTGCACGCCAGGCGGCCCCGTCCATATCCTCATACTGGCCAGAGCGCACCGACCAGAGGAAGGCGAAAAGGCCGAGCGCACCTAGAAACAGCGCGACGGGAATGAGATAGATCAGCATGTTCATGCCAGTTGCGCCCCCTCTCCCGCAAATCCTGTTTTAACGTCGTTCCGAGAGCGCACGGTTTCAGCCGTGCCGGCAAGACGCAACGCATTGGCGACGACGATCAGCGAGGATGTCGACATGGCGATGGCCGCGATCATCGGCGTCGCATAACCGGCAATCGCAATCGGCACGGCGATGACATTGTAGCCGATGGCGAGAGCGAAGTTCTGCCGGATGAGCCTTCCTGCCCGCTGCGACGTCTCGATCGCAAAGGGCACCGCATCGAGATCCTCCTGCATGAACACGAAATCGGCAGCCTGCCGGCCGATATCGGCGGCGGTGGCGGGCGCCATGGAAACATGGGCGGCGGCAAGAGCCGGCGCATCATTGATACCATCTCCCACCATCAGCACTCTGCGACCCTCGCCAGCGAGCGCAGCGCAGCGGGCCGCCTTGTCCCTCGGCGAAAGGTCTGCACTCCAGTTGCCGATCCCCAGCCGCTGCGCCATGGCGCTGACAGCCGCCGCCCGGTCACCCGAGACGATTTCCTGCACGAGGCCACGCACTGAGAGGCTGCGCAATGCCGCAACCGCACCCGCGCGCGGATTGTCCTCGAAGCCGAAGCTCGCCAGATGCCGGCCGTCAAGGGACAGCACGACTTCCGACCGCGCATCGCCATTGTCGACGCCCGCTTCATCGGGGCAGGCGAAACGGCGATTGCCGAGCCGGTAGGTTCCGGCTTCCGTCTCGGCCTCGACGCCGGAGCCCGGAATTTCCCGCACCGTCTCATAGGTCGGCATGGCACCGTTATAGGCGGCATGCAGGGCTTTCGAGAGGGGGTGGCGCGAATGGGCGGCAAGCCCCGCAGCAATCGCCATGGTGGCCGGCTTCACATCGCCTGTCTCGACCAGTCTCGGCTTTCCAACGGTCAGGGTGCCGGTCTTGTCGAACAGCACGGTATCGATTTCGGCCAGCCGCTCCATGGCCGAGCCTTCCTTGACCATGATGCCGTGCCGGAAGAGCCTTCCTGCGGCCACCACCTGCACGACGGGAACGGCAAGGCCAAGCGCACAGGGGCAGGTTATGATGAGAACCGCAATGGCGATCAGCATCGCCTGTTTCCAGTCGCCGCCGAAAAAGCCCCAGCCAAGAAATGTCACCAGCGCGAGAAGATGCACGACGGGCGAATAATAGCTCGCGGCGCGATCTGCGATACGCCGATACCGCGCCCGGCCGCCTTCGGCCGCCTCCATAAGCCCGATCACCTCCGACAGGAAGGACTCCTTTGCCGAGGCGGTTACCCGCGCGATCAGCGAACCGGTGAGGTTGAGCGTACCGGCCTGCAGGCTGTCACCTGCCGTAACGCGGCACGGTGCGCTTTCGCCATTGACGATGGACATGTCGAGATCACTGCTGCCGGAGACGACCACGGCATCCACCGCCACACGGTCCCCGGCGGCGATCGCAATCGACATTCCGGGTTGGACATCGGCAAGCTGGCGGTATTCCCGCGTTCCATCCTCACCGATCACGGTCGCGCCGCGCGGCGAAAGCCTTGCAAGCCCGGCAATGGCCGAACGCGCCTTGTCGCGCATGATATGGTCAAGCGTGCGGCCGATCAGCAGGAAGAACAGCAGCGACACGGTCGCGTCGAACCACGCATGTTCACCGTGATGGATCGTTTCCCACAGCGAAACGGCATAGGAGAGCGTGATGGCAAGTGCGATCGGCACATCCATGTTGGTGCGGCCGTGTTTCAGCGCATTCCAGGCCGACTGGTAAAAGAAGCGGCCACCATAGATCAGCGCCGGCGCGGCGATCATCGCCGAAATCCAGTGGAACATGTCGCGTGTCGCCGCATCCGCGCCTGACCAGACGGAGACGGAAAGGAGCATGATATTGGCGGAGGCAAAACCGCACAGCGCCACCGCCCTGATCAATTGCGAACGCAAGGCGTCGGAAGCATCCTGACCGCTGGCGAAAAGATGCGTGCGATATCCGGTCGAAAGAATGGCGCGGGCGAGATCGGAAGGATCGGTCCTGACGCCATCGACCTCTTCCTTCCAGACGATTGCGACGCGTTTGGACGACAGGTTCACGCGCGCCCGCTCCACTTGGCGGAGACGGCCAAGCGCGGTTTCGATGGTGGTGATGCAGGCGCCGCAATAGACATCCGGCACGCTGAGATCAGTCTGCCGCAGCCCCTGCCCCAGCTCGCGGCTCGCCAGCAGCAATTCCTCCGACGATGGCGGATTGACCGGCTCGCCAAGCTGCAGCGAGCCTTCCGTTCCCGGTGCGCAGCAGCTCATTTGCGCCCCCTGATGACGGCGATCCGCGTCCCCTCATGCACGATGATCCGGCCATCCTTGACGGCGGTGACCTCGACGATCCATTGCCCCGGCAGCATGTCATGCGCGCCGGTGAAGACGCCGGTGGACAGCGGGGTGAGCTCCATGTCGAAATTCTGGCTTTCACCGACCGGCCGGCGGAAATGCGCCGTCACCGTATCCGTATCGACGGGGCCGGTGTCGGGATGGAAAACCTCGTAGCGTACGGTCTGTTCGTCCACCACGAGCTTGCCCTTGATGCCGGTCGCAGCCCGTGCCTTGGCGGCTTCCGCCTTGGCGTTGAACTGCTGGCTGGCGACATAGGTATTGGGCACGACAAGCCCGCTCCAGCTGTTCACCGCATTCCAGGCCATGATCATGTTAACGGTGATGATGGTGCCGAAGAACAGCAGCATGACGCCAAGCATGTGCCAGCCGGTAAAAATGAAGCCGGGTGTCTGGCGATTGTTCACGGTCATTTTTTCACTCCCGGAGCGTTGAAGACAGCATCGTAACGGGCCGTCTCATGGCCGCCCGTATCGCTGACGATGAACTCGAAATTTTCAGCCGTGCGCGCGACATCCTTGCCCGGCAGGGTGACGAAGACCTTCAGCGTCGTCGCCTCATCCGGCTCGACCGTGACGTCGAAAGTGCGCGAGGCCGTATCCGGCATGCCGTTTATCTTCATCACCGCATTCGGGATGCCCTCGATCGTGAGGCTCATCGTGCGCGGCTGCGGCACCATGTTGAGAATGCGCACGGTATAGCCGTTGCGGATCGAACCGTTCGATTCCAGCACATATTGCGGATTGCGGTCGTGCAGGACGTTGAGCGCCAGCCGCTCGCGCGTCACCAGCGCAAACAGCATGCCGATGCCGACCGCCGACCAGATGGCCGTATAAAGCAGCGTGCGCGGCCGGAAGACGATGCGCCAGTTGAAGTGGCGGATGCTCTTCCTGAAGCTGCCATCCTCCTCGCGCACATTGGCAGGCCGGATGGCGTGCGTTCCGTTGCCGGTCGCCAGCGCCATGTTGGACTGGTATTCCGCAAGCGTCGCATAGGCGATCAGCCCGCGCGGTTTGCCGATCTTGTCCATCACCCCGTCGCAGGCGTCGATGCAGAGCGCGCAGGTGATGCATTCCAGCTGCTGCCCGTCCCTGATGTCTATGCCCATGGGACAGACGGCGACACAGGCGTTGCAATCGACGCAATCGCCGATGCTCTCGCCCGCCGCAGCGGCTTTTTTGGCGTGCCGCGAGCGCGGTTCGCCGCGCCAGTCATTATAGGTGACAACAAGCGAATTCTCATCCAGCATCGCCGCCTGGATGCGTGGCCAGGGACACATGTAGGTACAGACCTGCTCCCGCATCAGCCCACCGAAAACATAGGTGGTGGCGGTAAGCGTGGCGACGGTCGAATAGGCGATCATCGGCGCCTGCCCCGTCATGAACTGCATCGCCAGCGTCGGCGCATCGGCGAAATAGAAAATCCAGGCGCCGCCGGTCAGAACGCCAATCACCAGCCAGATCGCATGTTTCAGCACGCGCTTGCGCAATTTGCCGAATGTAAGGGGCGCGGCGTCCAGTTTCATGCGGGCGTTCCTGTCACCCTCTATCGCCCGTTCAACCACCAGAAACAGATCGACCCAGACGGTCTGTGGACAGGTATAACCGCACCATGCGCGCCCCACGGCTGAGGTGACGAGAAACAGCCCCAGCCCCGCCATGACCAGCAATCCCGCAACGAAAAAGAACTCCTGCGGCCAGATTTCGATGAAGAAGAAATAAAAGCGCCGGTTGGCGATATCGATCAGCACAGCCTGATCGGGTGCATAAGGCCCCCTGTCCCAGCGCAGGAACGGCGTCAGATAATAGATGCCGAGGGTGACGAGCATCACCAGCCATTTGAACCGCCGGAACCGACCTTCCGCGCGCTTGGGAAAAATCTTCTTGCGGGCTTCGTAGAGCGGTTTGCGCGTTTTTGCGGAATTGACGGCTTCCGCCTCCAGCCTTTCGACGGGCTGTTGCGGGCTGTCCTGTCCGGCGCGATAGATGTTCATGGTAAGATGTCCGTTTTTATCTCCTTGCTTTCTCCCATCTCCCCGGTGAAACATCCTTGACTTACATCAAGTGACGACAAAGTGGCGCAGTATGGGAACGCGCCGCCAAGGGAGGATGAAATGCCTGTCATGCAGTCGAGAATCATTCATCTGTCGATCGAAAAACCCTGGGCCCAGGTCTACGACTTCGCCTCAGACCCGCAGAACATGCCCAGCTGGGCCGCAGGCCTTGCGGGCGGCCTCAAATCCGATGGCGAGGACTGGATCGCCGAGGGCGGACCGCTTGGCGAGGTGCGCGTCAATTTTGCGCCCGCAAACGAATTCGGCGTCATCGACCATGTCGTGACATTGCCGGATGGCATCAAGGTTTATAACGCGCTACGGGTGACGCCGAACGGCAGCGGTACGGAGGTGAGTTTCACCCTCCTTCGCCTTCAGGATATGACGGATGAGGATTTCGAGCAGGATGCAAGAGCGATCACGGCCGATCTCGAAACGCTGAAGGCGCTGCTCGAAAAGGACTGATGGAGGAACGATGACCACGAATACAAACGACCGGCGGATCGACTATGTCGAATTCAACGTCACCGATATCGAGCGCAGCAAGGAATTTTACGGCGGCGCCTTTGGCTGGTCCTTCAAGGATTACGGTCCGCAATATTGCGAATTTTCCGACGGCCGGCTGACCGGCGGGTTCACCACCACGGCACCCGTCTCGGCCAAAGGCGGGCCGCTCGTGATTCTCTACGCCGCCGATATCGAGGATGCCCAGCGCCGCGTCGAGGCCGCCGGCGGCCAGATCAGCGTCGCGCTTTTCGAGTTTCCCGGCGGACGCCGTTTTCATTTCACCGATCCGGATGGATACGAACTGGCCGTCTGGTCGAAAAACTGATTGGCAGGAGCCCGTCATGACTTTGACAACGCCGCCTTTTTCGTTGGTCGGTATCGATCATATCGTCTTCATCGTCGACGACATGATGCGGGCGCTCGATTTTTACCGGAATGTGCTGGGTTGTAGGGATGGTTACTCTTACCCTGCTCTCGGGATGGAACAAGTCTGGTGCGGAAATGCCTTGATCGTGCTGTGGGATGTCACGCATCCCGGTGGCACAAAGGCTGCTCCGCCCGTCGCCGGAGGACGTAATGTCGATCACATCTGCATAGCGACCGGCCCTCTGAACCATGATGCGCTTCGCGCACATCTGGCGAAATTTAACGTCACGATAGAACAGGAAGCCTTTCACGGCGGCGCGAGAGGAATGGGACATTCGTTCTATTTCCGTGATCCCTTCGGCAACAAGATCGAGTTGAAGGGACCAGCCGAATATCCGGATGGACGGGCGGAAAACGCCTGATCTAAACAATAAAAAAGGGCGCCTCCCCGGCGCCCCTTCTTTACATTCCGCTTGCTTCACTCGCCCCCACCAAGCGAATGCACGAAGATCGCCAACTGCTTGACCGTCGTATCGCCAAGACGCTCACCCCAGGCGGGCATGACGCCATGCTTGGGCGAACGGATCTGCGCGACGATGCCCTCTTCTCCATGCGCCTTCAGCCAGATCGCATCGGCGAGGTTCGGTGCGCCAAACTCGCGGTTACCCTTGGCATCCTCGCCGTGGCACGAAGCGCAATTGTCGGCAAAGACCTGCTTGCCGGGTTCCACCAGCGCCGGGTTGGCGGGCTTTCCCGTCAGGCTGACGACGTAAGCCGCAACCTCGCGGATTTCGTCCGACTTGAGAATGTCGCCGAAGGCCGGCATTTCCGACGCGCGCGTGTCAGCATCATCTGCAAAACGGATGCCGTGCTTCACCGTCGTGTAGATGTCGTCAACGCTGCCGCCCCACATCCAGTCGTCATCATTGAGGTTGGGATAACCCTGCCCGCCTTCCGCACCGGAACCGTGACACTGAATGCAATTGACCTTGAAAGCGGCTGCACCGCCGGAAAGGGCAAATTGCATCAGGGTCGGATCGGCCTGAATATCGGCAAGCGACGACTTGGCGATCTTGTCGACAAAAACGCTCTGCGACTGTTTTGCATCGGCGATTTCGGCGGCGATCTCACCACGGCTGCTCCAACCGAGCAGCCCTTGCGTCGCCCCGTTGATCAGCGGCCATGCCGGATAGGCGATGGTATAGCCGATGGCCCAGAGGATCGTGAAGTAGAAGGTCCAGACCCACCAGCGCGGCATGGGATTGTTCAGCTCACGGATACCGTCCCATTCATGGCCGGTGGTTTCGACGCCGCTGATGTCATCAATGTGTTTTTCGGACATATCCTAGTCCTCCTTGAGCGGAATGCTGGCGGCATCGTCCGCGGCCTTCTTCGAGCCGGGGCGAAGGGTGAAAACGACGACGCCGGCGAAGAACAGGGTCATGGCAAGCAGGCCCCAGCTGTCGGCGAAATGGCGCATGGCCGTGTAGGTTTCCATGGCTTACACCTCCTCACCGGTATCCGGCGGCATCGTCATAGGTCGAAAAATCGACCAGCGTGCCGAGCATCTGCAGATAGGCGACCAGCGCATCCATTTCGGTGAGCTTGGCTGGATCGCCGTCGAAATCGCCCACCTTCGCCTTGGGATACCGCGCCAGGAGTTCCGACGAATCCGCATTCGGGTCGGCCTGGGCGGCAAGATCGGCCGTGGATTTCTCGATCATCTCGTCGCTATAGGGCACACCAACGGCGCGGTTGGCCTTCAGCTCCATGGAGACGTCGGTGATCTTCAGCGGCGTGGTCTTGAGGAACGCATAGGACGGCATGATCGATTCCGGCACCACCGAGCGCGGATCGGCCAGATGCTGCACGTGCCATTCGTTCGAATAGCGGTCACCGACGCGCGCGAGGTCCGGCCCCGTGCGCTTCGAACCCCACTGGAACGGATGGTCATACATGGATTCCGCCGCCAGGCTATAGTGCCCGTAACGCTCCACCTCGTCGCGGAACGGACGGATCATCTGGCTGTGGCAGACATAACATCCCTCGCGGATGTAGATGTTGCGCCCGGCCAACTCCAGCGGCGTGTAGGGCCGCATGCCCTCCACCTTCTCGATGGTGTTTTCGAGATAGAAGAGCGGTGCGATTTCCACGATGCCGCCGATAGAGACGACCAGCAGGGAGCCGACCAGAAGCAGCGTGGCGTTGCGTTCGATGACGCCGTGTTTGTCGAGTATGGACATCGGCCTCTCCTTATTCAGCGGGCTGCAGCGAAGGAGCCGCGTCCTCGCGGACGCCCTCCTCGCGTTGATGACCGAGGATGGTCATCGTGACGTTGTAAGCCATGATCAGCGCGCCGCTGAGGAACATCAGGCCGCCCAATGCACGCATCACATAATAGGGGAACAGCGCTGCGACCGATTCCGCGAAGGAATAGACGAGGAAGCCCTGGCTATCATATTCGCGCCACATCAGCGCCTGCTGGATGCCGGCCACCCACATGACGGCGGCGTAGACGACGATGCCGAGCGTGGCGAGCCAGAAGTGCCAGTTGACCAGCTGCAGGCTGTAGAGACGCTCCCTGCCCCACAGTTTCGGCGTCAGGTAATAGATCGCGCCGAAGGTGATCATGCCGTTCCAGCCGAGTGCGCCGGAATGAACATGGCCAATGGTCCAGTCGGTATAGTGGCTGAGCGAGTTGACGGCCTTGATCGACATCATCGGACCCTCGAAGGTCGCCATGCCGTAGAAGGCAACGGCCATCACCATCATGCGCACGACAGGGTCCGTGCGGATCTTGTCCCATGCGCCCGAAAGCGTCATCAGACCGTTGATCATGCCGCCCCACGAGGGCATCCACAGCATGACCGAGAACACCATGCCGAGCGTCTGCGCCCAGTCCGGCAGCGCGGTATAATGCAGATGGTGGGGGCCGGCCCAGATATACATGAAGATCAGCGCCCAGAAGTGGATGATCGACAGGCGGTAGGAATAGACCGGACGGTTCACCTGCTTCGGAATGAAATAATACATCATGCCGAGGAAGCCGGCGGTGAGGAAGAAGCCGACGGCATTGTGGCCATACCACCATTGCGTCAGCGCATCCTGCACGCCCGAAAAGGCCGAGTAGCTCTTGACGCCAAGGAACGAGACCGGAATGGCGAGATTATTGACGATATGCAGCATGGCAATCGTTACGATGAATCCCAGGTAGAACCAGTTCGCCACATAGATATGCGGCTCCTTGCGCATGAAGATCGTGCCAAGGAAGGCGACGAGATAGGCAACCCAGACGATGGTCAGCCAGATATCGACATACCATTCCGGCTCCGCATATTCGCGACCCTGGGTAATACCGAGCAGGTAGCCGGTGGCGGCCATGACGATGAAGAGATTATATCCCCAGAACACGAACCAGCCGAGATTGCCGCCGAAGAGGCGCGCGCGACAGGTTCTCTGCACCACGTAGAAAGACGTGGCAATCAGCGCATTTCCCCCGAAAGCGAAGATCACCGCTGATGTGTGCAGCGGCCGCATGCGGCCGAAATTGAAATAGGGCGCGATGTTGAGATCGGGAAAGGCGAGTTGCAGCGCCACCACGACACCCACCAGAAAACCGACGACACCCCAGAACACGGTGGCGATGACGCCGTATTTCACCACCTCATCGAAATATTCCGACTTGAGGCGCGCACGCGCCGCCTGGTCGACAGGCGCAAAGGAGACACGGCGCAGCAGAAGCACCGTGCTGACCAGAAGTGTAAAGAACAGCACCCACATATGGGCAGCGAAAAGACTGTCATGGGCAAAGGCTGCCCCGAGCAACGCGAGAAAGGCCCCGAGGGCCACGATCGCGGTTTCTAACGTGTAATTCATTGTTGGTTTCCCCCAACGTGCAAGCCGACCGACGAAAGGCACGGCACGCGCCTGGGAGAGCGGGAACGCGCCTTTGCGTCGGTTGGAGCATTGCCACCGCGCGGGAAAGCCCACCTTGATCCAGATCAAGAATGCAAAGCTGTCGCAGCCCTGGCAAAACAGGGCGCGGCTCTACGAGAGGAATTTGCGTAAAAGCAAAAAACGCAGGGCGATATCGACCAGGGTGTCGTCTCAGCCCTTCATCTTCAGGGGCAGCCCGGCGGCGACAAAATAGACCTCGCCGGCAATTGCCGCGATTCGCTGATGCAGGCGGCCGGCGTGATCGCGGAATTCACGCGCCATGCGGTTTTCGGGCACGATGCCGAGACCCACTTCATTGGAGACGAATATCAGCGTCGCCTGCGACGATATGATCGCCGCCTCAACTGCGGTGAAGGCAGCCTCGATATCGGCATTCTCCATCATCAGATTGGTGAGCCACAGGGTGAGGCAGTCGATGAGAATGACATTTCCCGCGTCGTCGAGCCGCTGCAGAACGGCGGCGATATCGACCGGCGCTTCATGGGTGGTCCATTCCCCGCCGCGCCGCTCCTGATGATGGCTGATGCGGTCGCGCATCTCGTCATCCCATGCTCGCCCTGTGGCGAGGTAATGCAGGCGTCCGCCGGATTTTCCCGCAAATTCCTCGGCAAAACGCGATTTGCCGGAGCGCGCGCCGCCAAGAATGAAAACGGAGCGGTTTTTATCTGTCATGGGAAACCTGAAGGAAAAGAATCAATCGGACCGGCATCTTTGCGGTGACGCAAGCCAGGGACAGGCGGTCATGAAGGGAACGATTCGTAGAAAAAGGCGTCCCCCGGTTGTTCATGCCGGACTGCCGCTGATACCGGACCGGAGAAACAAGACCTGCCCGCAGGATGCGGGACATGGAAAGCCCTGATTACCCCGGATACCGGAAACACCGGTCCTGATGAAAGGCTAGGTGCGAAATGCCATCCTGTCAATCGGCGGGTGACCGTGCCGGGATTTACGCGGAACCGGTACGCAAAACCTTACCCGGAACCGGCAGACCTGTCGTCCGCAAGTGGATTGATAAAGCGACTTGGTTACCGGAAAGTTAGCGAAAAAACGAATGATGAAACCGCAACGCCGAAGGAGAATATCGAGTGACGGCAGTCACCGCCATTGCCTTGCCATGGCCTTCAAATCAATATGCTTTCGAAGATTCGCAAACAGCAAGGTGGCCTGCCCGTGATGACCGTCATGGACTATATCTCGATCGTCGTTTTCATCCTGCTATGGGCCATCTATACCCATGTAACGACGGGAACGAGGCTGTTTTCGAGAGCCAGCCTCAATCAGGCCATGGCCGAGCGCCGTCGCCACTGGATCATGAATTCGCTGAAGCGCGACCTGAAGATGATCGACACGCAGATCATGGCCGGCCTGCAGAACGGCACTGCCTTTTTCGCCTCCACCTCCATCTTCGCCATCGGTGGATGTTTCGCTCTTCTGGGCGCGACCGAACAGGTCGAATCGGTGTTTCGCGACATGCCTTTCGTGCATTATGCCGGGCGCACGGCCTTCGAACTGAAGGTCATAGGGCTCACCTGTCTTTTCGGTTACTCCTTCTTCAAATTCGGCTGGTCCTACCGCCTGTTCAACTATTGCACGATTCTTTTCGGCGCCATCCCCATGGTCCACGATGTCAACGCGGATCGCGAGGCAGCGGAGCGGGCGGCCGAAAACGTCATAAAGATGAACATCATCGCTGCTAAGAACTTCAATGAGGGCCTGCGGACGATCTTTCTGTCCATCGGTTATCTCGGCTGGTTCATCAGCCCCTATGTCTTCATTGCCAGTACGGTCATCATCATCGTGGCGCTGTTGCGCCGCCAGTTCTTTTCCGAGGCCCGGCGCGCGATCATGGAAGAAAACCAGCCTTGAAATAGCCGCACTTCAAGGGCCAAGCCCTCGGGTCATTTCGAGCGAATCCAAGTGAATGTCAGCTCCCTCGAAAAGCTGAAAAAAGCGGGAAACATGGACACAGACGCAGCCGCAAACGAAAATCGCCGCAAAGGCCGCATCGGCGGCCTCGACACCCTGCGCGGGCTGGCCCTCATCGCCATGGCGTCCTATCACTTCACATGGAACCTGGAATATTTCGGCTATCTCGAACCCGGCACGGCGACGACAGGCCTGTGGAAACTCTATGCGCGCGGCATCGCCAGCTCGTTCCTGTTTCTGGCCGGTTTCAGCCTGTTTCTCGCCCATGGCAAGGGCGTGAACTGGCCGTCTTTCGGCAAACGTTTTGCGATGGTGGCCGGTTCGGCGCTGCTCATTACCGTCGCGACCTATTTCGCCTTTCCGGACAGTTTCATCTTCTTCGGCATATTGCACAATATCGCCGCCGCAAGCCTCGTGGGGCTGCTGTTCCTGCGAGCCCCTGCAGTCGTGACGCTGCTTTTTGCGGTGATCGCTTTCATCCTGCCGCAATATCTGCAATCCGAACTGTTCAACGCAAAATGGCTGGCCTGGATCGGTTTTTCCACCATGCCGCCCCGCTCGAACGATTATGTTCCACTGCTGCCCTGGCTTGCACCCTTCCTCTCCGGGCTTGCGGTTTCGCAATTCGTCACGCCACGCGATTGGCTCGATCGCTTTCGAAGCCCGAGTTCACCTCGTAACCTGATCGCCAGCGCCGGCCGCCACAGCCTCGCCTTTTACCTTATCCACCAGCCGGTGCTGATCGGCCTCGTTTACACCCTGTCGCTCATCGCTCCGCCTCCGCCTGTCGATCAGGTCGAGCTGTACAAATCGAGCTGTGAAAAAAGCTGCGTCGAGCAGGCAAACGGGTTGGAACTATGCCAGCGTTTCTGCGGCTGCACGCTGGAGAAGCTGCAGGCCGAAAACCTGTTCGATATGATGATGGAAGGCAAACTCAGCGCGGATCAGCAGACGAAGGTCAGCGAAGTGGCGCAGCAGTGTACGGCTGAGGCGCAATAGGGATAAACGTCAGGGCTTACGATCCATTTCTTCTCCCCGCCGGGGAGAAGAAATGAGCGAAACCCGCTCGTTCCATATGCAGCAAAGTGGAAAGGCTTCTGAGCCTTTCTCGACAGTTACGTTAACGGAATAGCCAAACCGCTACAGGACGGGGTTCAGGTCCCCACGCCGATTTCGGCAAGCCGCGTCAGACAGGCTTCTTCGACATTGTCGAGTTCCGCCAGCGTCTCTTCGATGTCCTTACGTTTTTGCCTGAGATCGGCGCGCTTTTCATCGACCTTCTTCATCAGAAGCACCAGTTGGCCCGATTCGCCCGGCGGCTCCTTGTAGACGTGAATGATTTCGCGAATTTCGGAGATGGTGAAACCGATACGGCGGCCGCGCAGGATTTCCTGAATGAGGCGGCGGTCCGCAGCCCTGAAAAGCCGGGTGCGCCCACGACGCTCAGGGTGAATAAGCCCCTCGTCCTCATAAAATCTCAAGGTACGGGTGGAAACACCGAATTCGCGTGTCAGTTCGGTTATGCTATAATACTTGTCCAAGGGCCTATCCGATTCATAACCGGATAATATTATTTGACCTTCACGTAAAAGTCAATTTTCGCCCGCTTCCCCTATCCGGAAATACCGTACCACCAGGTCGCGATCCCCAGAAAGGCGAAAAAGCCGACAATATCGGTCACCGCCGTGACGAAGACTGCCGAGGAGACGGCCGGGTCCGCTCCGAACTTGTCGAGCACCAGCGGAATGAGAATGCCCGCCAGCGCCGCCGCCAGCATGTTGAGACACATGGCCGTGGCGATGATGCCACCGATATGGATATCCTGAAACCAGACACCGGCGACAATGCCGATGGCGCAACCGAACAGCATGCCGTTCAGGATACCCACACCCGCCTCGCGCCTGATGATGCGGGCGGCGTTGTGAATATCGAGGCTTTTGGTGGCGAGCGCCCGCACCGACACCGTCATGGTCTGCGATCCGGCATTGCCGCCCATACCGGCCACCGCCGGCATCAGGATCGCCAGAGCGATAATCTGCTGGATCGTCGCATCGAACAGGCTGATGACCGAGGCGGACAGAAAGGCGGTAAGGAGATTGACGGCAAGCCAGGGCACACGCGAGCGCGAGGTGCTGACAATGCTATCAGACAGCTCTTCGTCACCGACACCGCCAAGGCGCAGCAGATCCTCTTCGGCCTCTTCCTGAATGACGTCCACCACGTCATCGATGGTCAGCACGCCCACCAGCCGGCCGTTGTCATCGACTACGGCTGCGGAGAGAAGGTCGTATTGCTCAAAAAGCTGCGCGGCCTCTTCCTGGTCCATCTCGGCCGGAATGGAGTGGTTGGTCTCGTGCATGATCGTTTCGATCTTCACCTGACGCTTAGCGCGCAGCACGCGATCGAGATCAAGCGCACCGACCAGCTTGAACGTGGGATCGATAACGAAAATTTGCGAGAAGGATTCCGGCAACTCTTCTTCTTCGCGCAGATAATCGATGGTCTGCCCCACGGTCCAGAACGGCGGCACGGCCACGAACTCCGTCTGCATGCGGCGGCCGGCCGAACTTTCCGGATAATCCAGCGCCCTCATCAGCCGCACGCGTTCGGTGAACGGCAGTTGCGAGAGAATATCCTCGCGGTCTTCGTCGTCGAGGTCCTCGAGAATATAGACGGCGTCGTCCGAATCCAGCTCGCCGATGCCGGCGGCAATCTGCTCGTTCGACATCTGGTCGACGATATCGAGACGGATGCCCTCGTCCACCTCGGTCAGCGCCGTCATGTCGAAATCGGAACCGAGAAGCCGCACCAGCGCATGGCGCTGTTCAGGCAGGATGGATTCCAGGAGGTCGCCGAGTTCCGATTCGTGCAGCCGCGCCACATTCTTGCGCAGGAAAAGCAGATCGCGGTCAGCGATCGCCGCACCCACCATCGTCAGAAAGTCGGAGCGCACAGACCCGTCTTCGGCGTAAATATCGGAGGGCGCTTCTGTCGGCTTCACGTCCTCGGGCGCGACAGGATCGTCGTCACGGTCTGTCATCTGGCGTCCCCTCGTATTCAAATGCCGCAGTGCACGGATGCGCAGGCAGAATGGCGTTAAAAGGTATATTGTCAACAACCGGATAGCGGCAAATGAACAAGCTTTCCGACTGCGGCGCAAAATCCATTCAACATTCCTCTTCCTATTGGCCGGCAGGGTCTCAGCTAGCGGCCATAAGCATGTTTAGCCAATCTTTGTGGCTTGTTTTGCGACAACGTCCACCCCCTTTACGCCGTTCCCATTTCAAATGTCGAACGGGCAAATAAGGGTTTCACCGCAATGCACAATTAAGACATTGACAGGCGGTGTGGATCAGCGCTTTTGAAGTTGCTTTTGACAAACGACAAGCGCCGGCAGGCGGGCGCGAGAAGACATATCCCGGGAATCACAACCATGAGCAAGACGGATTTCATAGGCAAGGCATCCTCCGCCGCAGGTGGCTGGGGCGCACTTAAAAGCGTCGGCAAACGCCTTCTGGAATCCGGTGCACCGATTTCCGGCGCCCGCACACTTTTGAAGACCAACCAACCGGATGGTTTCGACTGCCCGGGCTGCGCCTGGGGTGACCCAGAACACGGCTCCTCTTTCGAATTCTGCGAAAACGGCGTCAAGGCAGTGTCATGGGAGGCGACGGAAGCCCGGGTGCCGCCGGATTTCTTCGCCAGCCGCACCGTCTCCGAACTGCGCAGCTGGTCTGACTACGATCTGGAAAAACAGGGCCGCCTGACCCATCCCATGCGTTATGACCGGGCAAGCGACAGATATCTGCCTGTCTCCTGGGACGATGCCTTCGCCGAAATCGGTGACATCCTCAACAGTCTCGACAGCCCGGACCGGGCGGAATTCTATACGTCCGGCCGCGCCTCCAACGAGGCCGCCTTCCTCTATCAGTTGATGGTCCGGCTTTACGGCACCAATAATTTCCCCGACTGCTCCAACATGTGCCACGAAGCGAGCGGCGTCGGCCTGAAGGAATCGATCGGCGTCGGCAAGGGCACCGTGCTGCTTGAGGATTTCGAGCAGACCGACGCCATTTTCGTCATCGGGCAAAATCCCGGCACCAACCATCCCCGCATGCTGGGTGACCTGCGCCGCGCCGCCCTTCGCGGCGCCCGGATCGCCGTCTTCAACCCCATCCGGGAAAAGGGTCTGGAGCGTTTCGCCGACCCACAGGACAAGGTCGAGATGATTACCGGCGGCAGCACTCGCATTGCCACCAATTATTACCAGCCGCGCCAGGGCGGCGACATGGCGGCGGTGCGCGGCATGAGCAAGGCGGTCTTTGCCGCCGACGAGGCCGCAAGGACGGTGGGCGAGCCGGCCATCATCGATTACGACTTCATCGCCGAACATGCGGCGGAGTTCGAGGCCTACCGTGCCGCCGTTGAAGCGACGAGCTGGGAAAGCATCCTCGACCAGTCCGGCCTCACCCGCGCGGAGATCGAGGAGGCGGCCCGTATCTACATGAATGCCGGTTCCGTCATCGCCACCTGGGCCATGGGCGTCACCCAGCACCGTCACTCCGTCATCATCGTTCGAGAAATCGCCAATTTCATGCTGCTGCGCGGCAATGTCGGCCGTCCCGGCGCTGGCCTTTGCCCGGTGCGCGGCCATTCCAACGTGCAGGGTGACCGCACCGTCGGCATCGACGAAAAAGCACCGCCGGCGCTTCTCGACGCGCTGGAGAAGGAACTCGGCGCCCCTATGCCGCGCAGACCCGGCCACAATACCGTGGAAGCCGTCGCCGCGATGCTGGAGGGCAAGGCTCAGGCCTTCATCGCGCTCGGCGGCAATTTCATGCGCGCGACACCCGACAGCCCGCTGATCGTCAAGGCTTTCGAAAAGCAGAAGCTGACCGTCAACATCGCCACCAAGCTCAACCATTCGCATCTGGTGCCGGGCGAAACCTCCTTCGTATTGCCCTGCCTCGGCCGAACGGAAATCGACCGCAATTCGGCCGGCCGCTCGCAGATCGTTACGGTGGAAGATTCCATGAGCATGGTGCACGGTTCCGGCGGCATCAATCCGCCGGCCTCGGAAGAGCTGCGTTCGGAAGTCGCCATCGTTGCCGGCATCGCCGAAGCAACGCTTGGCAATGCGCATCTCGACTGGAAGGCGCTTGCCGATGATTACGATCTCATCCGCGACATGATCGAGCGGGTCATTCCCGGTTTCGACGATTTCAACGAACGCGTCCGTGTGCCCCGCGGTTTTCATCTGCGCAATGCGGCGGCCGAACGGGAATGGAACACGCCGGCGAAAAAGGCCACCTTCTATAGCGGCCCCTTGCCGGAACAGACCGAACACCAGCAGGCGCTGATGCGTGATAACCTCTTCGTGCTGCAGACATTCCGCAGCCACGATCAATACAACACCACGATCTACGGCATGGATGACCGCTATCGCGGCGTCTATGGCGAACGCCACGTCATATTCATGAACCCTGGAGATATGGAAGCGCTCGGCGCCCATTCCCGCCAGCGCGTTGATGTCATCGGCGAATATGGCGATGGCATGGAGCGTATCGCGGAAGATTTCCGACTGGTGCCCTATAATATCCCGCGTGGCAGCGTCGGCGGTTATTACCCGGAACTGAACGTGCTGGTGCCGCTGTCGAGCTATGGCGAAGGCAGCTTCACGCCGACATCGAAATCGGTGCTCGTCTCCGTTCGCCTGCGCCCGGACGCCTCCTGATGGAAGAGGAGCAATCCGCCGCTGCGTTCATGGCAGCGGTGGAGCGGGTTCAGGAAAGCTCCTCACAGGTGCTGACGGCCACGGGCGCGGCGATCCTTCTGGCGGTTTATCTGAACATCGCCGCCGACAGCCGCAGCATCGCCAACCGGCTTGGGCTTGCACACGCCCTTATTCTGCGCGAAATCACTCTCCTGTCACCGCGTTTCGTACGGGTCACAAAACGCGACGCCCGCACCCAGCGCAGCTTTCTGGAGACGACTGAAGAAGGACAGGCACTTGCCGCCTCTTCATCCCGGATTTGAAAAGAACGGAGCATACCTTGGCAATCAGGCCGATCCTGCCCTATCCCCATCCCGGTCTGTCCGAAATCTGCGCGTCGGTCACGGTTTTCGACGAGCAGCTGCACGATCTGGTCACCGACCTGATCGACACGATGCGCGCCGCGCCCGGCGTCGGCATCACCGCCGCCCATATCGGCGTCAAGCAGCGCGTTTTCGTTCTGGAGCTGACGCCGGGAACTGTCCTCACCTACGTCAACCCTGAAATCGTCAGCCAATCCGCACAGACGATGCGGCATATGGAAGGCAGTGTCTCCATGCCGGGCATTACCGACGAGGTGGAGCGGCCCTCCGAAGTCGAGGTGAGGTTTCAGGATATATCCGGCGGCGAACACCGGCAGACCGCCGAGGGGTTTCACGCCATCTGTATCCAGCACGAGATCGACCAGCTGGATGGTATTTTCTGGCTGAAGCGTCTCTCGAAACTCAAGCGCGACCGGCTGGTAAAAAAATGGGAAAAATCCCGAAAAACTTGATGGTCAGCCGGTAACCGACAGCACAAATTCCGCATCGCCCTTCAGCGTGTTGCTGACGGTACAGATATCCTCGGCCATATGGGCGATGCCGCTGCGGGTGGCCTCATCGAAATCCCCCTTTATCTCGATCCGGACATCGAAACGCACGATCCGCGATGGCTCCTCATCGGCCTTTTCGCCCGACACATGCACCGTGACCTTTTCGAACCGGTCGAGCACAGCCATGCGGCTCGCCGCAATCCGGGCGCTAAGCGCCAGGCAGGCCGCCAGCGAAGAATAAAGAAGATCGAGCGGATTGAAACCCGGCTCTGAGGCCCCCGTCACCACCGTCAGGGCGCCTCCGGTGGCCGTGACGACGTCGGGATGCCCAAGGCGGCCAAGTGTAACGACAGCCCCTGTCGGCCGCTTTTTAACCCTGAACTGATTCACACCCGACCTCACGCCGCGATTTCACCGATGGAACCAAAATTAGCCTCGCGCTTTTACTCACGCAACGGTGAACGACCGTCGAATATTGATTAAAAAGGGAGCTGGGACATATGGTTACATCTACGCTCGTCAGCATTCTGATCACCTTCCTGGTGATTGTGCTTGTCTTGTGGCTTATCGCACGACTGCCTGTCGGCGGCGGTGCGAAACAGATCGCTCAAGTGATCGTCATCATCATCGGCATTATTTCGCTGCTGAAATATCTCGCCGTCTTCTGATGTCCCGGCGTAGTGCAGACGAAAAAGGCGGCGAAAGCCGCCTCTTTTTATGCGCGGTTTTCAACCGCTTGATCGCTATTGGCGAGGCTCGAACTGATAGGTTTTTTTCAGCGTAATATCCCGGACGCTGCCAATGCCGAGAAACGGCGTATTGTCGGCATCAAAAATCGCCCTGCCCTTCGCCACGATCCACCGGCTTGAACCACCCGGCAGATTGACCTTGTAGCGCTGATCGAAAAACACGCCGGTGGTGATGCTCTCAAAAATGGCCTGCGCCACCTGATCGCGCATTTCGACATCGATTCTTTCGAGAATCTCCTCGATCGTCACCCCGCGCGACGCAACCGGTTCGGGAAACCCATGACATTCCGCGGTGACAGCATCCATGATCAGCCTATTGTCGGAAATGCTCCACATGTAGTAGCCGAGCGCATTGTCTGAATCCGTTTTGTCCCCCAGCACGAAAACCCCCAGACATTTTTCCTGACAAAAGCTAACATCAGACCTCTAATATTCCACCCCTCGTTTTTATGGGGGGAAACGTCTGGCTACTGCAGCGTGTATCGATATCCACGGAAATCTGCTGATCACCGAATCCAAATGGCGTTCCGAGATGGACGATAATTCTGAAAAGGCATCGCAAAACCACCTGCCTGCGCCTACATGCTTGCGATGACATGTCGAAGGAGTTCAATATGGTGCGAACCGCCCTCACTTTCGGATTGCTGACCGCAACCGTCTTTTTAGCCGGGTGCCAGACGTGGCATAGTCCATATCGTGGAAACGAGTGGCGAATGGATCAGGTCATGGACGGCGACCCCTACCGTGTCGGTGACGGGCAGCGCAACCGACGCTAGTTCACCTCGTCCATTCAATCCGGACGGCGGCAAGTCGGTGATTTGCCGCCCTTTAATCAGAGCGTTCCGGCTGCGAGTGAAAACATTGACATGGCCGATTTGCGCACCAACGAACCTTCGTGGTTTCCAAGGCATAGGGCTAATCAGTTGACTAAAAAAGAAAAAACCCGCCGAAGCGGGTTTCTTTGGTGCGGTCGAGAAGACTCGAACTTCCACGGGTTGCCCCACAGCGACCTCAACGCTGCGCGTCTACCAATTCCGCCACGACCGCATCGTGGTAGGCGTCGACTTGCGCCGACGGGGGTGCATGTAGCAAAAGGATTTTCGGTGCACAAGAGCGTCGTGACAGTTTTTTGAAATTAAAAATCGCACTGCACCATCCTATATGCAGGAAGCCCGGAAATGCTGGGGTTGCGGCCCTGTCGCCATTTTGCGAGAAGGCTGTGGAAAGGACTTTTTCATGCTCACACGCACCGATATCGAGACAAATATGCTTGCCCCCGCCGGTTCGCCGCCCGTCCGCTGGCGAATCTCGGAAGGTCTCGTGCCTTACGAACTGGCGATCGAGGAGATGGAACGCGAAGTTGCCGCCATCGCCAGCGGGGAGGCTGACGAACTCGTCTGGCTTCTGGAACATCCGCCGCTCTATACCGCGGGCACAAGCGCCGATGCCGTTGATCTCATTGAGCCTGATCGTTTCCCCGTCTTCGCCACCGGTCGCGGCGGTGAATATACCTATCACGGGCCGGGACAGCGGGTCGTTTACGTCATGCTCGACCTGAAGCGGCGGCGGCAGGATGTGCGCGCCTATGTGGCGGCGCTGGAGGATGTCATCATCCGCACGCTCGACAAGATGAATGTCCGGGGCGAGCGGCGCGAGGACCGCGTCGGCGTCTGGGTCAGGCGTCCGGAAAAACCTCTTCTGCCCGATGGCGGCATGGCCGAGGACAAGATCGCCGCGCTCGGCATCCGCCTGCGCAAATGGGTGAGCTTTCACGGGCTGTCGATCAATGTGGATCCCGACCTCACGCATTTTTCCGGCATCGTTCCCTGCGGCATCAGCGCCTATGGCGTCACCAGCCTTGTCGATCTCGGATTGCCGGTTATGATCGGCGACGTCGACGTTCTGCTGCGCGAGGCCTTTGAGGAGGTGTTTGGCGCGGCAGTGCCCGAAACCGGCGCTGGCGGCTGATTGCACCGCAACCTTTGCCGCAGGCCGGTGTTTCCAGCATCGATCACCATAAGAGGAGGAACGACCATGTTCACAACGTCCGCCTATGCCTGCGACGACGGTTCTTCGCCGATGAAGCTCGCGACCATCAAACGTCGCGATCCCGGCCCGCGCGATGTCGAAATCGAGATCGAATTCTGTGGCGTCTGCCACTCCGATATTCATACGGCCCGCGGCGAATGGCAGGGATCCCTCTACCCCTGCGTTCCCGGCCACGAAATCATCGGCCGCGTTGCACGGGTGGGCTCGCAGGTGACCAAGTTCAAGACAGGTGAGCGTGTCGGCGTCGGCTGTATCGTCGACAGCTGCCGTGAATGCGCAAGCTGCGCGGAAGGGCTGGAGCAATATTGCGAAAACGGCATGACCGGCACCTATAATTCGCCTGACAAGGCGATGGGCGGCGGCGCGCATACGCTTGGTGGGTATTCCGCCCATGTGGTCGTCGACGACCGTTACATCCTCAACATTCCCGAAGGCCTCGATCCGGCCGCCGCCGCACCCCTGCTCTGCGCGGGTATCACCACCTACTCGCCGCTGCGGCACTGGAATGCCGGTCCCGGCAAGCGTGTCGGCGTCGTTGGTCTCGGCGGCCTTGGCCATATGGCGGTCAAGCTCGCCAACGCCATGGGCGCGACTGTCGTGATGATCACGACGTCGCCCGGCAAGGCGGAGGACGCTAAAAAACTCGGCGCCCACGAGGTCATCATCTCGCGTGATGCCGAACAGATGAACAAGGCCGCTTCCAGTCTCGATCTCATCATCGACGCTGTGGCCGCCGACCACGATATCAACGCCTATCTCGCACTGCTGAAACGTGACGGCGCGCTGGTGCAGGTGGGCGCACCGGAAAAGCCGCTCTCGGTGATGGCCTTCAGTCTCATTCCCGGCCGCAAGACGTTTGCCGGCTCGATGATCGGCGGCATTCCCGAAACGCAGGACATGCTGGATTTCTGCGCCGAGAAAGGCATCGCCGCCGAGATAGAGATGATCAATATCGATCAGATCAACGACGCTTATGAACGCATGATAAAAAGCGATGTGCGTTATCGCTTCGTCATTGATATGAAGAGCCTGCCGCGCCAGAAGGCCGCCTGACCCCTGAAGGGGGGCGACCTTGCAGGCGTCCCCTCTCCCGTTGGACCTTTGGGTCGAAAGCGCAGCCTGATCCATGACCAGCCAGACCGGTTTCAACGATATCGCCAAGGGCATGACCATCATGGCGGGTTGCATGCTGGTGCTGCCGGTCATGGATGCGATCGCCAAATACATGGCGGTGAGCGGCGGCATGTCGCCGGCGCAGGTGACCTTCTACCGCTTCTTTTTCCAGGTGCTCTGCACCCTGCCGCTACTTCTTGTGGTGTCACCCAGGGCGCTGTTCAGCGCCAAACGGCCATGGATGAACTGCCTGCGCGGCGTGCTGCACGCCTCGGCCAGCCTGATGTTCTTCGCCGCCGTCAAATACATGCCGCTTGCGGATGTCTTCGCGATCTATTTCGTCGAACCATTCATGCTGACGATGATGTCGGCCATCTTCCTTGGCGACAAGGTTGGCTGGAAGCGCTGGACGGCGATCGCAGTCGGGTTTGGCGGCGCCTTGATCGTCATTCAGCCGAGTTTCGAAATCTTCGGCTGGACATCGCTTCTGCCGGTTGCCTGCGCCTTTCTGTACACACTTTACCTGTTCCTGAACCGCGCCATCGGCGATGCCGACAGCCCGCTGGTCATGCAGACCATGTCCGGCATTGCCGGTACGGTGTTCATGGGGGCGGCCCTTCTTGCCGGTGATGCACTCGGCGACAAGGATTTTGCCGTCTCGCTTCCGCAATCCGGCTTTGCCCTCACCCTGCTAATCCTGTTGGGATCGATATCCGGCTACATGCACCTGTTGATTGTCAGGGCCTTCCGGCTGGCGCCGCTTTCTCTGCTGGCGCCGTTCCAGTATTTCGAGATCATCTCGGCGACTATCCTCGGTTATGCGCTGTTTTCCGATTTCCCGACGCCATCAAAATGGCTCGGCATTCTCATCATCGTCGCATCCGGCCTGTTCATCATCTGGCGCGAGCGCCAGCAAGCCGGTGCAAACCCGCCGCTTGACGGGCAATGACTGCCGACCCTCGCCGTCTCTCAACTATCCGAGGGCGGCGGCCCGTCGTCGTGATGATCCTGCGCCTCCACAAGACTGCCAAGCAGCCACAGCGAAACCTCGGCCGCCTCTCCGGCCGATTTGAACCGGTATGAGCCGCTATATTTCGGCATATCGAAAAAGGTGACGACGAAACCGTCACCGCTTTCCAGACTTTCGACCCTGATGCGCTCAGGATCGATCATCACACACACATAATGCGACCCCATATTGCGCATGAAGCCGGCCTTGTTGTCGTGCAGCCGCACGAAGGCAGCACCACCATCCGCCGTCATGTGCAGACTTCTGATCGCCTCGTTGGGAAAGGCACGGGCGAAATCCATGATCGCCTGCCCCACATCATGACTGTTATCCTCATCCGTCGCCCGCGTCATGCGCCAGGCGTAGACAGCGAAGACCGAAAGCAGCACGAAAACGATAATCCAGATCGCAATACTCACCCGGGGCGCTCCCTCAGCATCGAAACATCACGATTCGCGAATCGAAAAGACGCGAACCCGGCTCAGGTTCATACAGACCGAGGCTTGTGTGAAGTGTGGCTCTGCCGGATCGATGTCGTTTCGCTGCGTTACGCGGTCTGCGTAATCAGAAACGCTTGAGGAAGGAGGCCTTTGCCAGCAGCCATTGCCGGCGAAGCTGCGACAGTTGCAGGTCGCCGTCAAATACGCCGCTCCCCGTCTTTCTCGCCGCAGTGATGACAGGGCCGGACAGGGCGACGGGAAGATAGGCGGCAAAAACATTTTTCGAGATCTTTGCGCGTCGTGCCCTCTCCATATGATCCAGCGCATGGGTCGCAAAAATCTCGATGGCAATGCCGATGCGCTGCCTGTCCTTACCTTCCAGAAAAGTCTCGCGGTCGAGCCCGGCCGCAGCCAGCATATCGGCGGGAATATAGACCTGCCCGCGACGCCGGTGCAGCGGCATGAGCAGCAACATGCCGGCCATGGCCTGCGCGACGCCCGCATGACCTGCCCCTTCCGCGCTGGATGCGGCGTCTTCAGCGGAAAGCACGAGACTTGCAAGTTGGATCAAAGCGGATGCGGTTTCGCCAGCATAACCTTCCAGCGCATTGCGATCCTCGAACAGGTCGTCATAGAGATCGAAGATCCGCGCCTCGATCATGTTGGCCAGAACCGGGCGCGGCAGACGATATTGTTCGATCGTTGTCAGAAGCGCTGCAGCCACCGGGTGGGACTGGCTGTCACCGTGCGGATTGCCATCGATAAGGTCGCGCCACCATTGCATGCGCACTTCGCCGGGCAACGCCTCGCGCACGGAATCGCGGATGCGGGCGATTTCGGCGTTGAAGGCATAAAGCGCGGCAAGGGCATTGCGCCTGTCGGCAGGCGACAGAAGACAGGCAAGATAACGGTCGCGATCGGTATCGCGCAGCGTCGCGAGGCTGACGTCGAGATTTTCTGTGGGTGCCATGGTTCCCCGCGCGAAACGTCCTGTCAGCCTTCGACGGCAATCAGCGCCGCAGCCACGGCGCGCGATTCCGAAAGCATGATATTGTAGGTGCGCACCGCAGCACCCGTACTCATCGGGTCAACCGAAATGCCCGCCTCCTTAAAGGCGGCGCGCAGTTCTTTCGGCAGGACCCGCATGCCGTCACCCGTGCCGATCAGCAGCACTTCGATATCCTGTGCTTCCGCCAGAGCCTTTTCGAAATGCCCGACGGTCAGTTCTTTCGCATCGGCGGGCTCCCACCCGTAAATGCCCGAAGGCAGGAGGAGAAGAGAGCCGCGATGAGACATGTCGGCAAAACGGAAACCGCCATTGCCATAGGCATCGATGGGCGCCCGGCCGGGAAAATGGGCCGGGCGTATTTCGATCCCGCCGGCCATCAGACGGCAGGCTTGCCGCCGATGGCGCCGGTGTTGTTTTCTTTCTTGTCGTCCTTCTCGTCTTCCGCATCCT
This sequence comes from Agrobacterium sp. CCNWLW155, assembly GCF_036888815.1. Taxonomy (NCBI): domain Bacteria; kingdom Pseudomonadati; phylum Pseudomonadota; class Alphaproteobacteria; order Hyphomicrobiales; family Rhizobiaceae; genus Agrobacterium; species Agrobacterium sp. CCNWLW155. Next base: position 636,573 of record NZ_JBAKFW010000001.1, read on the forward strand.
TGCTGTCGGGACGCAGCTTGAAGGCGATCAGCACCGGTGCGGCGATGTAGAGCGACGAGAACACGCCGATACCGACACCAAACAGCATGGCGAAGGTGAAGGAGCGGATGACTTCGCCACCGAAGAGGTAGAGCGACAGCAGCGCCAGAAGCACGGTCAGACCGGTGAGGATCGTACGCGACAGCGTCTGGTTCAACGACACGTCGATGATCATCGACAGCGGCATCTTTTTATAACGCCTGAGGTTTTCGCGGATACGGTCATAGATGACGACGGTGTCGTTCAGCGAATAACCGATGATCGTCAGGATCGCCGCGATACTGGTGAGGTTGAATTCTATCCCCAGGAACACAAAGAGACCGATGGTGAAGACCACATCGTGCACCATCGAAATGACGGCGCCCAAGGCGAACTGCCATTCGAAGCGAACCCAGATGTAGATCATGATCGCCGTCATGGCGAGCAGGATGCCAACCGTGGAGGTGAAGGTGAGGTCACCCGAAACGGCCGGACCGACGACTTCCACGCGGCGGAAGTCATATTTGTCCTCAAGCTCGCCGCGCACCATGGTGATCGCAGACTGCTCGGCATTTTCGCCGCCGTCCTGCGCCTGGATGCGGATGAGAACGTCCTGCGGCGTACCGAAGTTCTGCGCCTGGATTTCACCGAGGTTGAGCTGGTTCAGGCGATCACGGATATCGGCGAGATCGGCCTCACCCTGCTTGGCGCGGACTTCGATGACCGAGCCGCCCTGGAAGTCGATGCCGAGGTTCAGGCCCTTGGCCACGAAGCCACCGACACAGGCGAGCATGACGACGCCGGTGATCATGAACACCACGCGACGGTAGCGCATAAACGGAATGTCGCGGCCGTCGAACATGGCGGTGCGGACACCCTTCGGCAGATGTTTCGGACGGCTGCGGCGAACCCAGTAGCCGAACATCCACGCCGTCAGCGTATAGGCCGTGAAGACGGTGGTGATGATACCGACGGCCAGCGTGACCGCGAAGCCCTTGACCGGGCCGGTGCCCATGTAGAACAGCACGCTCGCCACGATCAGCGTCGTCAGGTTGGCGTCGACAATGGTCGCAAAGGCGCGGGTGAAGCCGTTATCCAGTGACTGGATCAGCGGTTTGCCGCTCTTCACCTCCTCGCGTATGCGCTCATAGATCAGAACGTTGGAATCCACCGCCATGCCGATGGTCAAGACGATACCGGCAATACCTGGCAAGGTCAGCGTTGATCCTATCACACTGAGGACAGCGAGCAGCATGACGACGTTGACGATGAGTGCGATGTTCGCGAGCAGGCCGAAGAAGCCATAGAACACGAACATGAAGATGAGGACGCCGACGGCGCCGATGACGCTGGCCGTCAGACCGGCTGTGATGGAGTCGTTACCAAGGCTCGGACCGACAGTGCGTTCTTCAACCACGGTCAGCGTAGCAGGCAGTGCACCGGCGCGCAGCAGAACCGCAAGGTCGTTAGCGCCCTGCACCGAGAAATTACCTGAAATCTGTCCCGAACCGCCGATGATCGGTTCACGGATAACAGGCGCGGAAATGACCTGATTATCAAGCACGATGGCGAAAGGCTTGCCGACATTCTGCTGCGTCGCCTGCGCAAAGCGCTGCGCGCCGCGGCTGTCGAAGCGGAAGGTAACGACGGGTTCGTTGGTCTGCTGGTTGAAGCTTGCCTGCGCGTCGACGAGATTGTCGCCGGAAACGAGCGCGCGGCGCTCCACCAGATAGGGAACCGGCGGATCGTCCTGCGAGTACAGAACCTCTGATGTAGCCGGCGGACGGCCGTTCATGGCTTCCTGCACCGGCATCGTCGTGTCGACCATGCGGAAGGAGAGCTTGGCCGTCTGGTTCAAAAGCGACTTCAGACGCTGCGGATCCTGAAGCCCCGGAACCTGCACGATGATGCGGTCCGAACCCTGACGCTGGATGAGCGGCTCGGTGGTGCCGACTTCGTCAACGCGGCGGCGCACGACTTCGATGGACTGCGAAACGGCCGAGGACAGGCGGTAGTCGATGCCTTCATCCGTCAGGTTGAGCCGGAGCAGATTGTCGCCGCCGTCATTCATCGTCACTTCGGTGATGGAGCCGCCGACCAGCGTGCCGGCGGACACCGGCTGCGTCAGGTCACGAAGCGCGTTCTTTGCGGCTTCCACCTGAGCGGGATCGCTGATGCGGACCTGAATTTGCTGGCCGTTGCCGGTGAGCCCCGAATAGCGGATGTTGGCGTCGCGAAGCTGCGTGCGCACATCGCCCACGATCGTTTCAAGCCGTTCCTTGACGATGTCGGAACGCTCGATCTTGAGCATGATGTGCGAACCGCCCTGAAGGTCGAGACCGAGCGTTACCTTGTTGTCCTTGTACCAGGCAGGCATGCCCTCCAGCTGTTTGTCCGTAAACAGGTTGGGAGAGGCGATGAAGACGCTTGCCAGCACAAGCAGCCAGATGAAGACTGTTTTCCAACGGGAAAAATGAAGCATTTCGATCTCGGTCAGGGTTGGGGTCGCGCTCCGCGCAACCCGTCAAAATTCGCAATCGGGCATTCGGTTGTCCGGCAGGATCAGGAAGCGGTTTCCGTCTTGACCACTTCGCCCTTCACGCGCACTTCGGCAATGTAAGCACGGGCGGCACGGATTTTCACGCCTTCAGCGATTTCGACTTCGAGTTCATTGTCATCGATGACCTTGGTCACCTTGCCAACGATGCCGCCACCAAGAACGACCTGATCGCCACGGCGAATATTGGTGAGCGTTTCCTGACGCTTCTTCATCTGCGCGCGCTGCGGGCGGATAAGGAAAAAGTACCAGACCACCATAAGCGGCGCAAACAGGAAAAGCATTTCAAGGCCGGAACCGAAGGCAGATGCGCCGCCTGCTGCGTCCTGGGCAAAAGCTTGACTAATGAACATATAAAACTCCTCAGAATTACGGCACGACCTTGGATGCCGCCCCAGCTTTCAAGCCGCCGGAATATAGTGGGGAACGCCGGGATTGCAACAGATGCAGGGCCCACGCCGTACCGATTCCGGACCTCTTAACCTTTATGGGCGCCAAACACCATGCTAGGCCGGGCGCAAAACAGAGTTTTGAACACCAGACAAGCGGAAGAAACACCATGATTCGAGAAGAAACGGCCTCCCTGCTTCTTTCAGAACTGCGCCGGCTCACCCTCGCCGTGGAGCGGCTGGCCGGCCCCGCGCCCGCCGTAAACGACTGGGATGCGGCCGATTGTTTCGTCTGGGTGCCGACCAACTCCTTTATCCAGCCGGTTCCCCGCCCCAACCGCATCGCGCTGAAGCTGATCCGTGGCGTCGATCATGTGCGTGACATCCTGCATGAAAACACGCTGCGCTTCGCGGAAGGTTTTGCCGCCAACAACGTGCTCCTGTGGGGCGCGCGCGGCATGGGTAAATCCTCGCTGGTCAAGGCCGTTCACGAAGATGTGCGCGCGGCAAGCGGCGTTTCGCTCAAACTGGTGGAAGTGCACCGCGAGGACATTCACACCCTGCCCGCTTTGCTCGACATCCTGAAAGCGTCAGGCCAGCGCGTCATCGTTTTCTGCGATGACCTCTCCTTCGACCATGACGATACGGCCTATAAGTCGCTGAAGGCAGCACTCGACGGCGGCATCGAGGGGCGGCCGGACAATGTGCTGTTTTATGCGACCTCCAACCGCCGCCATCTTCTGCCGCGCCACATGATGGAAAACGAGCAGTCCACCGCCATCAACCCTTCGGAAGCGGTTGAGGAAAAAGTGTCGCTTTCGGACCGGTTCGGCCTGTGGCTCGGTTTCCACAAATGCGGCCAGGAAGACTATCTGACGATGATCGACAGCTATGCCACGCATTTCGATCTGGGTCTGGACCGTGAAACGCTTCATCATGAAGCGCTGGAATGGGCAACCACCCGCGGCGGCCGCTCGGGCCGCGTTGCCTGGCAATATATTCAGGATGCCGCCGGCCGCCTCAGAAAACCACTCGACAGATAACGCCACCGTGACACCGGATGAAAGCCGGTGTCGTTACGGCCACAACCAGTGTCGTATTCCCGAACGCCACATCTCCCCTCACATGGTTTGCTGCACCCATGGAGTCACCTGCCCGCGGAGGAGCGGACAGGCACGGTGTTCAAACCACGGAGGAGATGGATATGAGCAGGAACAGAGGCGTCGTCTACATGCGGCCGGGTCAGGTCGAAGTCCGCGACATCGACGACCCGAAGCTTGAGGCGCCGGATGGCCGCCGTATCGAGCACGGCGTGATTCTCAAGGTGATTTCCACCAATATCTGCGGCTCCGACCAGCACATGGTGCGCGGCCGCACCACGGCAATGCCGGGCCTCGTTCTTGGCCATGAGATCACCGGTGAAGTCATTGAAAAAGGCATCGACGTCGAGATGCTGCAGGTCGGTGATATCGTATCCGTGCCGTTCAACGTCGCCTGCGGCCGTTGCCGCTGCTGCAAGTCGCAGGATACCGGCGTGTGCCTGACGGTGAACCCGTCCCGCGCCGGCGGCGCATACGGTTATGTCGATATGGGCGGCTGGATCGGTGGACAGGCCCGCTATGTCACGATCCCCTATGCCGATTTCAACCTGCTGAAGTTCCCGGACCGCGACAAGGCGATGTCGAAAATCCGCGACCTCACCATGCTGTCGGACATTCTGCCGACCGGCTTCCACGGCGCGGTCAAGGCGGGCGTCGGCGTCGGCTCTACGGTCTATGTCGCAGGCGCCGGCCCGGTGGGTCTCGCCGCTGCCGCCTCCGCCCGCATTCTGGGTGCTGCCGTCGTCATGATCGGCGATTTCAACAAGGATCGCCTTGCCCATGCAGCGAAAGTCGGTTTTGAACCCGTCGATCTTTCCAAAGGCGACCGGCTGGGCGACATGATCGCCGAGATCGTCGGCACCAATGAGGTTGATAGTGCAATCGACGCCGTCGGTTTCGAGGCGCGCGGCCATTCCGGCGGTGAACAGCCAGCCATCGTTCTCAACCAGATGATGGAAATCACCCGCGCCGCCGGCTCTATCGGCATCCCCGGGCTTTATGTCACGGAAGATCCAGGCGCGGTTGACAATGCGGCAAAACAGGGCGCCCTTTCGCTGCGCTTCGGCCTCGGCTGGGCAAAGGCGCAATCCTTCCACACCGGCCAGACGCCGGTGCTGAAATATAACCGCCAGCTCATGCAGGCGATCCTGCATGACCGCCTGCCGATTGCCGATATCGTCAACGCCAAGATCATCGCGCTCGACGATGCGGTGCAGGGCTATGAAAGCTTCGACCAGGGTGCGGCCACCAAGTTCGTCCTCGATCCGCATGGCGATCTGCTGAAAGCTGCCTGATACTTCAGCGGTAGACGGCTGATACTCGTAGAAACGCCCGCGACGGATATCGTCGCGGGTGTTTTTGTTTTCCGGCTCTGTCACCATCCGGTGAGATTTACGGCTCCGCTACCAGAATCGCTTCCAGCTCGGCTTTCGCTTCCGGGGAGAGATAGGGTCTGAACAGGCTTGAGACCTGCTTCAACCCCCAGTCCAGCTGCTGCGGTCCAAATTCAGTGACACCTTCCTGAAGGTTGAGATAGGCCGCCCAATAGGTGGAGACGATCCAGAGATTTGTGAGGACGGCCGGCCGTTCTTCCTCGGGAATAACCGCCAGGCCCGCTTTCTCCATGCGGGAGATGATATCGCCGACGGCAAGGCGCATGGCGGCGCTTATGGTTCGCACGGGCTCCACCAGCGCCGGGGCGGAAGAGATAAGGCCGACCAGATCGCGAAACAGGAAACGATAGTCCCATACAAGCGAAAACCAGAGCCGCAGAAAACCGGCATAGGTTGCCGCCGCACCCTCATCCGCCCCGTCGATCTTTCCGACAATCGCCAGCGCATCGGCCTCGAACCGTGCAAACAGCGCCAGAAACAACGCTTCCTTGGTGCGGAAGTGGTAATAGAGATTGCCCTCATTGATTTCTACCGCTCTCGCGATTTCGGCCGTCGTCACATGATCGGGCCCGCGCTCGTTGAACAGCACAAGTGCGGCGTCGAGAATTCTCTGGCGCGTGGGACGAACGGGCGTGCGTCCGGTATTGATTTTTTTCATTGATGTCGAACCCAACCATTGAAACCTAAGGCATGCACCTTAAATACCAAAAATAAGGTATACACCTTAACAGAAAATGTAAGTGTTCAACGCGGACAAAGGACCTGTAAATGACCGGCACCGACATTCGCACCGCCTCCCCCGATACGCCCGGAACCGCTCCCGTCTCCAAATTCGCGACGGTACGCGTCGCCCTGTCGCTCATCCGCAATCCACTGAAGGCTCTGCCGCCGGAAATTTTCAGCGAGCCGGCGGTCTTTACGCGCCTTGGCGGTGTCATGCGGGTTCATCTTGCCGACCCCGCACTTATTCATGAAGCTCTGGTCAAGAACGCCCATCTGCTCGGCAAGGGCGAAGATGTACGCCGCGCCCTCGGCCCCGCACTCGGCCAGGGCCTGCTGACGGCCGACGGCGATCACTGGAAGTGGCAAAGGCAATCCGTCGCCGCGGCCTTTCGGCACGAGAAGCTGCTGGAATTGCTACCGGTCATGATCGACGCCGCGCGTCGCACGCAAGGGCGCTGGCGCTCACCTGCCGGTGATATCGATATCGGCCATGAGATGATGCGGACGACGTTCGATATCATTGTCGAAACCATGATGTCCGGCGGCCATGGCATCGATATAGGACGTGTCGAGCAAAGCATCACCGATTATCTGAAACCCACGGGCTGGACCTTCGCGCTCGCCATGCTGGGCGCACCGGAATGGCTTCCGCATCCGGGCCGGCGCAAGGCCCGCGCGGCGGTCGGCTATCTTCGTTCCAGCCTTGCGACCGTCATTTCCGAAAGACGGCAGAATCCGATCGAAAGGAACGATCTGGTTTCCATGCTGCTCGAAGCGAAAGACCCGGAAACCGGACGCATGATGAGCGACACGGAAATCATCGATAATCTCCTGACCTTCATCACGGCCGGTCATGAAACCACGGCCCTCGGCCTTGCCTGGACTTTCCATCTGCTCTCGCAAAACAGCGACGTGGAAAGCAAGGTCATCGACGAGATTGAAACCGTTACTGCCGGTGAACCGATAGCGGCGGATCATATCGCCCGCCTGACCTATACCAGACAGGTATTTTCGGAAGCGATGCGGCTCTACCCGCCCGCCCCTGTCGTGACACGCACCGCATTGCAGGACTTCAGGCTCGGCGAGCACGATATCCCGGCGGGCACCGTTCTTTATGTGCCGATCTACGCCGTCCACCGGCACACCACGCTGTGGGACGAACCCGACCGCTTCGACCCGTCACGTTTCGAGCCCGAAAAGGTCAAGGCGCGCCACCGTTACGCCTATATGCCCTTCGGCGCCGGCCCGCGCGTCTGCATCGGCAATGCCTTCGCCATGATGGAGGCTGTCGCAATCCTTGCCGTGCTTTTGCAGAACGTCCACCTCAACAACAAAAGCCCGGCAAATACGGAGCCGCTGATGCGGGTCACCTTGCGGCCGGAAAACCGCCTGATGATGCAGGTGAGCCCGCGACAAAACAAATCGCCCGCGGCGTAACCACCACGGGCGACTGTTTTAGTGCGAAACTCCATCCGTCACCGGATGGCGACGATCAGAGATCGACGTCGAGGATCGCCATGGAGAAGTTGTAGGAACGGTCGCCGTCTTCGTCATCGATATAAACGACGCCGAGAAACTCTTCGCCAAGATACACTTCGGCGGAATCGTCCTTGCGCGGACGCGCCTTCACAATCATCTTTTCATTGAAAGTGCGCTTGAAATAGGCGTCGAGTTTTTTGATTTCGTCGGCTTTCACCACTATTCTCCTGTGCGGTTCGCGTTGAGCCGCTTTTGGCATGGGACAAAGGCCAAAGTAAAGTGAAAGCGGCAAGTCATCCGCGTCTTCCACACGGACGACCGTGAAAATGCCGGCCCCATCAGAGCGCGACAGGGCCAGTCAGATATCCGCTCCGATAAGCTGGTCCATCAGGCGCGAGGGCTCCGAACACCCTGCTTCTCCCACCACGCGCGCCGGCACGCCGGCAACGGTAGTCTTCGGCGGAACCGGCTTCAGCACCACCGAACCGGCGGCGATGCGCGAGCAGCTGCCGATTTCGATATTGCCGAGGATTTTCGCCCCCGCCCCGATCATCACGCCATTGGCGATCTTCGGGTGGCGATCCGCCCCCTCCTTGCCGGTGCCGCCAAGTGTGACGCCATGCAGGATGGAGACGTTGTCACCGATGACGGCCGTCTCGCCGACCACCAGCCCGGTGGCATGGTCGAGGAAGATGCCCTTGCCGATGCGCGCGGCCGGATTGATATCGGTCTGGAAGATGCTCGATGAGCGGCTTTGCAGATAAAGCGCCAGATCCCTGCGGCCCTTCTGCAGCAGCCAATGGGCAAGGCGATGGGTCTGGATGGCCTGGAACCCCTTGAAATAGAGGAGCGGCTCCATGAAGCGCGTGCAGGCGGGATCACGGTCGTAAACGGCCTGGATATCGACGCGCAGCACGCTTCCCCATTCCGGCCAGTCATCCAGCATATCCTGGAAGGTCTGGCGCAGAAGCACGGCCTGCATGTCGGGATGATCGAGGAGTTCACAGATACGGTAGATCACACATTCTTCGAGAGACCGGTGATTGAGGATCGTCGAATAAAGGAAGGCCGAAAGCAGCGGATCCTGTGCCGCGGCGCTACGCGCCTCATGCAGCAGGCTGCCCCAGATCGGATCGACGATCGCCAGCTGTTCGGGCTGACGGGCCTCGGTACGTGCGACCATGAATGGTCTCCTCGTTTGCAGTAGTCGTTCTTTATACAGAAAAAGACGTGCATTAGAAATGGGATTCGAATGACGACTTTAAAGGCGGCAAGGCTTCAGTTTTTCTTCATGCAGCATGAAAAACCGTTTCTTGCCATCACGCTCATTGCGAGCGGTAAAATTCCAGCACCGCCGCCTTGAACACCCGGTCGCCGACAGCCAGCATGTGGTCGCGGCCGGGAATATCGATTGCCCGCGCATGCGGCATGATCGCCGCAAGCTCCGCGCCGGATCCGGCGATGTCGTCTTTCGTTCCGACTGCGATCAGCGTCGGGGCGTCGATCTTTTCCGCCTGTTCGCGCGTGACGAGAACCCGCGATGTCTCGATGCAGGCGGCCAGCGCCAGCCGGTCGCTTTTCGTCTGGTCGGCAAAGGCGCGGAACATGCGGCCGCGCTCGTGCGTCACGACATCGAGCGAAGGGGCAAGAAGCGCCTCTGCAATCGGATCCCAGTCACCGACGCCTTCCACCATGCCGATGCCGAGCCCGCCGAAGACCAGCGAACGCACGCGCTCAGGATGGGCCATGGCAAGGAAGGCCGAAATGCGCGCGCCCATGGAATATCCCATCACATGCGCTTCGGCGATGCCGAGATGATTGAGCAGCGCCACCGCATCGCCGGCCATGACGGGCGGATAATAGGCTTCCGGATCATGTGGCTTGTCGCTTGCGCCATGGCCACGATTGTCAATGGCGATCACCCGGTAACCCGCTTCACCCAGCGTCTTCAGCCAGCCGGGATGCACCCAGTTGACATTGGCGCTGGAGGCAAAGCCGTGGATCAGCAAAACCGGATCGCCCGCCGGATTACCCTCGTCGAAATAGGCAAGGCGAAGGCCGTCATGGGAAAAATCGGAAAACTGCGGCGTGTTGAGATTCATCAAGGACATCCTTTTTGCCGGACCATATGGCAGGAATTAGCAATGTTGAACATGTTTTGCTGACGATTTTTATGGAGATGCAATGCGTTTGAGGCTACATATCCGCAACGACGAGCCGATGCGCGAAAACCAGCGGCGGCTCGATAACGATGTTGCATTTGGAGACGAACATGGCCGGCCATTCCATTCCCCACTTCCAGAACGATGGCGGACACCGCATGATCGAGATCGGCGTCAAGGAATTCATGTGCACCGGCGCTTCCGTGCCTTTCGATCATCCGCATATCTTCATCGATATGGGCGACGACAATGAGAAGGTCTGTTCCTACTGCTCGACCCTTTATCGCTACAATCCGTCGCTGAAGGCAGAGCAGACCAATCCTCCGGGCTGCGTCTTCCATGTGAAGGCTGCCTGACCTTCCACCTTTTCTGATCGGGGCGCACCATGCCCATAAAATCCGTAGCCATTGTCGGTGCCGGCATCGCCGGTCTCACCGCTGCCCTTTCTTTTGCCCGGCACGGTATCGACTGTGACATCATCGAACAGGCCGGCGAACTGGCGGAAGTTGGCGCCGGCCTGCAGCTTTCCCCCAATGCCGCCCGCATTCTCGCCACGCTCGGGGTACTGCCTGATATCGAGGCGCGCTGGACCGAACCTGTCAGCGTCGAACTCGCCTCCGGAAAATCGCTTGCCACGCTGCTCTCCCTACCGATGGGCGCGGTGGCCCGCAGCCGCTGGGGCGCACCCTATGGCGTGCTGCACCGCTCGACGCTGCAAAACGCACTTCTCCAGGCGGTGATACGCAACCCGCTTTGCCGCCTGCATCTCGGAAAACGCATCGAAAATGCGACAGCGGATATCATCGCCGCAACCACCTTCCGCGACCATGATCTGATCGTCGGCGCGGATGGCGTCTGGTCGGCGGCCCGCTTCGCCGTGCCTTCCGCTCCCACCGCCACTTTCTCCGGCAATGTGGCCTGGCGCTTCACGGTCACAGCAAATGACGTGCCGTCAGCCATCAACAAAAGCGCCGTCACGGCCTATCTCGGCTCGGGCGGCCATATCGTCGCCTATCCGCTGAAGGAAATCGGCGGCTTCAACATCGTCGCCATCGCGCTCGGTGCCGACCCCGGCGCGACATGGCGGGCGGAATCGAGCGGACGGCAGAAAGCCATGCTGCTGGAACAGTTTCGCGGCTTCAGCCCTGACATCGTCCGATTGCTCGATTCGTCTGAAAACCCCACCTTCTGGCCGCTCTATCAGGCTGGCCCCGGCCGCTGGCACAATGGCCGTGACACGGTGCTGATCGGCGACGCGGCGCACGCCATGATGCCGTTCGCCGCCCAGGGCGCGGCCATGGCGATCGAGGATGCGTTTGAACTTGCGGGAACCATGGCGGGCAGCAACGCCGGAGCCTCGCTGCCCGTGCCGCAGGCCCTTGCCGCTTTCGAGGCCCTGCGCCTGCCGCGCATAGAAAAGGCCCGCAAGCGGGCCTCTCTCAATCGTTTTGCCTATCATGCCAGAGGCCCGGTCCGCACCGCGCGGGACTTCGTGTTTTCCACACGTCCGACGGAAGCCTTCCTGAAGGACTTCGACTGGCTCTACGGTTATCACGCGAAAGGCTAAGGCTGCGGGATCTGAAATCAGACCCCGGCGGCAGCCGCGAACCCGGCTTCGAGGTCCTTCTGGAGATCGGCGACATCCTCGAGCCCGATCTGCAGGCGGATGACCGGCCCTTCCGAGGGGCCCTTGGCAATGGTCCTGTCGACAAGCGACACCGAAACAGCAAGCGATTCGTATCCGCCCCAGGAATAGCCGAGCCCGAAGAACGTCAGCGCATCAAGGAAGGCAGCCGCCGTCTGCTTGTATTTGCCCTCTTCCGCCTTCAGCACGAAGGAGAAGACACCGCTTGCGCCCTTGAAATCGCGCTTCCAGAGTTCGTGCCCGGCAAAGCTCGGCAAGGCCGGATGCAGGACGCGAACGACGTCGCCACGGCTCTCCAGCCATGTGGCGATTTCAAGCGCGCTTTTCTGATGATGCGCCAGCCGAATTCCCATGGTGCGCATGCCGCGCAGGATCTGATAGGCATCGTCAGAGGTGACGCAGATACCTAGATTGGTATTGGCCTGATAAAGCGTCTTCCAGTGTTTTTCATTGGCCGAGACGAAGCCCATCAGCACGTCCGAATGACCCGAAGGATATTTGGTGGCGGCGTGAATGGAGACATCGACGCCGAAATCGAGCGGCCTGAAATAAAGCGGCGTCGCCCAGGTATTGTCCATCGTCACCACACAATTATGCCTGTGGGCGATCTCGGTGATCAGCCGGACATCCTGAATCTCGAAGGTATTGGAGCCCGGCGCTTCCAGATGCACGAGTTTGGTATTCGGACGGATCAGCGCCTCGATGCCCGTGCCGATTGCCGGGTCGTAATATTCCACCTCGACGCCGAGCTTCCGCAGCATCATGTTGCAGAAGCGGCGCGTGGGATAATAGACGGAATCGACAATCAACGCATGATCGCCGGCGCCGAGATAGGCGAGGAACGGCACGGTAATCGCCGCAAGGCCCGACGGCACGAGAATGGTTCCGGAAGACCCTTCCAGCTCATCGACAAGACTGCACAGCGCATCGGTCGTCGGCGTGCCATGGGTGCCATAGGTGTATTTCTGGTTTTCGGTCGAAAGCGTCTCGGCATCGGGGAAAAGCACGGTAGAGCCACGCACGATGGGCGGATTGACGAAACCGAAGCAGTCCGCGGGATCGTTGCCGCCATGGGTCAGGCGCGTATTCACACCTGCGGCGGAAAGCAGGTCATTTGTCTTGGTCATTTCAGATCAGCTTTCGAAGGAACATTGACGCGTGCGACAATGCTAAGAGCGGACCGCAAGGTCAAGTCCCGCAGGCTCCTCTCAAACGGAGTGAATTGATCCACCGAGAGCCAGCATACAACAAGTATACAAATACTGTGCAAGTTCAAATTTCCGCAAAAATATGCTTATATTTTCACCCTTTGCACACTTCCCGACCAAAATTTGGAAAATTCCGTTTTATAGGCACAATTATTGCCCGCACGTCTTGACCCCGCTGCCAATTGCGATTGTGATAGAAAAAGCGGATCGAAAAGGTCTCGCTGAAGGGGGAGCTGGGGCAAGACAATATGCCGGTCCTCTTCCAAGTGACGATAACAAACAAAGGTTGGGAAAAATGAAAAAGGCAATTCTGTCAGCCGCCATCGGCGCAGCAGTTTTGGGAGGAGCCTCGGTCGCTTCGGCTGCGACGCTTCAGGATGTGAAGGGCAAGGGTTTCGTCACCTGCGGCGTCAGCGCCGGCATTCCGGGATTCTCCAATCCCGATGACAAGGGCGAATGGTCCGGTATCGACGTGGACTATTGCCGTGGTATTGCCACTGCGGTTTTCGGCGATCCTTCGAAGGCCAAGTTCGTCGCCCTTTCGAGCAAGGACCGTTTCCCGGCTCTCCAGTCCGGTGAAGTCGATGTTCTGACCCGTAACACCACCTGGACGATCAGCCGCGACACGTCGCTCGGCTTCAACTTCCGTACCGTCAACTATTATGACGGCCAGGGCTTCATCGCCAAGAAGGGCTTGAATGTTAAGTCCGCGCTCGAGCTTTCCGGCGCCGCCGTCTGCGTTCAGACCGGCACGACCACCGAGCTCAATCTCGCCGACTACTTCAAGACCAACAATCTGCAGTACAACCCGGTCGTTTTCGAAAAGGAAGCCGACGCAACCTCCGCCTATGATTCCGGCCGTTGCGACGTCTACACCACCGACCAGTCCGGTCTTTACGCCATCCGCCTCAAGCTGAAGAACCCGGACGACAACATCGTTCTGCCTGAGGTCATCTCCAAGGAGCCGCTTGGACCGGCCGTTCGCCAGGGCGACGACCAGTGGTTTGACATCGTGACCTGGGTTCACTACGCCATGGTCAATGCCGAAGAACTGGGCATCACCTCGAAAAACGTCGATGAGCAGAAGACCAGCGCCAACCCTGATATCAAGCGCCTGCTCGGCACGGAAGAAGGCACCAAGATCGGTACCGATCTCGGCGTGACCAACGACTGGGCCTACAACATCATCAAGCTGGTGGGTAACTACGGCGAAGTCTTCGACCGCAACGTCGGTGCAGGCTCTCCGCTGAAGATCGAGCGTGGCCAGAACGCGCTGTGGACCAAGGGCGGCCTGCAATACGCACCGCCGGTCCGTTGATCGGCCCCATCATCGGCTAGATCATGACAGGAGGCTGGGCAATGCCCGGCCTCCATTTTAAAATTATATAAATAAGCTCGCAAAGAGCATATAAAAGGGAAAGGTGCCTATGGCAGGCAACGCGGTCAGTTCGCAACGATCGCGCGCGCAAAGCGCGTCGTCACTTATCTACGATCCACGCATACGCGGAATTTTCTATCAGGTCCTGACAGTCGTCATCCTGGCCGCCTTCGTCTGGATCATCGTGACGAATACGATCACCAATCTTCAACGGTCAAACATTTCGTCCGGCTTCGGATTCCTCAACGGAAGAGCCGGTTTTGATATCGGCCAGTCGCTGATCGCTTATACCAGCGACGCGACCTATGGCCGGGCTTTGCTCGTTGGCATTCTCAACACGATCCAGGTTGCGTTTTTTGGCATCATCGCCGCCTCGATCATCGGTTTCATCGTTGGTATCGCCCGGCTGTCCAGCAACTGGCTGATTTCGAAGCTCGCGCAGGCCTATGTGGAAATCTTCCGCAACATCCCGCCCCTGCTCGTCATCTTCTTCTGGTACAAGGGCGTCATCTCAGTCCTGCCGCAGGCGCGTGATTCGCTGGAGCTTCCGCTCGGAAGCTACCTCAACAATCGCGGTTTCTTCTTTCCGAAGCCCCTTTGGGGCGAAGGCACGTGGCTGATACCGCTCGCCCTTCTGGTCGCCATCGTCATCAGCTTTTTCATTTACCGCTGGGCAAAGGCGAGACAGGAAAAGACCGGTCAGCAGTTCCGCACCGGGATCACGGCTACACTTCTCATCATCGGCCTACCGGCCGCGACATTTCTCGCGCTCGGCTCACCGCTGACCTTCGACTACCCGATTGCCGGGCGGTTCAACCTCTCGGGCGGCGCGGTCGTCGCACCTGAATTCATGTCGCTGTTTCTGGCGCTTTCCTTCTACACCGCCTCCTTCATCGCCGAGATCGTTCGCGGCGGCATCAAGGCCGTGGCGAAGGGCCAGACGGAAGCTGCGGATGCGCTCGGGCTTCGTTCCAGCACCACGACGCGCCTGATCGTCGTTCCGCAGGCGATGCGCATCATCATCCCACCGCTGACAAGTCAATATCTCAACCTGACCAAGAACTCCTCGCTTGCGGTCGCGGTCGGCTTCGCCGACATCGTCTCCGTCGGCGGCACGATCCTGAACCAGACGGGTCAGGCGGTCGAAGTCGTTGCGATCTGGCTGGTCATCTATCTCTCGCTGTCCCTGCTCACGGCCGTGGTCATGAACTGGTTCAACGCGAAAATGGCCCTGGTGGAGAGATGACGATGACAACAAGCAATCACGCTTTCGTGCGGCAGACCATCGAGGACGCCAGACCCGCGCCCTCGAGCGCCGTCGGCTTCGGTCACTGGCTGCGCACCAAACTCTTCGCCACCCCCAAGGACACGGTCCTGACGGTGATCGCCCTTGCCCTGCTCGCCTATCTGGTGCCGCCGGTCATCAAGTGGCTGTTCATTGACGCGGTGTGGACCGGCAGCGATCGTATCGCCTGCCTGACCGCTTCGCAGGGCGGCGCGCTGCCGGACGGCCAGTCCGGTGCGTGCTGGGCTTTCGTTTCGGCAAAGCTCGGACAATTCGTCTTCGGCCGCTATCCGATCGACGAACGCTGGCGTCCCATCCTCGTGATGGTGACATTCGCCATCCTGCTGATACCGATGCTGATTCCAAAAGCGCCTTTCAAGCGCCTCAACGCGCTGGTGCTTTTCATCATCTTGCCCTTCATTGCGTTTTTCCTGCTCATCGGCGGCGTCTTCGGCCTGCCGAAGGTGGAAACGCAGTTGTGGGGTGGCCTGATGGTAACGCTCATCCTGTCCTTCTTCGGGATCACCGTGTCGCTCCCCTTCGGCATTCTCCTGGCGCTCGGCCGACGGTCGAACCTGCCGGTCATCAAGATGCTCTGCGTGCTCTTCATCGAAGTCATCAGAGGCATCCCGCTGATCACCGTGCTGTTCTTCGCCAGCATCATGCTGCCGCTGTTCCTGCCCGACGGCTGGACCTTCGACAAGTTCCTGCGCGCTCTTGTCGGCGTGTCGCTTTTCTCATCCGCCTATATGGCGGAGGTTATCCGCGGCGGCCTGCAGGCCATTCCGAAGGGACAATATGAAGGGGCGGATTCGCTCGGCCTGAACTACTGGCAGAAGACGAGACTGATCGTGCTACCGCAGGCGCTTAAGCTCGTCATTCCTGGTATCGTCAACACCTTCATCGGGCTTTTCAAGGACACGTCGCTGGTTTCGATCATCGGCATGTTCGACCTGCTCGGCATTGTCACACTCAACCAATCGGATGCGAACTGGGCGACACCCGTCACCGCAATGACAGGTTATATTTTCGCAGGTTTCGTATTCTGGATATTCTGCTTCGGCATGTCGCGTTATTCGCTGTTCATGGAACGGCACCTCGACACCGGGCATAAACGATAAGGGACGCTCAAAATGGCAGAAACCCAAACAAAAAAACTGACCGTCTCGACAACGGACGTAGCGATCGAACTCATCGGCATGAACAAGTGGTATGGCGACTTCCACGTCCTGCGCGACATCAACCTGAAGGTCATGAAAGGCGAGCGCATCGTCATCGCCGGTCCTTCGGGGTCGGGCAAGTCGACCATGATCCGCTGCATCAACCGGCTGGAAGAACATCAGTCGGGTACGATCAATGTCGATGGCATCGAGCTCACCAACGATCTGAAGAAGATCGACGAGGTGCGCCGCGAGGTTGGCATGGTGTTCCAGCACTTCAATCTCTTCCCGCATCTGACGATCCTCGAGAACTGCACGCTGGCGCCGATCTGGGTTCGCAAGATGCCCAAGAAGGAAGCCGAAGAAGTGGCGATGCACTATCTGAAGCGCGTCAAGATCCCCGAGCAGGCTCATAAATATCCCGGCCAGCTCTCCGGCGGCCAGCAGCAGCGCGTGGCGATTGCCCGTTCGCTCTGCATGAAGCCGAAGATCATGCTGTTCGATGAACCCACCTCGGCGCTTGACCCGGAAATGGTCAAGGAAGTGCTCGACACCATGGTCAGCCTTGCCGAAGACGGCATGACGATGCTGTGCGTGACCCACGAAATGGGCTTCGCCCGCCAGGTGGCAAACCGCGTCATCTTCATGGACCAGGGCCAGATCGTCGAACAGAACTCGCCCGCCGAATTCTTCGACAATCCGCAGCACGAGCGCACCCGGCTGTTCCTCAGCCAGATTCTGCACTGAGAACTTTTACCATCAACGCATCATCCAACGGGGCCGTTTCGGCCCCGTTTTTTATTGCAGAAACAGTGGCCACACCCACCGTCATCCTCGCCTTAGGGGCGAGGATGACGGCAAATATGTTCTACCTCATTACTGCCTCGCCGTTAGTTCCAATCCAGCCTACGCTTGTGCTGAGTCGTCGTTTCACAGCCCACATCCAAAGCAACAGGCCTCAAAAATAGCCACAGCCCGACCATTTAACCATTTGTTACGAAACAAGAATCCTTGTTTCTCAGGGCTTCTGGCGGTCCATGTCATTTTTTTGTCAAATCATGCATTTTTCCGCTTGCAGACCTTCGGGAGCCTGACTATAAGGGCGCCACACCACAAGCGCACGCGCCCTTCGTCTATCGGTTAGGACGTCAGATTTTCATTCTGAAAAGAGGGGTTCGACTCCCCTAGGGCGTGCCACTTGCCTTCGTGTTCCCCCCCCTTCGAAAATATAAAGCAGATTCGTAGATCGCGAATTCGTCACGCGTGATCGATGCGCCGGAACCGATTCCCGGGCGACACGTTAGAGTGCTGTCCCCCGATGGAAGGCAAGCCGGATGAAGCGCCAGCGGGCAAATCGACCGGCTTGCCTTTCCCCTTCCAGCCAAATCACAACGTCGGTTCTTTCTGGCGGGCAGCAGATGCCAGCTAAGGGTTGGAAAAGCACGCCCCGGGCCTTCCACGAGGCATGCAGGCATTGCCGGCGCGCAGTGATAGCGGCGAAATTTCAAGGCCTTGGCCAGTCCCGGCGCAGTTTTCCACAGCCGTTCCGGCTTCCATAAAAAAACTCGTCAGGAAGCGAAAAAAATCAATTTTTCCGCTTGCGGAGCAACGGGAGCCTGACTATAAGGGCGCCACACCACAAGCGCACGCGCCCTTCGTCTATCGGTTAGGACGTCAGATTTTCATTCTGAAAAGAGGGGTTCGACTCCCCTAGGGCGTGCCACTTGCTTCTCCATAAAAATCAGTAGTCTGCACGAAAATCTTAGCGCGTAGCGTGAAGACGCATTGGCGCGTCTCGGCCATTCGCCAGAGACAGTGTTCCATAAAGTTCAAGGTAAGTGCGAAGGCCCCTTCAGGGCGCGAAAGCCGCGTCCAGAACGCGCAGCTGCACGCGCCTCTGACCCTGCCAAAGATCGGCGCCCACGGTGCCTGCAACGTGAATGTTCCTGCCGCGTGCATTCAACAGCATCTGCCCCAGAGGCGCTTCTGCGGCGCGAAACGCTATACCGTCCAGCCGCGAGCCGTCCATGGCCTCCAGCGTGATCTTGACGTGAGCTGTACCCACGAGCCGCACATCGCGCAAACGATGCGCCGGCACGGCGAAGATCGGCTGCGAGTGGCCCGATCCGTAAGGACCGGCCTGCTCCAACTGGTCGACAAGCTGCAATGTAGCACCCGAGGCGCCGATGGCGCCGTCGATCTTCAGCACGCTGCTTTCCACCAGCTCATTCACGGTCTTTGCGGCCGCCTCCTCGAAGAAGGTCCTGAGCTTGCCGAGATTGGCGCGCTCAACCGTCAGACCGGCCGCCATGGCATGCCCACCGCCCTTGACCAGCAAACCGGCCTCCACGGCGGCGCGCACCATGCGCCCCATATCGAAACCGTTGATCGAACGGCCGGAGCCGGTGCCCTTGCCGGAGGGATCAAAAGCAATGGCGAAAGCCGGGCGGCGGAAACGATCTTTCAGACGCGAGGCGAGCAGGCCGACAATGCCGGGATGCCAGTTTTCCCGGGCGGTGACGATGACGCCCGCACCCGAGCCGTCGCCATATTCGAACAGAGCCTCCGCTTCGGCTTCCGCGAGCATCACCGCTTCCATCGCCTGCCGCTCACGGTTCAGCTCATCCAGCCGCTCCGCGATCACCTCGGCCTGCGAGGAATCATCTATCGTCAGCAGTCGGCTGCCGAGCGCCGCATCGCCGATGCGGCCGCCGGCATTAATGCGCGGCCCGATCAGGAAACCGAAATGATAAGGCGTCACAGGGCCACCAAGCCCCGCCTTCTTGAACAGAGCAGCGAGACCTGCATTGTTCATGTGGCGCGCAGCAATCAGCCCCTTGACCACATAGGCGCGGTTGAGGCCCTTCAGCGGCACCACATCACATACGGTGGCAAGCGCAACGATATCGAGAAGGGACAGCAGATCGAGTGTGAAGGCCTGCCGGTTCCGCCTGTCCTTCAATAGGCGCAGGGTGGCGACCAGCACGAGGAACACCACGCCTGCCGCACAGAGATGCCCCTGCCCCGAAAGATCGTCCTCGCGGTTGGGATTGACCAGCGCCACCGCCGGCGGCAGCTCCGTGCCGACCTGGTGGTGATCGATCACCACGACATCCGTTCCCGCGTCCCTGGCGGCCTGCAGCGATTCATGGCTGGTTGAGCCGCAATCGACCGTCACGATCAGCGTCGCGCCATTGGCAGCAAGCTGCTGCATCGCCGCCGGGTTCGGCCCGTAGCCCTCAAAAATACGGTCGGGAATATAGATTTCCGGCGTCAGACCGAAATGCGCGAGGAAGCGATACATCAGTGCGGAAGAGGCAGCACCGTCGACATCGTAGTCGCCGAAGATCGCCACCTTCTCGCCGGTCTCGATAGCGCGTACCAGCCGCTCGGCGGCCTTCTCGCAATCGGTCAGCATATGCGGATCGGGCATCAGGGAGCGGATGGTCGGATCAAGGAATGCCAGGGCGTCATCGACACCCACCCCGCGTCCGGCAAGAACGCGTGCGATCAATTCGGGAATGGCGTGAATCTGGGACATGGCCAGCGCGCGGTTCTGCCCGGCCTGATCCAGCCGCGATACCCAGCGCTGTTCTGTCGCCGACCGCTCCACGCTTAAAAATGCGCGGGCCACGGTATCGGCCGGCTCCATCATTGCCATCCTGTCCATTCGTCCTGTCATGCGCCTGATCGCGCTCTTAAGACGGGCTAAATGGCGGTGGCGCGTTTTTCAAGCAAAAACGCGCATATGAGGTTTCACACCGAAAAAATCGAGAAAAACGGGCTGACGATCGAGACAGCGCCAACGAGCAGCAGCAGCGAGAAGACGGCGAGCGAACACCAGTTGCGCTCATGCTCCCCCATGTCGAATTCCATAGTGCGAATATTGTCATTGGCATTGTGAGGCCGCGCCCGGTGATGGGCGGCCGCAATGCCAGCGCGCTTATTGTCCTTGAACAGGATGATCGATGTCACGGCCACGCCTCCCTCGCTTGGTGAACAGGATTAACCATAGTGCCGAATCGCCTTGTTTTCCAGCGCTTCCGACGCCTTCCCCTCAAATTTTATGGGCGCCGGACCACCGGCGCTATACAGGCAGCCATACAACGAAAAACCGCGCCTCCATATGGAAGCGCGGCTCTCGGTGTCATCAAAATAATGAAGCGTCTCAGGTCCGCTCGATGCGGATGACCTGCGGCTCACTGACGAGATATTTCTCGTTCTTGATGGCCTTCACGGCCTTGCGGATCGCATCTTCCATCGTCGCATGGGTGACGAGGATGATGGTCTGCGGCGCGCCTTCCACATGCACGCGCTGGCGCTGCACGATGGATTCCAGCGAGATGTTATTGTCAGCCATACGGGTGGCGATGGAGGCGAAGACGCCTGCCTGATCCTTCACCGTCAGGCGGATGAAATAACCGCCCTCATGGCTCTTCATCTTGGCGCGGCGATACTCCGACAGCGATTTCGCCGGACGACCGAGGACAGGCACCTGCTGGGCGCCCGGACGGCTCTTGGCGATATCGGCGATGTCACCCAGCACGGCAGACGCCGTGGCGTTGCCACCGGCACCCGGCCCGACCATCAGCAATTCGCCGAGAATGTCGGATTCGATCGCCACCGCATTGGTCACGCCGTCCACCTGGGCAATGACGGAATCAAGCGGCACCATGGTCGGATGCACGCGCTGCTCGATGCCGGATTCGGTCACCTGCGCCACGCCGAGAAGCTTGATGCGGTAACCGAGTTCGGCGGCCGCCTGAATGTCCTCGCTGGAGATATTGGTGATGCCTTCGAGATAGATGTCATCAGCCGAAATCTTGTTGCCGAAGGCAAGCGTGGTCAGAATGGCGAGCTTGTGAGCGGTGTCGTTGCCCTCGATATCGAAAGCCGGATCGGCTTCGGCATAGCCCAGCCGCTGCGCTTCCTTCAGACAGGCCTCGAAGGACAGCCCTTCCTTCTCCATCTTGGTCAGGATGTAATTGCAGGTGCCGTTCATGATGCCGTAGATGCGCGACACATGGTTGCCGGTCAGGGATTCGCGCAGCGCCTTGATGACGGGGATACCGCCGGCCACCGCCGCTTCGAAATTGAGAAGCGCACCCTTGTCTTCGGCAATCGTCGCCAGTTCGACGCCATGCTTGGCCAGCAGCGCCTTGTTGGCTGTCACCACATGGAGACCACGGGCGAGTGCCGCGCGCACCGCATTTTCCGCCTGACCGGAAGCGCCGCCGACCAGTTCGACGAAGACGTCGATATCGGCTTCGCTTGCCATCTGCTCGGGCGTGTCGAACCAGGTAATACCCTTGAGATCGATGCCGCGGTCGCGCGAACGGTCGCGCGCGCTCACCGCAATAATCTCAATCGCGCGTCCGCAGGTAATCGCAAGTTCGTTGCTTCTCTGCTGGAGGATGCGCACGAGCGAAGCGCCGACAGTGCCGAGCCCCGCTATGCCGATTCTCAATGAATCTGCCATGGGTATGTTCCTGATTTGCTGGTGATGGTGGCGGCCGAGGCCCGGCCGCCTTCGGTTGCCCTTATCTGTGGGCGTTAAGCGAAACGACGTTGTGCATCGTTTCGTCTGCGCTCGACAGGAAACGCTTCAGATTGCGCGCTGCCTGACGAATTCGGTGCTCGTTTTCCACGAGCGCGAGACGGACGTAATCGTCGCCCATCTCGCCAAAGCCGATGCCGGGAGCAACGGCGATATCGGCCTTCTCGACCAGGAGCTTGGAGAACTCCAGGCTGCCGAGATGGCGGAATTTTTCCGGGATCTTCGCCCAGGCGAACATGGTCGCAGCCGGCGGCGGAACCTCGAAACCGGCCTTGCCGAAGGTATCGACCATAACGTCGCGACGGCGGCGGTAGACATTGCGCACTTCGGCAATGTCGGAGCCGTCACCGTTCAGCGCATGGGTCGCCGCAACCTGGATTGGCGTGAAGGCGCCGTAGTCGAGATAGGACTTCACGCGGGTCAGCGCCGCGATCAGCCGCTCGTTGCCGACGGCAAAGCCCATGCGCCAGCCGGGCATGGAAAACGTCTTCGACATGGAGGTGAACTCCACCGCGACGTCGATGGCGCCGGGAACTTCGAGAACCGAAGGCGGCGGGTTGTTGTCGTCGAAATAGATCTCCGAATAGGCAAGGTCGGACAACACAATGATCTCGTGCTTCTTCGCAAAGGCGATCACGTCCTTGTAGAAATCAAGCGAGGCGACATGCGCCGTCGGGTTCGACGGGTAGTTGACGATCAGCGCCAGCGGCTTCGGAATGGAGTGGCGCACGGCGCGCTCCAGCGGGCCAAAGAAACTGTCATCAGGCTCGACATTCATCGAACGGATAACACCGCCCGCCATCAGGAAACCGAAGGCATGGATCGGATAGGTCGGGTTCGGACACAGGATGACGTCGCCCGGCGCGGTGATGGCCTGCGCCATATTGGCGAAGCCTTCCTTGGAGCCGAGGGTCGCGACGACCTGCGTATCGGGGTTCAGCTTCACGCCGAAACGGCGGGCATAATAACCGGCCTGCGCGCGGCGAAGGCCTGGAATGCCCTTGGAGGAGGAATAACGATGGGTACGCGGATCCTGAACGACCTCGCAAAGCTTGTCGACGATCGCCTTGGGGGTCGGAAGGTCGGGATTGCCCATGCCGAGATCGATGATATCGGCCCCGGCCGCTCGCGCGCTCGCTTTCAAACGGTTGACCTGTTCGAAGACGTATTGCGGCAGACGCCGGACCTTATGAAACTCTTCCATCTCTTTCCTCATGGGAATGGACCGGTTCTTCCGGTCCATAACGAAGGTTCGTTTTTTGTTGTTAAACGCCGCCGACACGAACCGACCCGGCAGGCGTTATTCATTGTAGCGTAAAGCACGGGAAAACCTACAGGGGTTTTCTCGGCCCACGCCGCATAGCGGCCATCCGCCCGTCCTTCCGGCACGGCCTTTTCAGCCCCTCCGGCATGGCGGATCGCGCACTATGATCAGGGAACTTGCATAACGCCAGATTCTTGGAAAATGCAAGGCAAGCCATGCTCAAGAACGGCCATTCCCGCCCTTCAGCCGCGCTCCCCGGTCACAATTGCGGCGCGGATGACCGAAAGCACGCGCTCCGGCTCGATATTTGTGCAGACGAGCTGGCTCGGATGCCCATCCCAGTCACCCGGCGGAAAGGCGCGGCCATCCGGCTTCTGGATCGTCTGGCCGTCGGCAAGCCCGCCGCAGACGACGCGTACCGGGCCGCTGCGGGTTTCAAAAAGCTCAGGCGCCACAAGATAGACGCAGGCGCAGCTGTCATGCACCACCATGCCGTCGCCGGTGCGGGTCTTGTAGAAATCGATGTAGAACTGCGACAGGTCCGAAAGCAGCTGCACCGGCTTGCCGCCGGCCTTTGCCATGTCAGCCATGAAGGCGCTGGTCATCACCGTTTTCATCGTCACATCGAGACCGACAACGATCACGCGCCAGGGCGCGGTGAAGACGAGATCGGCCGCTTCAGGATCGCCGTGAATATTAGCCTCGGCCGCCGGCGACACATTGCCGTTCATGTCGAAGGCGCCGCCCATGACGATCACTTCCTTCACCAGCGCCGCGAAGTCAGGTTCTTCGCTGAGCGCCAGCGCCAGATTGGTCATGCGACCGACGGCAATCAGCGTCACCTCACCGGGATTGGCCTTGACCGTCTCGATGATGAAGCGATGCGCCGGACGCGGATCGAGCGGCAGATCGATGGTCTCGGGGATATCGATATCGCCGAGACCGTTTTCGCCGTGGATGAAGGTCGGCCAGTGGCCTTCCTTGCGGGCGGGATCGAAGGTCACGCCGGCGCCCCTGGCGACCGGTGCGGTCATCTGCCATTCCCGCTTCAGGAAAAGCGCATTGCGGGTGGTGATATCGATGGGCGCATTGCCGAAAACGGTGGTGACGCCAATCAGATCGATATCGGGATGGCGGTGCAGAAAAAGAAGCGCCATGGCGTCATCCACACCGGGATCCGTATCGAATATCACTTTATGCATAATGCCCTCATCCGTATGTCTCAAGCGCCATCAGGCCTTCCGGCGACGCGCCACGGAAACATAACGATAAGCGGCAACACCGCAATCCCCCTTCCCGCAGCCGAACGTACAGAAAGATATTGCGCGGTGGCCTTTTCGGTGAAAGAAGAAGCCCTCTCCTCCCGCCTGCCCGGACATTCCCAGTGCAAGACATCGCCCTCAACGTTTTTATCGTTCTCTTCTGCGTCGCCATCTTTGCCGGATTTATCGATTCCATCGCCGGTGGCGGCGGCCTCATCGTCATTCCCGCAATGATGATCATGGGCATCGCCCCGCTCGATACGCTCGGCACGAACAAGCTGCAGGCGCAGTTTGGTTCCGCCTCTGCGACCCTTGCCTATGCCAGACGCGGCCATGTGAATCTCAAAGAACAATTGCCGATGGCGCTGATGGCCATGGCCGGCGGAATGCTCGGCGCGCTGACAGCCGCCTTCGTGCCGGCCGATCTCATGCGCGCCATCATGCCGTTCCTGTTGATTGCGATCGCGCTTTATTTTGCCTTCAAGCCGCAGCTCAGCGATATCGACAGCCACCGCCGCATCACGCCCTTCGTGTTCGGGCTTGCGGTCGCGCCGCTGATCGGTTTTTACGACGGTGTTTTCGGCCCTGGCGCTGGGTCCTTCTACATGCTGGCCTTTGTGGGCCTTGCCGGTTTTGGAATGCTGAAGGCGACCGCCCACACGAAGCTTCTCAACCTCGGTTCGAATTTCGGCGGCTTTCTCGTCTTTGCAATGGGTGGCGCGGTTTTGTGGAAGCTTGGCCTGGCCATGGGGGTCGGCCAGTTCATCGGCGCGCAGATCGGATCCCGTTTCGCGATGAAAAACGGCGCGAAGATCATACGCCCGCTTCTCGTCCTGTCATGTCTCGCCATGGCGACGAAACTTCTTGTCGATGCATCGTCCGCCTGGTCCATCGCAACGGTCTGGGAAACCATCTTCCCGAAATAAGGGATGGTGGAACGCCGTTTCCCGTCTTTACGACGATGGGAAAGCGCCTCGCTGCCTCAGCCAGCGGCGCGGCGACGGCGATCGGCGATTTCGCGGATCACCACCATCGCACCTACGAGCTTGTAGGCGGACGAGTAGCACGGCGACATTTCCAGCGACTTGACGACCGTGCGGCCATTCTGATCTTCCGCATAGGTATATTTCGACGTATCGCCCTTGAAGCAATTGTCGAGCTTTTCCCTGAGATTGTTCTGGAACCGGTGAACGCCGACAAGTTCGGCGATATGGCAGCCGACAAGCCCTTCCGGGGCATTGCGCTGAAATGCATCGAGAGCATTGGCGAAGGAAACGCGGTAGCCAGGGGAAACGATCACCACCGGCTCGTCGAGATCGTTGAGCATATCCTCATCGAGGATCAGATGGCGGTGATGCCACTCCAGAGTGTCTTCGTCCTCGTCACCGACGACCTTCGCCTTTGACGGCATGCCGACGTAGCGATCGACAAGCGTGCGAAGAAGCTCGGAGTTGCGTTGCACGCAGCCAAGGTCTTCCGCCTCGTGGTTGAGGAGATCGATGGCAAAACGGAACTGCTCGCGGATATCTTCGGAGTTTTCTGTCTTGCGTCCGACAACCCGCTCGAGGAGCTGTTCCAGTTCACGTTCCAGCACGGCAATCTTGTCGGCTTCGTTTTTACCAACGGCAGATTGCAGTTCCGTATAACGCAGCCAGAACAACTCAATCAAATCTTTCAACCCAACTCTCCCTGAACGGGCATAACCCCGCTACCTATGCGAACGGATTAAGCCTTTATCCCCTGATTGTAGCGTCTTTGCGCTTAAAAATGACGTAACGAAACGCAGGAACGCCGCGAGGATTGTTGTTCAAAATATCACAGCAGCCGCTAATTTTTCAATTTCGATAATCCATGAACGAAAAATGAGGTTCCGCAAATATGGAAAAGTACCGAAACGCACGATTTTCCCGTCGAATTTCGTGAGAATCGCCGAAAATCCGGCCGCACACGATCCCGTCAAATCTGATGCTTCACGTCCCAGCGGTCGTGATACCACAGCCATTGTCCGGGGTATTCGCGCACCCAGCTTTCCACCTTGTCGTTCAGAAGCTGCGCCGTCGCCTGAATATCGACATTGCCCTTCTCATCGCGCGGAATTTCAACCCTGGGCTCTATTTCCAGCCTGTAGCGATTATCCGGAAGACGCACGCAGCGGGCAGGATAAACATCGCAGTTGAACTGCCGCACCAGCTTGGCGAGAAGCGGATTGGTACGAACCTCAAGGCCGAAAAATTTCGTCGTCAGCCCCTTGCCGAATTTCTGGTCGACGAGCACGCCCACGCCGCCACCCTTTTCCAGCTGTCGCGCCAGCGCGAAGGAAGAGCCGGCATGCGAGGGCACGAGATTACCCATGCGCTCCTTGCGGAAATTGAAAACCTTGTCAGCCACGAAGGGATTGTTGGGCGGCCGGAACAACACCGTCACATCGAGACCAAAAGCCGAGCCGGCAACCGGCAGCAGCTCGAAATTGCCGCTATGGGCGGTAAAGACGATGAAGGGTCGTGGATTGTCGCGCAGTTCGAGGAAGGTCGAGGTGCCCTCGACCTCGATGCGGCCCGGCTCGTTCTTTTCCGGATCGAAATCGAACAGCCGGTCGAGAAACACATATTCCGCCGCAAGCCGGCCCATATTGGCCCAGCTATCCATGGCGATCGCAAGCCGCTCTTCCTCTGACTTCTCCGGAAAGGCGCGTGCCAGGTTATAAAGCATCAGCTTGTGGCGACCAGTCTTCGGCCCCACCCAGCGCGCCAGCCGGTCGGCGGCGCGAATGCCCGCATCGGCGGGGAAGAGCTTCAGCAGGTTGAGAAGGCCGAAGGCGAATGTCGCGATCAGCCACTGCCGGAAGTGGTCCAGTTTCAGGACGATCCGTGTCAGGAAAAGCTTCAAGACGGTCAATCCATCCGCAGAACGATTTTACCGAACACCTGACGCGTCTCCATACGTTCCAGCGCCCGGTCGATATCGTCGAAGGTGACTTCGGTGTCGATAACAGGATGCACGATGCCACGCGCCATCTTCTGCATGGCGTTGGCCATGTTTTCCATGCGGCAGCCGAAGGAGCCGAGCAGCTTCAGCTGCTGCTGGAACAGCATCATCAGGTTGATATCGGTGGAGACACCAGACGTAGAACCGCAGGTGACGAGACGGCCGCCGCGCTTCAGCGAGAACATCGAGCCCGCCCAGGTGTCCTTGCCAACATGTTCGAATACAACGTCGACGCCCTTCTTTTTCGTCAGCTTGCGCACGACGCCTTCAAAACGGTCGGTCCGGTAGTTGATGACGTGGTCGGCGCCCAGAGCCTTCGCCCGTTCGATCTTGTCGTCGGAGCCGACGGTGGTGATGACGGTGCAGCCCATCTTCTTGGCAAGCTGGATCGCCGCTGTGCCGATGCCGGAACCGCCGGCATGCACGAGGATCGTCTCACCGGATTCGAGCTTGGCATTGTCGAACAGCATGTGCTCGACCGTGCCGAAGGTGACCGGTGCGAGGGCAGCCGCAACGGCATCGACGCCATGCGGTGCGGGCACGAGCTGGCGGGCGGGAATATTGATCTTTTCCTGGGCAAAACCATCGAGATGGAAACCGTGAACGCCCTGCACATGTTCGCACAGATTGTCACGGCCTTCGCGGCAGGGTTTGCACAGCCCGCAGGTGCGCGCGCCATAGATTGCGACGAGCTGGCCGGGCAGCACGTTCGACACGCCCGGACCGATGGCTTCGACCACGCCGGAGGCTTCCGCACCGATGGTGAGCGGCATCTTGCGCTTGGCGAAAGCCATGCCGCGCCAGCCCCACACATCGATGTGGTTGAGCGCAACCGCCTTGACGCGCAGCGTCACCTCGCCCGGTGCCGGAGCATCCGGTTCGGGCAGGTCCACTTTTTCGAGCTTCCGGTCGTCCACGAGTTGAAGAGCGCGCATATATCAGTCCTTCGCCCGAGGGCGTTTATCTAAAGGGCTATTCCAGCAAACCTCTGTAACGGTTTTGCGGCCGGAATGCGTAATCAAAGAAGCGAGAGCGTTTTCGCAATTCAAGCGAAAACGCTCCTGTTAGTGGTGAAACCGGTCAGGCCGGTTCCCGCGTCATGACAAGGCTTGCATTCTGCCCGCCAAATCCGAAGGAGTTGGACAGAACCGCGCTCACCTGAGCATCCCGCTTCACATTCGGCACCACGTCGAGCGTGATGGTCGGATCGGGATTGTTGTAGTTGATCGTCGGCGGCAGGGTGCCGGTCAGCATGGTCTGCAGCGAGAACACCGCTTCCACAGCGCCTGCGGCGGTCAAGGTATGGCCGATCATCGACTTGTTGGACGACAGCGGGATGTTCTTCAGGCCCTCGCCGAAGACGGCGAGCATGGAGCCATATTCCATCTTGTCGTTTTCCGGCGTCGAGGTGCCGTGGGCGTTGATATAACCGATATCGCTTTCGGCCACGCCCGCATCGGCAAGTGCCGCGCGGATCGTCGCGATCGCCGGGCCGCCATCGGGCGAAGAGCGTGTGCGGTGGAAGCTGTCGGCCTTTTCGCCGGCGCCCTTGATGATGCCGAGAACCTTCGCGCCGCGTGCAACGGCGGCTTCGAGCGATTCCAGCACCAGCGTCGCCGCACCTTCGGCGATCACGAAACCGTCGCGGTCCTTGCTGAATGGCTTGGAGGCCTTTTCCGGCGGATCGTTCTGGGTCGAAAGCGCCGACAGCAACGAGAAGCGGATCAGCGCTTCGGCGCTGACAGAACCGTCTGTCGCAACCGTCAGCGCCCGCTCGGTGCGGCCCTGGCGGATTGCTTCGACACCAAGCTGGATCGCGGTCGCGCCGGATGCACAGGCGGTCGAAAGCGTGACCGGCAGGCCGCGCGTGCCAAAACGGTCGGAAAGACGCTCGGAAATCGCGCCGAAAAGTGCTGCTTCCTGAAACGCCGGATCGGGACGCTGACGGAAAGCCGTCAGGAACCGCTCATAGGCGTCACCCGGCTGGGCGGCCGGCGGAGATCGGTCGGCAAGCTCGAAACGGGCGCTCCATTCCGGCTCGATTGGCGGTGCTGCAAGAAACAGCGGACCGTCGAAATCACCTGATATACCGGCCTGCGCCAGAGCCTCGATGGTGGTCTCACGCGCAAAAGCATAGGAACGTTCGACCGAATTCGGAACCGGGATATCGATGAAATCCACCGTGCCGCTGATCCGCGTCGAAAGCCCCTCGGTCGGGAAACGGGTGATCTTGTGGATGCCCGACTTGCCCGATGTCAGCGCCGCCCAGTTATCGGCGAGCCCCTGCCCGAGCGACGTGATGATGCCCATGCCGGTCACGGCAACGATGGGACGACCGAGATGATCCTTGAAGTTGGAAGTCATGGTCTTTCTCCTCACACGTCACGGGACAGAACGGCGACACCTTCGCCGCGCACATGGCCGACGGTGGTGACGACGGCTTCGCTGGCCGCCTCGCCCATGGGTTTTTCCTCAGCCGCATCGAAAACCGGCACCTTCGCGCCGCTTTCAAGGGTCAGCGCCGCGAGCGCCAGCCCAAGCGGGAACTGCGCTTCCAGCCCGTGGCCGGTGATACCGCCGAAACCGCGGATGACAGCATTTGGCAGAGCCTTTTCGAGAATATCCTTCTCACGGGCCGTCACACCGTCATAACCGCTTGCGCCGGAGAAGATGACAGTGGCTGCGCCGTCCTTGGCAGGGGCAAGCAGACGCTCCATGCGCTTTTCCATCTTGCCTTCGTCACGGCTGCCGCGATCACCCTCGATGGCGTCGATGCGGGCATAGATGCGCGCGCCACGCTCGCTGGCGTGCTTGCGCGATTCCAGCACAAGGAAGGCGCCCAGCGAACCGGAAACCATGCCGCCGCCGTCCTGGTCACCACGCGACCAGAGCGGCTGCCAGCCGCCCTGCGCATGTGCACCGATGGCTTCAAACAGCAGGATCATGTCGGGACGTTCCGCAGAGAAAGCACCGCCCACCAGCGCGTGGCTCGATTCGCCGGAGCGAATGCGGTGGAATGCGGTTTCGACGGCGGAAATGCCCGCCGCTTCCTCGCCCATGAAAGTGCGGGAAGACCCGGTGACCTTGTGCACGATGGAGATGTTGCCGGCCATCAGGTTGGAAAGCTGGGCGAGAAACAGCGTCGGGCGCAGTTCCGTCGTCAGCTTCTCGTTGAGCAGCTTTTCGCGGTCATTGCGCTTCAGCGCCTCGTCGACGATCAGCGTATCGACATTGATGTCGCGCTCACCACCACCGGCGGCAACGATCATGTCCATTGTGGCACAGGCTTCGGCATTTTCCTTCAGCCCGGCATCATCGAGCGCCAGACCGGCGGCAAAAACGCCAAGCCGCTGCCAGTTTTCCATCTGGCGCTGGTCGCCGCGCTTGGCAATCTGCGCGGACCAGTCGATCTCAGGCATGGGATGGACCGGATAGGGTTTGAATTTTTCGGTCTCGACAATCGTCGCCGGCGCGGCGGTTCCAGAAAGAAGCGCCACATGCGCCTGGCTGCCAACGCCGTGACAGGTCACGATGCCGACCCCCGTTATCACCACATCATTGTCAGATTTCATCGTCTGTCATCCTTTGCAGCCGGCCCCGCAGAAACGGTCACGGCTATCCACAGCGGTTGCGAACAACCACTTCATGCGTTGCGGAATAAAGCGCGCGATGCGGATTGGCAATGGTGAAGGCCCGATCCGCCGTCGCGAGCCTACGAATTTCGTGCGTCAAAACCGGGCCGACGGGAAAACGCTCTCCTTCGAAACGGGTGGAAACGCTTATTTCTGCGCATCCGCGGCAATCGCCGCCATCAGGCCGACTTCTTCCGCCCGCTTCTTGACGATAGGCCCGAGCGGAATTTCGCTGAACGGCATGGTGCGCAATTTAAGCTGCGCGTCGCAGACCTTCTTGCCGTCCGAGGTGATTTTCGCTTTGGTTACGGCAAAACCGGAACCGTCATGCTCCAGCACGGCCTCGATGTCGAGAACCGCGCCCGGCTCCACGAAGGTGCGCATCTTGGCGCCGTCGACCGACATCAGGAACGGCATGGACGCGAAATCGCTGAAGGCCAGAACCAGCATGCCGGAAGCCTGCGCCATGGTTTCGATCAGCAGCACACCCGGAACCAGCGGCATGCCGGGGAAGTGACCTTCGAATACCGGGCTCTGGTCGGGAACGATCGACTGCGCCTTCAACGTGCGCGTCGCCATGTCCACGGCCTCGACCTTGTCGATCATCTGAAAATATTCAAGCAGCATCTGTCCGGCCCGTCTCTGGTCGGTTGCGACCCGCCTTTACAGGCTGGGTCCAGAAAGAAAAATGCCCGCCTGAAGCGGGCATCGTTGCTTCAGCCCTTGGCTGCGCGCAATTCATCGATCTTGGCGCAGAGGTTCTTCAGCACGAAATATTCTTCGGTGGAAACCTTGCCTTCGTTGACTTCCTGCGTCCACTGCTCGAGCGGAATCTTGATGCCGAATTCCTTGTCGATCGCAAAAACGATATCAAGAAAGTCGAGGCTGTCGATGCCCAGATCGTCGATCGTGTGGCTCTCCGGCGTAATGGTTTCGCGGTCGATTTCGCTGGTTTCGGCGATAATGTCGGCAACCTTGTCGAATGTAGCTGTCACGCCCATAATCCTTATTGTCGTTCGTATGAATTATCCTGTCTGACGCACCACATAGGCAAGTCGCACAAAAAAGCCAATGGTTTCGTGACGTAACTTTGTAATTTGCCCCAAAACTGTTGCCTAAACAGCAACCGAATGACGGCCGCGTCCGTTACCGAGATAGGTGTCGAAGATTGCCGCGATGTTACGCACGAACGGCTTTCCAGCCTCCGTCACGGCAAAAATATCGGCA
This sequence comes from Agrobacterium sp. CCNWLW155, assembly GCF_036888815.1. Classification (NCBI taxonomy): domain Bacteria; kingdom Pseudomonadati; phylum Pseudomonadota; class Alphaproteobacteria; order Hyphomicrobiales; family Rhizobiaceae; genus Agrobacterium; species Agrobacterium sp. CCNWLW155. The sequence continues at coordinate 668,998 of NZ_JBAKFW010000001.1, forward strand.
TCCAGACGCACCACGCCATCCCTGTCGCCTGCGGCGAACAGCTGTGCCTGATCCCTCACGGAATGGCTCACCTTACCGAAACGGTGCTGCAATTCCGAAAGATCGATCGAAAAATCGCACATCAGCCGTTCAATGACATGCGAGCGCAGATGATCCTCCTCCGACAGTTCAATGCCCTTGACGACGGCAAGACCGCCCTCGCCCGCCATACGCTGATATTCCCCCGTCGCCACCATGTTCTGCACATAACCCTGCGGCAGCCTGCCGATCGACGATGCACCGAGCCCGATCAGCGCATCGGCCGTGTCGGTCGTGTAGCCCTGGAAATTCCGTCGCAGCGCGCCGGCTTCTGCGGTCTGGCATAATGTATCGGTCGGCTTGGCGAAATGGTCGATGCCGATCGCCTTGTAACCCGCCTGTTTCAGCATCGCGCCCGCCATCGTCATCTGGCGGTAGCGCTCGGCAATATCCGGAAGCGCGTGTTCGGGGATCAGCGACTGGTGTTTTTTCATCCAGGGAACATGGGCATAACCGAAAAGCGCGATGCGATCGGGATCGAGCGACACGATCTGGTTGACGGTCCTTTCCAATGTCTCACAGGTCTGGAACGGCAGCCCATAGAGGATGTCGCAGTTGACCGAATGCACGCCCCTCGCCCGCACGGCATCCACGACGGATTTCGTCTGTTCGAAGGACTGGATGCGGTTGATGGTTTTTTGCACTTTGTCATCGAAGTCCTGAACGCCGAGGCTCGCCCGCGACATGCCGATGGCGGCAAGCGCATCATAGCGGCTGTCGTCCAGATCATTGGGGTCCATCTCGACGCTGATTTCAGGTGCGAGCCCGAAGGTGAAGTGACGCCGCAGACAGTCCATCAGGCTCTGCATATCCTCCGGCTTCAGCATGGTGGGCGAACCGCCGCCGAAATGGACAGCACTCACCACCGCATCAGGCGAAACAAGCGCGCCAACCGCCGCAATCTCCTGCTTAAGTGCTTCAAGATAAACTGCAATCGGCTCGTATTTCAGCGTGTGCTTGGTGTGACAGGCGCAGAACCAGCACAGCCGGTCGCAATAGGGAATATGCAGATAAAGCGATATGCGATTCCTGTGGCCAAGCGCGCCGAGCCAGCCGTGATAGGTGCCATTATCGATTCCCTCGTGGAAATGCGGCGCGGTCGGATAGCTCGTGTAACGCGGCACTGCACCCGAATATTTGTGAAGAAGTTCGGTATTCATCACCCGATTTGCCTTTTATCAAGAAAATGTCGATTTCCTCTCTTTCAGTAACGGCTGCGACAGTTTGCAACTTTGACTTCAATCAAATTGCGCCATAAGTTCTTGCTAAAGTAGACGCGGGGACGACGGCTACATGGCGCAAGCCTTCAAAGAGACCGTATTTGATACCCACGGTCGCAATCGTCCCGAAAAGCCAGCATTGGAAAAGGCTTATGGACACGCTGCAGAAGACCATCCACAATTCGGAAGAGCCCGTTGTTTGCCGCTCCTGCGAGGCGCGTCACGGCGGTCTTTGCAGCACGCTGACACCACAGCAGCTCTGCGATCTCAACCGCCATTCCAGCCGCAAAAAGCTGGAAGCCGGCAACGAGCTTCTCGGCCAGGGCGAACTCGTCACCTCCTATGGCAATATCCTGAAGGGCGTGGTGAAGCTGTCGAAAATGATGTCGGATGGCCGTCAGCAGATCGTCGGCCTGCAATTCGCACCGGATTTCCTCGGCCGTCCGTTCCTGGCGGAAAGCAAGATGACGGCGGAAGCCGCAACCGATGTGGAGATTTGTCTCTTTCCGCGCCGCGTTGTCGACCGCATGGTGTCCGAAGTGCCTGACATGGAACGCAAGCTTCACAACCAGTCCCTGAAGGAACTGGACGAGGCGCGTGACTGGATGCTGACGCTGGGTCGCAAATCGGCACAGGAAAAGGTTGCCAGCTTCCTTTATATGATCGCCACCCATATCGACCCGGAAAACGACGACAAATCCTGTTTCGACCTGCCGCTTTCACGCGCCGACATCGCCGATTTCCTTGGCCTCACCATCGAAACGGTTAGCCGGCAAATGACCAAGCTGCGCAAGGAAGGCATTATCCGCATCGAGAACAACCGTCACATCACGGTGCCTGATCTCGACGTGCTGAGCGAAGCCGCCGGCAACGACTGACGGAATTTGCCCTCTCACTGCCCCTGAAGTGCAGGTGTCCCGAAATTGATGTGCGGCGCCCGCGCCTGTGCGGGTGCGAGCGCAAAACCGGCAAGAACCAGCAAAGCGGCGATGCATTTCATGATATTTCACCCCGTGCCCCGCTTTTTCAGCGGCCTGTTTGTTATGGCTGCATCATAGCGGCAAACCTCATCCATCCGCTTAACATCTTGGGTAAGCGGATGGTTCAAAGGCAGGGTAAAGAAGGGGTTACAAGCTCGGCATCGCCGCATGTTTCTTCTCTCCGCCAGAGAGAAGAAACAAAGCACACCCGCTCGCTCCATAGGGAATCGACCGTTTGGGGGCATGTCTTGTCAACAAAGATGGTCTGGCCAGTCTCTGAAACCGCGCAAAATACGCGGCATGATCTCACTGCGAGGCTGCAGGCGTCGCAACCGGCTTCTGGTTTTCGGCAAGCGCCCGCAGCTCGGCCACCCGGCGCTTGTATTCGGCTTCCGAAATCTGGCCGTTGCGCCGTGCCGCACCGAGGCGCGACAGGCTCGATTCCATGGTGGAGGCCTCATCGTCACCCATCTGGGTGCCCGCGGCCGTCAGCGGCTGCGAGAAGGTCGGATAGGTGTCGGTGTCGCGCTTCTGGCTCACCGCATTGTCGCTGACGGGGCGCGGACCGACGATTTCAGTCGTCGGACGGCGCATATGGGCGGGCGCAACAATCGGCTCCGGGGCCTTGCAGGCTGCAAGCGCGGTGACGAGCAAGGTGCCGGAGAGCGAAAGAACAGCGATTCTCGCGGCGTTTTCCGCATATGTTCCCCATGTGCCCATGTGCTTGCCCATCGTCATGTTCCGCCTGTAAGGATATCGCCGATATCGAATTCGACTGCGGTTCGGCCCTTTGCGGCCTCCCCTTGCTGGTGGAACTTGTATTCGTTTTCATGCAGAATGTGCAAACACAAATTTGGTGGAGGATGGCGCATGGCAGGTGTTGACGGCGGGGCAGAGAAAAAGGGTGGAAAAACGCCCGGTTTCGACGCTACTTCCGCCGAGGCCTACCTGATCCGCGACCCGGAAACCTTCGCGATCAATATCGCCCGCGCGCTCGAGAATCTCGGCAAGGCCGCCTCCGAGTGGCTGGCGCCACGCGAACGCGGTGAAATCCCGCAGGCAAGCGCCGATCCCGTGACCGATCTGGTCAAGACGCTCTCCGATGTCGCCGAATACTGGATGGCAGAACCGAAGCGCTCGCTCGAAGCGCAGACCCATCTGCTTTCCAGCTATTACGATCTCTGGGCGAAATCGGTGGCGCAGTTTTCCGACGACGCCGATTCGGCTTCGGAAAAACCCGCCGAAAGCGGTCCTGCCGAACGCAGGAGCAGGCGTTTTGCCGATGCCGACTGGCAGGCCAATCCCTTCTTCGATTTTCTCCTGAAAGCCTACCAGACCACCGTCGGTTTTGCCGACCGGATGGTGACGGAAGCCGAAGGCCTTGACGAACATACCCGCACCAAGGCGCTGTTCTATATGCGGCAGGTAACGGAGGCGCTTTCGCCAGCCAATTTCGTCTTCACCAATCCACAGGTCTTCCGCGAGACGGTGGCTTCCAGCGGCGCCAATCTCGTCAAGGGCATGGCGCAGCTGGCGGAAGATGTCGCAGCCGGCAATGGCCACCTGAAACTGCGCCAGACCGATTACAGCAAATTCGTCATCGGCCAGAATATCGCCGTCACGCCGGGCAAGGTGGTGGCGAAAAGCCCGCTCTGCGAAATCATCCATTATGCGCCGACGACGCAGAAGGCCTTCAAGCGGCCGCTGCTGATCGTGCCGCCATGGATCAACAAATTCTACATTCTTGATCTCAACCCACAGAAATCCTTCGTCGGCTGGTGCCTTGAGCAGGGCCACAGCGTGTTCATGGTCTCCTGGATCAATCCGGATGCCCGTCTGGCCGAGAAGGGCTGGGACGATTACATCCGCGAAGGCATCGATTTTGCGCTTGATACCATCGAGGAGCGGACCGGTGAGAGGCAAATCAACGCCATAGGTTATTGCGTCGGCGGTACGCTTTTATCCTCGGCGCTGGCGCTGCATGCGCAGGAAGGCGATGAACGCATCCGTAGCGCCACGCTGCTGGCCGCCCAGACCGATTTCATCCATGCCGGCGACCTCAAGGTCTTCATTGACGAAGGCCAGCTGGCGGCGCTGGACAAGCACATGCAGGCGGTCGGTTATCTCGACGGCTCGATCATGGCGACCGTCTTCAACATGCTGCGCGCCTCCGATCTCATCTGGCCCTATGTGGTCGATAATTACCTGCGCGGCACCGAGCCCCTGCCCTTCGACCTGCTCTACTGGAACTCCGATTCGACCCGGGTGACCGCCGCCAGCCACTCGTTTTATCTGCGCAATTGTTATCTCGAGAACAATCTCGCACGTGGACTGATGCGCGTTGCCGGCAAACGGATCAATCTCGGCGATATCAATATCCCTGTCTACGATCTCGCCACCCGCGACGACCATATCGCGCCGGCGAAATCGGTCTTCACGGGCGCTGCGCTGTTTGGCGGGCCGGTGGAATTCGTGCTCGGCGCTTCCGGCCACATTGCCGGCGTCGTCAACCCGCCGCAGCTTGAGAAATACCAATATTGGACGGGGCCGTCACCAGCTGGGGACTTCGACGCCTGGCAGGCCGCCGCCACGGCCCATAAGGGCTCGTGGTGGGTGCACTGGCAGAGCTGGATCGAAAACCAGAGTGCCGAAAAGGTGAAGGCGCGAAAACCGGGAGATGGCAGGCGTCCGGTGTTCGGCGATGCGCCAGGAACCTATGTCCTGTCCTGATCACGCCCGCTACCTCTTAATCTTTCAGGCCCCATGTTCTTCACGCCCCCGCTTATTCCCGCAACGTTGATCTCCCGCTACAAGCGTTTCCTGTTCGATGCCGTTCTGGAAGACGGCACGACGATCACGGGCTCCTGCCCCAATACCGGCTCCATGCGCGGGCTGACGACACCGGGCTCCCGCATCTGGCTTTCCGAACACGACAGCCCCACCCGCAAATACCGTCACATGCTGGAAATGGTCGAGGCCGATGGCACCGTGGTCGGCATCCATACCGGCATGCCGAACCGGCTGGCGGAAGAGGCGATCCTGAACGGCCGCATTCCGGAACTCGGCGGCTATTCGACGATCCGGCGCGAACAGAAATACGGCCGCAATTCCCGCATCGATTTCCTGCTGTCGGAACCCGGCCGGCCGGATGCCTATGTGGAAGTGAAGAACGTGCATTTCATGCGCGAAAAAGGTCTGGCCGAATTCCCTGACACCGCCACCAAACGCGGCGCGAAACATCTCGAAGAACTGGGTGACGCAGCGGAAGTTGGTTACCGTTCGGTGATGCTCTATCTCATCCAGCGCGATGATTGCGACCGGATGCGTATCTGCGACGATCTCGATCCCGTCTATGCGCTGGCGTTTCAGCGGGCGATGGCGCGCGGCGTGGAGGCCTATGCGGTGAAATGCACGGTCTCCCCGGCACAAATTTCAGTCAGCGGAACGGTTAAGATGGACGAATGGCGTCCGGCTGTTTTATGAACAGGGACGTAAAGAGACAGAAAGCACTATGATGGTCACCTATATCGACGCAGCCTCCGCCCCCCTCAAGAATACCGGCGTCATCCGCCTTTATACGCCTGAGGATTTTGATGGCATGCGCAGGGCCTGCCAGCTGACGGCGCGTTGCCTCGATGAACTGGCAGCCATCGTCAAGCCGGGTGTGACGACTGACGCCATCGACCGCTTCGTCTTCGAATTCGGCGCCGACCATGGCGCGCTGCCGGCGACGCTGAATTATCGTGGTTATACGAAATCCGTCTGCACCTCGATCAACCACGTGGTCTGCCACGGCATTCCGGATGAAAAGCCGCTACGCGAAGGCGATATCGTCAATATCGACGTGACCTATGTGCTTGACGGCTGGCATGGCGATTCGAGCCGCATGTATCCGGTCGGCCAGATCAAGCGCGCTGCCGAGCGGCTGATGGAAGTGACCTATGAATGCCTGCTGCGCGGTATTGCGGCCGTAAAGCCCGGCGTACGCACCGGCGCGATCGGCGCTGCGATCCAGGCCTATGCGGAAGCGGAACGCTGCTCCGTGGTGCGTGATTTCTGCGGCCATGGCGTCGGACGCCTGTTCCATGACACACCCAACATCCTGCACTACGGCCGCCCCGATGAAGGCCCGGAAATCCGCGAGGGCATGATCTTCACCATCGAGCCGATGATCAATCTCGGCAAACCGCATGTGAAGGTGCTTTCGGACGGCTGGACCGCGGTGACGCGTGACCGTTCCCTTTCCGCCCAATATGAACATGCCGTTGGTGTCACGGCCACCGGCTGCGAAATCTTCACGCTGTCACCGGGTGGTTTTGATCGTCCGGGCCTGCCGCCGCTTCCCCCCGCATAAGGCCAGACCGCCTATGGCAAAACGCCCCGCCTCGCCTTCCGCCGATCTTTCCACGACGTCAGGCTTTGAGGCGGGCGAAGGCGATCTCTTTGAAGGGGCGGATGAGCGCGGCTTTTTTGCAGAACCGCGAAATGCGCCCAGGAAACCCGAGCGGGCCGCAGCCATCTCAGAACAGGAAGCGGATGCGGCCCATTATCACGGTCACCGCGACAGGCTGCGGGCGCGTTACCGCGATGGCGGCGATGCAGCGCTTGCCGATTACGAGTTGCTGGAGCTTCTGCTGTTCCGGCTGATCCCGCGGCGCGATACCAAACCCATCGCCAAGGCCCTCCTTGCCCGGTTCGGAACCCTTGGCGGCGTTCTCGGTGCTCCTCTGGCCTTGCTGCAGGAAGTGAAGGGCGTGGGCGAAGCCGTGGCGCTTGATCTGAAGCTTGTCGCCTCCGTTTCCCAGCGCATGCTGAAAAGCGAAATCCGCAACAAGCAGGTTCTCGGCTCCTGGTCGTCGGTCATCGATTATTGCCATGCCGCCATGGCCCACGAGACGCGGGAACAGTTCCGCATCCTCTTCCTCGACAAGCGCAACGTCCTGATCGCCGACGAGGTGCAGGGTCAGGGAACCGTGGACCACACGCCGGTCTACCCGCGCGAAATCGTGCGGCGCGCGCTTGAGCTATCCTCTACAGCTTTGATTTTAATACATAATCACCCGAGTGGCGACCCCACCCCTTCGCGAGCGGATATCGAGATGACCAAAACCATCATCGATACGGCAAAGCCGCTCGGCATCGCCGTTCACGACCATATCATCATCGGCAAGGATGGCCACGCCAGCTTCAAAGGCCTTCGGCTGATCTGAAGCAAACGCGAAAGTTTAACGCGAGTTGCAACCCATAGAGGCGGCATCAACACAAAATTAACACCTATAAATTAGCATTTCCGAAAATAATAAATCAAGGCATCGAACCTTGATGCCTGAAGGAACGGGGGTGCTTTATGTTTAATGGAGTGCGTTTCTTTCGCGATAGATCCGGCTCGTCTGCTGTCGAGTTCGCCATCGTCGCACCGATATTCTTTCTCGTCCTGCTCACCATGATCGCCTACGGCATTTATCTGATGGCCGCCTATTCGGTGCAGCAGATCGCCGCCGATGCGGCAAGAACGGCCGTTGCCGGGCTGAACACGACCGAACGCCAGCAGCTTGCCCGCGATTTCGTCAGCAAAAGCGATCTCAGCTACGCCTTCATGGACAAGACGCGTTTCACCGTCAACGTCGCCACCGATCCCGCCAATTCCAACCAGTTCACGGTCAAGGTCGAATATGACGCCCGCAACCTGCCGATCTGGAGCCTCTACAGCTACACCCTGCCCGAGCCGGTCATCCGGCGTTTTTCCACCATCCGGATCGGAGGAGCATGACATGCGAGATATCCATTCCCTGCTCCCCCGCTTCCTTAGGGATAGAACGGGCAACATCGCCATCTCGGCGGGGCTCACCGCACCGCTCTTCATCGGCATATTAGCGCTCGGTGTCGATTACGGTTACCTGACATTGCAGAAACGGCAATTGCAGCAGACCGCCGACCTCGCAGCCATATCGGCGGCAGCCAATGCCGCCGATGCCGAAAAAGCGGTTCAGCAATATTTTGCCCTCAACGGCATGGATCTCGGCGTCAGGACGGCCCAGGGCATTTTGACCGCCAAGGGGCTCCAACCCTTCGATCCCCTGAATGAATTCGCCAGCAGCAAGGGTTATGCCGAAGTCATCAAGGGTCACTACGAGCCGGATGCGACGGTCCCTGTCGGCCAGCGTTTCGTCGATAACGCCCTGCCCACCAATGCGATAAAAGTGAACATCGTCGAACAGGGGCAGATATTCTTCGCCTCCGCCTTCACCAAGCCGCCCAAGGTTTCGGCCGTCGGAACGGCCTCGTCCCAGAAGATCGCCGCATTTTCGGTCGGATCTCGGCTCGCCAGCCTCGATGAGGGAATTCTCAACAGCCTGCTCGGCGGCCTGCTCGGCACCACGGTGTCGTTGAAGCTGATGGATTATCAGGCGCTTCTCGCCGCTGATGTCAACGCGCTGAAGATCGTCGAGGCGCTCGCCATTGATCTCAACCTCACCGCCGGCACCTACAAGGATGTTCTGAAAACCGAAATCAGCTACGGCAAGTTCCTCGACGTGCTGACGAAAACCACGGGATTACAGCCGACGGTCGTCAACATACTGAATACGCTGCAAAAAACCGTCAACAAGAGCAACGTCAAGATCAAGCTCGAGGAAATCCTCAATCTCGGCCCGTTCTCGGACAAGCTGATCGGTACGGGTGAAAACCTCAAGGTCACCGCCGGTGTCTTCGATCTCATCAATGCCGCAGCGGTAGCCGGCAATGGCGGCAATCAGCTGGGCCTCAATCTCAACGCCAATCTTCTCGGTCTCGCCTCGGTCAAGGCAACGCTTGCCATCGGTGAACCGCCGGTCGAAACGCCGTCGCTTGCCGTCGGAGGTCAGGGCACCGTGGTGCGCACCGCACAGACCCGGCTTGCGGTCAATGTCGTGGTTGACGGGCTTCAGGCCATAGCAGGCCTCAAGGTCAATCTTCCGCTCTATGTGGAAGTCGCCCATGCCGAAGCGCGGCTTGCCGATATTCGCTGCACGGGCGGCGGACAGGGAACCGTCGATGTCGAGGTCGTTCCCGGCGTTGCGGAAATCGCTCTTGGCAATGTCGATACCACGGCCTTTGCCAATTTCGGCAAGGATCCGCGCGTCACCAAGGCGGCGATCGTGGATTCGGCGCTGCTCGCCATCAATGGCAGCGCCCTCATTAACGCCACCAATATGACCAAGACCAAGCTGACCTTCACGCAGTCCGATATCACCCAGGCCAAGATCAAGAGTGTCTCCACCAAGGACACCGTTACTACTCTCGTCAGTTCACTGCTGAAGAACCTCAATCTGGATATCAGGCTTCTCTTCCTCAACCTTGATCTGGGAGGCCTCGCAGGCATTCAGGCGGCGCTTGCCAACACGCTTGCGGTGGTCACAGCACCCGTCGATCAGCTGCTTTACAACGTGCTGCTGGTTCTCGGCGTCAAGATCGGCGAAGCCGATGTGCGGGTCACGGATGTCCGCTGCCAGCAACCCGCGCTGGTGCAATAGTTCAGCACCGCGCACGAAAAAGCCGCCGGAAGGTCTCCCGGCGGCTTTTTTGTTTATTTCGTTAGGTCAGGCGTTGGCAATCGCCAGACGCTTCTCATCGCGGCCGCTCTTCATGCGCTCGGACAGCAGGAACGCCAGCTCCAGCGCCTGATCGGCGTTGAGGCGCGGGTCGCAATGGGTGTGGTAACGGTCGGACAACGAATCCGCCGTCACGGCGCGCGCACCACCTGTGCATTCCGTCACATCCTTGCCGGTCATCTCGATATGGATGCCACCCGGATGCGTGCCTTCGGCGCGGTGGATCTGGAAGAAGCTTTCGACTTCCGACAGGATCCGCTCGAACGGACGCGTCTTGTAGTGGTTGAGCGTGATCGTGTTGCCATGCATCGGATCGCAGGACCAGACGACCTTGCGGCCTTCCTTCTCCACCGCCCGGATGAGCTTCGGCAGGCTGTCCGCCACCTTGTCATGGCCGAAGCGGCAAATCAGCGTCAGGCGGCCGGCCTCGTTCGCCGGGTTCAGCGCATCGATCAGCTCGATCAGGTTATCGGGCGTCAGCGACGGTCCGCATTTCAAACCGATCGGGTTCTTGATGCCGCGGAAATATTCCACATGCGCATGGTCGAGCTGACGCGTGCGGTCGCCGATCCAGATCATGTGGCCGGACGTGGCGTACCAGTCGCCGGAGGTGGAATCGACGCGGGTCAACGCCTCTTCGTAACCGAGCAGCAGCGCCTCGTGGCTGGTGAAGAAGTCGGTTTCACGCAGGCTCGGATTGCTGTCCGCGCTGATGCCGATCGCCTTCATGAAATCCATGGTTTCGGAGATGCGGTCGGCCAGCTTGCGGTAACGGTCCGCCTGCGGGCTGTCCTTGATGAAGCCGAGCATCCACTGGTGAACGTTTTCGAGGTTGGCATAACCACCCATCGCGAAAGCGCGCAGCAGGTTCAGCGTCGCCGCCGACTGGCGGTAGGCGTCGAGCTGACGCTCCGGGTTCGGAATACGCGAAGCCTCGTTGAATTCGATGCCGTTGATGATGTCACCACGGTAGGACGGCAGGGAAACGCCATCCTGCACTTCCACGTTGGAAGAGCGCGGCTTGGCGAACTGGCCAGCAATGCGTCCTACCTTCACGACAGGCAGCTGCGCGCCATAGGTCAGCACGACGGCCATCTGCAGGAAAGCGCGGAAGAAGTCGCGGATATTGTCCGCGCCATGCTCGAGGAAGCTTTCGGCGCAATCGCCGCCCTGCAGCAGGAAGGCGTTGCCTTCAGCCACATTGGCAAGCTGCTTTTTCAGGCGACGGGCTTCACCGGCAAAAACGAGCGGCGGATAGGTCGCAAGCGTGGCTTCCGTTGCCGCAAGCGCTGCCGCGTTAGGATATTCGGGAACCTGCTGGATTGGCTTTTGCCGCCAGCTGCCGGGGGTCCAATTCTGTGCCATGTTCTTACCCTTTTCTCGCCCGCGCAACAGCGGCGCGACCGCCTCGAAAAATTGAGCGGCTTATAGCTCCAAGCGCCGAGTTTGCATAGACACTCGTGCACCCGCTCCTCCCTTTCCGACCCTTTTGATGCCGTCTGACGCAGAAAAATCGTTTCAAACGATTAAAATATCACAAGATGGTGTCCGCCTGCTCCCGTGCAATCAAGAAATTCCCCGTTTTGTGCGGATGTATTGGCGCAAGGAAAGAGGCAGATGGAAGAGAAAGACCGCCAGTCGGTCCATGGCAGAGGATGGCCAGGTCTCCCACTCATCATCGCCCCCGCCTTGCCTGCACAGTGCTTCAGTGCGTCTCATCTTTTCCATCAGGAACATGGTTTCCGGCAACATTTTTGTCTCCTTGGTGTGGAGAGACGAGTTAAGCGGACCCGGCGGGAGAGCATAGATGCACGTTTGAAAGACCCGTTTCATACAAAAACGGAGAAAGCGGCCCCTGATGCGCATAAGGTGCTGCGGTGATTTGGAGAAGATGCCGTGAAGGAAGTGGACTGGGACGATCTGAAGCTTTTCGACATTGTTGCGACAGAGGGAGGTTTGGCCGGTGCTGCAGGCAGAGCCGGGCTCAGCGCGCCGACGATTGGCCGAAAAATGCTCCTTTTGGAGCGCAAGATCGGACGAACGCTCTTCATTCGAAGCCAGAACGGATACAGGCTCGCCCCGGATGGCGAGGTCCTGCTCGAAAAGGTTCTGATCATGCGGCAAAGCGCGGCAGAGATCGCGCAATGGCACGGTGAGGCCTTCTCGCTGCCGATTGTTTCGATATCGAGCGACATCTGGATTGCGGGCTTCATAGCGGCCAATACAGCAGCCATCCGGGCCCCATCCGACGCTTTTCGGCTGTGCTGCAAGCAATGCGAGAACGAAGACGAACTGACCTATCGGCGCGGCCTGATTTCGATAAGGCACGACAAGCCAGCCACCGGAAATTTTGCCGTGCGCAAATCGGTCGACGTCGCCTATTGCGCCTATCGCCCGCAGGACAGTTCAGGCGCAGCGTTGACGCAATGGATTTCAATTGGAACCGAGGTGGCGGCGTCCGACGCGGAAAAATGGGTATTTCGTCATCGGGAACCGCTTATCCACACATGGACAAACGCGCCCTCACTTTTACCGGGCCTTATCCAGGGCGGCGCGGGAAAAGGCGTCCTGCCGTGCTTCGTTGGTGATGCCCTGCCCGGCCTCGTCCGCGATGGCGAGGCAATCGAAGAATTATCCCATCCGCTATGGATCGTCGTCAACGATGACGACCGGCATGCCGCGGAAATGCGGCTCGCCATAGACCGCCTCGTTGCCCTTTTGAAGAGCAACGAGAGCCTGTTCAGCGGGCGTCGGTGATAATCGGGCGAAAATCACCGATGTGCCGAAGTGGGAGGGTGACTAGACCTTTTCGCCGTTCACCACGCGGTAGCTCGGCGAATACATCGTCACCAGTTCCTCGGACGCTGTCGGATGAACCGCCATGGTGCGGTCGAAATCATCCTTGGTGCAGCCGGCTTTCAGCGTGATGCCGAGAAGCTGCGCCATCTCGCCCGCCTCATGGCCGAGAATATGGACGCCGACAACCTTGCGGTCGGCAGCATTGACGATCAGCTTCATGATCGTCTTTTCCTGACGGCCAGATAGCGTCGCCTTCATCGGGCGGAATTGCGCGCGATAGACTTCCAGTTCCGGGTACTTCCGGCCCGCTTCCTCTTCGGAAAGCCCGACCGTGCCGATTTCCGGCTGCGAGAACACCGCCGTGGCGATCAGTTCGTGGTCCGGCTTGGTCGGGTTGTTCTTGTATTCGGTTTCGATAAAGCACATGGCCTCGTGGATCGCCACCGGCGTCAGCTGTACCCGGTCGGTGACGTCACCCAGCGCGAAGATGTTCGGCACGTTCGTGCGCGAGTAATCATCGACGATGATCGCACCGCGCGCATCGAGCTTCACCCCGGCATTTTCGAGACCAAGACCCTTGGTGTTCGGATCACGGCCAAGCGCCAGCATCACCAGGCCGACATGCAGCGAGCCGCCCTGCTTCGTGCGCGCCACGAAGCCACCGGCGCCATCCTTGCTGACGTCCTCGATGATGTCTTCCAGAATGATGCGGATGCCCTTGGCCTCCATCGCTTCATGCAGGCCCTTGCGCATGTCGTGATCGAACCGCGAGAGGATTTCCTTGCCGCGATAGATCAGCGTCGTTTCGACACCAAGCCCGTGGAAGATATTGGCAAATTCCACGGCGATGTAACCGCCGCCGGCGATCAGGATCGATTTCGGCAGCTCTTCCAGATCGAAAGCCTCGTTGGACGAGATCGTTAGCTCATGGCCGGGCAGCGCCTTGTGCTCGTTCGGCGTGCCGCCGACGGCGATCACGATACGCTCGGCCGTGAACGTCTGGCCGGTTTTCGTGAGCTTCACGGTGTGGGCGTCAACCAGTTCCGCCCGGCTGTCGAAAATGTCCGCCTTGGCGTTTTCAAGACCCTTGCGGTAGAGCCCTTCGAGACGGGTGATTTCCTTGTCCTTCGCCGCGATCAGCTTCTTCCAGTCGAAGCTGCGTTCGCCGACGCTCCAGCCAAATCCTTCCGAGTCCTCGAAATGTTCCGGGAATTGCGAGGCGTAGACGAACAGCTTCTTCGGCACGCAGCCGCGGATGACGCAGGTGCCGCCATAGCGGTATTCCTCGGCGATTGCCACGCGCTTGCCGAGCGAGGCCGCTACACGGCCGCTGCGCACGCCGCCAGAACCGCCACCGATGACGAAGAGATCGTAGTCATAAGCTGTCATAGTCAAAACCCCTGATCAAAACCGCCGTCCTCAGCCTCGAGACGGGTGGCGGCGCATTCACGGCACATATAGGTGCTGCGACGCACAAATGAAAAGCCCGGTCTTGCAACCGGGCTTTGAATATTTCTGAACTGTTTCTTCAATCAGGGCTTGGGAGCTGCCGGAGCGCCGCCCGTGGCGTTCTGATCGGCCGGAAGCGGCTTCAGATCGGCGCCTGCGACCTTCTGCAGTTCCGACATGCTGGAGGCGTTCAGGTCACGGTTGATGCCGGCGGCCCAGATGTCGGCGGCCTTCATCAGTTCGCGCGTGGCGATCGGGCCGTCCTTCAGGAGCTTCTTGCCCGCTTCGCTGCTGTAGAAGGTGGAGATGGCGTTCAGCTCTTCAACGGTGAAGGCGCGCGCGTAGGTTAGCGCGGCTTCGCGTTCCAGATCGGCGCGGCGCGGCGCAAGCTCGAGCGCCTTCGCGTCAACGGTCTCGGTGATCGCGTCCTGCACATTCGGCGAGGCCTGAATGAGTTCGGCTTTCAGACGCTCCGCCAGTCCAGGCAGAATGTCGTCGAAACGGTCGGTAACGCCAAGAGAGGTGATAGCCTGCCGTGCGGCAGCGATATGCGCTTCCGAAATTTCCTGAGCGCGTGCGGCAGTACCGAACACGATGCCGGAAATGAGGATCGAAGCAGCGGCAGCTTTGCCCAGTCCCGCTAGTTTGACCATGAAAATCTCGCTCCTGTTATACTGCCTGCATCACGCGGGCGCCTTCAGGACCCGCGATGATGGCAAGCGATGCCAAATTTATGAAAAGTCCGTGCTCGACGACACCGGGAATCGTGTTCAGCTCGCGTGCTAGCGCTTCTGCATCAGGAATACGGCCAAAAGATGCGTCAAGGATGAGGTGTCCACCGTCGGTCATGAAGGCGCCATCACCGGACGAGCGCATCGTCAACGCGCCCGAAAGGCCTGATCGCGCCGCCAGTTTTTCGATGGCGATGCGCGTTGCCACCTGGCCGAACGGGTTGATTTCGATGGGAAGCGGAAAGGCGCCAAGCGTCTCGACGACCTTGCTTTGGTCGGCGATGACGATCACGCGGGCGGATGCCGCAGCCACGATCTTTTCGCGCAGAAGCGCGCCGCCGCCGCCCTTGACGAGACGCAGCGCATGATCAACCTCGTCGGCGCCATCGATGGTCAGATCAAGCTCCGGCAATTCATCGAGGGATTTCAACGGCACGCCAAGCTCGACGCACAGGCGCGCGGTACGCTCGGATGTCGGCACGCCCTCGACCTTGAGACCGGCTGCGACCTTTTCGGCCAGAAGCCGGACAAATTCCTCGGCCGTCGAACCCGTGCCGATACCAAGCCGCATCCCGTCCTGAACGTGGGACAATGCGGCCTCGGCGGCCTTGATCTTCATCTGGCGGGCATCCATGTGCCTGAAACTCCGGTAGCTTTGTCGTCGCCGTGCTGTTTACACGGGTCGAAAGCCAAACGAAAGCCTTTTTCAAGGCAACGAACAGAACGTTGTGACGCGGTTGCAAAGACAGGCCCGTTTGCCTAGGCTTGGCGCAAATGAAAGCACCCATATCCCAGAATCCGCATTCTCCAAGAGGCCAGTTCCCGTGACAACCCGCACGCTCTCCCCGCTCGCCATTTTCGATCTCGACGGCACGCTGGTCGATACCGCCGCCGATCTCGTCTCGAGCCTTAACCACACCATCGCTGCAGCCGGGCTTGCCCCCGTTACCTATGACGACCTGACGCATCTCGTCGGCCAGGGCGCTCGGGTGATGATCAAGCGCGCCTTCGCACTGCGCGAGACGGAACTGCCGGAAGCCGAGATCGATCCGCTCTATGAGCGCTTCATCACCCATTACCGGGCCGAAATGCCCGGCGAAAGCCTTCCCTATCCGGGCATCGTCGCGGCTCTGGACGCGCTAAAGGCCGCCGGCATCACGCTTGCCGTCTGCACCAACAAGACCGAAATCCTCGCTGTGCCGCTACTCGAAAAACTCGGCCTCACGCCCTATTTCGCCGCCATCACCTGCGGCGATACCTTTGAGTACCGCAAGCCCGATGCGCGCCACATCCTCGGCACCATCGAAAAGGCCGGCGGTGACCCGCAACGCACGGTGATGGTCGGCGACAGCATCAACGACATCCTCGCCGCAAAGAACGCTGGCGTGCCATCGATCGGCGTCACCTTCGGTTATACGGATGTGCCGATGGTGAAACTCGAGCCGGATGTCGTGATCGACGATTTCAATGAATTGACGCCGGCGCTGTTCGAAGAACTGGTTGCTAAGGGTGCCGCTGCGGCCTGAGAGGCTGTGGGCTAGGCGGAAAAAGCGAGGGAGCGGCACACTCAACCGCGTTGAGGGTTGCGCGCCCCTTCTTCCGTCATGCCGGACTTGATCCGGCATCCAGCCACGGCGCGTCTGCACCGTGAGAAGAGTCTCTCGCGATCAAAGACTTGATCGCGCTGGACCCCGGATCAAGTCCGGGGTGACAGAGTACGGTGTTGCCGTTAACGCCAAATGTAGCAGGCGGACCCTACCACCAAACAAATCGGGAAGGCCTTTCCTTCAAACAAAAAAGCGCCGTCTCCGGCGCTTTTTCTCTTGATGGTATGCTGATCAGATCGACACGGCCCGCGCCTTCGTCGTCACGGCGAATGCCTTCTGAACATAGCTGTCGCGATCATAGACATCGTCGAAGAATTGCACCTTGCCATCCTTGTCCGGCCACGCGGTGAAATAGGCCACATAGACGGGAACCTTCTCCGGCACCTGCACGGCCCGGTTCTTGCCGGATGCGATCTGCTCGCCAACCTTGTCGACGCTGGTGCCGAGAACGGCCGCGGCCATGCGGCGCGGATCGACCAGGCGGATACAGCCATGGCTCAGCGCCCGCATGTCGCGGTTGAAGAAGCTCTTGGCCGGCGTGTCATGCATGTAGATGGCATGCGCATTGGGGAACAGGATCTTCAGGTCGCCCAGCGCATTGTCGCTGCTCGGCGGCTGACGCACGGAAATCGCGTTGGTCGAGCCGTACCAGTTGACGCTGGTGGAAGAAACGGCACGGCCGCCCACCTGCACTTCGTAACCCAGACGGTCGAGATAGGACGGATCACGGCGCAGCTTCGGCAGCATCTCATTGACGATGATCGACTGCGGCACGCCCCAATAGGGGTTGAACTCGACGGTCTGGATCTCATCCTGGAAGAAATAGGTCTGGTTGGCCTTCGAGCCGACCACCACCTTCATGCCGAACTGTTCCAGGCCGTCATTGTGGTAATAGGCCATGAAAGCGGGTTGGTTGATGAAGACGTAACGCTGGCCGAGATCGGCCGGCAGCCAGCGGACCTGCTCCATGGCCACTTGCACCTTGGCGATCTTGGCGTCATTGCTTTCGCCGACCATGGCGCGCACGGTCGCGCGGCCAATCACGCCATCCGGCTTCAGGCCGTTTTCGCTCTGGAACGCCTTCACCAGATCGACGAGATCAGGCGTATAATCCGGCGTCTGCTGATACGCGGAAATGATCGCCGCATGCTCGGCCTTGAAGGCGGGCGAAGCGCGATGTTCGATGGCCTTGACGACATTGGCCATATCCGCGCTGCTGTTGCCGGGCTTCAGCACCAGATCGGCGGGAACGCGCACGACATGCGCCGCGTCACCCTCGCCGCGCAGGCGGGCAAGTTCGGTCTTCAACGCAAGATATTCGGCGCTAGACGGTTCGCGGCTGCGCAGATAGGCGGCGACATCGGGGCTGAGGCCCGCAAGCTTCAGCACGGGTGCGAGGTTCACCGTCTTGCGCTTGAAATCATGGTAGCCGGAAAGCCGGTTCGGATCGACACGGCCACGGGTCGTATCCTGCACATAGGCAAGAACCTTGGCGGAGAGCGCCAGCTCGAACTGCATCTGCGCCCGCTGATAGGCATCGGATACGGGTGCCGAGGCCGTTTCGACCGGCGTACCCGTTGCAGTCGTGCCGGCAGCGTTGCTGCTGATGCTGGCGGTCACGTCCTTTGCCGGTGCGGAAATGCTGTAATCGGCCGGATCGAGGCCACTTTCGCCCACCGTCTCGAAAAAGGTGATGACGGCATTGGCGCGCGCGGTAAGCTCACCTTCCGAAACCCACAGCGTCTTGCCGCCGGCGCCATAATAGGCTTCCAGCGCCTTGGCGATCTCAGGCGTGGCGCTGAACTTCAGATTGGCGAGACCTTCGCCGAAATTCGCGGTGTTTACGACACGGGCCGTATCCGCCTTGTAGTCGTAATAGCGAGGGCCGGAAACGCGCGGCAAAGGCTCGGGGTCGGAAGCGTCCGCACTCTGTCCTGCGCCAGGTCCAGAGGCCGAGGGCGAGGTGACGATGCCGGCCGGCGGCAATTCACCGCGATCACGCGCGATCTTGCCGGGGCCGCCGCGCAGGAGGTCCATCAGCGTTACCGCCCCGGCGCTGCCGGGAAGAGCGGTGGAAACGGAAAGACCGAGAGCCAGCACCAGCGCTGCCGATGATTTTCCAGATGTGACTTGCAATTTGATCCTCGTAGCACCCAGCACCGCCAGCAAAGGGCGGGCATCAGTTTCATGCCTGTCTAGCCGATCGCCGGCCCGTTGAAAAGAAAACGCCCAAAGCCCACAACCGTGCCGAAATGAACCTTATGATACAGCCAAAGCCATAAAAACGTAATTTCCAGAATTGGCGAGAATGGTTAAATTTCTATTTATTTCATTCACTTTACCCTGCCCCAACGGAGCGTCAGCGCACCCGGTAAAGCCCGGTTTTCCGGCCATTTCGCGTCGTAGTAAAAATGACACGCCGACGCCTTTTTCTCCGCGCACCACGCCACACGGTAAAATCGCTTTTGCACGGCGGGAAATATCTGCCTCCGCCGTATTGCAGCGCTTTCATTGCCGGCGCGATGATTCTATATATCGGCCGCGCAAGGCGGGCGAAGGCGCCGTTTTGGCGGAGGAACACGAGTAAAAAGGCAAGATTGATGACAGCCACACGCACGGAAACCGATACATTTGGACCCATTGAAGTTCAGGCCGATCGCTATTGGGGCGCGCAGGCGCAGCGCTCGCTCGGCAACTTCAAGATCGGCTGGGAAAAGCAGCCCGCCTCTGTCGTTCGCGCGCTCGGCATCGTCAAGCAGGCAGCGGCCCGCGCCAACATGGCCCTGGCCGGCCTCGACCCGAAAGTCGGCGACGCCATCATCGCGGCTGCTCAGGAAGTCATCGACGGCAAGCTGACCGAACATTTCCCGCTCGTCGTCTGGCAGACCGGTTCCGGCACGCAGTCGAACATGAACGCCAACGAGGTGATTTCGAACCGCGCAATCGAAATGCTCGGCGGCGAAATGGGCACCAAGAAGCCGGTTCACCCCAACGATCACGTCAATATGAGCCAGTCCTCGAACGACACCTACCCGACGGCGATGCACATCGCCTGCGTGGAAGAGATCGTTCACCACCTGCTGCCGAGCCTGAAGCACCTGCACAAGGCGCTGGAAGCCAAGGTCAAGCAGTTCGAAAAGATCATCAAGATCGGCCGCACCCACACCCAGGATGCAACGCCGCTGACGCTCGGCCAGGAATTCTCCGGCTATGCCGCGCAGGTCTCCTCGGCCATCGCCAATATCGAAACCACCCTGCCCGCACTTTCCAAGCTCGCCCAGGGCGGCACGGCTGTAGGCACGGGCCTCAACGCCCCAATCGGCTTCGCCGAGAAGGTCGCGGAAGAAATCTCCAAGATCACCGGCCTGCCCTTCGTCACTGCGCCAAACAAGTTCGAAGCGCTCGCGTCGCACGATTCCATGGTCTTCTCCCATGGCGCGATCAATGCGGCTGCCGCAGCACTGTTCAAGATCGCCAACGACATCCGCTTCCTCGGTTCCGGCCCGCGCGCCGGTCTTGGCGAATTGTCGCTGCCGGAAAACGAGCCCGGCTCATCGATCATGCCGGGCAAGGTGAACCCCACCCAGTCGGAAGCATTGACGCAGGTTTGCGCCCACATCTTCGGCAACAATGCAGCGCTCTCGTTTGCCGGTTCGCAGGGCCACTTCGAGCTCAACGTCTATAACCCGATGATGGCCTACAACTTCCTGCAGTCGGTCCAGCTTCTGGGCGATGCGGCCGTCTCCTTCACCGACAATTGCGTTGTCGGTATCGAGGCACGCGAAGATAACATCCGGAAGGGCGTCGAAAACTCGCTGATGCTGGTGACTGCGCTCAACAGCAAGCTCGGCTACGATATCTGCGCCAAGATCGCCAAGACCGCGCACAAGAACGGCACGACCCTGCGCGAAGAAACGGTCGGTGGCGGATACCTCACCAACGAGGAATTCGACCAGTTTGTACGCCCGGAAAACATGATCGGCCCGAAATAAGCCGGTCGGGATTTATCGCTGGAATTGGAACGGGCCTTCGGGCCCGTTTTTTATTGCCGGATGGATAAGGACAGGCTCCAAGCTGGACAGGCTGCGATGGTCCGGTATTGACCTCGCCTGCCGTTTTGAAGATCGTCCTTGTGAGCCGGTCTCCGGCGCAAATGCCGAAACCCCAAGCGCGATGAGGATGACGCCATGATATGCCGCCGCAATCTCCTGCTGGGCGGCGCGCTTTTCGCGGCGGCCTTGAAAATCCCAGATGTCTTGGCCCGGGACAGGCGGCTGCAAATACCTCTCTGGCCCGGCCCACCTCCCGGCGGCAGCGGTCCGGGTGGCGCTCTGGAGATCAGCAGGAAAGGCGCGGTCAGCAATATCAGCCTGCCGAGCCTTGAAATATTCGCACCCGAGAAACCAAACGGTTCCGCCATCATTATCGCGGGTGGCGGTGGATATAAACGCATCGAAGAAGGCAAGGAATCCTATCCTGCAGCACGCTGGCTTGCCGCAAGGGGTATCCACGCCTTCGTCCTCACCTATCGCCTGCCGATCGAAGGCTGGGTCGCCGGTCCGCTTGCCCCGCTTCAGGATGCACAGCGTGCCATCAGGCTCATCCGCGCCCGCGCTTCGCAATGGCAGATCGATACGCACAAGATCGGCGCGCTTGGCTTTTCTGCGGGCGGCCACCTGATGGGCCTGACTGCGGCCCGCTCCGCCTTCTCATCTTACGATGCCCTCGATGATATCGACAGGCAATCAGCCCGGCCGGATATCGCAGCGCTGATCTACCCGGTCATCACGCTATCGGCTCCCTATGACGATACCTCGACCCGCAAATCGCTTGTCGGCAGACATCCGACGGATGCGGCAACGCGGCAATGGTCGGTGGAAAGCCATGTGGGAAAGGATTGCCCGCCGATTTTCCTGACGCAGGCCGATGACGATCGCATTTCCGATCCGGCCAACAGCCGTATCATGCAGCAGGCCTGCGAAAAGGCCGGCGCGGATGTCGAGTTTCATCCAATCGCGTCCGGCGGTCACGGCTTTGGCATGGGCAAGCCCGGAACTCTCACCGAAGCATGGCCGACATGGTACGAAGCGTGGCTTAAGAAACGCAGCTTTCTGACCTGATGCATGGGGCGCATCGCAGCGCACCGCGCGTCCCAAGCCCATTATCACCAAACAAAAGGGCCGCAAAAGCGGCCCTCTTCATCTCATTCAAACTGTCAAACCAGCCGGCTCTGCTCCACCGCCGCCTCAACGAAGCTGGCGAAAAGCGGATGCGGATCAAGCGGGCGGCTCTTCAGTTCCGGGTGATACTGCACACCGATGAACCACGGATGGTCAGGATATTCCACCGTTTCCGGCAGGACGCCATCCGGAGACATGCCGGAGAAGACGAGGCCGCAATTTTCCAGGCGGTCCTTGTAGTCCACGTTCACCTCGTAGCGGTGGCGGTGGCGCTCGGAAATATCCGTGGTGCCGTAGATTTCGGCGATCTTGGTATCTTTCTTCAGCGCCGCCTTGTAGGCGCCAAGACGCATCGTACCGCCGAGATCGCCCTTGGAGGAGCGCTTCTCCAGCTCGTTGCCCTTGACCCATTCCGTCATCAGGCCGACGACCGGCTCGGAAGTCGGGCCGAATTCGGTGGAGGAGGCATTTTCGATGCCGGCAAGGTGACGGGCCGCTTCCACGACCGCCATCTGCATGCCGAAGCAGATGCCGAAATAGGGCACGTTGCGCTCACGCGCGAACTGCGCCGCCATGATCTTGCCTTCGGAACCACGCTCACCGAAACCACCAGGCACGAGAATGCCGTTGACCTTTTCGAGATAGGGTGTGGGATCTTCCTTTTCGAAGACCTCGGACTCGATCCATTCCAGCTTGACCTTGACCCGGTTGGCGAAGCCACCGTGATGCAGCGCCTCGATCAGCGATTTATACGCGTCCTTGAGGCCGGTATATTTGCCTACGATCGCAATCGTTACCTCGCCTTCCGGTGTGCGGATGCGGTTGCAGACCTCTTCCCAAGGCTCCAGACGCGGCTTGGGCGCCGGCTCGATGCCGAAGGCGGCCAGCACTTCCGAATCGAGGCCTTCCTTGTGGTAGGCAATCGGAACGTCATAGATATTCGCCACATCCAGCGCCTGGATGACGGCGGAAGGACGCACGTTGCAGAACAGCGAAAGCTTGCGGCGTTCCGCTTCCGGGATTTCCCGGTCGGCGCGCACAAGCAGGATGTCGGGGTGAATGCCGAGCGCCTGCAGTTCCTTCACGGAATGCTGGGTCGGCTTTGTCTTCAACTCGCCGGCTGCCGGAATGTAAGGCATCAGCGTCAGGTGAAGATAGATTGCGGTGCCGCGCGGCAGGTCGTTGCCGAGCTGGCGGATCGCCTCCATGAACGGCATCGCCTCGATATCACCCACCGTGCCACCGATTTCGCAGATGACGAAGTCGTAGTCGTCATTGCCTTCGATCACGAAATCCTTGATCTCGTTGGTGACATGCGGAATGACCTGAACGGTTGCGCCGAGATAGTCGCCGCGCCGTTCCTTGTCGATGATGTTCTTGTAGATACGACCGGTCGTGATGTTGTCGGTCTTGGTGGCCGAACGCCCCGTGAAGCGCTCATAGTGGCCAAGGTCGAGGTCCGTCTCGGCACCGTCATCCGTCACGAACACTTCGCCGTGCTGTGTCGGGCTCATGGTGCCGGGATCAACGTTCAGATAGGGGTCGAGTTTGCGAAGCCGCACCCGATAACCACGGGATTGCAACAAAGCTCCGAGTGCTGCCGCGGCGATGCCCTTGCCTAGAGAGGAGACCACGCCGCCTGTGATGAATACATATCGCGCCATGGGATTCACCGGATACCTTTTTACCTCTGATTCCGCCAGCCCAAAATTAATGGTTTCGAAAATTCGCTGTTGACGAATCCGCGATGGGGCGAGCCGGAATGCGAACAAAAGAAAACCGGCAGGCTTTTGGCCTGCCGGAGCGTTAAATCAAAACCGGGCTTATTGACCGGTCGGAACTGCGTTCGGATCGGCGGGCTGCGCCGGTGCCGGGGCGGCCGTGCCGGAAGCGGCAGGGGCCGGTGTCGTCTGCGCCGGAGCGGCCGCACCATTATTTGTCGGAACGCCATTTTCAGCCGGAGCCGGGGCCGGCGTCGTTGCCGGACCGAGCGTGTCGAGAATGCCGTTGCCCTGACCCTGCGTGGCCGGAATACGGTTCAGGATGTCGGTCGGGCGCGATTCGTAGCGGGTCATAAGACCAAGGCCGAGCGACGTCAGGAAGAACAGCGCGGCGAGGATCCCCGTTGTGCGGGTCAACGCATTGGCCGTTCCGCGCGCGGACATGAAGCCCGAACCGCCGCCGATACCGAGGCCGCCGCCTTCGGAACGCTGAATCAGGACCACGCCGACAAGCGCCAGCACGATCATGAGGTGAATAACAATCAAAACGGTCTGCATGACAATCCATTCCATGCCCCGCGCGGAGCACCATAAAGAAGGTTTTGCGGCTCTTTACATGAGGCGACGGCTTATTCCAAGCCCCTTTCCCGCCACTCGTGCAGGAAAGCTTGGATCAAGCCGTCAGTTGCTCGTATGCCGCATAGATGGAAAGGAAGTCGGAAGCTTTCAAGCTCGCACCGCCAATCAGCGCACCATCGACGTTCTCGACGCCCATCAGTTCCAGCGCATTGGCCGGCTTTACCGAGCCGCCATAGAGGATGCGCATGGTCTTGCCGGCATCGCCGAAGCGCTTGACGAGTTCGTCGCGCATGAAGGCATGGGCCTCGCGCACGTCTTCGACCGTCGGCGTCAGGCCCGTGCCGATTGCCCAGACAGGCTCATAGGCGATGACGGTATTTTCGGCCGTCGCCTCATCCGGCAGCGAGCCGGCAAGCTGGCGCTTGAGAATATCGAGCGTCTGGCCCGCCTTGCGCTCATCCGCCGTCTCGCCGATGCAGACGATGGCGATGAGGTCGGCCTGATGGGCGGCAGAGGTCTTGGCGCGGACCAGATGATCCGTCTCGGCATGGTCGGTGCGGCGCTCGGAATGGCCGACGATGACATGGGTGCCGAAGCAGTCGGCGATCATCTCGGCGGAAATATCGCCGGTATGAGCGCCGGATGCGTTCTGGTGGCAATCCTGCGCGCCGATCATCAGCGGGCTGTCATCACAGAGCGCTGTTGCGACATAGAGCAGTGTCGAGGGCGGGCAGATCAGCGCATCCACCTTTTCGGACAGCGCGCCCTTGACGCCTTCTGCCATGGCCTTGATCTGATCGAGCGAGGCACGGGTGCCGTTCATCTTCCAGTTTCCGGCAACAAGCGGTCGAACATTCGGCGTCATGCGTATCCATTCCCTTTGTCTCTGGCCCCGCCTTTGGCGGCGCCCCATCCCTCAGCCGCAAGCGGCCCTTAATCACGACAGAAATACTGCCGGAAATCCCGGGATATTCCTTTAACCGCAGAAGGCCGCAAATGGTACAAAAAAGCGGCCCTTAGGTTCAAAACGACGGCCGATTTCGCAAATTTCACCGCCGCTGACCCAAATTGAGGCCTCAGCGGCTCAAAATCCAGTTCAAAACCGCCCGCCAGTCGGTCATGCGCACCGGCGTGCCGTGGCTGCCGGTCTCATACCGCGTGAACCGCGCCGGCTCACCGGCCTTCAGCAGGGTACGGAAGATCGTCGCCTGCTGATCGACCGAATAGACCTTGTCGGCGCTGCCATGGGTGAACCACACCGGCTTCCTGGCCTTGGCAAAGGCACTTTTCGGAAAATCGGGATCGACCGCACCACCGAGGATCGCCATGCCCTTGAGGTTGGCGACAGCAGCCTTGTCGCGGCTGATGCCATAGCAGATGAAGCTGCCCATCGAGGCACAGGTCAGTACGACCGGCTTGCCGCCCGATTTTTTGGCCGCATCGGCAATCAGCGCCGCGACATCTGCAACGCCGTTCTCATCGAAGGAACGCACGCTCGGCGCATAATAGGTGCCGCCATTGGCGACGGCCAGGTTCTTCAGCCGGTTGAAGTTGCCGCCGAAGGTGTAGTCGTTCATGCCGAGCCGCCGGTCACCACCGCGCCCGTGGATGAAGATGACGGTGAATGCCTGACCGCTTGCCGGCCCGACGCGCCCCACCTCGAGCGCCCTGCCCTCGACCGACACGGTTTCAAGCGCCTGCGCCTTCTTCGGCGTCATATCGACATATTGCCGCTTCACCCGCCGCTCCGGCACTTCGTCGCGGCCGTTGATGTCGCGCATTTCCTGATAGTCGATGACCTCGGATGCGCCGCCATCCCCGGTGGAAAGCAACGTCTGGGCGGAAAACAGCTCATCCTTGAAGGGGCGCAGCGGCCCGTCGGAGGCCGAAGCCGCAACCGGCATGGCCGCAACAGTCAGGCTGAAAAGAGTACAAAACGTGAAATGAGCTGTGGACATGCCTTGGCTAACCGTTCATTCGTGGCTGCGAGACTTGCCATTGCAAGGCCGGCAGCGCAATCCTCCTGTTGCGAAACCCTGACACAATCGTGGCATAGGATGCGCCGCGTTTGCCCGACGGACCCACTTCAATCGGACGGGAACCGCGTTTGGCGTTATGATTGACGCTACTGGCATAATGATTCGCATGGCGAAATTCTGACACACGCTTTTGAACTTTGGACATGATGGACGACAGCAACGATCTCTTCTCCGGTCTTCCGGCAGCACGAAACAGCGATACGGAAACGAACGAGGACGCCGCGAAGACGCCGGCGACCGCGGCCGCCAACGTGCCCGCCAACCTGAATGTGCAGCCGAAACCCGCAGCCGTTGCGGCCGTTACGCCGCCTGCCCCTCCGGCCCCTGTGTCTCCTTCCGGTGACGAATACGGCGCGTCGTCGATCCGCGTGCTCGAAGGGCTGGAGCCGGTGCGCATGCGGCCCGGCATGTATATTGGCGGTACCGACGAGAAGGCGCTGCACCACCTCTTTGCCGAAGTCATCGACAACTCCATGGACGAGGCCGTCGCCGGCCACGCCAACTTCATCGAAGTCCATCTCGATACCGAAGGTTTCCTGACAGTCACCGATAACGGCCGTGGTATTCCCGTGGAAAACCATCCGCAGGTTCCGGGCAAGTCGACACTCGAAGTCATCATGACCAAGCTGCATGCCGGCGGCAAGTTCGACGGCAAGGCTTATGAGACATCGGGCGGCCTGCACGGCGTCGGCGTGTCCGTGGTCAATGCGCTGTCCGATCTTCTGGAAGTGGAAGTGGCGCGTAATCGCAAGCTTTACCGCCAGCGTTTTTCGCGCGGCGCGCCGATCGGCGGGCTGGAGGAGCTGGGCGACGTGCACAACCGTCGCGGCACCCGCGTGCGTTTCCATCCGGACCCGCAAATCTTTGGCGATCACGCCAAGTTCGAACCGGCCCGCATCTTCCGCATGGCCCGCTCCAAGGCCTATCTCTTCGGCGGCGTCGAAATCCGCTGGAGTTGCGATCCCGGCATGGTGCCGGCCGGCGGCGAAATCCCTGAGAAGGCCGTGTTCCATTTCCCCGGCGGCCTCAAGGATTATCTTGCCGCCACGCTCGGCAAGGAATTCACCGTCACCCGCGAGATTTTCTCTGGCCGCACCGAAAAGACCGGCGGCCACGGCGCGCTGGAATGGGCCGTCACCTGGTATGGCGGCGATACGCAGATTCATTCCTATTGCAACACCATCCCGACGCCCGAAGGCGGCACGCATGAGGCGGGTTTCCGCATCGCGCTCACCAAGGGCCTCAAAAATTACGCTGATCTGACGCAGAACAAGCGCGCCAAGGACATCACCACCGACGACGTGATGATCTCTGCCGCCGGCATGCTCTCGGTCTTCATCCGCGAGCCTGAATTCGTCGGCCAGACCAAGGACAAGCTCGCCACCGTCGAGGCCCAGCGCATCGTTGAAAACGCGCTGCGCGATCCCTTCGACCACTATCTCGCCGGCAATCCGGGCGAAGCGGCGAAGCTGCTCGACTGGGTGATCGAGCGCGCCGAAGAGCGCCTGCGCCGCCGCAAGGAAAAAGAAGTCAACCGCAAGACCGCGGTGCGCAAGCTGCGCCTGCCCGGCAAGCTGGCGGACTGCGCCCAGAACACGGCGGAAAATGCGGAACTCTTCATCGTCGAGGGTGACTCGGCGGGCGGCTCCGCCAAGCAGGCCCGCAACCGCGCCAATCAGGCCATTCTGCCGCTGCGCGGCAAGATCCTCAACGTCGGCAGCGCCAGCCGCGAAAAGCTCTCGGCCAACCAGCAGATCGCCGATCTCATCCAGGCGCTCGGCTGCGGCACCCGCACCAAATACCGCGAAGAAGACCTGCGGTATGAACGCATCATCATCATGACCGATGCCGATGTCGACGGCGCCCATATCGCCTCGCTGCTCATCACCTTCTTCTATCAGGAAATGCCGGAACTCATTCGCGGCAATCACCTCTATCTGGCGGTGCCGCCGCTCTACGTCATCCGTCAGGGCGCCAAGAGCGCCTATGCCCGCGACGACGCCCACCGCGCCGAACTGATGGAAACCATCTTCAAGGGCAAGAAGGTCGAAATCGGCCGCTTCAAAGGCCTTGGCGAAATGATGGCCCAGCAGCTGAAGGAAACCACCATGGATCCCGAAAAGCGCACCTTGCTGCGCGTCGAGATCGACGATGTGGATTTCGAAGGCACCCGCGAGGCCGTCGACAATCTGATGGGCACCAAGGCCGATGCCCGCTTCCGTTTCATTCAGGAGCGGGCGGCCTTCGCGGATAATCTGGATATCTGATCATCCGGATGCACCCCTGAAAGGCAGCGCATGGCGCTGCCTTTTGTGTTGGTGTGGAGGGAACCTCATGCGGATAGTGCTGACGGGCAGTTCCGGTCGGGTCGGCCGCGCGATTTTCAGCGCCCTGGCCGGCAGGCACGATGTTACCGGCATTGACCGCTCCCCCTTTTCCACCACTCACATTGTCGGCGATTTCGCGGACATAAAACTGCTGCGTTCCGCTCTGGAGCGAGCGGATGCGGTGATCCATGCGGCAGCGCTCCATGCACCGCATGTCGGCATCGTTCCAGACGCAGAATTTCAGCGCATCAACGTCGGCGGGACCCGCATGCTGGCGGAAGCGGCCATGGCGGCGGGTGTGCCACGGCTGGTTTTCACCAGCACCACGGCGCTTTACGGACAGGCGGTATCTGCAGGGTCCTGCACATTTATCGATGAAGAGACGCCGCCCCGGCCGAAAAGCATCTATCACCGCACCAAGCTCGAAGCCGAGCAGGTGCTGGCGGAGATGGCCGGCCCGCATCTCGCCGTGCGCGTGCTGCGTATGTCCAGAAGTTTCCCGGAGCCCGCCGATGTGATGGCGGCCTACCGGCTGCATCGCGGCGTCGATATCCGCGATGTCGCCGATGCCCATGTGCAGGCGCTGAGCAATGCTGGAGACGATTTCCAACGCTATATCATATCGGCCGCGACCCCGTTTTCCGCTGATGACAGCGACATTCTCGCTCGGGATGCAGCCTTCATCCTGCGGCAGCGGACCCCGGCCGTCGCCGCCACTTTCGCGGAGATGGGATGGACGTTGCCAGCGACCATTGACCGGATCTATTCACCCGCACGCGCCGCAGAGGAGCTGGGCTGGACATCCCGCTTCGGTTTCGAGGAAGTAGTGGCTGAGCTTGCCCGGCGCAGCCTGGAAGTCCTGCCAGCAGGTGCCAATATCAGCCGGAAATCCGAGTAAGTCCGGCCCTATGCGGCCGCATCCTCGCGGACTTCCAGAATGCGGTCGATCAGGCCCCATTCCAGAGCCTCCTGCACCGTCATGAAGCGGTCGCGATCCATCGCCCTCTCGAACTCCTCGTAGCTGCGCCCGCAATGTTCGGCATAAAGCCGCGTCATGCGGTGTTTTGTCTGCCTGATTTCCTCGGCGTGGATAAGCATGTCCGACGCCTGCCCCTGAAAACCGCCTGATGGCTGGTGAATGAGGATGCTGGCATTGGGCAGCGCCGTCCGCGTGCCGGGTTCGCCCGCCATCAGCAGGAACGAGCCCATGGAACGGGCCGTCCCCATGCACAAGGTATGCACCGGCGCGCGAATGTAGCGCATGGTGTCATACATGGCGAAACCGCTGGTCACCATGCCACCCGGCGAATTGATGTAGAGATGGATCGGCTTCTTCGGGTTTTCCGCTTCAAGAAACAGCAATTGCGCGCAAACCAGCGCGGAAACCGTATCGTTCACCTCTCCGTTGAGGAAGATGATCCTCTCGCGCAACAGGCGGGAGTAGATGTCGAAAGACCTTTCTCCCCTTGACGACTGTTCGACTACCATAGGGACGAGTTGCATCGTTTCGCGCATCGGCGAACTCCTGTCGTTTAAGAATATCGGGAAACGTGCCGGATCAGGCTGCGAGCTTGATCGGCGAACCGTTGTGGTTTGCGGCGGCCTTCGTCATGCGGCCGGTATTTACGGGCAGGTCATGAATGATGCGCAGGCTGGTGCCGCCATGGTCATTCGCTGCGATCTGGAACGTGACGGTGCTTTCCAGAAATGGCGGATGATCCTCCCGCAGCCGGTAGCAGACCTCCTGCCCCGGCGTGGATTTTATCGCCTCTGGTTCCGCCAGGGCTTGCCTCGGCAACCAGTGTTCGCGAAAGGCGGGAATGCTGATCGCACGCCACACTTTCTGCGGCGGCTCGTCCAGATCATATTCAAGCTCCAGACCGTTTTTCGGTGCTTCCGGTATTTGCCTGTTCATTGATCCATATCCTTCAGCAGGAGCTTCAGAGCCTCGATGCGCTGCGGCCAATAGGCGCGATATTTGGCGAGCCATGCCGCAATGCGGGTCAATCCTCCCGGATCGACCTCATAATTGACGAAACGGCCCTGCCGTCTTTCAACCACCAGCCCCGCCCCGCGCAGGACAGAAAGATGCTGCGACATGGCCGGCTGGCTAATCTCGATGCCTTCGCGCAAGGCGGAAGCGTTCATGGCGCCGTCCGCCAGCTTCTCGAAAATGGCGCGGCGTGTCGGATCGGCCAGCGCACGGAAAATATCGTTCTCAGTCATGACAACACATAAGCACACACTTATCTGATTCACAAGTCCCTTCGGCGGGCGGAAGGCAGCGTTTTTCATCCACAGCGTCCAATTCCGTGAACGCTTTCTCCCCTCGCGCGTTTTCACTGCGCCTGATACTCTTCGGGCCGGGAGCGATCAAAACAAGTGACTGCATTTACGGTCTTCATCATCATTCTTCTCCTGGTCATAGGACCGAGCCTGTTCGTCGTCATCGGCAAGCAGCGGGAAAAGGCCATTCCCAAGCGCCCTTCCACCGCCCTGCCCGTTGCCGAGGATGAAACGGCGCTGGACCGGCACTGGCAATCGATCCGAAACGGCTGGAACGAGAAGAACGCGCTCTGCCTCTTACATTCCAATCTCGATGCCTTTGCGGTGCGCGTGGCGGCGGCCCGGGCGGCGGGGCGCAGCCTCGATCTCATGTATTACATGTGGAATGCCGACCTGACCGGACGGCTGATGATGCGCGAAGTCATCGCCGCCGCCGATCGCGGTGTGCGCGTGCGTCTGCTCCTCGACGATCTCGGCGTTTCCATCTCAGACCGTATATTTCACGCCATCGACAGCCACCCCAATATCGAACTCAGGCTGTTCAATCCCACCCGGGCGCGGGAAAACATGCTGCATCGAGGCATCGAGCTGGTGCTGCGTTTCCGAAGCGTCAACCGGCGCATGCACAACAAGGCGTGGATTGCCGACGGGCGGGCCGTGATCGTCGGCGGGCGCAATATTGGCGACGCCTATTTCGATGCCGCCGAGCGCGCGAATTTCCATGATTTCGATATTCTCGGTTTCGGCAGCATCGTCGCCGACGCCACCGAGATCTTCGACGATTACTGGAACAGCGCCGTTTCCGTTCCCGTGCGTTCCCTGCTTTCACGCAGGCCAAACAAACTCGCCAAATTGCGCCGCGAACTGGATGCCCTGCCGAAAAGCGAGGCGGCCAAACCCTATCTGGAACGCGTCGAAAGCCAGTATGGCCGCGACCACTTCCTGATGTCGGACCGCCTGCACTGGGTCGAGGCGGCGGATATCCTTGCCGATCCGCCGGAGAAAGCGGCGGGCAAACGCCGCAAGGGTCACAACTTCCTGATGGAAAGCCTGCTGCCGCTGATGCAGGCAGCAGGCGACAGTCTGCACATAACCTCCCCCTATTTCATTCCCGGCAAACAGGGGGTGGGGATATTCCTGCAACTCGCCGAAAACGGCGTGTCAGTCGCCATCCTCACCAATTCGCTGGCGGCGACCGATGTTGCCGCCGTTCACGCCGGTTATGCCCGCTATCGAAAACCGCTCCTCTCCGGCGGGGTGCAGCTGCATGAGCTGCGCGCGCAGGCGGATCAGTCGAACTTCACCCTGCGCGGTTCGGGACAGGCGAGCCTGCACACCAAGGCCTTCACCCGTGATGGCAAGACCGGCTATATCGGCTCGCTCAATTTCGATCCACGCTCCGCCTCGCTCAATACGGAAATGGGCGTCGTGTTCAACTCGGCCCCGCTGGTCGCCCGTATGGATGAGATATTCGCCGACGAAATCCGCCGCACCATGAGCTTCGAGCTGGAAATCGACAAAGGCAGGCATATTGTCTGGATGACGGAAGAACAGGGCCGGACGAAAACCTACCGGCGCGAACCCGACGCCGACATCAGCCGCCGCATCGTCGCCGGTATCATGCGCTTCCTGCCGTTTGAATCGCAGCTTTGACAGGCCGTCACGCCGCTCCCCGTCAGGCCGCCGGCCTTACCCCCGCTTTCGCCAGCCGTATCTGAACCAGCGTATCGAGGTTCTGGTTGACGCGGCAATAGAACTCCTCGTCAATGAAGGGCCGCAGCATGAAATCATTGCCGCCCGCCTTGAGGAACCGTGCGGAAAGCAGCCGGTTGGTGGAGGACGACACGCCGATGATGCGCAGCTCATGCGACCCGCGTACGGTGCGGATGCGCCGCGTCAGTTCGAAGCCGTCAATATCGGGCATGTTATAGTCGGTCACCACGAGGCCGATATCGGAATTGGCCTTCAGGATTTCGAGCGCCTTGGCGCCGCTATCTGCCAGGCTGACACGGAAATTATAACGCTTGAGGCGGCTCGAAAGCAGCGCCCGCGCCGTCGGGCTGTCATCAACGATCAGCACATGGTGGCGGTGGTTGGTGAGAAAACGGCAGACGGATTCCGTCAGCATATCCACGGCGAAAATATTGTCCTTCAGGATATAATCGACCACATCCTTGGCGATCAGCGTTTCGCGCGTCCCCTCGTGAAAGGTGCTGGTGAAAACGATGGTCGGGATCGAAAGATCGATCAGATATTCCAGCGCCTCGCCCTTTTCCGCCCCCGGCAGGTTGATGTTGGAAATCGCCAGCGTCACCGGTTCGGGAGAATGTTCGTAACAGGCCTGCAACTCCTCGAAATTGCGGCACACTTCCACGGTAACGCCCAGTAATTCATTCAGGCGCATGCTCACCATCTGGGTGAACACATTTGTATCTTCCGCCAGCAAGATGCGGCTGTTGGTAAAAGGCACGCCAGAATATTGCATGCCCGTAATGCCCAGGAAATTCATTCTGCCCCGATCCCCCATCGTATGTCAGGGAAAGATAGCAGGCTCATTTTTCAGAATGATTAATAACACTTTTGCGTGAAAGCCAGTTGAGCACATGCTTACTTAAAAGGAAATACGGCCCGCGAGGGGCCGTATTCCGACTTTGGGAGGGGATGTGGTCTTATACGCGCAGAAGCGCATTTTCGGTGTCGAACGGGCTCTCTTCAACCACTTCGGCATCATAGGACGTGCCGAGAATGCGGATCTTGAGCTTGGTGCCGACGGCCGCATAATCCGGCTTGAGCATAGCGAGCGCAATTGACTTGCCCATGCGCCAGCCGAAACCGCCGCTTGTCACGCGGCCAGCAAGCACGCCGTTTTCATCAACGATTGCTTCCGAACCGCGCGCATCGACATCCGTATTGCCTGATACGGTCAGCGTCGAGAACACCCATTTCGCGCCGGCTTCCTTGTAAGCCACCAGCGCATCGCGGCCGATGAAGGATTTTTCCGGGCGCACGAAGCGGTCGAGGCCGGATTCATAGGCGTTATATTCAACCGACAGTTCGCGGCCCATATTGCGGTAGGATTTTTCGAGCGACATGGACACCATGGCGCGAATACCGAAAGGCTTGATGCCGAATTCGGCGCCCGCTTCCATCAGCCGGTCGAAGATGTAGTTCTGCATCTCGATCGGATGGTGCAGTTCCCAGCCCAGTTCGCCCACGAAGTTGACGCGCAGCGCATGCGCCGTCGCCACGCCGACGGAAATCTGCTTGCCGGTGAGCCAGGGGAAATCCTTGTTATCAAGGCTGGTGCGGGTGAGCTTCTTCAGGAGATCGCGCGACTTCGGGCCGGCCAGAACCAGCACGCCGTATTTCTGCGTGATCGGCTGCAGCACCACGGACCCGTCGGTGGGCGCAAGACGGCGCAGCACGTCATGGTCATGCGTCTCGAGACCACCGGCCGAAACCATGTAGAAGCGGCCCGGCGCCCACTCATAGACGGTGAATTCCGCCTTCACGCCGCCAGTCGGCGTCAGAAGATGGGTGAGCGCGATACGGCCGCGCTTCTTCGGCACGATGTTGGCGAGAATGCTGTCGAGCCATGCCCGTGCACCGGGGCCGGAAACCTCCATCTTCGCGAAGGCCGACATATCAAGCACACCGACATTCTGGTGAACGTTCTTCACCTCGTTGCCGACATGTTCGAAATAATTCGAGCGGCGGAAGGACCATTTTTCAACGATACGGCCATCATCCAGAGCCGGCGCATGATTGTGGCTGGTGATGACATCGGCACCGACGCCGAGATCTTCCTCGCGCAGCGAATAACCTTCCGGCGCATACCAGTTGGCACGTTCCCAGCCATAAACCGAGCCGAACACGCCGCCGAGCTTCTTCAGGCGGTCATAAACCGGCGTGGTCTTCAGCGGACGGGCGGCGGAACGCTCCTCATCCGGATAATGCATGGTGAAGACGTTGGCATAGGCTTCCTCGTTCTTGGCGATGAGGTAACCTTCCGTTGCGTAAGGCCCGAAGCGGCGCGGATCGACACCCATCAGGTCGAGCGTCGGCTCGCCGTCGACGATCCATTCGGCCAGCTGCCAGCCGGCGCCGCCGGCGGCGGTGATGCCGAAGGAATGGCCTTCGTTCAGCCAGAAATTCTTCAGGCCCGGTGCGGGACCAACGATCGGGTTACCGTCAGGCGTATAGGCGATAGCACCGTTATAGACCTTCTTGATGCCCACTTCGCCGAAGGCCGGAACACGCACCATGGCGGTTTCGATATGCGGCATCAGGCGGTCGAGTTCCTCCTGGAACAGCTCATATTCGCTGTCATCGGAGGGGCCGTCGACATAACAGACCGGTGCGCCGACTTCGTAAGGACCGAGGATCAGGCCGCCCGCTTCCTCGCGCATATACCAGGCCGAGTCGGATTCGCGCAGAACGCCCATTTCCGGCAGGCCCTGGCGGCGACGTTCCTGAATGGCCGGGTGCGGCTCGGTAACGATATACTGATGTTCGACCGGAATGACCGGAATGTTGATGCCGACCATCTCGCCGGTCTTGCGGGCAAAGGAGCCCGTGCAGGAGATGATATGTTCGGCGATGATCTCGCCCTTATCCGTCGTCACCTTCCAGTGACCGTCTTCCAGCTGCTCGATGGCGGTGACGGTGGTGTTGCGATAGATGGTCGCGCCACGATCACGCGCACCCTTGGCCAGCGCCTGTGTCAGATCGGCGGGCTGGATATAACCGTCATCCGGATGCTGGATGGCGCCCAGCAGACCGTCCGTCTCGCAGAGCGGCCAGATTTCCTTCACCTGCTCCGGTGTCAGCATGTTGACCCGCACACCGATGGTCTCGGCGATGCCGGCATAATACATATATTCGTCCCAGCGATCCTTGGTGCGGGCGAGACGGATATTGGAGACCTTGGAGAAGCCGACATTCATGCCGGTCTCTTCCTGAAGCTCCTCATAGAACTTGACGGAATATTTGTGGATCTGGCCGACCGAATAGCTCATGTTGAACAGCGGCAGAAGCCCGGCGGCATGCCAGGTGGAACCCGAGGTGAGCTCCTTGCGCTCGATGAGAACGCTGTCGCTCCAGCCCTTCTTGGCAAGATGATAAAGCGTCGAAACGCCGACGACGCCGCCACCGATCACCACCGCCCGTGCATGTGTCTTCATTTACAGAACCCCTGAAAAGCGCCGGCCTTGCCTTATTCCGCCGACATTGGATGGGAGGAATATGAAGCGCTTGTCGGCCGTTCAGCCGCCTGATTGCGACATGGCCATAGGGTGCTGCGACAGGGAAGAAATTGCCTCCACTGGGTGGGCTTTCGTATTGCCGCCGCCTCTTGCAGAGACGGCAGCAAAGATATCGAGAAATATCCGGCCGAAACAGACCGGGATTGCGACCCGCGACCAAAAGGCAGGCCACGGGCCGGACTTGCCGACTATCGGTTCTGAAGCTGCATTTGCAGCCCCCGCACATCCGGGCCGTCCAGTTTCAAACCCTTGAGGACATCATTGCCCGGAACGATGATCGAGTCCTTGAAGACAGGACCACCTGGCAGATTGTGTATCCCACCGCCCCCACCGGGCGGAGGCGGTGGCGGTGGATAGCCACCGCCGCCACAAGGCGGAATGCGATAGATACAATCAGTGGTGAATTGCTCAAGGCCCCCTGCAGTCACAGACGGGCGAACGACATCCTGCGCACTTGCTAAAACCGGAAAAAACATACCGAAGAGAAAAATGAGCCTTCTCAATTCGCAACCTCCTGCGAAGACGCACAAATCCTGGCGCTGTCTTTAACTTCCTTGCCGGCGGCCGCCTTTGCTGCGGCATCCAGCCAGGCAGGCGTGCTGTTGCGCATGCCTATGGAAACGCTGTTGAAGCCTATGACGAGCGGCCGCGCAAACTGGCGATCGGAAAACAGGCCAGAGCTGTTTGTGCTGTGAATGCTGTTGTCACTATCGGCCATATTTTTGGGCGCGGGCTGCTTGCCCTGCGGCGCGGTGGTCGCAGCCTCAGCGGCATCGGACATACCCTTTTCGGGGTCTCCCCTGTTACCCCCCGCATCCAGAAAAGCCGAGCGGCCCCGTCCGTTGGTAACTTTGACGCCGCGTGTCAGAAACGCCTGGCGCACAACCAGCAGACGGATATCGTAAATATAACGCGGACCACAATCCTCCGTATCCCCGGTTCTCAAAATGTCGCGGCTGAGAATATAGGACAGTTTCTCGCGAAGATATTCGTCCGCACAATAGACCTTGGTGTCTTTGTCATTGCAAAACGCCATCAGCGCATTTTGCGCATGGAAAGGGTTGATCGCGTAGGTCTGAACATTCTGAAGTTCGATTTCCTCGACATCCGCCCGTGCGCCACCGAAGGCGATATTGCGCAGAAGCCCCGCCATGCCTTCCTTGCGCTCTATCTTGATGACGGGAAAAAGCGCGTCCTTCACCTGCAGGCCCGAGGTGGTTCCGTCCGTTGCAATCTCCGCACGGGGTTGAGCAACCGAGAGCGTCTTCTTGTCCTCCAGCCAGGTGCTGTCGCCAAAATAGGGCGCCTCCGACTTCACGCCGAGATAACCCCGCAAATTTGGTATCTGGGTTATCTTGACGTAACGGCCGATGAAGGACTCACTTTCAAGATCGGGAGGTAAAGACTTGAATTTGTGCCCTGAATCGACAATTTCGGCGATAATGTCTCCGACATAAATATCCTCCTGCGGAGGATAGACCGGCTCGATGCCCAACCGGCGGATGGATTCGTTCCAGCGTTTGGGCAGGTAATCGTCGGTCACATCCGTCTCGCCCATCAGGAAAAACAGACCCGCCGAGCCGATAACGACCCCAGCCGTCAGAAGGGACAGCCGGGTGGCATGGGGCTGCATCCACGCCCAAAAACCCTTCAGTCTTTCCCGAAGAGATGTTTTCGCAGAAACCGGGCCCGGAGGCTGGGCAGGCTGGGCAGGCTGGGCAGGCTGGGCAGGCTGGGCAGGCTGGGCAGGCTGGGCAGGCTGGGCAGGCTGGGCATTCTCATCGATTGGATCCGGCATTTGAACCCCGACAGAAAAGAAATAAACTAAATAATAACCACAATATATCAACTTACAGTTTACACAACAATACAGTCATTGCGGGTATTCTGATTATATTTTCATGACGGCAGTCGGGCGCATCCCGCCTCCATCAAGTAAAAGCCGCCCCGGTGCGCCCATCATTCACCGCAAGACAGTCGGATGCGAGGCCTGCCCCGCACCCGTCCGGACTGATACCAGCCGCAGCCGCTCACTTGTCCTTTCCGGCCGCTTTTGCCGCGGCTGGCTGTTCCGCAACAGTCTTGTCGCCCGCCTTGCCGGCATCCTTTTCCGGCGCATTGCCGGCAACGGGCGATGCCGCACCCGTATGGGCCACCACCGCCTTGTCGCCCTCTTCCGAAAGCAGCGCCGCCAGCATCTGCGGATTGGCGTCGCCTTCGACGTGGATATTGAGGTTGCGCTGCGGGAACGGGATGTCGATCCCCTCCTCCCGGAAGCGCTGGAGGATGGCGATACGCAGCGCGTTTTTCACGCCAAGCCCGTTCGACAGATCGGCGAGATGGAAACGCAGTTCGAAATCCAGCGAAAAATCGCCGAAGCGCAGGAATTCCACATGCGGCTCGGGATTGCGCAGCACCGGCGGCTGGGCGCGCACGAGTTCCAGCAGAATATCCATGACCTTCTGCGGATCGGAATCGTAAGACACGGAAACCGGGATTTCGGCGCGCATGATGCGGTTGCGGTGCGTCCAGTTGCCAACAGAGGAATTGATGAATTCGGAATTCGGCACGATGATCGATTGTCCACGGAAAGTTTCGATCTCGGTGGCGCGCACGGAAAGCCGCTTGACGGTGCCCTCCGTCGTGCCTGTCACCACCCAGTCCCCCACCTTGAAGGGGCGCTCGACCAGCAGGATGAGGCCGGAGACGAAGTTCGAGACGATGTTCTGCAGGCCGAAACCGATACCGACCGAAAGGGCAGAAGCCACCAGCGCCAGGCTCGAAAGGTTGAGACCGGCCGAAGAGACACCGAAGATGGCCGCAACTGCGATACCGAGATAACCGATACCTGTCTTGACCGAGTTGCGCACCCCGGCATCCACCTGCCCGCGCGCCATGACGTTGTTGTCCAGCCACTTCTGGAACCAGCGGGTGATGATATAACCGATGGCGAAGACGAGAACACCGCCAAAGAGGCCGATCAGCGAAATCGAGGCATTTCCGACGGTGATGCCGGTCAGCAGGCGATAGGCCCAGCTTTCAATATCGCCCGGCTGGAAACCCCAGGAAAACAGGATGAGCGGCACGCCGAACGCAAGTGCTACCGCATAGATGCCGAGCCCGGCGGCAAGACCGGCCTGATCGAGCGCAACCGGGCCGAGGCCGAACCGTCGTCCGAGATAACGGCCGGCAAGGGATTCCGAAAAGGCCCCCTGCCGTGAAATCGCCTTGCCGGAGAGAATGCCGATATACATCGTCGCCAGCACCGCGCCGGTGGCGACGATCTGCGTGGCGAGGAAGCGCGCAAGACCGACATAACCCGTCAGGCAGGCGCCGATGAGAACGAGACCGCCAACCCGCAGCAGAATGACGAGCCAGCGCGGCAGTCGCTGATTGCCGGTCTCGTAATCCTGCCCTTCGCCGATGACCGGCCGCAGGAACGACACGGTGAGCAGGATAAGGCCGATAATGATCGAGGCGACGAAACTCTTGGCAACGGTGACGATCAGCGGCGAATACAGCGTCTCGCTGATCGTGCCGAACAGATAATCGAGCCCGTTGACGAGCGCCATCAGCAGCACGGCCGAGGACAGCGTGTGTGCGCCGCGATTGGAAACCTGCAGCAGACGCCATTCCGACTGCGTCGGCGCAAAGATCGCATAGCTCAGCCGCGACACGAAATAAACGAAGCCCGTGACCGCCATGGCCCCGAACAGGATGGGCGCGATATCAGACCGCAGCACGTTGAAATTATCGAGGAAAAACGCCGAGGTGACGAGAAACAGGAAAAGCGACAGCGACTGCACCATGGTGGACCAGAAGGCCACCGAAAGCCGTCTCAGATAGGAAGGCTCGCCCGTAAACGCCCGCCGGTCCATGCGGCTGCCGAAAAAGCGGTAACCACCCACCAGAAACAGGAGCGCCGCCATGATCGACAGCGTCACGGCCCCGAACATCGGCAGGCGCTTGTAATTCCAGACGAAACTCGCCCAGCCGCTGAAAGCGTTGTTCAGGTTGGTCAGCTCGGTCAGAAAGGCGGAGGACGCATCGCCCAGCGTCTGCGCCGAAACTTCCGTGCGCTTGAACAGCGTGGCGGCGAAAAGCGCCCGGCGAACGGCGGTGATATTGTTGGAGATCTGCGCGGCATTGGTGGCCGTGCTCTCCACCTCGCCGGCAATCGCATTCACCTCGGCCCGTTCCGCCGTCAGCCGGTTTCGCTCTTCCGTCACCATGCTGGCTTCCGGCGGCTGGTCGTCCGCAGGCGCCGCACCCAGCGCATCCAGCCGGGTCTTGATCTGGTCGAGACGGGTGCGCAGCTTGGTGTTGGCGGCGGCCGCATCGGCGGCAATGGTATCGGCCCGTCCCTTGAGGTCCACAAGCTGCACGTCGTCGCTGCCGCCCGCTTCCACCTGTCTGGCGATTGCCGCGACATCGGCCTTCCATTTCTCCAGCTCCGCCCTCGCCTGTTCGACGGTCGAAGCCTGGATAGCCACCGGGGCGGGCGATGTCGTTCCCTCCTGCGCCGAGGCGGGCATTGCCGACAAAAGACCGCCGACCAGGAACAGCACCATGGCCATTATCGCCGCCATGGCGGTCCTTTGCCGCCGATCCCGCGTCAAGCCGCCGAACACCCGTTTGCCGTCCATCAATCCGCCCAACATCAACCGCACATCCATGCCTTTCGTCTCTTTGCGCCGCATCAGGCTATTTAGCGCCTGCCGCGCGGAAAACCACCCGCATAAAGCGAGGTTTTCAGGAGTTTGCCTTGCTTTTCACCAGGGGAATCATCACCTTTGATGATGCAGCAACATGGGAGGAAATCATGGAATCTGCTGGCATTGGCTGGATCGCAGCCATCATCATCGGTGGTGTCGCCGGGTGGCTCGCCGAACAATTCATGAAAAGCAATATGGGTGTTTTCATGAACATCCTTCTTGGAATCGTTGGTGCGATCGTCGCCAACGCCATCGTTTCGCTATTTGGAATCGTTCTGCAAGGTTGGCTCGGTTATCTCATCGCCGGCTTCATCGGCGCCTGCATCCTCATCCTTATCGGCCGGGCTTTCAGACGCGGATGAATAAAAGGAAAAATCCGTAAAACCCCGGATTTCCAGGCTTTTCCAGCGCGACTGAAATTTTTTCGTCACAAAAATCGAAGAAATTTCATTTCCGCGCTGGACAAGCCCAAACTTCCCCTTTATACGCCCCCTCACACCGCCACACGGTGCCGGTCGGGTGATTAGCTCAGTTGGTAGAGCAGCTGACTCTTAATCAGCGGGTCGTAGGTTCGAGCCCTACATCACCCACCATTAACTCCTTGATTTATCATAAAATTAACGGACG
Source organism: Agrobacterium sp. CCNWLW155 (assembly GCF_036888815.1). Lineage (NCBI taxonomy): Bacteria > Pseudomonadati > Pseudomonadota > Alphaproteobacteria > Hyphomicrobiales > Rhizobiaceae > Agrobacterium > Agrobacterium sp. CCNWLW155. The sequence goes on from NZ_JBAKFW010000001.1 coordinate 710,189, forward strand.
CAGCCAGCGTCGGCCATACGGGCCGATGATGCCCAGGGGCAAGTTGCGAGCCTTAGACGCCGTCCGTTAAAAGGCGGCTTGCGCCGCCTCTGTCGGTGTTCCCAAAGTGCATCGTTCACGCGGAGCTAAAAACCTGTCAGCGGCATTGCCCCGCCAGCTCGATACCTTCCTTGATCAACCCTTCATTGACCGCAAAACCGGTCTCCCGCCGGAATTTGCTTCCGAGAACGGCAACCAGATTGCCGACATTCGGTGAGCCGTCAGCACCAAAAAGCGCAAGATTGTCATTGATCCCGGCGTTCACGCTGGCCGCCATGCCCCGCGCAACGCCATCGGGGCAATTGCAGCTTCCGCACTGGCCGGCCGCCGGAGTGCCGTTTGCGGGTTTTGCGCAGAGAGGACCTTTGAAGCCTGCGGGCGGCTGCGGACCACCAGCGCATGATCTGCCCCAGCCGTTTCGAACCCCGACGGTGCCGAGCGTATCGCACCAGGGTGAATAGGTCTCGGCAATCTGCATTGCAGATCGCAATCCCCTCCGGTTCTTCGAGCAATAATCCCGGACAACTGCGCGTACCGACCATTTCGGATGCTCGAAGATGGCATGACCGGCCCTGTCGTTGCCGGCTGCCCCTTGCCAGCTTCTCCCCATAACGCATCCGTAATTATTCATTTTAACGCAACGCAAGCGGTTCTGGTGGCGCTGCAGGTCTGCCGCGTCGAACGTCAGGGCCTGACCATTATAGGTCAAATATTCGGAACCAAATTTTTTCCAGTCAGGAGCTGTATCCTGAGCAACCGACGGCGGTATGGCGAAGAGAAAAAATGCGAGCGTAATAAAAACGACCCTGATCATCTGAAAATCCCCATTTATAACCCCGAAGTAATAAAACCAGAATTCCCGTAAAACGCGAGTCATATTTAAAATTCGACTTAATGTTTTCGTCAATTCGTTGCGACTGGAAAAGATCTTCATTCCTTCTCAATGCTGCCGAAACGGTGAATATAGGTCTCGCCGTGACGCCGTTTCCCCAAAGCTGTCTCAATCATCCCTATGATCGGGGTCATGAGATTGTTCATCAACATATTGCTTTTCATTCTCGGCGCAGTCGGGAGCGGGATATGTGCGTTTTTATTGTCGGCAGCGCTTGCCGATTCCGGATTTCTCGGCTCCTGTTTTGAGGGAAACTGCGCTTATGCGGCGCTTTTCATGGTGCTGCCCGTCACATGGTTCGTGCTTTTTGCGCTTTACGTGATGGCGCTGCTGATCTGGCGGCGAAAGCCTTTCCGGAGCGGAAGGCTCTGAAAACGAGCATGGCGACATCCCCTGCCACCCCACGCTCGTTGACAGCGATCAAGACTTACCGTTAACGTCCGCCTGCTGGGGGATTCGCTGCCAGTGATATGCGGGCCTCATGACCATACCCGATATCACCGGCCTCTGAATGTGCATGTTCCGATTTGCGTCTTGCGTATGATGGCATGCCGGAAAACAGGGAGACCAAAGGATGCGGGCCGCAATCAATTCCCCGTCGCTTTCGATCGACACCATGGACTATCAGGCAGAGTGCCAGTTCGCGCTGGAGCCTTCCATTCAAGGGCTGATCGAAAAAGCGGAACATGCCGGCTGGAACCGCCAGCAGGCCGCCCTTGCCATCGTCGCGCTCGCCAGCGAGCATCTCACCGATCTCTTGACCGCCGGCGGCCTTCCCGCGCCGGATCAACGTCCCCTCTCCTGATCCCCTCCTGAAGCAGGGCGGATCAGCCCCGCGCCTTCGAAACATCATCGTGAAAATCGACGTAGCTGGCCCGGAGTGTCCCTGTCGACACTGCCGGAACAGATCATGTCGTGAAGGTCGCCGCGTGGAGCAAAGCCGATCCCATGCGGCCACGCCTCCCACGCGGCCTTTCGCACCGCCGTGCCCAGCGTGGCGGGACGTATCGATTACCTGCCCGCAACCCTGCCATAGTGTTGACACAAGCCACCAATAATGAGAACATAAAGTGAACATTATGGAGGTCAGCGATGAACACAGCAGACGCAACCATAGAAAATGCCCTTTCCGTTGTCGCCCGCTCCCGCGACATGCGCGAGCGCGCGCTCGAACGACGCCGCGAACTGCAACGGCGAACGGAAGTCATCATCACCCGGCCGCTTTACGTGCTGAAAAAGAACGAAGGGCCGAAACAGCTGTCGCTGAAACTCGACAGCTAGTCGCCCTGGAAATGCCGGAGAAGGCTCGCGAAGCAGGCCTTTACCGTTAGCATTCCTGCCTCCCTCTCGTTTTCAAAAAGCAAAATCCCGTGCGGATCACCTCACGCACGGGATTTCTGAATGAAGAGGTTATTATTCTGTCTATTGCATGCGCTGCATTGCGGCTTCGGGCTCACCGGTCGTCGCAACCGCAGCCGGAAGGCGGTCGGTCTTTTTCAGGATGACGACAGGCTTCTCGACCGGGTCCGTCGGCGGAACGATGCTTGCAGTTTTGAATTCACGGTCTACGGCAGGAACGGAAGCGTTGATCTGTTGATGACCTGCGCATTCCGCAAGCGCTGCACTGGCGGAAAAACCAAAGACAGCGGCGATAATGAGAACTGATTTCATGTCATTCTCCCTTCGCTCTTGTGGCGATCTCCAGTCTAAGTGGAGACGGGCCGGATTGAAAATCACACTTTAGAGACATCTAAAGCTCTCGATCATTTCGGCAGTCGTCGTCATCAATGTGCGGGGCCAAGTAACAGGCAGATTCCCCTGCCCTTATTTCTTCCGCACATCCAGCGGATTTCGGCAAAGCGGTCTGCGAAATATCATCGCCACATAGCTTCCCTTGAGGGAAATGAGGCTTGGCGTGTAAGTCGAAACCTTCGCCGTGTTGGCGGCCTTGATCGTTCTTCCTTCAGAGGAATTCTGCTGCATGGCACGCCTCCTTCCATAAGCGATAACGAAAATGCGCCGGTCTTGTTCCGATCACGGTTTCGTTGGTGCGCGCGAGAGAAACGAACGCGTTGCCGCGCGTTTTCTTCTCCCCGCCCGAGAGAGGAAACAGGCGGAACACTCCCAGCCCCCCAAATGCGCAGCGCTTGAAAATTCCGCCCAAAGGTTCTATATGACCCAGCGCGAGGACGACCTCGGCCATATCGGCGACAGCATGCGGGACGGCCCGGTCACATACCGGAGAATGAAATGCGTTCCCTGCAAGATCGTATCCGCCACGCCCTCAGTTTCGAAATCATCGGCCTTCTGCTCGTCATTCCCTTGGGCGCACTGCTCTTTGGCATGCCTATGGAAGATATCGGCATTGTCGGCCTCGTCAGCGCCACGCTGGCGACGGTCTGGAACTATGTCTATAATCTCGGCTTCGACCACGCCATGCAGCGGCTGAAAGGCACGACGCTGAAAACGCCCGCTCTTCGGGTCGCCCACGCCGTGCTGTTCGAACTGGGCCTCCTGATCGTGCTGATGCCCTTCATTGCCTGGTATCTGAATATCAGCCTTGCGCACGCCCTGGTGATGGATATCTCGTTTGCGCTGTTTTACGTGGTCTATGCTTTTGTCTTCAACTGGAGCTACGACCGGGTTTTCCCCCTTCCGGAATGGAAGTCGCAGCAGGACGGCGTCTGATCGACGGCTTCCACTGCACGCTAGGGCAGCGCCTCAGCGCAGCGATGCCTTGAAGAAGCTGACGACATCGGCGTTGAAGCCGCGATGGAACTCCACCCGGTCGAAGCCAGCCGCATCGCTGCAAATCTGGGGCACGGCCTTTTCCATCTCGGCGGGGCAAGGGGCGATAAACGAAAAGTGCCCCGCCCCTTTCACCATCCGATAGTCCGGTTTCGCCGGCAGATCGCCGCGCAGCCGCAAAACATCCTGCGGCGCGACACCGTCACCACCGCGTTCCGAACTCCAGAGCTGGACCGGGATCGTGATATTCTTCAGGTCGCCCGCGCCGGGAAAGGCATTCAACGGGTCGGCAGCAACCACAACCTTCACACGTGCATCCTGACCGCCGTGCTGCGGTAATGTCGTCTTCTGCCGCATCTGCGCGCAAATCGGCGCCTGCGGGTCCGGACAGGGCAGCGCGGCATTGGCAAAGTCGGGAGTGCCGCCGGCAAGCACCAGCGCGGTATAACCGCCACGCGAAAATCCGAAAACGCCGATCCGTCCGGCATCGATGGAACCGGCTTCGCTAAAACCTTCAAGCAGATGATCCAGCAAGCGGGCAATCTCCGCCGGCCGGCCCGTCAGCGCGGAAAGTTCACCCGCCTTCTGCATTTCAAGCGCATTGTCTCCGGGGTGATTGATCGCCGCGACAATGAAGCCGGCATCCGCCAGCGCCGCCGCCGTGTCCCGATGGCTGAAATAGGTGCCGCCAAAACCATGAGAGATGACGACGAGCGGATATTTCCCTTCGGGCACAGGGCAATCCCTGACAGCGGGTAAAAGGAAGGGGCCAATCCTGACCTCCACCGGCGCGGCCGCGCAGGGCGACCACACCGCAGCCTTCATGGCAGCTTTGCCATTCGCGGCTGGAACCTCGATCAGCCGGAGACCGGCCGCCATGGCGGCACCGGCTCCAGACAGGGTGGAAAGCACAAGGCAAAGCAGCAGCAGAAATCGCATCACGAACTCACGGATCGGCAATATTGCATATGGACCGATCAGCAACCGGTCTGACGCAAACATAAAGCGATTTCTTCTGACGGCAATGACCGCTGAAACGCCTAGAGCGATTTCAGCGTCCAGGCCACGATCTCCCGCGTGGCGGCAGCGAAAGCCTGATCCAGCGCCTTTACGAAATTGGCGTTGCCGGAGCCGCTGACACGGGCGCTGGCGCGGAACACTTCCTGCGCCTTCACCGTGCCATTGCGGTCATTCAGCAGCTTCACCGAGATTTCGATATTGGCGAGGTTCTTTGCCGTATCGATTTCGAAAGCGCGAATATCGGTCACGACCTGATAGTCGATTGCCAGCCCCTGCCCCGGCCGGCCGACGCCGCCCAGCTTGCCGGTATCCTCGAAGGCTTCCACGAGCTTGGATTGCACCATGCGCGGCAGGCGGTCACTCCATTGCGAATTGCCGAGATACTGCACCTCCGAGCCGGAAAGGCGCACCACGATGTTTTCGCTGTCCAGCGCCTTTAACGCCGTCGGATCGGCGATCAGCAGCTGCCGGCTCCTGAGCGAAGGCCCCTGCGTCACCGTCGCCGAAGAGACGGAAAGATCGAAAGTATCGTTCTTCGGCGCACCCGCACAGCCCGCCATCATCGCGGCAAGCAGCGGAGCCAGAATGAGGGCGCGGCGCCTTTGGCCGTTCATCGATAGTCTCATTGGCCCATACCCCTCTTAGCGCCTTGTTCTGCCGTCATATTGTTTCACGGTTTCGCCGCCGAAGATCAACCGCTGCGGATCGCGGTCGATATTGGTGATGGCGTTGTTGAGATTGTCGACCGTCACCCGCGTGCTGCCGATGAGCGCCTGGAAATCTTTCAGGCCCGAGCTGGAGAAGCGTGTGAGATTGTCGGCAATCGGCCCGATACGGGCATTGAGATTGTCGGCCACCGCCTTGAAGGAAGTGAGCGTCTCGCGGGCCTTGGCAAACAGCGAATTGGCGTCATCCGTGCCGAGCATGCCGTCCACCTTGGCGAGAATGCCATCAACGCGGCTGGAGGCGAGGTTCAGCTTGCGGCCCATTTCGGTGAAATCGGAAACCGCCTGGTCGATATCGGCGCGGCGCGCGCCGACATCGTCGGCGATCCGCTTGAAGTTCGCCACCGCGTCGCGCGCATCGGCCGTGGCAGCCGAGACGTCGTTGACGACGGTGCCCACCTTGGCGGGATCAACCGAGGCGAGAAGCTCATCCGCGCGCTTCACGACCGTCTGCACTTCCGTGCTCGCCGCCTCGAAATTGCGCGCCGTGCTCTGCACCGTCTCCATGATGCCCTGGATATCGCTCGAAGCCGAGGCCACATCCTTCGTCACCTTGTCGACATTCGACAGGATGGAATCGATCTTGCCGGCATCCACAGCCTTCACCAGATCTTCGATCGCGGTCAGCGTGCCATCGAGACGCACCGAGACCGACTGCACGGTGGTCGAAAGCGAGCTGAGGCTTGCAATGAAGTTTTTGATGCCGTCGGAATTGGCCGCCAGCGCATCGGAGAATTTCTCGGCGTTGCGCACCGTCTGCGTCAGCGGGCCGCGCGCATCCTGCACGAAGCCCTGCAGCTCGCCGATCGCGCCGTCCGCACGTTTCAGGATCTTGTCTGCGGTGGCAAGCAGGTTGGTGACACTGGAAAGATCGGCCGTCAGCTCGGCGGGAACGCCGCTTTCGACGGCTTTCTGCAGAATACGCTCGCCATCCTTGTTGCCGCCGGAAAGCTCGATATAGGCAGCGCCCGTCAGGCCCTGGATTTCAAGCACGGCGCGCGTGGACGGGAAAACCGGGGCATCGGCCTGCACTTCAGTAAACGCTATGGAATAGGCCGGGTCGTCGCGGTCGATGGCAAGGCCGCGCACGGTGCCGACAGGAATACCGTTGAAGCGCACGGGAGAACCGACGGACAAGCCGTTGGCCGAACCGGGAATACGCACGACAAGCTGCGCCGTCGGGCCGCCACGGCCGAATTCCGCCATCCAGTAAACGAAGCCGAATGCGGCGGCGATCACGATCAGCGTGAAAATTCCGACTATGGTGTAGTTCGCCTTGGTTTCCATGCTTCTTGTTACTCCACCGGATTTTCGTGTCTGCCGTCCGGAAGAACGACAGAGCGCGCCCGTTTGCCGCGGAAATAGGACTGCACCCAAGGGTCGTCGCAGGCGAACATGTCCTGCAATGTCCCTTCCACCAGCACCTTCTTCTGGCCGAGCACCGCAATGCGGTCGCAGACGGAGAACAGGCTGTCGAGGTCGTGTGTCACCATATAGACGGTCAGGCCGAGCGAATCGCGCAAGCGCGCAATCAGCATATCAAATTCCGCCGCCCCGATGGGATCGAGGCCGGATGTCGGCTCGTCGAGGAAAACGAGGTCGGGATCGAGCGACAGCGCCCGGGCAAGGGCTGCGCGCTTGATCATGCCGCCTGACAGTTCGGACGGATATTTGTCGCCCGCATCGGGCTTCAGCCCCACCATCTCGATCTTGAGATAGGCGAGCTCGTCCATCAGCTTTTTCGGCAGGTCAAGATATTCGCGCATCGGCAGCTGGATGTTTTCCTTCACCGTCAGGCCGGAAAACAGCGCCCCCTGCTGGAACAGCACGCCAAGACGCTGGTCGAGCATCATGCGGTCGTCTTCGCTCGCCTTGTCGTAATCGGTGCCCAGAATGCGGATCGCACCCGCCTGCCGCGGTAGGAGCCGCAAGATCGCGCGCATCAACACGGATTTGCCAGCACCGGAGGGACCGATAAAGCCCAAAATTTCACCACGATAGACATCGAGGTCGAGATTTTCGAGCACGTTCCGGCCGTTGAAACCGACGGTCACGCCCTCGACGGAAAGCACCACCTCGCGGCCGTCTTTTCCGGTTCTGGTCTCGTGCGGTTTCTGGTCCAGTTTCTCCAACGCGCCCTCCCTTAAAAATCGATGGCTGCGTAGAAGATGGCGAAAAGACCATCCACCAGAATGACGACGAAGATCGACTTCACCACCGAGGAGGTGACGTGCTGGCCAAGCGATTCCGCCGAACCGCCCACCTTCATGCCCTCAACCGCCGCGACAATGCCGATGATGAGCGCCATGAACGGCGCCTTGATCATGCCCGCTGCAATGGTCGATTCCTCGACAGCGCCATGCAGGCGCGACAGGAACACCTCGAACGTGATGCCGGAATAAAGCAGCGCCACGATGGCAGCGCCGAAAAGCGCTGCAAAATTGGCGAGAATGGTCAAAAGCGGCAGTGCGATGGTAAGCGCCACCAGCCGCGGAAACACCAGCACGCCGACGGGATTGAGACCGATCACCTTCAGCGCGTCGATTTCCTCGCGCATCTTCATGGAGCCGATTTCCGCAGTGATGGCGCTGCCGGAACGGCCGGCGATCATGATCGCGGTCAGAAGCACACCGATTTCACGCAATTGCAGAATGCCGACGAGATCGACAACGAAGACTTCCGCACCGAAATATCTGAGCTGGAACGCACCCTGCTGGGCGATGATCGCGCCGATCAGGAACGACATCAACATGATGATCGGCACGGCGCGCACGCCCATATGGTCGATCTGGTTGACGATCGCCGCCGGTGAGACGCCACGCCCGCGCCCGAGCTTCATCTGCGCGCCGCGCACGGCGGAGCCGAGAATATACATGCCCGCCAGAAAATCCGCGCCGTTCTGGATCACGGCCTTGCCGATGGGCGCAAAAATACGCTCGGCAAGCCCCTCCTTCGGACCGGCTTCGCCCTCCATCTCCACCTTTTCGGGCAACTGGCCGATGACCTCTTCAATATGGTCATTACCCGTCACGGTGACGGTGGCGCCGTTGACCTCAAGGTCCTTGCGCAGACGCTGGATGATCCATGCGCCCGTGGTATCGATGGCCTCGACGGCAGAAAGATCGATTTCCACCGCGCCGGCGGATCTGCTTTTTTCGATCTTTTCGAGACTGGGGAAAACACCGGAGAGATTGCTGTTGCGCCAGGAGCCGCTCATGACAAAACGCAAGCCGCCGCCGGAGACGCTATCGTCTTCGGTGATGGCGGCCGGGTTCGCCTGTTGCCGTGTGTCCTGTTCTTGCATAATGCTCCGAGCGAGTGCAGCCGTCACGAGATTCTTAAAGGTTTCATAACGGTTTGGCCTTCGGCAAGCCACAGTGACCGCCGACAATTCGTGATAAATTTGGCGTCATGTGTCTTTTGCCGCCCAATCGGAAGTGAAAAAACATGCCCCGTTACCTGCAAGCCACAACAGAACGTTTTCCCGTTGCCGGCAGCTTCACCATTTCACGCGGCACCCGCACGCATGCGGATGTCGTAACGTGCACCATCCTCGATGGTTCCTTCGCCGGCAGAGGTGAATGTGTGCCCTATCCGCGTTATGGCGAAAGCATCGAAGGCGTCATCGCCGATATCGAGACGATGGCGGAGCGGATCGCCGACGGCCTGACCCGACAGGAATTGCAGCAGGCGATGCAACCCGGCGCCGCCCGCAATGCGGTCGATTGCGCGCTGTGGGATCTCGAAGCCAAGATGAGCGGTAAAAGCGCCGCCGAAAGCATTCTCGGACAGGCGGCAAAACCGCTCGTCACCGCCTATACGATTTCACTCGCCGACCCCGAGACCATGGCCGCGAAAACGGCGGAAAACGCAGGCCGCCCGCTGCTGAAGATCAAGACCGGAACCGCCGATGACGAGGCACGCCTGCGCGCCGTGCGCGCCGCAGCACCGGAGGCGCGCATCATCATCGACGCCAATGAGGGCTGGAACGATTATAATATCGAATATTATCTGAGACTTGCGGCGGAACTGAAGATATCGCTGATCGAGCAGCCGCTGCCCGCCGGCAAGGACGCCATTCTCTCCCGTATCGACCATCCGGTGCTGATCTGCGCCGATGAAAGCGTGCATTCCACCAAGGACCTCGCCGACCTGCGCGACCGCTACGACGCGATCAACATCAAGCTCGACAAGACCGGTGGGTTGACGGAAGCGCTTGTCATGAAGGCGGAAGCGGAACGGCTCGGTTTCACCATCATGGTCGGCTGCATGCTCGGCACCTCGCTCGGCATGGCCCCCGCCATACTCGCCGCCCAGGGAGCAGCCTTTTCCGATCTCGACGGGCCGCTGCTGCTGGCCGAGGATCGCGAGCCGGGGCTGGTTTATGAGGGTTCGCTGGTTTATCCGGCGCGGCCGGAATTGTGGGGGTAAGCCCTAGATATTGAAGGCAGAGAAACAAGATAAAGGCACGACCTCACCGCTTGTTTGTTCTCCCCGCCGGGGAGAAGATGGCCCCGAAGGGTCGGATGAGCGGGCAAGCTTTCGGGTTATCGCTAACGTCGCCCCCTCATCCCGCTGCCGCGACCTTCTCCCCTCCTCGGGGAGAAAGACACAAGCGGCACGCGCTCGCCTCGCATGAAGGAGCTGGGGCATATCTCTAAAGGGTCGCTGATTTATCCGGCCTGCTGGAAATTGGAGGGCGCCGCTCTCGCGTGGACTAAGAATGACGCGACTGCGTGCCGTAATTCCGTCCGCGCCGGCCTTCACCAACAGCAAACGGCAATCTAAACCTCTCCACTGTCATCCTCGGGCTTGACCCGAGGATCCATCGCTCCGGTTTGTGGATCCTCGGGTCAAGCCCGAGGATGACATAAGCAAGCTATATCAGAGTATGTCGGCACCACCAGCGAGGTCACACCATCGCCTTCATACACATTAGCCAACCTGCCCCAGCGCATCCCCAACGAAACGCGTCGTCGCGAAAGCTGGCATACCTCAATCAGGCCGCGTGTTTCCCGATCAGCCCCGGAATATCCACCGGCTCCATCTCATCCGATGCCTGTTCGACGGCAACCTCGCTCGTCTGCATCCAGGTGATCAGCTCGAAGCTGCCATCGGCATTTTCGGCGATTGCCGTGCAGCTTTCCACCCAGTCGCCGGTGTTGATGTAACGAATGCCGTCCATGTCTTCCATGACAGCATGGTGAATGTGTCCACAGATGACGCCGTCGACATTGTTGCGGCGTGCCTCGTCTGCCACCACGCGCTGGAATTCGCCGATGAAGTTGACGGCGTGCTTGACCTGCAGCTTGGCCCAGGCCGAGAACGACCAGTAAGGCAGGCCGATGCGGCGGCGTACGGCGGCGATGACGATGTTGAGCGCGATTGCAGCGTCATAGGCCCAGTCGCCGAGATAAGCGAGCAGGCGGGCGTTGCGCACCACCACGTCGAACTCGTCGCCATGGATGATGAGATATTTCTTGCCGTCGGCCGCCTCGTGGATCATGCGCTCGGCCACTTCGATGCCGCCGAAATGCATGCCCGGAAATTCCCGCAGGAATTCATCGTGATTGCCGGGAATATAGACGATGCGGGTTCCCTTGCGGGCCTTGCGCAGAAGCTTCTGCACCACGTCGTTGCAGCCCTGCGGCCAGTACCAGCTGCGGCGCAGGCGCCAGCCGTCGACGATGTCGCCGACGAGGATGATCGTCTCGGCCTCGTGATATTTCAGGAAGTCGAGCAGATAGTCCGTCTTGGCCGCCTTGGAGCCGAGATGAACATCCGAAATGAAAAGCGTTCTGAACTGTCTGGTTTCGATTTGACCGGCCACGGATTTCATCCCCCTGTTCGGTTGCGTCCCTGCGGCTTTCTTACCTCTCAGAACCAGACTCGTGTTGCAGCAACATGACAAACGCCGGTTTTTATAGGGAATATGACGAAGACCATCACGAAAACGCGAATAAGCCATGGCCGCATTTGCATAAGGGGGCGGTAAATAACGGCTGTACCATGGGAAAGTTTGTTGTATTCAGGGGACCGGAATTGAACCAGACATGACGGTGGAAGAATGACCTCTCACGATAAGAACAACACGCCCGCCAACACGGCAAAGGCCGACATCGAGGAACAGGCGCTCTTTTTCCACCGCTACCCGCGCCCCGGCAAGCTGGAAATCCAGGCCACCAAGCCGCTCGGCAACCAGCGCGATCTGGCGCTTGCCTATTCGCCGGGTGTTGCCGCCCCCTGCCTCGCCATCCATGAAAATCCGGAAATGGCAGCGGAATATACCGCCCGCGCCAACCTCGTCGCGGTCATTTCCAACGGCACGGCGGTTCTCGGACTTGGCAATATCGGCCCGCTCGCCTCCAAGCCCGTGATGGAAGGCAAGGCCGTTCTCTTCAAGAAATTCGCCGGTATCGACGTCTTCGACATCGAAATCGATGCGCCCGGCATCAACGACATGGTTTCCACCATCGCAGCGCTGGAGCCCACCTTCGGCGGCATCAACCTTGAAGACATCAAGGCGCCGGAATGTTTCGAGGTGGAACGCCAGCTGCGCGAAAAAATGAATATCCCGGTTTTCCATGATGACCAGCATGGCACCGCGATCATCGTCGCCGCCGCTGTCACCAACGCTCTGGAACTGGCCGGAAAGTCGCTCTCAAGCGTCAAGATCGTCGCGTCAGGCGCGGGTGCTGCGGCGCTTGCCTGCCTCAACCTGCTGGTCGCCATGGGCGCGAAGAAGGAAAACATCTGGGTCCACGACATCGAAGGCCTCGTTTATGACGGCCGTAACGAGCTGATGGACGAGTGGAAGGAAGTTTACGCCCAGAAGACCGACAAGCGTGTGCTGGCCGAAACCATCGACGGCGCCGACGTCTTCCTCGGCCTTTCGGCCGCCGGTGTTCTGAAGCCGGAACTGCTGGAGCGCATGGCGGAAAACCCGCTGATCCTGGCGCTTGCCAACCCCAATCCGGAAATCATGCCGGAAGCGGCGCGTGCGGCCCGCCCGGATGCGATGATCTGCACCGGCCGTTCGGACTTCCCGAACCAGGTGAACAACGTTCTCTGCTTCCCCTATATCTTCCGCGGCGCGCTGGATTGCGGCGCAACCACGATCAACGAGGAAATGAAGATGGCCGCCGTGCAGGCCATCGCCGAGCTTGCGCGTGAGGAAGTCTCGGAAGTCGCGGCAAAAGCCTATAGCGGTGAAACACCGGTCTTCGGCCCGAACTACCTCATTCCCTCGCCTTTCGATCCGCGCCTCATCCTGCGCATCGCACCGGCTGTCGCCCGTGCAGCGGCCGCGAGCGGCGTCGCCGCCCGGCCGATCACCGATTTCGAAGCCTATTTCGACCAGCTGAACCGTTTCGTCTGGCGCTCCGGCTTCATCATGAAGCCGGTCTTCAATGCTGCCAAGGCCGCCGAAAAGAAGCGCATCATCTTTGCCGAAGGCGAAGACGAGCGCGTGCTGCGCGCCGCCCAGGTGCTGCTGGAAGAAGGCACCGGCATCCCGATCCTGATCGGCCGTCCGCAGATCATCGAAACGCGCCTGAAGCGCTTCGGCCTGCGCATCCGGCCGCATACGGATTTCGCCGTGGTCAACCCGGAAGACGATCCGCGTTACCGCGATTATGTCGATGATTATTTCGCCCTTGTCGGCCGCGCCGGCATCAACCCGGAAGCGGCGCGTACCATCGTGCGTACCAACACGACCGTCATCGGCGCGCTTTCGGTGAAGCGTGGCGAGGCGGATGCGCTGATCTGCGGTCTCGAAGGCCGTTATGACCGGCACCTGCGCGACGTGAACCAGATCATCGGCAAGCAGGAAGGCGTACGTTCCTTTGCGGGTCTCAGCCTGCTCATCACCCAGCAGGGTGCGCTGTTCCTCACCGACACCTTCGTCAACAACGACCCGACGTCAGAGGAAGTGGCTGAGATGGCCATTCTCGCGGCCAAGGAAATCCGCCGCTTCGGCATCACGCCGAAGATCGCACTCGCCAGCCATTCCAATTTCGGCTCGCGCGATTCCGAAAGCGCCCGCAAGATGCGCCGCGCCCTGAAGATCGTGCAGGCGGCAGCACCGGAACTGGAAGTGGACGGCGAAATGCAGGGCGGCTCCGCACTTTCGGAAGCGCTGCGCAAGCGCGCGATGCCGAACAGCGTGCTGACGGGCGAGGCGAACCTTCTGGTCTTCCCGAACCTCGATGCCGCCAACATCACGCTCGGCGTCACCCGCACGCTGACGGAAGGCCTGCATGTCGGCCCGATCCTCCTCGGCAGCGCCCTGCCCGCCCATATCCTGTCGCCCAGCGTCACCTCGCGCGGCGTCGTCAACATGGCGGCGTTTGCCGTGGTGCAGGCCTCGCATCCTTCGGTGTGATAGAGGCCGCATTAACGCAATTTTGAACATGCTGTTGCCGCATTGCGGCAACAGCTTATGTTATCTTCCTGAAACACGGATTTCGTGAAGTATAACGCCCCTGCCACCGGTCGGGGACATCGAACGGATCGCACAATTGACCCGGCGCAGCCGCATCATCGGCCTCCTGCTTCCCCTTGTTTTCATTGCTCCGGCCACCGCTTTTGCGGATCAGGTCTGCGATACGCTTTATGCGCAGTTGCGCGAGCCGCCACGCGTCATCGGCAATACGGCCGAGGTGCGGCGTTACGCCAATGCGCTCGCCCGCCAGAACATCGTCATTCGCAAGATCAGGAACGACCTGCGCGGCTATGGCTGCTCGTCTGGCAGCGTCATCGTCTACGGCAATCCCAATGCCGGTGTCTGCGCCGAGATCGGCGATGCACTGGCGGAAGCGGAAAGCGAACGCGACGCCATCATCCGTGATCGCGACGATGCCATGGCGGCCGCGCGTGACAACGATGGCGATATCAGGCGCCAGCGTATCCTCGCCGCCCTCGATGCCAATGGCTGCAGCACCGCGCCGCAGACGGAAGCACAGTTGCCGCCGCCTTCCGATGTGACGCGTTACCCCGACGCCTTCCGGCAGAATGGCGGTGAGCCGGGACAGGCGGGGCTTTCCCCCTACCCCAACGCCGCCGCCGAAGGCGGGCTTCGTACACTGTGCGTGCGCACCTGCGACGGCTCGTTCTTCCCCATCGCTTCCAATGCCTCGCCGCTCGATTTCCGCGCCCAGGCCGAGCAATGCCAGAAAATGTGTCCGGGGACGGAGACGGAACTTTATTTCCACTCCATGACGGATCAGGAAACCGCCGACATGGTGTCTGCGGAAACCGGAAAACCCTACAGGGACCTGCCGACCGCCTTCGCCTACAGGAACGCCCCGGCAAAAGTGCCGGGCTGCGCCTGTAACATGGCCGCCTATCACGAAGAAATGCAGAAGCAGGAAGAAGCCGCCCGGCCGGAATCCGAAACACCCTATTCCGGCATCACGAAAATCCCCTCACCGCAAGGTGACAAGGCCGCCCCCAAACCCGCCGAGCAGCAGCAGGCCGCCAAGCCGCCGGAACAGCCCGTTCCCGAACGCGACTATGACCCGAACGATACGAAAGTGCGCATCATCGGCCCCAAATTTCTGCCGGACCAGACAGGCCGGATCGACCTGAAGAACCCGGCATTGAAGGGTATACAGCCGCAGCAGTGAAGCCGTCGTGGAGCGAGCGGACGCCGCTTGTTTCTTCAGTCCGCGGCAGCGGGATGAGAGGGCTACGGTAGAGATATGCTGAGAGCTTGCCCCCTCATCTGACCCTTCGGGCCATCTTCTCCCCGCCGGGGATAAGAACAAGCAGCAACGCCCCGCTTCCCTCGCGGAACTTTTATCTGCCTTACACCCCGCCCCAGCGGTTGCGGAACACAAGCTCCTCCAACGGCACGCGCTGCCGCCAGCCTTTCACCGCCAGTTCCGGCTCGGTATAGAGCGCATCGACACGGCCGACGCAGAGCCAGGCGACGATTTCGATGTGGTCGGGAATACCGAGAATGGTGCGAATGTCGCTATCGTGGAAAATGCTGACCCAGCCGACGCCGATGCCTTCGGCGCGGGCTGCGAGCCAGAGATTCTGGATGGCGCAGACGGTGGAATAGACATCCGTGCGCGGATTATGGGTGCGGCCCAGCACCACCTTGCCGCCGCGTGTGGGATCGCAGGTGACGCAGATGCTGAGCGGGGCCTTGCGGATGCCTTCAAGTTTCAAGCTCCGGTAGAGAGCCTGTTGCTCGCCCTCGAACATCGCCGCCGCCTCCTCATTGGCACGGCTGAAGGCCACAAAGGCCGCCTGACGGATCGCGCCATCGGTGATGAGGGTAAAATTCCACGGCTGCATGAAACCGACCGAGGGTGCCGAATGGGCCGCCTTCAGGAGACGCTCCACCAGATCATCCGGCAGCGGATCGGACAGGAACTGATCGCGCACGTCACGACGGGTTTCAATGGCGCGGTAAATCACCTCGCGCTCCTCACCGGAAAACGGGCGGGCGGGTGACAGCGCATGATCGAAAGAACTGGCGCCGGGCGGATTGCTCACGGACGGATCGGCTGGCATCGTTTATCCCCAACAATGCGAAGGCCGGGCGCAAATGCGCACCCCGCCTCGACAACAACCTGCCGCCGTCCGCGCGGTTCGGTCTATCCCGTCAGGCCGGTCTTCTGACTTGGCTTCATCCGCCCTTTTCGCCTTCCCGAATTGCTTCAGTGGCTTCTAAAAAAGAGCGTCCGCCTCACAGCGCTGGGCACGTTCCGGGCTTTCACCGGATTCCCGATTCTCCCGTCGCAAGGGCGGGCACCTGACAAAGGAAGCTATGGGCAAAAAAGTTTGCGAATGCAAGTATTCTGCCGGTGGTGCGGCAATGTGGCCTGCCTCCCCCATTACACAGGGAAATACCTGACATAGGCGAACTCGTCCCCCTCAGGTGACCAGTTAGGCGAGTTCATCGTTCCCTGCCCGCCGAAAAGCTCAAACAGCGTCTCGGCATTACCGCCATCCATATCCATCAGCCGCACCCGTACATCGAGATCGCGCGGATGGTCAAAAACGTCGCCGTCATAGGAGACGAACACCACCTTGTCTCCCTTCGGAGACGGGTGCGGAAACCAGTCGCCATAGGGGCTGTCGGTGATGCGCTCGACGGCGGAGCCATCCACCCGTACGCGCCAGATCTGCATCAATCCGGTGCGGCTGGAATTAAAATAGATCCACGCACCGTCAGGCGAATAATCCGGCCCGTCATTGCGACCTTCGCCATGGGTCAGCCGCGTCTCGACGCCGCTTTCTATATCCATGGAGTAGATATCGAAGACCTGATCGCGAATGCCGCAATAGGCGAAGCTCTTCCCGTCCGGCGACCAACCATGCCAGTAGGAAGGAAGGTTCTTCGTCATCAGCCGTGGCGCGCCGCCCGCGGAGGCCATGAGATAGATGGCGCTCTTGCCGAATTCCACCTTGTCGGAAATGGCGTAGAGCGAACCATCGGGCGAAATGCCGTGATCGTTATTGCAGAGCGTGGCAAAGCCGGTATCGACCTTCTCCGGCGCAATATCACCGGAAAGAGACAGGCGATAAAGCAGGCCTTCGCAATTCAACAGCAGATATTTTCCATCCGGTGACCAGTTCGGCGCTTCAAAGAGATCAGGCGTCTGCCACACCACCCGCATCTGCCGGGTGCGGATGTTGAAGATTTCGATGGAGCTGCGCATTCTGCCTCCCGGGGCGTGTCCGTGTTCTCGTTCAAAGCGCTGGGCAATGCAGACATTCCGTTTGCATCCGCCATGGCCCTGATTATGATCCTAGGGCGGCAGGCACCGTCCTGCAAATTCAAACCGGAAAAAACGCCAGCGCCCCGGCACCGTCCGCGCCGCTTGCCGTTTCTCCCAAATCCGAGGTTCCGCGATGAATACCATCGCCGATCACGGCATCCGCTTCGGCCGGATCGCCGCAATGCTTCCTGTCAAAAATATCGAAAAAGCCCATGATTTCTACGTTGGCGTGCTGGGCTTTGAAAAGGCCTTCGAAAACGGCGCTCCCGTCGGCTTCATGATCCTGAAACAGGGCAATGCCGAGCTGCACCTGACATTGCAGCCCACGCACAAGGCAGCGCCCTTCAACATGGCGCATATGATGGTGAGCGATGTCGATGCGCTTCACGCGCTCTGCAAGAGCCACGGGCTGCGCATCATCAAGGGCCTGCAGGACAAGGATTACGGCCTGCGCGCCTTCGTCTTTGAAGACCCCGATGGCAACCGCATCGATGTGGGGCAGGCTATTTGAGATGAGCGAGCGGCGCGGGGTGTTCTCCGCGCCGTCTATGGGCTGTCAAAAAGCTCCTCACACGCGACGTCATCCTTGGGCTTGACCCGAGGACCCACAATCTCAACCGCGCATGAATCCTCGCCTCAAGGGCGAGGATGACGGAGAAAGTCAGTAACTCACCCGCCAGAAATCAATGGCGCGCGCCCTCAATCACCGATCCCGGAACCGGTTGGTGATCGGATAACGCCGGTCACGACCGAAGTTCTTCTTGGTGATCTTAACACCCGGCGCCGACTGCCGGCGCTTGTATTCGGCGAGGTAAAGCAGATGCTCCACCCGGTGCACGGTGGCCACATCATGGCCGCGCGCGAGAATCTCCTCGACCGACATTTCCTTCTCGACAAGGCATTCCAGAATATCGTCGAGCACCGGATAGGGCGGCAGCGAATCCTGGTCGGTCTGGTTGGGACGCAATTCGGCCGAAGGAGCCTTGGAAATGATATTGGCGGGGATCACCTCGCCGGAAGGGCCGAGAGCACCCGGCGGAACATGGGCGTTGCGCCAGCTGGAAATGGCATAGACCTGCATCTTGTAGAGGTCCTTGATGGGGTTGAAACCGCCATTCATATCGCCGTAAAGCGTGGCGTAACCCACCGACATCTCAGACTTGTTGCCCGTCGTCACCACCATCGAGCCGAACTTGTTCGAGACGGCCATCAGGATGGTGCCGCGCGTGCGGCTCTGCAGGTTTTCCTCGGTAATGCCCTCTTCCGTGCCCTCGAAGAGATCGGACAGCGCCGAGAGGAACCCTTCCACCGGTTCCACGATCGGCACGATATCGTAGCGGCAGCCCAGCGCCCTGGCGCAATCGGCCGCGTCCTTCAGCGATTCTTCCGAGGTATAACGGTAAGGCAGCATGATGCAGCGCACCCGCTCCTCGCCCAGCGCATCGACGGCAAGGGCGGCACAGATCGCCGAATCGATGCCGCCGGAAAGGCCGAGAACCACGCTCTTGAAGCCGTTCTTGTTGACGTAATCACGGAAGCCCAGCATGCAGGCGCGGTAATCCGCTTCCTCACCTTCGGGAATCTTCGAGAAAGGCCCGCTTTCGCAGCGCCAGCCATCTGCCGTGCGTTTCCAGTCGGTGACGGCAAGTGTGGCCTCGAACTGGCTCATCTGGAAGGCAAGCGTCTTGTCGGCATTGAAACCGAAGCTTGCGCCATCGAATACCAGCTCGTCCTGCCCGCCCAGCTGGTTGGCGAAAACGAGCGGCAGGCCGCTTTCGATCACCTGCCTGAGCGCCACCTGATGGCGCACATCCAGCTTGCCGCGATAATAGGGCGAACCGTTCGGCACCAGCAGGATTTCCGCCCCGCTTTCGGAGAGCGTCTCGCAGACACCCATATCGTTCCAGATTTCCTCGCAGATCGGAATGCCGATCCTGACCCCACGGAAATTATAGGGACCGGAAATCGAACCCTCGGAGAAAACACGTTTTTCGTCGAATTCACCGTAATTCGGCAGGTCTATCTTGTCGCGCAGCGCGATGATCTTGCCGCCATCCAGAAGCGCCACGGAATTGTGCCGGCCCGTCTCGCCCTGTCGCGGAAAACCGATAACGACGCCCGGCCCGCCATCGGCGGTCTCCGCCGCCAGTTCTTCCACCGCTTTCAGGCATGCTTTCAGGAAAGCCGGCTTCAGCACCAGATCCTCAGGCGGATAGCCTGAAATGAAGAGTTCGGTCAGAAGCAGAAGGTCTGCGCCCTGCGTTGCCGCATCGGCCCTAGCCTCGCGCGCCCTGGCGAGATTGCCCGCCACGTCGCCAACAGTGGGATTGAACTGCCCGACGGCAATCCGGAGATGGTTCTGGATATCGTGTCTGTCGCTCATGGCTTTTCAATACCGCGCCCGTGCCCGCTCCGCAACGCGGCAATTGCATGGCGGCGCCGTTACGCATCGGGCGCGCGCGTTCACGCTAAGGTTATCGCCGCACCGGCCAGGCTGCGCAAAGTTCATGTCGCGTTCATCGCGCTTATGTGACAGTTACATGACACTTTTGCGACACCCGATTCACCTCCCCGGATCGGCCGTGCCGCCTGAAATACCGGAGTATGGGTTTGAGACATTCGGCGCCAAAAACAACGGCTTCCGAAAAGGCTGGTTTTGTCTTTTCGCCTGCAGGGATTAGGAGCCTTTCGAAGCTTTCGGGCACGGCCTATACGCTTGCCAATCTGACGGTCGCATCCGTTGTGCTCGTTGTGGTGCTGGAGTGGATCGCCCGCGGTTCGCTCACGGATGTCGGTGCTTTCCTCACCTCATCCGCACGCCCCGGCATGACCACCATTGCCGCCGTGCTCGCCCTTCTCGTGGCGCTGGATGCCATCCTTGGCCGGCGTTACCTGTCGCTGATCGCCATTGCACCGCTCTGCGCGATGACCGGGCTGATCTCCGCGCAGAAACAGACCTATCTTTCCGATCCGCTTTACCCCTCCGACCTGCTGTTCGGCCGGCAGATCCTCGAGCTTCTGCCGACCATGCTGAAAGCACAGCCCTTGACGGCCGCGCTGCTCGGGCTTGGCATCTGCGCCGCCATTGCGGCACTTGTGGCGCTATGGCTGCTGGCGCGCCGCCATTCGCCCGTCCTGCGCTGGCGTGAGCGCGCGGCTGGTCTCGCGCTGGCGCTGCCGCTTCTTGCCGGTCTGGCCTCGCTGATGGACTATTCGCACTATTCCTGGGCACGTGACCGTCTTAACATCATACCCATGATGTGGGATCAGCAGGAAAACTACCGCCACAACGGTTTCCTGATGGCCTTCGCCTTCAATATTCCGATGGCCAATGTCTCGGCGCCGCAGGGTTACGGTGAAAACAGCATCGCCGACCTGACGTCCAAACCCGCCGCCTTCGCCGCCAACAAGGGCGACTACCCTGACGTCATCATGCTGATGAGCGAATCGCTCTGGGACCCGGCGCGGCTCGAAAACGTGAAGCTTTCGGCCGATCCGATGCCGACCATCCGCGCCAAACAGTCGGGCAACGTCTTTTCGCCCGAGTTCGGCGGCATGACGGCGAATGTGGAATTCGAGGCGCTGACCGGCTTTTCCAACGCCTTCCTGCCCTATGGCAGCATACCCTATCAGCAATATATTCGCCGCCCGGTGCCCTCGCTCGCCAGTTTCTTCCGCGGTGAAGGCTATTCGGCCATCGCCATGCACCCGTTCCAGGAATGGTTCTGGAACCGCAAGCAGGTCTACAGGAATTTCGGCTTCGAGGAATTCCGCTCGGAAGAGACGCTGCCAGCCATGGAAAAACGCGGCAACTTCGCCTCCGACGATGCGCTGATGGACGAGATCATGGCGACGGCGGACCGGACGCAGAACCCGCTTTTCCTCTTCGCCGTCACCCTGCAGGGACACGGCCCTTACGAGGCCACCCGTTACGCCGAAAACACCATCGGCGTCGAAGGTGATCTCTCCGCCTCCGCCTCGCAGGCGCTTGCCACCTATTCGCAAGGGGTGGCGGAAGCCGATGAAGCGCTGCTGAAACTGATGCGCTGGGCAAAAAAACGCGACCGTGAAACCATCATCGTCCTCTTCGGCGATCACCTGCCGCCGCTCGGCCAGACCTTCGTGGAAAGCGGTTACATGCCGGGCATGGTGGCAAGCCGCCGTGCGCCGCTGGAGGTGATGAAGAAGGAACACGAGACACCGCTCGTCGTCTGGTCCTCCAGGAAGGGCGTGCGCAAGAATATCGGCACCATCAGCCCGGCGCTTCTGCCCTATCATGTGTTGAAGACGGCCGGCTTCTCCGATCCCTTCTATACCGGCACACTGGGCGAGGTGCAGAAGGCCTTCTCCGTCATCGACCGGCATATGCTGGTGGCGACCGACGGCAAGGCCCTGCCCGACTGGTCGATTGCGCCCAATTCCATTCCCGACGTGGTGCGCGATTACCGCCTGCTGCAGTTCGACATGATGTTCGGCCAGCAATATGGCCGCGAGCGCTTCTTCCCCGGTTTCAACTGGCTGCATGAGGGCGCGCCGTCGGTCTGATGGTTTTCGGCGGGGACGCCTGAACCGCATGGCGGTGGAAATCGTTTGAATTCCACCGCCATGCGGGTTTATCTCGGGAAACATCCGCATCGCCCCATCAGAACCGGAGAAACACCGTGTCAGATATCTCCGACTATATCGTTTCGCACTTCAAGCGCTCCTCCCGCGAAATCGGCGAGGTGGAGCAGCGTATTCTCGAACTCTCGCACCAGAAAAAGCTGGTTTCGAGCGACATCAACGCGGAATTTTCCGCCGGCGCCAGCCTCGGCGACAGGCTGGCCGACAATATCGCCAAGGTCGGCGGCTCCTGGGGTTTCATCCTCAGCTTCTGCTTTTTCCTGGTGGTCTGGGCCATCGTCAACACCATCGTGCTGACGACGCGCGCCTTCGACCCCTATCCCTTCATCTTCCTCAACCTGCTGCTCTCCATGCTGGCCGCCATTCAGGCGCCGATCATCATGATGTCGCAGAACCGTCAGGCCGCCCGTGACCGTTTTGAGGCCGCCAAGGATTATGAGGTGAACCTGAAGGCCGAGCTCGAGGTTCTTTCACTGCATGAAAAGATCGATGTGAAAGTGCTGGCCGAATTGGCGGCGCTCCGCCAGGACCTTGCCGCGCTCCACCGCCACGTTACCCGCAAGGAAGACTGACGCCGGAAAAATTCGTCCCCGCTTTTCCCCGCTCCGCGGCGCGCTGTTAGAGTGAACGCAGTCCTGCCGGGTGGCTGCCAGACGTGGCGGAAACCAAGGGACGGTCCTGTGGTGGGAACGCTGGCAACGTTCGTGGAAAGGACCATTTCGCAACAGGCGGTGCACGGCCCTTTGCGAAATACGGCATGGTGAAAGACCCGGCTGCGCAACGCATCCGACCCACACCAACCCCAACCAAAGCGCGGCCGGGCAATCGCCCGACGCCCAAACCATCCCCGCCCGGTAGCGCCGTGCGGGATGAAGCTGTTGGGGTTTTAGAGTGTTTTCTGGAAAAGTCGACCGAAGTTCGCGGGGCTTACCCCGCCCACTAAGAATCGCACAACCTCCTGAAAGCTCACCCCCAGTTACGAATCCGTCAGATTCTTACGCTACAGATTGACGCAGGCGTTTGTTGCATTGCACTCTTGCGGGCAAGGCTGAAGGGGGAATCACTCCCCATCGTCAAAATGGCATCACGACCATTTCGCGGCGACGCCATACCGGATGCGACATCCGGTCATTGCAATAATTCTGTTCCGGGGTTTTTCATGCACCAGTTCGATCTGATTGTTGTCGGCAGCGGTCCGGCGGGAAGACGGGCCGCCATTCAGGCCGCCAAGCTCGAAAAGAAGGTTCTGGTCATCGAGAAGGGCAGCCGCGTCGGCGGCGTTTCGGTGCACACCGGCACCATCCCTTCGAAGACCCTGCGCGAAACGGCGCTCAACCTCACCGGCTGGCGCGAGCGCGGTTTTTACGGGCGCGCCTATCGTGTCAAGCAGGAGATCGACGCCGAAGACCTGCGCCGCCGCCTGCTCATCACGCTGGATCACGAAGTGGAAGTGCTGGAGCACCAGTTCGCCCGCAACCGCGTCCAGCACATTCGCGGCACGGCAAGCTTCATCGACGCCAACACCATGAAGGTGGTGAAAAGCGATGGTGAGATCATGACCGTTACCGCGACATCCATCCTGCTGACCATTGGCACCCGCCCCTACCGGCCGCCGCATATTCCCTTCGATGGCGAAGCGGTGCTCGATTCGGACGAGATTCTCGAGATCAAGGAACTGCCGCGCTCGATGATCGTTGTCGGCGCCGGCGTCATCGGCATCGAATACGCCACCATCTTCAGCGCGCTCGACACGCAGGTGACGGTGGTGGAGCCGCGCGAAACGATGCTGGAATTCATCGACAAGGAAATCGTCGAGGATTTCGCCTATCAGCTGCGCGACCGCAACATGAAGCTGATCTTCGGGCAGAAGGCGGAAAAGGTGGAGCGTGACGACAGCGGCAAATGCCTCGTCTCGCTCGGCAATGGTCGCGTCCTCAAGGCCGAGACGGTGCTGTTTGCCGCCGGCCGCGTCGGCGCTACCGATACGCTCAACCTTTCGGCCTGCGGGCTGGAGGCCGACAGCCGCGGCCGCCTGAAGGTCGATCCCGAGACCTTCCAGACCTCGGTGCCGAACATCTATGCCGCCGGCGACATCATCGGTTTCCCGAGCCTTGCATCCACGTCCATGGAACAGGGCCGCATCGCCGCCCGCCATGCCGTCGGTGCACCGGCCGGCGAACCGCCGCAATTCTTCCCCTACGGCATCTATGCCGTGCCTGAAATCTCCACCTGCGGCCTGACGGAAGAAGAAGTCATCGAACGCGCCATTCCCTATGAATGCGGCATCGCCCATTTCCGCGAAACCTCCCGCGGCCACATCATGGGTCTCGACAGCGGGCTCTTGAAGATGATCTTCTCGCTGAAAACCCGCCGCCTGCTCGGCGTCCACATCGTCGGCGAAGGCGCAACGGAACTGGTGCATATCGGCCAGGCGGTGCTGAATCTCAAAGGCACGGTGGAATATTTCGTGGAGAATACGTTCAATTACCCCACGCTCGCGGAAGCCTACAAGATTGCCGGGCTGGATGCGTGGAACCGCATGGGTGAGATCAAGAAGGATTGAGAGAGTATTCAGCGGAACGGCACAACGCCATACGGGCGCTTGTGGTAAGGTCGTAGCCTCCTCTCCTCGTCACCCCGGACTTGATCCGGGGTCCAGCCAGCCCAAGTCCTTGGGCTGAAAAGACTCGCCTCAAGGCGCAGACGCGCCGTGGCTGGATGCCGGATCAGGTCCGGCATGACGGAAGAGAGACATTCACCTGCATCTTTCCTCTTGTCCAGAGATGATCCCGGCCCAAGCAGCCCGCCCCCCTCACCAGCGAATACTATACCGCGCACTCACCCCCGGCCGGAAATGATCCGCAAAACCCTGGTCAAGCGTTCCGCGCACCGTCAGATTATCGCCGATCTTCTGCTCCACCGCCACGCCGCTGCTGAACTCGTTGAAGCTGTTGCGGCTCGCCCCCGTCAGCACGAAGGCCGTGCCGGTTTCCGAGCGGGACAGGCGCAACGACTGCGACACATCAAGACCGTTCCATTGCTGCGCCGTGCCGTCGTAACGCACGGTGAAATTGCGGTTCGCCTCGATATCCAGTTCCGGCGTGACGATGCGCTTCTGCTGTGATGTCATGGAGAGGCTGCTCGACCCCGTCAATGCATTGACGATGACACCGACATCGCGTGCAAGCGAGACACCGGGCAGCTGTTCCGCCAGCAGCGTGACATTACCCCACAGCCGAACCGGCGTATCCACCACCTGCCCCGTCCTCGAGGCATTCATGCCCATTTCCAGCCCCGCCCGGATCGGCGTATCGACCGGCAGCTTGGCGCCGATGCGCGCCGTGTAGGAACGATCGGAATTCTTGACCGGTTTCCAGATCAGCCCGGCCTCATCGGCATGAGCGGCCGTGGCGGCGGTAAAGAACGACAATACAAGGGCAGAACCCGTTCGGAGCGACATATTTGTCCCCTGGCAGATTAAGGGCGCGCCGGAAGACCCGGCAGGCACGGTAAAAGCTCAAGGCCAATGGTTTGGCAGCGATGAGGCCGCATAAAAGCGGCGCACAGTACCCGAGCGGCCGCGTTCAGCGACCGGGGCAAATCATGCTGCGCAGGGTGCCAGATGAACGGGAGATGAACAAGAGCAGATGCAGCAAAAAATCATGCTGCACCGCATTGTGATCAAAACGAAGAATCCCCGTGCTGCTCATTTCCTGAGGTCGGGCCAACGCAGCGGGCCAGGATGTCATCAATCACCACGTCTAAAGGCCTGGAGGAATCAATGACCGTTGCAGAGGCGGGTAGGTCTTCTTTCGTCGCATGGAGTTGCAAGACAAATTCGCGTTCGGCCGCCTTTCCGCCGAACTCGTCCTCAGGCCTCTCCATCAACCGTCTTCGCAAGATCGCGACGTCGATATCCAGAACGAAGACCTGATCGAAGCGGTCTATAAAACGCCCAAAGTTCCTTGAGCCGCCGCAGAAGAACGTGATCGCGTGACGTCGATCAGTCACCAGCGCCTGCACTTTTTTGACATCCCAAATATGATGCCGATGACGGTAGATAATATCCCCATCCCCTTGAAACAGCGAGAGATCGACCGGTTCGCCTGTTTCAGGATCACCTTTGTAGGCAAGTTCACGGTCGCCGTGGATGACATGATAGCCACGTCGCTGGAGTTCGGTTGCCACCGAGGTTTTACCGGTGCCGGAAACACCCTCGATCAAATAGTTTCTGACACCCATAACACGACCCTTCAACATTCCCCGGCGTCGTGGCGATGGTGCCTATATTTCCGGTTCGGCGGCCACGGTCTCTAACGATAATGATTCAGAATGACGCAACGATGTCAAAAGCCCGAAACCGGGCGGGCAATACTGCCAGAAAACCGGCGCCCAAACAAAAAGGCCGCAGCTTTCGCCGCGGCCCTTTGTTCAATCAGCTTGCACCGAAGAAGATTATTCGGCGTCGCCTTCGGCGGCCTTTTTCTTGGCCGGAGCCTTCTTCTTCGGAGCGGCTTCTTCGCCTTCAGCGGCGGCGTCAGCCTTGGCAGCAGCCTTTTTCTTGGCCGGAGCCTTCTTCTTGGTTTCCGTTTCTTCTTCGCCGTCGTCAGCCAGCAGCTCTTCCTTGGAAACGGTCTTGTCCGTTACCGAGATTTCGGAGAGCAGCTTGTCGATGACCTTCTCTTCAAAGATCGGAGCGCGCAGCGAAGCGGAAGCGCCGGGGGTGTTGCGGAAGAAATCGAGGATTTCCTTCTGCTGGCCGGGGAACTGCTGCAGCTGCTGGAACAGCGCGCGCTGCATTTCTTCTTCGGTCACTTCAACGCCGGCCTTTTCGCCGATTTCGGAGAGAACGAGGCCGAGACGAACGCGACGCTCAGCAAGCTTGCGATATTCTTCGCGGGCTTCTTCTTCGGTCGTGTCTTCGTCAGCGAAGGTCTTGCCGGACTGGGCGAGATCGGTGTTGATCTGGCGCCAGATGTTATCGAACTCGGCGTCGACGAGGCCAGCCGGCGTGTCGAACTTGTACATCTCGTCCAGCTGGTCGAGGATCTGACGCTTGACCTTCTGGCGGGTGACGTTGCCGTACTGGCTTTCGATCTGGCCCTTGACGATTTCCTTCAGCTTTTCAGCCGATTCGAGACCGAGCTTGGTGGCCAGTTCGTCGTTGATTTCAACAGCAGCGGCGGCAGCAACTTCCTTGACGGTGATGTCGAAGTTGGCTTCCTTGCCCGCGAGGTTCGCAGCCGGGTAGTCGGCCGGGAAGGTCACGGTGATGGTCTTTTCGTCGCCGGCCTTGACGCCAACGAGCTGGTCTTCGAAGCCGGGGATGAAGCGGCCAGAACCGAGAACCAGTTCAGCGTCTTCAGCAGCGCCGCCGTCGAAGGCAACGCCGTCAACCTTGCCGAGATAGTTCATGGTGACGCGGTCGCCATCGGCGGCCTTGCCCTTCTTGGCCTCGTAGGTGCGGGCGCTTTCGGCGATCTTGAGGATCTGCTCGTTGATTTCGTCTTCGGAGACTTCAACAACTTCGCGGGTAACCTTGATGCCGTCATTGGCCTTCAGTTCGATGGCCGGGATGATTTCATAGGCAACGGTGAATTCGAAATCGGATTCGGCCGACAGGATCTTTTCAGCTTCCTGCTCGTCTTCGGTCATGGAGATGGCCGGCTGGGTAGCAGACTTCTCGCCGCGGCTGGAAAGGATTTCGGAAGGCTTTTCACGAACCAGCTCGTTGACGAGGTCGGCCATGATGGACTTGCCATACATCTTCTTCAGGTGACCCATCGGCACCTTGCCGGGACGGAAACCGTTGATGCGAACCTTGTCCTTGGCGTCAACCAGGCGCTCGTCCAGACGGGCCTTCATGTCGGCAGCCGGGATAACGATCTTGAGTTCGCGCTTCAGCCCTTCAGCGAGCGTTTCAATAACCTGCATTTTCTCAAACCTTCACATCATGGCGGCGGTGCTCAGACAGCCGTTGGTTTACTTTCGAGCACTGCGCCGGAAACTTCGTTCCCCGGCCGTGGCTTCCCTTATTTCTTTACACAAGCGCCTGCCGCACACCTTTGCGCCTGCACCGGAGACCAAAGACCAAAGGGGAGAAAAGAACCCCGAAGCTCCCCGCATCTTATAAAGATGCACTCTGGCGCAAGCGTGGCACAGCCATGCCTTGCTTGTGGTGCGGGTAGAGAGACTCGAACTCCCACGCCGAAGCGTTGGTACCTAAAACCAATGCGTCTACCAATTCCGCCATACCCGCACGTTGGGCGGCGGTATGTCACAATGTTCTGAAAGGGTCAAGCACGCCGTTCCCCCGCCTTTCGTTTCCTCCGGACTTTTCTTGTTGCCCGCGCCGGCGGGGAGAGGCAGCCGCCCCCTAAGCTTATTTGCCGCCGCCGCCAGGGGATGAGGCGCAAGGATCGGACTGGGGCGATTCTGGGCTGGAAACGGGAAACCGCGGGGCATTAAGCGGCACATCCGCATGGAAGCAGGCGGGGAAGCAGGCAATATTTATGCGGCTACATTGACATTATATATAGCCTCTCCCGCAACCGACATTGCCGGATTGCCGCCCCCCCGCTTCATATCTGCAATTCGAGGCTTCTGCGCCGCGCCCACCCCGTATCCGGCCATGCCTCCCGGATTCGCAACGCCCAACCCCATTCGATCACCAAAAGCACACAAATTGGTCACAAATTATGCACGGATCGCCGCAATCGGGTCGATTTCTCCACTTGCCTTGCGTTTAATGCATAGGTGACATCTTGCTTTGTCTGTTTTTGTTTTGATTAAACCGATTATATTCATGGTCATACAGAGATCGAGTTCAGCCCCGGACCAAAGCCTCCCAAGACTGGCCGTAGAGACTGAACAGCACGAAGAGGAAGATGAAAATGAACATCACACGCTCGCTGACCAACTGGCGCAAGTATCGTCAGACCGTAACCGAACTCGGCCGCATGACCGACCGCGAACTGAATGACCTCGGCATCGGCCGTCAGGACATCCGTCGCGTCGCCCGCACCGCCGTCGGCATCTAATTATACGCCCCGCCGCTTATTGCGGCGGATGCGAGACGACCTACCCAAAAAGGCCTGAGGCTTCCGCCTCCGGCCTTTTTTCGTTTTGGGCGACTGCACAGCCACTCGCCGCATCGGCAGATGAAAAATGCATCGATGGGCCGACCATTTGCACAGACCTGGATCGCGCTGGAGCCTCTCCCAAGCCTGCTTTTGACGCCGGAAAGCCTCTCCTGCGCCGCCAAAGGCTGCCAAATCAGTCAAAACCGCCTGAAACGCAGGCATTTCCGCTCATATTTTGCCCAGATGATATTCAAAGCCGCAAATTTAGCCGACATAGTGCACAAATGCATGGCAGTAGCCTAAATTCTGCACTGCACAACATGGCTCAATGTCTATATATAAACCTCAACAGCCGAGAGCACAGAGAAACACTGAGCCGGCAGACGAAATCAACAGAGATAGATTGAGGAAACGACCATGAACCCCATCCGCATCGCAAAGAACTGGATCTCCTACCGCCGCACGATCAACGAACTTGGCAGCCTGTCCAACCAGGCTCTGAGCGACATCGGCCTGACCCGTTACGACATCCGTAACGTAGCAGCCCGTTCGTTCCGCTAAGGCGTAAACGATCGTCCCGCTGCCCGACCTCCAGGGCGCGACGATCGAGCGACAGGTTAAAAAAGCGGCGCCTCTGGCGCCGTTTTTGATTCTGGCGGAATATGCTGGAAATTCTCGCCAGTCGGCGGTTGAAGGACATCAGCACACCACGCCATGTGGTGTCGCCCCCTCCTTGTCGGTTGCTCTTCCGCTACACTCCTCTCCCGTCATGCCGGACTTGATCCGGCATCCAGTCACGGCGCGTCTGCGCCGTGGGAAGAGTCCTTTCAGCCCAAAGACTTGGGCTGACTGGATTCCGGCTCAAGGCCGGAATGACGGAGGAAGATGGCCCCCTACAAGAAAACGCTGCCAACCATCACAGCAAATTACACATCCAGACGAAGACGAGGTCACCAATCACATTGGGCGACCTGCTAGCATAAAGACCACATCCCCTCCGTCGTAATCCTCACCCCAAAAACATTTGGCTGCCCCGGCCATGCATGCTAGTGCATCCGCAAACAATGCAGCGTCCTTCGGGACCCGCGCGGAACAATCACTCGAAAGACAGCCGCCGGACGGGAGCCTTTGCCCCGCGGCCGCCTATGGACACCGAAATGCAAGACAAGACCACTTCTCCCATTCATGTCGTGGGCGGCGGACTGGCCGGTTCGGAAGCCGCATGGCAGATCGCGCAAAGCGGCGTGCCCGTCATCCTGCATGAAATGCGCGGCGTGCGCGGCACGGATGCGCATAAGGGCGATACGCTGGCGGAACTGGTCTGTTCCAACTCCTTCCGCTCCGACGATGCAACGGCGAACGCAGTGGGCGTCATCCATGCGGAAATGCGGCTCGCCGGCTCACTGATCATGGCCTGCGCCGACAGACACCAGGTGCCGGCCGGCGGTGCACTCGCCGTCGACCGAGACGGGTTTTCTGAAGCCGTGACGAAAGAGCTGGAAAGTCACCCCCTGGTGACGATCGTGCGCGAAGAGGTGAACGGCCTGCCGCCGAGGGAATGGGGCAACTCGATCATCGCCACCGGCCCGCTCACCTCGCCGGATCTCGCCGCCGCCATTCAGGCCGAGACGGGTGAGGATGCGCTCGCCTTTTTCGACGCCATCGCCCCCATCGTGCACCGCGATAGCATCAACATGGATATCTGCTGGTATCAGTCGCGTTACGACAAGGTCGGCCCCGGCGGCACGGGCAAGGATTACATCAACTGCCCGCTGAACGAGGAACAGTATAACGCCTTCATCGATGCGCTGATTGCCGGCGACACGGTCGGTTTCAAGGAATGGGAAGGCACGCCCTATTTCGATGGCTGCCTGCCGATCGAGATCATGGCCGAACGCGGCCGTGAGACGCTGCGCCATGGCCCGATGAAGCCGATGGGCCTGACCAACGCCCATAATCCCACCGTCAAGGCCTATGCCGTCGTCCAGCTGCGCCAGGACAATGCGCTCGGCACGCTCTACAACATGGTCGGTTTCCAGACCAAGCTGAAATATGGCGTTCAGGCGGATGTGTTCCGCATGATTCCGGGCCTCGAAAATGCGGAATTCGCCCGCCTTGGCGGCCTGCACCGCAACACCTATATCGATTCCCCCATCCTGCTCGACCGCTCGCTGAAGCTGAAATCCCGGCCGGACCTGCGTTTCGCCGGCCAGATTACCGGCTGCGAAGGTTACGTGGAAAGCGCCTCCGTCGGCCTTCTCGCCGGCCGCTTCGCCGCCGCCGAGCAGAAGGGCGAGACCCCGAGCCTGCCGCCGGCCACCACCGCGCTCGGCTCGCTTCTCAACCACATCACCGGCGGCCACCTCTCCTCCGATGATGAGCCGGGCAAACGTTCCTTCCAGCCGATGAACATCAATTTCGGCCTCTTCCCGGAACTGACGCCGGGCTCGATCGTCAAGCCTGAAGGCGTGAAGCGTTTTCGCGGCAAGGACAAGACGATCATGAAACGCCAGCTGATTGCAGCGCGGGCGTTGAGGGATTGCGCGGAATGGCTCGACCTTTCAAAGGCTTCCGTCGCCACATCCTGAATTTGAGACCACCCGCGCTCCACGCAATGGCGGGGCGCGGTCATGGCTTACATGACATTCCATTTATTGAAATCGGATTTGCCGGACTGATAGGGGTAGTGCCGCGAAAAGAATGGATTGATCGCCGTTACATATTCGAAGTCTATGGTGGTATCGGCCAGAAAGGCAAATAGCGGTCGATAGCTGTAACGCCCTGAAACCACGATAATCGCTTCATTTGGCCCGAAATTGCCGTCCTTAATCGCCTTGTCCCATTTTACGCCTTCGGCTGAACCGAAGAAATTATACGGCTGAAATTGCAGCTCGGGAACATTGCCCACCAGCTTTGCGCTTCTCAAAGTGAGGTTAAGCTTTTCGGTCTGAAGAAGACCGTTTCCGGACATGAGCACGAACGTTTTGACGCCTGTTCTCACCCGGGTCTCGAACTCCGGAAACCGTGCCGACCAACGGGCCGTATTGTCCACGGCCGTCACAAAGCGATCGTAGCTCAGCCATCCGCGTCCGATTTCAAGAACAACGGCCAGAACAAGGATGAGCAGTGGCGCCAGAAGAGCCATCTCGACGGCAGCGGCGCCGGAGCGGCAAAGCCCCATGGAATACAGACGGGATATAGGTCGCATGATGCTCATTCGGTCACCCGCACAGCCGTTATCGCCAGCGACACATTTTGGAGCTGACGGACAGTCCCTGAGCTTGGAACGAGCAGGTGCGTCGTCGGCATGACGAAGTTCCACCTGTACCCCACCGCCAGAATATATTGTCCTGCCGCGGCGGTCGGCGACTGAAAGCTGTTCTCTATCGGAAATGCGACGGGGGCCGCGGCAATGTCGTCATCAAGTATTGGCGTGAGTGAAATCTTCAAATTATCCGCACTAGTCGCGGTGATGAACCCGGACGAAATCGCCTGCCGCAATGCCCTCTCCGTCACCTGCTGACGATGCATCGCAGCTCGGCGCAAATATTCAACGCCGGCACTCGAAGCGGTTGAGAGATAAAGATGGTAGAGCAGCAGCAGCCCGATTTCGAGGATTCCGAAAATCAAAATCAGAAAAACGGGCAACAGCAGGCCCACTTCAACGGCGGCGGCAGCCTGCCTGTCGGCAAGAATCCTCAGGTAAAGCCGCCTGAAAAGCCGGTGCCGTGAACCGTCATGCGATTGCTTGCCGCCATGAGCCGCAGGTGCGATTTCAGGAACGCTCATCGCCGTACCGTCCGATATATCGCAACTCAAAGCCGGTAATGATGCCGCCGAAGCTATCACTTAACCCCGAAGCCGCAATGGTCAGCCTGTATATGGAATAAGTGTCGACCGTGATCTGCTCCCGGTACTGCCGCCATCTGATGACCTGATCGATGGCGTTTTTCATCCCCGGGCCTTGTTTCATCTGGAAGATGGTTTTCACCGCCCCGGATTGCGGCAGCAGCGGTTGCAGAGATATATCGATACCATTGGTCAGTTCGGCACTTTTCACGTTGTTAAAACTGCTCTTTCGGCCATTGTACCAAACCGAAATCTCGTATTTTCCCGGGTGAAGTTCGACGTCTTTGTAGATCGAGCTGTTTGCATCAGTGCGCTTCTTGCCCTGTATTGATGTCCCCCAGTCACTATCCAGTTCAATAACATAGCGAGTGGGCAGGGACGCAAGACTGCTATTGGCACCCTCCTCAAACAGCGGCCTGTCACTTGACTGCACTGCCTTTTCATTTCCTTTTAACTTGCAAGCCTTGTCATTTGCGGTTTCGTCTCCCTTTTCAGCCTCTTTTTCGAAACCTTCCGGATATCCCTCCCATGCATGGATCTTACGGCAGCAAGGGCTACTCCAGTCCTGCAATTCGATACCGGGTCCCGTTCCGCCGTGCCATTTCAACTCCGTGTAAGGATACACACCCCAGCACCCGCTGGGCGTCTGGGTCGTTATGCCGTTCTTCAGAATACGCTCCCGGCCGAGAGTATTGTTTTCAAAATTATTATCGACGAGTACTTCACCGTCATATGGATAGGGCGGGATACCCTCGCAGGAATAGGCAAGGCGATATTTCATCTCATCGACATCGAACATATCCGCAAACAAGAGCCGATAGCTGAATTCGGCTTTGATATCAGTCCGCAGCCAGTTGATGGTGACATCACGTTCCAGCACCTTTTGTTTTGTCGACTGGATCATCGCATCGAAGGTTGTCAGCACATTTTCACGGCGTGTCGAATCCGCACCCACATCGGTACGCGTCGGTTTGGTCGAGCGCTCACAGGCAAGCGCCATAACGCGCTTGGACTGAAGAAAATAACTCAGGCCTCTACCGCCCTCAAAAAGCAGTCCCATCAGGATGATAAAAACCGGCAGAAGCAGCGCCGTCATGATCGCAAAGGCGGCCGTGCGGTCGCCTATGAAAAGCGAAAACAGCCCTTCACGAACAGCTTTTTTTCTTGTCCACTCAAACATCCTGAAAACACCGTCTCATGTCGCTCATCGCGGCGGGAAAGGCGCACTGTGAAAAGCGGTGCGCCCGGCTTTCTGCCACGCTAAAAAATATCCGGCCTGCCGCCGGGTGCTGAAAATTGCCTGTCGATTGGCGAACGCTTTTTCGGGAGCAGTTCTCGCCGACCTCTTAAAATCCACGGGGTTATTAGCACGGAAACCGTAAACCAAAGGCCAACAAAAACCGGAAAATATGCTGTAAATTCATATGCTTAATTCATTTATTAATAAATTAGAACGTATGAATTGTGGCCATCATGCCGTGCATGACGGGGCCGATTTCGGCAATGCAGTTTTCTTCGGGGCGACAAACCGGGGTTTGCCCCTTGTCCCTCCAGCCAAGCTCGGGCAAAACAGCCCTGTTCAATCACAAGACAATGCCAGGAGATAAGATATGGACGTTCGCGCCGCAGTTGCCATTCAGGCCGGAAAACCGCTTGAGGTCATGACCGTTCAACTCGAAGGCCCCCGCGCCGGCGAAGTGCTGGTTGAGGTCAAGGCGACCGGCATCTGCCATACGGACGATTTCACCCTGTCGGGCGCGGATCCGGAAGGCCTGTTCCCGGCCATTCTCGGCCATGAAGGCGCGGGCATCGTGGTGGATGTCGGACCGGGCGTCACCTCGGTCAAGAAGGGCGACCATGTCATTCCGCTCTACACGCCGGAATGCCGCGAGTGCTATTCCTGCACCTCGCGCAAGACCAATCTCTGCACCTCAATCCGCGCCACCCAGGGCCAGGGCGTGATGCCTGACGGGACCTCGCGCTTCTCGATCGGCAAGGACAAGATCCATCACTACATGGGCTGCTCGACCTTCTCGAACTATACGGTCCTGCCGGAGATCGCGCTGGCCAAGATCAATCCCGATGCACCCTTCGACAAGGTCTGCTACATCGGCTGCGGCGTCACCACCGGCATCGGTGCGGTCATCAACACCGCCAAGGTCGAGATCGGCTCCACGGCGATCGTCTTCGGCCTTGGCGGCATCGGCCTCAACGTGCTGCAGGGCCTGCGTCTTGCCGGCGCGGACATGATCATCGGCGTCGACATCAACCCCGACCGCAAGGCCTGGGGCGAGAAGTTCGGCATGACCCATTTCGTCAACCCGAAGGAAGTCGGCGAGGACATCGTGCCCTATCTTGTCAACATGACGAAGCGTAATGGCGACCTAATCGGCGGCGCGGATTACACGTTCGATTGCACCGGCAATACCAAGGTCATGCGCCAGGCGCTGGAAGCCTCGCATCGCGGCTGGGGCAAGTCGGTCATCATCGGCGTTGCCGGCGCCGGCCAGGAAATCTCCACGCGTCCGTTCCAGCTCGTCACCGGCCGCAACTGGATGGGCACCGCTTTTGGCGGTGCGCGCGGCCGCACGGATGTGCCGAAGATCGTCGATTGGTACATGGAAGGCAAGATCCAGATAGACCCGATGATCACCCACACCATGCCGCTAGAAGACATCAACAAGGGCTTCGACCTGATGCATAAGGGCGAAAGCATCCGCGGCGTCGTGGTTTATTGATTGGATAAGAAGGAGGCGGGCGCGCGTAACCGCGCGCGCCCGCCTTTCATGCAAATGTGATCGCCTCCAACCGCCTGCAGCCATTGCGATTAACTGGACGGTAAATCTATCGTCGTAAGCCGATACTGCGCGGTGGAGTTGAAAATCCCTCCCCGCCCAGAACGGCGCCAGACCAGCGGAGAGCGACCCTGAAAATCGTACCGATCGACAACGGAAACCGCGTCGCCGCCGTCGCTCTTCTGGCGAAAGGCTTCCCGGAAAAAAGCGAGGCCTTCTGGTCGCGCGGGTTGTCGCTCATCAGCGAGCATCACGAGCGGCGCGAACTGGGTCCGATCGGGCAATTACTGATCAAGGGCGACGATGCCGCAGGTGTGCTGCTGACGATCAAAAGCCGCCTGCCCGGTACCGGCACGATCATCGTCAACCTGTCCAGCTGGTATGTGGAGCCTTCCTGCCGCTGGTTCGCACCGCGCATGCTGCAGATGGCCTCATCCAATGAGGACGAAATCTTCACCGATCTCACCCCCTCTCCCGAAGCCTGCAGGCTGAATGAGAGGCTGGGCTTTGCGACGGTGACCGATTGCACGCTTTTTTATCCGCTGCCCTTTGCTGCACTTCGCCCGGCGAGTGCGCGGCTCCGCCCGCTTGCGGACATAAAACCGGGAATATTGTCCGCCGAAACGCGCGACATGCTAGAAGACCACGCCCGCCTCGGCTGCATCGTGGCCGTGATGGAGGCGGAGAACCGCCACCACCCGCTGGTCTTCCTGAAAACCACAACCAGAAGACTGCCCTCCGCGCGCCTCATCCATTGCGACGACCGGCAGGTTGCGCAAAGGCACATATCCGCAATTGCCCGCCACCTTCTTGGCCACGGCCGGGTTGCGCTGACCATGGCGGCGCTTGAGGGAGAGCGAAAGGCCGGCGGCCTGGCCGCACATAAATCTGCACCCATACAAGTAAAAGGCGTATGGAACCCACAATTTATTAACGAAACATACTCAGAGTTGGTGTTATTGCCACCGTAGGTATTTTAGTGATTCGTGCGCGACTTGACGGAATCTTGGCCTTTACAGACAAAGCGCCGTTCCGGGCAGTCTTCTGGGGAACACGAGGGAAATCGGAGAACGAGCATGCTTGCAGCGCAAAAGAGTGAAATCGACGTTGCTGATACCATCTATTCCTACCTCTCCAATCGTTTTCCCGCCTATGCCCCCTTTTCCGCCGACACGCTGCTTCTCGAAGGCGGTGTGATCGATTCGCTCGGGTTTCTTGAGTTGATGATCTTCCTCGGGGAGGGTTTCGGCATCATTCTCGATGACGAGCATTTCACCCCCGACAATCTCGGCACGCCGGCCGATCTCATCGCCTTCGTCCTCAGGGAACGGAGGAGATGACACCCCATTTCCTGCTGCACCATCTTCTTACCGCGCGCGCGGCGAGCGACGATCCGGCCGTCGTCCACAAGGACCGATCGCTGAACTATCGCGAATTCGCCGAGGCAGCAGCCCGTTGTGCAGCGGCATTGCAGGAAGCCGGAACACAACGCGGTGACCGCGTCGTCATCTATCTGCCGCGCGGCATCGAGGAATGCTGGTCGATCTTCGGCGTGAGCATGGCGGCCGGCGTCTTCGTGCCTGTCAACGCATTGCTGAAGGCGCAGCAGATCCGCCATATCATCAGGGATTGCGGCGCAAAGATCGTCATCAGCAACGCTGCGATGATGGATGAGCTGAATGCAGCATTGGCAGACCTTCCCGATGTCACGATCCTGCTGGCGGAGGAGATTGGGACCCGCACCGGCGCACCCGCCCGGCCTTCGGCGGCGATCGGCGAAGACCTGGCCGCAATTCTTTATACCTCCGGCTCCACCGGCTCGCCCAAGGGCGTGATGCTGTCGCACCGCAATCTTCTGGCCGGCGCGCGCATCGTGCGCACCTATCTGGACATCACCGGCAGGGACCGCATTCTTTCCCTCCTGCCTTTCAGCTTCGATTATGGCCTGAACCAGCTGCTGACGGCGGTGGAACAGGGCGCGGCCACTGTTATCTCCACCTTCCGGCTGGGCGATGAGATCGTCCGCGATCTGCGCGACCACGCCATCACGGGTCTGGCCGGCGTGCCGACCATCTGGGCGATCCTGACGAAAGCGGCCCCATCGCTCACAAAGACGCCTCTGCCGCATCTGCGTTACATCACCAATTCCGGCGGACGCGTGCCGCAGGAAACCGTAAAAGCGCTGCGCGAGAAGCTGCCGGATACGAAAATCTACCTGATGTATGGCCTCACCGAGGCCTTCCGCTCCACCTTCCTGCCGCCTGATGAAATCGACCGCCGCCCGACCTCCATCGGCAAGGCCATTCCCGAATGTGAAATCTTCATCGTCACCGCCGAGGGACAGAGAGCAAAACCGGGTGAACCCGGCATTCTCGTGCATCGCGGCCCGACCGTCTCGCTTGGTTACTGGAACCGGCCGGAGGACACCGCCAAGGTGCTGCGCCCTCACCCCTTCATTCCGGCGGCGCTGGGCGGCGAGACCGTCTGTTATTCCGGCGATCTGGCAGTGGAAGACGAGGACGGTTTCTTCAGTTTCGTTGCCCGCAACGATGCAATGATCAAATCCTCAGGCTATCGCATCAGCCCGACCGAGGTCGAGGAGAGCCTGATGTCGACAGGGCTTTTCCAGCAGGTCGCCGTTATCGGCCTGCCCGACCCGTTTGCGGGCGAAAAGGTGCATGCCGTGGCGACCGCCGCCAACCAGAATATCGATGTTTCGGCCGCGCTTAAAAAAGCCGCCGAAATGCTCGCCCCCTTCATGATCCCGCGCGCCATCGAACTGGTGGAACGACTGCCGACAACGGCCAATGGCAAGGTGGATTACCGCGCGCTGGTGCGCGAACGGACGGACAATGGCGCCAACGGATAAACCCCAGAGCCACGGCCCGGCCTTTGCAGCCGCGTTATTCGGCATAAGCGAAAACGATCTGATGATCGGTGGACTTCCCGTGCGCGATATTGTCGCCGGAACCGGAACACCATGCTTTCTCTATGACGCCAGCGCCATGCGCCGCGCCTATCGCAATCTCGAAACGGCGCTCAGTGGCTTTGCCGACATCTATTATTCGGTGAAGGCCAATCCCCTGCCCGCCATCATCTCGCTTTTCCGCCAGGAAGGCGCCGGTGCGGAAATTGCTTCCGTCGGCGAATACCGCGCCGCCATCAAGGCCGGTGTCGCACCGGAAAAAATCATCTTCGCCGGCCCCGGCAAAAGCAAAGCCGAATTGCGCGAAGTGATCGAGGGCGGCATCGGCGAAATCCACATCGAAAGCGCCGAGGAAATCGGCCGCATCGAGGCGATCGGCAAGCCGGTCAAAGCCTCGATCCGCATCAATCCGGTGCCGGATGCACAGGCCGGCGCGATGCGTATGGGCGGCAAGGCCACGGCCTTCGGTTTCGATGAGGAAGAGCTGGAAAATGTCCTGCCACTCTTCAAGGACGCCCGCCATATCGATCTCATCGGCGTCCATATTTACGGCGGCACGCAGATACTCGATGCCGACATGCTCGTCTCCCAATGGCGACACGGCATTTCCCTTGCCGCGCGCATGGCCGAGATGCTCGGCAAGCCGCTCGAGACCATCGATCTTGGCGGCGGTCTCGGCATCCCCTATTTCGCCGGGGAAACACCGCTCGATCTTGAGAAAGTCAGCGCCGCCATTCCCGACCTCAAGGCGCTTCTGAAGGCGCATCCGCTAGTCGCAGACGCCCATATCATTGTCGAACCCGGCCGTTTCCTCGCCGGCCCGGCTGGCATCTATGTGGCGGAGGTGAATTCGGTAAAGAACTCGCGCGGCACTACCTTCGTGGTGATGGATGGCGGCATGCACCACCACCTCGCCGCCTCCGGCAATCTCGGCCAGATCGTCAAGCGCAACTACCCCATCGTCGCACCGGCCATGATGCAGGCAGACTATGAGGAAACGGCAACCATCGTCGGCCCGCTCTGCACACCGCTCGACACCCTGGCCCGCAATGCGGCCCTGCCGAAGCTGAAGGCTGGTGATCTCCTGGCAATCCTGCAATCGGGCGCCTATGGCGCCACCGCTAGCCCTTCGGGTTTTCTCAGCCATCCGGCGGCGAAGGAAGTGCTGATCGAGGATGGTGACATCGCCATTGTCACGTCGGCTCGAGATAGGGCTGGAGACAATATTGCTACCCTCACATCCGAAAATCCCCATCAAACACTAAGAATTTATGACATTCGCGAGGGCGTAATTGCAGCCGATCTTTACGATCTCCTTCATCTCCTCGCACCGGCCTCTCAAACGGCAACTTGGGTCGTTTCCACGGTCAAGTCTCTGCAATCCGCCGATGAATGGTTTGAGGTGGTGGGTGAATCGCGAGATGACCTCGAGATGTTGGCCCAGAAAGATGCGCGTATTTCAGGCGCCGTTCTGGCCGACCTCGCGAAGAAGGCGAAACAAGTGATATGGGGGCAGTTTACTGCGTTGTCGCCAGCCTTGGATCAGGAATGGGTGACCATTCGGGCAATCGACAGTAGCTTCTATGAAGTAACGACGCCTGACGCGAATGTGCAGGATAAGATTAAATCGTTCTTTCGGGATGTCCGCCTTACAGATTCGCAATACCGGTAAACTGAGACGCAACGCACGGGATAATCACCCCCGTAACAGTCTGTCCCCAACCGCAAATTTGGATTTCAGCAGACACTCATCATATTCCGCCTCGGCATCGGAATCGAACACAATACCGCCGCCAACATTGAAGACCGCGCGACCGTCATCGAACAGCGTCATCGTGCGGATCGCCACGGAGAACCTCATCTCCCCACCAGGCGATATGGCGCCGATCGCGCCGCAATAGGCGTCGCGCGGCGTCTGTTCCAGTTCGCGCAGGATCTTCATCGCCCACATTTTCGGCGCGCCGGTCACCGAACCGCAGGGAAAAAGCGCCGCGAAAATATCCTCCACCGTCACATCAGGCAAAAGCTTCGCGCGCACATGGCTGACCATCTGGTGCACGGTGGGATAGGTCTCGATATCGAACAGTCGCGGCACATGGAGGCTGCCGACTTCGGTGATTCGGGAAATATCGTTGCGCAGGAGATCGACGATCATGCGGTTTTCGGCAAGCGTCTTTTCATCCTCAAGCATCGCCGCGATGATCGCCCGGTCCTCTTGCGCATTCGCACCGCGCGGCGTCGTTCCCTTCATCGGATGGGTTTCAATGAAACCTTGCCCGTCCACCGAGAAAAACAGTTCCGGTGAGCGCGACAGGATCACCGGTCCACCGAGATCGACCAGCGCGCCATATTTGACCGGCTGGCGCTCAACCAATGACCAGAAAGCCGTGAGCGGATCGCCGCTCCAGCGAGCGTGAACGGGCATCGTCAGATTGCCCTGATAACAGTCGCCGCGACGCAGATGCCCGTGCAGCCGCTCGAAGCGCTGGCAATAATCTTCAAGGCTCCATGCGGGCGCGGGATCGGACAGAAACGCATCGGCATCCGGCAGACTTTCGGGCCGCGCAAATCGCCCCTCATCCGGCTGTGGGCCGGAAAAGACGCCGAAGCGAAGGAACGGCACGTTGCGAGGCTCGGCAGCAAAGTCCACAAGTTTCGGCTCGAACAGGAAACCCGCCTCGTAGGACATATAGCCGGCAAGGTATTTCCCGGCGCGGCGCAGCTGCTCCATGCGCGTCAGGGCGGCAAAAAACGCTTCCGGCTCGTCCGCGACGATGATCTCTTCCGGCTCGGTGAAGGCAGTCACCGTGCCGGTCGTATCATCCCGGAAAAGAACGTAAGGCGCATGTGCCAATGAAAGCGTCCGAAACAGGAGAAAGGGTCGGGAAACGTCAGACCGGGTCTATATCGCCCCGCGCCCACATCTCGATGGTTTCCGCATAAAAATCGGCGAAACGGCCTTCCTCGATCGACTTGCGGATACCCTGCATCAGCTCCTGATAATAGGCAAGATTGTGCCAGGAGAGCAGCATGCCGCCCAGCGCCTCGTTGGAGCGCGTAAGATGATGCAGATAGGCGCGGGAGTAATCACGCGAGGCCGGGCAGTTTGACTGCTCATCGAGCGGCCGCATATCCTCCGCATGGCGGGCATTGCGGATATTGACCCTGCCGCGACGGGTGAAGGCAAGCCCGTGACGACCGGAACGGGTCGGCATCACGCAGTCGAACATGTCGATGCCGCGCGCGACGGATTTCAGAATATCGTCAGGCGTACCGACGCCCATCAGATAACGCGGCTTTTCAGTGGGCAGCACCGGCAGCGTGATGTCGAGCATGCCCAGCATCACATCCTGCGGCTCGCCGACGGCAAGGCCGCCGACCGCGTAACCCTTGAGATCAAGCTCCTTCAGCCCTTCGGCGGAACGAATGCGCAGATCCGGCTGGTCGCCACCCTGCACGATGCCGAACATGGCCTTGCCAGGCTGTTCGCCAAAGGCAACGCGGCAGCGTTCCGCCCAGCGCAGCGACATTTCCATGGCGCGCTCGATTTCCTTGCGCTCGGCTGGCAGCGCGATGCATTCATCAAGCTGCATCTGGATGTCCGAATCAAGCATGCCCTGAATTTCGATCGAGCGTTCCGGCGACATATGGTGCAGCGAACCGTCCACATGGCTCTTGAAGGTCACACCCTTCTCGTCCAGCTTGCGCAGGCCGGAAAGCGACATGACCTGAAAACCGCCGCTGTCGGTG
This sequence comes from Agrobacterium sp. CCNWLW155, assembly GCF_036888815.1. Classification (NCBI taxonomy): domain Bacteria; kingdom Pseudomonadati; phylum Pseudomonadota; class Alphaproteobacteria; order Hyphomicrobiales; family Rhizobiaceae; genus Agrobacterium; species Agrobacterium sp. CCNWLW155. The sequence continues at coordinate 752,373 of NZ_JBAKFW010000001.1, forward strand.
AGGATCGGATGCGGCCAGCGGATAAGCTCATGCAACCCGCCAAGCCTTGCCACGCGCTCCGGGCCGGGCCGCAGCATCAGGTGATAGGTATTGCCGAGAATGATATCGGCCCCCAGCTCGCGCACCTGATCGAGATACATGGCCTTGACGGTGCCGACAGTGCCAACAGGCATGAAGGCGGGCGTGCGGATGACGCCGCGCGGCATGGCAACCTCGCCAAGGCGTGCGCCGCCACTCGTGGCTTTCAGGGTGAAGGTGAATTTCTCGTGCATCAGTTTTTCCGGAACAACAGGCTGGAATCGCCATAGGAATAGAAGCGGTATCCGGTTTCGATGGCGTGCTTATAAGCGTCACGCATCGTTTCGAGACCGCAGAAAGCCGAAACGAGCATGAACAGCGTCGATTTCGGCAGGTGGAAATTGGTCATCAGAATATCGACCGCGCGGAAGCGATATCCGGGCGTGATGAAGATGCCTGTGGGGCCTGACCATGGGTGAATGACGCCGTCTTCGGAGGCAGCGCTTTCGATCAACCGCAGCGAGGTGGTGCCGACGCAGACGATGCGCCCGCCGCGCGCCTTCACGGCATTCAGCCTGGCTGCGGTTTCCTGCGACACATGGCCGATCTCGAAATGCATCTTGTGATCGTCGGTATCGTCGGACTTCACCGGAAGGAAGGTGCCTGCCCCAACGTGAAGCGTCACGAAATGTCGCTCGATACCCCCCTTATCAAGAGATTCGAACAGATCGGGCGTGAAATGCAGTCCGGCGGTGGGGGCTGCGACGGCGCCCTTCTCGCGGGCATAGATGGTCTGGTAATCGGTCTGGTCCTGCGCATCTTCCGGCCGCTTGGCGGCAATGTAGGGCGGCAAGGGAATATGGCCGACGGAGGCGATCGCCTCATCCAGAACAGGGCCGGAAACGTCGAAAAGCAGCGTGATTTCGCCCTCTTCGCCCTTTTCCTCGACGGTGGCCTCGAGATGGGCAAGGCCGCAGGCATTGTCGCGCTCATAACCGAAACGGATGCGGTCACCCTCTTTGATGCGCTTGCCGGGACGCGCGAAAGCCTTCCAGCGCGATTGGTCGGCGCGCATGTGCAGCGTGGCCGAAACCGCCGTCTCAGGCGCACCTTCGCGCAGGCGAACGCCTTCAAGCTGGGCGGGAATGACACGGGTGTCGTTGAAGACAAGCGCATCGCCCGGCTTCAGAAAAGTCGGCAGGTCGAAGACGCTGTGGTCATCCATGCGGCTTTCATTCGGATCGACCACCAGCAGGCGCGCGCTGTCGCGCGGGTTCGCCGGGCGAAGGGCGATATTCTCCTCGGGCAAATCGAAATCGAACAGGTCTACACGCATTGCAAGGGTCTTCCAGACATCAAAACTTTACACGGCACGGTGAATTTCGGTCCGCCGCATCCCGCCCACTCCCCTCATTCCTGTGCTTGTCACAGGAATCCAGTCGACGCGCGTCTGCGTGGCGAGGGTGGCTTTCCAGCCCAAAGACTTGGGCTGGCTGGATTCCTGTGACAAGCACGGGAATGAGGGAAAAAGGAAACGGCGCAAAGAACAGCAATCGTCAAATCTGCCGCACCGTCCTCCACATCAAGCACCGTCAATAAACATCAAAACCCGCCCCGCATAAACTGCGGGACGGGTCAAACTGCAACTTCCGAAAATCAGGCCGCCGAAGCGAGCTTGATGGAAACGATCGAATCGGGATCCTTCACCGGCTCGCCGCGCTTGACCTTATCGATGGCTTCCATGCCTTCGATGACCTGGCCCCAGACGGTGTACTGCTTGTTGAGCCACGGAGAATCCGTGAAGCAGATGAAGAACTGCGAATTGGCGGAGTTCGGGCTCTGCGAACGGGCCATGGAGCAGGTGCCGCGCACGTGCGGGATGGCGGAGAATTCAGCCTTCAGGTCCGGCTTGTCGGAACCGCCCATGCCGGCGCGGGCCGGGTTGAAGCTGTCGGAACCCTTCTTGCCGAACTGCACGTCGCCGGTCTGGGCCATGAAGTCTTCGATGACGCGGTGGAACACGACGCCGTCATAAGCGCCTTCCGATACGAGTTCCTTGATGCGGGCAACGTGGCCCGGAGCAACTTCCGGCAGCAGCTGGATCACGACCTTGCCGGTCGTCGTTTCCATGATGATGGTGTTTTCCGGATCCTTGATCTCGGCCATGGTTATTCTCCTCTGTTCGGGCTCTATTGCCCTACCTTACTTTTTGCCGACGGTGACCTTGATCATCCGGTCGGGGTTGGAAACTTCGCCGTTGCCGCCGGCGCCGCGCTTGATCTTGTCAACGGCTTCCATGCCGGACACGACCTTGCCGACCACGGTGTATTGCCCGTTCAGGAACGGGCCGTCGGCAAACATGATGAAGAACTGCGAATTGGCGGAATTCGGATCCTGCGAGCGGGCCATGCCGACCACACCGCGCGTGAACGGAACCTTGGAGAATTCGGCCGGAATATCCGGAAGGTCGGAACCACCCGTACCTGCGCGCTGGGCGCTGAAGCCCTTCTCCATGTTGCCATACTGCACGTCGCCGGTCTGCGCCATGAAGCCGTCGATGACGCGGTGGAAGGCGACGTTGTCATAAGCGCCCTTCTTGGCCAGCGCCTCGATCTGCGCAACATGCTTCGGCGCAACATCGGGCATCAGCTCGATGACAACGGGACCATCCTTCAGCTGGACGGTGAGAAGTTCGGCGGCCGAAGCGAGGGTGCTGGCGGCAAGCGCGCCTGCAAACATGGCGCCGGCAAAGGCAAATCGAACGAGTTTCATCGGATTGGCTCCAGAATGTGAGGCTGAAGTCAGCGCTTCAGCTTGGCGTTGAGGGCTTCAAGCACGGCCTTGGGCACGAAGGCGTCGACATTGCCGCCCATGGCGGCGATCTGCCGGACCAATGTGGCTGTAATGGGTCGCGACGACGTGCCGGCGGGCAGGAACACGGTCTGAATATCAGGCGCCATCTGGCGGTTCATGCCGGCCATCTGCATTTCATAATCGAGATCTGTGCCGTCACGCAGGCCGCGCAGCAGGAGATGCGCGCCGTGCTGGCGCGCGGCGTCAACGACCAGATTATCGAAGGAAACGACTTCCATGCGCGCCGCCTGATCGGGCAGCTGTTCGGAAAGCGCCTGCTTTATCAGCGCCGCCCGCTCTTCGAAGCTGAACAGCGGTGCTTTTCCGGGATGGATGCCGACGGCAACGATGACTTTCGACGCCACGTTCAGCGCCTGGATAAGCACATCCAGATGTCCGTTGGTCATCGGATCGAAGGATCCTGGATAAAAGGCAATCGTCATATCGCTCTCAGGTGGTGGGCGCGCTTCGATGCTGGGTATCATGTGCCCGCCTTTTGTCATGGAGAGGCACGCGGCGCAAGACTTTATAACCATCCCTCACAAGCCCGGCTGCGGCGTGAACCCGGGATGAATGGGCCGTTCAGTGCGGTTTCACAGCTATTTTGTTTAAATGCACAACATCGGGAAACCGAAACGCCCCTCACTCGTTAAGCATCCGGAGAATTGAAAATGCTGGCCTTCATGATCGTCCTTTCGATCATCGCATCATTCGCTGCCGAGTATCTTTTTCTCGAATGACGGCCTTAGCCAGTTTCCTGAACGCCAGATGAACGAGCCATTCAAGGAAGTTTCACAGGCGCGATGCTAATCGATTTTTACGGTTGACGCGGAACATGTCGAGACATGGCGCGTTAAGAAAGAACCAAAGGAACGGACAGATGTTTGTAAGAGAAAAACAGTCTACTTCGGCGAAAATCAGCGTCATCAGCACCGCCTGGACAGTACTGGTTATCGCAATGGTAGCAACGACGTTTAGCCTTTATGAGCAGAAGCCTGAAACCCAGGGACCGGACTACCCGCAGCTGACCGCCCGTTACCAGTATATGAATTATTACTGAGGAACGGGGAGAATTTCCCCATAACTCCCGGAGACGATATCAATGTTCACATTTCTGACGATGCTTCTGGCCCTGATCAGCGTAATGTTCGTGACATCAATGATATCAGTCGTCGCCGAGATGCGGCGGGAGGATGAGGAATTCAAGGCGACGATCCGGCGCGACCGCGCCTTCTGAGCGCGGCGAACCGACCCGACGGCCCCTTAGAAATGATTCTTTTCAACCGCCTGGACCTTCCGGGCGGTTTTGTTTTGCCAAGCCGCCAGCCTCTCCTTCCCTCATTCCTGTGCTTGTCACGGGAAACCGGCCGACGCGGCTCTCGTGCAGTGGGAGGAGTCCTTTCAGCCCAAGGACTTGAGCTGGCTTAATTCCTGTGACAAGCACAGGAATGAGGTAAGGAGAGGCAGCCGATATCGGACCATCGCCTCCATTTCGGCGCCTCCAATCACACAACCGTTTTCAAAACCCCGTTTTTCAAAGGCAAATTCCCTTCAATTTCCGTTTGGATTGATTTAAGGAACGCCGATACGTTGCGGGCCGGACAGCCGGCGACCGCGATGACGTTCCTGTGAGGTTTGCATAACGATGCTCGATTCCCTGAGAAATGCTTCTCGAACCATGGCAGCCAAGCTGCTGCTTCTCCTGCTTGTTGTTTCGTTTGGCGTCTGGGGCGTCTCCGCATCGCTTGTCACCGCCAATTCCCACGCCGTCATGACGGTGGGCGACCAGACGGTCAGCCCTGAGGAGTTCCGCCTCGCCTATCAGCGCCAGATTTCCGATCTCAGCCGCCAGTTCGGCACCCGGCTGACGACCGAACAGGCCAAGGCCTTCGGCATCGACCGTCAGGTCTTCAGCCAGCTTGCGGCCGGTGCAGCCCTTGACGAGCTGGCCTCGAAGATGAATCTCGGCCTTTCGGAAAACCGCCTCGCCAACCTCATCGCCGAAGACCCGGCCTTCAAGTCGGTCAACGGCCAGTTCGACCGTAATCTCTTCAGCGAGCGCCTGCGCAATTCCGGCTTCCGCGAGGACGACTATATCAAGGAACGCAGCAAGGTTGCCGTCCGAAGCCAGATCGTTGAAGCCGTCTCCGATGGTTTTGCCGCACCGCAGGTGCTGGTGGATGCGCTGAAGCAATATCGTAATGAACAGCGCTCGGTCGACTACGTCATTCTTTCGAACGCCGTCATTCCGCCGGTCAAGGCGCCGGGCGACGATGTGCTCACGCCCTGGTTCGAGACCAACAAGACGAAATACCGCGCGCCCGAGTTCCGCAAGTTCACCTATGTGAAGCTGGAACCGTCGGACATTGCCGATCAGGCCTCCGTCACCGACGCCCAGATCGCTGATTATTACAACAGCCACAAGGACAGCTTCCGCACCGCCGGCCGCCGCACGGTGGAGCAGCTGACCTTCCCTGAAAAGGAAATGGCCGAAGCAGCCGCCGAACAGATCCGCCTCGGCAATACCACCTATGACCAGGTGGTGAAGGATCAGGGCAAGGCCGCGTCGGACGTCACGCTCGGCGAATTCACCAAGGATACCATCCCCGACCAGTCGATTGCCGATGCCGCTTTCGCCATCCAGAAGGATGGCGGCGTATCGCCGGTGGTCGAAGGTTCCTTCGGCCCGGTGCTCCTGCGCGTCACCGGCATCAAGCCGGAAACCACCCGCACGCTGGAAGAGGCGAAAGAGGATATCCGCAAGGACCTCGCCACCGCCGCCGCTGCGGAAGAAATCACCAATGTTCATGACCGTTACGAGGACCTGCGCGCCGGCGGCTCTTCGCTCGCGGATGCGGCAACGCAGCTGAACCTGAAGGCCGTCACCATCGCCGCCATCGACGCTTCCGGCCTCGATGAGAAGGGCGATGCGATTCAGGGCCTGCCCTCCCCGCAGCTCGCGCAGGAGGTCTTCAAGACCGAACCCGGCACGGAAGCCCTGCCGATCAATCTCGGCCGTGAAGGCTACATCTGGTTCGATGTCGACCAGATCATCGCCGCCCGCGACCGCACGCTTGCCGAAGTGCGCGACGATGTCGTGGCCGACTGGACGGCGGAACAGCAGCGCAACGCGCTTGCCGCCAAGGCCGAGGAACTGAAGGCGCGCGTCGAAAAGGGCGACACGCTGGAAGCCGTGGCCGGTGAGCTGAGCCTTGCCGTCGAGCAGAAATCCGGCCTGCGCCGCACCAGCGAGGACGCTATTTTCGGACGGCAGACCATCGCCGCCGTCTTCTCGGGCGCCGAAGGCGTGGTCGGCACCGCCGCCGATGCCGAGGGTTCCAGCCGCATCCTCTTCAAGGTCACCTCCGTCGACACCAATGCCCCGGCAGACGCGCTTGCCAATGACGACCAGCAGTTTGCCGCCATTGCCCGCGCGGCCGGCGACGACATGCTGGACCAGATGGTCAACCGCCTGCAGAATGACTATGGTGTCACCATCAATCAGGCCCTCGCCGATCAGGCGATGGTCGGCTTCTAACCCGGGGGGCGACAAGATGGCCGAACTGAAGCCGCTGATCGCCAAGGTCGCAAATGGAGAGAGCCTGAACCGCGAGGAATCGCGGGCGGCTTTTGACGTTCTGATGTCGGGCGAAGCCACGCCGTCGCAGATTGGCGGCTTCCTGATGGCGCTGCGCGTGCGCGGCGAAACGGTGGACGAAATCGTCGGCGCCGTCTCCTCCATGCGCGCCCGCATGCTGCCGGTTTCGGCTCCCGCCAATGCCATCGATATCGTCGGAACCGGCGGTGACGGCATCGGCACCTATAATATCTCGACACTCGCCTCGATCATCGTCGCCGGAACGGGCCTGCCCGTCGCCAAGCATGGCAACCGGGCGCTGAGCTCCAAATCCGGCACGGCAGACGCACTATCCGCGCTTGGCGTGAAGCTCGATATCGGTCCCGAGCTCATCGCCCGCTGCATCAGCGAGGCGGGTCTCGGCTTCATGTTCGCGCAGCTGCACCATTCGGCCATGCGCCATGTCGGCCCCAGCCGCGTCGAACTCGGCACGCGGACGATCTTCAACCTGCTTGGCCCCCTCTCCAATCCGGCAGGCGCAAAACGCCAACTGCTCGGCGTCTTCTCGCCGCGCTGGCTGGTGCCGCTTGCCGAAGTGCTGCGCGATCTCGGTTCTGAAAGCATCTGGGTCGTGCATGGCGACGGCATGGACGAGGTGACGACCACGGGCGTTACCCATGTGGCGGCGCTGGAAGGCGGCAAGATCCGCACTTTCGACCTGACGCCGAAGGATTTCGGCGTCGAGCCCGCTTCCATGGAAGACCTGAAGGGCGGCGACGGCATTGCCAATGCAGCCGCACTGCGCGAGGTCCTGTCCGGCAAACGCAACGCCTATCGTGACGTGTCGCTGTGCAACGCGGCCGCAGCGCTGGTCATTGCCGGCAAGGCGGAAACGCTCACTGAGGCGATGGCGATCGTCAGCGAGGCGCTGGACAGCGGCAAGGCCGCAGCCGCGCTCGACCGTCTGGTTGCCGTGTCCAACGAAGAATGAGAGCGAGATCATGAGCGACATTCTCAAAAAGATCGAGACTTACAAGCGCGAGGAAATCGCCGCCGCCAAGGCGAAGGTTTCGCTGGCCGATCTGAAGGCCATGGCCGCAGACCAGAGCGCGCCCCGCGGCTTTTATAAAGCGCTGAGGGCAAAGCAGGCCGAAGGCAAGTTCGGGCTGATCGCCGAAATCAAGAAGGCGAGCCCCTCCAAGGGCCTGATCCGTCCGGATTTCGATCCGCCGGCGCTGGCCGCCGCCTATGAAGCCGGTGGCGCCGCTTGTCTGTCGGTTTTGACGGATACGCCGAGCTTTCAGGGCGCACCGGAATTCCTGACCGCCGCCCGCAATGCCTGCGCTTTGCCGGCGCTGCGCAAGGATTTCATGTTCGATACTTACCAGGTGCATGAAGCCCGTGCCTGGGGCGCGGACTGTATTCTCCTCATCATGGCCTCGCTTTCCGACGACGAGGCGAAACGCCTTGAAGACGAGGCTTTTGCGCTCGGCATGGATGTGCTGGTCGAGGTGCATGACGCCGAAGAAACCGAACGGGCGCTGAAACTCGCCTCGCCGCTTCTCGGCATCAACAACCGCAACCTGCGCACCTTCGAAGTCAGTCTCGAAACCAGCGAGAAGCTGGCGGGCCTCGTGCCGGCTGACCGGCTGCTGGTGGGCGAAAGCGGCATCTTCACCTTCGAGGATTGCCAGCGTCTGGAAAAGAGCGGCATCAGCACCTTCCTCGTCGGCGAAAGCCTGATGCGCAAGGATGATGTGACGGCGGCGACCAAAGCGCTGCTGACAGGCCAATCCGGCATTCTGGCAGCGGAATAAAGCCCCGATGAGCGAGGCAAACAGGCTCACCCATATCGATGCGAGCGGCGAAGCGCATATGGTCGATGTCGGCGACAAGGCCGAGACCGTCCGCGTCGCCGTGGCCGAAGGCTTTGTGAAGATGAAGCTGGAAACGCTGGCGCTCATCCGCGACGGCAATGCCAAGAAGGGCGATGTCATCGGCACCGCCCGTCTGGCGGGCATCATGGCCGCCAAGCAGACGGCAAACCTCATTCCGCTCTGCCATCCGCTGATGCTGACCAAGGTTGCGGTCGATATTACCGAAGATACCGCCCTGCCCGGCCTGAGAGTCGAGGCCATGGTGAAACTGTCTGGCAAAACGGGCGTGGAGATGGAAGCGCTGACCGCCGTCTCCATTGCCTGCCTGACGATCTATGACATGGCGAAAGCCGCCGACAAGGCGATGGAAATCGTCAATATCCGCCTTCTCGAAAAGAGCGGCGGCAAATCCGGCGATTTCCGGCGACAGGAGACCTGAATGAAACCGCTGCTGCCCGTGGATGAGGCCATAACACGCCTTCTGGAGGCAGCGGTTCCGGTGACCGAAAGCGAGACCCTGCCGCTTGCCGAATGTGATGGTCGCGTTCTCTCGGCCGACCTTACGGCGCGTCTCACCCAGCCGCCCTTTGATGCCTCGGCCATGGATGGCTATGCCCTGCGCAGCGCCGATGCGCTCAATATCGGTTCGGTCCTCACTGTCATCGGTCAGGCCGCCGCCGGCCATGCTTTTGCCGGCACTGTTGGTGAAGGCCAGGCCGTGCGCATCTTCACCGGCGCGCCCGTGCCGCAGGGTGCGGATACAGTCCTCATTCAGGAAGATGCCGAAGTGCTGGAGAGCGGAAAGATCCGCACCGCCTTCGACGTCACCGCCGGGCGACATATCCGCCCGCGCGGGCAGGATTTTACCGAAGGCGAAACGGCGCTGAAGGCCGGGCGTGAACTTGGCTTCACCGACCTCACACTGGCGGCGGCGATGAACCATGCCGCGCTGACCGTCTATCGCAAGCCGCGCATCGCCATCCTCGCCACCGGCGATGAGTTGCTGCCACCGGGAAGCGCACCGCAGCCCGCCCAGATCATCGCCTCCAACACCTTCGGTGTCGCAGCCCTTGCCCGGCAGGCCGGCGCGGAGGTTCTCGACCTCGGCATCATCGCCGATGACGACAGGCTGATCCGCGCCGCCATCGGCAAGGCCGTCGCGGCAAAGGTCGATGTGCTGGTGACGCTCGGCGGCGCCTCCGTTGGCGACCACGACCTCGTGCAGGCCGCGTTGAAGGCGGAAGGCATGCAGCTCGATTTCTGGCGCATCGCCATGCGTCCGGGGAAACCGCTGATGGTCGGCGCCATCGGCGCCATGCAGGTTCTGGGCCTGCCTGGAAACCCGGTTGCAAGCCTCCTCTGCGGCCTGCTGTTCCTCGAACCCCTGGTCCGCAGCATCGCCCGCCGCGCCCCCCTGCAACGCGAAGCTACGGCCCGCACCGCCACACCGCTGAAGGCGAATGACCAACGGCAGGACTATCTGCGCGCCCGTTTCAGCACGGACGAAAACGGCATGCTGGTGGCGGAAGCCTACGCGAAGCAGGATTCATCGATGATGAAGATATTGGCCCATTCCGATGGCCTGATCGTGCGCCCGCCACATGCGCCGGCGGCAACCGCCGGGGCGGAATGCCCGGTCATAAGGCTGAAATCCTGACACGCAGTCGGTGCGGCCGAAGCTGCGGCCGGAAGCATAATTGATCCCTTCGCAAAATTTGCCGAATGGTTGCGGCGCCGTCACAAAATGGCACTGCCGCATCCCGCATGGCATGGAGCCGCAAATAAAACTGTAACGTTACTGTATCCCGACACGGATGACAGAAAACGCCGCCTATAGGCGGTGTCTCTCCCAACTCAAAAAACCTCATCTCTTTTCATCCCGGCAATATCTTTCCTTATTGTTGTGCCAAAATAAATCACACCAACCCCGTTATTGGGATTGACAGAATAAATGCGATGCTGTCACCAAGACGAATAGTAGAGATAAAAAGCTCCGGAATTCTTCAAAATGAAAATTACTTATATTTATCAATTAACTAAAATAAAAATTGGCGAAAAACGAGTTTCTGGAAACAAAAATTAGTTTCCCGTAAATTAAGCTTTCCAAAACTAGCTTCATAATAATAATCATAGTCGATAAGCAGACTCACTGGAGTTTCTTGATGAACACGGCATCCACGCCCAAAACCACGGGGCCCGACATTGCCGGGCAGATTGCCTATGCCATGCGGAGCATGGGTGTTTCGCCGATCCCGCGTAACTACAGCCTGTTTTACGAAGCCTATATCGGTTCGAACCCTGCCCTGACGAAGGATCTGGCCGCGCTCGGCAACCGGGTGACGCAGGAAGATCTGGACGAGCTGTCCTCACGCTACGGCGAAGGTAATCCCGCACGGTCGATCGACGATGCGCATGACAAGCTGCGGCGTGAACTGGAGGGTCTGCTGGGAACGCTGAGGCGCGAACAATCCTCCATCGAAAACTACAACAGGATTCTCGGCGAAACGCGCCAGCGCATCGACGACAAGAACGCCGCCAGCAGCAATATTCTGAGGAATGCAATCTCATTGCTGGCCGAAGCCACCGGCTCGAAAATCATCGACGGCGAAAAGGCGTTCAATGACGTCAATCGCCATGCCGAGGAAATGCATCAGGTGCGCCTCGAACTGGACGAATACAAGCGCATCGCCAATACCGACTCGCTGACGCGCCTCTCCAACCGGCGCGCCTTCGACGACCGGCTGGCATCGGTTTATGACAGCTCCATCGGCCTGCAATATACCACGCTGGTTCTGCTCGATATCGATCACTTCAAGCGGGTCAACGACACATTCGGCCATCCGGTCGGCGACAAGATTCTCGCCACCGTCGCCTCGGTCATCCGCGCCAATGTCCGCAAGGATGGTTTTGTCGCCAGAAGCGGCGGCGAGGAATTCGCCATCATTCTGGATGGCAACACGCCCGAAGAGGTGATGGTGACGTGCGAGCGCATCCGCCTGTCGCTGGAAAGCACGCCGTTCCGCAATTCGAGATCGGGCGCCGACTATGGCACGGTGACAATTTCCATCGGCTTCGCCTCCGCCGCACAGGCCACCAATCCGAGCGAGCTTTACGGCCATGCCGATACGGCGCTCTACCATGCCAAGGAAACCGGCCGGAACCGCTCCGTCTATTATGAGGACGGCATGCAGAAGAACTATGTCGGGAAGAACTGGCTGATTTATCGGACTTGAGGATGTTGGCGTACGCGCCACTATCTCCCCCGTCATGCCGGACTTGATCCGGCATCCAGTCACGGCGCGTCTGCGCCGTGAAAAGAGTCTCTGGCGATCAAGGACTTGATCGCGCTAGACCCCGGACCAGTCCGGGGTGACGGAGTGAGACACTCCGCTTTCGCCAATGGCGTAAGCCTTGCGAGGCTTGCCTCAGCGGCCCGACGGTCGCGTCTTTATTGCGCCTCACCACATGGTCTTCGCCGCCCGCGCCGCCCATTCGCGGTCATAGGTTTCCTGATCGAACTCCGCCTTCGCCGCCTTGAGCAGAAGACCGGGTGTCGGGAGCGCCGCCGGATCGACGAAATTATCGGGGTTCCACAGCTCGGAGCGCATCAGCGCCCGGGCGCACTGGAAATAGACTTCGTCGATCGTCACCACGATAACCGTGCGCGGATGTTTGCCATCCATCTCGAAGCTCTCCAGCAGATCGGGAGCGACGGAGACCACGGCGCGGCCGTTGATGCGCATCGTCGTGTTCGAGCCGGGGATCAGGAACATCAGCGCCACGCGCGGATCGCGCACGATGTTCAAAAGCGAATCCACGCGGTTATTGCCGCGCCAGTCCGGCAGAAGCACCGTCCTGTCATCAGCCACCCTGACCACGCCGCCCTTGTCGCCGCGCGGTGAACAGTCCATGCCCTCCGGCCCGACCGTCGCCAGCGCGAGGAACGGCGAAGTCTCGATCATCAGCCGGTATTCGGCCGTCAGCGTGGCTGTCACCTTGGCGATCGATGCCTCGCTCGTGCCGTCATAGATGGCCTTCAATTCCTCAACCGTGCGAATGATCGTCATATCCGTTCCTATCCATACGAATTCCCTTTGCCGACATCGAAAGATCGGCGCGTCCTATTCCTCTGCCGCTTCCGCCTTTTCCCGCTCGGCCCGCTCGCGCGCCGTGCGGGCGGCAACCAGATCGGCCGGCTGGGCGTTGCCGCGGATCAGCGACCGGCCGGCATAGATGCCGCCGACGACTTCCATGGCGAAACGTTCCTCGTCGCGGTCGCGGAATTCCTCCACCAGACGGGCAGCGTCTTCCCGTTCCTCGCCCATGGCGCCAAGCACTTCCTCGCTGAAATTCAGCGCCGATTCCAGCGTCTCGCGGATCTGGTAATCGACACCCGCCTTGAGCAGATCGATGGCATGGCCACGGTCGTAAGCACGGGCAAGGACGGGCACCAGCGGGAATTCGTGCTTGACGATCTCCGCGATCCTGACCGCCGCCTCCTTGTCATCGACGCAGATGAGAACCGCGCGCGCCGTGCTGGCGCCGGCCGCATGCAGGATTTCCGACCGCGAACCGTCGCCATAATAGACCTTGAAGCCGAACTCCGCCGCATCGCGCACGAACTCGGCATCCTTGTCGATGAGCGACAGCGTATAGCCCCGCGCCAGAAGCGGCTGGCTGACGATCTGGCCGAAACGCCCGAAGCCGATCAGGAGAATGCTGCCCTCGACATTCTCGGGCACGTCGAGATCGTCGGTATTGGGAACCGCCGCCGGCACCAGCCGGTCATGCAGGATGACTATCAGCGGCGTCAGCACCATGGAGATGATAATGGTCGCCGTCAGGATGGCGTTCGCCTCCCGGTCGAGAATACCAGCGCTGACGGCGGCCGAATAAAGCACGAAGGCGAATTCACCGCCCTGCGCCATCAGTACCGCCCGTTCCAGGCTTTCGCGCCTGGTAGTGCCAAGCGCCCGCGCCACGCCATAGATCAGGAAGGCCTTGAGCAGCATGTAGGCGACGACGCTAACCAGCACGAGCTGCCAGTTGGAGGCAATGACGGCAAGATCGATGGCCATGCCGACGCCGAGGAAGAACAGCCCGAGCAGAATACCGCGAAACGGCTCGATATCCGCCTCAATCTGGTGGCGGAAAGAGGATTCCGACAGAAGCACGCCGGCAAGGAAAGCGCCCATGGCCATCGAAAGACCGCTGACCTGCATCAGAAGCGCCGAACCGAGCACCACCAGCAGCGCCGCGGCCGTCATCACCTCACGCGCGCCGGAAGCAGCCAGCAGGCGGAAAAACGGGTTGAGAAGATAACGCCCGGCCAGGATGAGCGCGCCGACGGCGGCAAGCGCGATGCCGACGGAGACCCAGCGCTCCGACGCCGTCACATGTTCGCCGCCCGCACCGAGGAAGGCGACAAGCGCCAGCAGCGGCACAATGGCCAGATCCTCAAACAGCAGGATCGCTATGATGCGCTGGCCTTTAAGGCTCGACATGCTGTTGCGTTCCTGCAGCATCTGCATGACGATCGCCGTCGAGGTCAGCACGAAACCAGTGCCGGCGACGAAGGACATGATGACGGGAAAGCCGAGGCTGACGCCCACCAGCGTCAGACCCGCCATACAGACCAGCACCTGCAAGGCACCCAGCCCGAAAATATCCTGCCGCATCGACCACAGCCGCGAGGGCTGCATTTCAAGGCCGATGATGAACAGGAACATCACCACGCCGAGTTCCGCTATATGCAGAATGGCCTGCGAATCGGAAAAGAAACCGAGACCATAAGGCCCGATCACAAGGCCGGCGGCCAGATAACCGAGCACCGAGCCGAGGCCGATGCGCTTGAAGATCGGCGCGGCGACAACGCCTGCCGCCAACAATACGACCACCTGGGCCAGATCATTTCCGTTCGCTTCTACAGCCACACGCCACCCCGCTGAAAATCAATAAGACGAGGGTGTTCCCTCCCTCACTTCCTAGCGCATCGACGGGAAAAGCGAAAACGATTTTACTGACGGACGGCGCGCAGATTCAACGGGTTATTTGCTGCCGGGACATGGTGCTTCAGATGCCCTGTGCTCCCCCCTCATTCCTGTGCTTGTCACCGGAATGAGGGAAGTAAGCGCCTACCGGAATCGCGGTTCCCTGCTCAAGCCCTTTTCGGCGAGCTGCCGTTCGTAATCGGCAAACAGCGCATCCCCTGTCTCACCCAATTCCTTCAGATATTTCCAAGTGTAGATGCCGCTATCGTGGCCATCGTCGAAAACGATGCGAACCGCATAATTGCCGGTCGCGACCATGGAACGGATGGCGACATTGCGTTTGCCGGGCACCGTGACCTTTTGTCCCGGCCCGTGGCCCTGCACTTCCGCCGAGGGCGAAAGCACGCGCAGCATCTCGGCGCCAAGCCGGTAAACGCTTCCATCATCAAAGGAAACAGTCAATTCGCGCCGGTCTTTCGACACAAGCAGCTCGGTCGGCCAGGCATCACTCATTTTTCACTTCCGCAAGCTCGTCACATGCGTCAGAATTACGGACTTGCCTCACGATAGGCAAGCCACTACATCACCTAATAGAGCACACATCAGGCGTGTGTGCCCGGCGCAAGGCGCAATGAGGATGGAGACGTGAACAGTTTCCCCGGCTCGCTTGAAAAAGCGAAAACCCTGACGGAAAACAGCACACCGATGGTGGACCCTTTCGGCCGCGCCATCACCTATCTACGCGTTTCCGTGACCGACCGCTGTGATTTCCGCTGCACCTATTGCATGTCCGAGCACATGACCTTCCTGCCGAAGAAGGACCTTCTGACGCTCGAAGAACTCGACCGCCTCTGTTCCGTCTTCATCGCGCGCGGCGTGCGCAAGCTGAGGCTGACTGGCGGCGAGCCGCTGGTGCGCAAGAACATCATGTCGCTGGTGAGGAACCTCGGCCGGCATGTGCACACAGGCGCGCTCGACGAACTGACGCTGACCACCAACGGCTCGCAGCTTGCGAAATTCGCCGCCGAACTTGCCGATTGCGGCGTGCGCCGCATCAATGTCTCGCTCGATACGCTCGACCGCGATAAATTCCGCCATATCACCCGCTGGGGCGATATAGACCGGGTGATGGAAGGGCTGGATGCGGCCCAGGCCGCGGGCATCAAGGTCAAGCTCAACGCCGTGGCGCTGAAGGACTTCAACGACGCCGAGCTTCCCGATCTGATGCGTTTCGCCCATGGCCGCGGCATGGACCTGACTGTCATCGAAACCATGCCGATGGGCGAGATCGAGGAAGATCGCACTGACCGCTACCTGCCGCTTTCGCAGCTGCGCGCCGATCTCGAAAAGAGCTTCACACTCATCGACAGCGATTACCAGACCGGCGGCCCCGCCCGTTACGTGACGGTGAAGGAAACCGGCGGCCGGATGGGCTTCATCACGCCGATGACACATAATTTCTGCGAAAGCTGCAATCGCGTGCGCCTCACCTGCACCGGCACGCTTTATATGTGTCTCGGCCAGGATGACGCCGCCGATCTGCGCACGGCGCTGCGCGCCTCCGACAGCGACGCCTATCTCTCCAGCGCTATCGATGAAGCCCTGCTGCGCAAGCCGAAGGGGCATGATTTCATCATCGACCGAACCCATAACCGGCCCGCCGTCTCCCGCCACATGAGCGTGACCGGCGGCTGAGCCTCTTTCTCGTCCACCCGCCCATATAAGCGGTTGAAATACCGGCTGTGCCGTGCCACGTCTCTTTGCATGGAGGAATGCGTGGTTGCGCCGGAACGGCGGCTCCAGATCGCCCGCAAGGGCGGACGGAGTAAACCGCGCATGGTCTGGGATATTTGGGAATGGCATTGACGGACAATACGCGCGGCGCACTTTTCATGGCGCTCGCAATGGCAAGCTTCACGGCCAATGATGCGCTGACGAAGTCCGTCACTCCCTATATCAACACCGGCCAGATCATGTTCGTGCGCGGCATCATGACCGTGGTGCTGATCTATATCGCCGCACGCCATTTCGGCGCGCTCCGGCCGCTCAAAACCCTGCTGCGGCCCATCATCATCCTGCGCTGTCTCTGCGAGGTGACAGCCGCCGTGCTTTATCTGACGGCGCTCGGCCTCATCGAATTCTCCAACGCCTCGGCCATATTGCAATCCCTGCCGCTGGTGGTGACGCTGGGGGCTGCCCTTTTCCTGCGCGAACCCGTGGGCTGGCGGCGCTGGGCGGCCATCATCACCGGTTTCATCGGCGTGCTGATCATCATTCGCCCGGGCCCTGAAGGCTTCACGCCGGGAGCGCTGCTCGTCGTCGCATCGCTTGCGGTCACCGCCGCGCGTGACCTGCTGACGCGGAAAATGTATGCGGATGTGCCCTCGCTCGCCATCACCGTCATCACCGCCTTCGTCAACATGGCCGTGGGCGGCCTGTTGATCGTGCCCTTCGGCGGCTGGCAGCCGATGAATTTCATGATCCTGTCGCATCTCGCCGGTTCCGCCATCCTGGTGCTGGTGGGCTATCAGGCGATCATTCTCGCGATGAGATCAGGCGAAATCTCCTTTGTCGCGCCATTCCGTTACACCAGCCTGCTCTGGGGTTTCATGATCGGCGTGTTCTTCTTCAACGAGAAAATCGACAGCTACACCATCGCAGGCGCCATGATCGTCATCGGTTCGGGCCTCTATACCTTCTATCGCGAAAGCCTGCGCAAGCGTTCGCAGATTGCCAAGCGCTCGGCTGCGACACCCACCGCCGCCACCACGGTGCGGCCGGATTCCGTAACGAAAGCCGCCGTTGCGGAAGAAGCGGGAGAATGAGATGAACAGCGGCCGTTTTCTCGACAGGACCACTCCGCCTCACATCATCACGCTAGTCGTCATCGCCGGCGTCGCCGCGCTGTGCATGAACGTGTTCCTGCCCTCGCTTGCGGCCATGGCGCTCTATTTCGAGACCGATTATGCCGTGATGCAATTTGCCGTTTCGGGCTATCTTGCCGCCACCGCCTGCCTGCAGCTCATCATCGGCCCGCTTTCCGATCTCTTGGGACGCCGCCCGGTCATGCTCGTCAGCATCGCCATCATGATCGTCGCAACGCTCGTCTGCATGCTGGCGCCCAATATCACCGTTTTCATGATCGGGCGCGTCGCGCAGGCGGCCGTCGTTTCGGGCTTCGTGCTGGCGCGCGCCATCGTGCGTGACATGGTGCCGATGGAACAGGCGGCCTCGATGATCGGCTATGTGACAATGGGCATGTCCGTGGTGCCGATGGTGGGGCCGACGGTTGGCGGGCTGCTCAACGACATCTCCGGCTGGCAGTCGAGCTTCGCCCTCCTCTGCCTGCTCGGCATCTGCATTCTGGTGCTCGCCTGGTTCGACCTCGGAGAAACCAACCACAACAAATCGGCGAGTTTTTCCCAGCAGTTTCACGCCTGGCCGGAGCTGCTGCGCTCGCCGCTCTTCTGGGGTTATGCGCTGACCTCGACCTTCTCATCGGGCATGTTCTTTTCCTTCCTCGGCGGCGCGCCCTTCGTCGGCAGCGTGCTTTACGGGCTTGCGCCGGCCATGCTCGGCCTGCAATTCTTCTTCATGGCCAGCGGCTATATGCTCGGCAACTTCATTTCCGGCCGTTATGCCAGCGAAATCGGCATCACCCGCATGATGCTGTCGGGCAATGTCATCGCCATTGCGGGCATCGTCACGACCATGGTGCTGATCTCGGCCGGGGCGGAAAGCGCCTATGCGTTTTTCGTGCCGCTTGCCCTGATCGGCGTCGGCAACGGCGTGACGCTGCCGAGCGCCAATGCCGGCATGGTCAGCGTCCAGCCGCATCTGGCAGGCTCCGCCTCCGGTCTCGGCGGCGCCATGACCATCGGCGGCGGCGCGGCATTGTCGGTGCTCGCCTCCTCGGTCCTGTCCAAAGAGGATGGAACCTGGCCGCTTCTTCTCGTGATGCTGGCGACCGGCCTTGTCGCCCTCCTCACCACCTATATCGTAAGGCTGCAGGAAAAGCGGGAATGACGGCCCCTTTTGAAATACCCGGTCTCGTGCTCGCCGGCGGGCTTTCGCGGCGCATGGGCAGCAACAAGGCGATGGTGCAGCTGGGCGATCGCCCCCTCATTTCCCATGTCATCGGCCGCATCACGCCGCAGGTCTGCGATGTCACCATCAATGCTGCCAATGGCTGGGCGGAGAGTTTCGGCCTGCCGCTGCTGCCGGATACACTGAACGGCCATGCCGGGCCGCTCGCGGGTATTCTGGCCGGCATGCGTCATTTCCAGCACCGCGAGAACGCGGCTAGCCACTTCCTGACCGCGCCCGCCGACAGCCCGTTTTTTCCCGACGATCTCGTGGCGCGCCTTTGCGAGCACGTATCGGATCATGCGATCGTCATCGCCGCCTCCAGCGGCCAGCTTCACCCGGTTTTTGCGCTGTGGCCGGTGGCCCTCGCCGATGATCTCGAGGCGTGGCTGAAGAACGATGCGAACCGGCGCATCCGCGCCTATCTTGCCCGGCATGTCACCATCGGCGTGGCTTTCCCGCCGCTGGAAACGGCAAAGGGCAGCCTCGATCCGTTCTTCAACATCAACACGCCGGATGAACTGGCGCTCGCGCGAAGCTATCTGGAGAGCATGGAACCATGACGGCACAAAAGGTCTTCGGCATTGCCGGCTGGAAGAACTCGGGCAAAACAGGCCTTGCGGTGCGCATCGTCACCGAACTGACGGCGCGCGGCTACCGCGTCTCCACCATCAAGCACGCCCATCATGATTTCGACATCGACAAGGTCGGCGCGGATAGCTGGCGTCACCGGCAGGCCGGCGCGCACGAGGTTACCATCGTTTCCGGCACCCGTTTCGCCATCATGCGTGAACTGCGCGGCGAACCGGAACCCTCCTTCGAGGACATCCTCGCTCGCCTCGCCCCCTGCGATCTGGTGCTGATCGAAGGTTACAAATATGAGCCGGTGCCAAAGATCGAGGCGCGCCGTCTGGAGGCCGCCAAGACCGAACCGCTTGCGCCGCTCGACCCGCATATCATCGCCATTGCCGCCGATCATGAGGTGGCGGACGCCACCCTTCCCGTCTTCGATCTCGACGATACCGCCACGATCGCAGACTTCATCGAGAAGACGGTTGGGCTGGTCAGGGGCTAGACACGTAGCGGATCGACGTGACTTGGGCTGCATCCCCACATCCGTCATACCGGCCTTGAGCCGGTATCCAGCCAGCCCAAGTCCTTGGGCTGAGGAGACTCATTCCGCCGCGCAGACGCGCGTCGACTGGATGCCGGATCGGGTCCGGCATGACGGAGGAGAAAACCGCGAGGAAACCAACACCCACTAAGCCCGTGGCACCCATTCCAGCACCTTCTCCGCACGCACCACCCCAAAAATGAAAAAGCCGGGTTCTTCACCCGGCTTCATCATTCCTTGAGACGCAATACCTATTCAAGGAAACTGGAGGGGTTCACCGGCGTCGCATCCTTGCGGACTTCGAAGTGAACCTGCGGACGCTTGGCGCTGCCGGTCATGCCTGAGGTGGCGATGGTCTGGCCGCGCTGGACCTTCTGGCCACGCTGTACGTCGAGATTGGCGGCATTGCCGTAAACCGTGACCTTGCCATCGTCGTGACGGACGAGAACCGTGTTGCCGAGCTGCTTCAGGCCGTTGCCCGCATAGATGACCACGCCGTTTTCGGCGGCCTTGATCGGCGTTCCCTCGGGAACGGAGATGTTGATGCCATCGTTGCGGCTGCCTTCGACATTGTCGCCGAAATTGTTGATGACCGCACCGCGTACCGGCCAGCGATATTTGCCGATGCCGGTGGATTCCGGTGCGATGGAGGCCATGTCGGCCTTCTTCTCGATATCGCTGACACTTGCCGTGGCCGGTGTGGCAGGCGCAGTCGGAGCGGCGGCAGCAGCGGGAGCCTTGTAGGGCTCAGGCTTGACGGATGCGGTTTCGACCGCCTTCGCCGCTTCCTTGGCGGGAACGGAAGCTGTCTTGATGGCATCCGTCGAAGCGCCCGGCATGTTGAGCGTCTGGCCGACGCGGATGCTTTCATTGCCGAGACCGTTCGCGGCCTTCAAGGCAGCAACCGATACGCCGTTTTCGCGGGCGATCTTCGCCAGGCTGTCGCCCGGCTGAACCTTGTAACCACCGGTCGGCGGCAACGGCTTACCGCCCGGAGGCGTCAGCTTGCCGGCTTCGGAGGAAACCTTGTCACGGACGGCGGTCTGCGACGGCAGCACGGCTACGTTCCCCTCGGGGCCGCGCAGCGGGGTCGGCTGGTCGCCATTGCGGTTGAGAGCGATATTGCCGGCGGCATCCTTGGCGGCATTGCGGGCCTGGCCGAATTTCGGAATGAGGATCGACTGGCCGGCCTGCGCCGAGGATGCGGTCTTCAGACCGTTGACGCGCAGCAGTTCCTTTTCCGGAACGCCGTAACGGTTGGAGAGTGTCGCGATGCTTTCGCCGGGACGCAGGGTCACGGAGGAAGCGCCATCGGTGTGCCAGCCATTCTTGTCGGAACGTACGGTCGCGGTGGTCAGGTTGTCGGCGACGGGGGCGGCAGCCTGCTGGGCGGGCGCTGCAAGAGACGGCGCGGCCTTGGGCTGAGCGGACGGGAAAGGCTGGGCCATGGCTTCGTTGCGGGTCGACGGATCGCGGCTTGCCACGGCGGTTGGGGCCGAAAGCTCGGAACGCTGCACCGGCGAGGCCGACGCGCGGGCCGTGGAAGGCTGAACGCCGCCATAACCACCGGACTGCGGATAGGAGTTGCCGGCCATGTTCTGGTTGGCGTAACCACCCTGCGGCGCGGCAGAGGCGTAACCGCCATTCATGTCGCCCTGCGGGACCGGGACCTGCCCGTAAGCACCGCCGCCCTGACGGGCAGGAATTGACGCCGTTGTCATCCGATCCGGTCCACTGGAAAAGAGGCCGCTGAACCGCGTTGCATCCGAGCTACAGCCCGTTGCGACGCTTGCCAGCAATGCCGCTGCGAACATTTTTGCGACTGATTTTCCGATTTTAGACGAATGTCTCATACGCATGACTCGATCTACACTGACGCCAACCCGCCGCATCTAGATGCGATCCGGCACAAATTTCACTTCTTGCAAGGCCCATTTCCCGAGGTGGGGAAAACCATGCGTCGATGTTTATGATTAAAGCGCGTTAGTGTTACCACGCCGTTAAAACGTTAAGCCGCTCAGTGCTTTTTTGACACTTCGATAACCATGACGGAAACCAGATGCGTCATGTTGAGACAATAATGATATTAAAAATCAGATAGTTGCGAAAATTCAGAACATTAGGAGACAAAAATAGAATGTCTCCAAAATTTTCAATTTGTCACAAATGACGCGCAATATGGGTGCTGAGCGGCAGATAAGGCGCCTCGAACAGCTCTTCCTTCTCGAAGCGGCTACCGGTCTTGGAGAAACGCGTCATCACGCAACGGTCGCCTTCAAGAATGATCGGCGCGATCATCATGCCGCCCGAAACGATCTGCTCGGCAAAGAAGCGGGGCATGGTGGTAAAGGCGGCGGTGGAGACGATACGATCGAAGGTTCCCTCGCCCACCAGACCATTGCTGCCATCCGCCTGACGGATGACGACATTGCGGATGGAGAGATCGTCGAGACAGTTCTGCGCCTGCTGCACCAGCGTCTTGTAGCGCTCCAGCGAAAAGACGCGCTCCACCCGGCGCGCAATGATCGCGGTCATGAAACCGCTGCCCGTGCCGATTTCCAGCACGCGCTGGCCGGGTTTCAGCTGCAGGCGGGCAAGGATCTTCACCGCCATGTCAGCGCCTTCCATGAAGGCGCCGCAGTCGATCGGGATGGTGCGGCTGGAATAGGCGTCGGCGGCAAATTGCGGCGGCACGAATTTGGAACGCGGCGTCTGCTCGACCGCCGTCAAAAGGTCAAGATCGGAAATCCCCTCGCCCCTTAAGCGGAGAACGAGAGCGGCAAAACCTTCCTTTTCGACCATTGCGGATTTCAATCGGCGACTCCGAATCCAAGTGCTTGCGCAACCCGATCCTTCACCGTGTAGTCCGTCAGGTCAAGCTTAAGCGGTGTGACCGAAATCTTGCCGTGCTTCAAGGCGTGAATATCCGTACCCTCGCGGAAGGTGCCGAGGCGCTCGCCGAAGCGCAGCCAATAATAAGGAAGACCGCGACCATCCTGCCGCTCCTCCACCGTCAGGCCGAAATCGAGCTTGCCCTGCCCGGTGACGGACACGCCCTGCACATCCTTTGGCGCACAATTGGGGAAATTGAGGTTGAGGAAGGTGCCGTCAGGCAGATCGACATCAATGAGCTTGCTAATGAGATCGGGCGCATAGGTTTCAGCGACTTCCCACGGCACAACGCGGCCTTCGGCGTAGGTGAACGCCTGGCTCAGCGCAAAGGAGCGCACGCCCTGCAGCGTGCCTTCGATGGCGCCGGCAATGGTGCCGGAATAGGTGACATCATCGGCCATGTTGGCGCCGGCATTGACGCCTGAGAGGACGAGATCGGGTTTTTCCGGCAGAACCTCGCGAATGCCCATGATGACGCAATCGGTGGGCGTGCCGCGCAGCGCGAAATGTTTGTCGGAAACCTTGCGCAGACGCAGGGGTTCGGAAAGCGTCAGCGAATGGGCAAGCCCGCTCTGGTCGGTCTCCGGCGCAACGATCCAGACATCGTCGGACAGCGTGCGGGCGATACGCTCCAGCACGGCCAGACCTTCGGCGTGAATACCGTCGTCATTCGTCAGCAAAATCCGCATGTTTTCCTCCGCTGCTGTATCCCGCTATGAGGACACAATGATTTCTCTCACAGAAGCATCCCCACAACCGTCATTCCGGTCTTGAGCCGGAATCCAGTCGACGCGCATCCGCGCGGCGGGAAGAGTCTCTTCAGCCCAATGACTTGGGCTGGCTGGATACCGGCGCAAGGCCGGTAGGACGGCCGCTTAACAGACGGCCAATCAGGCCGCCTTCTCGATCCGCGTCAGCCCGCCCATATAGGGCAGCAGCACGTCCGGAATTGTGACGGAACCATCGTCGTTCAGATAATTTTCGAGAACGGCGATCAGGCAGCGGCCGACGGCGGTGCCGGAACCGTTCAGCGTATGAACGAACTTCGTCGCCTTGTCGTCCTTGCCGCGATAACGCGCATTCATGCGCCGCGCCTGGAAATCGCCGCAGACCGAGCAGGACGAAATTTCGCGATAGGTATTCTGGCCGGGCAGCCACACTTCCAGATCGTAGGTCTTGCGGGCGCTGAAGCCCATATCGCCCGTGCAGAGCGTCATGGTGCGGAAATGCAGGCCAAGACGCTTCAGCACTTCCTCGGCGCAGGCCGTCATGCGCTCATGCTCGGCAACGGCGCTTTCCGCATCGGTGATGGAGACGAGCTCACATTTCCAGAACTGGTGCTGGCGCAGCATGCCGCGCGTGTCGCGACCGGCCGAGCCCGCTTCCGAACGGAAGGACGGCGTCAGCGCGGTGAAGCGCAGCGGCAGCTTCTCCTGATCGAGAATTTCGCCGGACACGAGGTTGGTCAGCGTCACCTCCGCCGTCGGGATCAGCCAGCGGCCATCCGTGGTCTTGAACAGGTCCTCGGAGAATTTAGGCAATTGCCCGGTGCCGAACATCGCCTCGTCGCGCACCATCAGCGGCGAGGAGACTTCGGTATAGCCATGTTCGCTGGTGTGCAGGTCGATCATGAACTGGCCGAGCGCTCGCTCCAGACGCGCCAACTGGCTGGTCAGCACGGTGAAACGTGCGCCGGAAAGCTTGGCGGCACGCTCGAAATCCATATAGCCGAGCGCTTCGCCAATCTCGAAGTGCTCCTTTGCCTCATGGTTCCAGCCGGGCTTCTGGCCGACCACACGGGCGACCACATTGTCATGCTCGTCCTTGCCGTCGGGCACATCGTCGAAAGGCATGTTGGGCAGGCGCGACAGCGCGTCGTTCAGCTCGGCGGTGACCTGACGGTCCTCCTCCTCGGCGCGCGGCATGTTGTCCTTGAGGTCGGCGACTTCGGCCTTGAGCTTGTCAGCAAGCTCCATGTTCTTCTGCGCCATGGCGGCGCCGATCTCCTTGGAGGCGGCATTGCGGCGCGACTGCATGTCCTGCAGGGACTGGATGACGGAACGGCGCTTTTCATCGAGCGCGATCAGGCCGCTGGCGGCAGGCTCCGCGCCGCGGCGCGCAAGCGCCGCATCAAAGGCTTCGGGGTTTTCGCGTATCCATTTAATGTCGTGCATCGTCGTTCCAGACCGTTGTTGCATTGCCCGTGTTTTACAGCAAAACGCCGGGCATGAACCCGGCGCGAGGAGATTTTCAGAGCGGCGAGACCTTCAGGAAAATCAGGTCTCCTCCAGCTCCGTGCTTGCGGATTCCGCAGCGCGCTTCCTCTCCACGAGTCGAGCCATGTAGATGGAAATCTCGTAGAGAATGATCGCAGGCAGTGCAAGACCGATCTGGGACATGGGATCGGGCGGCGTCAGCACGGCGGCAACCACAAAGGCCATGACGATGGCGAACTTGCGCTTTTCCCTGAGCCAGTCGCTGGTCAGAAGACCGACGCGCGCCAGAAGCGTGGTGACGACGGGCAGCTGGAACACCAGACCGAAGGACAGCACCAGCGTCATGATGAGGCTCAGATATTCCGACACCTTCGGCATCAGTGAAATCGCGACTTCGCCATCTTCCGGCAATTGCTGCATGGCGAGGAAGAACCACATGACCATAGGCGTGAAGAAGAAATAGACGAGCGCCGCACCGATAAGGAACAGGATCGGGGAAGCGATGAGGAATGGCAGGAAGGCGGCGCGCTCGTTCTTGTAGAGACCGGGCGCCACGAATTTGTAAAGCTGCGAGGCGATCACCGGGAAGGAGATCACCATGGCGCCGAACATCGCAACCTTGATCTGCGTGAAGAAGAATTCCTGCGGCGCAGTATAGATCAGTGACGATTTCGTCACATCCAGCCCCGCCCAGAGCACTGCCCATTTATAGGGAATGACAAGCAGGTTGAAGAGATGTTTGGCAACGGCGAAGCAGCCGATGAAGGCAATGAAGAACGCGCCGAGCGCCCAGATCAGCCGCGTGCGCAACTCCATGAGATGCTCAATAAGCGGCTGCGGCTTATCCTCGATATCCCCGCTCATACTTCATCCTTTGTGGGCTTTGCAGCCTTGGTTTTTGCCGTCTTCGCCGGCTTGGCATCGGCCACCGCCGCCTTGTCTGCGGAAGACTTCCGGACGGCCGCCTTTTTGGCGACGGTCTTCACGGCGGGCTTCGAGGCGGCGGGCTCACTGGTTTTCGCGGTGACGGCGGTTTCGGGCGCTGCGGCAACCTTGCTCCGGGCTGCACGTTTCGGCTTGGCGGCAACCGCTTCGGCCTCAACAGTAGCAATAGATTTCGCCCGCGCGCGCTTCGGCTTCTCCTCCGCAGCGAGGGCCGCGGCAACCGGCGCAGCGGGTGCGGCTACAACAGGCGGCGCATCCGGCAGCTTCATTTCAGGCTCAGGCACGCTGACCAGCGGCGCGACCGGCTCGCTTGTCGCCGGCGCCGGCGTGGACGAAAGGCCATCCGGCGCAGCCGTCGCCTTCTGAAGATCGGACTTGATCTCGTTGCCGAGCTGTCGAAGCGGGTTCATCGCATCGCGCAGCGAGTTGGTGGGGTTGAGATTGCGGACATCGGAGATCGTCTGGCGCACATCGTCCATGTCGGCCTCTTTGAGCGCCTCATCGAACTGCGTGCGGAAGTCCCCCGCCATCTTGCGAAGGCCGGCCATCGTTTTGCCGAAGGCGCGGATCATGGGCGGCAAGTCTTTCGGTCCGACGACCACGATCAAAACGACCGCAATCACCAGAAGCTCGCTCCAGCCGATATCAAACATCAAAATGCTCCCGAGACCCTAACGCCCGTCAGTCTCACACCAAGCGGCAAGGCCGCTTACTTGATCTCGTCAGCCTTGTGGTCGACGGTCTTCGTGTTGGCATCGGCCGGCGGCGGCGTCTGGTCTTCGTCAGCCATGCCCTTCTTGAAGCTCTTGATGCCCTTTGCAACATCACCCATCAATTCCGGAATCTTGCCGCGTCCGAAGAGGACGAGAACGATCACCAGCACGATGAGCCAATGCCACACACTAAAAGAACCCATAACTGAAACTCCTGAATTTCGCTTTCAGACGATGTAAGACGTTTGAAAGGCTTTTTCAAACGACAAATCGTCGCTTCAACAGCGAGTGCGCATAAAGTTTTCGTGGCCGCGCCAACAGGATGGCGATATCAATCGTCGCCATCGCCGCCGCCAGGCGCAAGCAGGCCCAGTTCCTCAAGATCAAGCTGCGTGATCGGGTCTTCGTCCTCACGCAATTCGTCGCTCATCATCGGCAGAGGCACGCCGAAATTGGAGGGAATGCGGCCGGAAAGCAGCCCTGCGCCCTTCAATTCCTCAAGGCCCGGCAGATCGCGCAGTTCCTCAAGGCCGAAATGGTCGAGAAACTCCACCGTGGTGCCGATCGTCACGGGCCGGCCGGGTGTACGCCTGCGGCCACGGAACCTGACCCAGCCCGCCTCCATCAGCACATCAAGCGTGCCGCGCGAGGTCTGAACACCGCGGATTTCCTCAATTTCGGCGCGTGTCACCGGTTGATGATATGCGATAATCGCCAGAACTTCCAGCGCCGCGCGCGACAGCTTCTTCGGCTCCTTCTCCTCGGCGCGGATGACGAAAGAAAGATCACCGGCGGTGCGAAAAGCCCATTGCCCGCCCACCTGCACGAGATTGACGCCCCGCTCCGCATAGAGAACCTTGAGACGCTGCAGAATGGCGACGACATCCATGCCGCGCGGCAGGCGCTCGGCGATGAAACCGACGGAAACCGGCTCGGACGAGGCGAAGACCAAAGCCTCGGCGATCCGCGCGGCCTCCTTCAGCTGCCGTTCGGAAAATACCGTCTGTTCGGGCTCGGCCCCATCTGCCGCGATGGTGGCCTCGGCGGTCTCATCGTCATTCATCATTATCAGTCCTTTCGGCATTCACGGCACGGTCGTCCCTTGCGCCGCGGCGCATATAGATGGGCTGGAAAGCACCGTCCTGCCGGATTTGCAGCGAGCCCTCGCGCACCAGCTCCAGCGAAGCGGCAAAGGCGCTGGCAATCGCCGTCACGCGCATGGCCGGATCGGGCACATATTGCAGCAGATATTGATCGAGCACGGTCCATTCCCCGACATCGCCAAGGAGGTGGGTCAGAAGCTCGCGCGCCTCGACAAGCGACCAGACCTGCCGTTTTTCAATCGTGACCTGGGTAATCGCCTGACGCTGCCGCAGATTGGCATAGGCGCTGAGCAGATCGTAAAGATTGGCCTCATAGGCCGAGCGGTTGATATGCGGAATATGCTCCGGCGCGCCACGGGCAAAAACATCGCGGCCGAGCTGGGCGCGGTTGACGAGGCGTTCCGCCGCCTCGCGCATCGCCTCCAGGCGTTTCAGCCGGAAGGCCAGCGTCGCGGCCATTTCCTCGCCCGAGGGGCCTTCATCTTTGGATTGCTGCGGAATGAGGAGCTTGGATTTGAGGAAGGCGAGCCACGCCGCCATCACGAGATAATCGGCCGCCAGCTCGATGCGCACGCGGCGCGCACTTTCCACGAATTGCAGATATTGTTCGGCGAGCGCCAGCACCGAAATGCGCGACAGATCGACCTTCTGCGTGCGGGCAAGATGCAGGAGAAGATCGAGCGGGCCTTCAAAACCCGCGACATCGATGACCAGCCCGGCCTCACCCGTCAACCGCTCCGGCGTCACATCCTGCCAGAGCTTGTCCATCGGCGTTGAATTGCGAGACTTGTCTGCGGCCATTGTTCCATCCGCCGGGCGTCCGGCCTTGATCCCGAGTGAGCGGCCGCCCCCAAGATCGTCAGGAAACGGCCCACATGGCGTTGAATTCGGCTCTCAGTTCCGCTTCGTCGGACGGGTCCGCAGTCGGGAAACCCGCTTCAACTGCCCGCACCCGCTCCAGCGAGCGGCCGGAAAGAACGGGAACCTCCTTCACGACTTCAAGCATTTCACCCATCACGCCGTTGCAATGCAAGACTATATCGCAGCCACCCGCAACAATATTCGCAGCCCGCTCGCCCAGCGTACCCTTCAACGCGTTCATGGAACTGTCGTCGGACATCAGCAGGCCATCAAAGCCGATACGACCGCGAATGATCTCCTCGATGACCTTCGGCGAGGTCGTAGCAGGCCGTTCGCGGTCGACGGCATTGAATACCAGATGCGCGCTCATCGCCATCAATTCGTGGTTCAGCGCCCGGAACGGCACAAAATCATGGGCATCCAGCTCATCGAGCGGTACATCGACGACAGGCAGTTCATGATGCGAATCCACCATGCCGCGACCGTGACCCGGCATATGTTTCATGACAGGCAGCATGCCGCCCGCCTTCAGGCCATCGGCGGCCGCCTGCCCCATCTCGGCCACCATGGTCGGCGTGTAGCCATAGGCGCGGTTGCCGATGACGTTGCTGGCGCCTTCCACCGGCACGTCAAGCACCGGCAGGCAATCGACATTGATACCGAATTTCATGAGGTCGAAGGCATGCAGGCGCGACATCAGCCAGGCGGCACGCAGACCCGCCCCCCGGTCGCGCTCATAGATTTCACCGAGAATGCGGGCATTCGGATAGGCCTGCAGGATCGGCGGCTTGATGCGCTGAACACGCCCACCCTCCTGATCGATCAGAACCGGCGCGTCTGGCCGCCCGACGGCGTCGCGCATGGCGGCGACGAGATCGGTGATCTGCTGCGGCTCGCCGATATTGCGCCCGAACAGGATGAAGCCCCAGGGCTGTTCATCGCGGTAAAGGGCAATCTCGTCGGCGGTCAGCGAAAGCCCGCTGCATCCGAGGATCATAGCTTTGCAATCGGTCATGATGTCACGCTCTCAGGGAAGATAGGGGTAAGGGTAAGGAGACTGCGCCATCGGGACTGCGAAAATCGTCCGATAACCTCTCCGCCGTCATCCTCGGGCTTGATCCGAGGATCCATCGCTCCGGGTTGTGGATCCTCGGGACAAGCCCGAGGATGATGCAGAGTGTGATGGAAGGTCCAAATACTCTAAGGGCTGCCTCATGCGGCAGCCCCAATCTTTCTACGCCGGATCAGCCTCTATCAGCGCGCTACCAGGCAGCTGCCGCCGGCTGAGCGGAACTTTTCGCACAGCGCCACGGCTTCGTTCTTGTCACCCGCCGGGATGCGGACGCGGTAGAACGTGCCCTTGCCGGCGATTTCGGCGGCCTTGATGTCGACGCCACGTCCACCGATGACCGAGCCGAACTTGGCCGACATGTTCTGGTAGGACTTCTGGGCTTCCGCCTGGCTCGGCAGCGAGGCGATCTGGATGTAGTAGCCACCGGCAGAAGGCGTGCTGGTCGCTGCCGGGGTCGCGGCTGCCGTCTGCTGCTGCGCGGCCTGCGGCTGTGCCGGAGCGGTCGCGGGGCGCACATTGCCCTGGTTGGTCACCGTTGCCACTACATTGGCAGGCTGCGAGGACGGACGTGCCGCTGGAAGCGGTGCTGCCGACTGCGCTGCCGGCTTGGCGGCGGCGGCAGGTGTGTTGGCCTGCGGCTGAGCCTGCTCCGGCGCGACCGGAACCCGCGATGCGGCGATGACGGCGGGAGCGCCCTCACCGGGCTTCGCGGTCTGCGGCGCTGCAAGCTCCTCGACCTTGTCGGCCTTCGGCGGCTGGGCTGCAGGTACCTCGACCTCCTGGGCAACCAGCGTGCCATCAGGCTTGACGATCATGGTGCGGACCTTGCGCGGCGAAACGCCGGTTGCAGCCGAACCTTCGTTCTGTGCGGCCTTTTCTTCCGGCGAAAGCAGACGCGGATCCTCGGTCTCGCCAACCGGCGTGCCGGCGGCTTCCATATCCGCGTCGTTTTCGCCTTCAAGCGGCAATTGTTCGGGGATCAGCGTGCGCTGAACCACATCCACCGGCTGCTCGTTGCTGGAAATCAGCGCCGGCTGCTTCGGATCGGCAGCGCTGCCGCCAGCCACGCGGTCATAAACCGCCTTGTCCTGATTTGGCACGACGCGACCGCCCGGATTTTCCGGCACGACCTTCATCGGGTCGTTGTCGGCGGAGATGATGACAGGTGCGCCATTGGAGCCCGTGCTGGACGAGCCGCCGGAAACCAGCGCGTAAACGCCGCCACCGATCAGCACCAGACCGATTGCGGCTGCAACCGGCATGATCCAGCGGCGACCGCCGCGTTCATCCTCGTCACGATAAGCCGCCGGATGCTCCACATAGGTATTCTCGGCGTCGCGGGACGCGTTGCCACGGGAAGCCGCAGCCTCCTGCATGGAACGACGGAAATCCTCTTCCAGCGCCCGTTCAAATTCATCGGCCTCTTCCGGAGCCTGAACAGGACGCGCCTGGGCGGCGCCGCGATTTTCCGCATGTTTGTGACGGTCGAGACCGCCGGCGACAGCAGGCGCAAACAGCGTCGCTAGCTCGGTATCGATATCGAGATCTTCCTCGTGACGGCGCGCGGCCGGCTTGGGTTCAAAAACCCCGACCGGCAGTTCCGGCACATCCATTTCGACGATGGTTTCCGGATGTTCTTCCGTCTCGCCGATCTGCGAAGGATCGAAAGGCAGGCTTTCCAGCGTCTGCGGTGCGGCCGGCTGCGGTGCTGCAGCAGCGGGACGCGGCTGAACCACAGCAGCAGCGACCGGTGCGGCAACGGGAGCCGGGCGCGGCTGCGGCGCGGGCTGTTCTCTCACGGGCTGCGGCGCGACGGCAGCAACGGTAACCGGAGCGGCCGGCTGCTGGCGAACGGGTTGCGGCGCGGGCGCAGGTGCAACCTCCGCCTCGGCGATTTCAGACAAATCCAGATCAAGATCGAGATCGTCGAGCGCGAGCTCGAAATCATCATCGTTAAAGCCGGCGAAATCCGTGAAATCCAGTTCTTCAGCGGGCGCTGCGGGCGCAGCAGCGACAATCGGCGCTGCCTTCACCGGCGCGGCGGCGACCACGGGCAGCTCCACCTCCGCAGCCTGCGCAGCGGGAACGTCCTGCACGAGCGGTGTTTCGCCGCGACCGGGAATGGAATATTTCGCGACGTCGTAAATCAGCTCGTCCATCGGCGAGAGATGTTTCGATGCCGGCTTCTCGGCAACCTCAAACGCCAGAGGCTCTGCGGCAGGTATGAAGGTCTCGGCGACCGAAGGCGTAAAGGACGGAGCGGTCTCTTCCGCCTGAACGACGGCAGGCGCGGGAGCGGCTTCGACCTGCGGCTCGATACGGGCCGCGGCAGGCTGCTGCTCGGAGCGCGGCTCAACCCGCTTCGGATCGACAGCCGAAACATCCCGGCGCGCGCCGAAATTGGCAAGCGGCAGCCGCAGGCTGGAGAATTCCAGCGAAGACCGGCCGCCATGCGACGGCGGACGCACGGAAATCGGTGCGGGCGCTTCCTCGGCGACAGCTATTTCCACCTCATCGGCGAGATCGAAAGCCTGCGGCTCCGGCGCATAGGTCTGAACATTGCTCGAAACATCGGCCGGGAGCTCCGGCATGGCGTGCCATTCGGGTTGCACGGGCTCAGCGGCCTGCGGCTCTTCCCATGCCACTTGCTGGGCGGCCGGCTGATAAACCATCGGCTCGGCGGGACGCGACTGGCGCGAATGCACATCGAAAACTTCGGCCACCGCGCCGGCATCATCACGGAAATCCGCGCGAATATCCTGGGTGGTCGTTTCGACGTAGTTGTGAATATAGGCCTGATCGATTTCCGGAAGCGGCTCTTCCCTCACCTCTGGCGCAGACGCGGCCACGGGTTCGGCCACCGGCGCAAGCTCCGGCTCGCGGCGGGCGAAAACGGATTCGACACGCTGCATGAAATCGTTGGGATGGATGCCCGCACGGACATCGTTTGCCGGATCAAGAACGACCGGATCGGCGTGCGGCGCATCGTAAACCTCGAACTCCCGAAGCAGCTCGTCTTCGAGGTTGAATTCGGGTTCGCGGCGGGTTGCCGGTGAGGCAGCGCGTGGCGCAGCTTCGGAACCCGCATGCGAAGGACGATCTTCGAAGCCGACGATACGTGCCAGCTCTGCCAGAGGATCGTTGTCAGCGAAGCCTTCGGACCGGGTGTCCCGGTTATACGCGACATTTTTTTCGACCATTACGTGTTCCACCATCTACGCATTGCAGCTCTTGCCAGCGTATTGTGAGCAAATAATGGTGATATGTTATCGCATTTCAGCAGGTGCGTCCGCTCCTAAAAGCGTAAGGCCGGACCTCAAAACATTTGCGACAGCATTCACCAGCCCAAGTCTGGCAATGCTCAATTCTCGGTTTTTATCGTTAATAAAACGTAATTCCGGCTGGTCTTTACCCTTGTTCCAGTGTCCATGGAAGGAACTGGCGAGATCATAGAGGTAAAAAGCAAGCCGGTGTGGCTCATGCGAAAGGGCTGCGGATTCGATCAGGCGCGGATATTCGGCGAGCTTTGCAACCAGCTGCAACTCATTGATATCACTGATCAAAGTGACAGATGCCGCCATCTCTTCCGCAGAGGGAGCAAGCCCCGGAAACGCTTCCTGCGCCTGCCGGAAGATCGACATTGAGCGGGCGTGCGCATATTGCACGTAAAAAACCGGATTATCCTTCGATTGTTCGGTCACTTTCGCGAAATCGAAGTCCAGCGGCTCGGAATTCTTCCGATAAAGCATCATGAATCGCACGGGATCGCGACCCACTTCGTCGACAACATCGCGCAGCGTGACGAAGTCGCCGGAGCGTTTCGACATCTTCACCGGCTCGCCGTCACGGAACAGCTTGACGAGCTGGCACAGAAGAACCGTCAGCTTCGACTTGCCCTCGGAGACGGCGCGCGCAACGGCTTCAAGACGCTTGACGTAACCGCCATGGTCAGCACCGAGCACATAGATCATCTCGGAGAAACCGCGATCGAACTTGTTCTTGAAATAGGCAACGTCGGCGGCGAAATAGGTGTAGGAACCGTCCGACTTCATCAGCGCGCGGTCCATATCGTCGCCCACTTCCGTGGAGCGGAACAGCGTCTGTTCGCGGTCTTCCCAGTCCTCAGGCAATTCGCCCTTCGGCGGCGGCAGCGTGCCCTTGTAGACATGGCCCTTGAAGGTGAGGTCGTTGATGGCCGAGAGAATCGGACCGCCATTGCCCTCATGCAGCGTGCGCTCCGAGAAGAACACGTCGTGCCTGACGTTGAGCAGCGCAAGATCCTCACGGATCATCACCATCATCGCGTCGATCGCCTTGTCCTTTACGATCGGCAGCCATTTTTCCTCGGGCATGGCGCGCAGCTTGATGCCATATTCATCCGCCAGCGCCTGGCCGACGGGAACGAGATAGTCACCGGGGTAGAGACCGGACGGAATGGTGCCGATATCTTCACCAAGCGCCTCGCGGTAACGCAGGAACACCGAACGGGCCAGCACATCGATCTGCGAGCCGGCATCGTTGATGTAATATTCCTTGGTAACGCCGTAACCCGCAAAAGCGAGCAGGTTCGCCAGCGTGTCGCCGACAACGGCGCCACGGCAATGGCCGACATGCATCGGGCCGGTCGGGTTGGCGGAGACATATTCGACGTTGATCTTCTGGCCAGCACCGACGGTGGAGCGGCCGAAATCGATGCCCTGACTGATCATATCGGCCAGAAGACGCTGCCAGTAACCGACCGAAACCTTGAGATTGATGAAGCCCGGACCGGCGACATTGACGCTGTCGACATCGCCATCCGCCTGAAGTGCGGGCACGATGAGTTCGGCAAGCGCGCGTGGATTGGTGCCGAGCGGCTTCGCCAGCACCATGGCGGCATTGGTTGCTACATCGCCGTGGCTCAGATCACGCGGGGATTCGACCGTAACTCGACTGAAATCGACCTTTTCGCGGTTCTCTTTCACGAGATCGAGGGTCTCGAGCGCGTTTTTGATCCTGGTATCGAAATCAGCAAAAATGTTCATCGTTCCAACCTGCGCGAAGGGCTTCTGTTTATGTCCGGCCATCATAACCGGGTCGGCTCCGCGATTGCCCGCTGCCCTATCGCAAATCGGGGGTGTGGTCAAACAGACGCTGGTGGGCGCGCAGTGCATAACTGTCGGTCATGCCGGCCAGATAGTCGCCCACATGCCGGGCTTTTGCGGCCACGCTCATGCCGGAAATGCTGTCCACCCAGTAGTGGCTCTGCATTTCCGCCGGCGTTTCCATATAACGGTGGAAAAGATCGGTAACGATCTGTGTCGCACCGGCGCGGATGCGCATGATTTCCGGATGCCGGTAGATATGGCCAAACAGCAGCTTCTTGATCTGCCGGTCGGTTTCGGCCATTTCAGGCGAGAAGGTCGCGACGGTGAAATCGGCAGCGCGGATATCGGCGGCGCTTCGCGGTTTCAGGCGGGCAAGATTCTGCTGCGCCACACCGATCACATCCTCGACCATGTGGGTGATCTGCCGGCGCATGATCTCATTCGCGAAACGCTCCTTGTCGAGCACGGGATATTTCGCCCGCACCTGCGCCATCAGTCCACTGAGGAAAGGCACCTCCTCCAGCATCTCGAAGGTGAGATAACCGGCGCGCAGGCCGTCATCGATGTCGTGGGTATTATAGGCGATATCATCGGCAATCGCCGCGACCTGCGCCTCGAGGCTGGCATAGCTGCCGATTTCCAGATCCTGCAGCTCGCAATATTCGAGGATGGGCAGCGGAACCGGTCCCTTGATCCCCTCGCCCTTGGCATTGACCAGCGGGCCGTTGTGCTTGACGAGACCCTCGAGCGTTTCCCATGTGAGGTTGATACCGTCATATTCGGCGTAGCGGCGCTCCAGCTTGGTGACGATGCGCAGCGATTGCGCATTGTGGTCGAAACCACCATAGGGCAACAGCACGGCATCCAGCGCGTCTTCGCCGGTATGACCGAAAGGCGTGTGGCCGAAATCATGCACCAGCGCCACGCCCTCAGCCAGATCCTCGTCCAGCTTCAGCGCGCGGGCAAGCGCTCGCGCAATCTGCGCGACTTCGATGGTGTGGGTGAGACGCGTGCGATAATGGTCGCCGTCAGGGCTGATGAAGACCTGCGTCTTGTGCTTCAGGCGGCGAAAAGCTGTCGTGTGGACGATGCGGTCACGGTCGCGCTGGAATTCGGAACGCGTCAGGCTTCCCTCTTCCGGAAAAAGACGTCCGCGCGTGGTCCATGGATCAGAGGCGAAAACCGCCCTCTCGCCGCTTCCGAAACCCAATGCGCGCTGGTCTATGATCATGCATCCACCTGTTGTCTTCTCTGGCCGGCACTTCCTTTGGTCTCGGCCATTGACCTTTTCATTCACCCTTCATACCTATCGCAGAGGTCAGCGCAAAGCATCATCGCCGCGCTGACCGCCTTCACACAGGCTATAGACCGGTAATTTGACCGGTTTATAATGGTGACAACGAGATTATTGCTCTCCGGTTTTTGACCCCGGCAGGAGAAACGACATGGAAAACAGCGACATTACCCTTTCGGAAGCAGCGGCGAAGCGAATCGCCCAGATCGTCGCGGCCGACGCCGGCAAACAGGCGCTGCGCGTTTCGGTGGAAGGCGGCGGCTGCTCGGGCTTCTCCTACAAGTTCGATCTGGCCGAAGACAAAGCCGATGACGACATCGTGATTGCGCGCGGCGACGCCAAGGTGCTGATCGACAGCCTCTCGGTTGTCTATATGGCCGGCTCCGAAATCGACTTTGTGGATAATCTGCTCGGCCAATCCTTCCAGATCAAGAACCCCAATGCCGTGGCAAGCTGCGGCTGTGGCACAAGCTTCTCGATTTGAGTTGGAAATACCGGCGCGCAATCCGCATGCCAGCCACCAAGCTTTGAAGTAACTCGCCTCTCTCCTCCCCTCATTCCTGTGCCTGTCACAGGAATCCAGTCGACGCGCGTCTGCGCGGCGGGGACTCCTTTCAGCCCAAGGACTTGGGCTGGCTGGATTCCTGTGACAAGCACAGCAATGAGGGAGGAAAAAACGCAGCGATCCCGCCCGCCCGGCGTCTTTCCACCACATCCGCACGGCCATTTTCCAAAAACGGTGGCAATCGATTTTGCATCGGGTAAAAGTACCCTCACAAAAGGGAAACTCCGATGAAGATTGCCACCTGGAACATCAATGGCGTCAAGGCGCGTATCGAAAACCTCTGCCAGTGGCTGAAGGATTCATCGCCTGACATCGTCTGCCTTCAGGAAATCAAATCGGTCGATGAGGGTTTTCCCCGGCTTGAGCTGGAAGCGCTCGGCTATCACGTCGAGACTCACGGCCAGAAGGGCTTCAATGGCGTCGCGCTGCTCTCGAAGGTAAAGCCCGACGAGGTCAATCGCGGCCTGCCGGGCGACGATACCGATGAACAGGCGCGTTTCATCGAAGGCGTGTTTTCCGTCGAACGCGGCGCGATCCGCGTCTGCTCGCTCTATCTGCCGAACGGCAATCCGCCTGACGATCCGGTCAAATATCCCTACAAGCTTGCCTGGATGGAGCGGCTGCGGCGTTTTGCCGAAGATCGCCTCGCGCTCGAGGAACCGCTCATTCTGGCCGGCGACTACAACGTCATTCCCGAGCCCTTCGATTGCCACGACCCACGCGTGTGGGAAGGCGACGCATTGTTCCTGCCAAAGACCCGCGCAGCCTTCCGCAAGCTGGAGAATCTGGGCTTCACCGATGCCGCGCGGGCTACGACGGATGAAGCAGGACTTTATTCCTTCTGGGATTATCAGGCCGGCGCATGGCCGAAAAACAACGGCATCCGCATCGATCATCTGATGTTATCGGCCGAAGCTGCCGACAGGCTGCAATCCGTCAACATCGAAAAACATGTGCGGGCTTGGGAAAAACCGTCCGACCATGTGCCGGTCTGCGGTTATTTTGCGTTCAGTCCTGCCGGCTGACGACCGGCCCTCTTCAGGCGGAAGAAGCCGCCCTGATCGCCATTCTCAATCCGGATCGTTGAACTGCATGTTCTGCGCCATGGCGATTGCCGCGCGGCGATCATTCTCGCCGGCGAGCGAAAAAGCCTGCTCCTGCAGGTTCTGTATCCAGGTGCAGTCCGCCGCCGTGCATTTGTCGAGCGCGGCCGTCATGAAGGCCAGCCCCTGCGTCGTCTGGCCTTCCTGGAAGATCAGGTTGCCGAAGATCGACATGGCGCCGGCATGGCCGTGCTTGCGGGCCTGGTTGAGCCACTTCTTGGCCTGCTGCACATCAGCGCGGCCGCCCTCGCCGGCGAGAATCATCTCCGCCAGACGGAACTGCGCTTCAGCAACACCAAAGGTGGAGGCCACCTGGAAATAAAGCTGGCGGGCCTGCGAAAGGTCCATTTTGACAGGGCTGCCGGGAATGCCGTGACGGTAATAATCGGCGAGAGAAAGCAGCGCATTAACGAAGAAGCCGGTATCTTCCGAACCCGGCTCGACGCCCTGATTGGCAATTTCGCTGTAGATCTTGAAAGCTTCGAAGTCGTTCTTGGCGACGCCGTCGCCATAGGCGTACATATTGGCCAGCGCCCAGCGCGAGCCGGTATGGCCCTTTTCAGCCGCGTAGCGATAGGCCTCGACGGCTTCACCCTTGTTACCGTTCTTGTAGGCTTTGAAGCCGAACTTGAACAGGTCGAAGGGGCCGGATTCCTTGGTCACGCCCGCATTGATGTCAAAAGCCGCAGCAGGCATTGCGAGCGACGCAAGCAACATGCCCATGAGGAGCGGCTTTAAAACGTTGGCTTCACATTTCAGCATTTCAGCGAACTTCTCTCACTCTTCCCGGCATATAGCCAATACTTGCGGAATACTGCAAAGCCGAACCCGCCGGGTCGCGATTTTTCGAACACACTGCGTCTTTCCGGCAGCACTTTCCAGCGCACCACCGGTGGTCATCTGCGGCAATTGCCCTCATTTTCCAGTGAGACAGATATAGGCATAATTTCCGGCAATATAACGGCATTTCACCGTCCACCGGTCAGCGCCAAACAAGAAAGCCGGACCCAATTCCCGTATTACTTGCTTAAACCCTGAATCCAAACCCGTTTTCACTTTCTGGCCTTGCGCACCACCACATCAAAAGCCTGCATGTTCTTTCATTCCCGCGTCCCTAAACATAAGCCAAGCACCCTGTTTGTGGCGGGAAATGGACAGATATGCTCACATTCCAACGCGACCACACGCTTGCAGAAAAGTGTTGCCAAATCGTCACAAAACTTTCGGGCTAGAAAATTTTATCGAGCAGGAATCATAGTCGCGCATGAAAAAAGGCCCGGTTGGTAAACCGGACCTTTATTTTAGCATCTGCGGAAGGATGGTGTCAGAACTTGACCTTCACGCCGGTCGAGATTGCTGCGACGAGGTCGTTACCGAAGTCGTAGCCCGCCTCGTTGCCGCAGGTGAAGCCTGCGCCGCACGGTCCGCCATTGATGGACGAGCTACCCGAGGTGAGAAGGCCGAGAGCACCGGCAATCTTGAACTCGATGTTCTTGTTCGGGGAGTAGACGATCTGCGTACCCAGCGTCCAGGTATCGGTCTGGGTGCCGATGACGGTCGATGTACCGCGATCCCAGGTCAGGCTTACAGCACCGCTCCACTGTTCGTTGAACTTGTGACCAACGCCGCCGGAAATCGTCCAGCCGTCGCGATAAAACAGGTCGAGCGTATTCAGCGTGTCTGCGCCACTCGGAACGCAGGGAGACGTGCCGACCGCGCAGAAAGGAATGACCTGAATCTGGCTCCAGTCCGTCCACTTGACCGAACCGAAAGCAAGCCAGTCCGGCGCAATACCGGATTGCACCTTGAGCTCGATACTGTCTGGCATGGAAACAGAGCCATAGATCGGCACGAGCTTGCCGCCGTATTTTGCAAGCGTGGGAGATATGGACGGCGGCGTCTGCGGGATCGCCCTGACGTCGGCGAAACCGGTCAGGTCGTGATCGACGGCGCTGTTGTAAACGAGGCTCGCACGGAACGCGATCTCGGGAATCTCATAGGCCATGCCGGCGCGCCAGCCCCAGCCGTCACCTTCCATCTCAAGTTTGCCGACGCCGCTGAAGCTGGACCAGGCCGGATTGAGGCCCAGAACGGCCGGGCCGAGAACCTGACGGTATTTATAACCGCTCAATTCCTGATAGAAGCCGCCGCCGATGATCGAGAAGTCACCCTTGCCAAGATCGAACTTCACCCGGCAGGTGGTGGCGTAATTGTGCGACTTGACCTTGGTTTCGATATTGTAGCTCGATCCCTGCCAGATGCCGGGATTGAGATGCGCGCCCCATGGCTGCGAATAGTCGAACATGCAGTCGCCGAAATCGCCGATTGCCGCCTTGGCGCCGACGCGGGTCGACCAGAAGTTTTCAGAGTCATCTGCGCTTCTTGACCAGGCCGCAGGCAAAGGACCGCTCTTCAGCGGATTGTCACGCGCATTCTCCACCTTGCGCTGCGGCGCGACAAAGGTCGCGGAACTGTCGAGAACATAATCGGACGGATCGAACAGCAGGTCGATATTGTAACCACCGCGCTCAAGGCCACCCGCCAGTGAAGGCGTTACCGCCGCGATGCTGACTGCGAAACATACCGCGCCGCGAAAAATTGCAGTTTTTGCCATCTCTCTCCCCAATCAAGGCAATGTGATCATCAAAAGAGTGAAGCGCTTCGCAGCAAATGACAATCTGCCGCACACTGGCACAGTTCTGCGACACTTCTCCATTTTTTACGTAAGAATTTGATGTCGATCCCCTTGCATAGTCATTTTAGGTTATTTTTCTAATCCAATTGAAGCAATCCGACATAAAATGAAACAAATTCCCACTTGAGACAGGAATTGTCTCCAAATAACCAC
This sequence comes from Agrobacterium sp. CCNWLW155, assembly GCF_036888815.1. Taxonomy (NCBI): domain Bacteria; kingdom Pseudomonadati; phylum Pseudomonadota; class Alphaproteobacteria; order Hyphomicrobiales; family Rhizobiaceae; genus Agrobacterium; species Agrobacterium sp. CCNWLW155. The sequence goes on from NZ_JBAKFW010000001.1 coordinate 792,587, forward strand.
ACTCACGGGTTTCCCGAGGAAACGCGCTTATCAGGCCGTTTTTGTTGGCTTTTTTAACTGTTCGGACAGTTTCTTGCTGAAAATGGCGTGAAATAATCGCTCATTCGAGCGCACATGATTCGCCATTGCAGTGCAGCAATCAATCGAGACGACTTGTTACGCCAAAGCAAAAAAACGCCCCGTTTCAAACGGGGCGTTTTTGTTTCTCCAAAGCCGTAAGCGGTATTACCCCGCTTCGCTGACCCGTGTGAGCGCCGTTCTCAGGCTTGCAAGCTGCACTTCCAGCTCGGCCTTGCGCTCGCGCTCGGCAGCAACCACTTCCGGATCGGCATTGGCCACGAATTTTTCGTTCGACAGCTTTTTGTCGATGCGTTCCATTTCCGCATCCACCTTGCCGATCGCCTTTTCGAGACGGGTCTGCTCAGCCGCGAGATCAACGAGGTTGCCGAGCGGCAGGCAGACAGTAGCCTCGCCGACGATGATCTGCGCGGAACCCTTCGGCGCAACCTCGGCGGCACGGATTTCATCCGCCCGCGCCAGACGCCGGATGGCGGCGGCGTGGCGGTCGAGCCGTGCTTCGGTGGAGGTATTGGCGCCGACGACCACAAGCGACGCGGTGGCGCCCGGCGGCACGTTCATTTCGGCACGCGCGGAGCGGATGCCGGAAACGAGATCGATCAGCCAGTTGATTTCCGCAGCTGCGGCATCATCGCGAAACTCCGGCGTCGGCCAGTCGGTGAGGCACAGCAGATCATCCCGCTCCTCGCCCTCGCCCGCCGTGTGCGCCCACAGCTCTTCGGTCATGAAGGGCATGAAGGGATGCAGGAGCTTGTAGATTTCTTCCAGAACATAGGCCGCACAGGCCTGGGATTCCCGCTTCGCCTTTTCGTCTTCGCCACTGAAGACAGGCTTCAGCAGTTCCAGATACCAGTCACAGAACTGGTTCCAGACGAAGCGATAGAGAATGCCTGACGCATCGTTGAAGCGGAAATTCTCAAGCGCCGCCGTCACGTCGCGCGCCGTATTGGCAAGCTCGGTCAGGATCCAGCGGTTGATGGTCAACGATGCGGTTTCAGCCAGGAAGTGCGGATCGCGCTTGACGCCATTCATCTCGGCAAAGCGCGTGGCGTTCCAAAGCTTGGTGCCGAAGTTGCGGTAACCGGCGATACGTGCCGGATCGAGCTTCACGTCGCGACCCTGCGCCGCCATGATGGCCAGCGTGAAACGCAGCGCATCCGCGCCATATTCGTCGATCAGTTCCAGCGGGTCGATGACGTTGCCCTTGGACTTCGACATCTTCTGGCCGTTCTTGTCGCGAACCAGCGCGTGGATATAGACCGTGCTGAAGGGCTCAACCGGATTGCCGGCGTCGTCCTTCATGAAATGCAGGCCCATCTGCATCATTCGCACCACCCAGAAGGGGATGATGTCGAAGCCGGTAACCAGCACGTTGGTCGGGTAATAACGCGCCAGTTCCGGCGTCTGTTCGGGCCAGCCGAGCGTCGAGAACGGCCAGAGCGCCGACGAGAACCAGGTGTCGAGCACGTCTTCGTCGCGCGTCAGGATTTCGCCCGGCGCGAAGTTCTCAAGCTTCTCCTCGACCCAGGCCTTCCACGGACCTTCATGGGCGATATAGTGCTGGATGGCGGCCTGCAGGGCCTCTTCTTCGGTCTTCTCAACAAAGACCTGCCCGTCCGGGCCATACCATGCGGGAATCTGGTGTCCCCACCACAATTGCCGCGAGATGCACCACGGCTGGATATTCTCCATCCACTGGAAGTAAGTGTTTTCCCAGTTCTTCGGCACAAAATTGGTGCGGCCTTCGCGAACCGAGGCAATCGCCGGCTGCGCCAGCGTCTTGTTGTCCACCCACCACTGGTCGGTCAGGCGCGGCTCGATCGGCACGCCGCCGCGGTCGCCATGCGGCACCACATGCTTGTGCGGCTCGATCTTGTCGAGCAGCCCGGCCTCTTCGAAGATTTCAACGATGATCTTGCGCGCGGTAAAGCGATCCTGTCCTTCCAGACGATCCCATGCGCCGTGCAGCGCAGCGGGATGGCTGAGACCTTCGAGGAAATCCTCGTTCTCCTTGATGGTGATCGTGCCGTCGATATTCATGACATTGATGGCGCGCAGGCCGCAGCGCTTGCCGACTTCGAAATCGTTGAAGTCATGCGCGGGCGTGATCTTCACGGCGCCCGTGCCGGCGGTCGGATCGGCATAGTCATCGGCAACGATCGGGACCTTGCGGCCGACGATCGGCAGGATGACGTGCTTGCCGACAATGCCCTTGTAACGCTCATCCTCAGGGTTCACCGCAATACCGGTATCGCCGAGCATCGTTTCCGGACGCGTCGTGGCGACGACGATATAATCGCGGGTCTCGAACTCGGTGGGCTTGCCCTCCTCATCGAAAGCGATCGGATACTGATAGGTAACGCCCTTTTCGAGCGGGTAGCGCAGGTGCCAGAGATTACCCTTGACCTCGATCTGCTCGACTTCCATGTCGGAAATCGCGGTCAGCAGCTTCGGGTCCCAGTTGACCAGACGCTTGTCCTTATAGATCAGGCCCTGCTTGTAGAGTGTGACGAAAACTTCGAGTACAGCCTCGGAGAGACCTTCATCCATGGTGAAGCGCTCACGCGACCAGTCGCAGGATGCGCCAAGGCGTTTCAGCTGGTTGAAGATCAGACCGCCGGATTCGGCCTTCCATTCCCAGACCTTCTCCACGAAAGCCTCGCGGCCCATCTCACGGCGGCCGGGAAGCTGGCCTTCCATCAGCTTGCGCTCGACGACCATCTGCGTGGCGATGCCGGCATGGTCCATGCCCGGTTGCCACAGCACGTCCTTGCCGCGCATACGCTCGAAGCGGACCAGAATATCCTGCAGCGTGTTGTTGAGCGCGTGGCCCATATGCAGGGAGCCGGTCACATTCGGCGGCGGGATGACGATGGTGAAGGTTTCCGCGCCCGGCTTGGCGTTGGCGCCGGCACGAAAAGCATTAGCCTCGTCCCAGGCTTTGGCGATCTTCGGTTCGACGGATGCGGAATCGTAGGTCTTTTCGAGCATTTCCTGACCTGAATTTTAGAGTTCTTGTGTGGATTTTTTTAAATAAGGATGGACGGGAGAGAGTCAACAGAAACCCGCCCGCGAGCCAACCATTGAGCGGACCCACGGGTGACTATGACCCCATAACACCTTCATCTTCAACAAAAAAGCCGCCCCGTTGCCGGAGCGGCCGCTGTTTCATCGCATCATCAGCAATTGCAGATGCGACAAGAGCGGGACTTAGCGGCGCGAACCGCGCGCCACGCGCTCGATTTCCTCGCGCACGAGACGCTCCACCAGCGTCGGCAGATTGTCTTCCAGCCAGTCCTGCAGCATCGGGCGTAGCATCTCGGCGGCCATATCCTCGATCGAGCGCCGCTCGACACCGTCAAAAACCTCCGCCAGTTCGCTGAAGGAACGGGCGATCTGCGCACCGGCAGCGGCGGAAAGCAGATTGAGCGACAGGCCGCCCTCAACATCCGCCTCGTCTTTTGCCTCCACCTCGGCCAGATCGAATGTCGGCGTCTCAACGACAGGGTTCAGCACCGCGATGTCGAAACGCTCCGCTGTCAGCGGCGTTTCAATAGCACCGCGCAGAGTAAGCTGATCGAAACGGCTTTCGGCCGAAGGCGCGCTTTCGACGGCGGCAGCGGCGGCGCGATCCTCAGCGGCAAAAGATGCCGGCTGCTCGTTCACACCTGCGGCCACCACGGCTGCCATCAGCGGCCGAACATCCGTCGGACGCTGCGGCGCGGCGCGGTCGGAAGACGATACGGACGAAGGCTGCGATACATTCGGGGCGGCTGCGGCCGGCAACCCGGTCTCGGCCGCGCCACGCTGCGCCTGCGCGGCGAAAGCCTGCGGTCCCATGGCGGCGTTACGGTCGGCGGCAGCACGCACACGGGCGGCGACATCGGCAAGCGACATGGTCTTCTCGGCAGAGCTTTCCTGCCGTTCAGCCATGGGCCCTTCAGAAATCGGCGAAAAATCCTGCGCAGGCCGTGCGCCAAAAGCCTGGTTTGCGGCGGGGGGAACGCGTGCCGGCGGGCTGATGGGCTCCGCCACGAAGGCCGCTTCGCTTGCAGCCTCGTCTTCATCGTCATAGACCGGCGGCAACTGCCCGGAAAACGCGCCGGTGGGTCCGGTCTCGTTGCTTTCGATGATCCGGCGGATAGACGCCAGAATCTCTTCCATGGACGGTTCACGCGCTACGCTTGGCTGAGCCATATCAATCCCCGGTTTCCACTCTTCGAGCGCCCTTACCGCATCCCACGGACATCGGATGAAGCGCTCCTTGACCTGTTCAATTCGCACATCGCGTTTCCGACAACCAAAATCGATCGTCACACCGATGCTCTGAAACATGGTCGGCCAAAGCGCTTGAGCAATTTTGCCGTCCCTGTCACAGGATCATGCGGGGCAGAAATACGCACACCCCGAATCACCCTTAGTTTAGGTCAGCATAGCGAGGAACTAAATCACTGATTCGACAAGTTTCGTGATGATGCACAGCTTTGTGAGAGCGGCCGGGAGGAAGCGCTCTTCCGGCAAACCAAACGCAAAAACGCCGGGGCGGAAAGTCCACCCCGGCGTCAAAAAGACGATGATCGTTTGCCGATCAGAAAACGAATTCAGCCGCCTTGGCAAAACCCGGCACCGGCTTGACCGACGCATTGAAGAAGGTAGCGGCCGATGTGCCGTTACCATCGCGGCGATAGACGGTGGCCTTCGCGGCTCCGCCATATCCGACAACGACAACCAGACGTCCGCCGTCGCGGAGCTGATCGATCAACGCCGCCGGCACTTCTTCCACCGAGCCATTGATGAAAATGAGGTCATAGGGCGCTTCGCCCGCATAGCCCTTTTCGAGATCGCCGGTCACGACGGCGACATTGTCATATCCGAGCGAAGCCAGCGTCTCGGTCGCCTGTGCGGCCAGCGCCTCATCGCTTTCGAGCGAAACCACCGAACCGGCAAGCTGGGAAAGAATGGCAGCCGCATAACCTGCACCACCGCCGACTTCCAGGACGACGTCTTCCTTCGATACGGCCGAAAGCTGCAGCAGCTTCGCCAGCGGCGAAGTCTTCATGACATAACGGGCCGGGCGGCCGTCGCGGGCGGGACAGATCTGCAGGTCCTCGTCCACATAGGCAATCTGCCGCACGCCCGCCGGCACGAAAGCCTCGCGCGGCACGCTCAAAAACGCCTTCAGCACGGAATGCGACGTCACGTCGGTCGTGCGCAACTGGCTGTCGACCATATTGGCGCGTGCGGTTTCGAAATCCATCATGTCCTTATCGCCTCAATTTCACGGATAGGGGCCAAAAACCAGCCCAAGTCGGAAGATGCAGCCGACCGTTAAAACAATCTCATAATTGCCAGAGGCTGCGCTTTCAAGCGCGCTCATTGGCTGGGGTCCTAAAAAGCACCGGAGGGTGATGTAAATTTCCCGCGATTGGCGTGAATCGCATCGTCAGGAAGCAGGAATATCCGGCATGATCCACCAGAAAAGCTGAACGAGATCGCTCCAAAGCTGCGTCAGGTCCTCGATCATCTGGATCGTCGTCACATAGGCATAGATCGCCAAGACAGTCACGACACCGAGGAGCAGCCATGGCCAGAGCCTGCGCTTCCTGCCGTTGCCTGCCTTGTCCTGCCGATCCTGATCCACGCTCTCCTCCTGCATTCTGGCCAAAAAAACAGCGCGCATGCGCGTCATCTACGGGTCGCAGATCTGATGTAATGCCGATGGTGGAGAAATTTGGAGGCCTCGCCCGGAATTGAACCGGGGTACAAGGATTTGCAGTCCTCTGCGTCACCACTCCGCCACGAGGCCTCACACGCTCATCAATCAAGCGATGGCGGGCATTTAGAACGAATCCATTATGGGCGCAAGAGGGTTCGTTCCGAATGTAGTGTTTTTTCGGATAGGACCGGCACGCAGCAAAGGTGGGTCACCTAAGCGCTTAAGATTCCGAAGCTTTTTGTATCTGCTTCATATCTCGGAAGAAAACAAAGCCCGCATCCGGCGCGTTTGCGCCGTCGCGGGCAATGCTGCATCTTATATGCCGATCGGTCAGATCCGTCCAAGCAGGACCAGGATCAAGACGATGACCAGAACCAGTCCGAGACCACCTGAGGGGCCGTAGCCGTAATTATGGTAACCCCAGCTGGGCAGCGCGCCGATCAGGAAAAGAATGAGCAGGATGACGAGGATGGTGCCGAGCATGTGTAACCCTCCACTGTTGGCATGTGTCTGCCTGATTGAATGATGAAACGCGCAAAAAGTTCCCTTTCCTGCAGGTCCGGCAGCATAATTGCAGGCAGGCATCCTGTTCCGTTTCAACGGGTTACACCGGCAGTTCAAGAATGCGGCCCTTGCTCCCGTCTCCTGAAGTAATTCTCTGGCTAATTATATCGCGGCGGGAAGCTCCGGATGCGAATGACAGGCCTGCCCTCACGCGGATCGACCAAACCAGCGATTTATTCGTGGTAATTTCTCGGCCTATGTCTATCGGCAGTTGTCCGTCATATTAAGCGCCAGTCCCCCGTACCCTGAAACTGGCGGGAGACGGAGAGATCTGGCATCACTGGCAGTGCGCCAGATCTCTCCCGCCCCTCCCCAAGGGCCTCAAATTCTCCTTTGCAGGCACACGGATATTTTACCGACCGTGTCACGCCTTTGCCTTGCCTTGCCGGTTTCAGTCCGGCTAGACCCCGTGCCGGGAGGGAGAAACGAGAATCATATGTCCGGTTTTGCGAACCTCATCCCGCTTTTCATCTTTGGCCTGCTCGTCTACTTTTTCTTTCGCTGGGTCGCGCGCGACATTCAGAATCCGAAAAGCAAATAGTCGGGGAAAATCGCCTCCGGCCCCTTGCCCGCCGGGAACCGCCGCGCCTCCATCTCGTTTTCACAGACGCACTTCGGAGGACAGGATGAAAACGCTCGCATCATCGGCCACTATAGCGCTTGCACTGGCACTTGCTGGATGCACCGCCGGCACGACCGCCTATGTCGGCCCCGCGCCCTATGTCGAACCCATCCCCGGCAGCATCATCTACAGGGGCCAGCCGCGCACAAAGCTGACGAAATCACCGATCGGCAGCACCTTCAGCCACGAATTCCGCATAGACGGCAGCACAAGGGCGGTGGAAACCTATCGCATTGCGCCCGACCGCTCGCTGGAACTCATCGACCGGCGCATCATTCGCGACTGGCTGTTCGGGCGCGACGACTGACCGCACCGCAACCGGCAGAAACGCATCCGCAACGGGATTGCGCATCCTGACCGCTTCGTTTAGAGCCGGGCGCAACAACCACGATGGATAGGCGATGAATACGCGCTGGCAAAAACCCGTCCTGATCGCGTTCGAAACGCCGGGCGATTACACGAGCATCGAAACCACGCAGGCCGCCTCCTGGGCGCTGATCGAGGACTGGCCGATAGAAGACGGCGATGCGCTGGACAAGGCGCTGCTGATCTGCGCCGCCGTCGATGCAGGCCGGAAAAAGCCCGAGGACGCGCGCAAGGCCTTCATCGCAGCCGCAATCGAAGCGGGCCTCGATATCAAGGCCTGATGGCGCAATAACTGGGGCCGCAGACTATAAATGCCGCCTGCAGCGCTACGTTTTCAACAAGACAGGTTCGATGGATCGCAACAGATGGAAGCTTCCGGAAACATGAAAAAAGCCCTGTTCATTTTTCTCCTCTCCTGCCTGGCGATCGGCCTTCTCGGCCACCTCGTGGTCGCCTTCGTCGTCACAGGCTGAAGCGTGAAAACGCCCTCCGTCGAAAGGCGGAGAGGCTGGATTTTAGAATTTCCTGAATTTCATTCTTTCGTTATGGAACCGCGATAAACTTTGACCGTTCTCTTTTCACTCAACAGGAGGAGGGTTGGAATGCGTGACGGATTGAACGGTTTTCTCGAAATCTCGATGATCGGCTTCGTGGTCGCAAGCTGCCTTTTCATGGTCAACCTGCCGATTTGACCCACCTCAAAAATCTATCTCCGGCAGAACCGGCGACTTGACGTTCCGGCATAAAAAATGCGGCCTTTTGGGCCGCATTTCTGTTTCAACACATCATCACGTCAGGCAGAAAGCTTGGTGGCCAGCTTGGCGACATGGGCGCCCTGATAACGAGCGGCTTCCAGCTCGATTTCGGAAGGCTGACGCGAACCATCGCCATCGGTGATGGTGGAGGCGCCATAGGGCGAACCGCCCTTGATTTCATCAACGCCCATCTGGCCCTGGAAAGCATAGGGCAGGCCGACAACGGCCATGCCGTGGTGCAGGAAGGTGGGGATGAAGCCGAGAATGGTGGATTCCTGACCGCCATGCTGGGTGGCGGACGAGGTGAAGGCCGAGCCGACCTTGCCGACCAGCTTGCCACTGAACCACAGGCCACCGGTCTGGTCCCAGAAATTGCGCATCTGCGACGCCACCGTGCCGAAACGCGTGCCGGCGCCGACGATGATCGCATCGTAATCCGCCAGTTCGTCCACCGTCGCCACCGGAGCCGGCTGGTCCAGCTTGAAGTGGGAGGACTTGGCAACCTCTTCCGGAACGAGTTCGGGAACGCGCTTGACCACGGCTTCCGCGCCGGTGGACTTCACGCCCTCGGCAACCGCATAGGCCATTTTCTCGATATGGCCGTAAGAGGAGTAATAAAGTACCAGAACCTTCGTCATTCTCTTCGTTTCCTTTGCTGGAACTGTTTCCGGCGTACCGGCGACAAGCTTCTTTAAAAACTCGATGATCATCGGCGTTGACCTGTAAAAACCGTATGACAAAAACGTAGCGGACGGATCGGTCTCTCGCCAGCCGGGGATTGGCATACGCACTGTTCACGATGAGTGAACACTCGATGCCATCGTCAACCAATCCCCGTTTTGCGTTTCTTTAAAACCGCTTTGCATTCGCACTGGCGCGGCGTTAACGTCTGACAAAACAGATGACGAGTGCACCCATGTCCAACCCCTCCTCCACCTCCTCCGTTGTTACCGCCGCCATGCTTGCCATCGGCGACGAACTGCTTTCGGGCCGCACCAAGGACAAGAATATCGGGCACCTCGCGGATGTGCTCACCATGTCCGGAATTGACCTGAAGGAAGTGCGCATCGTCGCCGACGAGGAGGAAGCGATCGTGGAAGCGCTGAACGCGCTGCGCAGCCGCTTTGATTATGTCTTCACATCAGGCGGCATCGGTCCGACCCATGACGACATCACAGCGGATGCGGTATCTGCGGCATTCGGCCTGCCCTGCGAACACGACGCCGAGGCGCTGCGCCTGCTCGGTGACATGTATCGCGTCCGCGAGATGGAATTCACCGAGGCGCGCAAGCGCATGGCGCGCATGCCGAGAGGTGCGACCCATATCGCCAACCCCGTTTCCGTCGCCCCCGGCTTCGTCATCGGCAATGTCCACGTCATGGCCGGCGTGCCGCAGGTGTTCCAGGCCATGCTCGACAATGTCATGCCGACGCTGCGCACCGGCGCGAAAGTCATGTCGCAGGCGGTGCGTTCGCCCTATGGCGAAGGTGATATCGGCACGCCGCTGACGGCCATCCAGAAGGCGCATCCCGAAACCAGCATCGGCTCCTATCCGAAATATGACGGGCAGCGTTTTTCGACGGAGATCGTCGTGCGCGCCCGCGACGCTGGCGTGCTGAAGGCGGCGACCGAAGCGGTTGCGGCCATGATCGAAACCATCGGCCAGGAGAAACAATTGGCCGCCAGCAAGGGCGATGCAACCGCCTGAAACGAAAAGGCCTGAAACAAAAAAGTTTGACCAAAATCAAGGTGGCCATCGGCAAAGACGGCCACTCTCCCCCTAGAAAAGACATGTCACCGAGGAGAGAGAAATGGGTTACAAAACGATACTGGCAGTGGTCGATAATGTTTCGAACACGCAGAAGCTCGGCGAATTCGTGGTGAGCCTTGCCGACCAGTTTTCCTCGCATGTGATTGGCCTGCACATGGAAACGCTGGCCGCCGTTCCGCTCGTCGCGCCGATGGAGATTCCCGATCCCGCCACCGTGCAGGCGCTGCAGGATGTGGCGCACAAGGAAACCACCGACGTCGGGACTATCTTCGAGCACACCCTGTCCGCCAATGGCATCTCGCATGAATGGCGCAGCTTCGTCACCTCGGTGGGTTACGCCTCCGCATCGGCGATCGACAGCGCGCGTTGCGCCGATCTCATCGTCGCCCGCCAGAGCAGCTCCTCGGCACTGTCAGACAGCCGCTCGGACATTGACGGCTTCCTTTATGAAAGCGGCCGCCCCGTTCTTCTCGTGCCGCATGTGCTGACCGTTGCAAAACCGATCAAGCGCGTCCTGATCGCATGGAACGGCTCGCGCGAGGCGACCCGCGCGACCTTCGACGCCCTGCCCTTCCTGAAGGCCGCAGACAGTGTTGAGATTTTCTCCGTCGATCAGGCCGAAAGCGAAACCCAGTCTTCCGGCCTTGCCGGCGCGGAACTGGCCGCAACCCTCGCCCGCCACGGCGTCAATGTCACCGTCACCTCGCAGGAAAAGATCGCAGGGATCTCGCCGCAGGCCGCCATCGAGAACCGCCTGTCCGATAACAGCATAGACCTTCTGGTCATGGGCGCTTATGGCCATTCCCGCTGGTGGGAGCTGCTGTTCGGCGGCGTGACGCGCACGCTGCTCGATTCCATGACCGCAATGACGCTGCTGTCGCGTTGAATAAGGATGCGGCGCAAACAGTGCCGCATCCCCTCCGCATCCCGCATTATACGAGCGATCACCGCTTGTTTCTTCTCCCCGCCGGGGAGAAGTCCGCGGCAGCGGGATGAGGGGGCGACAGTCGAGATATGCGATGAGGCTTTCCCCTCATCCGACCCTTCGGGCCACCTTCTCCCCGGCGGGGAGAAGAAACAGGCGGCAATCTCCCGCCCTGTCCTTTTAGCGGAAAGCTTGCCTTTTTGCCGGTCTTGCGGCTATTAGCCAAAGCCATCGACAATTTTGACCAGATGGTAGACGACATGTCCCTTCCCGATAAAGCCTTTCCCGTTTCCTGGGACCAGTTCCACCGCGACGCCCGTGCGCTTGCCTGGCGTCTTGCCGGTCTCGACAAAGAGTTCCGGGCAATCGTCTGCATCACCCGCGGCGGCCTCGTGCCGGCGGCAATCATTTCCCGTGAACTGAATATCCGCATGATCGACACGATCTGCATCGCCACGCGTCATGACTATGTGAACCAGGGCGACACGGTTCTGCTAAAGGGCGTGGCCCCGGAGCTGATGTCCGACAGCGGCGAAGGCGTGCTCGTCGTCGACGATCTGACCGACACCGGCAAGACGGCGCTGGAAGTGCGTGAAATGCTGCCGAAGGCGCATTTCGCCTGTGTTTACGCCAAGCCGAAGGGCGTGCCGACCATTGACACCTTCGTCACCGAAGTCAGCCAGGATACCTGGATTTATTTTCCCTGGGACATGGGCTTCACCTATCAGGAGCCGATCGCCAAGGGATCGCGCGGCTGATTGCCGGCCGTCATTAAAAAATCGGACAGGAAAAACCGCCCCGCCGAGGGCGGTTTTTTGGGAGAAAATCCTTCTTTGATGACGGCGGAAAAACACGGAAAAACCGCAGTGTCGCCATTATGCCTCACCCCGGAAATGCGGGGTTTTGTCTTTCCGTTGCGGAAACCAGTCTCGCGCAAGCTTCAAATTTTCCCGCCAAGTCACTGATTTTTCTAATCGCTTTTCCTATCCCCGTTTTCCACAGGCACTTCACACAATATCTTGTGGTTAAAAATGGGTTTCAATCTATGGCTTGACGAATCTGTGCCGCGAGAGGAAAGTGACATTTATGTTGCGGCGGCAACGGACCGGAAAGTAACGAGGCCGGTTCCTCTCCATCTTCAGCGCGCATGTCCAAACGGCGGTCCCGACCATGAGGGGGCGGTTCGCCGCAGACTTTTGCGCGCCTTTCGGAAACCGCCAAAAACATGACGCGGGGACTGGCGGCAGGAAGCTGTTGATACTATATTTAGTATTCCATGACATGCTTGCAGCCGAATAAGCCACGAGATACAGGGATGACATCCAAGGATGAACATCCCTTACAGATCGGCAACAACCGGCTGCGCGAAGGCATCGCACGGCTGGACCGGATTTTTGCGCCCTCCACCGGGCGCCCAATGGACGAGGACAGAAACCATGCGCATTGAACGCCGCTTCACGAAGCCCGGCCAATCGCCTTATGCGGAGATCGACTTCCGCAAGGCCGTCAGTGAAATCAAGAACCCGGATGGATCGATCGTGTTCCGTCTGGCTGACATCGACGTTCCCGCGCAGTTTTCCCAGGTTGCCACAGACGTTCTGGCGCAGAAATATTTCCGCAAGGCCGGTGTGCCGAAGTTCCTGAAGAAGGTTGAGGAAAACGACGTTCCTTCCTTCCTGTGGCGCTCCGTTCCCGATGAAAAGGCGTTGAAGGACGTTCCGGAAGCCGAACGTTTCGGTTCCGAGACCGATGCGCGCCAGGTTTTCGACCGTCTGGCCGGCACCTGGGCCTATTGGGGCTGGAAGGGCAAATATTTCTCGTCCGAAGAAGATGCGCTGGCCTTCCGCGACGAGCTTGCCTATATGCTCGCCACCCAGCGCGTTGCGCCGAACTCCCCGCAATGGTTCAACACCGGCCTGCACTGGGCCTATGGCATTGATGGCCCCGGCCAGGGCCATTTCTATGTCGATCCCTTCACCGGCAAGCTGACCAAGTCCAAATCCGCTTACGAACATCCGCAGCCGCATGCCTGCTTCATCCAGTCCGTCGAAGACGACCTCGTCAACGAAGGCGGCATCATGGACCTGTGGGTACGTGAAGCGCGCCTGTTCAAATATGGTTCCGGCACCGGCTCCAACTTCTCCTATCTGCGCGGCGAAGGCGAAAAGCTTTCCGGCGGCGGCCGCTCCTCCGGCCTGATGAGCTTCCTCAAGATCGGCGATCGCGCAGCCGGCGCCATCAAGTCCGGCGGCACCACCCGCCGCGCCGCCAAGATGGTGGTTGTTGATGCCGACCATCCCGATATCGAAGCCTATATCGACTGGAAGGTGAACGAGGAGCAGAAGGTTGCTGCTCTCGTGACCGGCTCCAAGATCGTCGCCAAGCACCTGAAGGCGATCATGAAGGCCTGCGTCAATTGCGAAGCTGACAATGGTGACTGCTTCGACCCGGCCAAGAACCCTGCCCTGAAGCGCGAAATCCGCGCCGCCAAAAAGGACATGGTGCCGGAAAACTACGTCAAGCGCGTCATCCAGTTCGCCGAACAGGGTTACAAGGACATTCAGTTCAAGACCTATGACACGGATTGGGATTCGGAAGCCTACCTCACGGTTTCCGGCCAGAATTCCAATAACTCCGTCTCGCTGAAGGATGACTTCCTGCGCGCTGTCGAGAATGACGGTGACTGGAACCTCACCGCCCGCAAGGACGGCAAGGTGATGAAGACGCTGAAGGCCCGCGACCTCTGGGAAAAGATTTCCCACGCCGCCTGGGCGTCGGCCGATCCCGGCCTGCACTTCAACACCACCATGAACGACTGGCACACCTCGCCGGCCGAAGGCCCGATCCGCGCTTCGAACCCGTGCTCGGAATACATGTTCCTCGACGACACGGCCTGCAACCTTGCCTCGCTGAACCTCTTGCAGTTCAAGGATCAGGCGACGAAGCGCATCGACATCGCCGACTATGAACATGCCGTCCGCCTGTGGACCGTTGTGCTCGAAGTTTCCGTGATGATGGCGCAGTTCCCGTCGCGCCAGATTGCCGAACGCTCCTATGAATACCGCACGCTTGGTCTCGGTTACGCCAATATCGGCGGCCTGCTGATGTCGTCGGGCATTCCCTATGACAGCGATGAGGGCCGCGCCATTGCCGGTGCACTGACCGCGATCATGACCGGTGTCTCCTACGCAACTTCGGCTGAAATGGCCGGCGAGCTTGGCCCCTTCCCGAGCTTTGCGCCGAACCGCGACAACATGCTGCGCGTCATCCGCAACCACCGCCGCGCCGCCCATGGCCTGTCGGATGGTTATGAGGGCCTTTCGGTCAACCCGGTTGCACTCATCCACGCCGATTGCACGGATCAGGACCTTATCGCCCATGCGACAGCCGCCTGGGACAAGGCGCTGGAACTTGGCGAAAAGAACGGCTACCGCAACGCCCAGACGACAGTTATCGCGCCGACCGGCACGATCGGCCTCGTGATGGATTGCGACACGACCGGCATCGAGCCCGACTTCGCGCTGGTGAAGTTCAAGAAGCTCGCCGGCGGCGGTTACTTCAAGATCATCAACCGCGCGGTTCCGGATGCCCTGCGTTCGCTCGGTTATTCCGAAAGCCAGATCGCCGAGATCGAGGCCTATGCCGTCGGCCATGGCAATCTCAACCAGGCGCCGGCCATCAACCCCTCCACGCTGAAGGCCAAGGGCTTCACCGATGAGAAGATCGAAGCCGTCAACGCTGCGCTGAAGAGCGCCTTCGACATCAAGTTCGTCTTCAACCAGTGGACGCTCGGCGCTGACTTCCTCAAGGAGACGCTCAAGGTTTCCGACGAGCAGCTCTCCGACATGAGCTTCAACCTGCTGGAGCATCTCGGCTTTGCCAAGAAGGACATCGAAGCGGCGAACGTTCACGTCTGCGGCGCGATGACGCTGGAAGGCGCACCGTTCCTGAAGAACGAGCACCTGCCGGTCTTCGATTGCGCCAACCCCTGCGGCAAGATCGGCAAGCGTTACCTCTCGGTCGAATCGCACATCCGCATGATGGCGGCGGCACAGCCCTTCATCTCGGGTGCAATCTCCAAGACGATCAACATGCCGAATGACGCGACGGTGGAAGATTGCGGCGCAGCCTACATGCTGTCCTGGAAGCTGGCGCTGAAGGCCAACGCCCTTTACCGCGATGGTTCCAAGCTTTCCCAGCCGCTCAACGCCTCGCTGGTGGAAGACGAGGACGACGAAGATTTCGTCGAGGAACTGGTCCAGCAGCCGCTCGCCCAGCAGGCCGTGACGATCACCGAAAAGATCGTCGAGCGCGTCATCGAGCGGGTATCGCGCGAGCGTGAAAAGCTGCCGAACCGCCGTCAGGGTTACACCCAGAAGGCAACGGTGGGCGGTCACAAGGTCTATCTGCGCACCGGTGAATTCGGTGACGGCCGCATCGGCGAAATCTTCATCGACATGCACAAGGAAGGCGCTGCCTTCCGTGCGATGATGAACAACTTCGCCATCGCCATTTCGCTTGGCCTGCAATATGGCGTGCCGCTGGAAGAATATGTGGAGGCCTTCACCTTCACCAAGTTCGAGCCGGCCGGCATGGTGCAGGGCAACGACGCGATAAAGAACGCCACGTCGATCCTCGACTACGTGTTCCGCGAACTCGCCGTATCCTATCTCGGCCGCCACGACCTCGCTCATGTCGATACGTCTGACTTCTCCAATACGGCACTCGGCAAGGGTATCCAGGAAGGCAAGACCAATCTGCTCTCCACCGGCTGGACACGCGGTTACAAGCCGACGCTGGTTTCCAACAACGAAGGCGAACGTGCTGCTTCCGAACCCAAGGGCTCGGCAACGGCAGCCCCCGCCCGCGCCTCGGCCAACGTCACTTCCTTTGCAGGCTCAGCCGCCCGCAAGCTGGAACCGACAGTCGCGATCTCCACCTCGGAAATCGTCTCCTTCAAGCGCGATTATGAAGAACGCGCCAAGGAACTGGCGGAAGAGATTGCCGAAGAGGTAATCGACGACGTGGTTCAGGAAGCCAAGCAGACCGCCACCGCCCTCTTCTCCGACAAGGCCGCCGCCGACGCGGCATCGGCCAAGGCGGAAGCCAAGAAGAAGGAAAACGAACGCCGCATGCGGTCCATTGCACAGGGTTATACGGGCAACATGTGCTCGGAATGCCAGAACTTCACGATGGTGCGGAACGGCACTTGCGAGAAGTGCGATACCTGCGGTGCGACGAGTGGTTGCAGCTAAGCAGGGGCAACAAGGTTTCTCGGCACCTGAAATTGGCCAATCGCGCAAATGATGGAAATCCGGACACTGAAAAGTGCCCGGATTTTTCTTTTTGAATGACCATGACCTGCCACCTGCGACCCGCTACACCGGAGCGGCTAAGAAGCAACGGGCCTTGAAGCGCCATTAGTCTGACATCGATTGGATCAAATAGTTGGCGTTCCAGATGCCTTCGCATAAACCGCAACCGCAACGAATGCGGCGATACTGACCAGCCCGAGACACGCGTTAAGCGTCAGTGCGAAGCTCAAGCCAAGATTCTCCGTAAGCGCCGCAAAGACGAACGGCGCGCCGGCACCCACCGCAAGCCGAGCGGCTGCCATCTTTCCTGTAATTGCCCCATAGCCTTCGGATCCGAATAGATAGAGCGGCAGGTTTCCCTGTGCGATGCTGTTGATGCCTGAGCCCAGACCAAGGCAGATGGCGAAGGCAACCGCCCCCGGTAGCCAGCTGGCTGTCACCAGCAGGATCAATATGCCCAGCACGATTAAAACAGCGGAAAGCACCGCAAGTGCTGGCGGCGGGAGGCTCTTGCCGAAGATCATGTTGATCAAGCGACTGAGAACCTGAGCCGGACCGAAAAGAGAGCCGATCACGACAGCAGCCGCTCCCAGCCCCACGGTTCCAAGCATCGGCACCATATGGGCGAGGATGGCGGAGAGAGTAAAACCCAGTATCGCGAAAGCGAAGGAGACCAAGATCATCCCACGGCGTCTCGTATGCGAAGGGAGAGCACCCACGACGGTCTCGCGCGCGCGGCTCGTCGTGTCGGCACTCGGTCCCGTCTTTCCTGCGCGCATAATCCAGAAGTGAAGCGGCATACAAAGAAAAAGATTAAGTCCCGCGAAGACGAGATAGATCTCCCGCCAATCGAGGTGGACGGCTAACGCAGCCGAGATCGGCCAGAAAATGGTCGATGCGAAACCACCGATGAGAGTGAGATAGGTGATGTTTCGGGACGCCGAACGAGGATTGTTTTCCACCAGAGCCGCAAACGCCGCCTGATATTGCACCATACCGGAGGATATTTCGAGCAGGATGACCGCAGCGGCAAAGATCGCAACCGAGGGCGATAAAGCGCAGAGCGCCAGTGTCAATGCCGCAAGAAACGAACCGATTGTCATCATGGTTGCGGCGCCGATCCGGTCCATCTGCCTACCGATATAGGTTGCCGAAAGACCGCCGATAAAAAGGGATACCGAAAAAACCGCAAACACCTGAGAGAGCGTCAGGCCCAGATCTTTCGCCATGCCGGGCGCAAGGATGCTGAAACTATAATAGAGGGTGCCATAACCCACGATCTGTGTAAGGCCGAGCGCAGAAACGGTGGCCGCAGACGCCCTGAAATCACGCAACGATGTTGCCCTCTTCAGCACGGCCATCGGCAGGGTGGCAGCTGTTGCCACGCTCGACATCCTCCCGGACGGCCGGATGCCCGGCGCAGCAGTCTTCCATCAGGAATTTCACGAGGGACGCCAGAGTATCGTAGCTCGCGCTATAGAGGATCGATCGCGACAGGCGTCGCTGTGAGATCAAACCAGACCGTTCCAGCTCTTTGAGATGGAACGACACATTCGTTGCCGAGACGCCCATGCGCTCGGCGATCACGCCCGCGGCCAATCCTTCAGGTCCCGCGATAACAAGTGCTCGCACGATGGACAGACGGGTCTCCTGCGAGAGAGCCGAAAATGACAGCAGGGCCTGACGCTCATCCATATTTCAACAATCCTTGAATTATTGTATCGATGGATAACGCAGATTATCGAGGCCGACAAGACGATTATGTCGACGTCGTACGGGATGCGGCAGCCGCGCCTCGAAAAGGCGCGGCCCGCCCCCCTCTATCATCCCATAAAATCCACCAGCAGCTTCACATTCAGCGCCGCAATCACCACCGCGATCAGCCAGGCGAAGGCCGAAAGCCAGAGCGGCGAGCGCAGCTCGCCCATCTTCGTCCGGTCGGCGGTGAACATGACGAGCGGGAAGACGGCGAAGGAGAGTTGCAGGCTGAGCACCACCTGCGTCAGGATCAAGAGTTCGGCCGTGCCGCTGTCGCCATAGAAGATGGTGACGCCGGCGGCGGGGACGATGGCGATGGCGCGGGTGATGAGGCGGCGCAGCCAGGGGGCGAGCCGCATCTTGAGGAAACCCTCCATCACGATCTGGCCGGCGAGTGTTGCCGTGACGGTGGAATTGATGCCGCAGCATAAGAGCGCCACGCCGAACAACGTCGGCGCAATGGCAAGGCCGAGCAGCGGCGCGAGCAGATTATGCGCCTCACCGAGTTCGGCGACATTCGTCTGCCCGGTCTTGTTGAAGGTCGCCGCTGCGAGGATGAGGATCGAGGCGTTGATGAGCAGGGCGAACATCAGCGCGATGGTGGAATCGAGGGTGGCGAATTTCAGCGCCTCGCGTTTTTCGGCAACTGTCTCGCCGATTTCGCGGGTCTGCACGATGCCCGAATGCAGATAGAGATTATGCGGCATGACGGTGGCGCCGAGAATACCGAGCGCCAGATAGAGCATATCAGGATTGGTGACGATCTCAGTCGTCGGCGCAAAACCGAGGATCACCTGCCCCCAGTCGGGATCAGCCAGCGCCACCTGAATGGCGAAACACACGGCGATGACGCCAAGCAGCGTGATGACCAGCGCCTCCACCCAGCGGAAGCCGAGCTTCTGCAGATAGAGGATCAGAAACACATCGAGCGCGGTGATGAGGACGCCGAGTTCGAGCGGAATGCCGAAGATGAGGTTGAGGCCGATGGCCGTGCCGATGACCTCGGCAATATCGGTGGCGATAATGGCGATTTCCGCGAGCAGCCAGAGCACCATTGCCACCGGTTTCGGATAGGCGTCACGGCAGGCCTGTGCAAGATCACGGCCGGATGCGATCGCAAGACGCGCGCAGAGCGATTGCAGCACAATCGCCATGATGTTCGAGACCAGCGCAACCGTCAGCAGCGTGTAACCGAATTTGGATCCGCCGGCGAGCGACGTCGCCCAGTTCCCGGGATCCATATAACCGACGGCAACGAGATATCCGGGGCCGAAAAACGCCATCGCCCGGCGAAACGTGCCGGCATTCGGATTGATCCTGATCGAACTGTGAACGTCGGATAACGAGAGGTCGTCGCCGTTTCGTCGCCATCCAAAGACTGGCTTGTCCATTTTATGCGCTTTCAAAGGGAAGGTTGAATTGGTGCAGTTGCAAATCATTCGCATAAGCAATAGCGGCTGACAAGGGGAGTTTTTGCAGCCATGCAGACGGTGCCGGGGGAACCTGTACGGTTTGAACGCAATCCGGCGCACCTCCACGTTCCCGTTGGGGGGCCGACACCCCTCCTTCCCGTCCTTCCGACCCTTGCCAGTGCCCAGCCCAGTTCCTGCCGTTAAAAAGACTCGTCTCGCCGCGCAGACGCGCCTCTGCTGAATTCGGCTCAGGGCCGGAATGACGGAGGTCGGATGAGAAAGGGTGGTAGCAAATACGGAAACCGCCATGCCGACAGGTGTAGACGACGGAGCTACAGCCAGCCGGGCTCACGGCCTTGTCATCGCCCCTGCTCCGCCCTTGCGGAACAGCGCCGCACTTGTCTGCGTTTATATTTCAGGAACACTCTAATACCGGGGAAGTTCATGCGACATGGCCATAAATTCAGCCTGGTGAACCATCCGAGCCGATGGCCGAAATATATCATGGCGTATCGAAGGCCGCGCGACTGGCTGATGACGATCAGCGGCATCGTGCTACTGTTCATCGTCGCCGCCGCGGTTGCCATGGGTTATCTCGTCACCAGCCATCCCGGCAAGCCGGAGCCAAACCCCGGCATCGTGGAGGAACAGGCAGCGGAGAACGGCGGGTAAGCTGCGGCGCAAACGCGCCGCTCTCAGCTCAAGCCCGCAAGATGGCCGCTGAACTGCGCCTCATGCAGGCGGCTGTAATGGCCCTTGGCGGCCAGAAGCTCGGCATGGGCGCCGGTTTCGGCAATGCCGGTCTGGTCCACCACCACGATGCGCGAGGCATCGCGGATCGTCGCCAGCCGGTGGGCGATGACGAGCGTGGTGCGCCCCTTGGCAAGCTCGGTCAGCGATTGCTGGATGGCGCGCTCGGTTTCCGTGTCGAGCGCGGAGGTCGCCTCATCGAGAATGAGGATCGGCGGGTTCTTGAGGAACATGCGGGCAATAGCGAGACGCTGTTTCTGGCCGCCGGACAATTTAACGCCGCGTTCACCGATGACGGTGTCGAGCCCGAGCGGCATGGCCTCGATGACGCCATCGAGACGGGCACGCCGCGCCGCCTCCATGATGTCCGCATCCGATGCGCCAAGCCGTCCATATTCGATGTTCTCGCGGATCGTGCCGCCGAACAGGAAGACATCCTGCTGCACGATGCCGATCTGGTTGCGCAGCGAAGCGAGTTTCATTTGTCGGATATCGATGCCGTCAATGGTGATCGCGCCGCTGGTAACGTCATAAAATCGCGGCAGAAGCGAGCAGAGCGTGGTCTTGCCCGCGCCCGAAGGACCAACGAAGGCCACCGTCTCGCCGGCGCTGATCGTCAGGTCGATATTGGTGAGAACCTGCTTGCCCTCGGCATAACCGAAACCGACATGGCGATATTCGATATCGCCGCGCAGCAGCGGCGCGTCCACCGCATCAGGCGCATCGACAATGTCAGGCGCTGTGTCGAGAAGTTCGGTGAAGCGGCGGAAACCGGCAATGCCCTTCGGATAGGTCTCGATGACCGAATTGATCTTTTCCACCGGGCGGAAAAACACGCCGACCAGCAGCAGGAAGCCAACGAAGCCGCCTTCCGTGAGACCGCCCGTCAGCACGAACCATGCGCCGCAGATCATCACGATCATCTGCGTCAGCCGCATGCTCATGTAGCTCAGCGAGGTGCTGGCCGCCATGATCTTGTAGGCATCGAGCTTCGTGCGGCGGTATTTCTGGTTGTCCTTCTCGAACAGCGCGCGCTCGTGGTCCTCGTTGGCGAAGGCCTGCACCACCCGCATGCCGCCGACATTTTCCTCGATACGGGCATTGAAATCCCCCACACGGCCATAAAGCGCGCGGAAATTCTGCGTCATGCGGCCGCCGTAACGGCTGGTCACCCAGGCGGTGACGGGCACGACGGCGGCGGTAATGAGCGCCAGCGGCACATTCACCGACAGCATCAGCAGGAAGGCGCCGATGAAGGTCATGATGGCGATGAACAGGTCTTCGGGGCCGTGATGGGCCACCTCGCCGATCTCTTCGAGATCCTTCGTCAGCCGCCCGACCAGATGGCCTGTTTTCTGGTTGTCGAAATAACGGAAGGAGAGCTTCTGCAGGTGATCGAAAGCCAGACGCCGCATGTCGGTCTCGATATTGATGCCGAGCATGTGTCCCCAATAGGTGACGGTCGCCATCAGCCCGGTATTCAGCACATAGATGACGAGCAGCCCGACCGAAGCGGCGAGGATGATGGCCCATTCACCGCCCGGCAGCAGCACGTCCACAAAGGTCTTCACGGCCATCGGAAAGCCAAGTTCGAGTACGCCCGACAAAACCGCGCAGGAAAAATCGAGAATGAACAGACCGCGATAGGGACGGTAATAGGCGAAGAAACGGCGCAGCATGGCATGACCTGGAGATCGGGCGCGGCAACCTTACGCCGCAATAAAAACGGAGTTTAATTGTCATATTTCAATGCGCGCGCCAAGACCGATGTTCTATTTTTACCAAAATCGTTCAATAGGTTCAGCAATAAACACACAACGGTAATGTGATCGGGTTATATTGCACTTATATGTATCGGTGTGACAGAGTGAATGCACCCCTTGCGGGGAGAATGCGAGAAAGAGCCTGCCGTGAGTAACATTGACAGCCGTAAGCCCAGTGGCGAACCGAGATGGCTTGGTCCCGCCAGCCCGACGCGGATCGCCCTGATCCCGCCTATTTCGGCTGCGCGCTGGCTGCTCCTTCTGGTCGTCCTTGCGGGCATCTATTTCTTCAACGGCTTTCTGGTTCCGGTTCTCGCCGCCCTCGTCATCGGTTTCGCCAGCTGGCCGGTCTATACGCGGCTTCTGCGGCAGGTGGGCGGCAACACGACGCTCGGTGCCACCATCGCCATCATCCTCATCATTGCCTTCCTCGTGGTGCCGATCTTCATCGCCGCCTCCTATACGGCAACCGAAATCCGCGAATGGTTCGGCTGGGCGGTGCACGTCAACAAGACGGGCGCGCCCGTGCCGGACTGGATCGCCGCCCTTCCCGCCGTCGGCCCCTGGCTCGGCGAACAATGGGTGAAATATATCGGCACGCCGGGCGCCATCGGCGAGCTCATCCAGCTCGTCAGCGGCGCCAATATCGGTAATATCTACCGGGCGATCCTCGCCGCCGGCAACGGCGCGTTCCATCTCGTGCTGACCCTGCTGTTCATGCTGATCGCGCTGTTCTTCGTTTACCGCAATGGCGCAGGCTTCACCCGTCAGGTCGATCTGGTGGGTGAACGCATCCTGCCGACACGGTGGGAACGCATTTCGAGGGTCGTGCCCGCCACCATCAGCTCGACCGTAACCGGCATGACGCTGATCGCCATCGGCGAAGGCATCATCCTCGGCATCGCCTACTGGATCGCCGGCGTGCCCTCGCCCGTCACGCTCGGCGTGCTGACCGGCGTCATGGCGCTCATTCCCGGCGGCGCGCCGCTCTCGTTTACGCTGGTGTCGATCTATCTGGTCGCCAGTGGCTCGCCCGCCCACGGGCTGGCGCTCTTCGTCTGGGGCTCGGTCGAACTCTTCATCGTCGACAAGACCATCCGCCCGAAACTCGTCGGCGGACCGATCAAGCTGCCGTTCCTGCCCACCTTTTTCGGCCTTGTCGGCGGCGTCAAGACCATGGGTTTCCTCGGCCTCTTCATCGGCCCGGTGCTGATGGCGCTGCTGGTGGCAATCTGGCGCGAATGGGTGCGCGAGGTGGAACTGTCCGCCGCCACCACCACCGAGGCCCCGCCGCCGACAGAGGACGATCCCGTTGATGAGGTTGCCGCGCTCGAAGACGATAGCGAGGAAACGACGGCATTTCGGAAAGCTGCCTTTTGACTGGTGAAGCCTGCGGTGAGCGGCGATGACGTGGAGCGCCAGCCGACAGGCCAAGGCCGCTTCCCTCTCTTTCGTCATGCCGGGCTTGGATACCGGCATCAGCCATGGCTCAGTGAAAGAGTCTTCCGCGATCAAAGACTTGATCGCGCTGGACCCGCATCTAGTCCGGGGTGACGTGGGCGGATGCTGCGGCTATACCTCAAACAGTCACATCGCCAGCCCATCCGACCGATCGGTGCCTTCGCCTTAAAGCGCCTTTTCCATGAACAGGCTGAGCGGGTCAGGCTTATAAGGCGCAAAGGCCTCGATCTCCACAAACCCAGCCTTGCGGTAAAGGCCGATCGCCTCCGGCTGGCTGATCCCGGTTTCCAGCCGGATGGCGGAAAGGCCGAGTTCGGTACCGCGCGCGACAAGCGTATCCATGATCAGCTTGCCGATCCGCAATCCCCTCGCCTCGGGATCAACGAACATGCGCTTGACCTCCGCCGTGCCATCACCCGCCTCCACCAGCGCGCCGCAGCCGACCACGCGGCCATCGTGTCGCACCACGAAAAAGGAGACATTGTCCTTTTCCAGCTGGCCGATATCGACCAGATGATTGCTCTCGGCGGGATAAAGCGACGCCATATAGGTATTGGAGAGATCGATGAGGCGCAGAACCGCGTCCTGCCGTGGTGTTTCAAGCTTGATTTCGGTGGCCAATGCGATGCCTGCCTTCTCTATAAAAATGCGTATTTCGTCGTAATGTCACTGCAATCGGGATAGATGAGTTTCTAGAGCATTATTCCCGACAGAGGCAACACACCCCATGAAAACAGCCCTCGTTCTCATGACCTTCCTTGGCTGTGACGACAGCGCCACCGATTGCCATTACATCGCCACCTCGCAGCAGCGCTGGACGAGCATCGAATTGTGTGACGCCGTATCGGAAAAGGAGCTGGAGCGTTACGCCAATGCGCCCTACCCGGTCGTGGTGGCCGTGTGCCAGACACCGGGTGAGCAGGCCCCGCAGACGGCGGGCAATACGCCCGGCGCGGCAGCACCTGCCGGAACGCAGCAGGCGACCGCAGAGGTAACGCCGAAGGAAGAAGAGAGCCTCACCAGGCAGGCGATCGGCCGCGTCAGCCGTATCCTGCCGTCCACAGAAGGCATAAAGCACCTCCTGGGAACGCCGGTCAGGATGGTCGAAAACAGCTATTCATGGATCGCCAAGCGGTTCGATAAATGATTGCGGGAAACGCCACGCCAGCTTTCTTTGCCGCTGCAATGCAGAGGTTTCCTCTGACAGGAAAGCGCCCACTGCCCTCATTCCTGTGCTTGTCACAGGAATCCAGTCGACTCGCGTCTGCGCGGCGAAAAGAGGCCTCTCAGCCCAAAGACTTGGGCTGGCTGGATTCCTGTGACCAGCACAGGAATGAGGGTGAGAAGACGCACCCGCGGAACCCCGGGCCTTACGCCGCCTCGAACGTCAGCGCTTCCGCATAATACCGCGCCTTCTGCCGTTCTTCGGCAATGGCAAGCTTGCGCACGGCATGCAGCAGTTCGAACAGCGTTTCGGAACCGTTGACGTCGCTGAAATGCGCCAGCAACTCGGCTGAGACGGATGCTGCCGCCTCAGAAAGCTGCGAGCGAGCGGCGCGGCGCCACATCAGCGTCGCCTCGATGAAGACGTCGACGACATCGCCAAATAGCCCGACGGACTGGAACAGGGCCTTCAGCGCATGCGGCCGCCCCGTCGCCAGAATGGCGCGCACCTTGCGGTCGTCGAGACCGGAGAGATTGACCATCGCCGCCGTGAAGAACTCCAGCCGGCCCGAACAGACGGCGTGGATGAGCAGCGCCGGCGTCAGTTCCAGCCGCTGGCGCAGATGCTCCACCAGCGCCGGCAGTTCCGGTGAGGAAACGCTTGATGCGATGAGGATGGTGGCTGAATCTTCCGCCTCGCGAAAAATACTGTCAGCACGGTTGCGCGCGATCATCGCGTGAACCAGCGCCGAGCCGGCGAGCGCCTCGCTGATGCGGCCCATCAACAGGTGCCGCGCATCGGCCGGCAACGCCTCGCGGCGCAGCAGGAGGTCGCGAATATCGGCGTCGCGGCCATGGCGCTCGGCAATGCGACGCAGCGAGAACGGCGTGATGAATGCATCGTCGTTTTCGAGCAGGATGATAGTTTCGGGCAGATCGCCGACCTCGGCGAGTGCGGCGCAGACCCCGCGCGGCAGACCGGGCCTTGCGGCGATGAGCGCGCGCGTCAGGCTTTCGCCGCGTCCGGCCAGATCAACCAGGTCGGCCTCGCTGAGAACCGGTGAACGGGCAATCACCGTGCAGGCGATTTCCGGCTGGTCTTCGGCAAGCGAAACGAGAATGGCGCGCGGTGCGTCTTGGGCATCCGCCAGCGCTTCGGCGAGCGCCAGCCGCACACGCGGTGAAGGGTCATCGAGAAGATAGGTCATCGCCATATAGGCGGCATCGCGGTTTTCCCGCGCCATGTCGGACTGCAGATAGGCACGGCCGAGCGCATTGGCAGCTTTCGCCCGCTCGGTCGATCCAGCCTTTTCAGACCAGCGAAGAAATGCCTGTACGATCACCTGAGCCTCGAAACACATTCATACAATGGATGGCGGCATCATCGCCGCCACCATGTATAAAACTCTAGGCGCAAATGGTTTACGTTTGGTTCACCATAAAATTTAACCCTTGTCGGCGAAGGATTATATTGACGGCGTAGTAGAGGGGCGCTGCAGCTGGAACACATCGCTGCCGCCATCGCAGTAATCCATGTAACCCATGCGCGCCACGGGGCGCGACAGCGCCATGTCGATGCGGCCATCACGAATGATCGTTTCATCGATATGGATCGCCATGACCTGCCCGATCACCATCCACGAATCCGTCGGCTTGCCGTCGAGATCCCCGAGTTGCTGTATCTGCGTCACCCGGCATTCCAGAACAGCCAGGGCTTCGCCGACGAACGGCGCGTCCACCACCCGCCCATTGACGGCGGTAAGGCCGGCAAGGGAGAATTCATCAACGTCATAAGCAACAGGTGCAGAAGACGCATTCATCCGGTCCACCAGATGACGGCTGACGAGATTGGCGGTGAAGACGCCGGTTTCCTCGACATTGCGCAGGCTGTCCTTCCTGCCGCTCGAGGAAAACATGACGAGCTTCGGCCGGTCCGAAATCGCGTTGAAGAAGGAATAGGGCGAGAGGTTCATGGAACCGTCCCTGCCCTTGGAGCCGATCCAGCCGATCGGCCGCGGCGCGACGATGGCCTTGAACGGATCATGCGGCAGGCCGTGCTGGTTGGTGTCCGTGGTGTAGAACATCAGACGTCCCCGACCCAGGTGACGACATCGGCAAGCTCCGGCCGCGGCCGCTCCACCGGCGGGAATGTCGTTGAGCCGATGTGGATATAGCCCGCGACCTTCTCTTCCCCGCTGACGCCGGTCTCAGCAAGGAATGCCGGGTCGAAAGCAAGCCATTCCGTCAGCCAGTTCGCGGCAAAACCGCTGGCATTGGCCGCGAAGATGAGGTTGAGGCACACCGCGCCGGCGGACATGACCTGCTCCCATTCCGGAATCTTGAAATGCGGCTTGGCGGTGCTGATGACGGCGATAACGACGGGCGCGCGGGTGAAGCGCGTGCGCTCCGCTTCCTGCTGCTGCAGGTCCAGTTCCGGGTTCTTCTCAAGCGCGATCCTGAGCGCCGCTTCACCGAGACGCACACGCTCCTCGCCACGATAAACCACGAAACGCCACGGCGCGAGCTTGCCATGGTCAGGCACGCGCACGGCAAGGCGCAGGATGTCCTCGATTTGCCCCTTCGAAGGTCCCGGCTCGGCAAGTTGCAGGGCCGGCGTAGAGCGGCGAGCCTTGAGATAATCGAGGAGCTTGATATCACTTGTCATGATCAAAAATCTTCCATTCTGCTGTCATCGCGAAACATGGGCCTTGAAATAGCCATGGCATTGGTTTTGAAGTGATGCGGGAAAATCAAGAAGTCAATCGGTATCGAAAATGTCGGCAATCAAAATCGCGGCACGTCTGGCCATTGCATGTGTTGCGCTTGGCCTTTTATCACAGGCCGCTTTTTCGCAGGATGCCTTTAAAGACTTCAAGCAGCTCGGCGGCACGCCGAAAATGCCGAAACTCAACGCTTTCACCGCCCCTTCCGCACCCAATGCCCCCGCAAGCACCGCCCGCGATATCGCCATGGAAGCCAAGCTGACGAGCGAAGGCGAGGCGGTGAAAGAAGGCCTGTCCTGGCGCGTTTTCAGCCCCATTCCCGGCGCTGACGGCAAATTGCCGATGCTGGCAAGCTCCGAGGGCGGCTCGGCCCATTTCAATCTGGTACCCGGCGAATATTTCGTCAACGTCGCCTTCGGCCGCGCCGGCGTCACCAAGAAACTCAATGTCCCAACGTCCGGCAACGTTCAGAAACAGGTGCTGATTCTCGATGCCGGCGGCTTCGTGCTGAACGCGGTCGCAGGGTCCGACAAGCAGATTTCCAGCACCCAGCTCAAATTTTCCGTCTATTCGTCGGACGCCCGGCCGGATGGCGAACGCGGCCTCGTCATGGCCGATATCAAGCCCAACACCATCGTGCGGCTGAATGCCGGCACCTATCACGTGGTTTCCGAATACGGCAACGTCAATGCGGTGGTGCGCGCCGACATTCAGGTGGAAGCCGGCAAGCTGACAGAAGCGACGCTGCAGCACCAGGCCGCGCAGATCACCCTCAAGCTGGTGTCCGAAGAGGGTGGCGAAGCCATTGCCGATACGGCCTGGTCCGTGCTGAACGGCGGCGGCGATGTGGTGAACGAAAGCGTCAGCGCGTTTTCGACCATGGTTCTGGCGGAAGGCGAATATACCGCCATCGCCCGTAACAAGGAAAAGGTCTACCAGCGTAACTTCAAGGTCACGTCGGGCCGGGATTCGGATGTGGAAGTGCTGATGAAAGATCAGGCGCCGGAAGATATGACCGGGGATTTCGAGTAAGTCTGATTGAGCCGGCCGCGACGCCAGCGATAACGTCCGAAACTTCTCTTCCGTCATGCCGGACTAGATCCGGCATCCAGCCACGGCGCGTCTGCGCCGTGAGGGACGAGTCTTTCGCGATCAAGGACTTGATCGCACTGGCCCCCGGATCTAGTCCGGGGTGACGGAGTGCGGATGCCCCGCCCTCTGCCAATCATAGCGCTGCTACAGCACATCGTTCACAAACAAAAACGGCCCCCGAAGGGGCCGTTGTCATTTATCACGCAACCTGCTTCTTCGCCGCAAGCTTGCGCTTCACATCCGGCGGCGTCGCCTCGTCCACGAGGCTTGTAATCGCGTCTTCGAGCGACATCGACGTCTGGTTCTGCGAACCGAGACGGCGGATGTTTACGGTGCGCTCTTCCGCTTCCTTGCGGCCGCAGACGATGATGACCGGAACCTTGGTCACCGAATGCTCGCGGACCTTGTAATTGATCTTCTCGTTGCGGAAGTCGGTCTCGACTGCCATGCCCGCCTCGCGCAGCGCTTCGGCGACCTCGCGGCCGTAATCGTCCGCATCCGAGGTGATCGTGGCGACGACGACCTGAAGCGGCGCAAACCACAGCGGCATGTGGCCGGCGAAGTTCTCGATGAGAATACCGAGGAAGCGCTCCATCGAGCCGCAGATGGCGCGATGGATCATCACCGGCTGCGTCTTTTCGGAGTTCTGGTCGATATAGAAGGCGCCAAAGCGTTCCGGCAGGTTGAAGTCCACCTGTGTCGTGCCGCATTGCCATTCACGGCCGATGGCGTCCTTCAGCGTATATTCGAACTTCGGCCCGTAGAACGCACCCTCTCCCGGCAGAATGCCGGTCTTGATGCGGCCGCCAGACTGCTCCTCGATGGTCTTCAGAACATCCATCATCACGCTTTCGGCGCGATCCCAGAGATCGTCGGAACCGACGCGCTTTTCAGGGCGCGTGGAGAGCTTGACGACGACTTCGCTGAAACCGAAATCCTCATAGACGGAGAGGATGAGGTCGTTGATGCGCAGGCATTCCGCCGCCATCTGCTCTTCCGTGCAGAAGACATGCGCATCGTCCTGCGTGAAGCCGCGAACGCGCATCAGGCCATGCAGAGCACCCGATGCTTCGTAGCGATGGACATTGCCGAATTCTGCAAGACGCACGGGCATTTCGCGGTAAGACTTCAAGCCATGCTTGAAGATCTGGACGTGGCCGGGGCAGTTCATCGGCTTCAGTGCGAAGACGCGTTGATCGGCTTCCTCGTCATCGGGATGGGTAAAGGCATGGGCGGATTTCACCGCAAACATGTTTTCCTGATACCAGCCCCAGTGACCGGAGGTTTCCCACAGCGACTTGTCCAGCACCTGCGGCGCGTTGACTTCCTGATAGGTATTGGCGAGCCGGCGGCGCATATAGGCCGTCAGCGTCTGGAACATGCGCCAGCCCTTGCCGTGCCAGAAGACGACGCCCGGCCCCTCTTCCTGGAAATGGAACAGGTCCATTTCGCGTCCGAGACGGCGGTGGTCGCGCTTTTCGGCTTCGGCCAGAACGTGCAGATAATTGTCCAGCTCTTCCTGCGTTGCCCAGGCGGTGCCGTAGATACGTGACAGCATCGCATTGTTGCTGTCACCGCGCCAGTAAGCACCCGCCACCTTCATCAGCTTGAAGGCGGTGCCGACCTGCCCCGTGGAGGCCATATGCGGGCCACGGCAAAGATCGAACCAGTCGCCCTGGTAATAGATCTTCAGGTCCTGACCTTCGGGGATCGCATCAACCAGCTCGACCTTGTAATTCTCGCCCTTGGCGGCGAAGACTTCCTTGGCCTTTTCGCGCGACCAGATTTCGCGGGTAAACGCCTTGTTGCGCTGAATGATTTCCTTCATGCGCTTTTCGATCTTCGGCAGATCTTCGGGCGTGAAGGGCTCGTTCTTGGCGAAGTCGTAATAGAAGCCGTTCTCGATGACAGGGCCGATCGTCACCTGCGTGCCGGGCCAAAGCTCCTGCACGGCCTCGGCCATGACGTGAGCGGCATCGTGGCGGATGAGTTCCAGCGCACGCTTGTCTTCACGCGTGACGATCTCGATCTTGCCATCGGTGATGGTATCGGACAAATCGCGCACGGTGCCGTCAAGCGCAATGGCGACGGCCTTCTTGGCAAGCGATTTGGAAATGGATTCGGCAACCTCGCGGCCGGTCGTGCCGGGGGCGTAGCTGCGGACGGATCCATCGGGAAATGTAAGGGAAATGGCTTCAGACATCGTCTAGTGCTCCTGTCCAGTCCCGCCAACGAATGCGGGTGGTGTTGGAATAATGATCTGCCCGCTGAAAACGGACAGGCAGCCTGATAAAGGCTTTTGCCATTCCAGTCAAAGGTGAAGGGTCGTTCAGCGAAGCATTTCCGCGAGACCATTGACGGTATTGGCGTTGCGGGTCGTGCCTATGCCGAGCCTCCTGGTGGTCAGGACCGGGAGAAGCCGGCTCTCGCTCGGCTTTCCCAGAAAATCGATCCATAAATCGCCACCAATCACGGCGATCTTCTCCTGCCCGCGATATTTTTCGAGAAATCCGAGAACGTCCTCGCCGAGCGGCTCCCGCATCACCCGAACGCAGACATCGGATGGATTGCCATCCGGAAACGGATTCTCAGCCGCCAGTTTCAGCCAGTCGCGAGCCGGGCGAACCATGATATCGACATGTTTGTCGAAACGCTTTTCGAAGGCGCGTTCAAGCCTGTCCTCAATCTCGCGAACTGGAGCATCCTCCGCACGAA
Source organism: Agrobacterium sp. CCNWLW155 (assembly GCF_036888815.1). NCBI lineage: Bacteria > Pseudomonadati > Pseudomonadota > Alphaproteobacteria > Hyphomicrobiales > Rhizobiaceae > Agrobacterium > Agrobacterium sp. CCNWLW155. The sequence continues at coordinate 823,537 of NZ_JBAKFW010000001.1, forward strand.
AGACCAGGTTTCCGGTGGCTACAAGCGTCCGGCACTCGGCAAATCCCAGTTCTTCAGCCATTGCGCGCAGATCGGCCATGATGAGCCGCTTGCCCGCGCCAAGGACGATGCTGTGCAGCAGCGCCACGTGATCCTTCATCGATGCAGGCTCCAGTAACGCCACGGCGCCCACCAGCGCCTCGTGCTGCCGAGCGCTTCCGGCACCGGGTCCAGTCCGCTCGTGCCGCCAGGGCCGCAGCGCGCAACGCGAAACAGGGTCATCCATCCGCCGGCCCACAGCCCGTGGCGGGCGATGGCCTCATAGCCATATTCGGAACAGGTGGGGATGTGACGGCAGGAGTTTCCGATGAAGCCGGAAAGCGTCAATTGATAAAGCCGGATAAGGCCGACACCAAACAACCGCCCCGGCGTTTTGGCAAAGCTGCCCGCCCAGTTGCGGGATCGGCCCGCTTTTTCCGCCGTCTGCTGATGCCGGCAGCCCGGTTCGCCGCACATCACCTAACCTGCGGCGTTCAAAGCCGGCCGGCCTTCGATCTGGTCGAGAGCATCGACCACCGCTTCAAAGGTCAGCATGGTGGAGGCATGGCGCGCCTTGAAATCGCGCACGGGCTGAAGCACCCGCATATCTTCGAAACGGCCCGCCGGCCCTTCGCCGCCCTGTTTCAGCATGGCGAGCATGTCTTCCCGCGCCTGCCGGATTTCGCCGCTGGAAGCGCCGATGATGTGATGCGCCATGATGGAGGCGGAGGCCTGGCCGAGCGCGCAGGCGCGCACCTCGTGGGAAAACGCCGTCACGATGCCGCCTTCGACCTTCAGATAAACCTTGAGCTTAGAGCCGCACAGGCGCGAGTGTTTTTCGGCGCTGGCGTCGGCATCTTCAAGAACACCCGTCAGCGGAATATTCCCGGCAAAGTCCAGAATGCGATTATTGTAGATGTCGTCCATCGTCAGGTGCCCGGCGCGCTCAAGATTGCCCAAAAACAGGACAGGTCAAATTTTTCAAACACAGCGTTTGTCGCAGTGAAGCTTTCCTGCCCTTCATTCTCATTATATGCTAACGAGCTTTCTGGACATCAAGCCGTGATGAAATTAACGGCTCCGATACCGAAATAACAGCATCGGTCTTGCCAAAATGCTGTAAAACAACCAGATAGCAGCAACTGCGAACAAATGTTCGCGATGAAAAACGAATTCAGGTGCGGCCTTTACCCGCATCGGGAGAGACGGAATGGATGCGATCGTGAAGAATTTCCCCGGCGCTGGCGCAAAAACCGACGTGGCAGAAGCTCGCCCAAGCCAGGCCGAAGCGGAAGAAGCAGTGCGCGTTCTTTTGCGCTGGGCAGGAGAAAATCCCGCCCGCGAAGGACTTCTGGATACGCCGAAGCGCGTCGCCAAGGCCTATCGCGAGCTTTTTGCCGGTTATGAGCTGAACGTTCAGGACGTGCTCGGCACGACCTTCGAGGAAGTCGGCGGTTATGACGATGTGGTGCTGGTGCGCGACATCCCATTCTTCTCCCATTGCGAGCACCACATGGTGCCGATCGTCGGCAAGGCGCATGTGGCCTATCTTCCGGCCGGCCGCGTGCTCGGCCTGTCGAAGATCGCCCGCGTCGTTGAAATCTTCGGCCGCCGCTTGCAGACGCAGGAAAACATGACAGCGCAGATCGCAAGATCGATCGAAGAAACCCTGAAACCGCGCGGCGTGGCCGTCATGATCGACGCCGAACATATGTGCATGTCCATGCGCGGCGTGAACAAGCAGGGGTCCACGACGCTGACCACCAGCTTCACCGGCACGTTCAAGAACGATCCGGCCGAGCAGGTGCGCTTCATGACCATGGTGCGCAACCGCTAGGCATCGGACCGAAAAGTGTAGCGCGGTTTTTTGAAAACCCGATGCTCAGACAAATTTTGGAGTGGCGGAGTGATCTCATTTTCCCCGCCGCTCTGAAACCTTCCGCTTTTCTCCCGGGGTAGCCATGTCCATTTCGTTTCCGTCCGCGCCTGCGGACAAGGAAGTGCTCGAAAACGCAGGTCTCTTTTCGCCGAAATTCGATGCCCACGGCCTTGTCACCGCCGTGGTTACCGATGCACGCGACGGCGAATTGCTGATGGTCGCACATATGAATGCGCAAGCCCTGTCGCTGACGCTCGAGACCGGTATCGCCCACTATTACAGCCGTTCACGCGACAAGATCTGGAAGAAGGGCGAAACATCGGGCAACCTGCAGACGGTGAAGGAATTCCGCACTGATTGCGATCAGGACGCGGTGTGGCTGAAGGTCTCCGTCGCCGGCCATGATGCGACCTGCCATACCGGTCGCCGCTCCTGCTTTTATCGCACCGTCGAGCTCTCCAATGGCGATGCTGTGACGAAGATCACCGACGATACCCGCCATTTCGATCCGGCCACCACCTATTCGGACAAATAAACGGCTACCTTCCATCGGCCGCACCAATTTGCTACCAATATAGCGGGCTCCGGGGATAAGGGCGGAGCTTCACAGAATTGGCAGGGAGTGCGGTCATGTTGGGATGGGGAAATCGTCACAATCATCTTGCGGCTGGAAATCCCGAAGCCACCGGCAATGAGCCGCCCGTCACCCAGATCGTCGACAAACACCGCATAGCGCTCGCCCTTGGCGGCGGCGCGGCCCGCGGCTGGGCCCATATCGGCGTCCTGCGGGCGCTGGACGAGGCCGGCGTGAAGATCGGCATGATCGCCGGCACATCGATCGGCGCACTGGTGGGCGGTTGTTATCTCGCCGGCAAGCTCGATGAGCTGGAGGAATTCGCCCGTTCGCTGACGATGCGCCGCATTGCCGGCCTGCTCGATTTGACGATCGGCGGCGGCGGTCTTTTTGGCGGCATGCGGCTGACCAAGCGCATGCAGGAGCATCTCGAAGGCCTGCGCGTCGAAAACCTCGATCATCCCTTCATCGCCGTCGCCACGGAGCTGCGCACGGGCCACGAAGTGTGGATCCATCAGGGCGATCTCGTTACCGCACTGCGTTCATCCTATGCCCTGCCCGGCATTTTCGAACCCGTGCAATGCAACGGCCGTACGCTGATTGACGGCGCGCTCGTCAATCCCGTGCCGGTTTCCGTCTGCCGCGCCTATGAGCAGGCGCTGGTCGTCGCCGTGAACCTCAACTACGATCTGTTTGGCCGTTCCGCCGTGGTCAAGCACGCGGCCTCACCGCATGGCGGCGGCACACCGCCGGTGGAAACGGCGCCGCGTCCCGGCCTGCCGGGCGTCATGGTGCAGGCCTTCAACATCATTCAGGACCGGATTTCGCGCTCACGTCTGGCGGGCGACCCGCCCGATCTGATGCTTCATCCCCGCATCAACCATATCGGCCTCTCGGAATTCCATCGCGCCAGCGAAGCCATCGACCGGGGATATGAGGAAACGCGCTCCCGTATTCCGGAGCTTGAGCGCATGCAGCAGGCGTTCCGGCGCTAATACGCCACTTTCAAAAACGTCTCCAAAGCCCAGAATGAATAGATGAAACGCCCGGAGATGGTGAGACCATGTATTGGTATATCTCAGTCCTGCCCCCGACCGACAAAAACATACTGTGCGACACGAATCGATTGATCGGGTTTCTGGAGGGACAGCCTGAGCTCAAACGGACAAACGACGTCACCTTTACGTCGGCGGACGGTCAGCCCTGGATCGACATCGTCATCGTGAAAGAAGCGGCCGATGGCAACTGGTCCAGCAGCGGCAAATTCATTTCACAGTTCAATCGGGTTGAAATTGTCTGCTCTGATTATGAGACGCAAAACTTCTACGTGGAAATATCGGCGAAAATAGCCGACTTTCTTCAATGGCGACTTGTTACCAAGGGCGATGCGTGAGTCCCGGCCCGAGATTGAACCTTTTCCAGCCATCTGACGCCGGGACGCAAGATCATCCGGCAATATAAGCCTTGATGTGCTCCGCTTCTGCTTCGATCTCGCCGATCCGCGCCTTCACCACGTCACCGATGGAGATGATGCCGGCAAGGCGGCCGTTTTCTTCAACAGGAACATGCCTGAAACGTCCACCCGTCATGATTTCCATCAGCTCATCGGTGGTGGAATTGTGATGACAGCGAATGACATTCTTGGTCATGGCCACCGAAACGGATTGCTGGAGGGAAGCGGCACCCTGGCCCGCCACGATCTTCACCAGATCGCGTTCCGTGAAGATGCCGAGAACGACACCGTCGGCGTCGGTCACGACGACGGAACCGATCTTATGCGCATTAAGCGTTGCCGCCGCTTCACCGATGCTGACCTCCGGACCGACAGTCACGACGTCCCGGCCCTTGCGGTCGAGAAGATCCTTTACGAATGTAGGCATGCCTTCCTCCTCTTTTCAGCGATCCGCAGTGCCGCAGTCTCCCCCGGCGGTTGCAAATCATGAGATATGGTGCGCTGAGGCCCGCATGAATGCAATCCCGCATGGGGCGTACGAAAGCAAATTTGCGCCACGGCCGACAAGGAGCGTGATCGGCCTAGCGTAACGGACGATCGAAAAGGCCGAAGAACAGAAAGCCGAGCAGAAAACCGAAAACATGGGCGTCCCAGGCAATTTCACCGCCGACATCGCCGAACAGCGGCACGCCCACCGCAATCAGCACATTGCCGAACAGCCACATCAGCGTGAAGATCAGCACCGTGCGGTTGGAAAGCGCCGCAAGAATGCTCTGCCTCGGCATCAGATGGCCGAAGGAGGCGCTATATCCGCCACGCGCGGGGAATGCGAAGCGGCAGGCCGCCCCCATCAGCGCCGAAACGACACCGGATGCGCCGATCAGTACCGTCACATCACCCCAGTTCAACGCGGCATGACCAAAGGCCGAAACAGCGGCGGAAATGCACCATAACAGCACGAAGCGCACTGTTCCGATCCGGCGCAGAACCGGCGCGCCGAAGGCCATCAGCCACAAGCCATTAAAGAGAATGTGCTCGATACCGCCATGCAGGAAAGAATAGGTCACCGGTGTCCAGAGCCATTCCAGCCCCTGCTGCGAAAAAGGCACCGCATAACGCAGCGGAATGAAGCCAAAGGTGAAGATGAACCAGCCATTGCCTTCCTCCGACAGAAGATAGGCGGGAACCACATAAGCGATGATCAGCGCGGCCAGTATGCCGACCAGCAGCGATGGCAGGTTGAAGACGGGATTACTCGTATCGTCTTTCGGCTCTGGTGTTTCCGAAACCGGCGGCTGTTCGCCGTCCCCGTAGGACATGATCCCATCCCTGTCTTGGTCGAATTTTGCGTTCCCCGAGCAATATAGGAAGCCCGAACGAAAAAAAAGCCGTCCCGCCTTTGAAGCGCGCGACGTCCAAACCGCAATCGGTCAAGACGCCGGGCCAGGGACGGTCCGGCTTGCGGGCCCGCCGTAAAATAACGGGCGGCGCCATCGAATTGTGCTGACGGAGCTTTCCCCGACATGGCCGCACCGATGCCACGGCCATTGCCGCCATTCAACATCAACCATTTGTTAACCTTAACAAATCCAGTTGGCACGAAAATCGCTACACCTCAGAATACAGACGTTCGGATGGACATGATGTCCCAAAAACGAACATGGAGAGATGCTATGAAGAGCATGGCCGGACTGGACATATATGCCTATTGGGATGAATTGCGCGGCAAGCGATCGGCCCCTCGACGCGAGGACATCGATCCCGCAAAGCTGAAACATCACCTCGGCGATCTTTTCATCCTCACCGACAAGGGAGAGAACACCCCGTTCTTCCGCCTTGCCGGCACACGTCTCTGCGACCTCTTCGGCCGCGAGCTGCGGGATCGCCCGTTTTCGGAACTGTGGCAGCCTGCAAATGCCACCTTCCCCTGCCGCGTTGCCCGCGGCATCCTTCATCATCAGTTGCCCGTGGTCTTCGATCTCGAGGCGGAGGACAGCCATGGCGCCGCACCGCTGGCATATGAAATGCTGCTCCTGCCGCTGCGCACGGATCCGGACGCCGCTCCAAGGTTGCTCGGGGCCCTGCTTGCGGAGCGGCCGCGACACGAATTCGCCGCGCCCATCCAGCATCTGTCAATGAAAAGCAGCCGCCTGCTGCGCCTGGACATCGCGCCCGTAGAATATCCGATGGATACGCAGCGCGCCGAAAGCTGCTGACCGACCTGTTTCACCGCTCCCAAACCCGTCTGGAAAAGGTGCGGCGGCGTCGAAACCTCAAAAAAATAGGTCAGAACTGTAACGATATTGCCGATCAGAAAAATTGTAGAGATTAAACAATACAGTCTGTTAACTCGCGCAAGGTAGAAACTTACCATCATCATTCATTACAATTGCGCTGCTCATGTTTTCGTCCCGTTCGGTCAACACCGCCCAAATCCTGCGTCCGGTTGAGGAAGCTCATCTTGACGACGCCGTCCGCGTGTCCTTCACCGGCCGCCTCATGTTGCCCGACCATGAAGAATATGATTGCACCGCGACCGAGATGACCGCCGAAAGAGCGCAGTTCACCTGCTCGGGTATTGCCCGCCACGGAGACCGCGTCATCGCTTATCTCCAGCATATCGGCCGGATCGAAGGCACGGTGACATCGCTCACCGCATCGGGCTTTCTCATCGCCATCAACGCGCCGGAGCGCAAGCGGGAAAAACTTGCCGCCCAGCTGGCATGGATCGCCAAGCGTCAATTGCTCGGCCTGCCGGAAGACCGCCGCCACGACCGCCTGACGCCGCGCAACGCGAGAGCCCAGCTTGTTCTGGAAGACGGCGTGCTTGTCGCCTGCCGACTGATTGACCTTTCCCTGTCGGGTGCGGCAATCGAGATCGAAAACCGGCCGCCACTCGGAAGCCGGGTCCAGCTCGGCAAAAACATGAGCGGCAAGATCGTGCGCCATTTCATGGAAGGCGTCGCCGTCGAATTCGACCGCGTCCAGTCGCCCGACGCACTGATTGAATTTCTCTAGGACGTTCCACCAAACGCGGCAGGTTCTGCGCCCGTACGAATACGTGCGGCATTTGACGTGCTTTGCGCTCGCCCTAGTCGCATGATTGAGACGATTCCCGGACCACGGTTTGGCAGTCTATGCTTTGTCCTTCGCGGCTGTATCGGGTTCACGAGCCGCTGATAGCTTCCGGCGCTCCATTCTCTGCTTTCTCGCTGCCGAACCTTTCCATTTCATGCCCCGACCGCGCACGACATCCTGCGCATGCTCAGCGTGCCGGACGGAAAACGTAACTACCAGGGACAGCTGTGCGGCAGATCGGTCCACCATATTCGGCGAAAAGGATAAACGCGGCGGAACATGTCACGCCCTTGATCAGATCATCCACGGCACGAAAATCGACCCGCAAAACTTTTTTCCAGAAAAAATGCAGTTTTTTTGAAGTTTTTTTGCCGCTTTTTCCGGCCTGTCCCAGCCTGAGACAGCCATCCCAAAACGAGAAATCCACGCCTTTGGTACCGTTCGCCAACTGGCTGTACAGCGCTCCGGAAATATCTCCGTGCCGAAAATTGCTTTCAATACAGGGGCCTAAATGGCTACCAAAAGCCTAAGGGTGAGATGCGTAAAATTGTAATAAAATTTGCTTCAAACACGCATAAAAACTAATTCGAATACAGTTCAAAACAACGGCTAATTTGCTGAAATTTAAGCTCAAATTGCGCTTCGCAAATTTCCGCCGGGTCAAAATATACCTGCGAATGTCTCCTCAACACGGGGAGACAAGCAATGAACAAGAACAACCGTTTCGTTTTCACTCTGATCGCATTCATCGTCAGCGCCTTCGCGCATCAGGCAAGCGCGTCGCCGGCCGCCGTCATGCGCGTCATCGGTAAGGCCAATCCGCCGATCGGCCACTATGAATTCTGCCAGACCTATCAGAGCGAATGCCAGCCGACATCGCTGGATAACGGCCCGATGAAACTGACTGAAGAGCGCTGGAAGACGATGCTCGACGTCAACTACACGGTCAACACCACCATCACGCCGATGACCGACATGGAAATCTATGGCGTCGAAGAGCGCTGGGCCTATCCGACCACGGTGGGCGATTGCGAAGACTTCGTGCTTCTGAAGCGCAAGATGCTGATGAACAAGGGCTTCTCCGCCTCCAACCTCTTGATCACGGTCGTTCTGCAGCCGAATGGCGAAGGCCATGCCGTTCTGACCGTCCGCACCGATCGTGGCGATTTCGTTCTCGACAACATGCGCAACAAGGTCATGAACTGGTCGGAAACCGAATATACCTACCTGAAGCGTCAGGACACCGCCAACCCCGGCCGCTGGGTCAAAATTCAGGATGGTCGCGCCACCACCGCGGTCGGCGGCATCAACTGAAGCCAGAAAACAACCCGTCTCCCCAAACGAAAAAAGCCGGCTCCCTAAAAGGGGCCGGCTTTTTTCATTTTCATCCGTCAGGCGTCAGAGCAGACCAAGCTCGGCCAGTTCACGCCTGAGATCGGAAGGCATGTCCTCGCCGCCTGCACCGCCGCCGAGATCGCGTGGAGCTTCATCGTCCTTCAGGTAACGCCAGCCCTGAAACGGGCGCTTTGGCGCAGGTGAGGTTTCGATGACTTCGGGGCCGAGAATGAGGTCACAGCGGGAAATACCGTCTTCGCCCTTGAAGGAGCGGATATCGAGAAGTTTCTGCCGCGCCTGTACCTGTCCCTTGATAACCCAGTAGAGCGAACCGCCCTCGAGCAATTCCTCGACCCGTTTCGGGATCATCCGGGTGGTGTGAACGCTGTGCGGCTCAAGGCCTGCGGCAATTGCGGTCAGCGCGCGATGCGCGACCCAGTCTCTCAAGTCCTGGATTGAATCCGCGCCGACGCAAAGTTTGATGAGATGTAAAGGCATGGTTCTATCAATGCCTTTTTGCAGCGGGCGTCAAGCATGGCAACCATGCCGGACGCCCTGCCCGTTCAGCACTCCACAACGTTCACGGCAAGGCCGCCGGTGGAGGTTTCCTTGTATTTCTCGCTCATGTCATTGCCGGTCTGGCGCATCGTCTCGATACAGGCGTCGAGCGGCACGAAATGCTGGCCGTCGCCCTTCAGCGCCAGCGAGGCCGCCGTCACCGCTTTCACTGCGCCCATGGCATTACGTTCGATGCACGGCACCTGCACAAGCCCGGCAATCGGATCACAGGTCATGCCGAGATGATGCTCGAGCGCGATCTCCGCGGCATTTTCCACCTGCTCCGGCGATCCGCCCATGACCGCGGCAAGACCCGCCGCCGCCATGGCGGAAGCCGAACCCACCTCGCCCTGACAGCCCACTTCCGCGCCTGAAATCGAGGCATTGTGCTTGATGATGCCGCCGATGGCGGCCGCCGTCAGCAAAAAGTCGCGCACGTCGTCGACGCTCGCATCCTCGTGGAAATGCCGGAAATATCTGACGGTCGCCGGAACGACACCTGCCGCACCATTGGTCGGCGCGGTCACCACGCGGCCGCCGGCGGCGTTTTCCTCGTTCACGGCCATGGCGTAAACGCTCAGCCAGTCATTGGCCATCACAGGGTTCAGCCGGTTGCTGCGCCATTCCGCATTCAGCTTCTCGTAAATGGAGCGGGCGCGGCGGCGCACCTTCAGGCCACCAGGCATGATGCCGTCCACTTTCAGACCGCGCTCAATGCAGCCGTTCATGGCTTCCCAGATCTGGTCGAGGCGCTCGTTCAGCTCTTCGCGGGAAACCACCGTCTCCTCATTGGCGCGCTTCATCTGGGCGATGGTGCGGCCGGAACGGGCCGCCATCTCAAGCATTTCCCGCGCCGTCCCGAAGGGATAAGGCACGCGCGGACCATTATCGATGGTCTTGCCGCGCTGCTTGATCGCCTCCAGTTCCGTATCGGTCACGACGAAACCGCCGCCGACGGAATAATAGATGCGCTTGATGAGCAGCCTGCCCTGATTGTCGAAGGCGGAGAAGATCATGCCGTTGGCATGGCCGGGCAGCGGGTTCTTCTTGTCGAAGATCAGATCTTCTGCGGGCCGAAACTCATAGGACGGATGGCCGGGCGGCGTTACCGTGCCGGCCTTCTCCACCGCATCGATAATGGCGTCCATCGCATCGGGGTCGACAAGGTCCGGCCGCTCGCCGGTGAGGCCCAGAATGACGGCACGCCCTGTGCCGTGGCCAATGCCGGTAAAGGCGAGAGAGCCATGCAGGCTGACCTTCAGCTGCGCAACGGCTGCACCCGCCGGTCGCGGCCACTCATCGCTGAGGATCAGCGCCAGGAAGCGGTTTGCAGCCGTCATCGGCCCCATCGTGTGGGAGCTCGAAGGACCGATACCGATCTTGAAGACGTCAAAGACCGAAAGAAACATGAAGTTCGCCCTGAATAAGAATGGATTCCTGCATCATCATATCCAAAGCCGAAACGGATCGCCACAAAAGAGCGTCAGCGGTTTGCGCAGCTGCGACATGAGCGTCCCAGAAACGAAAACAGCACGGTTTCCAGAGGAAAACCGCGCCGTTTCAAAACCCGTCATTCAGGAGAGATGCTTATGGGCTGCCAAAAATGTACGTCAATGCGAGAAAAGCGGCAAAGCCTGCAAGTGCGCGCAAGGTGACGCCCCAGCAGGATTTCTGAGCGGTTTCTTCCATGATTACTCCAGCTATTCACTCTCCGGGGGATCTTCAAGACCCGGCCCGTTGAGGCAAGCATTTATTAAAATCCGGCGGCGAACGCAAATGCAAAAAGCGGCTAAATGAAGGCGTTTTCGATGGGCTGCCATTCGCCCCGTGCATAGGTATGTGAAAAAACAAGGTGTTAGCGCGGCGCGCAAAAAGACGTCATTTCGGGCTTCGCCGCAATTTAGGCTAAAGTGTAACCGTTATTTAAAGCTTTCCTACAAACGCCTGTTGAAAACCCTCGCGACCGAACACGTTGCAGTCGAATTTCTTCCACTGAAGCGTCGCGCCTTGAAAGGCCGCCAGTGCTGCTTTATCGACGATGGCAACGGCAACGATGCGAGTCACCCCATGCAGCAGGCATCCTCTTTTCCCGACCGTGAAACGGTCGCGTCGAAGCTCACTTCGCTGACAAGCGAAGATAAAGCGTGGGTGCTGCTGTTGATGGAAAACGCCCTGCAGGACGAAAACCTGCTGGCTGGCCTCAATCTTTATCTCGACCAGCAGACCAACGCCCGTTTCCTGAACAGCCTGAAGCTGGAAACGACCGGCGAATGGCTTGGCGGCAATGCCCCTTCCCGGTTGCAGATCCGCATCACGGAAACCGCAAGAGCGAGCCAGCACCCCGCCTATCTCGCCTTCCGCAAAGGGCTGACGGCATCGGCCGGTCTCGAAAAAGCCTATCCCAAGGCGCCGATCTGATCTTTTCGGCTAATCCGGCACCCGATCGACAACGGCGATGATCGGCCCCATGGGAAACAGCGAATCCCGGCGGTTCATCGCAGGAATATCGACGCTGGATATCGTGCCGTCGAGATAGAGCGCATTCGGCGCATCCAGCACGTCCCTGAACAGCGTGGCGAAATCGTAAAAGCGCACGGTATTTTCCGAAATGGCGAAATGCACCATGCCGTCGCGGGAGACGCCGACGCCGTTGCGCCGCTTCAGGCTGTCGCTATCGGGCAGGAAGCGCGGATGCAGCTTGCCGTCGATTACCAGCATCGGCCCGGACTGGGTGGCGAAATCGGCTTTCGGATCCGCCGCCAGATAGGCTGCGGTTTCCAGCACGCCAGCCTTTGCACCCTTCAGATAAAACACGCCGTTCGGCAAAAGGTGAAAATTGCCCCAGCCGCCCCGGGTGCTGAGCGGCGAACGCTCCACCCCATTTTCAATGTAGAGGCCGACGGGCGAATAGTCGGAATGATACATGCCGCCATTCATGGCGAAGATGCTGAACATGTGCTGCCGCCACAAGGCCGACGACAGGTCGGCGAAACTGCGGTATCCCTGCCCGGAGACATGGTCGCGGTCATAAATGCGGATGGCGTTCCTTGCCGGATCGAAACTGCAGACGGTGTAGCGCCCGCCCGCATGGTCGATGGCCTTGCAGAAATCCGGCTGCCCACCGGCCTGCGCGGAAAATGGCAACAACAACGGCAGCAGCGCCTTTGCCAGTTTCTTCATCGATGAAATCATGCCCGCCCCTTTGATTCTCGTCAGGCGAACATTCGCAGGGAAATTCGGTCAAAGAAAAGGCGTCACCCGGGTTTTCGGGTAACGCCTTTCCGGGAGGGGAGCCTTGATTAACGACGCGCTGCGCGGTCCACGTTGCGGCCGGCATCCTGCGTCGCGTCAACGGCGTTTGCCGTATCCCGGCCCATGCCGCGAATGGTATTGCCGCAGGAGCTGAGGGTGACGACAGTCAGCAAAGCCACGAAAACGGTCGAAAGAATACGTGTGATCATGTGAAACTACTCCCCTATGACTTGCCGTCCAAAGGCAAGCGCCAATGTGATATGCGTCACAATAACGTGAGTCCCAAAAAACGGTTCCAGCGGCATTTCAAAAAATCCTGTCGATGAAAATTAACATGGTTTTGAAGTTCACGAGTGACACTCGGCAACTGCATCATGGCTTAGGAAAATCCCGTGGGTGATATGACTGACATCAACAATCGGCTTCTGGTGATGACGGCGGGCGGCGTGAACCCGAACGTCATGATCAATGCTCTGGCTGCCCGATTTCCCGATATCCACGTCTTCATGGAGCAGCCGGAAAGCAAGTCGGTCATTCTCAGGCGACGCGCGAGACGGCTTGGCTGGATTGTCGCTGCGGGCCAGATAGCGACGATGATCGCCTCGCGGCTCGGCAAACGCTTCACGGTTCGCAGAAGCAACGAGATCATCGCCGAACACGGTCTTTCTCCCGATCTCCACCACAGCCTTCCCGTTACGCAATTCGCCTCGCTCAACGATGAGGAATGCCGCAAGGTCGCCAATCTGCTGCAACCGGCTGCAATCTTCACCATTTCCTGCCGTCTGCTGAGACCTGCCACGCTGCAGGCCCTGCAATGCCCGGTCATCAATTTCCACGCCGGCATCAACCCCGCCTATCGCGGGCAGATGGGCGGCTACTGGGCGCTGGTGGAAAAGGACCGAGGCAATTTCGGCGCGACCGTGCATCTGGTCGACAAGGGTGTGGATACCGGCGCAACACTCTACGAGAAGCGGCTGAAACCATCGCCTTCCGACACGATCGCCACCTATCCGCTGCTTTTGACCGCCGCTTCGGTGGATATCGCTGTCAGCGCCATCGAGGACGCCCTTTCCGGCAGCCTTGCGCCGCAGCCGCCCTCACCCGGCAAATCGGTGCTGCGTTTTCCGCCGACCATCTGGACCTGGCTGTGGAACGGCCTGACGAAACGGATCTGGTGAAACCGAAACTCTCCGAACCGGGGTTGAGCTTCGTCGCAGATGCAAGCCTGTCTTGCCGCAACAGGCACAGACTTCGCCGAAAAATCGGTGCATGATAATAAAAAGGATCATGCACAAATTGCCCGATATTTCCGCCGCTTCCATCATTCCCGCCTCCATCGAAGCCTCGCCCGCGCAGGTACTTGGCGCGAGCGACCTTGCCGGTCTCTTTCCGCAGGGTGTCCGCGTCTATCTCACCGACACCGGAGCTGCCTCGCAGGAAAGGCTCGTTGATGCCGCAGGACATTTGCGCGACCTCGGTTACGAGCCAGTGCCGCATCTTGCAGCGCGGCGCATAGCTTCCCGCACGGGGTTTGAGGAACAGGTGAGACGGCTTGCCGGAGAAGCGGGTGTCACGGATGTTCTGGTTGTCGGCGGTGGTGTCGACCGGCCGGCCGGTCCCTTCGCATCCAGCATGGACATGCTGTCGTCAGGCATTTTCGACCGTTGCGGGATAAGGCAGATCGCCATCGCCGGCCACCCGGAAGGCAGCCCGGATTTCAACGACGACACGGCGATGGCCGCACTCAGGCTGAAACGCGATTTTGCAGAAAGAAGCGATGCCGCAATGCGCATCGTCACGCAGTTCGGTTTTGATCCCGCACGTTTCATCGCCTGGGCGGAAGGACTAAAGGCGTCAGGCATCGATTTGCCGGTGCATATCGGCGTTTCCGGCCCGGCCAAGATCACGACGCTCTTGAAATATGCCGCACTCTGCGGCGTCGGCAATTCCATTGCCTATCTCAAGAAAAACGCGCTTTCCCTGACGACGCTGGCGAAGGGCCATTCGCCGGAAAGCATCGTCGGGCCGATCGAGCGGCACTGGCAGGCCAATCCGCAGGGGCCTATACGGCAGATTCACGTCTTTCCCTTTGGCGGATTGCAGAATTCAGCCGACTGGCTGGTCAAGCGTGGAAGCTGGCAAACCGGCGGCGCGGACCGTTCGGCATCACAGGATTCGATAGCAGGCTAAAAGCCGCCATCCTGACAGCGCGACGGGCCACGGCCGCCGCGCATTATCAGGACCTCAGGCCGCCTTGGCGACCTCGACAAAAGCGTTTCGAATGCTTTCAGCCACGGCAAGAACAGGGCGCGACGCCTTGTCGCCCATGATCAGGCGGATATCGAAAGAACCGAGTTCCGGCAGGCCTTCCTTGTCGCCCAGAATGACCATGTCGTTCAGCACATAGGATCGCGGCAACGGCGCAATGGCGAGATCGGCGGCAATCGCCGCGCGCTGCGCCATGGTATGGCCGCTGAGATAGGCCACGCGGAAATTGCGCCCGCGCCGTTCCAGCGAATTGATCGCTTCCGAGCGCCAGATGCAGCCCTCTTCCCAGATGGAAATGGGCAGCGGATCGCGCAGATAGGCCGTGCCACATTTCGCGCCCGCCCAGACCAGACGTTCGCGCATCAGCACCTCGCCGGTGTCGCGCAGCGGATGCGAGGCACAGTTGACGAGGGCGAGATCGAGCCGCTGCTCGTCCATGCGCTTGTAGAGATTGGAACTGGAATCGATGGTGACGTCGATCATGATGCCGGGGAAAGCCTCGGCAAAACGCTTGAGAATACCCGGCAGCAGGCCACGCTCGCCAATATCCTCCGGCGCGCCGAGCCGGACGACACCTGAGAGTTCCGGCATGACGAAACGCGACACGGCCTCGTTGGAGAGCGCAATCATGCGCCGCGCATAGGTCAGCAGCGTCTCCCCATGCGCCGTCAATGTGACTGAGCGGGCATCGCGCAGGAACAGCGTCGTCTTCAACTGCTCCTCGAGTTTCTTGATCTGCATGGAAACGGCGGAAGGCGTTCTGAACACCACTTCAGCGGCGGTGGAGAAATTTCCCGTTTCCGCAATGGCGACGAAGGTTCTCAATATGTCGTTATCCAGCAACGGCAGCGGTTGGCGGAAAGTCACGGTCATGGCACGCACCTTCAAATATTTTGATTTATAGATGGATATCATTTCGTTTGATTGAATGTCAACAAGCGCGCACCATCCGGGACATCGATTGACGGGGCGAATTGAGCCTCGTCGGAATGAAGCACTGACGATCTCGCGGATTGGAATTTTCCCCGCAGGCGTCGCCGGCAATTCATTCCAAAAACTGATGAATGACATAAGATTCATTATCTTGCTTGATGAAACAGGCAAGCGCATATCGAAGTCGCAAACAGGATCGTGGTTCACGAAAGGATCAAGACATGACCATGATACATTATCTCCCGGTGACGAACCGTTCTACGCACCGTCCTTCACCCATTGGCTGGCTCCATCGCCTGTCGGACCAGGTTTCCGCCCGTTACGCAGAATGGCGCCGCGCCAGGATGCTCCGCGCACTGGAGGCATTGCCGCCTGAAACATTGAAGGATATCGGATGGCCGACCACCGACACCACCCGCATACACACCATCCGCAAATGATGTCCAACCGATGGCTCGCAACCATTGCGCGTCTTGCGAGCCATCCCTGCCCGCGCCCAAACGGCAGGATGGGGGCGCAAAACAGCCTGCCTGTTTTGCATGCGACACATCGCCTTTTTTAAAGGCTTGTCGCGAAATTTGCATATTTCAAAAGCTATTTTTTGACAGCTCCGATTCCGAGGCGTATTTTTCGTTAAAGATGTCGTAATCAGGACATCCAGAAGACCAATTCCAAGGGAGGAATTGCGTATTCGCAACGGAGCACGGGCAAATGAGCAGAAACTCCCAGAAGAAACGCTCAATCGTCTTTTTTCTCATTCCGCAATTTACCATGCTGCCATTCGCCGCAGCGGTTGAAACGCTTCGCATCGCCAACCGAATGTTGGGCTATCAGGCCTATGAATGGCGCCTTGCCTCCCTAGACGGCCAGAAGGTCATGTCGTCAAGCGGCATCTGTCTTGAGGCCGATACCTGTCTTGCCGACGAGCGGCGTTATGTCAGCGGCGAGAACCGCCCGGAAATGGCGATCATCTGTTCCGGCATCGATGTGGATCAACACATCAACAAGTCCGTCAATGCCTGGCTGCGCGAAGCCTATAATCGCGGCATCGCCATCGGCAGCCTCTGTACCGCCGCCCATATCCTCGCACAGGCTGGCCTCCTGAACGGCAAGCGCTGCGCGATCCACTGGGAAAACCTGCCCGGCTTTTCCGAAGCCTTCCCGCAGGTGGAAGTCTATGCCGACCTCTTTGAAGTCGACAGCAACATCTACACCTGCGCCGGCGGCACGGCCTCGCTGGACATGATGCTGAGCCTGATTGGCCAGGATTTCGGCGAAAACCTCGTCAACCGTGTCTGCGAACAGCAATTGACCGACCGGGTGCGCAGCCCGAACGACCGCCAGCGCCTGCCGCTGCGCGCCCGCCTCGGCGTCCAGAACAGCAAGGTCCTGTCGATCATCGAATTGATGGAAGGCAATCTCGCCGAACCGCTGTCGCTGCTTGATATCGCCGACGCCGCCGATCTGTCCCGCCGGCAGGTGGAGCGCCTCTTCCGCCAGGAAATGGGCCGTTCGCCCGCCCGCTATTACCTTGAAATCCGTCTCGACCGCGCCCGCCACCTGCTGGTGCAGTCTGCCATGCCGGTTGTCGAGGTCGCCGTCGCCTGCGGTTTCGTCTCGGCTTCGCATTTTTCCAAGTGTTATCGCGAAATCTACAATCGCACCCCGCAGCAGGAGCGTGCCGAACGCAAACTCTTGATCAGCGCCTCGCGAATGGCAATGGCGGGCCAGGGCAAAGCCGCGCATTGAGTGCTGGCATTAGCGCCTGAAATACGACCTCCGTCATGCCGACTTGTGTGGACGGAGTGGGGATGGTGGAACTGTGCCAAACCACCGGATCTATCAGCGGCCAGCAAACAGCGAACATAATCAGACCAATTCACCCAAACGGCCGAACCGCATGGGCAAGGTCTTCCGCCGTCATGCCGTCACCCGCCCTGTGGCCCGCCTGCCCATGCAGCCAGACACCGGCCGCAGCCGCTTCGAAGGCGGGGGCTCCCTGCGCCAGCAGCGCACCGATGATACCGGCCAGCACATCACCTGATCCGGCCGTCGCAAGGCTCGCCGGCGCATTGGTGTTGACCAGCGCCCGGCCATCAGGTGCGGCAATCACCGTGTCTGCGCCTTTATAGATCAGCACAGCGCCGCTGCGCGCCGAGGCGGCCTGCGCCTTCTCGATCTTGCTCAGCGTCCCGTCGGCGGCAAGATCGGGAAACAAACGCGCAAACTCGCCCTCATGCGGCGTCAGCACGAATTTTCCCGCGCCTGAAGTGACGCGCTCGAACAAGGTCTCCGCATAATCCTTGAAAGCCGTGATCGCATCGGCATCCAGCACAGCCGCCCTGTCTCCAAGCAGGGACACGAATTGCCGCGCCTTTTCCAGATCGCCGAAACCGGGACCGAGAACGAAGGCTCCATGACGCCGGTCGTCCAGCCAGAGCCGCAGATCATCGGCATCGTCCATCGGCGCATTCATCACGGCCGTCAGCGTCACGGACAGCACGTCGAGCGCCCGCCTCGGAGCGGCGACAGTGACGATACCCGCCCCTGCCTTCAGCGCCGCAAGCGCCGTCATGCGGCTTGCACCCGTCGCATGGGCCGGGCCGGAAAAGACGGTCAGATGGCCGCGGCGGAATTTATGCGTCTCGATATCGCTCGCGGGCAAGGCATCACGCCAGACCAGCGGATGGTTTTCCGCAACCGGGCCTGCGTGATCGGTGAGGATGCGGGAGGGAATGCCAATATCGAACACCTCGAGCGCCCCGCAAAGCTCCCGCCCCGGCATCAGCAGATGACCCGGCTTGCGCGCCATGAAGGTCACCGTCCGTTCGGCCCTGAACGAGGCACCAAGCGGCACGCCCCGCCGGCCGCAGAGACCGGAGGGCAGATCGACGGCGAGAACCGGCACCTTCGCGCTGGTCACCACCTCGATTATCCGCGCAAGTTCCCGAGGAATATCGCGGGACAACCCGGCCCCGAAGACTGCGTCAATCACCACGTCGCCGGCAAGAGGCGCATAGTCGCCAAGCGGCAGCGGCGCCATCCCGCTGCGCTCGAAAGCCATCCGCGCATCGCCCCTGAGCGTACCGGCATCACCGAGATGATGAACCACAACGACCGCGCCGCTTTCCACAAGCGCCCGCGCCGCCACGTAACCATCACCGCCATTGTTGCCGCCGCCGCAAAGCACGACGAAACGCAGCGCCTGCGGATAGTGGCGAAGCGCTGAGGCGGCAACCGCCTGCCCCGCCCGCTCCATCAGATCATAAAGCGGAATGCCGGATTGACCGGCCGCCGCATCGATGCGGGCCATAACAGACGGGTCAAAAAGGGAGAGGTCAGAGAGGGATGTCATGCCTCAATCATCCCTTCAAAACGCCGGAAAGGCAATCGATACAAAAATAAGCAGATAGCCAAGTCCAAATAATAATCAAATGCATAAAATATAAACAAACCAACTTCATCACACCCGCGCATTCTCAAATATTCAAACCATCTAAAATAATAAGAATTGGCAGAAATGCTGATGGATTTTTCGGGTTCCCGAGAGAAATTGGCTGGAAAACCGCCAAAACCGAATGCATTTTGTGTCGGAAGGCCGGGGGATCGAAGTTTTTTCTTCAAGCCCGCTTCCGATCTGGCACAATACGTGCATTCTTGTGGCAGAGCGGGAATAACCTGCTTTAACGGGAGAAGCGGAGAGATATTTTCTCATGAAAAAGATCGAAGCGATCATTAAGCCTTTCAAGCTCGATGAAGTGAAGGAAGCCCTTCAGGAAGTCGGACTTCAGGGCATCACGGTCACGGAAGCAAAAGGCTTTGGTCGTCAGAAGGGCCACACGGAACTCTACCGCGGTGCAGAGTACGTTGTGGACTTTTTGCCGAAAGTGAAAGTCGAAGTCGTATTGGCGGACGAGAACGCGGAAGCCGTCATCGAGGCGATCCGCAATGCGGCGCAGACCGGACGTATCGGCGACGGAAAGATTTTCGTTTCCAATATCGAGGAAGTCATCCGCATCCGTACCGGTGAAACAGGCGTGGACGCCATATAATCAAGAACGTCCCGAGCCGGGGAGGCTTGGGTTTTCACCTCGTCATCATCACACTCAAGGAAAACGTTTAAATGACGACCGCAAACGATATCTTGAAGCAGATCAAGGATAACGACATCAAGTTCGTGGACCTGCGCTTTACCGACCCCAAGGGCAAGCTGCAGCACGTCACCATGGATGTTGTCTGTGTGGACGAAGACATGTTCGCCGACGGCGTCATGTTCGACGGCTCCTCGATCGCCGGCTGGAAGGCCATCAACGAGTCCGACATGGTGCTGATGCCCGATCCGGCCACCGCCCATATCGACCCGTTCTTCGCCCAGTCCACCCTGGTCGTCCTTTGCGACATTCTCGACCCGGTCTCGGGCGAAGCCTATAACCGCGACCCGCGCGGCACCGCCAAGAAGGCCGAAGCCTACCTCAAGGCCTCGGGCATCGGCGACACCGTCTTCGTCGGCCCGGAGCCCGAATTTTTCGTCTTCGACGACGTGAAGTACAAGGCAGACCCCTATAACACCGGCTTCAAGCTCGACTCGTCCGAACTGCCGTCCAACGGAGACACGGATTATGAAACCGGCAACCTCGGCCACCGTCCGCGCGTCAAGGGCGGTTATTTCCCGGTTCCGCCGATCGACAGCCTGCAGGACATGCGCTCCGAAATGCTGACGGTTCTGGCCGAAATGGGCGTCGTCGTTGAAAAGCACCACCACGAAGTGGCTGCCGCACAGCACGAGCTGGGCGTGAAGTTCGACACGCTGGTTTCCAGCGCCGACAAGATGCAGATCTACAAGTACGTCGTGCATCAGGTCGCCAATGCCTATGGCAAGACGGCAACCTTCATGCCGAAGCCGATCTTCGGCGATAACGGCTCGGGCATGCACGTTCACCAGTCGATCTGGAAGGGCGGCAAGCCGACCTTCGCAGGCGACGAATATGCCGGCCTCTCCGAGAACTGCCTCTATTACATCGGCGGCATCATCAAGCACGCCAAGGCCATCAACGCCTTCACCAATCCCACCACCAACTCCTACAAGCGTCTGGTGCCGGGTTATGAAGCGCCGGTTCTGCTCGCCTATTCCGCGCGCAACCGTTCCGCATCCTGCCGTATTCCCTTCGGCTCCAACCCGAAGGCAAAACGCGTCGAAGTCCGCTTCCCGGACCCGACCCAGAACCCCTATCTCGGTTTTGCGGCCATGCTGATGGCCGGCCTCGACGGCATCAAGAACAAGATCCACCCCGGCAAGCCGATGGACAAGGACCTTTACGACCTTCCTGCAAAGGAACTGAAGAAGATCCCGACCGTCTGCGGCTCGCTGCGCGAAGCTCTCGAAAGCCTCGACAAGGATCGCAAGTTCCTGACCGCCGGCGGCGTGTTCGACGACGACCAGATCGACTCGTTCATCGAGCTGAAGATGCAGGAAGTCATGCGTTTCGAAATGACCCCGCATCCGGTCGAATTCGACATGTACTACTCGGCCTGATCGGCCTTTCGAGCGCTCCCTCGGGGGCGCTCGATCCATTTCGGCGGTTTTCCCCGGAAAGCCGCCGTTTTCTTTTGAAGCCCAGCCATGTCGCGAAGAATGTCGAACAAGCCAGCCACTCAGCAAACGCGCCTTACGGACTGGCTCATCTTTCTGGCGGTGCCGTTCTTTTTCTCCAGCAACGTCATTTTCGGTCGCGGCGTCGTCGGTGAGGTATCGCCCTTCATCGCCGCCTTCATCCGCTGGATCGGATCGACCCTCATCATCGCGCCCTTCATGATCGCCGACTGGCGCAACTGCCTTGCCTTCCTGAGGCGCAAAACGCTTCTCTGGCTCGTTCTCGGCATTCTCGGCATGGGCATCTGCGGCGGCGTGGTCTATTGGGGCCTCACCATGACCACGGCCGCCAACGGCACGCTGATCTACACGACATCGTCGCTGTTCATCATCCTGTTCCAGCGCATCTTTCAGGGCCGCCCCATCAGAAAGCTTGAGGTGGCAGGCATGATCATCGCCTTTGCCGGCGTGGCGGCCATCGTGCTCAAGGGCGATATCGCAGCTCTCCGGCACATGAACTTCAACATCGGCGATTTCGCCATACTGACGGCGGCCATCGCCTTTGCCGTCTATTCGCTGCTGCTGCGCGAGCCGGCGGCGCGGCAGATGGCGTCCTTCAGCCTTTTTGGTCTGATCGCGCTTTCCGGCGCGCTGGTGCTTCTGCCGCCGGCGGCGCTGGAACTGGCGCAGGGCGGCATGCTGCCCGCTACGCCAATGGCATGGGCGAAGATCGGCGGCATCATCCTGTTCGCTTCGCTGCTTGCCTTTTATTGCTTCACCCATACGGTGCGCGTCTTCGGCCCCGCCACGGCCGGCATCACGCTTTACATGATGCCGCCCGTCTCGATCCTGATGGCCACGCTGTTCCTCGGGGAGACGTTCGAGACCTACCACGCCATCGGCATCGTGCTGGTCACCGGCGGCATCATCATCGCCACCGCGCCGCTCGGCCGCGGAGCCTGAGCCCATATAGAGAGAAAGGGCCGGGATACCCCCTAGCCCTTGATATTTTGCGTTCCGCACCCAACTATTAGTGGGAAAGGAAGTTCATGCCATGAAACAAAGAGACGCAAAATTCACGCTTGGCGAGATCGTCCGCCACAAGGTGTTTCCGTTCCGCGGTGTGGTCATCGACGTCGACCCGGAATATGCCAATACCGAGGAATGGTGGAACGCCATTCCCGCGGAAATCAGGCCGGATCGCGACCAGCCCTTCTATCATCTTCTGGCCGAAAACGAGGAGACGGAATATGTCGCCTATGTTTCCGAGCAGAACCTCGTCCACGACGAAAACGAGACGCCGCTCCGAAACCCCAATATCGGCCGCATCTTCGACAAGGCGCCGAACGGCGAATGGCGCCCGAAAATGTCAACGGCGCATTGACGCCCGCCAACCATCTCCCCACCCTCCCAGGGACATAAAAAAACCGGTCTGTCGCCAGACCGGTTTTCTGTTTTTAGCGCTTACGCTGCAATCAGGGCTTCGGAGCGCCCTTGGCGGCATCCTGAGCGGCTTCCAGCTTCTTGCGAGCCTCTTCAGCCTTCTTCTGCATGCCTTCCTGCAGGCTGCGCTGGCTTTCGGCCAGCTGCGACTGGGTGATCGCCGGGCCGTCAAAGGCGCCGGTGAAGCCGGAGAGCGCGATCTTGATGGGGTTCGGCGCGCGGCGGAAGTTGATGGAGGTGAAGACCACCTCGCTACCCTTCTTCAGGGAAGCGATCATGGCGTCCGTCAGCGGAACTTCGGCCGTGCACTTGTCGGGAAGGCATACGGCGTAATCGAGCTTCTGACCCTTGCCGCCGTCGATCTGCATCATCACACCAGGAGGAATGAGACGCGCGGTCGGAACCGAAACCTGCAGCAGCTTGCGGTTGACCTTGCCTTCAACGGTGATGAGGCCGACAGCGGTGATCATCTGGCCGTTCTGGGCGAGAACCACGTTCTGCACGACGCAGACATCGTTGTCTTCCTGCTTGGAGCAGGTCTTGAACCAGCCGAGCGGCGGAGCGCCGGCGCCCTGAGCGGCGGGAGCAGCATCCTGTGCCTGCGAGATGGCCGGAGCGGAAACCGCGCCCAGAGAGAGGACCAGAGCGGACAGAGCCGTCCGGGTGAATGTGTTTGCCTTTTGCATCATAAGAGTTCCGTCTCCTGAATGTCTGCCAGAACAGAACCGTTAAGGCCCTGTTCGTCGATGGCGGTATCCTTCTGCCCGTTCAACTGTCGTTTAAATGAGGCAAATGCGTGACCCGTCTCTTCCGGCCACCCTGTTACATGCCGATCGCGGCGATATCCAGCACTTCTTTAACTTTTTCTTGAGCTGACCCAAGATTTCCCGCGCTTGGATGGGTCGCACCATGTCCGTGTGCTACATATCTGCCAGAATCATGATGATAAACGGTCGTGACGCACATCGGACGGACAGTTGAGACAGGACAGTGACATGCGCAACCTTGCGGCCCTCATCCCCGCATTGTTCCTTTTGGGATCATCCCTGCTTCCCGCCGGGAACGCCCTGGCGCAGCCGCTGCATGGCATTTCCATGCACGGCACGCCGGAGCTCCCCGCAGACTTCAGGCACCTTCCTTATGTCAATCCGGATGTGAAGAAAGGCGGCCGCATCTCCTATGGCGTCGTCGGCACCTTCGACAGCCTCAATCCCTTCGTTCTCAAGGGAATGCGCACCACGGCGCGCGGCGTCTGGGACCCGGAATTCGGCAATCTTCTCTACGAACCCCTGATGCTGCGCTCCAGCGATGAGCCTTTCAGCCTTTACGGCCTGCTGGCCGAAACAGTGGAGTGGGATGAGGAGCGAAGCTTCGTCCAGTTCAACATCAACCCGAAGGCAAAATGGTCCGACGGCGAGCCGGTGACCGCAGATGACGTGATCTTCACCTTCAATCTTCTGAAGGAAAAAGGCCGCCCGCCCTTCAACAGCCGTCTGGACGGTGTGGCGAAGCTGGAAAAGATCGGTGATCGCAGCGTGCGTTTCACCTTCAACGACAAGGCCAACCGCGAAACGCCGCTCATTCTCGCCTCCTCCACCCCGATCCTGCCAAAACATGCGATCGATCCGGAAAAATTCGAACAGGCGGGCCTCGGCGCAGTCGTCGGCTCGGGTCCATACCGAATCAAGACCCTGCGGCCGGGCGAACGAATCATCTGGGAGCGCAATCCGGATTATTGGGGCAAGGACATTCCGGGCAAGGTCGGCTTCGACAATTACGACGAGATCAGCGTGACCTATTTCCTGCAGGTCACCACCATGTTCGAGGCCTTCAAGAAGGGCGATATCGACATCTATCCCGAAGGCGACGCCATCAACGGCACCTCCGACACCTCCCATTGGGGACAGGCTTACAATTTCCCCGCCGTCCATCGCGGCGACATCGTCAAGGACGTCTTCCAGCCGCGCCTGCCGACAGGCATGTTCGGTCTCGTCTTCAACACCCGCCGCGCCGTCTTCGCCGACGAGAAGGTGCGCGAAGGCCTTACCTACGCGTTCGATTTCGAGTGGATGAACAGAAACATTCTCGGCGGCTCCTTCAAGCGCACACAGAGTTACTGGCAGAATTCGCCGCTCGGCGCCTATGGCAATGCCGCGGACGAACGCGAGCTGGCGCTGCTCGGCGACGCGGCTAAGACCATGCCTCCGCAGCTACTGGCCGGCACCTATGCCTTGCCGACCACCGACGCCACCGGTGCGGACCGCAAGGTCCTTAAAATGGCCGTCGACAAGCTGAAAGAGGCCGGATACAGCATCAGGAACGGCAGGATGTCCGACGCCAACGGCCGCCAGCTCGCCTTCGAGATCATGACACAGAACCCCGCTCAGGAGCGCATCGCGCTTGCCTATCAGCGTTCTCTCAATCTGATCGGCGTCGCCATGGGCATCCGCTCGGTCGATGACGGGCAATATCAGGCCCGCTCGAACAGCTTCGATTACGACATGATCATCCGCTCCCTGCCGTCGTCGCTTTCGCCGGGCATGGAGCAGCTCAACCGCTGGAATTCGCTCTCACGCGATGCGCAGGGCAGCTTCAACTATGCGGGTGCCGCCAATCCCGATATTGACCGGATGATCGAAGCGCTGCTGCAGGCGCGCTCGACGGAAGATTTCCAGGCCGCCGTACGCGCCTATGACCGCCTTCTGGTGGCCGGCCACTACATCATTCCGCTCTATTATATCGGTGCGCAATGGGTTGCGCGCTGGAAATATATCGACCGCCCGGATATGACCCCGATATCAGGCAATCAGAAACAGACCTGGTGGGATGCGCGGGCGCAGTAACCCGCCCCTGCCCGGTCCAGGACAAGGGAAGATAAAGCCATGGAACGCATCGTTATCGACGTCGTATCGGATATGGTCTGCCCCTGGTGTTATCTCGGCAAGGCAAGGCTCGATCTTGCCATAGCCGAGGTGCAGGATGAAATCAGCGTCGACGTGAACTGGCGTCCCTATCGCCTCAACCCCGACTATCCGCCTGAAGGCGTCGACCAGAAAGCAGCTCTCGAGGAAAAACTCGGCAAGGAGCGTCTGGAACAGGCCCATGCCACGCTGGTGCAGCTCGGCAAGGACGTCGGCATCCATTACGATTTTGATGCGATCAAGATCGGCCCGAACACACTCGACGCGCACCGCCTGTCGCTCTGGGCGCATTCCGAAGGCCGAGATATCCAGGAGAAGGTGGTGACCGGGCTGTTCAAGGCCAATTTCGAAGAAGGCCGCAATATCGGCGACCACGCCGTGTTGATCGATGTAGCCGAAAAGGCGGGCATGGACGCGCAGGTGGTGGCACGGCTTCTCGCCTCGGACGCGGACAAGGACACGGTCATCGCTGAAATTGATGCGGCGCAGCAGATGGGCGTGGCCGGCGTACCCTTCTTCATCATCGACCAGAAATACGCCATAAGCGGTGCACAAACGCCAGATGTCCTGATTGCTGCATTGCGGGATATTGCAAAAATCAAGGCGGACGAGCATAGATCGATGAACTGACGGCCAAACCACCGGCGGTTTTCTGCAACTCGATTTTCCCCCGGTGTTTCCGTGTCCGACCAGACCCTGAAAGGCATTCTGCTCGCCTTTGCCGCCTTCGCTGCCTACGCCTGGAGCGATGCCAGCGTTAAACTTATAGAAGGCCAGATTTCGCCGATCGAATCGGCCTTCTTCGGCGCCCTGTTCGGGCTCGTCGCCCTGCCCTTCATCCGCAAGCGCAATGATCGCTGGGTGGATGTGGTGAAGACGACGAACCGTCCTTTGTGGATCATCCGTTTTTTTGCCGCCGGCACCGGTGCTGTCGGCAGCGTGACCGCCTTTACCCATCTTTCCATGGCCGAAGCCTTTGCGCTGATCTTCCTTTTGCCCTCCTTCGTCACCATCATGTCGGTGGTATTTCTGAAGGAACAGGTGGGCATCCGTCGCTGGTCCGCAGTCATCATCGGTTTCCTCGGCGTACTGGTCATCCTGCGGCCGGGCTTCCGTGAACTGGGCATCGGCCATCTCGGCGCCATCATCGGCGGCTTCAGCGGCGCGCTCAGCATCGTCATCTTCCGCGCCATGGGCCCGTCGGAAAAGAATGTCTCGCTTTATGGGGCGGGTGTGCTGGGCTGTCTCACCATCAGCGGCGTCGCCATGGTGCCCACCTTTGTCATGCCGGGAGGCGAGCAATGGCTGCTGCTGGCGGGATATGGCCTGCTCGGCGCACTTGGCAACGTGCTGGTCATGTATGCCGCCCAATATGCGCCCGCCGCCATGATTGGCCCGACGCAATATAGCCAGATGCTCTGGGCCATCCTTTTCGGTTATCTGATTTTCGGCGACCGTATCGATGGCTGGATGCTCTTCGGCATCGCCCTCATCGTCGGCTCCGGCCTATTGACGCTGATCCGCGAGAAGCAGAGAAAAGTGCCGCTGCCCGCCTCGATCGCCGCAACCGATCAGAACGTGGCCGTCGGCATCACACCGGAAGACGAGACTTAGGTCACAAGAATACGGAACTACCGGCGACTGTTCCTGCCGCCGGCGCTCTCAGCTGTCAGTCGCAAACCCTGACCCGATACATGTCGCCCCAGGCATTCTGTCGCCAGGCAACGTGGCAGCGCGGATAGACGGGTTCATACGCGACCGGCGGGCCATAAACAGGCGCAGCGTAGACGGGAGGACCGTAAGCCGGACCATAGGCCGGAGCGTAGGCGTAACCCGGGTGTCTTGCACCCGCAATCAGCGCTCCGCCAATGATCGTGCCGGCAATGCCGGCCGCAAGGCCGCGGCCGAAATTATTGCGCGCTTCCGCCTGGCTGGTGGTGGCAATTGTGGTGCCCGCAATTGTCAAAGCAACCAGACCAGCGGTGGCAAACCTGTTGATGTTGGTCCACATCGTCCTGCTCCTTCATGACCCGGCGGCATCTACAGATCCGCCGCACCGGGTATGAAATGGAGATTACGCCCGCGAAAACTACCGGCACATGTCCGTTTAGTTACATCGCTGTAATGTGGACGTCGGCCCCCACCTGCGGACGTCATGGTCAGGAACGCGCCAGTTCCGCAAGCTGCGTCATGACCATCGCCGCACCCGTCAACCGCTTTTCAGGCGTGGGCAGATCGCGGGTGAGGAACAGGCTGTGATCCGGCCGGATCTTCGCCATCGTGCCCTGTTTGCCGATATAGCCAACAAGCGCTGCCGGATTGGGGAATTCCTTGTTGCGGAACTGCACCACGACGCCCTTCGGCCCGGCATCCAGCTTCTCGACATTGGCGATACGGCAGAGCGACTTGATGTAGACGATCTTGAGCAGGTGCTGAACCTCTTTCGGCAAGGGGCCGAAACGATCGATCATTTCCGCGCCAAAACCGTCGATCTCGCTGATGTCAGCAAGCTCGCCGAGACGGCGGTAAAGGCCCATGCGCAGATGCAGATCGGGAACATAATCCTCCGGGATCATAACGGAGGTGCCGACCGAGATTTGCGGCGACCAGCCGCTATCCTGCACCTGTTCGTCGCCCTTCACTTCGGCAACCGCCTCTTCCAGCATCTGCTGGTAAAGCTCGAAGCCGACTTCCTTGATATGGCCGGACTGTTCTTCGCCGAGCAGATTGCCTGCGCCGCGAATATCGAGGTCGTGGCTCGCCAGCTGGAAACCGGCGCCGAGCGTGTCGAGCGATTGCAGCACCTTCAGCCGCCGCTCCGCCATCGTCGTCAGCACCTTGTTGACCGGCAGGGTGAAGAGCGCAAAGGCACGCACCTTTGAACGACCGACACGACCACGCAGCTGGTAAAGCTGGGCAAGACCGAACATGTCGGCACGGTGCACGATCAGCGTATTGGCGGTCGGCACGTCGAGGCCGGATTCGACGATGGTGGTCGAAAGCAACACGTCATATTTGCCGTCGTAAAAGGCGTTCATGATGTCTTCGAGTTCGCCTGCCGGCATCTGCCCATGCGCCACCGCCACCTTCAGCTCCGGCACATCCGATTGCAGGAAGGCATGGATATCCGCAAGATCGGCAAGCCGCGGGCAAACATAGAAACTCTGGCCGCCACGATAATGCTCACGCATCAGCGTTTCGCGGATGACAAGCGGATCAAAGGGCGAAATGAAGGTGCGCACCGCCATGCGGTCCACCGGCGGCGTGGTGATGAGCGACAGTTCGCGCACGCCCGTCATGGCCAGCTGCAGGGTGCGCGGAATGGGCGTCGCAGAGAGCGTCAGCACATGCACGTCGCTCTTCAGTTCCTTCAGCCGCTCCTTGTGCTTCACCCCGAAATGCTGCTCTTCGTCGATGATGAGCAGGCCGAGATTGGCGAAGTTGATACCTGCGCCCAGCAGCGCATGGGTGCCGACGACGATATCGGTCTTGCCATCAGCCACTTCCTTTTTCGTCAGCGTCAATTCCTTGGAGCCGACAAGGCGCGACGCCTGCTGCACCCGGATCGGCAGGCCGCGGAAACGTTCGGAGAAAGTGCGGAAATGCTGGCGAGAGAGCAAAGTGGTCGGCACCACCACCGCCACCTGAACGCCGTTCATGGCGGCGAGGAAGGCGGCGCGCAGCGCCACTTCGGTCTTGCCGAAACCGACATCGCCGCAGATAAGGCGATCCATCGGCCGGCCTGCACCCAGATCCTCGCGGACCGCCTCGATGGCGTTCAGCTGGTCCTCAGTCTCGTCATAGGGGAAACGGGCGGCAAACTCGTCGTAAAGCCCATCGGGTGCCGCCAGAACCGGCGCGTGCCGCACCAGACGCGCGGCCGCGATGCGGATAAGCTCGTCGGCCATGTCGAGCAGGCGCTTCTTGAGCTTGGCCTTGCGCATCTGCCATGCGCCGCCACCCAGCTTGTCAAGCGTGGCTTCCGCCGCATCGGAGCCGTAACGGGAAAGAAGATCGATGTTTTCAACCGGCAGGAACAGCTTTGCATCGTCGGCATAATGCAGTTCCAGGCAGGCGCGCGGCGCACCCGCTGCCTCGATTGTCCGCAGGCCGACAAAGCGGCCGATACCATGTTCGGCATGGACGACCAGCGAGCCTTCGTCCAGCCCCGCCACTTCCGAGATGAAATCCGCACCGCGCTTGCGGCGTTTCGAACGCCGCACCATGCGGTCGCCGAGAATATCCTGCTCGCCGATGACCGCGAGCGTCCCGGTTTCGAAACCCGCCTCAAGGCTCAGCACCGCCGAGGCCGCCTCGCCCTTGCCGAGCTTTTCCACCTCTTTCAACGAGGCGACCGGCTTGATCTTCTCAAGCCCGTGCTCGTTCAGCACCTGCAGCAGTCGGTCGAGCGAACCTTCCGACCAGCCTGTTATCAGCACCTTCCAGCCCTTGGCGCGGCGCTCGGCAATATGCTTCACCGCCAGATCGAAAACATTGACCCGTTCTTCGCTCTCGCCTTCGGTTGGCGGACGCGCCCAGCGCGGCCCGACATGGGCGTCGAGCGTGGCGACCGGGCGGCCTTCGCTATCCTGCTCGTTGAAGGGTGTCAGACGCACCGCATTGACGGCGACCAGTGCGGCATCGAAACTCTTGCCGTCGAGATAGAGCTGGCCGGGCGAAACCGGCTTGTAGGGCGCACCCTGCGTCGATCCCTTGGTTTCACCGGAGCTGCGGCGCGCATCGTAATAATCGAGCACCAGCTTGGAGCGCTCTTTTGCCGCCTCCCGCGCCGTGTGATCGGTGACGATGCGGAAACCCTCGAGATAATCGAAGGCGGTTTCCAGCTTCTCGTAAAACAACGGCAGCCAGTGCTCCATGCCGGCATAACGGCGGCCTTCAGAGACGGCCTGATAAAGCGCGTCGTCACGCGTCGCGGCACCGAACAGCGACAGGTAATTCTTGCGGAAACGGCTGATCGTATCCGGCGTCAGCGTCACTTCGCTCATCGGATTCAGATCGAGCGAGCGCGCCTGGCCGATGGTGCGCTGGCTGGCCGGATCGAAGGTGCGGATGCTTTCCAGCGTGTCGCCGAAGAAATCGAGCCGCACCGGCTCTTCCGTGCCCGGCACGAAGACATCGAGAATGCCGCCGCGCACGGCGAATTCACCGACTTCGCGCACCGTCGCCACACGGTCGAAACCGTTGCGCTCCAGCCGTGCGGCGATGTCGTCCATGCGGATCTGGTTGCCGGGCTTCGCCGAAAAGCCGAGGCTCTCGATAATGTCGCGCGGCGCCATCTTCTGCAGCATGGCGTTGACGGTGACCAGCACGATGGCCGGATGCGGTTTCCTGGCGTGGCTGATGAGACCGGAGAGCGCCGCCAGCCGGCGCGCCGAGGTGTCGGCGCTCGGTGACACGCGGTCATAGGGAAGGCAGTCCCAGGCCGGCAGCGTCATGACCGGAATGTCAGGCGCGACGAAACCGAGGATCTGTTCGAGATCGGCAACCCGCTGGCCATCCGACATGACATAGGCGACCGATGTCCCCGCCCGCGCCATATCGGCCAGAAGCAGGGCTTCCATGCCGGAGGGCACATTTCCGATGGTCAGCGGCGTATCTGCCGACGCCACCAGCTTTGCATCGAATCCGGCTATCATGTTTCAGGCCTTCAGGGTTTCGGCGGTGACGAGATCAAAATCGGGACGGTAGGAGGCGATCTTTTCAAACAGCGGTGTCTGGAATTTTTCCGGTATGGCAAGGGCACCCGTCACCATCTTGACGAGGTCGTTATCCTCTTCCGCCATGATGATCTCAAGCTCATCGAGCTGATCATCGGAAAGCCCGGCAATATTGTCTTCCGCAAATTGCCCGAGCACCAGATCCATCTCGCGAATGCCCCGGTGCCAGCAGCGGTAAAGTATCCGCCGGCGTCTCGGATCGAGGTCGGCACTCGTGCGCACCAGTCCAGTCATCGCATTCACCTTTCGGTTGGCTATTCAACAGGATGTTGACTGCGACCTCCTATAGAACAGGAGGCGAACGCTTGGGAACCGGTTTTTATCGAAATAATGCCACGACGGCTAAAAACTGCCGGTGATAACCCGCCTTTGTGACCTGCGAAGTCTTGCATAAGCCGTGCCCTTCCCCGATTTTGCTGACCATGCGCCCGGCCATTCTCGATCCGCTGTTTGCTTCCGTCTCCACCCTTGCCGGTGTAGGGCCGAAGCTTGCCGACCTTCTGGCCAAACTCCTGAGCCGGGAAAATGCCGAAGACACCCGCGTGATTGATCTCCTGTTCCACGCGCCATCGAACGTCATCGACCGCCGAAACCGCCCCGGCATCGCGCTGGCCGCGCCCGGCGCCATTGTCACCATTCAGGGACGCGTGGACCGCCACCAGCCGCCACCGCCGGGAAACCGCTCCGCGCCCTATCGCGTCTTCCTGCATGACGAGACCGGCGAACTGGCGCTGACCTTCTTCCGCGCCAAGGGCGACTGGCTGTCCAAGGCGCTGCCCGTCGATGAGGAGGTTCTCGTCAGCGGCAAGGTGGACTGGTTCAATGGCCGCGCCTCCATGGTGCATCCGGATTTCATGGTGAAGATTTCCGAAGCCGAAAACCTGCCTTTGGTGGAAGCCGTTTACCCCATGACCGCCGGTCTATCGCCCAAGGTGCTGCGGCGGGCAATCGAAGGCGGGCTGTCGAAGCTGCCGGTCTTTCCGGAATGGATCGATGAAACGCTGAAAACCCGTCAGGGCTTCGGTGATGTCGCTTCTAGCTTCCGTGAATTGCACGACCCGCGCGACAGCGCCGATATCGAGCCGCAGGCTCCGGCGCGCAGGCGGCTTGCCTATGATGAGTTCCTTGCCGGGCAGCTGTCACTGGCGCTGGTGCGCCAGCGGCTGCGCAAGGTGGCTGGCCAGCCAGTCCGCGCCAGGGGTGATGTCGCCGCGAAAATCCTCTCGCAACTGCCCTTCTCGCTGACACCGAGCCAGAGCGCTGCGGTGAAGGATATTCTGACTGACATGGCCGGCGAAGACCGCATGCTTCGCCTGCTGCAGGGCGATGTCGGCGCAGGCAAGACGCTGGTGGCGCTGATGGCGATGGCAACGGCCGTGGAGGCCGGCGGACAGGCCGTGCTGATGGCCCCGACCGAAATTCTCGCCCGGCAGCACTACGCCACCATTTCCAAACTCGCTCAGGCAGCGGGTATTACCGTCGAAGTGCTGACCGGCCGCACCAAGGGCAAGGAGCGGCGCGAGATCGAGGAGCGCGTCGCATCAGGTGAAGCGCAGATCGTCATCGGCACCCATGCGCTGTTTCAGGACAGCGTGAGTTACAAGAACCTCGTGCTGGCCGTGGTGGATGAACAGCACCGTTTCGGCGTGCATCAACGCCTGCGCCTTACCGCCAAGGGCATCACGCCGCATATGCTTGTTATGACCGCCACCCCCATTCCGCGCACGCTGGTGCTGGCCGCCTTCGGCGATATGGATGTCTCCAAGCTCACCGAAAAGCCTGCCGGCCGCAAACCCATCCAGACGGTGACCATCCCCACGGAACGGATCGGCGATATCGTCGAGCGACTGCGTGCCGCGCTGAAGGAAGGCAAGAAGGCCTACTGGATTTGCCCGCTGGTGGAAGAAACGGAAGAATCCGACCTGATGTCGGCGGAGGAGCGGCATGCGGTTCTCTCGCAGATGCTGGGCGCGAATATCGGCCTCATCCATGGCCGCATGAGCGGCCCGGAGAAGGACGCCGCCATGCTCGCCTTCAAGAGCGGCGAAACCCGGCTGTTGGTGGCAACGACGGTGGTGGAAGTGGGCGTCGATGTGCCTGACGCGACGATCATGGTCATCGAACATGCCGAACGTTTCGGCCTTGCCCAGCTTCACCAGCTGCGCGGACGCGTGGGGCGCGGTGACGAGGCCTCCACCTGCATCCTGCTCTACAAAGGCCCGCTCAGCGAAAACGGCCGCGCCCGGCTTTCCATCCTGCGTGACAGCGAGGATGGCTTCCTGATCGCGGAAGAGGATTTGAAGCTGCGCGGCGAAGGCGAGTTGCTCGGCACCCGCCAGTCCGGCACGCCGGGATTCCGCATCGCCAGCCTGGAAGCCCACGCCGACCTTCTGGAAATCGCCCGCAAGGACGCGGCCTACGTCATCGAGCGCGACCCCGAACTGACGGGCCCGCGCGGCAATGCGCTGCGCACCCTGCTCTACCTGCACCGCCGCGACGAAGCGATCCGCTTCCTGCACGCCGGCTGAAAGTGACCTGTCATGAACATGATCGCCCCCCGCCGTCCACCACCCGCCTTCCGCAAGGGTTATGCGCTGTGCTCGCCGCAGAATATCCTGCAACCCGAGACATTTGCGAAGAGTGAGAAAAAGGCGATCGGCAAGGCGTTCAAGAAGCCCGGCCGCAAGAAAGCCTGGAGCGAGGCGCTGGAGGCAGGCTGGAGCGTGCGCCTGGTCTATATGCGGCTTTTCGTTCCCGTTTTCCACGCGACCAATGCGGGGACGGAAGTGGATGATCTGGATGACGAGGATTGATATGGTCCATTGAATGGACTAGTCTGCGGAGTGCCTTAATTCCTGGAGCAAGCCATGCAGATCTCTGTCACTGACGCAAAGGGCCAACTGACCGAATTGGTGCGCCGCGCCGAGGCGGGAGATG
This sequence comes from Agrobacterium sp. CCNWLW155, assembly GCF_036888815.1. Lineage (NCBI taxonomy): Bacteria > Pseudomonadati > Pseudomonadota > Alphaproteobacteria > Hyphomicrobiales > Rhizobiaceae > Agrobacterium > Agrobacterium sp. CCNWLW155. Next base: position 857,514 of record NZ_JBAKFW010000001.1, read on the forward strand.
AAATCATTCTCACCCGGCATGGTCATGCAGCAGTGCTGCTTGTTCCGGTCGCTGCCGTAGCGGACAAGAAATCCCGCAGTGCCACGCTGGAAAAGGTGCGCAAGGCAGTCGCAAACAAAACCAATGATGGCCCCGATGCCGCGCATAGTCAGGATTTCCTCTATGACGAAAACGGCCTGCCTGAATGATCGTCATCGATACTTCAGCACTGATGGCGATCCTGCTAAACGAACCCAAAGCGGATGCTTGCGCGGCGGCGCTCGAAACGGACGAACCTCTCCTCATTTCCGCAGGCACCCTGGCAGAAGCGATGATCGTGGCGCAGCGCCGTGGACGCGGTCAGGAACTGGACATGCTGATCGAAGGACTCGTAGTTGAAATCAGGAATGTCACCCCGAAATCAGCACAAGGCATTTCCGAAGCCTATCGTATCTGGGGCAAAGGCATTCATCCCGCAGGGCTGAATTTCGGTGACTGTTTTGCCTACGAGTTGGCGAAAACCGAGGGCTGCCCTTTGCTTTATGTCGGCAACGACTTTTCGCAGACGGACATCCTCGGCGCTCTCTAACCGTCAAACCGGCGCGATCATCTTGGGCGGCGTGAAATCGGGCGCCACCAGACCGCCGGAAATCAGCAGTTTCGCCGCATCCTCCGGTGTCATCTCCAGCATCACGATCTTGTTTTTGGGCACGAAGAGCAGAAAACCTGCCGTCGGCACCGGTGTGGGCGGCAGGAAGACGGCGACCATCTGCTGGCCCATTTCGTTGAAACGGTGAGCAAGTTCGCCCTTGGCCTCGGAGGCGACGAAAACCATGGCCCAGGTCCCTGACGATGGAAACTCGATCAGGCCGACCTTTTTGAAGGAGTTCGAATGCTCTTTCAGGACGGATTCGAACAGCTGCTTGATGCTTTTGTAGATCGGCCGCACCAGCGGCATGCGATTAAGGATGGATTCGCCGACGCCGAAAATCCATTTGCCGATGAGGTTATTACCGAGAAAGCCGATGAGCGTGATGCCAATGACGGCGATCAGCAGGCCGAAACCGGGGATTGCCACATCGAAATATTGCTCGGGATCGTAACGGGCCGGAATATAGGGCTTCACCCAGCTATCCGCCCATTGCAGGAAACTCCACACCAGCCACATGGTGATGGTGACGGGCGCGAGGATCAGAACGCCCGTGAGGAAACTATTGCGCAGGCGGGCTGCGAATGAAATTTTGACTGGAATATCGGTCATTTACCGTTCGGAATTAAGCGTTGTCGCCATCGAAACCCGGATGAAAACCGACAATGCCGGATGGAGTTCCACCATGCAAGCGAAGAACTGTGAAATATTCGTCAGGAATCCCTTCCGCACTCACCCCTTCGACATGGCGAAAACCGAAGCGGCCGTAATAGGCGGGATCACCGACAACGACGCAGCCGGCAGCGCTCAGCCGCTCCAGTGCGGCAAGCCCTTCACGCGCCAGCCGCGAACCGACACCTTCTCCCTGCCTTTCCGGTGTCACGGAGAGCGGCGCGAGGCAGAACCAGCCGGTCTCGCCGCCCGACAGCGTCACCGGCGAGAAGCCGACATGGCCGATGACGCCTTCGCTGTCTTCCGCCACCAGTGAAACCGTCAGTGCGCCGGCATCCCGCAACCGCGCGACAATCAGCTGTTCTGTCCCGCTGCTGTGCTCGGCGTTACGGAAGGCATCTTCCGTAACGCGAGCGATCGCTTCCTCGTCGCCCTGCTGTTCCGGTCGGACAATCATTCCACCGTTACCGATTTCGCCAGATTGCGCGGCTGGTCCACATCCGTGCCCATGAAGACGGCGGTGTGATAGGCCAGCAGCTGGATCGGCAGCGAGAAAACCATCGGCGCGATCAGCTCATCGACATTGGGCAGCGTGATCGTCGCCATCGTGTCGAGCTTGGAAGCGGCAGCCCCCTTCTCGTCGGTGATGAAGATGATGCGGCCGCCGCGTGCAGCGACTTCCTGCATGTTCGAAACGGTCTTTTCGAAGAAGCGGTCATGCGGCGCGATGACGATGACGGGCATATTTTCGTCGATCAGCGCGATCGGCCCATGCTTCAGCTCGCCGGCGGCATAACCTTCGGCGTGGATATAGGAGATTTCCTTGAGCTTCAGCGCGCCTTCCAGCGCCAGCGGGAAGCTGGTGCCGCGGCCGAGATAAAGCACGTCCTTGAAACGCGACAGATCGCGTGACAGCGCTTCGATCTGCGGCTGGATACTGTTGAGAACCTTGCTCATGATGCGCGGCATCTCGGTAAGATGGCGAACCAGCTCGGTTTCCTGCTGAGGCGTGATGGTGCCTCGCGCTTTTCCGGCGGCAACGGCAAGCGAAGCGAGCACGGCAAGCTGGCAGGTGAAGGCCTTGGTGGAGGCCACGCCGATTTCAGGACCGGCGAGGATCGGGAAGATCGCATCGGATTCACGCGCCATGGTCGATTCACGCGTATTGACCACCGCGCCGATCTTCAGGCCCTCCTGCTGGCAATAACGCAAGGCCGCCAGCGTATCGGCAGTTTCCCCCGATTGCGAAATGAACAGCGCGGCCTGCGTGGGAACAAGCGGGATTTCGCGATAGCGGAATTCCGAGGCGACATCGATTTCCACCGGCAGACGCGCGTAACGTTCGAACCAGTATTTGCCGATCAGGCCGGACAGATAGGCCGTGCCGCAGGCGGAAATCGCAAGGCCGGAAAGCTTGGCGAAGTCGATTGCCGTGTCGGCCTGCTTCACGGTCTTGGAGGCGAAATCCACGTAATGGCTGAGCGCGTGGGAAATGACTTCCGGCTGCTCGTAGATTTCCTTTTCCATGAAGTGGCGATGGTTGCCCTTGTCGACCACGAAGGCCGTCGCCTGTGAAATCTGACGCTCGCGCTTCACCGGCTTGCCCGAGAAATCGATGATCTCAGCACCCTGGCGGGTCAAGATGGCACAATCGCCATCCACCAGATAGGTGATTTCGTTGGTGAAGGGCGACAGCGCGATGGCGTCGGAGCCGAGGAACATTTCGCCCCTACCGTAACCGACGGCAAGCGGCGGGCCGGAGCGCGCCGAAAGCAGCGTGTCGGGATCATCCTTGAACATCACCACCAGCGCATAGGCGCCTGTCACGCGGTTCAGCATCTTCAGCATCGCCTCGCGATGGCCAAGTCCTTCGCGAGTGTATTTCGCCAGAAGCTGCGCCACCACTTCGGTGTCGGTCTGGGTGGTGAAGGTTGCACCCTCGGCGCTCAGTTCGTCGCGCAATTCGGAGAAGTTTTCAATGATGCCGTTATGGACGACGGCAACGCCATCGACGAAATGCGGGTGGGCGTTGGTTTCGTTCGGAACGCCGTGGGTCGCCCAGCGGGTGTGTGCGATGCCAACGACACCAGGCAGCGGCTCTTCAGAGAGCCTTTTCTCCAGATTGAACAGCTTGCCTTCCGCACGGCGGCGGTCCATCGCGCCATTGTCGATGGTGGCGACACCCGCCGAATCGTAACCGCGATATTCGAGACGCTTCAGCGCATCGACAAGCCGTTCAGCAACGGGCTGGGTTCCGACAATTCCGACAATTCCGCACATATATTTCTCCAGACGGCGATCTCTTCGCCGAAACTACTAATCGTTTCCCTGAAATCGGCAATTACGCCGCCGGTCACTTTCGGTATCGCTTGGTAACGTCTTTCAAGAGGACTTTTTCTTCGCTTCCTTCAGCGCTTTTGCCCGCTCGCGCACGACGGTTGCCCGGCCCGGTTTCACTTCCTGACGCGCGCGTCCAAAAGCCAGCGCATCATCAGGCACGTCATCGGTAATCACGCTGCCGGAGGCGATATAGGCCCCCTCTCCAATGGTGACAGGAGCGACCAGCGACGAGTTCGAACCAATGAAACTGTTCGCACCAATGCGCGTTTCGGCCTTGTTGTAGCCATCGTAATTGCAGGTGATGGTGCCCGCGCCGATATTGCTGCCTGCGCCGATAAAGGCGTCACCGATATAGGTCAGATGGTTGACCTTGGCGCCCTCGCCGATCTCGGCCTTCTTGACCTCGCAGAAATTGCCCACCTTGGAATTGGCATGCAGGTTCGCACCCGGGCGCAACCGCGCATAGGGACCAACGGCCGCACCTTCCGCGACATGGGCCCCTTCCAGATGCGAGAAGGCGTGGATGACGGCGCCCGGCTCGATCGTGACGCCGGGACCGATGACGACATTCGGCTCGATCAGAACGTCCTGACCGATCTTGGTGTCGAAGGAGAGGAAGACGGTTTCGGGGGCAATCATCGAAACGCCGTCCACCATCAATTCGTGGCGGCGACGCTCCTGCCAGAGCTTCTCGATAAAGGCGAGTTCGGCACGGTTGTTGCAGCCGACCAGCTCGGCTTCCGGCGCGTCGATGGCGACGGCGCGGCGTCCGAGAGAGCGGGCGATCTCGACGACGTCAGTCAGATAATATTCGCCCTTCACATTGCTGTTGCCGATCCGGTCAAGCAGGTCCAGCGCGTTGCGGCCGTTGATGGCCATCAGGCCGCTATTGCACCAGGTGACCTTGCGCTCCGCATCGGTGGCGTCCTTTTCCTCGCGGATAGCGACAAGTTCACCATTCTCGACCAGAAGCCGGCCGTAACCGGTCGGGCGATCGGTATGGAAACCGATGACAGCGACATCGGCGCCGGCGGCAATCGCCTCACGCGCCCGGTCGAGCGTTGCGGAGGTGATAAGTGGCACATCGCCATAGGCAATGATGAGATCATCGAAACCGCGTTCGAGGGCGGCGCGTGCGGCAAGAACCGCGTGGCCGGTGCCCTTGCGTTCCGTCTGCAGGAAAGCTTCGACCTGAATGCCCTTCATGCTTGCGGCCGCGGTGACATTGTCGGCATCGCGCCCGACCACCAGCGCCACCGTGCCGACGCCAGATCCAGCCACCGCCTCCACCACATGCGCGATCATCGGACGCCCGGCGACCGGATGCAGCACCTTGGACTTCGACGATTTCATGCGCGTGCTGTCGCCCGCTGCGAGAATAATGGCTAGAGAGCTGCGCTCCATAAGACCTCCAACACCCTGTCACCGGCCGCATGGCGGCCAGGACGGCGGCATATGTTTGACTTCACGCCGTCCGGCAAACGAACGGGCGCATCGGTAACTTCATTCCGGAATTGCTATAACGGCGGCCCACTTAAGAAACCATGCAAATCTGCACCAAATTTCCGCACCGATTTTCATCAAACGTGATTGGGAGAGGGTCGCATCCCGCTCCCGCAGTTTGAGTTATCGCGGGGTATTGCGGGCAGTGAATTCCAGCACCTGCTGGCGGCCGTTTTCAATCAGCCTTTCCATTTCACGGCGCGCCGCTGCCTCATCGCGCAGGCGAAACGCCTCGACGAGCCTCAGGTGAGAGGCGGAGACATCGGAAATCTCATTGGGATCGGTGTCCGGGTTGCTCATCCGGAAAATGCCCACCAGAGCCGCCTTTATCAGCGAACCGACGGTGCGCATGAACGGGTTGCCCGACATTTCGGTGATGAGCACATGGAAGTTCATATCCGCAAGAGCGCGTTTTTCCTTGGAATAGGCCGTGTTGCCCATCTCGTTGGCATAGGCGGCAAGCTTGGTGATATCGGTGTCCTTTGCCCTGATGGCGGCAAGGCCCGCGCCATAGGGTTCGAAAGCCTGGCGGATATCATAAAGATGCAGCAGAAACTCATCGCTGACACCAGCCTCGAAATGCCAGAGCAGCACTTCGCTGTCGAACATGTTCCAGCTCTCGCGCTCCGTCACCCGGGTGCCGATACGCGCCTTGGGTGAAATCATGCCCTTGGCGGTGAGCGTCTTCATCGCTTCGCGCAGCACTGTGCGCGACACTTTCAGACGCTCCATCAGCTCGGCATCACCGGGAAGGATGTCACCCGTCTTGAAGGTGCCGGAGACGATATCGAGACCGAGCTTGTGAACGACCTGTGCATGATTTGTCCGCAGCTTTCGAAAACCGATCGCCGCATCGAGCATTCCGCGCTGCAAGTGCCATATCCTTCCGTTCGGCTGGCGATCTCGAAAAAATCGCGCCAGACGTGTGTATCTCAAGTCAGATTATAGTGAAAAACATCAAGTCGCGTGAAAAGCAAAGGTAAACTTCATCCATGCAGTAAAACGCATGAAAATAAGCAAGGCCGCACATGACACATGTGCGGCCTTGCCTCAATAAGGATAGATAACCCGCATTATTGCGGCAGCTTGTCGTCCACGCCGGCAACGTAGAAGTTGAGGCCGAGCAGAACCTTGTCTTCAGCCTTCTCGCCAGCCTTCAGCCATTCCGAACCGTCCTGCTTCTTCACCGGACCGGTGAAAGGATGCAACTCGCCCGACTTGATCTTGGCTTCGGTTTCCTCGGCCATCTTCTTCACGTCATCAGGCATGTTGGTGTAGGGCGCCATGGTCAGGATGCCGTCCTTCAGGCCGTCCCAGATGGATTCGGACTTCCAGGTGCCGTCCAGAAGAGCCTGCGTGCGCTTGATGTAATATGCGCCCCAAGTGTCCTTGATCGCGGTCAGCTGCGTCTCCGGACCGGCCTTGATCATGTCCGAAGCCTGACCGAAGGCCTTGATGCCGCGTTCCGCTGCAACCTGCATCGGCGCTGTCGTGTCGGTGTGCTGCGTCAGGATATCGACGCCCTGGTCGATCAGCGCCTTGGCGGCATCGGCTTCCTTGCCGGGGTCGAACCAGGTATTGGCCCAGACGACCTTGACCTTGAACTCGGGATTGACGGACTGCGCGCCGAGAACGAAGGCATCGATGCCCATCACCACTTCCGGGATCGGGAAGGACGCGATGTAGCCGGCAACACCCTTCTTCGACATCTTCGCGGCGATCTGGCCCTGAATGTAACGGCCTTCATAAAAACGCGAATTGTAGGTCGCGACGTTTTCAGCGGTCTTGAAGCCGGTGGCGTGCTCGAACTTCACCTTGGGGAACTTCTGGGCAACCTTCACGGTCGCATCCATGAAGCCGAAGGAGGTGGTGAACACCAGTTCGCAGCCGGAACGGGCCATGCGCTCGATGGCGCGTTCGGCATCCGGGCCTTCCGGAACGCTTTCGAGGAACGGCGTTTCGATCTTGTCGCCGAAGTGCTTCTGCAGCTCTTCGCGGCCGATTTCATGCGCCTGCGTCCAGCCGCCATCGGTGCGGCTGCCGACATAGATGAAGCAGACCTTCTTGGCGTCGGCGGCTTCAGCGGAGGAAACAACGCCTCCAAGCGCCGCGATGGAAGCGGCAAGTGCGATGACCAGTTTTTTCATTTTTACCCCTGTTGGTTTGGAGACGTGAGAATGCTTCACCTGTCCGGCACGAAGGATTTGCCCAGCGATGCCGGTGTATTGATCAAGGTCGTGCGGCGATTATGCGAGATGATGACCAGCACGACAATAGTTGCAAGGTAAGGTAGCGCCGAAAGCAGTTGCGACGGCACCCCGATGCCGAATGCCTGCGCATGCAATTGCCCGATGGAGACGGCGCCGAACAGATAACCGCCCGCCAGAACCCGCCATGGACGCCATGACGCGAAAACGACGAGCGCCAGCGCAATCCAGCCGCGCCCGGCCGACATGTTTTCCACCCATTGCGGCGTATAGACGAGCGACAGCTGCGCACCGGCAAGACCGGCACAGGCGCCGCCGAACATCACAGCCAGATAACGCGTGCGGATGACGTTGATGCCAAGCGCATGGGCGGAAGCGTGACTGTCGCCGATGGCGCGGATTTTCAGGCCCGCGCGGCTTTTGAACAGAAACCAGCCAGTGCCGAAAACCAGCGCGATGGACATGTAGAAGATCAGATCCTGCCGGAACAGCAAGGGGCCGATAAAGGGAATATCCGACAGCAACGGAAAGACGATGGGCTGCAGCTTGACGCCCGGCAGGCCGACGAAACTTTCGCCCAGCATGCCGGAAACGCCGAGGCCGAGAATGGTAAGCGCAAGGCCTGTCGCTACCTGGTTGGTCACCAGCGTCAGTGTCAGGAAGCCGAACAGCAGCGAGAAAACCGCGCCAGAGGCGATGCCGGCCAGAATGCCGAGATAGGGAGAACCGGTCATATGTGCAGTGGCAAAAGCGCAGACCGCGCCCATGATCATCATGCCCTCTACGCCGAGATTGAGGACGCCGGAACGCTCCGTCACCAGCTCGCCGGAGGCGGCGATGACCAGCGGTGTGGCGGCAGTAATGACGGTGAGGAGAATGGCCTGAAGCATATCCATCATGCCGCTCCTTGGCTGTTATGCGCCTTGCCGGTGAAGACGACCCTGATGCGATAGAAGATCAGCGTATCGCAGGACAGCACGAAGAACAGCATCAGCCCCTGAAACACACGCGTCACCTTGTCCGACACACCAATCGAAAGCTGCGCCGCCTCGCCGCCGAGATAGGTCAGCGCCAGCACCAGCCCTGACAGAATGATGCCAAGCGGATTGAGACGGCCGAGAAAGGCGACGATGATGGCGGTGAAACCATAGCCCGGCGAAATGCTGGGCTGTAGATGGCCGATGGAGCCGGAGGCCTCAGATATGCCCGCAAGCCCTGCCAGTGCACCTGACAGCAACAGCGAAAACCACACCATGCGGCTTGACGAGAAACCGGCAAAACGCCCGGCCCGCGCCGATTGCCCAAGCACGGTGACCTCGAAGCCTTTCAGCATGTAGCGCATCATGAACCACAGCGCGATTGCCGCGACGATGGCGAAAACGAAACCCCAGTGCGCCCGGCCCGAGGCCAGCATTTCCGGCAAGACGGCGCTTTCGTTGAAGGGCTTGGTCTGCGGGAAGTTGTAGCCGCCGGGATCGCGCCAGATGCCGCGCGTCAGCCAGTCGAGAAAAAGCTGCGCGACATAGACCAGCATCAAGCTGACGAGGATTTCGTTGGTGTTGAACTTCGTCTTCAACAGCGCCGGAATACCGGCATAAAGCGCGCCGCCGATGGCGCCCATCACCATCATCAACGGCAGGATGAGCGGCGAATGCCAGTCGGGATAAAGAACCGGCAGTATGGAACCGGTGATCGCGCCGATGGTGAATTGCCCTTCCGCGCCAATGTTCCAGTTATTGGAGCGATAACAGATCGATAGCCCAACGCCGATCAGGATCAGCGGTGCGGCCTTGATCGCCAGCTCGTGCAGCGACCAGACTTCGAGCAGCGGTTCAACGAAAAAGGCATAAAGCGCATGAGCCGGATTTTTGCCGAGCATGGCGAACATGACGGCGCCGACGAGCAGCGTCAGCACAAGCGCCAGAAGCGGCGAAATAAGGGTGAAAAGCTTCGAGACCCCTGCCCGTTTTTCAAGCTCAATGCGCATGCTGGGCGGCTCCCGAATGTGACGCGTTAATGCCGCCCATCAAAAGGCCGATCGTTTCAAGCGTCATGTCTTCCACCGGATAGGCCTCGGAAAGCTTGCCGTCGGAAATGACCGCGATATTGGTGGCAACCTCGAAAATTTCATCGAGATCCTGGCTGATGACGATGACGGCCGAGCCCGCCTTGGCAAGATCGACAAGCGCCTGACGAATGCGGCTTGCGGCACCGGCATCCACACCCCAGGTCGGCTGGTTGACGACAAGCACGGTCGGCTGACGATCAAGCTCGCGCCCGACGATGAATTTCTGCAGGTTACCGCCTGAAAGCGATCCGGCCAGCGGATCGGCCCCGCTTTTGCGTACATCCATTGTTTCCGAAATGCGCCGCGCCGCCGCCCTGATCGCCGAGCCCCTGACGATGCGCAGGAAACCGCCGGTCAGAAACGCCTTGCGGTCGGAGCGCGCCCGCGCCAGCAGCAGGTTGTCGGAAAGGCTCATGCCGGGAACAGCGGCGTGGCCGTGGCGTTCTTCCGGCACAAAACCCGCGCCCATCAGACGACGACCATTGATGCCGATGCGACCGACGGGCTTGCCGCGCAGATGGATGGCATCGTTGTTATAGACCGGATATTCGCCCGAAAGCGCATCGAACAACTCGCCCTGCCCGTTGCCGGCCACGCCGGCAATCGCCAGCACTTCCCCGGCGCGCACCTGCATGGAAATCGATTTCAACGCCACGGCAAAGGGCGTGCGTGGCGCTACGGAAAGCCCCATGACCTCGATCTGCGGTTGGCCGAGCGCCTCGCCCGTCGGGCGCGAAACGCTTGCGACATCGCTGCCGACCATCATGCGCGCCAGCGATGCCGGCGTTTCCTTGCGCGGATCGCAGGCGCCGGTCACCTTGCCGTGACGCAGGACGGTGGCGCGGTCGCAGATGCGCTGCACCTCTTCCAGACGGTGGCTGATATAAAGCACCGAGCGGCCTTCGGCCTTCAGCTTCTCCAGCGTTTCGAACAGCTTGTCAGCCTCCTGCGGTGTCAGCACCGAGGTCGGTTCGTCGAGAATGATGAGGCGCGGGTTCTGCAGCAGGGCGCGGACGATCTCGATCCGCTGGCGCTCGCCCACCGAAAGGTCGGCTACATGCGCATAGGGATCGAGCGGCAGGCCATAGGCCCGCGACAGCGTTTCCGCTTCCCTGGCGATTTCTTTCAATGAAATTTTAGGGTCGAGCGACAGGGCGATGTTTTCAGCGACAGTCAGCGCCTCGAACAGGGAAAAATGCTGGAAGACCATGCCAATGCCGAGTTGGCGGGCCTCGCTTGGCGAGCCCACGGAAACCGGCTGGCCCTGCCAGATAATATCACCCTCGGTGGGTGCGAGAACGCCGAACAGCATCTTAACGAGCGTGGATTTGCCCGCGCCGTTTTCACCCAGAAGCGCATGAATTTCGCCCGGCGCAATATCGAGATCGATGCCGTTGCAGGCAGCGAAATTGCCGAACAGCTTGGTCAGCTTGCGAACGGACAGGAGAGGCACGGCCTCCGGCGCCAAAGTTCCAGTCACGAGTTCCCTCTCTCACCGACCATCCATGCCTTCTTCGAGGCGTTTCTAACGATCGCGGTCATTGTTCCCAATCGGACGCCAATGCGTATGCAATTTCATCCAATCAAGACTTATTGATAACGGTTTTGCTGCTGCGCACAACTGAAAAAGAAGCCGCTTAAATGCGATTTGCACAAGCAATAAACGGCTTTACCTTTTTCTTATTTCGCACCGAGCGAGGGGAAAAACTGCAATATTCCACCGACGCAATAAAGATAGATGCCACTGACCACGAAGCCGATCACGGCCCAGCTCGGGGTTTCGAAGTGCGTCAGCAGCGCATAACCGCCAAGCGCGCACCAGATGAACACGACAGCCAGATTGAGCGGCCGCAATCGTTTCACCCGCACCGGATGCAGGAAATTGATCGGCAGGAATGTCAGGAACACCGAGACGGTAACGACGATCATGGCCGTCGTTGCGCTGGCATCCATGACGAACAGGGTGAACACCACCATGTTCCACACCACCGGAAAGCCGGAGAAGAAATATTCGTCCGTCTTCATGCCCATATCGGCATAATAGATGGCGCTGGACACCACGATCATGCCGGCCGCCACGAAGGACAGCGGCTCGCCGATCATGCCGCTCTGGTAAAGCGCAAAGGCGGGCAAGAGCACATATGTGACGTAGTCGATGATATTGTCGAGCGTATCGCCGGACCAGTTGGGCAGAACTTCCTTCACCCGCACCTTACGGGCGATGGGTCCGTCGATACCATCGACCAGAAGCGCAAGCCCCAGCCACCAGAACATGTCGACGAAACGGTGTTCAGCCGCGGCAACGACGCCAAGAAAGGCCAGAAACGAACCGGAAGCCGTGAGCATATGAACGGAAAAGGCGCGGATTTCCGCGTAGGGAACACGCTTGTAGTTGAAAATTTTCATGGTCAGCGTCTGCGCCCCGTTTTTCATCCGCCCTGCTTATTCCGGTATGCGGCCATTCACCACGCTTTGCAACCGGCTCAATCCGCTTATCCTAGGACTAATATAACAGGGCAACCAACGAATCTTCGCAACCGGATGTTCCGGAGCCGAAGTGGATTTACCCGCGCAAAGCCATTATGATGCTTTGGAAATAACAACGGATCAGGACCATGAGACACTTCGATATCGCCATAACAGGTGCGGGACTTGCGGGCCAGATCGCGGCCATCGCGCTGGCGCGGGCGGGCCGCCACGTGGCGCTCATCGCACCTTCAAGCGACAGGAAGGACCAGCGCACCACGGCGCTGATGGACCAGTCCATCCGCTTCATGGACCGTCTCGGCCTCTGGTCACGCATCGCGCCATCAGCCGCACGTCTTTCCACCATGCAGATCATTGACGGCACCGAGCGCCTGCTACGCGCGCCAACCGTGCAGTTCCGCTCCTCCGAAATCGGGCTCGATGCCTTCGGCTGGAACATTCCCAACGAAGCGCTGCTTGGCGTTCTGAGCGAAGCGGTTGAGCAGGAACACAATATTACCCGCCTCGACGCCACGGCCGAGACGATCGACATCGGCAACGACCGCGTATCGGTGACACTTGCAGACGGCGAAACACTCTCGGCCGATTTCCTCATCGGCGCTGATGGCAGGAAGTCGATGGTGCGGGATGCAGCCGGCATCGGCGTCAAATCCTGGTCCTATCCGCAGACGGCCATTGTTTTGAACTTCGGCCATAGCCGGTCGCATGGCAATGTCTCGACGGAATTCCACACGCCAACCGGTCCTTTCACCCAGGTTCCCCTGCCCGGGAACCGATCCAGCCTCGTCTGGGTCGTTACCCCGCAACAAGCGGAGGAATTGACGGCGCTGCCGCTGGAAACACTCAGCCTCCGGATCGAGGAGCGCATGCAGTCCATGCTGGGCGCGGTAACAGTAGAGGACAGCGTGCAGGCCTGGCCGCTCTCTTCCATGACGGCACACCGCTTCGGCAAGGGCCGCGTGGCCCTGATCGGCGAGGCTGCTCATGGTTTTCCACCCATCGGCGCGCAGGGGCTGAACCTCAGCCTGCGCGACATCATCGCGCTGACGGAACTGCTGGGCGCGGTCTCCGACCGCCCGATTGCGGCCGATGCCGGCAGCAGCTTCGACCGCAGGCGGCGTGCGGACGTCTATAGCCGCACGCTCAGTGTCGATCTCCTCAACCGTTCACTGCTTTCGGACCTGCTGCCGGTGCAGATGGCGCGCGCGGCGGGCCTGCACGTCCTCTCGGGAATCGGCACGCTCAGAAGCATGGTCATGCGCGAAGGCATCGAGCCGGGACGCGGGCTGAAGGCCCTGCCCTCGCTTTTATTCGGCAGCTTCAAAAAGGCTGGATGAAATACACCACGCCGGTCAGCGTGAAGACCGACAGAACCGTCGAAATCAGGATCGTCGCAGACGCCCTCTCCTGCCAGACGTGATATTGCTGGCCGATGACGAAGACATTCGTTGCGGTCGGCAGCGCTGCCAGCAGCACGGCCGAATAGATCCACACCGGCTCGAATCGCCCGAGCGACGAGAGCACGAGCCAGACGGCGAGCGGATGCAGGATCAGTTTTGCCGGCACGATATAGCTGATTTCCACCGGCACCCGTTTCATCGGCCGAAGCGCCAGCGTCACGCCCATGGCAAATAGCGCGCAGGGTGCTGCTGATTGCGCCAGATAATCCACCAGCCGCTGCACCGCCTCCGGCGGCTGCCATGACAGCGATGCGGCCAGAAAACCGGCGATGACGGATACGATGAAGGGATGGGTAATGACCTTGCGCGCCACATCCAGCGCAAGCCTTGCCGGAGAGCGCTTGTCGCCGCCGGCAACCGCCATCATCGCCGGGGCGACGATGAAATGGGCGGCGTTTTCAAGGCAGACGATCAGCGCCACCGGCACTGCCGCCTTTTCGCCGAGCGCCAGAAGCGCAAGGCCCGGCCCCATATAGCCGATATTGCCGTAGCTGGCCGCAAAACTCTGGATAGTGGTTTCGGCAAGACTGTTTTTCCGCACGAACCGGCCGATCAGAAATACCAGCAGGAAAATGCCATAGGTGCAGGCAAGGCTGGCAGCGACGAAATCCATGCGCGCCAGCTCTTCAACCGGCGTTTTCGACACCAGCTTGAAAAACAGCGCCGGCAGCGCCGCATAGATGATGAAGGTGTTCAGCCAGCCCATCGCCTCGACCGGCTGTTTCGTTATGCGCGCCGCACCATAACCGATGAAGATCAGGCCGAAAAACGGCAAAAGCAATCCGACGATATCGGTCACTATGTTTCCCCCGCAAGCAACTCCGGCGGGAGGCTTAACCGATTTTCATGAGGATCGGAAAGGTCTCCTGGAACCAGATCGCCACATTGGTGATAAAACCGGACATGAAAGCGAGACCGGTCAGCACCAGCAATACGCCCAGCAGCTTTTCCACGAGGCCGAGATGGCGGCGGAAGCGGACGAGGAAACGCATGAAGGAACCGGAGAACGCAGCCGCGATCCAGAACGGCACGGCAAGGCCCAGAGAATAGACGGCAAGCAGCGCCGCACCATCACCAACCGTATCACGCGCGGCAGCGACACCCAGGATCGCGCCCAGCACCGGACCGATACAGGGCGTCCAGCCGAAAGCGAAGGCGAGGCCCATCACATAGGCCCCTGAAAGCGTGGCCGGCTTGCCCGCCCCCTGAAACCGCGCCTCGCGCGAAAACAGGCCGATGCGGAAGACACCGAGGAAATTCAGGCCCATAAGGATGATGATGAAACCGCCGATCTTGGCGAGAATATCCAGATTCTGACGAAGGAGCGTACCGATCGTCGAGGCCCCTGCTCCAAGCGCCACGAAAACAGTGGCGAAACCAAGCGTGAAGAAAAAGGCCGAAAACAGCACGGCCCTGCGAATCTCCGGCCGGGGTGCTGTATCTTCCGTCCTGAACTGCTCGACCGAAACGCCCGCCATATAACAGAGATAAGGCGGCACCAGCGGCAGGACGCAGGGCGACAGAAAGGAAAGAGCGCCGGCCAGAAGCGCGCTGAACAGGGAAATATCGGCAATCGACAAGAAAGAACTCCGCATCCCGCAAAGCCGCCGCGATTCCTAGGATTCGCCGCCGCCTCACGCTTCATTTTCATGCATGTCATTGCTGCAAAAGGATTTCACCCGTCTGGCCGACATGTCTGCAGCCGGTTTTATCCCCAGCCGCCCCCTCTCTCCAATCACCTTTTCGGGGGTGCGACAAAAAAAACCGGATTGATTGTAGAAAGCGCTTTTTTTGGGTTGACCGAACGGATCGCTCTACATATGTTCCGCGCACTTCCGAAGGGCAACCAAGCCCCGACACGGGAGAGCGTAGCTCAGCCGGTAGAGCAACTGACTTTTAATCAGTAGGTCCAGGGTTCGAATCCCTGCGCTCTCACCACCTCAAATCTACATTTTCTGATATTCTGCAAAGAGTTATCACCACGAGTGACAGGACTGTGATGTGAGCGGAAAAGATGCGTTTGCAGTCTTAGACTGTATCCATGGCAAGCCTGGTTTCAGAATACCCACTGCGCGCATCAATCAGGCAACCGGCCCCACACCGCGTAGCAACAATCAGGGCTATCGGCTCAAACACCAACTCCCCAGGACGACCGGACCGTCTCTAAAACGTTTGGAACAGTCTTCAGGCATAAATTCAGGCTCGGAAAGCATCGGGTTTGATATTCCTACAAACCCGGCCAGAGATCACTTGCGCGCAGCGGTACGGCGGCAGCGCCAGTTCCAGTCTCTTGGCTCACCCGTGTCCATATGGACCGATTCGGTATGGCAATAGGTGCCCACACCGCCGCGCTCCGGCAGGGAACGCAGATAGGTCGCAAGCTCCCATTTGGAGACGCCCTTGATCTGGAT
The DNA here is from genome assembly GCF_036888815.1 of Agrobacterium sp. CCNWLW155. NCBI lineage: Bacteria > Pseudomonadati > Pseudomonadota > Alphaproteobacteria > Hyphomicrobiales > Rhizobiaceae > Agrobacterium > Agrobacterium sp. CCNWLW155. The sequence continues at coordinate 873,290 of NZ_JBAKFW010000001.1, forward strand.
GTCGGCGGCATCGCAGGTATAGTGTTTGGAGCCCTGCCTTATGCCCTTTGGAGGACGATAGCCCGAGGTGACGATCGCCGGGCTGTTATAGTGGCGCTCCACATCCTTGATCATCCGCACCAGTTCCGGCTTGAAGCAGCCAACTTCGACGCGATCCGTCTGCAGGAAAAGCCCATTCGGGGCGACGCGGCTCAAGCCGGAGAGCGAGGCGAGTTTCATCAGGCCTGTCGGCTGGTCATCCTCTTCATCGAGATGGGCATCGTCAAACTCATCGGACATGACAGAGCGGCCGGAAAGCGCAATGCCCATCGTCCCGTCCGCGGCTCCGGGCAATGATGCGACCTGCGTATTGTCCGCCGTGCCGCTTTCAATCATCTTGGGCAGGCGCTTCTTGGCCGCGCCGGCGAAAAATGCCGCAAGCGTCACGCCCTTACCGTCGCCTCCCTGCGCCTCGCCCACCATCTTGGCAGCGTCCACGGCCGGCTGCGCCGCGACAGCCGCGAGCTGTTCCGAGGCGGACTGCGGCGCGGGCACAGGAACCGGCTGACGGTTTTCGCTATGCTGTTCCGCCGGCACCTGTCCGGCTGGCGGGACCTGAACCGGCGCTGATACCGGCTGAGGCTGCGGTTGCGCCGCCTGCATGGGCGCCGAATAGACGCTGCTGACCGCGGGAATGATTTTGTGAGAGGGGGCGCCCGTGGCGGCGGCCGTGCCGGGTGCACCTGCAGCACCGGCGGGCGCCACAGTGGAATAAATGCTTGTCGTCCCGGCGGAAATCGCCGTGGGCTGCGTCGTCAATCCGCCAATATCGGCGGCGGCGCCATAAGCCTGCGCCGGGCCGCCCGGCGTCTGGGCAGGCGCAGCCGCGCCGGCCGCCGATGCCACGGCGGGATCCACATAGTGTCCCGGTTGCGCGCCGGCGGCGGCGGAAGCGGCGGTTTGCGGCTTCTGTTGTGCGGCAATTTCCGGCTTCTTGGTAGCGGCGGCCATCTCGTCGTCGGTCACCGCTGAAACACAGCCGGAAAGCCCAAGCAGCGAAACCGCGACGACAAGACGCGGACGGACAAGGCGTCTTTTCGCGCTTTCGACAGTTTTCATGGCTGGCCTCCGTATCTTGCATTTCCAACAGCAGCACGGGAACGGAATCGTGTGCTTCCCCAAAACGGGACTGGCCGTTTCGATTCGCGGACTATGCCTCATCCCCTCAGGACAAGGCAAGAGCACCCGAAAACGCCGCTACTCACCGGAAAATCCCTACCAGGAACCGGTATTCTGCATAGATATCCACGGTTCGGCTGGTGCGAGGCTTTCGCCCTTCTGCAGAATTTCGAAGGAAATACCGTCAGGCGAACGCACGAAGGCCATATGTCCGTCGCGCGGCGGCCGGTTGATGACGATGCCGTTCTGCTGCAGCCGGGCGCAGAAATCGTAGATATTGTCGACCTCGTATGCCAGATGGCCGAAATTGCGGCCGCCGGTATAATCCTCGGTGTCCCAGTTATAGGTGAGCTCCAGGCACGGCGCCTTGTTTTCCTTCGCCGCAGCAATGTCGTCGCGCGCCGCAAGAAACACCAGAGTGAAGCGGCCTTTTTCGTTCTCGATTCGGCGTATTTCCGTAAGACCGAGCAGGTCGACATAGAATTTAAGTGATTCGCCAAGGTCTTTGACGCGAACCATCGTGTGCAGATACCGCATTTTATTCCTCTCCATTACACGGGTCCGAAGCCGTTAAACGCATGATGGCAAGCCCCGGACAAGGACGGCGACATAAAAGCAGCTGCGTAAATCAAAAACTAGGGCTTGCGTGAAACCGTTACCAAGATGTTAATCTGGCGCACAGGAATCAGTTGACCGGTGTATGGCGCGTAATCGAGGGGTTGGCAGGATATGGCTGATAGGATGTCATCGAAAACGATAGTCGATGTCGAGGACCTTTCGGGCGATGCCGTGGACCTGACCGAGATCACCGGCGTCGTGAAGTGGTTCGATGTCGCCAAGGGTTTCGGCTTCATCGTGCCTGATAACGGCACGCAGGATGTGTTGCTGCACGTCTCCTGCCTGCGCCGCGACGGTTATCAGACTATCCTCGAAGGCACGCGCATCGTCGCCCTCATCCAGCGGCGCGATCGCGGTTTCCAGGCTTTCCGCATTCTCTCCATGGACCAGTCGACCGCCGTTCACCCCTCGCAGCTGCCCCCGGTGCGCACCCATGTGCAGGTTACGCCTTCGAGCGGGCTTGAGCGCGCCATCGTCAAGTGGTTCAACCGCACCAAGGGTTTCGGCTTCCTGACGCGTGGCGAAGGAACGGAAGATATTTTCGTGCATATGGAAACGCTGCGCCGTTTCGGCCTGACGGAGCTTCGTCCCGGTCAGGTGGTTCTGGTGCGCTTCGGCGATGGCGACAAGGGCCTGATGGCGGCGGAAATCCATCCCGACAACCCGGTTGCCATCGGGATGTCGCATTGATGTCCGCCCTGCGCCATATGGTGAAAAGCGCCGTTATGGCGCTTCTTTTTTTCACGCTGGCCGGTGCCGCGCAGGCTCAGGAACGCCAGGCCTTCACGTCAGAGCCGCTCACCATTGAAACCGCTTCCGGGAAAACGCACGACTTCGTTGCCGAACTGGCGCTGGACGATGCCCAGCGCGCGCAGGGTCTGATGTTCCGTAAATCCATGCCGTCTGAAAACGGCATGTTGTTCGATTTCGGTGAGGCGCGCGCCGTCGCCATGTGGATGCGCAACACCCTCATCCCGCTCGATATGCTGTTCATCGGCAGCGATGGCCGAATCACCCATATTCACGAAAACGCCGTTCCGCATTCGGAAGCGATCATCAGCTCCCGCGGACCCGTAAAATTTGTGCTTGAGCTGAATGGCGGCGCCGCGAAACGTTCTGGCATCAAGCCCGGCGATATGGTCCGCAGCGCGCAAATCGGCAACCGGAAATGACATTGCCGCGTTATTGCGTCTGAATGAGCCGGACGAGGTTTCGCCCGGCTGGCACAATATTCAGTAAACCGGCTCGATATGGCTCAGAATCCGGCAATTGGAAATGGAAGCGGCAAGATTGATGGCGATATCGATCGCCTCGACCGAATCGGCCGTACCTTCCAGATAAATCACATCATTTTCGACACTTGCGGAAATGCGCGACTTTTCGAGCCCTGATTCGAAGGCCAGAGCCGAGGTGATCGCCTCGCATACGCCGGCCATGCGGTCTCCGAAGAAGCTTTCCTGAATGCCTGACAAATTAAACATATGTGTTCTCCTTCTTATGAACATACCAACGCCGTAGCGGTAGTTTTGTTCATCTCCGGTTCATCTATTTGTTCATCTTCCATTCATCTTGGAAAATTGGAACCCCCTGATCGATCACATTTTAGGTGATCGGGAACCATTTCGTGAGGCGGGCATTTCGCGCATGGGAGTGTGAGAGGCTTTCAAGCCAGGTAAAACAGGGAGGAAAATGACATGCTGATTCACAGAACAGAGCCGTGTCACCACGCCGCGTGGATGAAACCGGTGGCGATCCATCTGCCGCTTTCGGCGGCCGTGGAAATCTACAGCCCGCTGGTGGCGCTTGATATGCTGATGTACCGCTGGCCCGAGGAACATGGGCCGGAATATGAGGAAGCGCGCAGGAACTGCCTCGATGCCATCGCCGGCAGATGCGACATCGAGAAAGCACGGGAATCGTTTCTCGTCGCAAGCAGTCATGCCCATATCCTGAACGTCCACTAAAATTCATCGACCATCATGACGATTGGGCCCTTCTATGCGGAGGGCTTTTCTTTTGAGCGCAGCCGTCGTGACGCCTCTCATGCGCCGCTCGATCTCCCTGCCTGTCCGATCATGACATGTAACTGTCACGCAAACGTTATAATCGGCAGAGACGAATTCCATGGAATCGATTGGCGGGTGGACCGCCGAAAGCTTGGGAGTGGAACTGGCCAGCATGGAAACCGTTTTTGCCCTTTGCGCAATCCTGCTCCTCGCCTTCAATCTTCTCGGCATCGTTCTGGCCGGCTGGCGACTGACAAGACGAGATGCGGAAAACGATCTTGTCCGGAAAAAACCGCCTGTCTCGCTTGTCGTGCCGCTGCGCGGCGTGGAAAACTTCACGCCGCTGACACTATCGCGCGCCTTTCAGCTCAACTGGCCCGACTACGAGCTGCTGTTCTGCGTCGCTGATGAATTCGATCCCGTGATCGAGGAAGTCCGCAAAGCTGAAGCCGCCTTTCCCTCGGTTTCCACACAATTGCTCATCGGTGACGACCGCATCAGCGCCAATCCAAAGCTGAACAATTGCGTGAAGGGCTGGCGCGCCGCCCGGCATGAATGGGTGATTCTCGCCGATTCGAACGTGCTGATGCCGAAATCCTATATTGCCACCATGATGTCGGCCTGGCGGAAGGACAGCGGGCTCGTCTGCTCGCCGCCGCTCGGTTCACGGCCTGCGGGTTTCTGGGCGCATGTGGAATGCGCCTTCCTCAACGGATCGCAGGGCCGCTGGCAATATGCGGCGGAAGCCATCGGCATGGGTTTCGCGCAAGGCAAGTCGATGTTGTGGAACAAGCCGTTCCTGGAGGACAATGGCGGCATTCGCGCGCTGGCCGCCGAAATCGCCGAAGACGCCGCCTCGACGAAGCTGGTGCGAAGCGCCGGCCGCAGGGTGCATCTGGTCTCCGCCCCGTTCGAGCAACCGCTCGGCCAGCGCCATGCCGGTGAAATCTGGTCGCGCCAGACCCGCTGGGCGCGGCTGCGACGCGTGACCTTCCCGCAATATTTCGCGCCGGAAATCCTGACCGGCACGCTTCCCCCGCTTCTCTTCGCGCTCGCCGCCGCTGCGATGATGGACGTGAACCTTACCGCAACCGCCTTTGCCGTCCTCGCCCTCATGTACGTGCCGGAACTCGCGCTTGCCGCCCTCAACCGCTGGCCGGTTTCGCTCTACACGCTGCCGGCCATGATCAGCAGGGATATGATCATGCCCCTCGTCTGGGCCCGCAGCTGGATCGGCAGCGCGGTCGCTTGGCGTGGCAATGTCATGACGATCGGCACGGCCGAGAGCACACTGGCCGGTCCGTCAGCAGAATAAATTGTCATCTTTAGGATAGGGTTACGCCGGAAAGCTGATGTTTTGCTTTAAAATGGTCGGAGTGGAGAGATTCGAACTCCCGACCCTCTGGTCCCAAACCAGATGCGCTACCAGACTGCGCTACACTCCGCCGAGGCGATGGCTGGGGAATACACGGTTCACCCGCAGTCCGCAACAGGGAAATTCATCTTTGTTCAACCGCGGCCCCGATGGGCAAAACATGACGCCGAAACGGCGGAGTGCGATCGGGCTGCAAGGGGATAATCGTCTTGACTCTCACCTGAAGTCAGTCCATTTCAAATTCAACGTTCCTGACACGATTTGGTTATTCTATTCAGGTACGTGATGAATAATTCGGGGTGTTGTGCCCCACTGTCCAACCGGAGCAGTTTCGACATGTCTGCGAAGATTTACCGCCCTGCAAAAACCGCCATGCAATCCGGCAAGGCGAAGACCAATGTCTGGGTTCTGGAATTCGACGCCGAAGTTCCGCGCAAGATCGATCCGATCATGGGCTACACCTCCAGTTCCGACATGAAGCAGCAACTCAAGCTGACATTCGAGACGCAGGAACAGGCCGAAGCCTATGCCCAGCGCAAGGGCATCGAATACCGCGTCATCCAGCCGAAGGAAGCGACCCGCAAGGTGGTTTCCTACACCGACAATTTCCGTTTCAACCGCACCCAGCCCTGGACGCACTGAAACACCAAGATCAAAGTTTTTGCCGGAGTATCGATTGCCCGGCATGATGGCCCCTTAGCTCAACTGGATAGAGCAACTGCCTTCTAAGCAGTAGGTCGCAGGTTCGAGTCCTGCAGGGGTCGCCACCGCTTCTCACAATTTCAGATGAATGACCGTCGAGGTCTGTTCAAGCTCAAGCACATTTCCTTCCGGATCGCGTGCATAAGCGATCAGATAGGGCATCTCCGGCGTCCCGAAATCAGTAATCTGCCCGATCTGTGCGCCGCCGGCTTCGATGATGCTGGAGAGGGTCGCACTAATATCTTCCATCTGGAAAGCTAAGTGCCCAAAGCCGGGTTCATTAACCCTTGGCTGCTCACGGGGATGGGTGACCCTGTGTTCGTGAATCTCCAGAAAAGGCTGCTCCAGTTCTGGGAATCTCAGCCAGACTGTACGAATTTCTGAGTTTGAAAGCCCGTTTCCCCGGGAAACCTTTTCGCCGGATAATGTCCTCGGTTCGCGAAGGACATCGCATTTCATGACGTTCACGTAAAACGTGGCAAGTGCTTCCACATTGCGAGCAACAAGATTGATGTGAGCAAGTCTCATGGCATTCGGCGTCCTCGTCTCCAGGGTGACCATTCCGAGGCTTCCCACGCTCACCGAACAAAGTCCGCTTAGGCCATAGCCGTCATAAACAGGCCCTCACAGCCCTACCCCTGCCCAAACAGCGTGAAATACCCCCACACCGCCACAAAAAACGCGATGACAGCCGCAATCGTCAAGGCCTTCCTGGCTTTCGGCCCCAGCGGTTCGCGTGGCTTCTTCGGCGGCACCGGTTTGCGGAACTTCACCACATTGTCGTTCATTTCATCATCGTCCTGAATGTCGCCGCTGAAAGCTCAGCCGCGTTTATGGCATCGATATTTCCGGATTTATCTCTAACAGACCAGAACTATCATAAATATTACCAAGTTTTCACTTCACCCTCAGGGCAAGCTATGTCACTTCCCACAATCAGAGGAATACAACGGCGACAGATGGACGGACAAACCGGAGAGCGGAAACAACCCTCTGTGGTATTTTGAATTTTGCGGGTGATGAGAATGAATGACGCCAATACGAGTGGCAGCGATACAAAAAACAGCCAGCCCGATCTGCGCGAGATTCTGGGAACGAACAGAAACGGCCGCAAGAAAAAGTCGCGTCGGTTTCTCTATGCCGCAGCAGCCATTGTGCTGATTGGCGGGGGCCTTGGTTATTATTACCAGTCACGCGCAGCCGGCGTCGCCTATAGCTACACCACGGAGGCCGCGCGTCAGGGCGATCTCTCGGTCATCGTCACCTCCACGGGCTCGGTTCAGCCGACGGATCAGGTCGATATATCGAGCGAACTGTCCGGCACGGTGCGCAAGGTCAACGTCACCTATAATACGCCGGTCAAGGCCGGAGACGTGTTGGCGGAACTGGATACCAACAAGCTGGAGGCCGATGTGCAGAGCGCCCGCGCCAAGCTTGCCTCCGCCAAGGCCAATGTGCTGAAGGCGCGCGCCGATCTCGGCTCGGCAAAAACCTCGATGGAGCGCCTGAGATCGCTGGTGCAGAACCGGGTGTCCAGCCAGCAGGATCTGGATGCGGCGCAGTTCACCCATGATGCCGCCGCCGCCACGCTGCAGGTCAACGAGGCAACGGTGCTGTCAGCGGAGGCGGATCTGAGGCTCGCCGAGGTCAATCTCGGCAAGGCAAAGATCGTCTCGCCCATCGATGGCGTCATCCTCACCCGCAGCGTCGATCCCGGCGCCACCGTCGCCTCCTCGCTCAACGCCCCTGTTCTCTTCACCATCGCCGGTGATTTGCGCCACATGGAATTGCAGGTCTCAGTGGATGAGGCCGACGTCGGCAAGGTCGAAACCGGCCAGAAGGCCAATTTTAATGTCGATGCCTATCCCGACCGCAGTTTCCCGGCCGAGATCGAGACCGTGCGCTTCGCGTCCGAGACTGTGTCCAACGTGGTGACCTACAAGGGCATATTGACTGTCGACAATGAGGAACTGCTGCTGCGCCCCGGCATGACGGCGACCGCCAATATCATTGTCGAGGAAATCAAGGACACGCTGCTGGTGCCGAATTCCGCGCTTCGTTATACGCCGCCGCGCGAATCCGCCTCCCGTGGCGGCGGGCTGATGAGCCTGTTCCGCCCGCCCCGCATGGGCCGCTCGCAGAACCGCGACGCCGGCCAGGCTGCGACAGGCAAAAGAACGGTCTGGGTGTTGCGCAACAACAATCCGGTCTCCGTTTCCATTGAAACCGGTTCCACCGACGGCCAGCATACCGTGGTAAAATCGGGCGAGTTGAAGGCCGATGACCAGGTGATCACCGACGCAACGGCCCGCAACGCCGGCTGACGGAGGACAAGCGCATGCAACAGCCGCCGCTCATCGAATTCCGCGATGTCGTCAAGCAATATGGCCGCGGCGAAGCGACGATCCGCGCGCTCGATGGCGTCAGCCTCTCCATTCGCGAGAAGGAGTTCGTTGCCATCATGGGGCCGTCAGGATCGGGCAAATCCACCTCGATGAACATCATCGGCTGTCTGGATGTGCCGACATCAGGCGAATATCTGTTCCAGGGTGTGCCGACCAGCAGTTTCGACAATGAACATTTGACGCTGCTGCGCCGGCACATGCTGGGTTTCGTGTTTCAGGGTTTCAATCTTCTCTCGCGCACCTCGGCCATGGAAAATGTCGAGCTGCCGCTGATCTATCGTGGCATGAAAGCCTCGGAACGGCGCGAGCGCGCCATGGAGGCGCTGGCGCAGGTAGGTTTGAAGGGCCGCGAGGACCACACCACGCAGGAGCTTTCCGGCGGCCAGCAGCAGCGTGTGGCCATTGCCCGCGCCATCGTCACCCGCCCTGCCCTGCTTCTGGCCGACGAGCCGACCGGCAATCTCGATACGAAAACCAGTGTCGAGATCATGGAACTGATCACCGCACTCAATCGTGACAGGGGCATCACCGTCGTCATGGTCACGCATGAAGAGGATATCGCCGCCCACGCCGGACGCCTCCTGCGCTTTGTCGACGGCCATCTCGCCTCCGATAGCGCCGCGGACAAAAAGGAGACATCAGATGTTCTTTGAAACGTCGCGTCTTGCGCTGCGCGCCATCAGCCGCAACCTGCTGCGCTCCTTCCTCACCGTGCTTGGTGTCGTCATCGGCGTGGCCGCCGTCATCGCCATGGTCACCATCGGCAATGGCACGACGGAACAGGTGAAATCGGAACTGTCACGGCTCGGCACCAACATGCTGTTCGTCCGTCCCGGCCAGTTCGGCCCCGGAAGGGCGAGCACCGAAGCCAAACGCTTTGACGACCGCGATATCGAGGCCATCCGCAACCAGATATCAGGCATCCGTGCCGTTGCGCCGCAGAACCGCAGTTCCGCCGCAACCGTCATTTTCGGCGGCAAGAACCACCAGACAAGTGTCATCGGCACCACCAACGATTATCTGATCGCGCAGGACTGGACCATTGCGCTCGGCCGCGACTTCCAGCCCGCCGAAGATCGCGGCGGTCAGATCGGCTGCATCATCGGCGAAACGGTGCGTCAGGAACTCTTTGGGGCAGAAAACCCTGTGGGACAGACGATCCGCGTCAGCAACATCTCCTGCCCCGTCATCGGTGTGCTGGCCAGAAAAGGCCAGTCCGGCCTCGGTGACGACCAGGACGACACGATCATCATGCCGCTTAAAATCCACCAGCGGCGCATCGGCGGCACTACCACCATTTCCTCGATCATGGTTTCAGCGCAGGATGGCGTTTCTACCGCCAAGGTGCAGAGCGACCTGCAGAACCTGCTGCGCGAGCGCCGCCGCATCGGCATCGGCCGTGAGGATGATTTCACCGTCAACGACATGACGCAGATTGCCTCCGCCATGACCGGCACGACGACGCTGCTGACCGGGCTTCTGGGCGCGGTCGCCGCCGTCAGCCTTCTGGTCGGCGGCATCGGCATCATGAACATCATGCTGGTTTCGGTGACGGAACGCACCCGCGAGATCGGCATTCGACTTGCCATCGGCGCGCTGGAAAAACAGGTGCTGACGCAGTTTCTGGTGGAAGCCGTCATGCTGTCGGCCTTCGGTGGCCTCGTCGGCATCCTTACCGGCCTCGGCCTCGCTTATGCCGTCGTCAGCTATCTCACCGTGCCCTTTGTCACCAGCCCCTCGATCATCTTCCTCGCTTTCGCCTTTTCGGCGGCCATCGGGGTGATTTTCGGGTATTTCCCGGCACGGCGGGCGGCAAGCCTGAGCCCGATAGAAGCGTTGCGGCATGAGTGAAAGTCGGCGTTCAAACCGCAACCGGCTTTGTGTGAGAAGAAACGGCAAGCTGCAACTCCTCCTTGGGGATTGACCCGATCCGCTCTAATCGCTCACCGTGGAGCACGCATATCCACCCATTCTTCGAGCGCGCGCTCTATATCGTCCTGATAGGGCGGCAGGTTTTCCGTCTCACTGATAGCGCGGAGATACGCTTCCACGGCATTCCGTTGCAGCAGAGTCAGTAAGGAAAATTTCTCCTGGCACCCGCACGAATAGGGTGCGAATTCGTGCCTGTAGTCGCCATCGAGATCAGCAGTCATATAGGCGGGCAGATGAAATCGCATTCCTTCAGCATCAAGGAAGGCGGGGCTGCCGGAATGTCTGTTGAGGTCCTCCACGGGGATAGCGGCCCAGTCATTCTTCTCGTCGCCAGCACGACACGCGGCGCGAACCTCATTATTCGCATAATCGTCAAGCGCCTGCGCCTCGGAAAGGCCGACGCCACCACCCAGGGTGACACCCGCGAATGCTTCTCTCACCGCCGCTTTCGCGTTTGCGATAATATCTGGCTCCGGTCGCATCAAATAATCCGCCTGTTCAATGATGCGTTCCCCCGTCACCGTGCACCGTCGGCCATTCTCCACCCTCGGTCCGCTCGAACTGAAGGCCATTCTGCGTGTCACCCTTGGATGTCGCAGACCGCGCTCGCAGGCGCGCCTTCTCCTCCCAGTAAAATGTAAGATAAATAATGCCGACGATCAGCGTCAGACCAGCCACGACGCCGGCGACGATCAGACCTATGGTCCAGATATCAATCGAGGCGCTATTGATTTCCATCCCGGTTTCCTCCCCACGATCAGTCCTGTCAGCTGTCCGAAATACCTTTTCAGTATGGGTGGCAGGTGGTCACGCACCTCCTGCCAAACCTCGCGGAATATCCGATAACCTTGCTTCAGGGCGTCAATCGGATAGGCTCACCCTCAAGTTTATCGGATGGAGTCTGGATGTTCAAATCGGTATCGGACAGCGCCGCTGCCGCGGACGGCGGTTCGCTCGCTCTCTTCGTGGAACGAACTGACGGGCAGACGGAAGTGTTTGTGATCAATCGTTCCCTCGCGTCACGCGGCAAGCCCGACTATAACAAGGTCACTTCAAGCCTTCGGCCACTTTCCGCGGGGGATTGCGGGATGATCGCGGCGGCTCTCGAACCTCTATTGACGACGACGCCATCAATTCATCCGCTGGCGGATTTTATCGAAACCCTCAAACAGCAGTCATGATCCTTCGAAAGCTGATTTTTACGCCGGGCGCAGTTTGCGGAAAAAGAACCTCAAACCTCTCATCCATCATCCTCGGGCTTGACCCGAGGATCTACAAACGTCTCAAGCGATTTGACGGGGATGACGTCGCGTTTGTGGGAGCGCTGCGTGCATAAGAAAGGTCTGCCTCTCCATCGCAGAGATAGCCGTAACCAATCAGACGCTGGCCTCTGCCTCGCGCTGCTTTGCCAGCGCTGCCAGATCGGCAGGCTTCAGCTCAACCGATTCACCACAGCCGCAGGCGGATGTCTGGTTCGGATTGTTGAAGGTGAAGCCAGAGCGCATCTTGGTCACTTCGAAATCCATCTGCGTGCCGAGCAGATAAAGCACGGCAGAAGGCTGAACCCAGACCCTGGCGCCTTCGAATTCGACCAGATCGTCCTTCGCATCCGCTTCGGTCACGAGGTCGATGGTATATTCCATGCCCGCGCAGCCGCCCTTCTTGATGCCGACGCGCACGCCCTTGGCATCAGGGCCGGAATTTTCGACGATTGCTTTAACACGCGAGGCGGCAGCCCCGGTCATGGTCATGATCGCAAAGCCCATCGGCCCATTCTCCTTCGACAATCGAGTTCAAGGCTCGATGCTTATGGAATTCAACTTAATAGCGCCTGAGAGTGTCATCAAGGGATGACACCTGTCAAAATCACGTCAGTACCAGCCGACGGCGACCTGCGCTTCTTCCGACATGCGGTCCGGCGTCCACGGCGGATCGAAGGTCATTTCAACGGTAACACCGGAAACACCCTCGACGGCACCCACGGCATTTTCCACCCAGCCCGGCATTTCACCTGCAACCGGGCAACCCGGGGCCGTCAGCGTCATGACGATCTTGACCATCCGGTCGTCCTCGATATCGATCTTGTAGACGAGACCGAGTTCGAAGATGTCGGCTGGAATTTCCGGGTCGTAGACGGTTTTCAGCGCCGCAATCACGTCGTCGCTGAGGCGCGCCAGCTCATCCGGCGGAATGGTGGATACCTTTTCCTGAGCTTCGGTCGCATCCTGGGTCTTTGCAGTGGCTTCGGCAGTCATGGTCTTAAACCTCAATCCTGATCTCTTATTCCGATATCAGGCGAAAAATTTGCGCGCATATTCCAGCGCCTCAACAAGAGAGTCTACTTCGGCGCGGGTATTGTAAAGGCCGAACGATGCCCGGCATGTGGAGTTGACGCCGAACCGTTTCAAGAGCGGCATGGCGCAATGGGTGCCGGCCCGCACGGCAACGCCGCGCCGGTCGATCACCATCGAGACGTCATGGGCATGGATGCCCTCGAGCTCGAAGGAGAAGATGCCGCCCTTGTCAGGCGCATTGCCGATGATGCGCAGCGAATTGATCTCGCGCAGCCGCTCAGCGGCGTAAGCCGCAAGATCTGCCTCATGCGCGGCAATCGCGGCACGGCCGAGATTGTCCATATAATCAAGCGCGTAACCGAGACCGATGGCCTGCACGATCGGCGGCGTACCCGCTTCAAAGCGATGCGGCGGCTCGTTATAGGTCACGTTGTCTTCGGAAACGTCGAGGATCATCTCGCCGCCGCCCTGGAACGGCCGCATCTCGCGCAAGCGGTCAGCCTTGCCATAGAGCACGCCGATGCCCGAGGGACCGTAAAGCTTGTGGCCGGTCATCACATACCAGTCGCAATCGATATCGCGCACATCGACCGGCATGTGAACCGCGCCCTGTGAACCATCGATCAGCACCGGAATGCCGCGCTCATGGGCAATGCGGCAGATTTCCTTGACCGGAACGATGGTGCCGAGCGCATTCGACATATGGGTGATGGCGACGAGCTTGGTGCGCTCCGTCAGGCTCTTTTCGAAAGCCTCGATATGGAACGCGCCGTCATCATCCACCGGCACCCAGACGAGCTTGGCGCCCTGCCGTTCGCGGATGAAATGCCACGGCACGATGTTGGAGTGATGCTCCATGATCGAGATGACGATCTCGTCGCCCTCGCCAATAACAGGCATGCCGTAACCGTAAGCGACCGTATTGATCGCCTCGGTCGAGGATTTGGTGAAGACGATTTCATCCACCGAACCGGCGTTCAGAAAACGGCGCACCTTTTCGCGCGATGCCTCATAGGCATCCGTTGCGGCATTGGAGAGGAAATGCAGGCCGCGATGCACATTCGCGTATTCATTGGAATAAGCATGCGAAATGGCGTCGATCACCACTTGCGGTTTTTGAGCGGACGCGCCGTTGTCGAGATAGACCAGCGGCTTGCCATAGACCTCGCGCGAAAGGATCGGAAAATCCTTCCGCACTGCTTCGACGTCATAGGGGGCCGCCAGTGCGGCGCGTTCGCTCTCAGGCATGATGTTCCAGCCAGCCGGAGATGATCGTCTCCAGCGCCTCTACCAGATTTTCTTCTTCCAGTTCCTCGGCGATCTCAGCGACGAAGGCATTGACGAGCATCGCCCGCGCCTTTGCCCGCGGCACGCCGCGCGCCATCAGATAATAGAGATGGTTGTCGTCAATATCGGCAACCGTCGCACCGTGACCGCACTGAACGTCGTCGGCGAAGATTTCAAGCTCCGGCTTTGCCGAGAACTCGCCATCGTCAGACATCAGCAGCGTATTACACGCCATCTTCGCATCGGTCTTCTGGGCATCGGGGGCAACCCGGATCATGCCCTGGAAAATGCCCTTTGCACGGTCGAAGACCACGTTGCGGAACACTTCCGTCGAGGTCGTGTTCGGCACGTTGTGGCCAAGAACCATCGTCACGTCGGTATGGGTTTCGCCGCCCAACAGGTTGACGCCGCGAACGATGAGGTCAGTACCCTCGCCATCCACGTCGATGCGCAGTTCCTGCCGCACCAGCTTGCCGCCGGCATTGATCACGAACAGGCGAATCTTGGCATCCGCGCCGATTTTCATGCGCAGCTGGCCGAGATGGATATCGGCGGCACCCTGCTGCTGCAGGATGATCCAGGTCACTTCCGCGCCGTCTTCAACGACAATGTCGGTGACGGAGGAAACAAAGGCCGCATCGGAAGTCACCGAAAGGTGACGCTCGATAACGGTTGCCTTGGAACCCTTGCCGAAGCGTACCGGAAAGCGGCTGTGAACCTGACCGGCACCATGGATGGCCTGCAATTCGATCGGCTTCTCGATATCGGCATCAGCCGGGATGTCGAGCGTCAGACCGTCGCGCACGAAGCTGCCATTGATACGGCCGATCACGTCGTCCTTGCTGGCTTCGGCAAGACCTGCGGCGGCGGAACCGTCGAGCAGACTTTCAGCGAAGCTCGAAACGCTGATATCCTCGACCTTGCCAACATTAGCCGTGCCATGCAGCACATAGGCGACCGGCGAACCAGCGATGACGGACGCGGCCTTCTCGATGACTGGAGCGGGCTGGTCTTCCGGAATGGCACGCAACAGGCTCTTGAGATCGGTATAGTGCCACGCCTCGATGCGGCGGGTCGGAAGACCGCCGGTCTTCAGATCGTCGAACAGCACGTCACGGGCGGCGACAACCGCACCATTGCCCGGCAATTCGCTGAACTTGGCGGTATAGGCGTCGATCAGCGCGGTTTCCGCTGGCGTCAGCCGATTGGTCGTTTGAATGTTCATGGACATCACCTCCTGGCCTCTTGCTTAGGCCGCTTCACCGATGATGTCGGCGTAACCATTGTTTTCCAGCTCCAGCGCCAGGGCCTTGTCGCCCGAACGGATGATCTTGCCCTTGTAAAGAACGTGAACGCTATCAGGCACGATGTAATCGAGCAGGCGCTGGTAGTGGGTGATGACGACAGTGGCGCGATCCGGCGACTTCAGCGCGTTGACGCCATCAGCCACGATCTTCAGCGCGTCGATGTCGAGGCCGCTATCGGTTTCGTCGAGAACGCAGAGCTTCGGCTCCAGCAGCGCCATCTGCAGGATTTCGGCGCGCTTCTTCTCACCGCCGGAGAACCCAACGTTCAGCGGACGCTTCAGCATGTCCATGTCGATCTTCAGATCGCCGGCAGCTTCCTTGACGCGACGGATGAAGTCCGGCGTCGTCAGCTCGGCCTCGCCGCGCGCTTTGCGCTGCTCGTTCATAGCAACCTTGAGGAACTGCATGGTGGCAACACCCGGAATTTCGACGGGATACTGGAAGGCCAGGAAAATACCCTTGGCAGCGCGCTCGGCGGCATCCAGTTCCAGAATGCTTTCGCCGTTGTAGAGGATGTCACCGGAGGTGACTTCATAGTCTTCGCGGCCCGACAGGATGTAGGACAGCGTCGACTTGCCGGAACCGTTCGGGCCCATGATGGCCGCAACTTCACCGGCAGCAACCTTAAGGTTGAGGCCCTTGATGATCTCGGTTTCGGTATCGGCGATCTTTGCGTGCAGGTCGATGATTTCAAGCATGGTTTTATCCTAAGAATAGTGTGAGCGAAGGTGCGCGAAACCGCGCACTCAAAGTGCGTATTCGTATGACGATCAGCCGACCGAACCTTCCAGCGAAATGCCGATCAGCTTCTGCGCTTCAACCGCAAACTCCATCGGCAGCTGCTGGATGACATCCTTCACGAAGCCGTTGACGATCAGTGCGATGGCCGACTCCTCGGGAATGCCGCGCTGCAGGCAATAGAACAGCTGGTCTTCGGAAATCTTCGACGTGGTCGCCTCATGCTCGAAATGAGCAGACGAGTTCTTCGCCTCGATATAGGGCACGGTATGCGCGCCGCACTTGTCGCCGATCAGAAGCGAGTCGCACTGCGTGAAGTTGCGCGTGTTGGTCGCCTTGCGGTGAGCCGAGACCTGTCCGCGATAGACGTTTTCCGAGAAACCGGCGGCAATGCCCTTGGCGATGATGCGGCTCGACGTGTTCTTGCCGAGATGGATCATCTTGGTGCCACTGTCGATCTGCTGATGGCCGTTGGAAACCGCGATCGAATAGAATTCGCCACGGCTGTCGTCGCCGCGCAAAATGCAGGACGGGTATTTCCAGGTGATGGCAGAACCGGTTTCAACCTGCGTCCACGAAATCTTCGAACGGTTGCCACGGCAATCGCCACGCTTGGTCACGAAGTTGTAGATGCCGCCCTTGCCGTCCTTGTCGCCCGGATACCAGTTCTGGACTGTGGAATATTTGATTTCGGCATCGTCGAGTGCCACCAGTTCCACCACGGCGGCGTGAAGCTGGTTCTCGTCGCGCTGAGGTGCCGTGCAGCCTTCCAGATAGGAGACGTAGGCGCCTTCTTCGGCGATGATCAGCGTGCGCTCGAACTGTCCGGTGTTCTTTTCGTTGATGCGAAAATAGGTGGAAAGCTCCATCGGGCACCGCACGCCCTTCGGCACGAACACGAAGGAACCATCGGTAAAGACGGCCGAGTTCAGCGTTGCGTAGAAATTGTCCGTCTGCGGCACGACCGAACCGAGATATTTCTTCACCAGATCAGGATATTCGCGCACGGCTTCGGAGATCGACATGAAGATCACGCCGGCCTTTGCCAGTTCCGCCTTGAAGGTGGTGACAACGGAGACGCTGTCGAACACCGCATCCACGGCCACACGACGGTTTTCCACGCCGGCCAGGATTTCCTGTTCCTTCAGCGGGATACCCAGCTTCTCGTAAACCTTCAGCAGCTCCGGATCGACTTCGTCCAGCGACTTCGGGCCGGGCGTGCTTTTCGGTGCGGCATAATAATAGAGATCGTTGAAGTCGATCTTGGGGTAGCTGACGCGCGCCCATGTCGGCTCTTCCATCGTCAGCCAGCGCTTGTAAGCCTCAAGACGCCATTCCAGCATCCATTCCGGCTCCTGCTTCTTGGCCGAGATGAAGCGGATCACCTCTTCCGAAAGGCCCTTCGGGGCCTTGTCGACTTCGATTTCGGTTTCGAAGCCGTATTTATACTGGTCCACATCGATCTGGCGAACCTGATCGATCGTTTCCTGAACCGCTGCCATGTCGTTCTCCAATCTCGCCGGAGCCAAGGTCCGGTGGCTTGTCAACGTATCAAGGCGGATAGCCGCCTTCATCCATCTTCGGGCAAATAATCCGGGCCCGTATAAACGGGGCGGAGCTTATACCCATGTAAGTGCGGGATGGCGCTTTTCACACATCCCGGCAAGCGGAAAATTGCTATTCCGCAATTCTTTGCCGCATTTTAAGCGGCCTGACCGGTTAGCCTGCGCCGCCCGGCAATTTTCGTAAAGGCTGCGAGCGCGTGCTCGATATCCGCCTCATCAGTCGCATGACCAAGGGAAATCCTGAGTGCGCCAAGCTTGGGATCGCGTCCCATCGCCGTCAGCACATGGCTTTCACCCACCTTGCCGGAAGAGCAGGCCGAACCGGCCGAGAGCGCAATGCCTTCGATATCGAATGCAATCTGGCCCGTTTCCGCCTTCAAACCGGGCAAGGTGAAAAACGTGGTATTGCCGACACGGCCGACATCCTCACCGTAGATGATCACGTCAGGCGCGACTGCCCGCATGCCGTCTTCCAGCCTTGCGCGCAGCGCTGCAAGACGCGTCGCTTCGGTCTCGAGGTTTTGCGCAGCAATAGCGGCGGCGGCACCGAAACCGATGACCGACAGGATATTTTCAGTACCGGAACGATGTCCCTTTTCCTGACCGCCACCATGGATCAGCGGCTTCGGCATCATCACCTCGCCGCGGGACACCAGCGCCCCAGCACCCTTCGGGCCACCAAGCTTGTGGGACGAGATCACAAGGAAATCGGCCTCCAATGCATTGATATCGAGCGGAACGCGGCCGGCAGCCTGCACGGCATCGACGACCATCAATCCCCCAGCTGCATGCGCAAGCCGCGCCGCTTCAGCCACCGGCTGAAGAATGCCGGTCTCATTATTGACCAGCATGCAGGCGACCATCGGCAGACCAGTGGACTTGTCGTGCGCTGACAGCAGCGCCTCAAGGGCCGCAAGATCGATGACACCCGCTGACGTAACGGGAATTTCCGTAACGTCAGCCTTGTCGAACCGGCCACCTTCGCGAAAAGCAGGGTGTTCGATCGCCGAAACGTAAAGACGACCATAGCGTACGGGAGCGCGCCCCATCTTGAACTCAGGCGAAAGCACCAGATTGGCCGCTTCGGTCGCACCGCTCGTAAAGGTCACATGCGACGCCTGGGCGCCGCAGACCACAGCAACGTCACGACGCGCGGCCTCGACGGCCGCACGGGCTGCGCGCCCTTCCCGGTGTACGGAGGACGGATTACCCGTGATATCGAGAGCGCGGACAAGAGCATCCCGCACCGCAGGCAAAAGCGGCGCCGTGGCGTTCCAGTCCATATATGTGCGCGTCAAAACCGTCATCGCGGAAAAGCTTCGCTCAATCTTCCATGCGCCAAAACGCATTTTTCTTGAAATTACAGTTGCGCTTGCCTTATGACACGGTCCGAGTGCTTAAGCACACGCAAAGTTTCGAATTATTCTAAACTGCGTTCTAGAAAAGATGACACAGTTCGTCAAGTCTTCTCGTCGGAAGAATGCGGTTGGAGAATGAAAAAACACGACCGGAGTACCAATGCCCGAAGTCATTTTTAACGGCCCTGCGGGTCGCCTCGAAGGCCGTTATCAACCCTCCAAGGAAAAGAGCGCGCCGATAGCGATCATCCTTCATCCGCACCCGCAGTTCGGCGGCACGATGAACAACCAGATCGTTTATCAGCTCTTCTATCTTTTCCAGAAGCGCGGTTTCACGACGCTCCGGTTCAACTTCCGCTCCATCGGCCGCAGCCAGGGCGAGTTTGACCATGGCGCCGGCGAGCTTTCCGACGCCGCATCCGCTCTCGACTGGGTGCAGAGCCTGCATCCCGATTCGAAAAGCTGCTGGGTCGCCGGTTATTCTTTCGGCGCCTGGATCGGCATGCAGCTTCTGATGCGTCGCCCGGAAATCGAAGGTTTCATGTCGATTGCGCCGCAGCCCAACACCTACGACTTCTCTTTCCTCGCCCCCTGCCCGTCTTCCGGCCTCATCATCAATGGCGACGCCGACAAGGTCGCGCCTGAGAAGGACGTCAACGGTCTGGTCGAAAAGCTGAAGACCCAGAAGGGCATCCTCATCACCCACCGCACCCTTCCCGGCGCCAACCACTTCTTCAACGGCAAGGTTGATGAGCTGATGAGCGAATGCGAGGACTACCTCGACCGCCGCCTGAATGGTGAACTGGTGCCGGAACCGGCAGCGAAGCGTATTCGGTGATTTGGGGCGTATAGTTTGGGCAGGCCATAGTTATCGACGGCGGGTGTGGCTCACCCCCCTCTGCCCTGCCGGGCATCTCCCCCACAAGGAGGGAGATCAGCTAGACGCTTGCTCCTCGCCTACGCTGCTTAAAGATGGCCGGAAGGTCACCACGATTCGATCTCCCCCCTTGAGGGGGAGATGCCCGGCAGGGCAGAGGGGGTAAGCCAAGCCCGCCGTCGTCTATTACGCCCTCACCAAAACCCCACCCGTCACCGGCTCATTCACGCCCGTCGTGCCGGGATAGGTCAGCGGCAGGCCTTTAAGCGAACGCACGGCCAGATAGGCCCAGGCCTCCGCTTCCATTGCCCCGCCATCGAAACCCGCCTCTTCCGCCGCAATCACCCGCGCCCCCACCTTTGCGGCAAGGTTTGCAAACTCTTCCATGATCACCGGGTTGAGACGTCCGCCACCGCAGACCACATAGGTTTTTGCTTCTTCCGGCAGGTAGCTCGCCGATTTGAGGATTGCAGCGCCCGTCAGATGCGACAGCGTACGTGCGCCGTCGGCAAACGAGGCCTCGCCCTTTTGCGGTGGCACAAAATCGCTGCGATCAAGGGAGCGGCGGATATTGGCCGAGAAGAACGGGCTTTCCATATAACGCGTGACGAGGGAAGCAACGACACTGCCGCCTGCCGCCGTCCTGCCACCCTTGTCGAAGGCTTTGCCCGTATGCGCCTCGATCCACTGGTCGATCAACATGTTGCCGGGGCCGCTGTCGAAAGCGGCAAGCCGCCCGCCATCGCCGATATAGGTCAGGTTGGATATGCCGCCGATGTTGACGAAAACGGCTGGCGTTTCGAAGCCATCAGGCAGATTGGCGGAGAGCGCCATATGATAAGCAGGGATCAGCGGCGCACCCTGCCCGCCATGCACCATGTCGTTGGCGCGCATATCGTAAACCACATCGATCCCGGTTTCCTCCGCCAGCAGAGGCCCGTCGCCGATCTGCACGGTCAGCGCCTCATCCGGGCGGTGCAGCACCGTCTGGCCATGAAAACCGATCACATCGATATCGCCGGCTTCAAGCCGGTGACGGTGGAGGAAGGATTTGACCGCCGCGGCATGGGCAAGCGTCAGCTTGCGCTCTGCCTCACCAAGATCGCCGGGACGCTCGCGCCGTTCGCGAATGGATTTGGCTGTCACAAGCGCCTTCTGCCAGATGGCCCGCAGGCCCGGATCATAGGGGAAATAACCGCTCGGCCCGTGCCGCACCACGCTTTCGCCATCCGTGCGCAACAGGGCGATATCGATGCCGTCCATCGATGTCCCGCTCATCAGCCCGATCGCCGTTTTGACCTCGCCCATGCGCCGCTCCCCTTCAATATCGAATCATGATGACGTGAATCGCCGTTATTCATGGCCGAAACGGGTGCACATTTCAAAAAACAATGATAAAGCCGCGTCGTTCATTGGCTGCTTACGGCATTGTGGAGCGTCCTTTGCGCGTCCGAAAGGACGTGCGGCGCTCCAGCGACGGCAAAGATCAAACCAGAAAGTAAAAGGTTATGTCCAGGTTCAAGTCCGATTTCCTCCGCACGCTCGATGAGCGCGGCTTCATTCACCAGATCTCCGATGAGGCAGGTCTCGACGAACTGTTCGCCAAGGAAACCGTGACCGCCTATATCGGCTATGACCCGACGGCTTCGAGTTTGCATGTCGGCCACCTCACCCAGATCATGATGCTGCACTGGATGCAGAAGACCGGCCATCAGCCGATTTCCCTGATGGGCGGCGGCACCGGCATGGTCGGCGACCCCTCCTTCAAGGAAGAGGCCCGCAAGCTGATGACGATCGACATGATCGAGGACAACATCACCTCGCTCAAGCACGTCTTTGCCAACTACCTCGATTATGACCGCGCTGAGAACCCGGCACTGATGATCAACAATGCCGACTGGCTGCGCGGACTGAACTACCTCGAATTCCTGCGCGACGTCGGCCGCCACTTCTCGGTCAACCGCATGCTGTCCTTCGACAGCGTGAAGACGCGCCTCGACCGCGAGCAGTCGCTGTCCTTCCTCGAATTCAATTACATGATCCTCCAGGCCTACGATTTCGTGGAGCTGAACCAGCGTACCGGCTGCCGCCTGCAGATGGGCGGCTCTGACCAGTGGGGCAACATCATCAACGGCATCGACCTCGGTCACCGCATGGGGACACCGCAGCTCTATGCGCTGACCTCGCCGCTGCTCACCACCTCCTCCGGTGCGAAAATGGGCAAGTCGGCATCGGGCGCCGTGTGGCTGAACAAGGACCTGCTGCCGGTCTATGATTTCTGGCAGTACTGGCGCAACACGGAAGATGCGGATGTCGTTCGCTTCGCGAAGCTCTTCACGACGCTTCCGATGGATGAGATCGCCCGTCTGGCAGCACTCGGCGGATCGGAGATCAACGAGGCGAAGAAAATCCTCGCGACCGAAGTAACGGCGATCCTGCATGGCCGCGCCGCTGCGGAAGAAGCTGCCGAAACCGCGCGCAAGACCTTTGAGGAAGGCGCGCTCGCCGAAAACCTGCCCTCCATCGAGGTTCCGGCATCCGAACTCGAAGCCGGCGTCGGCGTTCTCTCGCTCATCGTGCGCGCCGGTCTCGCCGGTTCGAATGGTGAGGCCCGCCGCCATGTTCAGGGCGGTGCGGTGAAGATCAACGACATCGGCGTTTCCGATGAGCGTCAGAGCGTTGGTTCCGGCGAAGTGACCGGTGACGGCGTCATCAAGCTCTCGGTCGGCAAGAAGAAGCACGTTCTGGTTCGCCCGGCGTAACACCCGCACCAAAGCTGTTATTGAGGGCCGCGAAAGCGGCCCTTTTTATTGGAACTCGAAGATCTGCCGGAAGACGCCGGGCGCGATGAGCGACAGCGGATTAATCGTCAGCTTCGGCTGGTCCGTCTGGCCTGACAGCTTGAAGGTAATGCCGAGCAGACCCCGGTCGCGGCCATTGCCAAGGAAGATGCCGATGAAAGGCAGTTCCCCGAACAGCCGGTTCAGACCATAGGCAGGCATGAAGGTGCCGGTCATGTCCATGCGGCCGCTCTGGTCCTTCAAGAGCCCCTGGAATGTCGCGCCGATCTGTTCACCGCGCACGACGCCGTTTTCCACCGCCACCGAACCGTTGACATAAACGAGGCGGGCAAAACCGCGCTGGAATTTTTCCGAACTGACATCGATATTGCGGCGCACCGCATTGTTGAGGCTCCTGCCGTCCTCACCCGTCGGTGTGGCGACGATGTCCTGCAGCTTGGCTTCGTTGACGACGGCAAAATTGCGCAGGTCGAGCGAGCCACTCCAGTCGCTGCCATTGGACGTCGTCAGCGCAAGATTGAGCAGGCCGCCGCGGATGCGGCTGTAGATATTGGCAAAACGGGCGAGCGAACCCGCATCGCTGCTGGTCAGCGTTACGGTTCCCGTCGCCCCGCGATTGGTGGTCTGGGCGACGACCGCCTGGCCGTTGCCGGTGACACCGCGGAAATCAACCGAGCGTACCTTGCCGTCCCGCACGCTGACATCGGCGCTGACATTGCCGAGGATTTCGTCGTTGAAACCGTAAACCTTGTCGAACTGCGCCTTGACGGAAAGTGTGGGCTGCGAACGGGACGCGCCGTCGCTGCCGCTGGAGGGGCTGCGCAGCTTCGAAATGAAGGGCCTGAGATCGGCGGATTTGCCCGATGCATTGATGATATAGCCGTTCTTCGACGCGGCGACCGAAACGGCGTAATTGTCAGAGGGCGAGAGTTGCACGCGGCTGAGATCGGCGGAAATCAGCCCGTTCTTGCTGAAGGCGATATCGCCGGCAGCGCCGAAACCGTCACCATCGAGTGAGAAGTCGCTGATCGTCGTGCGCCCATCAGCCACTTCCATGGTCAAGGTGGCATTGGCGGGAATGCCGATACCCTTGCTCCAGCCGAGCCCGGGCAGAATGATCGACGCCTTGGTCAGATCAAGCCGGATGTCCTGGCGTTTGGGGTCAGCGCCGTCGATTTCGATCGCCGTCGTGCCGCCGAGGACCGTGGACAGTTCAGGGGCGAGCTTGGCGACCTGCGTCTCATTGAGGGTTGCCTTCAGCGACAGTGTCGGCGCGATATCGCTCTTCTTGCGCACCGGCTCCGTCATCACGATGTCCATCGGCACGTCGTCCACGCGGCCCTTGCCCTCCAGTTTGAGCTGGCGGTCGTCCAACGTCATGAAGCCGTCGACAGCGGTCACCTTGTGGCCGGCGAAGGGCTTCGTCAGCGACAGGTTTTTCAGGTCGAGATCGGCCGTCCAGACCGGCGGCGGCGGGTTGTGGCTGGAAAGCAGGCCAACGGTGAGATTCGCGTGGGCTTTGACATCGCCGGTGAAATCTTCCGGTTTGAACTGCGTGTCCTTGAGCGCATTGATGGGTTTGAGTGTCGCAAGCTCGGCCACGGCATCGGCCGAACCTGAAACGTTCAACTCGAGATTTCCGAGCAGCGGCTTGTCGTAAACAGCGGAAATGAGAAAGCGGCTGTTCTCCAGCGCGAGCGAGCGGTTCGACGGGAAATAGGTGGTGCCCTGCTTGATATCGACGGCCATCTTGCCGCCGACAAGGTCAAAATGCGCATCGACATCGCGCAACGGTGGAATGTCGCCGGTGGTATTGAGACGCGTATCATCGATATCGAAGCGGATCTGCATTTCGCTTTCGCCCAGCACCAGAGGGCAGCCGGGGCCGCACATCCGTCCCTGCGGGATGAAGATCGCGATTGAACCATTGGTTACGGTGCCGCCGTAAAGATTGGATACCACCCAGTCGCGTGGTTTGTGCGCCATCCAGAACGGCCAGAGCTGCTTGACCGCCGTGGCCTCCATCTTCGGAATCTGTCCGCCGAAACTGATTTCCGGCGACCCCTGGCCGAACCGGATTTTCAGCGATCCCGCCATGTCTCCGAGCGGGCCCGTGACATAAAGCGCGGGAACATCGAGCTGTTTCGTCGCCGCCGTAAAATGCCCGTCCGCCTTCAGGCTGAAAGGAACAGGGGCCTCCCCCGAAGCTTCGGACGAAGCAACGCCATTGTCGATCCGCAACGAAAGACCGAAGCCGTCTTCCGTATCGCTGATTTCACCGGCGACCGGAATAATAGTCCGGCCGAGCTCCAGCCGCGAATTGTCGATGACGAGGGTGCTTTTTGCAAAGTCATAATGCGCATTGACGGTGCCTGCCGTGAAGGTCTGGGCTTCGCCGCCAATCCGAAGCGTGCCGTTGCCCATGCCGAGGGAAACGTCCAGGCGCGGCTCCTGCCCCTGCGTGGCCCGCCGAGCGACAATGTTGACGCCTGTCTTGACGTTCAGACCTTCATGAAGATTGCCGTCGGGATCGTATTTTTCCAGGAACGGGCCGATATCGAAACCGTCGATGCGGGCCTCGAAGCCGTTGATCACGCCGCCCGCGCCGGAGGTTTTGAGCGACACGCTGGCAATTTCACCGTTAAACAGCGTTTCGCCATCAAGCGAATAGCCGCCCTGCTGATCCGGCGTCAGCGACAATTCGCGCACTTCGATTGTACGCGACTTGCCGAGTTCGCCGGGCGGCAGGTGAACCGAAACGCTGGAGATATCGATCTCCTCGGTTCCGCTGCTCAGGAAAGCCTGGGCGAGCTTGTCGAGCTGTCCGAAGGCATCCTGCAATTGCTGCGGCACGGCGTCGAGCTTGACGCTGGTGAGATCGAACCCGTTACCCTTGGGCAAAAGCGCGGTATCGAGCTCCATCCCGTCAGCTTCGAGGCTTTGCACCGAGACACGGCCGGTCAGAAGCGCAAGCGGATCGAGCGCCATGCCGATCGCCCGCGCCCGGCTCAGATGCTGGCCGGATTCCTTCTCAACGATATCCACGTCCTCAGCCACCAGCGCAAGGCGCAGCCCGGTGGAAAACCTGATCGCCGAAGAACCGATCCGCGCGCTGTAGTGTGGACCGAGCGCCTTTTCCAGTGCCTGCTGCGCCTGGCTGGAAAGCGTCGCATCGATCGATCCGGTCTCGACGGAAAGAATGATGCCGCCGATGGAGAGGAAGGCCAGCACGAAAAGCGCCGCGAAAATCTTGACGAAGGCTCGCACCATGGAGCGCGGCGCGGGGCAATGAACGATGATGGGATCTTCGGCCTGCGCCGAAGGAAGATCATGCAGCGCAATGATATCACGCCTGCCGAACTTGACCTTTTCACCCCTGACTTCAGCCATACGCCCTTGTTTGCCCTTGAATAGCTTTTGTTTCGCCGCAACACCGGAGCGGATGGCGAAAAGTATAAGCGGTTTCCGTCTGGAATCCCGCTCTAATTCTTTAGCCCAGATCACGATTGAGATTTAAGATCGTTTCGACCTCAAATCTCAATCGTGATCTGGACGACGCGCGGTTTCGCTATATATCGAATGTGGCGACTTTCACTCAACATCCCGGCGAAAGAAAGGTAGATTATGACAGACTTGACGATTGGCGGCACCGCTCCCGATTTTACTTTGCCCCGTAACGGTGAAGGGACGGTGACATTGTCCAAACTGCAAGGCAAGGCCGTCATCCTCTATTTCTACCCGAAGGACGACACATCAGGCTGCACCGCCGAAGCCATCGACTTCAGCGCGCTGGGCGGCGAATTCGAGGCCGCCAACGCCGTCGTCATCGGCATTTCGCCCGACAGCGTCAAAAGCCACGACAAATTCGCGGCAAAACACGCGCTCTCCGTCATGCTGGCCGCCGATGAGGAGAAGAAGGTGGTGGAAGCCTACGGCGTCTGGAAGGAAAAAAGCATGTATGGCAAAAAATACATGGGTGTCGAACGCACCACCTTCCTCATCGCGCCGGATGGAAAAATCGCGGAAGTCTGGAACAAGGTGAAGGTCGCGGGTCACGCGCAGGCCGTTCTTGAGGCCGTGAAGAAGCTCTGAGGGACCAATCCGTCGTGACGCCCCCGTTCAAGATCATTTCGCTCCGAGGCGGCGCGACGGATGCCATCGTGAGCGCCGATCTCGACAGAAAAACCGCGCTTGCGCAGGAAACGGCGACGCGCTGGTTTGCGCGCCGCCTGTCGCTGCGCTCCCCGCTCGACCCGCCGCTGCCCGAACGTCCGGGCAGGCCCGAGAAGCCGGAACTCGTGTCGCCAACCGCCGTGGAACGCCGCTCGCTCCATAGCGTCAAGGGACGGATCGCGCTGCTGCATGCCATCGCCCATATCGAACTCAACGCCGTCGATCTCGCACTCGACATCGTCGCCCGATATGCCAGCGAGCCCGTGCCGCATTCCTTTTTCGATGGCTGGATGCAGGTCGCCTTCGAAGAGGCAAAACATTTCCGGCTGGTGCGCGACCGCCTGAGAAGCCTCGGCGCCGACTACGGCGATCTGCCCGCCCATGACGGGCTCTGGCAGGCAGCTCATTCCACCCGCAACGATCTCACCGCACGGCTGGCGGTCGTCCCGCTCATCCTGGAAGCGCGTGGACTGGACGTCACCCCTTCCCTGCAGGCAAGGATGCGCGAGACCGGCGACCTCGAAAGCGCCGCCGTTCTCGACGTCATCTATAATGATGAAAAGGGCCATGTCGCCATCGGCGCGAAATGGTTCCGGTTCCTGCGCGCGCGTGAGAAGAAGGATCCGGCCGCAACTTTCAGGCAGCTGGTGCGCGCCAATTTCCGCGGCCCGCTGAAACCGCCCTTCAACGACCTTGCCCGAGCCGAGGCGGGTCTTACGCCTTCGTTTTACCGCTCGCTGACCGCCGTCAGCAATAGCTGACACCCGCAACTCACCTCCGGCAAAACTTCGTTAACCTTAACGAATTATGATTTCCCTTAAGAAATCGGCCAGTCCGGAGAGAGATTGTGACTGATACGGCGGAAAACCGGGTATTCGGCAAAAAGCGTGAGCCGCACGTGCTCATTCTCGCGCGCGGCGACAGGGTGCGGCACATGACCATCCGGCCGTGGATGGCGGCGCTTGCCGGCTGCACGATCGGCCTGTTTTCACTCGGCTATCTTGGCGCCACAAGCTATCTCATCTTGCGTGACGACCTGATCGGCGCGACCATGGCGCGCCAGACCCGCATGCAGAACGACTATGAAGACCGCATCGCGGCGCTGAGGGCACAGGTGGACCGTGTCACTTCCCGGCAGCTGCTCGATCAGCAGGTTGTTGAAAAGAAAGTGGAAAAGCTGCTGGAACAGCAGGCGGCGCTAACCTCGCGGCACGGCCGCATGAGTGAATTGCTGGAGCGCGCCGAAAATTCCGGCATCGCCGCCTCCCCGGCCGCGCCCTCGTCTCTTTCGAACGCCATGGCGCCGGAAAAACGCGCTGACCTCTCCGGCGGCCTTTCGGCCATTGAAAAGCTGATGGCGCCACGCAGGCCACAGGCGGAAAAGCCCGCCACATCAGACAGACGCCCCGCGTATGTACCCGAAGCCGGCGAAACGCCATCCGATCGGGCCGATCGGGTGTTCTCTAAGGTGACACTGTCGCTGAAGGATATCGAACGCCAGCAGATATCGCGCATAGCCAGACTGACCAGCGACGCCGAAGACAAGGCGAACGCGATGCAGGACATCATCCGGCAGGCGGGCCTGAAAATCGAGGAAAGCGGCACGAACGACATAGGCGGCCCCTATGCCGATCCCGAGCGCGGTGAAGGCGATCCCTTCAACCTGTCGCTTACCAATCTCGACAATGCCCTGAACAGGCTCGACATCGTCAAGGAAACCGCAACCGCCCTGCCCTTCGGCAACCCTGCTCCCGGCCGGGCGATCACAAGCCGATTCGGCAACCGGATGGATCCGTTTCTCGGCCGCCCGGCCCTGCATACCGGCATCGATTTTCGCGCCGAGACCGGTGCTGACGTCAAATCCACCGGCGCGGGCAAGGTGACGGTGGCGGAAAACTCAGGCGGCTACGGCAATATGGTTGAGATCGATCACGGTCAGGGGGTTTCGACGCGATTCGGCCATCTCTCCGCCATTCTGGTGAAAGCCGGCGACAAGGTCGAAGCAGGCGACGTCATTGGCCGTGCCGGCAGCACCGGTCGCTCCACCGGTCCGCATGTGCATTATGAGGTGCGCCGCAACGATACGCCTGTTGATCCCATGCGGTTCCTGATCGCTGGAACGGAACTCAAAACCTATTTAAAATAGCAGCACGATTTTAATGCTTTTTTTGCGCGTTTCACGATAAATCGCTGAAATCTGCACCAAAGGCCCAGAAGCCCCGCCCGAACCCCGCTGTTTCGCGCGCTTTCCCCGTTGTTTCCTTGACTTTCCGGCAATTTGGGCATATCCCCGCGCCAAGTCTTTGCAAGTGCCGCAGCGGCACGCAGGTGTTCTTACCGAACCAGAACGGAAAAAGTTCTTCCTTTGACAACATTCTCTGATCTTGGCCTGAGCCAAAAAGTTCTTTCCGCTATTGCAGATGCCGGCTACACGACGCCGACACCCATTCAGGCTGGCGCCATTCCGCCGGCGCTGGAAAAGCGTGATATCTGCGGTATCGCACAGACCGGCACGGGCAAAACCGCGTCCTTCGTTCTGCCGATGCTGACGTTGCTCGAAAAGGGCCGTGCGCGCGCCAGAATGCCGCGCACCCTGATCCTCGAGCCGACCCGTGAGCTTGCAGCGCAGGTGGCGGAGAACTTCGAGAAATATGGCAAGAATCACAAGCTGAACGTCGCCCTCCTCATCGGCGGTGTTTCCTTCGAAGACCAGGACCGCAAGCTGGAGCGCGGCGCCGATGTGCTGATCTGCACGCCCGGCCGCCTTCTCGACCATTGCGAGCGCGGCAAGCTCCTGATGACCGGCGTGGAAATCCTCGTCATCGACGAAGCCGACCGCATGCTCGACATGGGCTTCATTCCCGATATCGAGCGTATCGCCAAGATGATCCCCTTCACCCGGCAGACGCTGTTCTTCTCGGCCACCATGCCGCCGGAAATCCAGAAGCTGGCTGACCGGTTCCTTCAGAACCCGACCCGTATCGAAGTCGCCAAGCCTTCTTCCACGGCAAAGACCGTGACGCAGCGCATCGTCGCCGCGCACAACAAGGACTATGAGAAGCGCGCCGTGCTGCGCGATCTCGTCCGTGCCGAGGAAGCCGAACTCAAGAACGCGATCATCTTCTGCAACCGCAAGAAGGATGTGGCCGATCTGTTCCGCTCGCTCGACCGCCACGGCTTTTCCGTCGGCGCGCTGCATGGCGACATGGACCAGCGTTCGCGCACCACGATGCTGCAGAACTTCCGCGACGGAAACCTGTCGCTGCTGGTCGCCTCCGACGTCGCTGCACGCGGACTGGATATTCCCGATGTCAGCCACGTCTTCAACTTCGACGTTCCCATTCATGCCGAAGACTATGTCCACCGCATCGGCCGTACCGGTCGTGCGGGCCGTTCGGGCAAGGCCTTCACCCTCGTCACCAAGAGCGATGCGAAATATCTCGACGCGATCGAAAAGCTGATCGCCGAGAAGATCGAGTGGCTGAGCGGTGACCTGTCCTCACTCCCCGCGCCCATGGAAAGCTTCGAGAGCAATTCCAGCCGCCGAGGGCCCAAGGAACGTGGCGGTAGAGGTCGCGACAGGAACCGTCGCGATGCACCCGCATCGCCGGTCGAAAACATCAATCAGGATGCACAGTCCGCTGTGGATACGGACATTGCGGCTCACGGAGAAGACAAGGTGAAGGCAGAACGCAGACCGGAAAAGACCCCGCGCAATTCCGAGCGCAACAGCCGCAACCAGCCGCACGCCAATGACGACAACCGCGACCGCCGCCGCCATTATCGCGACCATGACGATGGCCCGACACCGGTTGGTTTCGGCGACGACATTCCCGCCTTCATGCTGATCGTGGCCAACGCTAAGGCTTGACCAGCGCAATGGACAATATGACATCAACCATCAAGCCCGGCCTCGATTTTCCGGGCGTTGGTGTCGGCCTTGTCATATTGCGTGACGAGCGCGTACTTTTGTGCCGGCGCTTAAAGGCGCCGGAACCCGGATACTGGAGTATTCCGGGCGGCAAGGTCGATCACCTTGAAACTTCCCTCGCCGCAGCACGCCGCGAGGCCGAAGAAGAAACCGGCCTTGAGATCGGCGACGTCGAGTTTCTCTGCCATAGCGAATTTATCGATACGCAAGACCGCCACCACTGGGTTTCGCTGATCTTCGTTACCCGCGATGCGCAGGGTGAGCCGGCATTGACCGAACCGGACAAGCTTTCCGCTATCGGCTGGTTCGATCCGGGTGAACTTCCCGAACCCATCTCCGCCTTTGCCAGGGACGCCCTGGCCGCCCTGAAATAAGGCCGCACAAGCGGCCAACCGGACCCGCCTGCAGGCAACAAGGGCGTTCGACGGGCAATTTCACACAGTCATACGATCTATACGCCGGAGTTGGATTTACCCTCTCCGCGCTATATCTTTTCCAGAAATACAAAAATGAAAGAACGTCTTTGCGCCAGGCTTTCAGAATTCAATTTAAAATTGCTTAAATTAGCTTCATGTAAAAAACCGCCCCAGTTGCCTGAAGCGGTTTATACGTAATGAAAAAAATAGAATATAGAATGTAATATAGTCTGGCAGTGCTTATAATCGGAACACTTTCCGAGGCCTGTTACAGCCAATTTCAGTCGTCCCCTGAAACAGTTACATCTAAGCTAATCATTTACTTTCCGTCAAGCAAATCTTCTCGCAAATGCGAAAAAAACATGGCGTAAAAGCGGTGAATAATTGGAAGGATTATATATTCGTCATATATATCAATAAATTATGCAATTGATAATAAAATGTGCATGTTTTTGTGCTGCACTCTGAAAAGCATAAACCTAGCTCAGTCTTTTCTAAACTGTGCTTATACGCGGCACATGTAATAGATTTATGAAGTAACGCAACTCACGGCAGGAACACGAAATACCTCCTCGTCCAGTCGGCGCAAAGGAGGAACAACTTCACCGCAAGAACAGCCGCGCCGTGAGACCGGTCGCGCGCAATTGCACCGAACGAAAACAATCAAAAGTTGTCTCACTGCTACGAGCCCTCGAATCGGGTAACTTCCGATCAAAACCGCCGCCCTGCGGATGGCGATATGCGATTATGATGAAACCGCAGCGATTTTTCCTTTGGAAAACCGGTTGTTGCCGATAAACATCAAGCCGGGACAACAGGATTTCTATCACGTCATGCTTTCACTTCGCCTGCTAACGATCATCGCCGGTTTTGCCTTCGCGGGCTCAGCAAGCGCGGCATCGATTGGCATTGTTGCCCCTCAGAACGGTCCTTACGAGCTTCTGGGCCAGCAGGTGCGGCAGGGGGCGAAGGCGGCGGCAGCCAAGCTCGGGCTTGATGTCGTCGAAATCCATGAGAGCTGCGAAGACGGCAGCGGCGGCGCGATTGCCGATGGACTCGTGGCCGCCAAGGTCAGCGCCGCGATCGGGTTTTTATGCACGGAGACGCTTCAGGGCGTTCTGCCGCCATTGAAAGCGGCCGCCATTCCCGCGATCACGCTTTCCAGCCGCGCGCCGATCCTGATGGAAGATGCGCTGAAATACGGCTGGCCGCTCTTCCGCCTCGCCCCATCTGACCGGGCCGAATCGGACAGGATCGCCGAAATCATCCTGCGCGACTGGAAGGGACACTCCATCGGACTTGTGGATGACGGCACGATCTATAGCCGCGAGCTGGTGGACCGCATCCGCTCGGCGCTCGAGGAAAACGGCCTCAAGCCCACCTTCACCGATACGATGCGGCCCAACCAGGAACAGCAGGTGGCGCTTGTGCGCCGGCTGGCGCGCACCGGCATCTCCCATGTCTTCGTGGGCGCAGAGCGCAACGACGTCGCGATCATCGCCCGGGATGCCGCATCCGAAAACCTTCCCTTGACCATCATGGGCGGCGACGCCATGAATGCCGCCAACAACCCGGTGCCCCTGGTCGCGAATGTGCTGGCCGTCACGCGCCCGGCCTATGACGCCCTACCCTCCGCCCAAGCCATCGCCGGCGAATTGCGGGGCGCAGGCATCGAACCTGAGGGTTATATCCTGCCCGCTTATGCCGCGGCCGAACTCACCGCCGCCCTTGCAGAGGCAGTGCAGGCGCAGTCGAAACCCGGGCCGGAAATATTGGCTGGCGGAACCGTCTTCAAAACGGTCATCGGCGATCTCGGCTTCAACCCGTCACACGACCTTTCCGACAATCCCTATCGCCTGCAGCGCTGGAACGGCCAGCGTTTCGAACCGGCGGACAAGGCGGAAAGACAATAGGCAACGCGGCAGCAACGGAAATTCGATGAAACGCGGCTGAAAACCGCCGGCAACCGCGCGGCCAGCCGTTTCAAACCCGGATACTTGATGTTAAAGGCAGCTTACGCAACGCGTCGAGAGGAGTTTGCCCCATGTCCCTGCCCATCCGCATAGCCCCTTCCATTCTGGCCGCCAATTTCGCCAAGCTCGGACAGGAAGTCGCCGATGTCACGGAAGCAGGCGCGGACTGGATCCATCTCGATGTGATGGATGGCCATTTCGTCCCCAATATTTCCTTCGGCCCTGATGTCATCAAGGCGCTGCGCCCGCACAGCATGGCGTTCTTCGACTGCCATCTGATGATCGCACCCGTTGATCCCTATCTCGAAGCCTTCGCCAAGGCCGGCTGTGACAGCATCACCGTGCATGCGGAAGCAGGGCCTCACCTGCACCGCTCGCTGCAGACGATCCGCGGG
This sequence comes from Agrobacterium sp. CCNWLW155, assembly GCF_036888815.1. Lineage (NCBI taxonomy): Bacteria > Pseudomonadati > Pseudomonadota > Alphaproteobacteria > Hyphomicrobiales > Rhizobiaceae > Agrobacterium > Agrobacterium sp. CCNWLW155. Next base: position 906,601 of record NZ_JBAKFW010000001.1, read on the forward strand.
CTCGGCAGGAAGGCCGGCGTGACGCTGAACCCCGCCACGCCGCTTTCGGTTATCGAGAACGTGCTTGATGATGTCGATCTCGTCCTGATCATGAGCGTCAATCCCGGTTTCGGCGGACAGAAATTCATTCCGGCCATGCTCGACAAGATCCGCGCGGCAAAGGCAATGATCGGCGACCGGCCGATCGAACTGGAAGTGGATGGCGGCGTGACGGCGGAAACCGCGGGCGCAATCGTTGCCGCCGGTGCGAATGCGCTGGTGGCCGGCTCGGCCGTCTTCAAGGGCGATGGCGTCGCCGACTACCGCAAGACCGTCGCTCAGTTGCGTGCGGCGGCGGAAGCCGGGCGGACGTAACCCGCCACCGCTGAATGCGGACAGGCCGGAGACGGCACAGCAAGGCGTTGGGGGGATTTTCATGGGAAGCGACAGGCGGGGTTTCCGTGACACGGCTTCGGCAGCGCTATTTACGCTGCTCGGCGCGTTTGTCTGGGCCCTCTGCTCAGCCGCGGCCGCCGCCATCGGCCTCTATGTCAGGAACCGGCTGGAAACCGACCACGCCACCGACATAATCACGCTTTTCTTCGCGGGCGGCCTTTTCGGCTGGCTGCTGGCCATGGCCGCGTTGCACTTCCTCCCCCCGTCCACCGCCCTGCCGCTGCGTTTCGCGACGGCCTGTCTTGCCATCGCTTTTTTTACGCTTGCTGTCGCGGCGGCGTTCTTCGCTTTCGAGTACCGGATTTTCTATGCGCAATGGCACGCGCCGGCATTCTCCCGCATCTGGTTTTTCCAGCAGCTCTTCACATCGCTCGGCGCGATTTACCAGTTCTGCGTTCTGGGTCTTGGATTGTATTTACCCTTTGCCGCCGTTCCACTCCTGCCTGCGGGTGCATTCCTTTGCCGACGTGCGCAACGAGCAACATAGGCATGTGGCTTGATAGATTGAGATTACCGGAACACTTTGCTAAACGGGCAGCAAAATTCCTCCACAAAGAAAGTCATTGCCATGATCCCTCGTTACTCCCGGCCGGAAATGGTCGCCATCTGGTCGCCGGAAACAAAGTTCCGCATCTGGTTCGAGATCGAGGCACATGCCTGTGACGCGCTGGCCGAACTCGGCGTCATCCCCAAGTCGGCTGCCCAGACGATCTGGGAAAAAGGCGGCAGCGCCACCTTCGACGTCGCCCGCATCGATGAAATCGAAGCCGTCACCAAGCACGACGTCATCGCCTTCCTCACCCATCTTGCCGAATTTGTCGGCCCTGACAGCCGTTTCGTGCATCAGGGCATGACCTCTTCCGACGTGCTCGACACCACGCTCAACATCCAGCTCGTGCGCGCCGCCGATCTGCTGCTCGCCGATATGGACCGGGTGCTGACGGCGCTCAAGACCCGCGCCTTCGAACACAAGAACACGGTGCGCATCGGCCGCAGCCACGGCATCCATGCCGAGCCGACCACCATGGGCCTGACCTTTGCCCGCTTCTATGCCGAGATGCACCGCAATCGCGAGCGCCTCGTCAATGCCCGCGCCGAAATCGCCACGGGCGCGATCTCCGGCGCCGTCGGCACCTTCGCCAATATCGATCCGCGCGTCGAAGAACATGTCTGCGAAAAGCTCGGCCTCATCCCCGAGCCGGTCTCCACGCAGGTCATCCCGCGTGACCGCCACGCCATGTTCTTCGCGACCCTCGGCGTCATCGCCTCGTCGATCGAAAACGTCGCCATCGAAATCCGCCACATGCAGCGCACCGAGGTTCTGGAAGCGGAAGAGTTCTTCTCGCCGGGCCAGAAGGGTTCGTCCGCCATGCCGCACAAGCGCAACCCGGTTCTGACCGAAAACCTCACCGGCCTTGCCCGGCTGGTGCGCATGTCCGTCGTTCCGGCAATGGAAAACGTTGCACTATGGCACGAGCGCGATATCAGCCACTCCTCGGTCGAGCGCGCCATCGGCCCCGACACGACCGTCACGCTCGACTTCGCGCTGAACCGTCTGGCCGGCGTCATCGAAAAGCTGGTGATCTACCCGGACAACATGCTGAAGAACATGAACAAGTTCCGCGGCCTCGTGCATTCGCAGCGCGTTCTGCTGGCGCTGACGCAGGCAGGCGTTTCCCGCGAGGACGCCTATCGTCTCGTCCAGCGCAACGCCATGAAGGTGTGGGAACAGGGCGCCGACTTCCTTGAGGAACTGCTGGGCGACGAGGAAGTGCGCGCCGCACTTCCCGAAGAGGTCATCCGCGAAAAGTTCGACCTCGGTTACCACACCAAGCATGTCGACACGATCTTCACCCGCGTCTTCGGCAACGCCTGAGACTTGAGCTGAGTAAGAGACCTTGAAGTTAATGTCGCCGCGACCTTGATCGCGGCGGCATCACAACACAGATATGGGCGCATGAAAGTTTCAGAAGCAGATATCCTGATCGTCCCCGGTTATACCAATTCCGGCCCCGACCACTGGCAGAGCCGCTGGGAGCGCAAGCTTTCCACCGCCCGTCGCGTCGAGCAGGCCGAATGGGCCAAACCCGTGAAGGAAGATTGGGTCGCCCGGCTGGTGGAAGAGGTCAACGCCTCCACCAAGCCCATCGTCCTCGTCGCCCATTCCCTTGGCGTGCCGACCGTCATCCACGCCCTGCCGGAAATCGGCAAGAAGGTGTCCGGTGCGCTGTTCGTTGCGCCGCCCGATGTCGCCAATCCCGATATCCGGCCCAAGCACCTGATGACCTTCGGGCCTTACCCGCGCGATCCGCTGCCTTTCCCGACGATCACCATCGCCAGCCGGAACGATCCTTTCGGCTCCTATGAACACGCCGATGACATTGCCGCCGCCTGGGGTTCGTTGCTGATCGACGCCGGCATGTCCGGCCATATCAACAGCGAGTCCGGCCATGGTCCGTGGCCGGAAGGCGGCATGGTGTTCGCCCAGTTCCTGAGCAGGCTGAAGGCTGTCGAGCCCTGACGGCGGCGGCCGTGCGGGCCGCCTCCCCTTCGATCTGCCCCGGAAGCCTATTTTCCGGGTGCCGCGGTTTCTCCGGCCTGTCACAAGAATTGAAGGGAAATATGCGAGCCGCATTGTAGAATGCACTCTTTTCCTTTATGGGACCGCTTCAAAGACCAAACGCAACGCCACCAGAATCGGCGTCAACCAAGAGACCTGCAATTATGAACCGTCGCCGCCGTATTTACGAAGGCAAGGCCAAGATCCTCTACGAAGGTCCGGAGCCAGGCACGCTTATCCAGTTCTTCAAGGACGATGCGACCGCCTTCAACAAGAAGAAGCATGAAGTCATCGACGGCAAGGGTGTGCTGAACAACCGTATCTGCGAATATGTCTTCACGCATCTGAACAAGATCGGCATTCCCACCCACTTCATCCGCCGCCTCAACATGCGCGAGCAGCTGATCAAGGAAGTGGAGATGATCCCGCTTGAGATCGTCGTGCGCAATGTCGCCGCCGGCTCTCTCTCCAAGCGCCTCGGCATCGAGGAAGGCGTGGTGCTGCCGCGCTCGATCATCGAGTTCTATTACAAGTCGGATGAGCTGGAAGACCCGATGGTCTCGGAAGAACACATCACGGCGTTCGGCTGGGCCAATCCCGCCGAGCTTGACGACATCATGGCGCTCGCCATCCGCGTCAACGACTTCCTGTCCGGCCTGTTCCTCGGCGTCGGCATCCAGCTCGTCGATTTCAAGATCGAATGCGGCCGGCTCTTCGAAGGCGACATGATGCGCATCATCCTCGCCGACGAGATTTCGCCAGACAGCTGCCGCCTGTGGGACATCGAGACCCAGAAAAAGATGGACAAGGACCTGTTCCGCCGCGATATGGGCGGACTTGTGGAAGCCTATTCCGAAGTGGCGCGCCGTCTCGGCATCATCAATGAAAACGAACCGATCCGCGGCACTGGTCCGGTCCTCGTAAAGTAATATTGGCCCCGTAGGGTAAAATCAGGAGAAGATCAGGTGATCAAGGCACGGGTGACTGTTACGCTGAAGAACGGCGTTCTCGATCCGCAGGGCAAGGCAATCGAAGGCGCGCTCGGCAGCCTCGGTTTCGGTGGCGTCGGCCATGTCCGTCAGGGCAAGGTCTTCGACCTGGAGCTGGAAGGCGCCGACAAGGCCAAGGCCGAGACCGACCTGAAGGCGATGTGCGAAAAGCTCCTGGCCAACACGGTCATCGAAAACTACGCTATCGCCATCCTCTGAAGCCGCAGGAGCCGCCGTCCATGAAATCCGCTGTCGTCCAACTTCCCGGCCTCAACCGCGACCGCGACATGATCGCGGCGCTGACGAAAATCTCCGGAAGCGCGCCCGTCACCATCTGGCAGACGGAAACGGATATTCCCGATGTCGACCTGATCGTCATTCCGGGCGGCTTCTCCTATGGTGACTACCTGCGTTGCGGCGCCATCGCCGCGCGCATGCCGGTCATGCAGGCCATCCGCGAAAAGGCCGAAAAAGGCGTCAAGGTTCTCGGCGTCTGCAACGGCTTCCAGATTCTGGTCGAAGCAGGCATGCTGCCCGGTGCGCTGATGCGCAACGCCTCGCTGAAATTCGTCTGCCGTGAAGTGAAGCTCGAAGTCGCCAACAACGACACCGATTTCACACGCGCTTACGACAAGGGCCAGATCCTGCGCTGCCCAGTCGCCCATCATGACGGCAACTATTTCGTCGAAGCCGAAGAGCTGAAGGCGCTGGAAGGCAACGGCCAGGTGGTGTTCCGTTATGCCGAGGACACCAACCCCAACGGCTCGCTGAACGACATTGCCGGCGTCATCAACGCCAAGGGCAATGTTCTCGGCATGATGCCGCATCCGGAAAACCTCATCGAAGCCGCCCATGGCGGCAATGACGGCCGCGGCCTCTTCGCTTCGGCGCTCGGCGTCATCGCAGCCTGATAGACCGGGCGGGCTTCAGGCCCGCCTTTTTTGATGCCGGCTTTCGGCGCTGTTTCGGCTTTTCTTCTGGATGACCTGATGCCCCGTCTTCTTCGACACAATGCCTATAAAGCCGCCGGATTGATCCTTGCCGCGGCGGCGCTCGCCGCGTGCCAACCGAAACCGCAGCCGGCTGCCTCCGTCTCCCGCGCGGCCCTGCCGACCATGGAACGGATCGCGCTTGGCGCGAATGCCTGCTGGTTCAAGTCGGGCGATGCGGCCTTCAAGGCCTATCGTCTGGCCCCTGAACTCAACTCCTTCTCCGGCCGCCCGCGCATCCTGCTCGTGCCGCGCAACAGCCCGGAATCGCGCCCCATGCTGGTGGTTCAGGCCGAAGGCAATCCGGCAAAGCTCGACGCTTTCGGACCCGTGATGAACGAAGCCATTTCCGGCCGCATCGCAACCGACGTCAAGCGCTGGGCGAACGGCGGCAAGGGCTGCTGATCGACAAGCGCGGAAACGGTCCGCGGCGGGCGCATCGGTTAGTTCTTAGCTTGGGATGCATCGTTTCTATCCTCATCCCTGTGCTTGTCACAGGGATCCAGCCAGCCCAAGTCCCTGGGCTGAGGGGAGTCCTTCCGCCGCGCAGACGCGCATCGGCTGGATTCCAGTGACAAGCACAGGAATGAGGGACACGGATGTGCCCGGCGCAAGAAATCCCTGTAACGTACTTGTCGATTTGGCAAAGAGGCTCTCGGCAAGCCAATAAAAAAACCCGCCAGCGCCGGTTGGGAGTGGCGTGGCGGGCTGCCGAATGGCTTGATGGCGCCGGGGAAAGAAGGCACCGCTCTCCGACAAAAAATCAAAGCGACTGGGAGGGCCAGGAGAGAAGTCGCGATTTTGCGGCCTCGTTGAGGGCCTCATCCCGCGTAACGCCGATATCCTCCAGAAGATCGTCGGACAATTCCCGCAAAGCGAGCCGTCCCTGCCGTTTCCGGTGCCAATTGAACATGCCCGCAATCAGGCGACCAATAAGCGTGTGACCGATCTTGGCCGGAAAGGGCGCCGGTGCGACCATGTCGCCGGCATCGCGGAACACGCGTTCCCGTTCGTAGCCATCAGGATAGAGTGTATCCGCTGTCGAAAGGTATTGATCCATCTTGCGCATATTGCACCTATTGTCTCCGTTCGTTGATCCTCAATTAATGCAGACAATAAATACAATTGACTTCCAGACAGATACAATGCATAAATTGTCACCATGACAAATTGGCTTCCCGACATCACCGAGGGCGACGGCCCGATTTATCTTCGCCTCGCCGACAGTATTGAAGGCGCGATTTCCGACGGCACCCTGCAGGCCGGCTCGAAACTGCCGCCGCAGCGCAATCTTGCTTACGATCTCGGTGTGACAATCGGTACAATCAGCCGGGCCTATGCGCTCATCCACGAACGTGGCCTCGTCAGCGGTGAGGTCGGACGCGGCACCTATGTCAATGAGCGCAAGACCCCTGCCCCCTCATTGCCCCTGGAACCGGCAGCGGCGGCCTTCGGCAGCACACGCCACGCCATCGACAGCAGCGCCGAATTCAGGCTGAACACGACGGCGGCACCGGATGTCGGCCAGAGCGGGCTGATCGCCCGGCACATCGAGGCCGTCACCCGTGAGCATGCGTACGATATCACCAATTACGCCCGCTCCTTCCCCGACAGCTGGTGCATGGCGGGCGTTCGCTGGCTTTCCCAGAACGGCTGGTCGCCGAAACCGGAAAACATCGTCTCGACGCTCGGCGCCCATGCGGCGGTGATGAGTGTGGTGACGGCGATGACCGCGCCGGGCGACCGTATCGTCTTCGAACCCGTCACCTATTCCCACATCAGCCGCAGCGCCGCCCTTGCCGGTCGGCGGGTGACGCTGGTGGAAGCGGATGAGAACGGCATTGTCCCTGATGATTTCGAGCGCGTCTGCGCCCAGCAGCATCCGAAGATGATCTTCCTGATGTCGGCCGGCCAGAACCCGACCTGCGCCACCCTGCCGGAAGAGCGCCGCCGCGCGATTGCCGATATTGCCCGCCGTTACGGCGTGTGGATCATCGAGGACAATCTCTACGGCGCGATGACCCGCGAGGCGATCCCGCTGATCGCCGAATTTGCGCCCGATATCACCTTCGTGGTCGGCGGCCTGTCGAAATCCGTCGCCGCCGGCGTGCGCGGCGGCTGGGTCGCCTGTCCAGCGCAATATTCCTCTCGTATCCGCATTTCCCACTCGATGCTGACGGGCGGCCTGCCCTTCATGCTGGCCGAGTTGAACGCGCGCCTCGTCAATAGCGGCGACGCCGATGACATTCGCAAGGACTGCATCGCAGAAATCAATCAACGCGAAGCGATTGCCCGGCGGGCCTTTGCCGGACTGGATTTCAATTCGCTGCCGGATATCGCCTTCCTGTGGCTGAGACTGCCCGAACCCTGGCTTTCCGGCACCTTCCGCAATGCGGCGATGAAGGAAGGCGTGCTGATCGACGACGAGGACGAGTTCAAGGCCGGACGGACGGACAAGGTTTTCCACCGCGTCCGCATCAGCTTTTCAGGCCCCTCCACCCGCGAGGAACTGACGCATGCCTTCGGCGTCCTCCGCCACCTGCTCGATAATGGCTCCGCCGGATATGAGAGCGTGGCATGACCCGATGTGCGTTGGCGCGCAGACCGTGCGCCGCAGCGAATAACGGCATAAACCGCCAATTAACCGGCAAAACAGCGCATTTTCCTGTCGCGCCATTGAGCCTCTTGCGCTAAAGAACCGGAAACTTTCCTCGGCTCGAACCGCGTGAGACCTATGTCTATCTCAAACTCCATCAAGATCACCCCGGAACTCGTTGCATCCCACGGGCTGAAGCCCGACGAATACCAGCGTATCCTCGACCTGATCGGACGGGAGCCCAGCTTTACCGAGCTTGGCATTTTCTCGGCCATGTGGAACGAGCACTGCTCCTACAAGTCTTCCAAGAAGTGGCTGAAGACCCTGCCGACAACAGGCCCCCGCGTCATTCAGGGCCCCGGCGAAAACGCTGGCGTTGTCGATATCGATGATGGCGACTGCGTCGTCTTCAAGATGGAAAGCCACAACCACCCGTCCTATATCGAGCCCTATCAGGGTGCGGCAACCGGCGTCGGCGGTATCCTGCGTGACGTCTTCACCATGGGCGCACGCCCGATCGCGGCCATGAACGCGCTGCGTTTCGGCGCACCCGATCATCCGAAGACCCGCCACCTCGTGGCTGGCGTCGTCGCCGGTGTCGGCGGTTACGGCAACTCCTTCGGCGTGCCGACGGTTGGCGGCGAAGTGGAATTCGATCCGCGTTATAACGGCAACATCCTCGTCAACGCCTTTGCAGCCGGCCTTGCCAAGTCCGACGCGATCTTCCTCTCTGAAGCCAAGGGCGTCGGCCTGCCGGTCGTTTATCTCGGTGCAAAGACCGGTCGCGACGGCGTCGGCGGCGCGACCATGGCGTCTGCCGAATTCGACGAGTCGATCGAAGAAAAACGCCCGACCGTTCAGGTTGGCGACCCCTTCACCGAAAAGTGCCTGCTGGAAGCCTGCCTCGAACTGATGAAAACAGGCGCGGTCATCGCCATTCAGGACATGGGGGCCGCCGGCCTCACCTGCTCGGCCGTTGAAATGGGCGCCAAGGGCGATCTCGGCATCGAACTTGATCTCAACGCCGTGCCGGTGCGCGAAGAGCGCATGACGGCTTACGAAATGATGCTGTCGGAAAGCCAGGAGCGCATGCTCATGGTTCTCGAGCCCTCCAAGGAAGAAGTCGCCAAGGCGATCTTCGTCAAATGGGGCCTGGACTTCGCCATCGTCGGCAAGACCACCGACGACCTGCGCTTCCGCGTGCTGCACAATGGCGAGGAAGTCGCCAACCTGCCGATCAAGGATCTCGGCGATCAGGCTCCGGAATATGACCGCCCGTGGACGCCGGCCAAGGTTCAGGCACCGCTTTCGGAAAACGACGTACCTTCGGCCGATATTGCCGATGCGCTGGTGTCGCTGGTCGGTTCGGCCAACAACTCCTCGCGCCGCTGGGTCTACGAACAGTACGACACGCTGATCCAGGGCAACTCCCTGCAGCTGCCGGGTGGCGATGCCGGCGTGGTCCGTGTCGAAGGCCATGACAAGAAGGCGCTCGCCTTTTCCTCCGACGTGACCCCGCGTTACGTCGAGGCTGATCCCTTCGAAGGCGGCAAGCAGGCCGTTGCCGAATGCTGGCGCAACATCACCGCAACCGGCGCCCTGCCGCTCGCGGCCACCGACAACCTCAATTTCGGCAACCCGGAAAAGCCCGAGATCATGAGCCAGTTGGTCCATGCCATCAAGGGCATCGGCGAAGCCTGCCGCGTGCTGGAATTCCCGATCGTTTCCGGCAACGTCTCGCTCTACAACGAAACCAACGGTCAGGCGATCCTGCCCACCCCCACCATCGGCGGCGTTGGCCTGCTGAAGGATTGGGGCCGCATGGCGCGCATCCGTTTTGCTGCCGCTGACGAAGTGGTGCTGCTCATCGGCGCGCCTGCCGGTCTCGGCACCCACATCGCCCAGTCGGTTTACATGCGCGACATTCATGGCCGCATCGATGGCCCGGCACCGCATGTCGATCTGGCTGCCGAGAAGAAGAACGGCGATTTCGTCCGCACGCTGATCACCGATGGTCTTACGACAGCCGTTCACGATTGCTCTTCGGGCGGTCTGGCGCTTGCGGTTGCCGAAATGGCGATTTCTTCCGGCATTGGCGCCACGATCGATGCGGTCGAAGGCCATAATCCGATCCTCACCTTCTATGGCGAAGACCAGGGCCGTTACGTTCTGACGGTGAAGAAGGCCGATCTCGACAAGGTGCAGGCAGCGGCGAAGGCGGCGGGCGTTTCCTGCCCGGCAATCGGCGTTACCGGCGGTGCAAGCGTAAAGCTGGGCACGGCGCGGGCTGTCGAGATTAAAGAATTGCACTTGGCCTATGAATCGTGGTTCCCTCAATTCATGGACGGCGAAACTTTGCTCGCCGCAGAATGAATTAAGGAGAAACACCATGCCCATGAAACCCGGCGACATTGAAGACATGATTAAGGCGGGAATTCCCGGGGCAAAGGTCACGATCCGCGATCTGGCCGGTGACGGCGATCACTACGCGGCGGAAGTCGTTGCGGAAGCATTCAAGGGCAAGACCCGCGTGCAACAGCACCAGATGGTCTATGATGCGCTGAAGGGCAATATGGGCGGCGTTCTGCATGCCCTTGCCCTGCAGACTTCGGCTCCCGAATGATTGCGCCCGTGAAAGCGGTGTCGGCAACAGCACGTCTCTGTCCGATCTGCGGCAGAGCGTGAAGACTGCGGATTAAATCAAAGGCCCGCGTGCTCTCACGCGGGCCTTTTCATATTGGGCAGAATGCACGAACGCCGCTTACAAAGCGGGCGGGCTCTGCGAATCCAGATCGGCGAAGGATGCGGCCGGCAAAGGCCCCGCCGTCAGCAGGGTAAAATCGTAACCGGATTTGCGATCCGGCCCCAGAACATATTGCCGGTGCATGCGCAGGAAGTTGCGCTTGTTCTTTTTATAGCGTTCCGATGACAGCGAATGCTTGAAACGGATCGGTACGATTTTCGGCTGCGGCGCATCCTTATGGCCGGTCAGCGCAACCGTGTTGCAGCGGTAGAGGTGGATCGGATCGGTCAGGCACTGGATATCGAACCATGTCACCTCAGGGTGACGTGCAATCACGCCGACGCTCTCACGCAGCCTGTCCGCACTCGACAGGAACGCACATTGCAGCGCTGCGCCGCCCAGCGTTGCAAAGGACAGCTTCCGGCCATCCAGCGCATCCGGCCTGAGTTCCAGCACGCGGCCGATCACGGCGAGCGCAAGACTGGCGCCCATGCTGTGCGAAATGACCAGAACCTCGTCCGAGGGCTGCTCAAGCGCCGTCAGAACAAGTGCGGCCCTCTCTTCGATCCAGTCGCGGGCAATCGCTTCATCGCGGCCGACAGCGAGCGCGAAGCGCCAGTCCGCATAAAGATGCAGGGTGTGAAACCGCTCCGCAAAAGGCAGAAACGCCTTCACGAAAAACAGGGCGGCGGCGGGAAGGCTGATTGCGAAGAGCCAGAGAGGCAAACCGAGCAGCGAAGGCGAGAGCGCAATAGCCGCAGCAACAGCACCGCCGACCAGCATCAGCAGGAACGGGAAGATGAAGAACAGACCAAAACGCCAGGCATGGCGGAAGTAGCGCGCCGCACCGCCCTCGGCGATAATGCCTGCACCGGCTTTGAAACCAAGCCAGATCTGCTGCCGGACCGGCGCATCCCGTAACTGCGATATCACCGCATTATGATCGTAAACGAAAATGTCGGAGCGCGTCCGCCAGTCGCCCGCCGAAGCCTCCACCGTGAATGTTTCACCCGCCGGCGTGTTCGTGAGCGGTCCCACCGCATAGTCGACATCCCAAGTCTTGCCGGCCAGCGCCGCCGCCCGCTGGTAACGCAGATGATGGGCCGCCGCATCGAGCGGATCGAAACCGGGGAAATAAAGAACAAGGCGTGACTTGACGGTCGGCATGCATAAACCTTCGGGCTGGAGGCACCCGAAAGGATCGCTTGATACAGTGGGCGATGCACGTATAGTAAAAATCGCGACCGAAATATGATTTATTTATTGGCGAGGGAAATTTGTCTGGCATCGTCGATCAATTGCTCAACGGCGTCGTCAAGGGCGCTCTGGCCGAAGTGCTGACCAAGACCGGTATCCGCAAGACCCGAAGGGCCCGCCGGACGAAAAGCGCCGGTTCCCTTGCCGGCGGCATCGTCGGCTCGGTCCTGGAAGCCGCGATCAACGCAGCCGTCAAACCCAAGCCAGCCAAGAAGCAGGTGAGCAAAAGACGCACGGCCGCTGCGCGCAGCCGACAGAGATATCGATGATCCGCAACGAGCGGCTTTGCCTGTTTTTCGCCTGCGCCCTCCTGTTTCTTTCCGCAACACGCATGGGCTTCACCGACGACAGAAGTAACAAAGAGATCAAAATCGGCTTCGCCGTGCTGCTTCATGATGCTGATCCGATAGCCGGCACCGCGCTTTGCAAAATTGGTCAAACCTGCCGTCTGCTTAAACAGGAAGAGCCTAAATTAATTGTCGATCTCAAAATCGACCACCAAAACGACCGACTGGTGAGTGAAATGCAGGTGGATTGCGAACGAGATTGTTCGCTAGCGACCGGCCGCTCAGTGATGACACTCCAGAACCAGAAAGAACTCGATCTTTTCGCTGACGAGACAGGCATATTAGTCCCGCTCGTCTCCAGACCGCGAAAGACGATCGGCAAAATACTTCTGGTCTATCCCGACACCTGACCCGCTGCGACGTGGACGCGAAATTTCGATCCCTCTCCAATGATGCCACACCCGCAGTTTTTTACGCTTCCCGGGTGGAAATCGCGCCGCGACATGTTATCTAGGAACAAACGGAAAGCAGCGGCCTTGAACCGCATGTGAAAGGAATAGGCCTATGAGCGGCATTAACGACATGATCGACAGCGAAGTGAAGAGCAACGACATCGTTCTTTTCATGAAGGGCACCCCGCAATTTCCGCAGTGCGGTTTTTCCGGCCAGGTGGTACAGATCCTCGATTATCTCGGCGTCGACTACAAGGGCATCAACGTGCTTGCCGATGCCGACATCCGTCAGGGCATCAAGGACTATTCCAACTGGCCGACAATCCCGCAGCTCTACGTCAAGGGCGAATTCGTCGGCGGCTGTGACATCGTAAGAGAGATGTTCCAGTCCGGCGAACTGCAAAGCCACTTCCAAGAACAGGGTATCAGCGTCCGCGGCGCGGCCTGATTTCGGCCGGTTCATCCGGCCCACCCTGATTGTCAGAAAACTATGCCAGGCGTTGCTTCATGCAACGCCTTTGCCGTTCTTTTTGGGGCAATCCTGTGACAGAACTTTCACAATCCACCGCTTCGCGCGCAGGCTCGATGGGGCGCACGGAATTCATCGCGCTTGCCGCGATGCTGATGGCGCTGAACGCGCTTGCCATCGATATCATGCTGCCGGGTCTTCAGGAAATCGGCGCATCGCTTGGCGTCGTCAATGAAAACCACCGCCAATATGTCATTTCCACCTATCTTCTGGGCTTCGGCGTCGCGCAGCTTCTGTACGGTCCGATCTCGGACCGTTTCGGACGCCGCAAGCCAATGCTCGTCGGACTTGCGATCTATATCGTTTCAGCCCTCGCCGTAGTCTTCGTACCGTCATTCTCCGGCCTGCTGATCCTGCGCTTCATTCAGGGCATCGGCTCGGCGGCGACACGCGTCATTACCATCTCGATCGTGCGTGACATCTATGGCGGCCGCCAGATGGCGGAAGTCATGTCGCTGATCATGATGGTGTTCATGGTCGTTCCGGTCATCGCACCCGGCACCGGTCAGATCGTGCTGTTTTTCGGTAACTGGCATCTGATCTTCGCCTTCATGGCGGGAATTGCCGCCGTGGTGACGGCCTGGATGTATTTCCGCCTGCCGGAAACCCTGCATCCGGACGATGTCCGCCCCTTCACCGCCCGTTCTATCCTTGGCGGCTTCAAGATCGTGCTCACCAACCGCATTGCGCTTTGTTACACGCTCTCCAGCACCTTTATCTTCGGTGCGCTGTTCGGCTTCATCAATTCGGCCGAACAGGTCTACAAGGGCATTTATGGGCTGGGTGCATGGTTCGCAGCGGCCTTTGCGGGCGTGGCGCTGTTCATGGCCTTCTCGTCCTTCATCAATGCAAGGCTTGTCGGCCGGTTCGGCATGCGCAAGCTGTCGCACGGATCCCTGCTGGGCTTCATCGCCATCACCTTCATCTGGCTGGTGGTGCAGGTGCTTGGCCCGGAACCGATGCCCTTTGCGATCTTCATTGTGTTCTTCGCGCTCGCCATGTTCCAGTTCGGCTGGATCGGCTCGAACTTCAACTCGCTCGCCATGGAACCGCTCGGCCACGTCGCCGGCACGGCCTCGTCCGTTATCGGTTTCATGGGAACGGTCGGCGGCTCGCTGATTGGTGCCGCTATCGGCCAGGCTTTCGACGGCACCGCACTGCCCATGGTGGCCGGCTTCTTCGTCGTCTCCATCATCGGCCTCGTCTTCGTGCTGATCGGCGAAAAGGGCGTGCTGTTCCAAGCGCATAACAAACCGACACGGTAAGTTCAGGCACACAAACAAAAAGGGCGCGGAACTCGGTTCCACGCCCTTTTTTTGTTGGTTACAGCGACGCTTCCCTCAAACCGTAAAAATCTTCTCGCGCAGCAATTCCCACGTCTCCTGATCAGGAGCAAGCAGCAGGCCGCCATCCAGATGGCGCGGCAGATAGGGAGAGCCGTCGAGACGGGCGGCATAAGCGCCCGCTTCCTGCGACAGCAGCGTGCCGGCCAGATGGTCCCAGGGCATCAGCTTGTTATACATCAGGAAGTGCATATGGCCGCCGCAGAACACGCGGTATTCATGCGCAGCACAGCGATAGCTGGTGAACAACCGCACATCGGCAAGGTTCATGAGAATCTTGCGGCGTGTCTCCACATCAAAATAGCCGGTATTGGCGATGCCAACCATCTGCGACAATACAGGAGCCGGCACGACCGACATCTGCGTCTGCGAGCCATCGGCGGCGCAAAGCCATGCACCGGAGCCCTTTTCGGCAATCGCCCAGTCATTGCCCATCGGATCGAAAATAAGACCGGCAACGGTCTCGCCCTTCGAGATAACGCTCATCATCACGCCGAAGAGCGGCAGGCCGGAGGCGAAATTATAGGTGCCGTCGATTGGGTCGACCACCACGGCGAGATCGGCGTCGGCAAGCTTGCCAAGCAGCGAGGCATCCGCCGCGACCGCCTCTTCGCCGATAAACAGCGCATCAGGCATGATTTCCTGTACACGGGCGCGGATAAGCCGCTCCGCAGCCTCGTCGGCCTCGGTCACAAGGTCGATCGCCTCGCTCTTTATCCGCACATCGCCCTCGCCCAGATTGCGGAACCGCGGCAGGATTTCCACTGCCGCCGCCTCCTGAAGCGCGTTGGCAAGAGAGGCGATGTCGAGTTCGAGAGCCATGGGCGATATCCTTCTTTCTGAGCGTAACGACTATAAAGCGACGATTTCCCGTCGCAGCATCTTCCAGCTTTCCTTGTCGGGAGCGGACAGGATGCCACCCTCCGTTTGTCCCGGCCGATAGGGCGTATTGTCGAAACGGGCCGTATAACCACCCGCCTCCTGATGAACAAGCACGCCGGCGAGATGATCCCACGGCATCAGCTTCTCATGGCCGATGAAATGCAGCTTGCCGGCCGAGGCGAGCCAGTATTCATGTGCCGAGCAATTGATTGAAAGCGCCATCTTTATCTTCGCCATATTGGCGGCGATCACCGGACGGCGATCCTGATGGCTGTGGCCCCAGGAGAAAATGCCGACCATTTCGGACAATGGCACGGGATCGGCGACCTTGAGCTTCGCCTGCGAACCGTTCCTGCGGTTGAGAAACGCGCCCTCGCCTTTCAGGGCGACGATGGTGTCACCCATGACAGGATCATGAATGAAACCCGCCACCGTCTCGCCCTTGACTGTAACCGCAAGCAGCGTGCCGAAAGCGGGAAAACCTGAAGCATAATTGAAAGTGCCGTCGATGGGATCGATCACGAAAGCAAGCGGCGCATCGGCAAGCGCCGGAATGACGGATTGGTCCGCCTCATAGGTCTCTTCGCCGACTATATGGGCCTTCGGGAACCGCTGCAGCAGAGCGGCTGTTATTGCTTTTTCAGCGAGAACATCCGCCTCGGTAACGAGATCGACGGCGGAGGTTTTTTCCGAGATAGCGCCGGCGCTCAGGTTTCGGAAGCGGGGAAGAATTTCGTTCGCGCCGGCAGCGGCAACGGTGGAAATGAGAAAGTCGATATCTTTATCGGAAAGGGTCATCGGGCGGGGCACTTCTTCATAAGGGGGAGTTGGCCTCCCTACGCTCTTCAGGTGACGCCCCGGTGACAGAAAGCGCCGAGAAATCAAAAAGCTTCTGATCGAGCAGGTGCGACGGATTGACATGGGCAAGCGCCCGCAGCATCACGTCCTTGCGGCCGGGCATACGCCTTTCGATGTCTGCCAGCATCTCCTTCATGGCATTGCGCTGAAGCCCGTCCTGCGAACCGCAGAGGTCGCAGGGAATGATCGGGAATTCCATCGCCGCCGCGAATTTCGCCATATCATCTTCGGCGCAATAGGCGAGCGGGCGCAGCACCATCAGGTCGCCCTCGTCATTCATCAGCTTTGCCGGCATGCCTGCAAGGCGACCACCATGGAAGAAGTTCATGAAGAAGGTTTCGAGAATATCCTCGCGGTGATGGCCGAGCAGCAATGCGTCGCAACCCTCTTCCCGCGCGATGCGGTAAAGATTGCCGCGCCGGAGCCGCGAACAGAGGGAACAATAAGTCCCGCCCGAGGGCACCTTCTCCTTCACCACCGAATAGGTGTCGCGATATTCGATGCGATGGGCAACGCCGATCTTCGCCAGATATTCCGGCAGCACATGCTTCGGGAAATTCGGCTGGCCCTGATCGAGATTGCAGGCGATCAGCTCTACCGGCAGCAGACCGCGCCATTTGAGATCAAGCAGCAGCGCCAGAAGACCATAGCTGTCCTTGCCGCCGGAAAGGCCGACAAGCCAACGCTTCTGGCCCTTCAGCATGCCGAAATCTTCAAAGGCCTGACGGACATTGCGCAGAAGCCGCTTGCGCAGCTTGTTGAACGAGACTGAGCGCGGTGCATTGTCGAACAGGGGATGCGAGCTGCCGTTTTCTTCGGACGGGTCCTGATCTGCCCCGACCCTGTCGGCGATGTCATCGATCTTGGTAAGAATGTTCATCATCAGCTCGCTCCGGCACGACTGCCGTTCTTAGTGCAGGCAATGCCCCCATCCGCCGGCAATATCAAGCCCCGAATACGGACCAGCCGGTTTTCGTCGCCAGCATTTCCAGCGCCTGTGACCCGAGTGCTGAATTGCCCACCTTGTTGAGACCCGGCGACCAGACCGCAATCGACGCCTTGCCAGGTGCCACCGCCATGATGCCGCCGCCGACGCCGCTCTTGCCCGGCAGGCCGACATGATAGGCGAAATCGCCCGATCCGTCATAATGGCCGCAGGTCAGCATCAGCGCATTGATGCGCCGCGCCCGCCGATCCGAAACGACCGTGTGGCCCGTCAGCGGATTGCGGCCGCGATTGGCAAGGAACAGCCCGGCGCGAGAGAGCTGCGCGCAGGTCATGGACAGCGCACATTGGTGAAAATAAACGCCCAGCGTATATTCTACGGGATGATGCAGATTGCCGAAGGACCGCATGAAATTGGCAAGTGCGAAATTACGGAAACCAGTCGCCTGCTCGGATTTCGCCACCGTGTCGTCAATGCTGATCGTGTCATCGTCGGCGAGATAACGCACGAAACGCAAGAGTTCGCCGATCGCCTCTCGCGGCTGGTGGCCGGAAAGAACGATATCCGTCACCACGATGGCGCCGGCATTCACGAAGGGATTGCGCGGAATGCCGTGCTCGTGCTCCAGCTGGACGATGGAGTTGAAGGACGACCCCGACGGCTCACGCCCTACCCGGTTCCACACCGTTTCCCCCGCCTTGCCGAGCGCCAGCGTCAGCATGAAGACCTTGGAGATGCTCTGGATCGAAAACGGCGTGAGCGCATTGCCGGCCGTATAAGTGGTTCCGTCGACAGTGGTGATGGCGATACCGAACTGGTTCGGATCGACTTTGGCGAGTTCCGGAATGTAATCCGCGACCTTCCCCTCACCCAGCCTGGGCACCATGCTGTCGTAAATGGAATCGACGATCGCCTGAATGTCCTGCATGCAAAGCCTTCCCCAGCAAACAAAAAAGCCGCCCCGAGGGGCGGCTTTCTCAATACTGAAACGCGTCGATTAACGCGAGTAGAATTCGACGACCAGATGCGGTTCCATGACGACCGGGTACGGAACGTCAGACAGAGCCGGGATGCGAGCATAGGTCGCAACCATCTTGTTGTGATCGACTTCGATGTAGTCAGGAACGTCGCGCTCTGCGAGCTGAACGGCTTCGAGAACGGTCACCAGCTGCTTGGACTTCTGGCGAACTTCAACAACGTCGCCCGGCTTGCAACGGTAAGAACCGATGTTGACGCGAACGCCGTTAACCGTGACGTGGCCATGGTTGATGAACTGACGCGATGCGAAAACGGTCGGAACGAACTTGGCGCGGTAGACGATGGCGTCCAGACGCGACTCGAGCAGGCCGATCAGGTTCTCGGAGGTATCGCCCTTGCGACGGTTTGCTTCGTCGTAGGTGGCGCGGAACTGCTTTTCGCGCAGTTCGCCGTAGTAGCCCTTGAGCTTCTGCTTGGCGCGCAGCTGCGTGCCGAAGTCGCTCATCTTGCCCTTGCGGCGCTGGCCGTGCTGGCCCGGGCCGTATTCGCGGCGGTTTACCGGGGACTTCGGACGGCCCCAGATGTTTTCGCCCATGCGGCGGTCAATTTTGTACTTAGCCGATTCGCGCTTGCTCATCGTATTTCCTTCTCAATAGGTTATGCCGGCCTGTTACCAAACCGGTTTAAGGAAACACGCCCTCCTCTGAAGCCCGTTTCAGGGCCTCTGACAGGCTTCTCACATGCAAATGGAGAAACCACGGGACATGTCGGTGATATTGACCGCCGAACGTCAGTTATTAAACTGCAGGGTAGTCAACAAAACACACCGGACATCACTGCCCGGCGTTGGGGCGGCTTCTAAACATGTTTTACAAATTTGTCAAACAACACCCGCCGCTTTTTTTCTCGATCCTGCCCTTGAAAAGCCCGAGCGCCCACCCATCTCTCCATCGTGATCAGAACTCGGGCCCCTCTGGCGTGTTACCGGACAACACGTGATGTCGAGTTTCTTTAGGTTGGGGCCCACGCATATTCTTCACGCACGTTCCCCATCCGCAAAGCCAACCTCGTCCGGCTAAAGGTTGACTGATGGAGTTCCTCCTCAACGATTTTCTCGGTACCCCCACATGGATGTGGGCGGTCTTCATTTCTCTCGTCCTTGGCCTCCTGGCGCTCGATCTTGGCGTATTGCACAAGAACTCCAAGGAAATCGGCATCCGTGAAAGCCTGCTGATGTCAGGCTTCTATATCGCCATCGGTTTGGCCTTTGGCGGCTGGATCTGGTACCAGTCCGGCCAGCAGTCGGCGATGGAATATGTCACCGGCTTCGTGGTCGAAAAAAGCCTGGCGATGGACAATATCTTCATCATCGCCATGATCTTCTCCTATTTCGCCATTCCCCGCCAATATCAGCACCGCGTGCTGCTCTGGGGCATCCTCGGCGTCATCATCCTGCGCGGTATCATGATTGCCGGCGGCGCGGCCATTGTCGAAAACTTCCACTGGGTGCTTTATCTCTTTGCGGCCTTCCTCGTCTTCACCGGCCTCAAGATGCTGTTCTCGTCAGACCATGACGAATCGGACATCGGCAACAACCGCATCCTGAAATTCCTGCGCAGCCGCCTTCCGGTGACGGAGAAGCTGCATGGCGAGAAGTTCTTCGTCAAGGAAACGGATGCGACCACCGGCAAGCTGAAGACCTTCGTGACGCCGCTCTTCCTGGCGCTCATCATGGTCGAAATCGCCGACCTTATCTTCGCGGTCGATTCGATCCCGGCAATCTTCGCGATCACCACCGATCCGTTTATCGTCTATACCTCGAACATCTTCGCGATCCTCGGCCTGCGCGCCCTTTACTTCGCGCTTGCCGCCCTGATCCACCGATTTGCCTATCTGAAATATGCGCTGGCTGCGGTTCTGGTTTTCGTTGGTTCCAAGATTTTCGTCGCCGACATGCTCGGCATCGCCAAGATCCCGCCCGCCGTCTCGCTCGGCGTCACCGTCGCCATCCTCGCAACCGGCATCATCGGTTCGCTGATCGCGACACGCAAGGAAGCAAAGGCCGTAGAATAAGGCCTTCAACGGCAAGCGGCAGGGAAACCTGCCGCAACCTCACTCCGCCGCAAGCCTCGCATCATCCTCCGCCGCATCCGCATCGCCGGGTGCGGTTTTTGCATCGAGATCAGGGAAAGCCACGATGCGCTTGCCGGAGAAATCGGCATGTACCACCACAAGCTCCTTCTCCTCGAAATAACCGAGAAGACGGCGCGCGCGGCGGGCGGAATGGGTGCCATAGGCGCGGGCGATACGGGCGTCGGACGGGCAAGGCTCCTCCCCCAGCGCCGCCTTGACCAACAGCAGGAAAACCCCCTGCAGATCGTCGGAAACCGACATCGACAACTCCAGCGCCTTCTGCCAGCCTTCGCTTGCCGCCATCGTCGCATCCACGCCTGAGCGTGCAATCGCCACCTGCCGGCGGAAATCCGCCAGCGTCATCGGCGTGCCGGGAATGCGGCGCATGCGGGCGCGCACCAGAAAATCCTGATAAAGCACGGCGTCGGTGCGATAGGCCGATTGCGGATCGTCGAGAATTTCGACCAGCACAGCGGCGATCTTCTCCTCTCGCTCCTCCGGCGTCAGCTCCGGCTGACCTGCACGCGGCGATGGCTCCGGCGAAGGACCGACGGCGGCGGGCGTGGAACGGGAGAGCTCGGCGAGAATATCGGTCGTCGGACGTGGTGCTGGCGGCGTACGGCGCACGACAGCGCGCGTGAACTCTTCCGGATCAGGCGTGAAGATCAGGTCTTCCACATCCTGCGGCGCATCCGGCAGCGGCATCAGCTTCGGCGAGGACGAGCGCGCCGAGGTTTCCACCGCCCCGATGACGATGGGCAGCGGCCGGCGCGACAGCGCAGGTCCAAGCGCCACGAAATTGCCGCGCTGCAGATCGCGGAACATTTCCGCCTGTCGCCGGTCCATGCCGAGCAGGTCGGCGGCGCGCGCCATGTCGATATCGAGAAAGGTGCGGCCCATCAGGAAGTTCGAGGCTTCCGCCGCCACGTTCTTGGCGAGCTTGGCAAGCCGCTGCGTGGCGATGACGCCGGCAAGCCCGCGTTTACGGCCGCGGCACATCAGATTGGTCATCGCGCCGAGCGACGCCTTGCGCGCATCCTCGGTCACCTCACCGCCGACGGAGGGTGCAAACATCTGCGCCTCATCCACCACGACCAGCACCGGATACCAATATTCGCGATCCGCATCGAACATGCCGTTGAGGAAAGCGGCTGCGGCACGCATCTGCTGCTCGATATCAAGGCCTTCGAGCGTCAGCACGCAGGAGACGCGGTGCTGGCGAATGCGGTTGGCGATGCCCGCAAGCTCGGCTTCCGTGCGCTCGCCATCCACCACCACGTGTCCGAATTTATCGGAAAGCGTGACGAAATCGCCCTCGGGATCGATGATGACCTGCTGCACCCATTGCGCCGATTGCTCCAGCAGCCGGCGCAGGAGATGCGACTTGCCGGAACCGGAATTGCCCTGCACCAGCAAACGTGTCGCAAGCAATTCTTCAATATCGAGCTTGGCCTGTTGCCCGCCCGATAGGGTTCCCATGTCGATGCCGACCTGCAATGTTCCATTCCTCGTGCTGCATGTCATCCGGCCGATTCCCTTGGCGGCGGCCGAACATGCTCTTTACCAAAAAATCGCCTGTTGCGTCTGCCCCATGCCGATAATGCACAGGCAATTACGCCGCATCTACGCGGCCCCGGACGAGACCCGCAAAAATGAAAGCCGCCTGCCGAACACATTCAGCATCAGGCCGATGATGACCAATGCGGCGCCGACCACTTCGAAGACGGTGATATGCTCCGCAAAAGCGAGATAGGCGCTGATGAAACCGACAATCGGCACCAGCAGCGAAAACGGCGCTACCGTTCCGGCCGGATAACGCAGAAGCAGGTAACTCCAGATGCCCGCGCCGACAATGGTCGCTCCATAGGCCATGTAGATCACCACGAAAGCCATCGTCGACGTCGCATTGAGCAGGCCTTCCGCGATCGCATCGGGTCCTTCCACCACCAGCGAAAGCAGGATCAACGGCAGAACGGGTACAAGGCTCGTCCATGCAACGAAGGAAACCGCGTTCACCTGGCCGATACGGCGATTGACGATGTTGCCGCAGGCCCAGGCAATTGCCGAGCCGACCCCCATCAGGAGCGGTATCAGCGCTGCGGCCGTCATGCGCTCCACGCCGATGACCGCCAGCCCGCCAAAAGCGATGATCGCGCCGAGGATCTGTGAAGGCAGCGGCCGCTCGCCGAGGAACACCACGGCAAGCGCCAGCGTGAAGAAGGCCTGCGACTGCATAACCAGCGAAGCAAGCCCCGCCGGCAGGCCGAGCTTGATGGCCGGATAAAGCAGGCCGAACTGCACGAAACCCATCGCCATGCCGTAAACGATCATATGCCGCCACGGCACATTGGGTTTTGGCAGGAAAAACACCAAAGGCACCGCCGCAAAGAGATAACGCACCCCCGTCAGAAACAAAGGCGGCATATCAGCGACGCCCACCTTGATGACGACAAAGTTGAAGCCCCACAAAAACACGGTGATCAGGGCGAGAAGTATATGCGGCAGTGCCATTTTGTTATGTCCGAATTTCAGGTGATCGAGACGCGCTTTACGCCGAAACCGCCCGCTTCCAGCCAAAGGTGATAAGACCGGCGCCGATCAGGAGACCGCCGCCCGTGCGGTTGACGATGCGCTGGACCTTCGGCTTGCGGATCGTATTGCGGGCGGCACTTGCCAGCAGTCCATAAAGCGCCGCATTGCAGGTGGCAAGCACCAGGAATGTCGCTTCGAAAATCAGCACCTGCGGCCAGAAGGGCAGCGTCGGCACCAGAAACTGCGGCAGGAAGGCCACGAAAAACACGATGCTCTTGGGGTTCAGCGCCGTGACGATATAGGCATGCAGGAAGATTTTGAGCGGCCTTTCACGGCCCGTCACGCCTGTCCCCTCGGCACCTTCTCCGCCAACCGGCGAACGCCACAGCTTGATGCCGAGATAGATGAGGTAAGCCGCACCGATCCATTTCAGACCAGTGAAAAGCGCCGCCGATGTTGCAAGCAGCGCCCCGAGCCCCAGCATCGAGGCCGTCATGGCGGTGAAATCCCCAAGCGCCACGCCCGTTACCGTCGCGGTGCTCGCCTTGCGGCCGTGGCCGAGTGCGTAAGAAATTACCAGCAGGATCGTCGGTCCCGGAATGGCAAGCATGATGGCGGATGCGGCCACGAAGGCCAGCCAGTTCTCCAGTGGCATAATGAGTCTCCTTTATCCCGAGTCTTGAGCAAGCCACGGAAAATGTTTCGCTTCAAGCCGGATTTTACAAACCGTGCAGCTCTCTCGTAACAACCCGAAAAAACGTCTGTGCAGGATTTTCTCCGCCATCGGCGGTCAAAGTTCGATACGGCCCCTCCCGCATGTCTGCGCGGGAGAGGCCATCACATCAAAACCGGGGCGCCCAGTGAGGAACCTCCCAATCCCGCCGCCGCTTTACGCGCGAGGGGTCAAGGCCGATGTCGACCAAAAGGCGCTCAGGCAGATCGGCAGGATCAGTCGGCGGCGCACGCGGCACCAGCGCGGCTGTGAGAACCGCTTTGAGAGTTTTCCAGACGCCGAATGTGACGAACAAGCGATCGACCGCATCCGGCAGCGCATATGCTACCAATGGTTGATTTTTCTGCATGGGAAATCCATCCCGGCGCGGCAAAGCGGCCAGGTCCTTTATCGATGGAAAACGACATGCCGAAACGGCGGGCGCAGCAGTCATGCCATGCGGACGCGCAAGTCACATGTCGGACGAAGTGAAAATGCCTAACGGCAGGGAAATCAGGCTTTAAGCCTTATCGGAGGGAGATGCCTCGCATCACATAACCACCGAAGACCATGCCGGAAAAGCCAGACATGCCGTTAAGGCGCATATTCATGTCATTGGTCATTCCACGCCTCCATTCATAGCGGTTACAGACGAGAAACATCTTACATAAGAAATCCGGCGCGACAAGAGGCCGCAATCTCGAATTGCAAAAGACGGGCAAAACAGATGCAAAAATACAACAGGCGGCTGGGCAGCGAAACTCAGGTCAACGAAACGCTGAGACCAAATCCCTGCATCAGCCGCCGGGTGGCAAAATCCGGCTTGCCTGATGTGAAGACGGCAAAATCGAAACCGTCAGGGTGCTCCGCATCCTGTGGCAGCGGCACCAGATGGCGGGCGCGCCTTGCGATCGCCTCGGCCGGGTCCAGCCAGTCCACCGGCCAGGGGGCCAGCCGGCGAAACACATTGGCCATGAAGGGATAATGGGTGCAGGCGAGAACGACGATGTCTGTGCGCTTGCCGTCGCTGTCGATGAAGCAGGGCTCTATTTCGGCCAGAACCGCCTCGTCCGAGACCGGCTCGCCCCTGATCCAGCTTTCCGCCATGCGTGCCAGATTTTCCGAGCCAACGAGACGGACATGACATTGGGTGGCGAAGGACTGGATGAGATCGCGCGTATAAGCGCGCTTGACGGTGCCCGGTGTCGCCAGCACGGAAACGAGGCCCGAACGGGTGCGCTCCGCCGCCGGTTTGATGGCGGGCACGGTGCCGACAAAAGTCATCTGCGGAAAGCGGGCGCGAAGATCGGCACCCGCGAGCGTGAAGGCCGTGTTGCAGGCGATGATGCAGACTTCCGGGCTATAATCCTGCAGCAGCGTTTCGAAGAGCGAGAGAATGCGCGCCTTCAGCGCCTCCTCCTCCCAGCCGCCATAGGGAAAACCCGCATCGTCGGCCACATAGATGAAACCGCGCTCAGGCATCAGCACGCGCGCCTCGCGCAGAACCGTCAGCCCGCCAATGCCGGAATCGAACACCAGCACCGGTTTCAGTACATCGGCGGCCGCCTCACTCGTCTTCAGCATGCTCCCCGGTTCCCTTCGCCAATATTCCCTCTGCCGTTCCCGCCCGGCCTGCCTGCTTGGGCCATTGCCGGGGAAAACGGTCGAGCGAATTGATCACGCCACGGAAAACACTGATTTCCTGCTCGGAAAAACCGCGTCTCGACAGCACGGCGCGCAGATTGTCGACCATTTTCGGCTTTTTTTCGGGCGGATGGAAATAACCACGCGCGTCCAGCGCTTCCTCGATATGTTCGAACAGGCCGAAAACCTGTTCCTTGGTGGAGGGCCGCTGCTCGACGGATTGGAAAAGCGTTTCGCCCAGATCGTCCATGCCTGACTTCATCCACTCATAGGACATCAAAAGCACGGCCTGCGCGATGTTGAGCGAGGCAAAGGCGGGATTGACCGGGAAGGTCACAATCTCGTCGGCCAGCGCCACCTCTTCGTTGGTAAGGCCCCAGCGCTCGCGCCCGAACAGGATGCCGGTTCTTTCGCCCGTCTTGAATTTTGCACGCAATGTCTCGGCGGCGGTGACGGGCGCACGCACCGGCTTGAAACCGTAACGCTCGCGCGCGGTCGTGGCATAAACGAAGTTCAGGTCCTTGATCGCCTCTTCCAGCGTCTCGAACACCTTCGTTGCATCGATGACATGGTCGGCCTTGGAAGCGGCAGCGCGCGCCTTCTCGCTCGGCCAGCCGTCCCGCGGGTTGACCAGACGCAATTCGGCGAGGCCAAAATTGGCCATGGCCCGCGCCACCATGCCGATATTTTCGCCGAGCTGCGGTTCGACCAGAATGATCGCCGGGCCTTCCGCCACAAGTTCAAGCTCGCTGTTTGTGCCTGCCATCGTCTTTTGTCCGTTTTCTGAAGCGGCGCGTCGATTTTCGAACCGATACGCTAAAGCGCGCCTCACTGGCACAGATCGGCGCTAAAATCAAAGGCGGAGGGGTGTGAGCGTCCTCTTCACTCCCCCTTAATGATCGTCGCCATCTCTTCGCGCAGCGAATCCCTGCCCTCGTCGCCAACGCGATGAATATCGCTGATGACCGGCCGGCCATCCTCCTCGACGACGTCGAAATGCACTTCGTCAACCGTCGCCTTCATCTCCGCCTCGTCCATGCAGGCCCAGAGCTTGAATTTCGCCGTCACGTCAGTCACGCCGTCCTTCACCGCACCGGCCGTCACTGAAACTTCCTGCAGCGGGCAGCCATCCTGGGAGTTGGTCACGACATCGTAGCCGAAGGGATCACCCTTCTCCCCGCTTTCTGCCTCGTAGGCCGGCTTCTTGGACGCTTCGTGATATTGTGCGACGAAATCCTTGCTGAACAGGCTGGTCAGCATGTCCTCATCGAAGATGTATTTCCAGTTTTCGGCATCACCGGACCAGTTCTTGACGGTGATATCCATCACCTTCTGGACGGGATCGGTGGGCCCGGCAGCAAGGGCGCTGTGGGAAGAGAGGACGGCGGCAGTCAGAAGCAGAATATTCCGCATGATGTGATCCCGGGATAGGCCCGACAAGCGGGCGAAGCGATTCGCCTGACTGTATTCCGGCATTATGGTTTGGCAATGCGCAAAGCGTTATTGCGCTGCGCCAAAAAAGCGCCCCCCATGGCTTTGCCTCAGACGCTCGCAATGCTATAGCCGCACCGGATATTTTTCCGAATACCGGCGTTATCAGACGCCACAGCTTCGAAGGTGAGGAATTCATGGCAAAGATCAAGGTAGCCAATCCGGTCGTCGATCTCGACGGCGACGAAATGACCCGTATCATCTGGCAGCTCATCAAGGACAAGCTGATCCTGCCATACCTCGATCTCGACATCGAATATTACGATCTCTCGGTTGAAAACCGCGACGCCACCAACGACCAGGTCACTGTCGACGCGGCGCACGCCATCAAGAAGCACGGCGTCGGCATCAAGTGCGCCACCATCACCCCGGATGAAGCCCGCGTCGAGGAATTCGGCCTGAAGCAGATGTGGAAGAGCCCTAACGGCACGATCCGCAACATTCTGGGCGGCGTCATCTTCCGTGAGCCGATCATCTGCAAGAACGTTCCGCGCCTCGTTCCCGGCTGGACCAAGCCGATCGTTGTCGGCCGTCACGCTTTCGGCGACCAGTACAAGGCAACCGACTTCAAGTTCCCCGGCAAGGGCAAGCTGACGATCAAGTTCGTCGGTGAAGACGGCCAGGTCATCGAAAAGGACGTCTTCGATGCCCCGAGCGCTGGCGTGGCTCTTGCCATGTACAACCTCGACGAATCCATCCGCGAATTCGCCCGCGCCTCCATGAATTATGGCCTGATGCGCAAGTGGCCGGTTTACCTCTCCACGAAGAACACCATCCTCAAGGCCTATGACGGCCGCTTCAAGGATATCTTCGAAGAAGTCTACCAGACCGAGTTCAAGGCGCAGTTCGACGAAGCCGGTATCACCTATGAGCACCGCCTGATCGACGACATGGTCGCTTCCGCGCTGAAGTGGTCCGGCGGCTACATCTGGGCCTGCAAGAACTATGACGGCGACGTGCAGTCCGACACGGTTGCGCAGGGCTTCGGCTCGCTCGGCCTGATGACCTCAGTTCTTCTGTCACCGGACGGCCGCACAGTCGAAGCCGAAGCTGCGCACGGCACGGTTACGCGCCACTACCGCCAGCACCAGAAGGGTCAGGAAACCTCGACCAACTCGATCGCCTCGATCTTCGCCTGGACACGTGGCCTCGCCCACCGCGCCAAGCTAGACGACAATGCCGAGCTCGCAAAGTTCGCAACGACGCTCGAAACCGTCTGCGTCGACACCGTTGAAAGCGGCTTCATGACCAAGGATCTGGCCCTCCTCATCGGTCCGGACCAGCCCTGGCTCTCCACCACCGCCTTCCTCGACAAGATCGACGAGAACCTCAAGAAGGCGATGGCGGCTTAAGCCTGCTTTCCCAGCGACTTCAAAACCCGGCCTCAGCGCCGGGTTTTTTATGTGTACCGTAGAGCTGAAACGTCTGGTTTCTTTTTTGCTCACAGTATCTTGATTAGCTGTTGTACTAGGCGCAGACTTCGATTCCGCGTGCTGCGGCCAGTACAACAATAAGACAAAACTTAAATAGCATCTACTTGCACATAACTTGCCCGGCACAGTCAAACGTTCATCGGAGCATCAGCGCGGTCTTAGGGAACACGCGAAGGATGCTGCGGACTTAAAAAAAGCGAAGCGCAGGCGCGAAATCCGCATCGGTTTTCCCGGGATGCTTCGAGGATTTTGCTTGGGGAGGCAAAAGCATGAGTGAATTGATCTTCTACACCAACCCTATGTCGCGCGGACGCATCGCGCGGTGGATGCTCGAGGAAGTGGGCGTTCCATACCGAACGGAAATACTGGGTTTCGAGACCTCGATGAAATCGCCCGCCTACCGGCTGATAAATCCGATGGCGAAGGTGCCCGCCATCAAACACGGCGATACGATCGTCACCGAGGCGGCAGCGATCTGCGCCTATCTCGCCGATGCCTTTCCCGGCGCGAACCTTGCGCCCACGCCCAAGGCACGTGGGCTTTATTATCGCTGGATGTTCTTTGCCGCAGGCCCGCTGGAAATGGCGGCAAGCATGAAGGCGATGGGTTTCGAAGTGCCGAAGGAGAAGCTGCGCATGGCCGGCTGCGGCAGCTATGCGGATGTGATGAATACGCTTGAACGGGCCGTCAGCGAAAACCGCTTTATCGCCGGTGATCTCTTTACCGCAGCGGATGTCTATGTCGGTGCCCATATCGGCTGGGGGCTGCATTTCGGCACGATCGAAAAACGCCCGGCCTTTCTCGATTACATGGCCCATCTCACCGAACGCCCGGCCTTCAAGCGGGCCGCCCAGCTCGATGAGGAAGCGGCAAAGGACTTGCAGGCGACAGGCTGAAAGACGGGAACCGCTGTTCTGCGCCGGAGGCTTGAACCGGAATCAAAAGGGCGGGGGTAAAACCCCGCCCTTTTTGAATTTGCTCTCACTAGGCCGCCAGGGCCGCCGCCACCGCTTCGATGGCATCCTGCGCCTTGGCGCCATCCGGGCCGCCGGCCTGCGCCATATCAGGGCGACCGCCGCCGCCCTTGCCGCCAAGTGCGGCAGACGCGGTGCGGACGATATCAACGGCGCTGAAACGGGCCGTCAGATCTTCCGTCACGGCCGCAACAGCGCTTGCCTTGCCATCTTCGGAAACGGCAATCAAAAGCACGACGCCCGAGCCGAGATTGGCCTTGGCCTCATCGGCAAGGCCCTTGAGGTCCTTGGCATCGATGCCGGAGAGGGATTTCGCCAGGAAATTGACGCCCGCGACCTGCTGGACGTCGTTTGCACCGGCATCCGACGAACCGCCGCCCATTGCGAGTTTCTTGCGGGCATCCGCAAGCTCGCGCTCCAGCTTCTTGCGCTCGTCGAGAAGTCCCTCGACACGCGACAGTACCTCGCCCGGCTGAACCTTCAGCGACGAAGCCAATGCCTTTACGCGCTCATCCTGCTCGGCGAGATATGCAAGCGCGCCCTGACCCGTTACGGCCTCAAGACGGCGCACGCCCGCACCGACGGCACTTTCGCCGAGAATGCGGATAAGGCCGATCTGGCCGGTTGCGGCAACATGGGTGCCGCCGCAAAGCTCGACCGAGTACGGACGGTTGGCCTTCGCACCGTGAACGCCGGTGCCCATGGAAACCACGCGGACTTCATCGCCGTATTTTTCGCCAAACAGCGCCATAGCACCCTCGGCGATGGCGTCGTCAACGCTCATCAGACGCGTCACGACAGGCGAGTTCTGCAAGACGATCTCGTTTGCCATTTCCTCGACGACCTTCAGCTCCTCGGCCGACATCGGCTTCGGATGCGAAACGTCGAAGCGCAGACGCTCGGGTGCGACCAGCGAACCCTTCTGAGCAACGTGCGTACCAAGCACCTCGCGCAGCGCCTCGTGCAGCAAGTGGGTGGCGGAGTGGTTGGCGCGCAGACGCGAACGACGGTCATGATCGACCGTCAGCTGCACGGCTTCGTCGAGCTTCAATCCGCCCTTGGAAACGGTGCCGGTATGCACGAACAGGCCTTCGCCCTTTTTCTGGGTGTCGGAAACGGCAAAGGCGCCATTGTCGCCGGAGATCACGCCGGTATCGCCCATCTGGCCACCGGACTCGCCATAAAACGGTGTCTGGTTGACGACGATCTGGACCGTCTCGCCCTCGGCGGCGCTGTCCACCGACTTGCCGTCCTTGACGATCGCCTGAATGACGCCTTCGGCGGTTTCCGTATCGTAACCGAGGAATTCGGTCGCGCCGAACTTTTCCTTCAGTTCGAACCAGACGGTTTCGGTCGCCTTGTCCCCGGAGCCGGCCCAGTGCGAGCGGGCTTCCGCCTTCTGACGCTGCATGGCGTCCGTGAAGCCGGAAATATCGACGCCGATTTCGCGGGCGCGCAACGCATCCTGCGTCAGATCGAGCGGGAAACCATAGGTGTCGTAAAGCTTGAAAGCCGTTTCGCCGTCCAGCATGTCGCCCTTGTGCAGGGTCGAGGTGGCGTCGGAGAGAAGCGACAGGCCGCGCTCCAGGGTCTTGCGGAAACGGGTTTCCTCAAGCTTCAGCGTTTCGGAAATCAGCGCCTCGGCGCGAACCAGTTCCGGATAGGCGCGGCCCATCTGCTGTACCAGCGCTGGCAGCAGCTTGTAGATCAGCGGCTCGCGCGCGCCGAGAAGTTCGGCATGGCGCATGGCGCGACGCATGATGCGGCGCAGGACATAACCGCGGCCTTCATTGGACGGCAGGACGCCATCGGCGATCAGGAAAGCGGAAGAGCGCAGATGGTCGGCGATGACCCGGTGGCTGGCGCGCTTTTCACCTTCGGCCGGAACACCGGTCGCTTCCACGGAAGCAGCAATCAGCGCGCGGAACAGATCCGTATCGTAATTGTCGTGCTTGCCCTGCAGCAGCGCGGAAATACGCTCAAGACCCATGCCCGTGTCGATCGACGGACGCGGCAGGTCGATGCGCTCTTCCTTCGTCAGCTGCTCATATTGCATGAAGACGAGGTTCCAGATTTCGATGAAACGGTCGCCATCCTCTTCCGGCGAGCCGGGCGGGCCGCCCCAGATATGATCGCCGTGGTCATAGAAAATTTCCGAACAGGGACCGCAGGGACCGGTATCGCCCATTGCCCAAAAATTGTCGCTGGTCGCAATGCGGATGATACGGTCGTCGGAGAAACCGGCAATCTTCTTCCAGAGGTTAAAGGCCTCGTCGTCGGTGTGATAGACAGTCACCAGCAGACGGTTGCGGTCGATGCCGAATTCCCTGGTGATCAGGTTCCAGGCATGGGTGATCGCTTCTTCCTTGAAATAATCGCCGAAGGAGAAATTGCCGAGCATTTCGAAGAAGGTGTGGTGGCGGGCGGTATAACCGACATTGTCGAGGTCGTTATGCTTGCCGCCGGCGCGCACGCATTTCTGCGCCGAAGCGGCCGTGGAATAAGGACGGCTTTCAAGACCGGTGAAGACGTTCTTGAACTGCACCATGCCGGCATTGGTGAACATCAGTGTCGGATCGTTGCGCGGCACCAGCGGGCTGGAGGGCACGATCTCATGTCCGTTCTTCTTGAAGTAGTCGAGAAAGGTCGACCGAATTTCATTCACACCGCTCATGCCCACACACCGCTCACAGCTGGAGTCCATCACCGCCACCGGAAACGATGGCTATATTGCAAAATCACTGGCTTTTATCGTCCGCATCCTGCCCTGTCCAGCCATGGAGGCGAAGCAAGACATATAGGCAAAGAAAAAGGGCCGCGCGAAGAAAAATCGCACGACCCTTTTGATCTATACCAGTTCGACGAAGTCTCCGGACGGCGACATCAGGACCTTCGCGGAATGCATCAGCCCTCGTCGCTGCCGTCGTCGCCTTCACCGGCATCCGGGCCGCCATTCTGCAGGAAGCGGTCGGCGATCAGACCGGCATTCTGGCGCAATGCCAGTTCGATCTCATTTGCCGTTTCCGGATTGTCACGCAGGAAGGTCTTGGCGTTTTCACGCCCCTGCCCCAGACGCTGGCTGTTATAGGAGAACCATGCACCGGATTTTTCGACGATACCGGCCTTTACGCCGAGGTCGACGAGTTCACCGGTCTTGGAAACACCCTCGCCATACATGATGTCGAATTCCACCTGCTTGAAGGGCGGAGCCATCTTGTTCTTGACGACCTTGACGCGGGTCTGGTTGCCGACAACCTCTTCGCGCTCCTTGACGGCGCCGATACGGCGGATGTCGAGGCGAACGGACGCATAGAACTTGAGAGCGTTACCGCCTGTCGTCGTTTCCGGCGAACCGAACATGACGCCGATCTTCATGCGGATCTGGTTGATGAAGATGACCATGCATTTCGACTTGGAGATCGAAGCGGTCAGCTTGCGCAGCGCCTGGCTCATCAGGCGGGCCTGAAGACCCGGCAGGCTGTCGCCCATCTCACCTTCGATTTCCGCCCGCGGCGTCAGCGCCGCAACGGAGTCGACCACCAGGACATCAACCGCACCGGAACGCACCAGCGTATCGGTGATCTCAAGTGCCTGCTCGCCCGTATCCGGCTGCGAGATCAGAAGGCCCTGCAAATCCACACCAAGCTTGCGGGCATAGACCGGATCGAGCGCGTGCTCGGCATCCACGAAGGCGCAGATGCCGCCCTTCTTCTGGGCTTCCGCAATCGTCTGCAGCGCCAGCGTCGTCTTACCCGAGCTTTCCGGGCCATAAATTTCAACGATGCGCCCCTTCGGCAAACCGCCGATGCCGAGCGCGATATCCAGGCTGAGAGAACCCGTCGAAACGGTCTCCACCTCAACCACATTTTCATTGGAACCGAGCTTCATAATCGATCCCTTGCCGAACGACCGTTCGATCTGGGAGAGCGCCGCTTCCAGTGCCTTGCTTTTATCCACCGATTTATCCTCTACGAGACGCAAAGAATTTTGTGCCATCCGAACCACCTTTAGGTTATTGAAGCCGCACAGGCAATGAAGCAGTATGGAAACGGTATGTACTCTATTTGTTCTCATTTCGCAAGGCTGAGCCAGCATATTGAAAACAAATAGCGATAAGTAGTTTGTTCTGCTTTCGTTTTTCCGTGCCCGGCCCATCGCCGCAAACCGGATGCGAGGTCAGGAAGACGTCAGTTTAGGCCGAATCGTCCGGTCTTTCCATCCGCCAAAGAGGGAAACGCAAGCGTGAAGAAAATACTCGTTCTGGGCGGCGCGCATATTGACCGGCGCGGCATGATCGAGACTGAGACGGCGCCCGGCGCGAGCAACCCCGGCTCCTGGATGGAAGAGGCGGGCGGCGGCGGTTTCAACGCCGCGCGCAATCTCTCCCGCCTCGGTTTTCAGGTCCGCATCATTGCTCCGCGCGGCGGTGACGTGACAGGCGAAGCGGTGGCGGAGGCTGCGAAGCAGGCGGGCGTTGAAGACACGCCCTTCACCTTCCTCGACCGCCGCACGCCGAGCTACACCGCCATTCTGGAGCGTGACGGCAACCTCGTCATCGCGCTTGCGGATATGGACCTCTACAAGCTCTTCACCCCGCGCCGCCTGAAGATACGCGCCGTGCGGGAGGCGATCACTGCGAGCGATATCCTGCTTTGCGACGCCAATCTGCCTGATGATACGCTGACGGCGCTCGGCCTCGTTGCCCGCGCCTGCGAAAAACCGCTGGCGGCCATTGCCATATCGCCCGCCAAGGCGGTGAAGCTGAAAGCGGCGCTCGGCGATATCGACGTCCTCTTCATGAACGAGGCGGAAGCCCGCGCGCTGACCGGCGAGACGGCGGCCAATGTCCGCGACTGGCCGGATATTCTGCGCAAGGCCGGGCTTTGCGGCGGCGTCGTTACCCGCGGCGCAAGCGAAGTCGTTGCCTTCAATGGAACGGAAAAAGCAATCCTCCACCCGCCTCTCATCCGCGAGGTGAAGGATGTCACCGGTGCGGGCGACGCCATGGCCTCTGGTTATCTCGCCGCCATCGCCGAGGGAAAGACGATTGCGGAGGCCTTGCGACAGGGGGCGGCCGCGGCGGCCATCACCGTGCAGTCCCCCTTCGCCACCTCGCATGAACTATCAAAAGACAGTGTCGAAGCCATGTTGGGGCTTGTTCCCCAGGCTGAAATGCTGGCATGAACCCGCTTTTGAAAACTGGAACAGATGCCATGACCCGCCCCATCTCCCCGCTCCTGCCCATCGTCTATTCTCAGGAAGTCGCCGCAGCCAAGCAGCGCGGCGCGCCGATCGTGGCGCTTGAATCGACCATCATCACCCATGGCATGCCCTATCCCGGCAACATCGAGATGGCCGAAAGCGTCGAACAGATCATCCGCGATCAGGGTGCGGTTCCGGCCACCATCGCCGTCATTCACGGCACGCTGCATATCGGTCTTGAGAAGGACCAGCTTGAGGCGCTTGCCCAGACAACCGACGCCATGAAGGTCTCGCGCGCCGATATCGCCTTTGCCATCGCCGAGCGCCGCACGGGCGCGACCACGGTTGCAGCCACCATGATCGCCGCCGCCCGCGCCGACATCCGCGTTTTTGCGACAGGCGGTATCGGCGGCGTGCACAAGGGCGCGGAAGAGACCTTCGACATCTCCGCCGATCTGACCGAGCTTGCCAAGACCGGCGTGATCGTCGTCTGCGCCGGCGCGAAAGCCATTCTCGATATTCCGAAGACGCTGGAGGTTCTCGAAACCAACGGCGTGCCTGTCGTCACCTTCGGGTCGGAAGAATTCCCGGCCTTCTGGTCCCGCTCTTCCGGCCTGTCGAGCCCGCTTTCGCTCAATAGCCCGGCGGCGATTGCCAATTTCCAGGCAACCCGCGAACAGCTGGGCATCGACGGCGGCATGCTGGTGGCCAATCCCGTGCCGGAAGCAGACGAAATTCCGCGCGAGGAGATGGAAATCTACATCAACCGCGCCATCTCGCACGCCGAGCGCGACGAAGTCACCGGCAAGGAAGTCACCCCCTACCTGCTCGGCGATATTTTCCGCCTCACAGATGGCCGCAGCCTGGAGACCAATATTGCGCTGGTGCGCAACAATGCGCAGCTTGCTGCTGAGATCGCCGTGGCGCTGAACTGAAGAAAAAATCGTCTTCTCAGTCATCCTCAGGCTTGATCCGAGGATCCACGATGCGCTCGCAGGAATGGATCCTCGCCTCAAGGGCGAGGATGACGGTGTGAAAGCAGAAGGCCTCGCAACCAACAAAAAAGGCCCGGAAAGCTTGCGCTTTCCGGGCCTTTTTCTTTTCAGTTCCTGAACCTGATCAGTTCTGGGCGACCGGCTTCACCAGCGGCGTCACGCGGCGGATGGTGACGCGGCGGTTCTGCTGTTCCGGGCCAAGTGTCTGAACCTTCAGGTAACGCTCGCCATAGCCTTGAGTCGCGAGGTTTTCCGGCGGAATACCGTAAACATCGGTCAGCACATTGGCGACGGAAGCGGCGCGCTCGTCCGAGAGAACGAGGTTGCTTTCATCCGAACCGACGGCATCGGTATGGCCTTCGATCAGGAAGGTTTCCCCCGGGTTCTTGTTGAGCGCCTTGTTGATGGCATCAGCCACCTTGCGCAGGGAGCGTGCCTGCGCCATCGGAATTTCCGCGCTGCCTGTGGCGAAGGTAATCGTATCGAGGTCGATACGGCGCACCTTGTCGCGGATACGGGCCGAATAACGCACTTCATCCAGCGAATAGACCCGCTCCACCGGTTCGACGGGCGGCTGTTCCAGGAAGCGATAATAATCGCGGTCCGGATCGCTCGACGTGTCGATGATGTAATCGGTCACGGGAATGCGCAGGCGCATCGGTGGCAGGTCGAGGCCGGGATCGCGATAGACATAATCACGGTCCGGATCTTCCATCAGCTCCGGTGCATAGAACAGCACATATTCGCGGCCGCGATCGTCGATGCGCGAGCGCTGGATCACGTCGCCATAACGGTTGCGGATCGTAACCACCTGCGTTCCATCGCGGCGCTCCACGGTTTCGCGGACACGGCCGCCGCCCAAGCGCTCGTAGTAGGGCTCACCACCATCGCGGATGAAGCGCTGGTTATCATCGCCGCG
This sequence comes from Agrobacterium sp. CCNWLW155, assembly GCF_036888815.1. Taxonomy (NCBI): domain Bacteria; kingdom Pseudomonadati; phylum Pseudomonadota; class Alphaproteobacteria; order Hyphomicrobiales; family Rhizobiaceae; genus Agrobacterium; species Agrobacterium sp. CCNWLW155. The sequence continues at coordinate 942,480 of NZ_JBAKFW010000001.1, forward strand.
CACCACGACACGGTCGCCGAATTGCAGGATGATCGGCGCATCGCCGTCACGATCCCGATCGCGCGGGCGGCCTTCGCGCGGCTGCCATTCGCGCACACCTTCCGGCCGCTCATATTGCGGACGACGATCGACACGTTCGCCCTGCTGGGAGGTGATCGCCTCCATCTTGACGGGCGGTGGCGGAGCCTTGCCTTCGGCGGCGCCGGCGCGCTGCGCTTCGGCGTCCGATGTCGGAACCTTCACGTCGCCGGCCTGCTCGCGTTCACGACGGCGCTCCTCGCGGGTCTGGCGGTTGCCGGAGCGTTCCACTTCCTTGTCGCTGTCGAGAACGGCGGCACCCTTGTCGACCGGCAGAATGACGGTATCGGCGGTCTTGGACGGGTCCTTGGCAATGGCCTTGGCCTTGTCCAGCTCTTCCTTCGTCATCGGCGGCGCTTCCGTCTGCGGAACAGCGACCTGATTGGGCACGGGTTCGCCGGCCGGCGCCTGTCCGGTCGTCGTACCGCTCGGCGGCGGAGGCGTCGGCGCGCCTGGCAGCGGGGCTGCAGGTTCAGTTCTACCCTGGCCCTCTACCGGCGGCTGTTCGGAAGGCTGACGACCCGGTGCGGGATTGGGCTGGGCCTCGGGCGCCGGCGGACGTGCGGGCGTCGGGGCTTCGGTTGGAACCGGTGCTTCCTTCACTGCCGGCTCCGGGGCGGCAGGCTTTTTCTCCGGAACGGCTTTTTCAGCCGGTTCGGCTTTCTGTTCCGGGGCCTTTTCCTCTACCTGCGGCTTTTTGGAAGGCGCCGGCTCGCGAGGCTTGGTCGGCTGCTCGGCATTTTCAGGGCGTGCTGCGGGCTCCTGTTCGGCTGCGGGTTCCTTCGCGCGTTCCTTGCGGGGACGCTGCTGCTCACCCTCACCTGCGGGCTGCTCGGCCCGTTCGGGCTTGCGCGGACGTTCCTTCGGCTGCTCCTCGGCAGGTGCGGCTTCGGGTGCCGCCTCGCGCTGGCGTGCCGGGCGCTGTTCGCCCTCGCCCTGCGGCTCCTGTGCGCGTTCTGGTTTGCGGGGACGCTCCTGCGGCTGTTCGGCCGGCGCGGGCTCCGGGCGGGCCTCGCGCTGCTGCTGCGGTTCCCGCTGGGGTTCGGGCTGCGGCTCACGCTGGGGTTCCCTCTGCGGTTCTGGGCGCGGTTCGGCGGGCGCGGCTTCGCGTTTGGGCTCCGGCTCACGCGGCGGCTCCTGTGCACGCTCCTGTGCACGCTCCTGTGCACGCTCCTGGCGTTGCGGCTCCGCCTGCGGCTGCGCCTCTTCGGCCTGCTTGCGCCGCTTGCGCAGTTCTTCTTCCGGGTTCGGCTCTTCCGGCTGTGCCTGCGCCAGAATCACCTGACCGGTCGTCGCCTGTCCGGGAAGCGTCTGCGCCCGCGCGGCACCGGCAAAACCGGCCGCGGCCGGCTCCACCGCAATCGCCAGCGACATGAGGGGGAAAACCACCCCCGTCAGCAATGTGTTCTTCTTCAGCATCGGTGTTTCCTCATCTGCCATTATTGGTCGCCAGTCTTGCGACATCGTGATTCCGGCTGCGCGTGCAGGCGCTGGTCAACGCCCGGCACACACTTCGGTTCCCATGATGAACAAAGCGTTCTGTACCGGAAATGAACAGATCAAGGCCTTTTCGTGGAGGCTCTGCGGCACAAACGCGATGGCTAATATTGCAGTTGCATTTTTTGACCAACCGGATGAATAATTGCATCCGCGCTGAAGGCCACAGGCGGTATCCTCCGTCCTGCCGCGCCCAGCGCCCATGGCGTCCGCACTGAAAACAACAACAGACTGCGGATGAACGACCAAAAGAGAGGATCGAAATGCCTATTTCCACCCGTCTGCTCGCAGCCGTATCGATTGCCGCCATCTCGCTGTTGTCGGGCGCAGCCCTCGCGCAGGACAAGATCGTCATCGGCACCGAAGGCGCCTATCCGCCCTTCAACAATCTCGAAGCCGACGGCACGCTGACCGGCTTCGACATCGACATCGCCAAGGCGCTGTGCGAACAAATGAAGGCCGAGTGCACCTTCGTCACCAATGACTGGGACGGCATCATCCCCGCCCTGCAGGCCAAGAAGTTCGACGCCATCATCGCGTCCATGTCGATCACGCCGGAACGTCTCCAGAAGGTCGACTTCTCCAAGAAATATTACAACACCCCGCCGGCTATCGCCGTACCGAAGGATTCGCCGATCAAGTCCCTCGATGATCTCAAGGGCAAGTCGCTCGGCGCGCAGGGTTCCACCACCCACTCCAACTATGCCGAAAAGCATTTCCCGGATGCCGACGTGAAGATGTATCCGACCGCCGACGAATATAAGCTCGACATCGCCAATGGCCGCATCGACGCCGTCATCGACGACATCGTCGTGCTTTCGGAATGGCTGAAGACGGATGCCGGCGCCTGCTGCAAGATCCTGACGCCGCTCAAGGTCGACGTCGAGATCAACGGCAATGGCGCGGGCGTTGCCGTGCGCAAGGGTGACACGGCGCTCGCCGACAAGTTCACCGCCGCCATCGCCGGCATCCGCGCCAGCGGCAAGTATCAGGAGATCAACAAAAAATACTTCGATTTCGACGTTTACGGCGAGTAAGCCTGTTCGATCTGTTGAAATCTCGTGGCGGAAGGCTTGCCCTTCCGCCATTTTTGTTTGAAAACGTCACGATAACAATCACGGCGGCTTAAGACCGCAGGGGAAAACTGGCATGAGCGGAGCATTTTCCGCCATAGGTGCGTTCTGGACCTATGTCTCGACACTTCTCGATCCCTTCTGCGGGCCGGTCGGTCTCTTCTCGCTTTTCGGAAACGGCACCCTGGTCGCCTGCGGCGATGCTGGCTGGGGCGATGAGATCGCTTTCGGCGTCAAGGTCACGATCTCGCTGGCGCTTGCCACCCTGCCCGTCGGACTGCTGATCGGTTTTCTCATCGCGCTCGCTGCACAATCGGAAGAAAAATCGCTGCGGCTGGCGACCGGTATCTACACCACCATCTTCCGAGGTCTGCCGGAACTCCTGACGCTCTTCATCGTCTATTACGGCATCCAGATGCTGCTGCAATCGGTGGCCGGTTATATCGGCATCACCGGCCCGGTCGAGATCAACGCTTTCGTGGCGGGCATGGTGGCGCTGTCGGTGGTGTTCTCGTCCTATGCTTCCGAAGTGTTGCTCTCCGCCTTCAAGGCCATACCCAGGGGGCAATATGAGGCAGGTGCCGCACTTGGTCTTTCGCGGGGCCGCACCATGGTGCTCATCATCATTCCGCAACTCGTCCGCATCGCCCTGCCCGGCATGACCAATCTCTGGGTCATCCTCCTGAAAGACACGTCCTACGTCTCGATCATCGGCCTTGCCGATATCATCCGCCAGACCGGCATCGCCGCCCGCGTCAGCAAGGAAGCCTTCTTCTTTTACAGCATCGCCTGCCTGCTCTATCTCATTCTCGCGCTGCTTTCGTCCATCGGCATCGGTTTCATCGATCGCTGGTCGCGCAAGTCGGAGGTAAGCCGATGAGCCATGTTCAGGAACTCATTCCCGCGCGCCCTGCCCCGGCGGTAGCGGACAAGCCGCTCAATATTTCCCGCATCGTCGGCATCGCCGTCATCACGCTCTGGCTGCTGCTCGCCGCCGGGCTGATCTTCGCCATGATCGAAGGCTGGGACTGGGATAAATTCGGGCGTTACGGGCCGCGTTACATCGATGGTCTCATCACCACCATCACGCTGGTCGGCAGCTCGATCATTCTCGGCGCCATTCTTTCCGTGCCGATCGCCTTCGGCCGCATGTCGGAAAACCGCGTCATCGGCGCACTCGCCTATGCCTATGTCTATGTCTTTCGCAGCACACCGCTTCTGGCGCAGCTTTTCCTGATCTATTACGGCCTCGGCAGCTTCCGCCAGGGGCTGGAGACCGTCGGCCTGTGGTGGTTCTTCCGCGAGGCCTGGTATTGTGGCCTCCTGTCGCTCACTCTCAACACCGCCGCCTATCAGGCCGAAATCCTGCGCGGCGCGATCCGCAGCGTGCCGCGCGGCCAGCACGAGGGGGCCGCCTCGCTCGGCCTGTCGAAACTCATCACCTTCCGCAAGGTCATCCTGCCGCAGGCGCTCATCGTGGCGCTGCGTCCCTATGGCAACGAGATCATCCTGATGATCAAGGGTTCGGCGGTGGTCTCCATCGTCACGGTCTTCGACCTGATGGGGCAGACGCGTTACGCCTTTTCCCGCACCTTCGATTATCAGGCCTATCTCTGGGCGGCGATCTTCTACCTGACGATCGTCGAAACGCTGAGACATGTCTGGGCATGGCTGGAGGCCCGCCTGACGCGCCATCTCAAGCGCTAAGCGGAGGCGTTGGCAGCACTCATCAAGGAAGGCTGCTAACATTTTGAAAAATATAACTATTTTATGACAATCCATGTCCCTGGCAAGCTTGGATTAACCATGTCGTGTTCCCATATTCGATACAGCGGCAATGCTGTGATCGGCAATCATGGAAACGGGAACCGCCGTCATGAACAAGGACATGGAAATGATGCTGAGAGGCTACGGCCTCACCACCGCCCAGATTTTTTATCGCCTGCCGGACCATCCGCTGGTTCTCCAGACCTATGTCTGGCAGGACTATGATCTGGCCCCTGATTTCCCCGAAATGCACGGGTTCCTCAAATTCTGGCAAGAAAAGCTCGACGGGCCTTTGCACTCCGTCCGCTACGTGCACCGGCAGGTGATCTCGGCGCAGGAATGGCGCGCGCTCAAAGGGGAGTTCATCCTCCACTGAGCCATCGCGCCACATAAACATTGCGCCCGCCTCCGATGCGGCTTACAGCAAACTTCAACTGAAGACGCTGACGGATAAGGCACGATGACGAAGAACCAGAAAATCGACGAAGAGGCGCTTGCCGAGGCCTATAACCGCGCACTCGCGCTTGAAAAATCAGGCGATGTGGATGCGGCGGTGAAGGCCTATGAAGAAGTTCTCGCCATCGATCCGGAGGATCACGGCGGCGCGGCCGTTCGCATCGCCGCCATGGGCCGGGGCGAACAACCATCGAAAGCACCTGATGCCTATGTCGAAACCCTGTTCGACCAGCATGCCGAAGCTTTCGAGGATATTCTTGTCGAGCAGCTCGGTTACGCCGTGCCGATGATGGTGCGCCAGCGGCTGCAGACCCTCAACCTCGGCCCCTTCAAGCGCCTGCTCGATCTCGGCTGCGGCACCGGCCTCACCGGCGAAGCGCTGCGCGATATGGCCGACGATATCACCGGCATTGATATTTCCGAAAACATGGTCGAGATCGCCCATGAGAAGGACCTTTACGAGACGCTCTATGTCGCCGAAGCCGAGGATTTTCTCGAGGACAATGACGACGAGCCCTTCGACATCATCACCGCCACCGACGTGCTGCCCTATCTCGGCGCGCTGGAGCCACTGTTTTTCGGCGCTGCCGAAAACCTCAATGCCGGCGGCCTGCTGATCTTCTCGTCGGAAACTCTGCCCGAAGCGACGCTCGCCGGACGCCCCTATATGGTCGGCCCGCACCAGCGTTTCGCCCATGCGGAAACTTATGTCCGCGAAAGACTGGCCGCGACCGGTTTCGAGGTTCTCGAAGTGACCGACATCAACGTGCGCATGCAGGACGGCAATCCGACGCCCGGTCATCTGGTGATTGCGAAGCTCAAGGGCTGATGCGACATCGGAGGCTTATGCCCCCGACATCTCGGCACCTTTCTTCTCCCCGGCGGGGAGAAGAAACAAGCAGCACGCGCTCGCCCTATATATGGCGAACACGGCTCCTGCCTGAATCAAGCTCTCAGCAACATCCGCCAGCGGGTTGAAGAGACTCAACTTTCCCGCCCTCTCAACTCGCCTTCGGACGCCAGACGATATCCGCCACCTTGAGTTTCTTCGGCACGATCTTCAGATCATAGAATTCGTCTGCAAGTGCCTGCTGATAGGCAATGGCTTCATCCGGAACCAGCGAGACCCGTCCGAGATCGGCTCCCGGCCGTGTCAGCGAGACCTTGGTGACATCCTCGGGAACGCCGGTGATCGACGCCAGCGATTTTGCCGTTGCATCGATATTGGCCTGCGCCTTCGCACCCACATTCGCCAGTTCCTTGAGGATCAGCGGCACGAGATCGGGATTGGTCTCGACGAAATCGCCGTTGGCGAGGAAGTAGCTCCACGGATCGACGATGCCTTCGGCGGTCGAGAGAACCCGTGTTGTCGGCTCTTTTTCCGCCACCGCGAAATAGGGATCCCAGATCGACCAGGCGTCGATGCTGCCGCTGCGGAAGGCGGCGGCCGCATCCGGCGGCGCAAGATCGACTGGGGTAATGTCGTTCAAGGTCAATCCGGCCTTTCGCAGCGCCTTGACCGTGACGTTGTGGGCGCTGGAGCCGCGCTTGAAGGCAACCTTCTTGCCTTTCAGGTCTTCGAGCGCCTTCAGCGGCGAATCCTTCTGCACGAGGATGGCCGACCCACCGGCCGCAGCCTTGTAGGTGCCGACGTAACGCAGATTGCCGCCGGCGGCCTGCGCAAAAAGCGGCGGCACATCGCCAGTCGGGCCGATATCCAGCGCGCCTGCGCCAAGCGCTTCGAGAAGCGGCGGCCCGGAGGAAAACTCCGACCATTTGACCTCGATGCCGCGATCTTTCAGCAGCGCTTCGAGCGCGCCCTGGCTTTTCGCGAGCGCTATCACGCCATTCTTCTGCCAGCCAATCCGCAATGTTGTGGTTGCAGCGCTTGCCCGCCGGATATGCGGCAGAAACGCCGCCCCGGTCGCACCTGCAATCAGTCCCAATGTTCCGCGTCGTGTGAGCATATGGATATCCCTCGCTATTCCATCCTTCGACAGCAAAAGCGTAGATATTCGAGAGATTTTATCAAAATCCCAGTTTGCGCGGAGACAGCGCCGAGAGAATTGAATGTGCGAATTTGCCGTTATGGGCGGAATAAGATTGTCGTGGCCGGGCGGCGGCTATCGGATGGCCCTTCCGGCAGGATCAACCCCTGGCAGGGCAGGAAAGGCAACCCGCCAATAAAAATGCCCTCCCCGGCAGCCGGAAAGGGCATTGATCAAAAACCATAACCGGGGGCGGATCACTCCTCGCCGGATTTCGGATTATCCAGCAGCATGTAATCGAGCGGCAGTTCGGTCGTATATTTGATCTGCTCCATCGCAAACGCGGAGGACACGTCGCGAATTTCGATCTTGGCGATCATGCGCTTGTAGAAAGCGTCATAGGCCGCAATGTCAGGCACGACGACCCGCAGCAGGTAATCGACGTCACCGCTCATGCGATAAAATTCGACGACTTCCGGAAACTCGGAAACCACCTCGGAGAAGCGCTTCAGCCATTCGATGGAATGGGAAGCGGTGCGGATGGAAACGAAAACCGTGACCTTGGTGTTGACCTTGACCGGATCGAGCAGCGCCACGCGCCGGCGGATGACGCCGTCTTCTTCCATCTTCTGAATACGCCGCCAACAGGGCGTCGTGGAAAGGCCGACCTTTTTCGCCAGATCGGCAACGGCCAGCGTGGAATCCTCTTGCAGAATGCGCAAAATCTTACGGTCTAGGCGATCCAATGCGTCTACCCTCCTGAATTAATTTCCTTTCAATACACTAATTTTCGCAGAAAAACAGAAAATTGTTTCACTAAAGCCGCATTTCCACATGTTGTCGCAGAACCGGCAGCAGCTCCTCCGCGAACCATGGGTTCTTTTTCAGCCAGCCGGTGTTGCGCCAGCTCGGATGCGGCAGGGGAAAAATGCCGGGATCGGAATTGGCATGGAGATAGCTGCGCCAGTTTTGCACCGTTTCGGTCATGGTTTTGCCCCGCCTTTCACCCAGGTGAAAAGCCTGTGCATATTGGCCGATGGCGAGGATCAGCTCCACCTGCGGCATTGCCACCATTACCCGCTCGCGCCAGTGCGGCGCACATTCGCGCCGGGGCGGCAGGTCGCTGCCCTTGTCGTCATAACCGGGAAAACAGAAGCCCATGGGCACGATGGCGAAACGATCCGGGTCATAGAATGTCTCCCGATCGACGTTCAGCCACTGGCGCAGCCTGTCACCCGAGGCATCGTTGAAGGGCAACCCCGTTTCGTGCACACGAAGCCCCGGCGCCTGCCCGGCAATCAGGATACGCGCCTTGGTCGACATGACGACCACCGGCCGGGGTTCGTGCGGCAGGCGATCAGCCATTCCGTTGAGCGGCATATCGCGACAGAGACGACAGCGGGCGATTTCGCCGCGCAACCCGTCCAGCCCATCATCACGCACCAGCGCTAGCTCAACCATGGTCCCATCCCAGAAGATGGCGGATAATGGTGAGGAAACCCGCCGGCGGCGTTTCCAGATCCGCGGCACGGTGTTCCCGCCGCCATTGCGATGGTTTCTCGAATTCTCCCGCCCAGATGCCGCGCGCCTCCCTGCGCGCCGCCGACTGCTCGCTTGAGAACTGGAAATAACCTGATGCGACCGCAAAACCCGCCGACACCATTTCCGATGAGACATCCCTGCCGTCTGCGGAACAATAGACGAGCAGCCGCCCGTAACGGTCTCTGGAACTGCCGGAACAGGAAAAATCCGCCGGCTGGGCCAGCCGTTGCAGGACACGGCGCGCCTCCTCGCCGCACGGCCAGCTTTCGCTGCCGCGCAGACATGTCTGCGCAAGCTCCGGCGCATCGATACCGAGCAGCCGGAAACGTTCCTCACCCTTTGACAGCGTATCGCCATCGATCACGAAGAAGCGGCCGCTATAGGTTTCGCTGTTGATCTGATCGAGCTTGGCCGCGATCAGAATACCGAGAAAAACCGTGGCGAGAAAAAGCCCGCCATCGCGAAATGCCGAAAAACGCCTGCTTTTGCCTCCATTTCGTCTCATGTAACAACAAACCCTTGTCAGAAATGGCAAACAAATCCTTTAACGGCAGCATCTTCTTAAGATTTTGCGCGTAGTCTGCAAGGGTTCATGTCACCCGCGTTGTAACAATGAGTAAAAGCGTCAGCACGTCCACCGACAAGATCATCGTCGACCGGTCGAAAAAGCATCGCAACAAGGCGGTCTTCGACACGGTGAAGACGACACGTGAACGCCTGCAACAGGGTGCTGGCGGAACCGAAGCCTATGAACGCGAAATGCTGACCATGCACATCGCCGAAACCCTTCAGGGCGCGATGTTCATGCCGCTTTTCATCGTGCTCGCCTCCGTCATCGGTCTTTATATCACCCGCGACATCGGGCTGATCATCTGGTCGCTGATTGCGCTCAGCTTCCACGCCATCGCTCTGGTGCTGGCCAAGAAAGCGGCGAAACAGGAGATCACCGCCGAAAACCTCCAGCACTGGAAAAATCTGTTCCTCGGCATGCAGATCCTCATCGGCTGCGCATGGGCCATGTTCGCACTGGCCGAACCGGTGCGCAACGACCCGACGCTTGTTCTCTTCTTCAAGGGCGCAACGCTGCTGATCGCGCTTTCGCTGACCGCCATGGCCAATTTCATGCTGCGGCGGGCGACTTTCATGACATTCCTGCCGGTTATGGCGGCGCTGTGCGTCACCTCGGCCATCTCTCGTGATCCATTCGATGTCGGCCTTGCATTGATGTTCGGCATGGCGATCCTCTTTTGTCATCGCATCACCAGCCGGCTCTACCAGACCAGCGTCAAGCTCCTGTCGTCCCAGACGGAAAAGGACGACCTTATCGCCGAGCTCGAAGTCGCCAACTCGGTTTCGGATGAGGCGCGACGCCGCGCCGAAGAGGCCAATCTGGCCAAATCACGTTTTCTCGCTTCCATGTCGCATGAGCTGCGCACCCCGCTCAACGCCATTCTCGGCTTCTCCGAGGTCATGGCGTCAGAAGTGCTCGGCCCGCTCAACAACCCGCTCTACAAGGAATATTCCGGAGATATCCACCGCTCCGGCCAGCACCTGCTCGATCTCATCAACGAAATCCTCGACCTCTCGCGCATCGAGGCCGGCCGCTATGACCTCAACGAAGAAGCGATCTCGATGCTGGAAATCGCCGAGGATTGCATCGGCATGATCCAGCTTCGCGCCCGCGCCAAGAATATCAGGATTTCCCAGCAGTTCGAAAACAGCCTGCCGCAGGTCTGGGCCGATGAAAAATCCATTCGCCAGGTCATCCTCAACCTGCTTTCCAACGCCGTGAAATTCACGCCGCAGGGCGGCGAAATCCTCGTGAAAGCCGGCTGGACCGCGGGCGGCGGCCAATATGTGTCGATCAGGGATAATGGCCCCGGCATACCCGAAGATGAAATTCCCGTGGTGCTGTCGGCCTTCGGTCAGGGCTCGATCGCGATCAAGAGCGCCGAACAGGGAACCGGTCTTGGCCTGCCCATCGTTCAGGCCATTCTCGCCAAGCATGACGGCCAGTTCATCCTGAAATCGAAACTGCGCGAGGGCACCGAAGGCATCGCCATCCTGCCGGCAAAACGCGTGCTGCAGAGCCTGCCGGCCGTGGAGGAAACCCACGCCATCCAGCCGCGCCGGCGGTCCTTCGCCTGAAAACCCTGAGCATTAGCCAAAAAAGCGGAGGCGCTCCGCTTAGAGGAACAGCGTCGTCACCAGCGAATACAGCACGAAAAATCCGTTCGCCATCAACAGGCAGAAGACGGCAAAGGAACCGAGGTCCTTGGCATGCCGCCCGACCGAGGAGATTTCCGGCGAAATGCGATCCACCAACTCTTCGATGGCGGTATTCAGCGCCTCCACCGAGAAAAGAAGCAGCATCAGCACCGTAAAGACGAGAAGATGCGCAAACGGCGCGCCCACGACCAGAAGCAGGGCGAGCCCGACGCCGAAGGCAAGAACCTCATGCCGGAACGCTGCTTCCTGCCACAGCCGGCCAAGCCCCTGCACGGAATAGCGGGCGGCGGCCAAAAGATGCCGCCAGCCTTTTTCCTTGCGAAAGACGGGTTCCGGTTGCTTCTTTTGCGGCGTCACGTCCATCTTCAGCCTCAATGATCGGTGCGGGAACTGATGCGGGTGTCCACACCCGCCGCTTCGAACGTCGCCATGCCGGAATGGCAGGCGGCAGCGGCCTTGACGATGCCGGCGGCAAGTGCTGCCCCCGTCCCTTCGCCAAGCCGCATGCCAAGCGCCAGCAGCGGCGTCTTGCCGAGCTTTTCAATGGCGGCCAGATGGCCGGGCTCGCCCGAGACATGGCCGATCAGGCAATGATCGAGCGCCGAAGGATTGGCGGCCTTGAGAAGAGCGGCAGCGGCCGTCGCCACATAACCGTCAATCAGCACGGGAATACGCTGCACGCGGGCGGCGAGGATGGCGCCGGCAATCGCCGCGATCTCGCGTCCGCCAAGACGGCGCATGATTTCCAGCGGATCGGACAGGTGGTCCTTGTGGAATTCCACGGCAGCTTTCACCGCCGCGATCTTGCGGGCCATGACCTCACCTTCCGAGCCGGTGCCCGGACCGGTCCACTCTTCTGCCGTGCCGCCATAAAGCGCGAGATTGATCGCCGCCGCAATGGTGGTGTTGCCGATGCCCATTTCGCCGACGCAGAGAAGATCGGTGCCGCCGGCAATCGCCTCCATACCGAAGGCCATGGTCGCGGCGCAGTCGCGCTCCGAGAGCGCAGGTTCGCAGGTAATGTCGCCGGTCGGGTAATCGAGCGCCAGATCGAAGATTTTCAGGCCAAGATCATTGGCGACACAGATCTGGTTGATCGCCGCACCGCCTGCCGCGAAATTTTCCACCATCTGCTGGGTCACGGATGTCGGATAAGGCGTAACGCCGTGCCGGGTAACACCGTGATTGCCGGCGAAGATCGCCACCAGCGGACGGGTGACGGCCGGAGAACGGCCGGACCAGGCAGCCAGCCACATGGCGATTTCTTCGAGACGTCCGAGCGAACCGGCAGGCTTGGTCAGCTGCGCATTGCGCTCCTTGGCCGCCACAAGCGCGTGCGTGTCCGGGCCGGGAAGCTCGCGCAGCAGCGCGCGGAAATCGTCGAAGGGCAATCCGCTCATGCTCATGATATCTGTCTTTCTCGTCGTCGGGTTGGCTGTCGCATCGGCTCATGCGTCCGGAACTTGTGTTTTCCGGCAAATCGGTCTTTGTTGCGCCTCTCATAATCGCGGATGCGCCGCGGAACAACCGGAAATGCAGCAACTGCAACGGAGAGAGCATGAAGGCCGGGGATTTTATAACAGATGTCATGCATTCCCTCGCCTTTCTGAGCCGCCTGCCCGTTCCCTCGCGTTTTTTTGATGATGCCGACAGTGTGTCGATGCGCCGCACTGCCCGCGCCTTTCCCGCCGCCGGTCTGCTGATCGCCCTGCCCGCCGCTTTCCTCGTTGTGGTTTTTGCGGCCTTCGACGCCTCTCCCCAGCTCACCGGCTGGCTTGTCATCGGCTTGACGGCGCTCGTGACAGGGGCGCTGCACGAAGACGGCCTGGCCGACATGGCCGACGGTTTCGGCAGCGGCAAGGACAAGGCGCGAATGCTTGAGATCATGAAGGACAGCCGCATCGGCAGCTATGGCGCCATCGCCATGATCCTGTCCTTTGCGCTTCGCGCCACCGCGCTCGCCTCGCTCATTGAGACGCTGCCGGCAAAAACCGCCGCCGCCGCCCTGATCGCTGTGCTTGTCATGAGCCGCGCCCTGATGGTTTGGCACTGGCAGTCCCTGCCCGCCGCCAAAACCTCCGGCATCGCCGCCAGCGCCGGTCAGCCGGGCACAAGCGAGCGCAACATCGCGCTTTTGATCGGGTTGCTGCTTTTCATACTATTTACGCTGCACGCCCTGCCGCTCCTGTCGATTGCCCTTGTGCTGGCGGCAGCCTTTCTGGCGGCCATGCTTTTCGGCAGGCTCTGCGACAGGAAGATCGGCGGCCATACCGGCGACACCATCGGCGCCTGCCAGCAGATCACGGAGATCGTGATTCTTGTCGCCCTTGCCCTTGCAGCATGACGGCCTGATATAAATCATCATGGAAACACCCTGCATCCACATCTGTCGCCTCGATGAAACCAGCAGCCTCTGCATCGGCTGTGGGCGAATGCTGGATGAAATTGGCGGCTGGGCAGGGTATAGCGACGAGAAGCGCCGCGAGATCATGCGGTTGCTGCCGCAAAGACTGGCAAACCTGCCCAAGACCGCCAAGGAGACGCATACCGCATGAACAGGCTGACCATCGTTCTCCTTCTGCTGGCCGTCGGCCTTGGCCTGCTGCTCATCAATCATGACGGTGGGCGAACACTCGGCATCGATAATGATCAATTCGCCCATGTTCTCTATCTTCTGCCCATTGCCGCTCTCCTGTCCGCCGGCATATTGGCCGGAAGCCGCGGCAGTTTCGGCACCGTCATCCGCCAGCTCGCCGTCTGGCTTGTCATCATTCTCGGCCTCGTCTCGCTTTATCTCTATCGCTACGATCTGCAAACCTTCGGCGATCGACTGCTGGGCGGCCTCATACCCGGCCGCGCCGTAGTGGTCACCACATCGGGCGGTGAGCAGGAAATCGTGCTGCATAAATCGATGAGCGGCCATTTCGAGGCGAATGTCGGTCTCGAAGGCAAGACGATCCACATGCTGGTCGATACCGGCGCAAGCTCGGTGGTGCTCGCCAATGCGGATGCCGCCGCAATCGGCATCGACACCACAAACCTCCGCTATACCGTACCGGTCATGACTGCGAATGGCCGCACGGCGGCAGCTCCCGTCACCCTGTCGGAAATCAGCATTGGCCCGATCGTGCGGCGCAACATCCCGGCCCTCGTCGCCCAGGATGGCCAATTGGGCCAGAGCCTGCTCGGCATGAGCTTCCTGTCGACGCTCGGTTCGCTGCAGATGCAGACCGATGAACTGCGGCTGCGCGACCGGTAACCCCCTGCCCTTTGCGGTTCATTCTGCGGTTTTCCCGAGCCATTGGCCCCGGAAAGGAAATACCCCAATGCGACCGCAACGGGGATATTCTTTTCGCGCATAGGGGCCACGGACGGACCATTGCCCCTTGATTCCTTCCCATTTGATAATTTATGTTGGCCTTGTTCTCAGGGCGGGGTGCAATTCCCCACCGGCGGTATCGGGATTTTTCCCGGAGCCCGCGAGCGCTTCCGGTCTCCAAAGCCGGAAGGTCAGCAGATCCGGTGAGAGGCCGGAGCCGACGGTATAGTCCGGATGGAAGAGGACAAGGCATAGGACGCTGGCGCGTAAGCTGGCTTCGCATTGCATTGTTCGCCCAAGGGATATTTGGCGCTTCTTGAAGCGCGAAAATGCCGCAAAACGGCATAACCCTTGAAAGGCTTGAAAGAAAATGACCATTGCTAGAATTGAAGACGCCATCGAAGCCATTTCCCGTGGCGAGATGGTGATTGTCGTTGACGACGAAGACCGCGAAAACGAAGGCGATGTCATCGCCGCCTCCGACAGCATTACCCCGCAGCAGATCGCCTTCATGATGAACCATGCGCGCGGGCTGATCTGCGTCGCCATGCCGGGCGAGCGACTGGATGCCCTCGACATTCCCTTGATGGTGTCGCGCAATACCGAATCCCTCAAGACAGCGTTCACCGTCTCGGTGGACTATATTCCGGGCACCACGACAGGCATTTCCGCCGCCGACCGGGCAAAGACCGTGCGCGCGCTGGTATCGGAGGATTCACGCCCCGAAGACTTCGCCCGCCCCGGCCATATCTTCCCGCTGCGCGCCAACCCGCAAGGCGTTCTCGGCCGCACCGGTCATACCGAAGCGGCCGTCGATCTTTGCCGTCTTGCGGGCAAATTCCCCTGCGGCACCATCTGCGAAGTCGCCAATGACGACGGCACCATGGCCCGCCTGCCCCAGCTCGAAGTCTTTGCCGAACGCCACGGCCTGCTCGTCGTGACGATCAAGGATCTCGTTTCTTACCTCAAGGGCGAGGTTGTCGAGGACGTGGTGCAGAAGCAGGTCGCCTGATCTGCGCTTCTTTGTTGTGAATACGAAAACGCCCGGTGCAAACCGGGCGTTAAATTTTAAAAAAAGCTTTTCCGATCAGTTCCGCAACCGATACCCCGTCTTGAACATCCAGCTGACAACACCGAGGCAGAGCGCCAGAAACAGCGTGATCATCGCCAGACTGATGATCGGATTGACGTCGGCGATCTCATAGAAGCTCCAGCGGAAACCGCTGATGAGATAAAGCACCGGATTGAAGTGGCTGACCGTCTGCCAGAAGGGCGGCAGCATGTCGATGGAATAGAAGCTGCCGCCAAGGAAGGTCAAAGGCGGCACCACCAGCATGGGGATGAGGTTCAGCTGCTCGAAATTCGTCGCCCATATGCCGATGATGAAGCCGAACAGGCTGAAACTGACAGCCGTTAGCACGAAGAACAGCACCATCATGAACGGATGAGCGATGGTGATATCCACGAAGAAGGTGGCTGTTATCAGGATGATCGTCCCGATCATCAGGCCCTTGGTCGCCGCCGCCCCGACATAGCCGGCGACAATTTCCGTCATCGATACGGGCGCGGACAATATCTCATAGACCGTGCCGGTGAATTTCGGAAAATAAATGCCGAAGGAGCCGTTGCCGATACATTGCGTCAGCAGCGTCAGCATGATGAGGCCGGGCGTTATGAACGCGCCGTAGGAAACCCCGCCAACCTCCTGAATCCGCGAACCGATCGCGGTTCCGAAGACGATGAAATAAAGCGAGGTGGAGATGACTGGCGAGACCACGCTCTGCAGCAGGGTGCGCCGCGTGCGTGCCATTTCGAACAGATAGATGGCCTTGATGGCTTCGAAATTCATTTCTGGCCTCCCACCAGCGAAACGAAGATATCCTCAAGCGAGCTCTGTCGCGTTGAAATATCCTTGAAATGGATGTTGGCGGCGGAAAGGGCGCTCAGAACATCGGCAATACGGCCCTGCTCGCCATTATCCTCGATTTCATAGGTGACGGTGCAACCGTCTTCAGAAAGCGTCAGACCGAAGGACGCGAGGCTTTCGGGCAATTGCTCCACCGGCTGGGCGAGTTCTAGGAAAAGCTGCTTGCGGCCGAGTTTCTTCATCAGCGCCGTCTTTTCTTCCACCAGCAGCAATTCGCCGCCATTGATGACGCCCACCCGGTCGGCGATTTCTTCCGCCTCCTCGATGTAATGCGTGGTGAGGATGATGGTGACACCCTTGGCCCGCAGCTCGGACACGACGTTCCACATGTCACGGCGGAGCGCCACATCAACGCCGGCGGTCGGCTCGTCGAGGAACAGAACCTTCGGCTCATGCGCCAGCGCCTTGGCGATCAGCACACGGCGCTTCATGCCGCCGGAAAGCTCGCGCAGCATGTTGTCCTTCTTGTTCCAGAGCGACAGGGATTTCAGGATGCGCTCGATCAGTTCCGGGTTCTTCTTCTGCCCGTGCAGGCCGCGCGAGAAGCTGACGGTGTTCCACACCGTCTCGAACTGGTCGGTCGTCAGTTCCTGCGGCACGAGGCCGATCAGGGCGCGGGTCTGGCGAAAATCCTTCACCACATCATGCCCGCCGACAAGCACCGAACCTTCACCCGGATTGACGAGGCCGCAGACAATCGAGATCAGCGTCGTCTTGCCGGCGCCGTTCGGGCCGAGAAGGGCAAGGATTTCACCCTCCCTGATATCGAGGCTGACACCTTTGAGCGCCTGAAAGCCGTTTGCGTAGGATTTTGTCAGATTCCGTATCGAAACAATGGCATTCATGGCGAATTCTTTCGAAAAACCGAGTAAGATGAACGCCATATAGACCGCAGAGGTTGCAAATGCCACCCCAGCGGACCGAACACTGCGTTCGGCAGAGACGGAAAATCAGCCGTAGACGCTATAGAAAAACTGCGCTGCGACGAAGACCAGAAACACCCCGAAGGCCCGCTCCAGCTGCTTCTTGCTGAGCGCATGGGCGAGCCGAGCGCCATAGGGCGCAACGACAAGCGTGATGGGGATCAGCAGCACCACGGCGATCCAGTTGATGAAGCCGGTGGAAAACGGCGGCAAGCCCGAATGCCCCCAGCCGGCCCAGATGTAGCCCAGAAGACCCGGCAGCGAAATCAGCACGCCGACACCGGAAGAGGTGGCCACCGCCTGATGGATCGTGCGTCCATAGAGCGTCATGAAGGTGTTGTTCATCACCCCGCCGCCCACGCCCATCAGGCCGGAAAAGAGCCCGATGCCGGTGCCAACAAGAAAGCGGCCCGGGTTTTGCGGCAGGTCGGAACCGAGATGCCAGCTCGCCCGGTTGAAGATCATCCGGAAGGCGAGCGCGAGCGCGATGAAAGCGAAGATCAGCCGCAGTGCAACGCTGGAGGCATAGGCGGCAACCACGGATGCGAGGATGGTGCCGAGCGGTACGGCAACGATCCAGCCCTTCAGCAGATCGATATCAACAGCGCCTTTCTGACGATGCGTGAGAAACGAACGGATGGAGGTGGGCACGATGATGGCAAGCGAGGTGCCGAGCGAGAGATGCATGCGCACCGCCTCCGGCACATCCAGAAGCCCGAAGACCTGGTAGAAGACGGGCACCAGCACCGCGCCGCCGCCGATGCCGAACAGGCCGGCCAGAAGACCGGCGACCACACCCGCTACCGCAAGCGCCGCCGCAAAGACCATCAGCTCTGAAACAGGGGGCATAAAGGCAGGCTCCCGAAGGCCGTTGTCACAAACATGTGACCCTCATAGCGTATCAGAAGAGCGCGGCAAGCCATGTTGGCCGCAGGTCAGTACGGCGCGATGTCTTTTGCCGCATATCCGCGCCGAATGGACCACTCCATGGGATCGTTTTCCCATTGCATGCCCTTGCAAAGACGCCGATATCCCCCCGATAAGGCTGTCTTCTTCAACCGGCCTTCGGGCCGGTCTTTTTTTGTGGGAATGTGACAGAAGAGTTGGAATTCCGGAAAGTGAATCCACACTTCCGTCATTCCGGCCTTGAGCCGGAATCCAGCCGACGCGCGTCGGCGCGACGGCAAGGCTCCTTTCAGCTCAAGGACTTCAGCTGGCTGGATTCCGGTTCAAGGCCGGAATGACGGAAGTTGCAAACATGACGCATTATAGCGAGCGTCTAAAACGCCGCCCGACTATCGCCCCGCCCAATCACGCCTTTCGCGTCTCCTAGTCACAATGCCTGTAACCTGACTTGCGCGTGCGCAGGTCGAAGTGAAAATGGTTCCAGTGGTTGGGATCGCTGCCCGGTCCGAGAACGGTCGAGAAATATTTGCAGCTGTCGGACCTCACCGCCTTCAGCAGCGCCTTTTCGCGGAAGGCGAAGAAGCTCTTGCTGCGCACGTCGATTTCCTTGCCGTTCTTCAGCGTGATGGTGCCGATGTCGATGGCGTTACCGCGCGCATGTTCCGACCAGGGATTGCTGGAACGCGAATTCATCTTGCGGCAGGAATAGCCGCCCATCGGCGTGATGCGACCAACGCCGGAGAGATAACGGAAGCGCGAGGATGGCACGAGTTCGAACTTCACCCATTTGGCAAAGGCAAGCGTGACCTGGCAATTGAGCTTCACGGCCGGGCGGATGGCGACGCCGCTGGCGAGACCGCTGAGTTCGATCGGATAATCGATACCGCAGGTCGGACCATCGGCAATGCGCGCAACGTCCCGGAAAGCAACGCCGAGGCGGCGCAGTTCGGAGCGGCAGGCAACTTCGGAAGATGGCATGACGCCTGGTGGCATCGAGCGGTTGCTTTGCGGCCCGCCGCCCGCCATCGGATTATCAGGCATGAGCATGGCGACTTCCTCCACCGGCTGGCGGCGCGAGGAGGAGCCGAGCGGCGGCGGCGGGATGAGCCGCGATTGGCTGGCCCGTTGCGGCTGACGAGCCGGAGGCACGGCCATGGGATTATCCGTGCCGATGCCATCCACCACCGGCTGCGCGGAAGCACCCTCGGCAATCTCCGCATCCTGTTCTTCGGCAAGTCCGCGGACCGGCTCCACACCCAGCATGGAATCCATGTTCACGCCGCCTTCGCCTTCAGCAATCTGGTTGCCGGTCATCTGCTGCGCGGGCATGGTCTGGCTCTGCATGGTCTGCGCCGGCACAGTGGTATGTCCGCTGGCCGCCATGCGCGCCTGATGTTGGGAATCGAGTGTCGAATAACCCTGCCCGCCCTGCGGCGATTGCAGCAGGGGATCCTGCGAGGCGTAAGGTTCCGGCATTGGCTGAGAAACGGCCGCGGGATAGTCACCGCCCTGCCCGACCCGCTCCGCCTGATACACGGCACCCGCCGGCGCGCTGTAACCCTGCTGCCGCGAGGAGCGGATAGCGCTGACGCGCGTGGTGCCGTCCACTTCCGCCGGTGGCACGAGGCCCTCCGCCGAACACGACACCATGACCGTGGAAATCATCAGCAACGTCACAAGACGACGCGGAAGGGAAACATACGCCATACGAGAACCTGTACCTTCAGCGGCCGCTATTCGCGGCAATACAGGATAAATTTTAAAGAAATGAGGTAAACGAAACCTTATTGGTTACGGGAAATAACGAACCTGGTTGTTGCATGACGCTGCAAATGAAGAAGGCACGACCGAAATCGCGTCGAAGGTCACGACATAAACGCTGAAACCTCTCCTCCGACATCCTCGGGCTTGACCCGAGGATCAAGAGCCGCACGAGGAATGAATCCTCGGGTCAAGCCCGAGGATGACGTCGAGTGCTGGAAAAGCTTCTCATTCATCTAAGGGCGCAGCCATGGCCGCGCCCTCCACTTTACCCAAACGCATATGTCACGCGGCCCGTGAAACCTCGCGCGCAACCCCATTTCCAAGTTCGAAACGCGACAGCAGCGAGCGCAGCTGGCGGCTTTCCTCGGCGAGCGTCTGGCTGGCCGCCGTCGTTTCTTCCACCATGGCGGCGTTCTGCTGGGTCATCTGGTCCATGTGGTTGACGGAGGTGTTGATCTCCTGCAGGCCGGTCGCCTGTTCGCGCGCGGCCGTGGCGATGGAGTTGACATGGCCATCGACACGGTTGACCAGCGCCAAGATCTCCTCCAGCGCATCACCTGTCGAGCGCACGAGTGCGACGCCGCCGCCGACCTCCTCCGCCGAACGGTTGATGAGGGTCTTGATCTCCTTGGCTGCATTGGCAGAACGTTGCGCCAGTTCGCGAACTTCCTGCGCCACCACGGCAAAACCACGCCCGGCCTCGCCCGCACGCGCCGCTTCCACACCGGCATTCAGCGCCAGAAGATTGGTCTGGAAAGCGATCTCGTCGATAACAGAGATGATCTGCCCGATGCGCTTGGAAGAGTCCTCGATGCGGCCCATGGCGTCGACGGCATTACGCACGATCTCGCCCGAGCGGCCGGCGCTGGTTTTCGTGTCCTGCACCATCTGCCGGGCCTCGTTGGCCCGCTCGGAAGCGGTGCGCACCGTGGCGGTGATTTCGTCGAGAGCGGCTGCCGTCTCCTCCAGCGCCGCCGCCTGCTGTTCGGTCCGGCGGGAAAGATTGCCGGTCGCGCCGCTGATATCAGAGGCACTGTCATTGACGACATGGCCGGTCCTGGCAATGGCCTCGATCGCACCGTGCAATGCGCCGACGGCACGGTTGAAGTCCATGCGCAGCTTTTCATAGTCCGTGCCGATATCGGTAAGCGAAACGGTCAGATCGCCATTGGCAAGCGCTTCGAGCGCATTGCCCAGTTGCTCCATGGCATGGGCCTGCCGCTCGGATGCGGAACGAAGCACCATCTCGTTGCCGTGCCGCGCTTCTTCCAGCGCCCGTTGCTGGTCGGCCTCGCGGGCCTGCAGCGCGCTGCGCTCATTGACGCTGTCGCGCAGTACCAGCAGCGTCTTGGCAATCGCGCCGATTTCATTGCGACGGTCGGCGAACTGGATATCCGCCGCGCCGTCACCATCGGCGATGCGCCGCATGCTCTGGCGGATGAGATCGATCGGCCGGGTCACGCTGCGCACGACGGCTGCGGCCACGCCGACAACCAGAAGGCCGGCCACGACACAAAGACCGCCATTAAAATAGACGTCGCGCCAGAACACCGCTTCAAGATCGTCAACATAAACACCGGTGCCGACAATCCATCCCCAGGGGGCGAAACCGGCGACATGGGAGAATTTCTCGACCGGTTCCGGCGCACCGGGCTTCGGCCAGTAATAATCGACAAAGCCCTTGCCGCCTGCCTTGACCGTGTTCACGAACTCGACGAACAGCGCCTTGCCGTTCGGGTCCTTGTTGGCGGTAAGGTCCGTGCCGTTCATCTCGGGCTTGATCGGATGCATCACCATTTTCGGATGCATGTCGTTGATCCAGAAATAGCCGCTGCCATTGCCGTAGCGCATTGCCGCAATGGTCGTCTTGGCCTGCTGTTGCGCCGCCTCCCGCGTCAGGCTTCCGCCCTGCTCCAGCCGGTAATATTGATCGAGAATGGCAACAGCGGTTTCGTTCATTGCCGCAAGCCCGGCTTTCCGTTCGCGCTCCATTTCGTGGTAGCTTTCAAACAGGCTGAATGTGAGAGCCGCGGCCAGTATTGCCAGAAACAATGCGACGAGCGCATACAGGCGCATAGATATTGTTACGTTTTTCATGTTCCCCCTCAACGTCGCTGATGCACTTCGACCAGCCGATGTTAAAGGCAAAAAATTTATTATTATTAAATACACATATTATACGTTGGTATTATTCTTATATGCTCACATTAATTCGCACCGCCATTCCAAACCGGTACAAAAAGCGTGAATTTTCAAACCGGCCGGCGGCATTTAAAGACAGCGTTAACCCTGCCACCCCTATCCTCCTTGACCGAAATTACACTGCAGGGAGGCGCGCGATGGCACGGCCCAATTTTCGCTATACGCATTATGACCTGAAGGAACTTCGGGCCGGCACGGTCATTGAAGTATCCCTGTCGGCCGTCAACAATGTCCGGCTGATGACGGGGGCGAATTTCCAGCGTTTTACCGAATTGCTCGACTTCAAATATCTCGGCGGCGTCGCGAAAAAATCGCCGATCCGCCTCGCCATTCCAGAGACGTTACACTGGCATCTGGTCATCGACGCCGAAGGCCATAGCGGCCTCGCCGAATCCTCGGTCAAGATGCTGCCCGCGCAGCCGCAGGCAGCACCACATCGCAAAGCATCCTGATCTTCTTTAAAAACAGTGAGTTGCCGCGGTTTTGCGACTCTTTTTGCCAACGGCCTGAATCTTTTTCTCAAGATCGACCGCCATACGGTTTCGGCTCAAACCGCGCAAAAACCTAACGCGATCCCCGCTCGCGGCGCAGCTTCGCCCACCAGTCCAGACGCTTGCGGATTTCCCTTTCGAAACCCCGGTCCGGCGGATCGTAAAAGGTCGTGCGCCCCATTTTCTCCGGGAAATAATCCTGCCCGGAAAAGGCATCCGGCTCGTCATGGTCGTAGCGATAGCCATCGCCGTAACCTTCGCCCTTCATGAGCTTGGTCGGCGCGTTCAGAATATGTTTCGGCGGCACCAGCGAGCCGTTTTCCTTGGCCGCCCGCATCGCCGACTTGAAAGCCGTATAGACGGCGTTCGATTTCGGCGCGGTGGCGAGATAGACGCAAGCCTGAGCCAATGCGAGCTCGCCTTCCGGTGAGCCCAGATAATCATAGGCGTCCTTGGCGGCATTGCAGACGACGAGCGCCTGCGGATCGGCAAGGCCGATATCCTCAACCGCCATGCGCACCAGCCGCCGCCCGAGATAGAGCGGGTCTTCGCCGGCATCGAACATGCGGGCGAGATAATAAAGCGCCGCATCCGGGTCCGAACCCCGCACGGACTTATGCAGCGCCGAAATGAGATTATAGTGGCCGTCCTGGCTTTTGTCATAAACCGGGGCGCGACGCTGCACGATGCGCGTCAGCCCCGCGGTATCGAAGGTCTCATCCTTGCGCGCCGCGCGCCAGACCTCTTCGGCAAGCGTCAGCACGGCGCGGCCATCGCCATCGGCCATCCGGATGAGGCTTGCACGCGCATCCTCGGTGAGCGGCAGGGGCTTGCCCTCCGCCTCCTCGGCGCGTTTTAATAATTCGCTCAGGCTCTCCTCGTCATGCGAGCCGAACGTCAGCACGCGCGCACGCGACAACAGAGCGGCATTCAGCTCAAAGGACGGGTTTTCGGTGGTGGCGCCCACCAGAATGATGGTGCCGTCTTCCATCACCGGCAGGAAACTGTCCTGCTGGGCGCGGTTGAAACGATGGATTTCGTCAACGAAAAGCAGCGTCTGCCGGCCATTCATCCGACGTGTGCGCGCTGCCTCGAAAACCTTCTTGAGATCGGCGACACCGGAAAAGATCGCCGAAATCTGCTCAAAGGCCAACCCCGCCTCGCCGGAAAGCAGCCGCGCAACGGTGGTCTTGCCGGTGCCGGGCGGGCCCCAGAAGATCATCGATCCCAACGACCCGCTATCGATCATGCGGCGCAGAACGCCCTCCTCGCCCGTCAGATGCGGCTGCCCGGTCACCTCCGCCAGCGTCTTCGGACGCAGGCGATCGGCAAGAGGCCGCCGGTTGGCGACCTCCACGGGCACTTGCGGGGCGAAAAGATCGTCGCTCATCGCAGGAACTGCCGAATGCGTTGCCCGTCACGCAGGATTTCCACGCGCCAGAAGCCGGGATTGTCATCCAGCGCCTTTTCGACCGCAGCGGTGGAGGCGATGTCTGCACCGTTCAGCGACAGGATCACATCCTTCGGCTGGAAACCGACACGATAGGCCGGCGAACCGCGCTTCACATCGGTGATCACAACACCCGTCACCTGTGACGGCATCCGCAATTCATCGGCAAGCTTCGGCGAGAGATTGGCGACTGTCGCGCCGGCAAAGGGATTGCGGCCCTCGATCAGGCGCTCATCACGCGGCGCGGTTTCCGGCGCGGTGTCGAGCGCAATCGTAACTTTCTTCTCTTTGCCCTTTTCCACCACCGTTAGTTCGGCGGATTTGCCGATACCGGCGGTGGTCACGCGATATCCCAGCGCATCCGGATGCTCCACCTCGAAGCCATTGACGGCGGTAACGACCTCGCCGGGCTCGATGCCCGCCTTTTCGGCCGGTCCACCCTTGACGACGCTGACGACAAGCGCGCCGCGGGCCCGGTGCAGGCCAAGCGCTTCAGCAACGTCTGATGTCACGGGATCGAAGGTGGCGCCGATATAGGGACGCTCGAAGCTCGCGTCACCGCGTTCAGCAGCAGCGACGAAAACCCGGACGAGATTGGCGGGGATGGCGAAACCGATACCGTTCGATCCGCCGCCCTTGGAGAAGATCGCCGTATTGATGCCGATCAGCTCACCCGCCATGTTCATCAGCGCGCCGCCGGAATTGCCGGGGTTGATGGAGGCGTCGGTCTGGATGAAGAAGCCGAAATCACCCTGCGTTACCTGGTTGCGGGCGAGACCCGAGACAATGCCGCTCGTCACCGTCTGGCCGACACCGAAGGGGTTGCCGATGGCAAGCACCAGATCACCAACTTCAATCGCATCGGAATTGCCAAGCGACAGCACCGGGAACTGTTCTTTCGCATCGATCTGCAGAACGGCGAGATCGACCCGGTCATCTTTCAGCAGCACCTTGGAGGAGAACTCACGCCCATCCGCCAGCGCCACCTTGATGTCATCAGCACCGTCGATGACGTGATTGTTGGTCACCACGAGGCCGCCGGCGGTCACAATCACGCCGGAGCCAAGCGACGACTGTTTTTCCGTGCGGTTCGGCATCTGCTGGCCGAAGAACTGCTCGAAGAAAGGATCGCCGGCAAAGGGCGACAGACGCCGCTGCACGACGCGCTCGGCATAGACATTCACGACAGCGCCTGCGGTGCGCTTGACCAGCGGCGCAAAGGAAAGCTGCATTTCCGTGTGGCTTGAGGGCACGGTCCTGTTGTCCTGTGCGCCAGCGCCCACGGGCAGGAGAATGAGCGCGGCGAGAAAGCCGGTGGACAGATACTTCAACACGCTTCGCATGTGATTCCTCATCGTCATCAATATGATGGAGTTATAACGCCAAAGCCTGTAAAGCAAAGAGCGGCAAGATGATGGCTATCCTTTTCCCAAGTCGCGCCTTTTCCCAAATCATGGCAACAGCGAAATGGAACCAGCAAGCCGCCTTTCCGGTTTCATCCGCAACAGCATTTCTCAAAGAGACACGTCATGGATTTGAAAAAGCCCCTCCTCGCCTGCGGCCTGCTCCTCGCCTCCTCCCTCGTTTCGCCGGCCGCTGCTGCAAGCTTCGACTGCGCAAAGACCGATCTGGCCGCAGATGAAAAGGCGATCTGCGACAACCGTGCCCTCAACGATCAGGATGTGAAGATGGCCACCACCTTCGACATCCTCACCCAGCTGATGGCCATGGGTGCACGCGACACGCTGCGCGACGAACAGAGCAAATGGCTGAAGAAACGTCAGGAGTGTTCAGCCGACGTTGCCTGCCTGACAGCCGCCTATGAGGAGCGCATGAAACGTCTCGGAGAGGCGTTCCAGAGCATCAACAGGCCGCTCTGACCATTATCGCCTGCCCTTACACCGCACGGATGATGACTTCCATGAGGCCATGCAACTGATCGCGATAACCGGTTCTGGCGGAAGGTGCATCCTCACGAGAGGTCATCACGACGGATAGCCGCCTCGCGGGAACGATATAGAGCATCTGCCCGCCATAACCCCAGGCGTAATAGACCGTTTCGCCCGCCATCTCCTTGATGAACCAGCAATAGCCATATCCGTCGCCGTTAAAGACCGAATTGGTGCGCTGCTGCCAGGACTGGTTGATCCAGCCTTGCGAAATCAGTCGCTCGCCCTCCGGTGTCGTCCCGCCACGCCGATAAAGCTCGCCGAAGGCCAGCAGTGACCGCGCCGTCATCGCCATCTGGTTACCGCCGAGATAGACACCCTGCGGATCACGCTCCCAGCCGCCGATCGCAAATCCCTTGAGCGGACGAAACCAGTCACGTGCCAGAGCAAGCGTCGAACGGCCGGAGGCCCTGGTCAATATCGCCGAGAGCAGATGGGTGGAGGCGGTGGAATAAAGCATGCCGCCGCCCGGTTCTCCGGCAAAACCGGAACCCAGCGCCATCCGAACCCAGTTGCGGCTGGCGACCCAGCGGCCGTAATTCGGCCCGGACATGCGCTCCAGACCTGACTGCATGGACAACAGGTTGCCGATGGTGATCCGTTCCAGCCGGGGATCGGGACTTGGCGGAAAATCGCCGCGCAGAACTGTCGAAATCGGCTGGTCTGCACTCTCGATGATCTTGCGATCAATCGCCATGCCGACCAGCGCCGAAATGATCGATTTCGAGGCCGACTTGATATTGGTGGAGCCATTCACGCTGGCCCCATGATAGGCGCGGCTTGCGACCTCCTCGCCGTCAATGCTGACTAGGACCGTCCTGAGGCTGGAAAGCGCGTCCGCCTCCCTCAGTAACGGATCAAAACGGATGCCATTGCTGGAGCTTTGCGCGCGGGCAAGTTCAGCAAAAGGCAGGGACGCAATGAGGGCGAGTGCGGTTCGTCTTTTCATGTCACTGAGCTAGTAAGCCATACGGCGATGAAAAGAGGCAACTCCGCCAATCACTCCAATGTGACCGCATTTCAAGTACCGGATTTTCATACCGCAACTTGATAGCCCTCCGGAACCTTCATGAAAACAAGGCGTTGCCATGCATTCCGGAATCGAGATGCGAAGCGCTTGAATCAGTTTCTGATCTTGAGGACTATCATCCTGCCACAAATGCAAAAGACGGGAAACGATGCCGCACTTAAAATCATCACGCCTTGTCCTCCGACCTTTTAAGATGACGGACTCGCCGCCGCTCGCCCGGCTGACGAACGACCCGCTCATATTGCGCAATCTGCTGCGCACGACCTACCCTTTCGAACCCGATGATGCACGGCGTCTGATCAGGCGCATTGCTGAGCGCCGGCTCCCGGTATGGGCGGTGGATGACGGCAGGCTGGTCGGTCTCATCGGCCTTTCAGGCGAATTCGGTCTTTGGCTTGATCACCGTGTTTGGGGAAAGGGCTACGGAGAAGAAGCCGGACGCCTCGTCATCGATTATGCCTTTCAGCACATGGGCATCAAGACCCTGCATGCCAATCCCCTATTTGACAACAGGGCGTCGCACCGTCTGATGGACAAGCTGGGTTTTGTTGCGACCGGCCGTGCAACTGCCCTTTGCAGGCAACGGAGAAAAGTTGTGCCGCTTCGACCTTATCGGCTCGATAAAGAGTGATCGGCACAAAAAAGCCGCCGTTAATCAACGGCGGCTTTAAAGCATACCACAAATGCGGAAATTACTCCGGCAGAATCCGCACCGCGCCCTTGTCCGCGCTGGACGCAAAGGCCGCATAGGCCTTCAGCGCCGTCGTGACATTGCGCTTGCGCGGTGCTTCCGGCTTCCAGCCCAGCTCTTCCTGCTCAGCGCGGCGCGAGGCCAGTTCCGAATCCGCTACCCTGAGATTGATGGTGCGGTTCGGAATATCGATCTCGATCAGGTCGCCCTGACGCACGAGGCCGATTGCGCCGCCCTGCGCCGCTTCCGGCGAGGCATGGCCGATGGAAAGGCCAGAAGTGCCGCCCGAAAAACGACCGTCGGTGATGAGCGCGCAGGCTTTGCCGAGGCCCTTGGATTTCAGGTAGCTGGTCGGATAGAGCATTTCCTGCATGCCCGGGCCGCCCTTCGGTCCTTCATAACGGATGACGACGACGTCGCCCGCCTTGACCTCGTTGCCGAGAATGCCCTTCACCGCTGCGTCCTGGCTTTCGTAAACGACCGCCGGGCCAGTGAATTTCAGGATGGATTCGTCAACGCCTGCCGTCTTCACGATG
The DNA here is from genome assembly GCF_036888815.1 of Agrobacterium sp. CCNWLW155. Classification (NCBI taxonomy): domain Bacteria; kingdom Pseudomonadati; phylum Pseudomonadota; class Alphaproteobacteria; order Hyphomicrobiales; family Rhizobiaceae; genus Agrobacterium; species Agrobacterium sp. CCNWLW155. The sequence goes on from NZ_JBAKFW010000001.1 coordinate 970,298, forward strand.
CAGCCGTCGAGCGCGATGTTGCCGTAAAGCACGGCCAGACCGCCATCCTTGGAGAAGGGCTTTTCGACCGAGCGGATGACGCCGTTGTCGCTATCGGTATCCAGATCGTCCCAACGCGAGGACTGGCTGAAAGCCACCTGTGTCGGCACGCCGCCGGGGGCAGCCTTGAAGAATTCACGCACCGTCTCGCTGTTGGTGCGAGTGATGTCCCAGCGGTCGATAGCATCGCCAAGCGTCGCTTCGTGCACCGTATAGGTATCGCGGTTGATGAGGCCGCCGCGTTCCAGCTCACCGAGAATACGCATGATGCCACCCGCACGGTGAACGTCTTCCATGTGCACGTCCTGCTTGGCAGGCGCGACCTTGGAAAGGCAGGGAACCTTGCGGGAAAGACGGTCGATGTCTTCCATGCCGAAATCGACACCGCCCTCATGGGCTGCTGCGAGAATATGCAGCACCGTATTGGTGGAGCCGCCCATGGCGATATCCAGCGACATGGCGTTTTCGAACGCCGCCTTGTTGGCAATCGTGCGCGGCAGAACGGTCTCGTCGTCCTGCTCGTAATAACGGCGCGCCAGATCAACGATCAGGTGACCGGCCTCGACGAACAGCCGCCGGCGATCCGAATGGGTGGCGAGTGTCGAACCGTTGCCGGGCAATGACAGACCCAGAGCCTCGGTCAGACAGTTCATCGAATTGGCGGTGAACATGCCGGAGCAGGAACCGCAGGTCGGGCAGGCCGAACGCTCGATGACCTTCACGTCCTCGTCGGAAATCTTGTCATCTGCTGCCGCAACCATGGCGTCGACCAGATCAAGCGCGACCGTCTTGCCGTGCAGAACGACCTTGCCCGCTTCCATGGGGCCGCCGGAAACGAAAACGGCGGGAATGTTGAGGCGCATCGCCGCATTCAGCATGCCGGGCGTGATCTTGTCGCAGTTGGAAATGCACACCATCGCATCGGCGCAATGGGCATTGACCATATATTCCACGGAATCCGCAATGATTTCGCGCGACGGCAGCGAATAGAGCATGCCGTCATGGCCCATGGCGATGCCGTCATCAACCGCGATGGTGTTGAATTCCTTGGCGACGCCGCCTGCCGCCTCGATTTCACGGGCAACGAGCTGGCCAAGATCCTTCAGATGCACATGGCCCGGCACGAACTGCGTGAAGGAATTGACGACAGCGATGATCGGCTTGCCGAAATCGCTGTCCTTCATGCCGGTGGCGCGCCAAAGGCCGCGCGCGCCCGCCATGTTGCGGCCGTGGGTTGTCGTTCTTGAGCGATAGGCTGGCATGGTGTTTTCCTCGATCTCATGGCGAAGAGCGCATTGCCGCAAAGGCGGTAAAAATAGCTCCTGCCCAATTTTGCGGTTTTTCTAGCGCAAACCGCAAGCCCTGTCACTGTCACCTTCAGGCAAAACAGTACGGTTCGGTACGGTACGCCGCTTCCCGATGCAGCAATTCACGCGACCACTTATCACAAATGCGCGATTTCCGCCGCCCGGCCGTTGTTTTTGCACGACGCGCTGAAACATATCTGTGCAGCAGCCGTATAGCCTATCATAATCGATTTATCGCCGATGCACCCGGCTTTTGTGGAGGTTGAAATGCCCGCCTATCGTCCGCCCCTGATCGCGGCTACAGAAATCACGCCGAAGAATATCTACCTGTCCCGACGCGGCTTCCTCGGTACGGCGGCAGGATTTGCGGCAATCGGGCTTGGCGGCCGCGAGGCAATTGCCGCTCCGCTTACGGCGAAACCAGGCGCCTACAAGCTGGATGAAAAGCTCACCCCGCTCGACGCCGTCACCAGCTACAATAATTTTTACGAATTCGGCGTCGGAAAATCCGACCCTAAGGAAAATTCCGGCAAGTTCAAGCCCACCCCATGGACCGTGAAGGTGGATGGCCTTGTCTCCAAACCGCAAGAATTCGGCATCGAAGAGCTGATGAAATATCAGCTCGAAGAGCGTACCTATCGCATGCGTTGTGTCGAGGGCTGGTCGATGGTCATTCCATGGATCGGTTTCCCCTTGGCTGCCCTTCTCGACAAGGTGGAGCCGCTTGGCAGCGCCAAATACGTCTCCTTCGAAACCGTGGTGCGGCCGGATGAAATGCCCGGCCAGAGCGGCCTGTTCCAGCCTTTGTCCTGGCCCTATGTCGAGGGTTTGCGCCTCGATGAGGCACGCCACCCGCTGACCATTCTGGCCGTCGGCCTATACGGAGAAACGCTGCCGAACCAGAACGGTGCGCCCATCCGGCTCGTCGTTCCCTGGAAATACGGTTTCAAGGGCATCAAATCCATCGTCCGGATTTCGCTGACCGAGAAACAGCCGGAAACGACGTGGAAAAACTCCAACGCCCGCGAATATGGCTTCTACTCCAACGTCAATCCGCATGTGGACCATCCGCGCTGGAGCCAGGCGACTGAGCAGCGCATCGGCGAAGGCGGCTTTTTCGGCACCCAGAACCGCCCTACCCTGATGTTCAACGGTTATGACGAGATAGCAGGCCTCTATACCGGCATGGACCTGAAAGCGAATTACTGACCATGGCCCTCGCCTTTTCGCTTCCGTCGCTGCCGAAGCGTTACCAGCCAGCGGCTATCTGGTCGCTTTATGCGATCGGCCTCTGTCCGGGCGTCTGGTATTTTTACCTCGCCGCTACCGGTGGCCTCGGCTTCAATCCGGTCAAGGATTTCGAGCACCTGCTCGGCATCTGGGCGTTACGCTTCCTCTGCGTTGGGCTTCTGGTGACGCCGCTGCGAGACCTGTTCAACATCAACCTCATCGCCTATCGCCGGGCGGTGGGGCTGATCGCCTTTTATTACGTGCTGGCGCATTTCACGGTCTATCTGGTGCTGGACCGCGGCCTGATCATCAGCTCCATCGCCGGCGATATTCTGAAGCGGCCCTATATCATGCTCGGCATGGCGGGGCTTACCATGCTCCTGCCCCTCGCGCTCACCTCCAACCGCTGGTCCATCCGCAAGCTCGGCAACCGCTGGAACACGCTGCACAAACTCGTCTATCTCGTGCTCATCGTCGGCGTGCTGCATTTCGTGCTGGCGCGAAAATCGATCACGCTGGAGCCTGTGTTTTATATCAGCACGATGGTGATCCTGCTCGGCTATCGGCTGGTACGGCCCTCGATCATGTCGATGAAGAGGGCGAAACGCGCCAGACCCGTCCGGCCATAATGGCGGCGGCCCCAATTCCCGCGATATAACAGACTATATTCCAAAGCGAAAAAACACGGCCGAGCAGCAAAGCGCCGGAGGTCGTTGCGCGAAACCCATCCAGCGCCGGGAAATGAACAAGCCGGACGAGTTCCACGAGGATAGCCGCAATAATGGCGGCATGGACCTCATAGCCACGCCAACGGTAGGGAAAGACGGTCGCCAGCAACAGATAAACCATCGCACCCCAGAGCACTGATCCGCCATATTTTACCGCCACGAACGGCAGTCCCACATCGTAACCGAAGGTGCGCAGGCAAAGGCCGCAGACGATCACCGCCATCGCCGCCGCCAGAAACCGGATGCGGGCTAAATAAGATGGGGATACGCGCGGCAGGCCCATACGGCTTCCTTCGGGTTTTCGTATGAAAGGTAACGAACTGAGATCGGGGACGGAAATGAGCACAGCAACAAGCCCGGCCGCAAGCCGCCTCTCCGTCTTGGACAATCTGCTCTGCGATACCTATCCCTGGGGCGAACTCAAGGGCATCAGGCGTTTTATCGTCGAGTTTCTGTATTTCGGCATCAAGGAGGCACGGGCCTGCATGTTCGCGGGCTTGTTCTTCGTCTCCATCTTCGTGGTGCCGCATGGCGGCGTGCTCGGCATTCCCCGATATGACGTGCTGCTGATCATTGCGCTCGGCATCCAGTTCTTCATGATCTGGAGCAGGCTCGAAACGCTTGACGAGGCCAAGGCCATCCTGCTGTTCCATATCGTCGGCTTCGCACTGGAAGTGTTCAAGACGTCGAGCGCCATCCAGTCATGGGCTTATCCGGATTTCGCCTACACCAAAGTGCTAGGCGTACCGCTCTTTTCCGGTTTCATGTATGCCGCCGTCGGCAGCTACATCATTCAGGCATGGCGGTTGCTGGATGTGCGCATTCGCCACTATCCCGCCTACTGGATGGCGACCCTGATCGGTATCGCCATCTACGCCAACTTCTTCACCCATCACTTCATCGGCGATTACCGCTGGTACATCGCCGCCTGCGCCATCGGCCTCTATTCCCGCGCAACAGTCGTTTACCGCCCCTATGATCGCGACCGCAAGATGCCTCTGCTTCTCTCCTTCGTCCTGATCGGCTTTTTTGTCTGGCTGGCGGAAAACATCTCCACCTTCTTCGGTATCTGGAAATATCCCGATCAGATCGGTGCCTGGTCCGTCGTGCATATCGGCAAATGGAGTTCATGGTCACTGCTGGTCATCATGACCTTCACCATCGTCGCCCACCTCAAACACATCAAGGCCCGTATTCATATTCCGGAGTGAGAAAGATGAATTACTCCAAGGCATTTTCAAGTCCCGCAAGTTTTACAACTAAGCGCGTGGGCCTGAAATCCAACAATAGAACTGGCGGCCCTATATTCGCATTCCTAATAATCGCTTTGGCCGGTTGTGGTGTAGATTCACCTGATCGTTTGCGCAGCGATATCCCGGACGGCATCCCCGCTGGTGAGACGGTCTACTACAATACCAGATGGTTTGAATGCGCTGTCGCCATTTACAAGCTCGACTCCGTTTTCATGGATGAGGTCCGTCGGAACGGATTGCTTTCTCTAAACAAAGCAACATCCGCGCCTTGGGCTGAGGCGCCGGTACTGGGGGCGAACTACGCCATGGATCGCTGGGTCGCTGATTTTGTAAGTAGTTTGGACTGTATCGAAGACAAGAAGCTGCAAACGCTCTTTGAGCGAGCATCAGCCAACGGCGGCTATTTTCAAGTTCAGCTTACAAACTCGACAACCCTAATCGCGCCTGATGAGGGTTTAATGATGGTTGGCGGATACGAGTAGCTGCATCGCTAAGTATGGATTTAACTATCCCACTCCAACATTTCGCCGCGACGCAAACCTTAATCATTCTGTCGGTTGATATCTGAACGCAAAAAAGCCGGGTGATCTCTCACCCGGCTTTTTAACTCACGACGCCCTGAAGGCGTCAGAACTTATGCGGCTTCGGCAGCAGCAGCTTCCGCAGCAACGCGAGCCTTGTCGGCTGCGCCCTTGGCATCAACGTCGCGCTCGACGAATTCAACGACGGCGAGAGCCGCGTTGTCGCCCTGGCGGAAGCCGGCCTTCATGATACGCAGGTAGCCGCCGTTGCGGGTTGCGTAACGCGAAGCGATCGCGTCGAACAGCTTGCGAACGGCGTCCTGATCCTTGATCTGCGAGATCGCCTGACGACGAGCGTGCAGGTCGCCGCGCTTGCCGAGGGTCACGAGACGCTCGACGATCGGACGGATTTCTTTCGCCTTCGGAAGGGTGGTTACGATCTGCTCATGGGTGATGAGCGAAGCAGCCATGTTGGCAAACATTGCCTTGCGGTGGCTGGCGGTTCTATTGAGCTTGCGGCCTGAATTTCCGTGGCGCATTGCTATTCTCCTTTAGTGCAGGCTTCCTATCCGGACCTGCCGTTTCCTGGCACATGCAGGTGACTTACCTGCTGTTTGACGGGGAAAGGCAGTCTTTAAAGGGTCTGCCTTTTTGATTGTTAGTACTGGTCTTCGTAACGCTTGGCGAGATCTTCGATGTTCTCAGGCGGCCATGCCGGTACTTCCATACCGAGGTGCAGACCCATGGAAGCGAGAACTTCCTTGATTTCGTTCAGCGACTTGCGACCAAAGTTCGGCGTGCGAAGCATTTCGGCTTCGGTCTTCTGGATCAGGTCGCCGATATAGACGATGTTGTCGTTCTTCAGGCAGTTAGCCGAACGAACCGACAGCTCCAGCTCGTCGACCTTCTTGAGAAGCGCCGGGTTGAACGCGAGTTCGGTAACCGATTCTTCTTCTGCTTCCTTCTGCGGCTCGTCGAAGTTGACGAAGACGCCGAGCTGGTCCTGAAGAATACGAGCGGCGAAGGCAACGGCGTCTTCGCCGGAAACCGAACCGTTGGTCTCGATCGTCATGATCAGCTTGTCATAGTCGAGAACCTGGCCTTCACGGGTGTTTTCCACCTTGTAGGACACTTTCTTGACCGGAGAATAGAGGCTGTCCACCGGAATGAGGCCAATCGGGGCATCTTCCGCGCGGTTGCGCTCAGCCGGTACGTAACCCTTGCCGTTGTTGACGGTGAATTCCATGCGGATTTCAGCGCCATCATCAAGCGTGCAGATCACGTGGTCGGGGTTCAGGATTTCGATGTCGCCAACCGTCTGGATGTCACCAGCGGTTACGGCACCTGGGCCCTGCTTGCGCACGACCATGCGCTTGGAATCGTCACCATCCATCTTGATGGCGATTTCCTTGATGTTGAGCACGATATCCGTCACATCTTCCCGAACGCCGGGGATGGAGGAGAATTCGTGCAGGACACCGTCGATCTGCACGGCCGTAACAGCGGCGCCGCGCAGAGAAGACAACAGAACGCGACGCAGCGCGTTGCCGAGGGTGAGGCCGAAACCACGTTCCAGCGGCTCGGCAACGAGCGTTGCCTTGGTGCGGCTGGACGAGGTGAACTCGACCTTGTTCGGCTTGATAAGTTCCTGCCAGTTCTTCTGAATCATCTTTAAACCTTCCGTTCGCCGCCACCATCCAATCGTGACGGACCGAGCATGAAAACACCGAGAGGAACCTAATTCAGTGGTTCATCGGTGGGTTCTTGAGCGCAAGTCCGTCGATCGAAATCGACGCGCACACGCCAGATACACGAAAATTCCGCCTGACCTGGGGAAAGGCGGAATTTCCGAACCACGGTCGCGTCAGACGCGGCGCTTCTTGCGCGGACGGCAACCGTTGTGCGGGATCGGCGTCACGTCGCGAATGGAGGTGATCATGAAACCGGCAGCCTGCAGAGCGCGAAGTGCCGATTCACGACCGGAACCCGGACCGCAAACTTCAACTTCAAGCGACTTCATGCCGTGTTCCTGAGCCTTCTTCGCGCAATCTTCAGCAGCGATCTGGGCAGCGAACGGGGTCGACTTACGCGAACCCTTGAAGCCCTTGGCACCAGCAGACGACCAGGCAATAGCATTGCCCTGTGCGTCGGTGATGGTGATCATCGTGTTGTTGAAGGTCGAGTTGACGTGCGCGACGCCCGACGTGATATTTTTACGTTCGCGACGGCGAACGCGTGCGGCTTCCTTGGCCATTTTATACCTTTCATTGATCTCTTCACCGCCGTAACACCAGCGGCTACACCGGCGATCGACCCGTCTCCGAGCTTCACGCCAAACTCAGAAAGGCTGGCGCGGACTGCACCAGCCTCCCCTTTCCGGAGAACCGGAAAATTACTTCTTCTTACCAGCGATAGCCTTCGCCGGACCCTTACGGGTGCGGGCGTTGGTGTGCGTGCGCTGACCGCGGACCGGAAGGCCACGACGGTGACGCAGGCCGCGGTAGCAACCGAGGTCCATCAAACGCTTGATGTTCATCGACGTGTCGCGACGCAGGTCGCCTTCGACCTGGTAGTCGCGGTCGATGGCTTCGCGGATCTGAAGAACTTCAGCATCCGTCAGCTGATGAACGCGCTTGTCAGCCGGAAGACCGACCTTGTCCATGATTTCCTGCGCGAATTTCGGACCAATCCCGTGAATGTAGGTCAGCGCAATAACAACGCGCTTTGCAGTCGGGATGTTGACGCCAGCGATACGTGCCACGTCTTTTCTCCTTGGTTCCAGTTGCCATCCGGCAAGTGGTGATTCCATTCGAGCGGCCGAGACCGCCAGTTCAAAATTGATGTCCGTGACAAGTCAAAACGACCGAACCCGGATCTCCCTTCCCTTAGGGAAATCCGCGCCAGTCGCTTGGGATGTCGCGAGTTGGCGCGGTGTTTAACGGAATCAGCGCAAAAAAGCAACCGGCTCCGCCAAGATTCTTTTGTGATCCAAAGGATCAGTCGCCATGCGGAAGCGAGATATGGGCAAGAACACAACAGCCTCGCCCATCCGCTCCATGATCAGGCGGAGGCTTTCTCGAGAACGCGCTCGATGGCCTCGGTGACAGCATCGACGTCAGCCATACCGTCAAGCGTTACGAGTTCGCCCTGTTCGCTGTAATAGGCAGACAGCGGCGCGGTCTTCTCGCGATATTCCGTCAGGCGCTTGCGGAACGCTTCCGGATTGTCATCCGAGCGAACCGTGCCGCCGGCGGCAATGGTTTCAGCCACACGGTTTTCGATTCGGCGAATCAACGCCTCTTCGTCGACCTTGAGTTCGATAACGGCATCTAGGACCAGATTCTTCTTGCGCATGTTGTCTGCAAGCGCCTTGGCCTGCGGAACGGTGCGCGGATAGCCGTCCAGAATAAAGCCCTTGGCACAGTCCGGTGCTTCGATGCGTTCGGAAACGATCTGATTGACGATATCGTCGGAAACAAGCCCGCCGGCGTCCATGACGGCCTTGGCGCGTTTGCCGATTTCGGTGCCCGCGCTGACCGCAGCGCGAAGCATGTCACCGGTGGAAAGCTGCGGGATCCCGTACTTATCAGTCAGGCGCTTGGCCTGGGTTCCCTTGCCCGCACCCGGCGGACCCAAAAATATCAGTCTCATCGTCCCCTCTTTCCTCCACGCAACTTCGACTTCTTGATCAGCCCTTCATATTGCTGCGCGATCAGGTGGCCCTGAATCTGCGCAACCGTATCCAGAGTTACACTGACAACGATCAAAAGCGAAGTACCACCAAGGGCTAATGGAATGCCCGTGCGTGCGATAAGTGTCTCAGGAAGGATACACACGAAGACCAGATAAATCGCGCCGACCACGGTGATACGGGTCAGGACGTAATCAATGTACTCCGCGGTGCGCTCGCCCGGACGAATGCCCGGAATGAAGCCGCCATGCTTCTTGAGGTTATCTGCGGTGTCCTTCGGATTGAAGACTATCGCCGTATAGAAAAACGCGAAGAACGCGATCAGCAGGCCATAGAGCGCCATGAACAGCGGCTGTCCGTGCTGCAGCGACGCGATGATCGAAGTCGCCCAGGCCGGCAGGTTGGTGTTGCCGGCAAAACCAGCAGCCGTTGCCGGCAGAAGCAGCAGCGAAGATGCGAAGATCGCGGGAATGACGCCGGCCGTGTTGAGCTTCAGCGGCAGATGCGAAGTATCGCCCTGGAACATCCGGTTGCCGACCTGTCGCTTCGGATATTGAATGAGCAGACGGCGCTGGGCGCGCTCCACGAAGACGATAAGAGCGATGACACCGATGGCGACCACGACAACCATCAGGATGAGCGGGGTCGAAAGCGCACCGGTGCGGCCGAGTTCCAGCGTGCCGGCGAGCGCCTTGGGCAGGCCTGCGGCAATACCCGCGAAGATGATCAGCGAAATACCGTTGCCGATACCACGCGAAGTGATCTGCTCACCGAGCCACATCAGGAACATCGTGCCGCCGAGCAGCGTGATGACGGTGGAAACGCGGAAGAACCAGCCGGGATCGACCACAAGGCCGTTGCCGCTTTCAAGGCCGACCGCAATACCATAGGCCTGCAGCGTGCCGAGCAGCACCGTGCCGTAGCGGGTGTACTGGTTGATGATCTTGCGGCCGGCTTCGCCTTCCTTCTTCAACGCTTCGAGCGACGGCACGACCGACGTCATGAGCTGCACGATGATCGAAGCGGAGATGTAAGGCATGATGCCGAGGGCGAAGATCGCCATGCGCTCGACAGCGCCACCCGCAAACATGTTGAAAAGACCGAGAATACCGTTGGCCTGGCCACGGAAGGCCTGCGCATAGGCTTCGGGGTTCAGGCCCGGAAGCGGAATATGGGTGCCGAGACGGTAGACGAGAAGTGCGGCAAGAGTAAACCAGAGACGCTTTTTCAGATCCTCCGCCTTAGCGAAGGTCGAAAAATTCAGGTTCGAAGCCAGTTGTTCCGCTGCTGAAGCCATAAATTTCTCCGAATGACCCTTGCCAGCCAGCGCAACCGGCCGATGCGGAAAGGTCTAAAAGATACTGGTCAAAACCGGGCTTCGGACAAATGCGGCTCTCGACCGCCATCATGCCTCACCCTGTTTTTTATGTCCTATCCCCTCCCCTACGGAAGTTCAAGAACTGTGAGGCTCTCCCTGCAGCACTTTCTGCCGCAAGCGGGGCCAAGGAAGCACACCGCGAAGAGATTGCCCTGATGCTCTATAAATCGATTTAGATCGAAAGCACCATAGGCCAGGGAGCGCAAACGCCCGGAGCGACTATGCGCCCCGGGCGTCTGAAGTGTATATATTACTCGGAAGCTTCTACTGCAACAGCGAGAAGCTTGATCGAGCCGCCGGCCTTTTCGATCTTTTCGATTGCAGGCTTGGAAGCGCCGGCAACTTCGAAAGCGACCTTTGCCTTCAGCTCGCCGTCGGCGAGAATGCGAACGCCGTCCTTGGCGCGACGGATGATGCCGGCAGCCTTGAGAGCTGCAGCATCGATCGTTGCGGAAGCGTCAAGCTTCTTGGCGTCGATGGCGGTCTGAATGCGGCCGAGCGATACGACAACATATTCGGAAGCGAAGATGTTGTTGAAACCGCGCTTCGGCAGACGACGGTAGATTGGCATCTGACCGCCTTCAAAACCGTTGATGGCGACGCCCGAACGAGCCTTCTGACCCTTCACACCGCGACCACCGGTCTTGCCCTTGCCAGAACCGATACCGCGACCTACGCGGATACGGTCCTTGGAGGAGCCTTCGTTGTCTCTGATTTCATTGAGTTTCATGATAGGTTACTCCGTCTCACTTCTCGTCAACGACGCGAACGAGATGCTGGACCGCACGGATCATGCCGCGAACCGCAGGAGTATCTTCCAGGGTGCGCTGACGATGCATCTTGTTGAGACCCAGACCGACCAGCGTCTGACGCTGGATTGCCGGGCGGCGAATAGGGCTGCCGATCTGTTCGACCGTAACAGTCTTCTTGGCTTCAGTAGTCTTCTTGGCCATGATCCAGCTCCTTATTCTTCAGAAGCGTTGCCGGACGCGGCACGGCGAGCCTGAAGGGTCGCATACTTGAGACCGCGCTGTGCAGCGATGTCCTTCGGATGAACCTGATGCTTCAGAGCGTCGAACGTTGCGCGAACCATGTTGTACGGGTTCGAAGAACCGGTCGACTTGGCAACAACGTCGTGAACACCCAGCGTTTCAAAAACAGCGCGCATCGGGCCACCGGCGATGATACCGGTACCGGCCTTGGCCGAACGCAGCAGAACCTTGCCAGCGCCGTGACGGCCATTGACGTCATGATGCAGAGTGCGGCCATCGCGCAGCGGAACGAAGATCAGATCGCGCTTTGCGCTCTCGGTAGCCTTACGGATGGCTTCCGGAACTTCGCGAGCCTTGCCGTGACCGAAGCCAACGCGGCCCTTCTGGTCGCCAACGACGACGAGAGCGGCGAAGCCGAAGCGACGGCCACCCTTAACAACCTTTGCAACGCGGTTGATCGCGACCAGCTTGTCGACGAATTCGCTATCGCGCTCTTCACGGTTCTGGCGATCGTCGCGAGAACCTCTTTTTTCCTGTGCCATTGTCCTTGTCCTTTTTCTTTTACGGGTGGAACGGCAAACGAAAAGACCACCGGCCTCGATAAAGAGACCCGCATGGCCCGGTGAAATTCCGCCCGGATCGTTGTCCGGGCGGAAAAAAATCAGAAGTTCAGACCGCTTTCGCGGGCAGCGTCTGCCAGGGCCTTGATGCGGCCGTGATAGATGAACGCGCCACGATCGAATACGACATCCTTGACGCCAGCCTTGACGCCACGCTCGGCAACCAGCTTGCCTACGACAGCTGCTGCTGCAACGTCGGCGCCGGTCTTGAGCGAGCCGCGCAGATCTGCTTCGAGCGTGGAGGCAGACGCAAGCGTCTTGCCAGCAACGTCATCGATGATCTGGGCGTAGATGTTCTTCGACGAGCGATGAACCGACAGGCGCGGGCGGCCGTTGGCAACCGCCTTGATCTGGCGGCGCACACGGCTCGCGCGACGTGCAAGTGCTTCTTTCCTGCTAGCCATTTCGCGTGATCCTTACTTCTTCTTGCCTTCTTTGCGGACAATACGCTCTTCAGCGTACTTCACGCCCTTACCCTTGTAGGGCTCGGGACCGCGGTATTCGCGGATTTCCGCGGCTACCTGGCCAACCTGCTGCTTGTTGATGCCGGAAACGATGATTTCCGTCGGCTTCGGAACGGCAATGGTGATGCCGACCGGCGGCTCGTAAACCACGTCGTGGGAAAAGCCGAGAGCCAGCTGCAGGTTCTTGCCCTGCATGGCGGCACGGTAACCGACGCCGTTGATTTCGAGCTTGCGCTCGTAACCGTCCTTAACACCCTTGAAGATGTTCTCGATCATCGTGCGGGACATGCCCCACTTCGAACGAGCTTCCTTGGTGCCGTTAGCCGGCGTTACGGAAACGCCGTTATCTTCGAGCTTCAGCTGAATGTCGTCGTTAGCGACGAAAAACAGTTCACCCTTCGGGCCCTTCGCAGTGACCTTCTGGCCGTCGACATTGGCCGTCACACCTGCGGGAACCGGAACGGGCTTTTTACCGATACGAGACATTATTCAATCCTGTCTGTTCGTTATGGAGATCCTTGCTCGGGTCTTAGAAGACCGAGCAAAGAACCTCGCCACCAACGTTCTGTTCGCGAGCCTGGTGATCGGCCATCACGCCCTTCGGGGTCGAAAGGATGGTGATGCCGAGGCCGTTCGCGACCTGCGGAATGGACTTTACCGAGACATAAACCCGGCGGCCCGGCTTGGAAACGCGGCCGATCTCACGGATCACGGACGCGCCTTCGTAGTACTTCAGCTCGATCGTGAATTCGGACTTGCCGTTTTCGAAATCGACCTTGGAATAACCGCGAATGTAGCCTTCAGCCTGCAGCACGTCGAGAACGCGTGCGCGGAGGCTGGAAGCAGGCGTGCTTACCGCAGACTTGCGGCGAGCGGCACCATTGCGGATGCGGGTGAGCATATCACCCAAAGGATCAGTCATGGTCATGTGCCCGTCTCCTTACCAGCTCGACTTGACAATGCCCGGCACCTTGCCGGAATTGCCCAGCTCACGAAGCGCGATACGCGACATCTTGAGCTTGCGATAGAACGCGCGCGGACGGCCCGTTACTTCGCAGCGGTTGCGGATACGCGTCTTCGAGCCGTCACGCGGCAGCGAAGCGAGCTTCAGAGTGGCCTTGAACCGGTCTTCGATCGGAAGGGACTGGTTCATCACGATCGCCTTCAGTGCAGCGCGCTTGGCGGCCTGCTGGGCGACCGACTTGCGGCGGCGCTTGTTCTTTTCAACTGCGCTTGTTTTCGCCATATCGGAGTTCCTTTTCTACGCTCGTCGTTACGGTTAGTGACGGAACGGGAAGTTGAACTCTGTCAGCAGAGCCCGAGCTTCGTCGTCCGACGTCGCCGTCGTGCAAACGATGATGTCCATGCCCCACATCTGATCAACCTTATCGTAGTTGATCTCAGGGAACACAATGTGTTCCTTGATGCCCATGGCGAAGTTGCCACGGCCGTCAAAGCTCTTCGGGTTCAGGCCCCGGAAGTCGCGAACGCGCGGCAGCGCGATGTTGACCAGACGATCAAGGAATTCGTACATGCGTGCGCCACGAAGGGTAACCTTCGCACCGATCGGCATGCCTTCGCGAACCTTGAAACCAGCGATCGAGTTGCGAGCGCGGGTAACGACCGGCTTCTGGCCGGCAATTGCAGCCAGATCGGCGGCAGCAATCGTGGGCTTCTTGGAGTCGGCAGTTGCCTCGCCAACACCCATGTTGATCACGATCTTTTCAAGCTTCGGGATCATCATCACGTTGGCGTAGGAGAACTTCTCCTGCATGGCGCCACGGATACGGGAAACGTATTCCGTCTTGAGACGCGGCTCGTACTTATCAGCCATCGATCACTTCTCCCGAACGCTTGGCCACGCGGACCTTCTTGCCATCCACAACAGAGAAGCCAACGCGGGTCGGCTTGCCATCCTTGTCGACGATGGCGATGTTGGAGATGTGCAAGGATGCTTCCTTGTTGATGATGCCGGCTTCCTGTGCCTGGGTCTGGCGCTGGTGACGCTTCACCATGTTTACGCCACGCACAACGGCACGGTCTTCTTTCGGCATCACCTGGATTACTTCGCCGGTACGGCCCTTGTCCTTACCGGTCAATACGACAACCTTGTCGCCTTTACGAATTTTCTGCATCGCTATAGCTCCTTACAGCACTTCTGGAGCCAGCGAGATGATCTTCATGTGGTTCTTGGCGCGAAGTTCACGCGGAACCGGTCCGAAGATACGGGTGCCGATCGGCTCTTTCTTGTTGTCGATAAGAACGGCTGCGTTGTTATCGAAACGGATGACGCTGCCGTCAGCGCGGCGGATGTCCTTGGCGGTGCGAACGACAACCGCCTTCATCACGTCGCCCTTCTTGACGCGGCCGCGCGGAATAGCTTCCTTGATGGAAACGACAATAATGTCGCCAACAGAAGCATATTTGCGCTTCGAGCCGCCCAGCACCTTGATGCACATGACACGACGTGCGCCGGAATTATCCGCCACGTCGAGGTTTGTTTGCATCTGAATCATGTCAGGTCGCCTTCTTGTTGTTACCGGAACGGTTGGGCAAACTCTCCCGAGCGAGCCCCCTGCCCCAGCTTATGAATATATCTTCGTCTTGCGCGGAAATGTCGTGACAGGGTGGTTTCCCGAAGGACCTTCCGTGCGCATCAAAGCAAAAGACGCTCGATTCACGAGCGTCCTTGCGGTGCTTCATACAGGAATTCGCGCCAAGTTCAAGAGACCTGGCGCGATTCTGATGAAATTAAGCCTGGGCGGATACGACCGTCCAGCGCTTGTCCTTGGAGATCGGTGCGCATTCCTCGATGGAAACGACATCGCCGACCTTATACTGATTGTTCTCGTCGTGTGCCTTGTACTTCTTCGAACGACGAACGGTCTTCTGAAGCAGCGGGTGAGCGAATCGACGCTCAACACGAACTACGACAGTCTTCTCGTTCTTGTCGGACACAACGACGCCCTGCAGAATGCGTTTCGGCATATTATTTTTCCTTAGGCCTTGGCTTCTGCCGCCTTCTGGCGGGCAATGGTTTTAACGCGGGCGATATCCTTGCGGACTTCGTTGATGCGCGAGGACTTCTCCAGCTGACCAGTCGCCTTCTGGAAGCGCAGGTTGAACTGCTCCTTCTTCAGATCGGCGAGCTTGTCCTTGAGCTGGTCGGCGCTGAGGCCGCGAACTTCATCGGCTTTCATGTGCCTTGCTCCTTACTCTGCGATGCGCTGTACGAAGCGCGTCTTGACCGAGAGCTTGGCAGCGCCGAGACGAAGCGCCTCACGGGCGATCTCCTCGGTAACACCGTCGATCTCGAACATCATACGACCGGGCTTGACCTTGCATGCCCAGTAATCGACCGAACCCTTGCCCTTACCCATACGAACTTCGGTCGGCTTGGCCGTAACCGGAACGTCGGGGAATACGCGGATCCACACACGACCTGCGCGCTTCATGTAACGCGTGATCGCGCGGCGGGCCGCTTCGATCTCGCGTGCATTCACGCGGTTCGGTTCCTGCGACTTCAAGCCGAATTCACCGAATGCCAGGTCAAAGCCGCCCTTGGCGACGCCTTTGATGCGTCCCTTGAACTGCTTACGGTACTTAGTACGCTTTGGCTGCAACATTTTCTTACTTCTCCGAGCTTATCTTTCGCCAGCGTCAATCAAGCGTTTTCGCGACGACGATCGGAACGATCGCCACGCTCACGGCTTGCAGGGCCCTGTGCGTCGCCTTCGAGACCGCGACGCTCAGAAGCCATCGGATCGTGCTCAAGGATTTCGCCCTTGAAGATCCAGACCTTGATGCCGCAGATGCCGAATGCGGTTTCAGCTTCGGCTGTGCCGTAGTCAATGTCCGCACGCAGCGTGTGCAACGGAACGCGACCTTCGCGGTACCATTCGGTACGAGCGATTTCTGCACCACCGAGACGGCCGCCGCAGGTGATCTTGATGCCTTCGGCGCCAAGACGCATTGCGGACTGAACAGCACGCTTCATCGCACGGCGGAAAGCCACGCGGCGCTCGAGCTGCTGAGCGATCGACTGGGCAACCAGCGTCGCGTCGATTTCCGGCTTGCGCACTTCAACGATGTTGAGGTGCGTTTCGGAGTTGGTCATTTCGGAAAGCTTCTTGCGAAGCTTCTCGATGTCTGCACCCTTCTTGCCGATGATCAGACCCGGACGAGCCGAGTGGATCGTGACGCGGCACTTCTTGTGCGGACGCTCAATGACGACCTTGGCGATACCGGCCTGCTTGAGTTCCTTGATCAGGTAAGCCCGGATCTTCAGGTCTTCATGCAGAAGCTTGCCGTATTCTGCGGTGTCAGCGTACCAGCGGCTGTCCCAGGTACGGTTGATGCCGAGGCGGAAGCCGATCGGATTGATTTTCTGACCCATTATGCGGCCTCCCCTTTTTCCTCAACTTCACGAACAACGATCGTGAGGTGAGAGAACGGCTTTTCAATGCGGGAAGCACGACCACGGCCACGGGCGTGGAAACGCTTCATGGTGATGGACTTGCCAACATAGGCCTCGGCGACGACGAGAGCGTCGACGTCGAGGTCATGGTTGTTTTCCGCATTGGCAATTGCAGATTCGAGCGTCTTCTTGACGGTGCCTGCAATGCGCTTGCGGGAGAATTCGAGCTCGGCGAGAGCGCGATCAACCTTCTTGCCACGGATAAGAGCGGCAACCAGGTTCAGTTTCTGGGGGCTGACGCGGAGCGTACGGGCAATGGCCTGAGCCTCATTGTCCTTCAGCCGGCGTTCGGTCTTAGCCTTCGCCATGATTACTTCCTCTTTGCCTTCTTGTCCGCGCCGTGACCGTAATAGGTACGGGTCGGAGAGAATTCACCGAACTTGTGTCCGACCATGTCTTCGTTGACGGAGACGGGCACATGCTTGCTGCCGTTGTAGACGCCGAACGTCAGACCAACGAACTGCGGCAGGATCGTGGAGCGACGGCTCCAGATCTTGATTACTTCGTTACGTCCGCTCTCGCGCACCTTCTCAGCCTTGGTGAGAAGATAGCCGTCAACAAACGGACCTTTCCATACTGAACGAGCCATTAGTGACTACCTCTCTTACTTCTTACGCTGATGGCGCGAGCGCATGATGAACTTGTCGGTCGACTTGTTCGAACGGGTGCGCTTGCCCTTCGTGGGTTTACCCCACGGAGTAACCGGGTGGCGACCACCCGACGTGCGACCTTCACCACCACCGTGCGGGTGGTCGACCGGGTTCATGACGACGCCGCGAACGTGCGGACGCTTGCCACGCCAACGCGAACGACCGGCTTTACCGTCGTTGATGTTGCCGTGATCCGAGTTCGAAACAGCGCCGATCGATGCGAGGCAGGAGCCGTGCACCAGACGCTGTTCGCCCGAGTTGAGACGCAGGATGGCCATACCGGCATCGCGGCCGACGAGCTGGACATACGTACCGGCGGAGCGAGCGATCTGACCGCCCTTGCCCGGCTTCATCTCGACGTTGTGGATGATCGAACCAACAGGAATGTACTGAAGCGGCATGGTGTTGCCGGGCTTCACGTCCACTGCCTTGTCGGAGGCGATCACCTTGTCACCGGCAGCGAGACGCTGTGGCGCGAGAATGTAAGCCTGTTCGCCGTCGGTATACGTAACCAGCGCGATGAACGCGGTGCGGTTGGGGTCGTATTCCAAACGTTCAACGGTGCCTTCAACGTCGAACTTGCGACGCTTGAAGTCAACCAGACGGTAGGTCCGCTTGTGACCGCCACCCTGGAAACGGACGGTGATCCGGCCCTGGTTGTTACGGCCACCCTTGGAGCTGAGGCCCTGGGTGAGAGCCTTTACCGGCTTGCCCTTGTAGAGCGAAGCGCGGTCCACGATAACCAGCTGACGCTGGCTCGGCGTGGTCGGATTGAAACTTTTCAATGCCATATTCTTGTTCCCTTTTGGGTCTTTGCCCGCTTGGGCCTAACCTTTAGAGTCCGGTGGACACGTCGATGGATTGACCTTCGGCGAGCGTAACGACGGCTTTCTTGACGTCCTTCAGCTTACCGGCGAACCCACGGAAACGACGGGTCTTACCCTTGCGGATAAGCGTGTTCACAGCCGTGACTTTGACGCCGAAGAGAGCTTCCACGGCAGCCTTGATTTCAGGCTTGGAAGCGCTTTTGGCGACGTTGAATACGACCTGGTTCTGTTCGGATACCAGCGTCGACTTTTCCGTGATCGAAGGAGATACGATCACATCGTAGTGGCGAAGATCCGTCATTTGAACCGCTCCTCCAGAGCCTCTACAGCAGCCTTGGAAAGCACCAGCTTGCCACGGCGCAGGATGTCGTAAACATTGATGCCCTGTACCGGCAGAACGTCCACATTCGGGATGTTCTGAGCAGCGAGCTTGAAGTTGCCATCAAGTTCGGCGCCGCCGATGACGAGAGCGTTGGTCAGGCCAAGCGAAGCGAAGCTGCCCAGCAGAGCCTTGGTCTTTGCTTCGGACGCGACCAGCTGATCGACGATGATCAGTTCTTCAGCCTTCAGCTTTGCAGACAGGGCGTGACGCAGAGCAAGCGCACGAACCTTCTTGGGAAGGTCATGTGCGTGGCTGCGAACGACCGGGCCGTGGGCCTTGCCGCCGCCGCGGAACTGCGGTGCGCGAGCCGAATGGTGACGAGCGCGGCCCGTACCCTTCTGCTTGTACATCTTCGCGCCGGTGCGGGAAACTTCCGACCGGTTCTTGGACTTGTGGGTTCCCTGCTGCTTCTTTGCAAGCTGCCAGCGAACCATACGGGCCAGGATGTCCTGGCGGGGGTCGAGGCCGAAGATCTCATCCGACAGAGAAACCTTGCCGGCGTCTTTTCCCTCGAGGGTTTTGACGTTCAATTCCATGATAAGGCTCCCTTACTTCGCAGCCGACTTGACGGCGTCGCGGACGATGATCCAGGAACCCTTCGAGCCGGGAACTGCACCCTTCACGAGGATGAGGCCACGGTCTTCATCGGTCGAAACGACTTCGAGGTTCTGGGTCGTAACGCGCGTCTGGCCCATATGACCAGCCATGCGCTTGCCCTTCCAGACGCGGCCCGGATCCTGGTTGTTACCGGTCGAACCGTGTGCACGGTGCGATACGGAGTTACCGTGCGAAGCGCGGCCACCACCGAAGTTGTGACGCTTCATAGCACCGGCAAAACCTTTACCGATCGTGGTTCCAGTGACGTCGACCAGCTGGCCGGACTGAAAATGATTTGCGGTCAGTGTTGCACCGATGTCGATCAGGTTCTCGGGGGAAACCCGGAACTCGACGAGCTTGGCTTTCGGCTCGACGTTGGCAGCGGCAAAATGACCGCGAAGCGCCTTCGTCGTGTTCTTGACCTTGGACTGGCCGGCACCGAGCTGAACTGCGGTGTAGCCATTCTTGTCTTCCGTGCGCTGGGCAACGACTTGTACGTTATCCAGTCGCAATACTGTTACAGGGATATGTTCACCTGCGTCGTTATAGACGCGTGTCATACCCACTTTCTGTGCAATCACACCTGAACGCATTGGTTCATCCTCTTGCGAGCCTTGAAGGGAAAACCCTCTCTGGCCTTTGTTAAGGAGTGCCCTTCGACATCTCACGATGTTTCCGGTCTCCGGTTTGGAAGTCGTTGGATTTCTCCACGTACCTTCCTTGTTATTGGCCTTCACCCGAGGGTGAAGCCCGGCCTTGTTACTTCAGCCCTCACCTTGGATGGATCGGGCCGGGTCTTAGAGCTTGATTTCCACGTCAACGCCAGCAGCGAGGTCGAGCTTCATCAAAGCATCGACAGTCTGCGGGGTGGGGTCAACGATATCGAGAAGACGCTTGTGCGTCCGCATTTCGAACTGTTCACGGCTCTTCTTATCAACGTGGGGAGAGCGGTTGACGGTAAACTTTTCGATGCGGGTGGGGAGCGGAACCGGGCCGCGAACGCTGGCGCCGGTGCGCTTTGCGGTCGACACGATTTCACGGGTAGAGGCATCGAGGATCCGGTGATCGAACGCCTTGAGGCGGATACGGATATTCTGGCCGTTCATTCGTCTTGTCCTTGTTCTTTGTTATTCGTTTCCGCACGCGGAAACACATGAACTTCTATTGATCGTGGCGCCGCAGATTTTCAAAAATCGAGAGGGATGAGCGTTACACCCCAATCATTTCGGTAGTCTGTATTGCTAAAAACACCGCGCTCCGCAATCGCTTGCGAATCCAGCGGTGATTGTGAGTGCGCGTTTACGCGCTTTCACCGAATTTTTCAAGCACTAAAAATGCAACGCCGCCAGGCTTTTTACTAAAAGGCCGGCGGCGGTGTTGTTCACACCGCCGCCAGTCAGAATTTCAATGGTCGAAATTACTCGACGATCGAAGCCACGATGCCGGCGCCGACCGTACGGCCGCCTTCGCGGATAGCAAAGCGCAGCTTTTCTTCCATCGCGATCGGAACGATCAGCTCGACTTCAACGGTGACGTTGTCGCCAGGCATAACCATTTCCGTGCCTTCCGGAAGCGACACGATGCCGGTCACGTCAGTCGTACGGAAGTAGAACTGCGGACGGTAGTTCGTGAAGAACGGCGTATGACGGCCGCCTTCTTCCTTCGTCAGGATGTAGGCTTCTGCCATGAACTTCTTGTGCGGCTTGACCGAACCCGGCTTGCACAGGATCTGACCACGCTCAACGCCGTCACGGGTAACACCGCGAACGAGTGCACCGATGTTGTCGCCAGCCTGGCCCTGGTCGAGCAGCTTGCGGAACATTTCAACGCCGGTAACCGTCGTCTTCGACGTCGGACGGATGCCGACGATTTCGACTTCTTCACCAACCTTGACGATACCGCGCTCTACGCGACCCGTCACAACCGTACCACGGCCAGAGATCGAGAACACGTCTTCGATCGGCATCAGGAACGGCTGGTCGATCGGACGCTCAGGCGTCGGGATGTAGGCGTCAACAGCAGCCATCAGCTCGCGGATCGCGTCTTCACCGATCTTCTTGTCAGAATCTTCAAGAGCGGCAAGTGCCGAACCCTTGATGATCGGAATGTCGTCGCCCGGGAAGTCGTAGGACGACAGAAGTTCGCGAACTTCAAGCTCGACGAGCTCGAGAAGCTCGGCGTCGTCAACCTGGTCGACCTTGTTGAGGAACACGACGATCGCCGGAACGCCAACCTGACGGGCGAGCAGGATGTGCTCGCGCGTCTGCGGCATCGGGCCGTCAGCTGCAGAGCAAACCAGGATCGCGCCGTCCATCTGGGCAGCACCGGTGATCATGTTCTTCACGTAGTCGGCGTGGCCGGGGCAGTCGACGTGCGCGTAGTGACGGGCAGGCGTCTCGTATTCAACGTGTGCCGTCGAGATCGTGATACCACGAGCCTTTTCTTCCGGAGCCGCGTCGATCTGGTCATACGCCTTGAACTCGCCGAAGAACTTCGTGATTGCTGCCGTCAGCGACGTCTTGCCATGGTCAACGTGACCGATCGTGCCAATGTTGACGTGCGGCTTATTGCGCTCGAACTTGCTCTTTGCCATTAGTGGCTCTCCATTCTTGTCCCTTGACGGGAATAATCTTCAAAATTCGGTGGGGCGTACCCCGATCACTTCTGACCGGAGTACTTTGCCTGGATTTCCTGCGCCACGTTCGACGGAACCGGCGAATAGTGGTCGAACGTCATCGAGTACTGTGCACGGCCCTGCGACATGGAGCGCAGGTTGTCGACGTACTTGAACATGTTCGCGAGCGGAACATGCGCGTTGATGACGACGGCGATACCACGGCTTTCCTGGCCCTGGATCTGACCACGACGGGAGTTCAGATCGCCGATAACGTCACCGACATAGTCTTCCGGCGTTACGACTTCGACCTTCATCATCGGCTCGAGAAGCTGTGCGCCAGCCTTCTTCGCTGCTTCACGGAAGCAGGCACGCGATGCGATTTCGAAGGCGAGAACCGACGAGTCAACATCGTGGAATGCACCGTCGACCAGCGTCGCCTTGACGCCGAGCATCGGGAAGCCAGCCAGCGGACCGGAAGACAGAACGCTTTCGATACCCTTCTGAACGCCCGGGATGTATTCCTTCGGAACAGCACCACCGACGATCTTCGATTCGAACTTGAAGTCTTCGCCTTCGGGGTTCGGTTCGAAGATGATCTTCACGCGAGCGAACTGACCGGTACCACCGGACTGCTTCTTGTGCGTGTAGTCTTCTTCGTGCTGACGCGTGATGGTTTCGCGGTAGGCAACCTGCGGAGCGCCGACGGTAGCTTCAACCTTGAACTCGCGACGCATACGGTCAACGAGAATGTCGAGGTGAAGTTCGCCCATGCCTGCGATGATCGTCTGACCGGATTCTTCATCCGTCTTGACGCGGAACGAAGGATCTTCAGCAGCCAGACGGTTGAGCGCGAGGCCCATCTTTTCCTGGTCGCCCTTGGTCTTCGGCTCGATCGCGATCTGGATGACCGGCTCGGGGAATTCCATGCGCTCGAGGATAACCGGCTTCAGCGGATCGCAGAGCGTATCGCCAGTGGTGGTTTCCTTGAGGCCAGCCAGAGCAACGATGTCGCCGGCAAAGGCTTCTTCGATGTCTTCACGGCTGTTGGAATGCATCTGCAGCATACGGCCGACGCGCTCGCGCTTGTCCTTGACCGTGTTGATGACCGACGTGCCCTTTTCGAGCTTGCCGGAGTAGATGCGGGCGAAGGTCAGCGAACCGACGAAGGGGTCGTTCATGATCTTGAACGCGAGCATGGAAAGCGGCTCGCTGTCATCGGCATGACGCTCGATTTCGGCTTCGGTCTTGAAGTCGATGCCCTTGATCGCCGGAATGTCCAGCGGCGAAGGCAGGTAGTCGACGACGGCGTCGAGAAGCGGCTGAACGCCCTTGTTCTTGAACGCGGTACCGCAGAACATCGGGTGGAACTTCACGTCGATGGTGCCGCGGCGAACGAGCGCACGGATCTTTTCGTTGTCGGGCATGATGCCGTTCAGGTAGTCTTCCATCGCTTCTTCGTCGATCTCGACAACGGTCTCGATCAGCTTTTCGCGATATTCGTCAGCCTTGGCCTTCATGTCTTCAGGAATTTCGACGACGTCCCACTGAGCGCCGAGCGATTCGTCGCGCCAGATGAGTGCGTTCATCTCGATCAGGTCGATAACGCCCTTGAACTCGGTCTCAGCGCCGATCGGCAGCTGCATGACAACGGCGATGGCGCCGAGACGGGTCTTGATCATTTCTACCGAGCGGTAGAAGTCAGCGCCGGTCTTGTCCATCTTGTTGCAGAAGATCATGCGCGGAACATGATACTTCTCGGCCTGGCGCCAGACGGTTTCCGTCTGCGGCTCAACACCGGCGTTGGCGTCAAGCAGCGCGATGGCGCCGTCGAGAACGCGCAGCGAACGCTCAACTTCAATGGTGAAGTCGACGTGGCCGGGGGTGTCGATGATGTTGAAGCGGCGCATCTTGCCGTCGCGACCCTTCCAGAAGGTCGTGGTGGCAGCGGAGGTGATGGTGATACCACGCTCCTGCTCCTGTTCCATCCAGTCCATCGTGGCTGCGCCATCGTGAACTTCACCGATCTTGTGCGACTTACCGGTGTAATAAAGGATACGCTCGGTGGTCGTCGTCTTGCCGGCGTCGATATGCGCCATGATACCGAAATTGCGGTAGTCTTCGATTTTATATTCGCGAGCCATAATGGACTGCCTTTCGATATGCGACCGGTTAAGATTACCAGCGGTAATGCGAGAATGCGCGGTTGGCGTCGGCCATCTTGTGCGTGTCTTCGCGCTTCTTGACAGCAGAACCGCGGTTGTTCGCAGCGTCCATGAGTTCGCCGGAAAGGCGATCGACCATGGTCGTTTCGTTGCGCTTGCGGGCAGCCGTGATCAGCCAGCGAATAGCGAGAGCCTGACGGCGCTCGGGGCGAACGTCGACGGGAACCTGATAGGTGGCACCACCAACGCGGCGCGAACGCACTTCAACGTGCGGAGCAACGTTGTCGAGGGCGGAGTGGAACACGCCGAGCGGCTCCTGCTTCGTCTTGCCCTGAACGACGTCGAACGCGCCGTAAACGATGCTTTCTGCGACCGACTTCTTGCCGTGAAGCATGATGGCGTTCATGAACTTGGTGACGACCAGATCGCCGAACTTCGGGTCCGGGTTGATCTCACGCTTTTCTGCACTATGGCGACGGGACATATTTTTTGTCTCTCAATGTTATTGACGCTTTACCACGCGGAGAACCTCGCGCAGCGCCGGAATTTGTTAAACCCGAATTACTTCGGACGCTTCGCACCGTACTTGGAGCGGCGCTGCTTGCGGTTCTTGACGCCCTGGGTATCGAGAACACCGCGGATGATGTGGTAACGCACACCCGGCAAGTCCTTTACGCGGCCGCCGCGGATCATGACCACGGAGTGTTCCTGAAGGTTGTGACCTTCGCCCGGAATGTAACCGATGACTTCGAAGCCGTTGGTGAGGCGGATCTTGGCAACCTTACGCAGAGCCGAGTTCGGCTTCTTCGGGGTCGTCGTGTAAACGCGGGTGCAAACACCACGCTTCTGCGGGTTTTCCTGAAGAGCAGGAACCTTGTTGCGCTTTACCTGTGCCTGGCGAGGCTTGCGGATCAGCTGGTTTACGGTAGGCATATAACCATCCCTTGCAAAAACTACTTAAGCCACCCTCACGGGTGGCGGCTATGCCGTTGCCGGCGACGATGCACGCATATATCCTCATGCGCAAAACGTGGCCCGATCCGGTTTCACGGATGGACCACCAAGAGCAGAGGACACCGGATGAGGCGTCTTGCGTGCAACATTCGTGTCTTCTACGTGCAATGGAGACCCGTTTGAGATGATGTTCGGGAAAAAGCTTTCCGAACGGCCAGCACCCACAGAGGCTCCGATGGCGGGCGTACTACTGTTTTAGCCAGCTTTCGTCAAGGGCGAATCCGCATTTTGCCCGCGCGCCCGCGGCCACGAAGCCCGCGTCCGGGCCATTTCCAGCCAGCTTTAACATAAGTCGGCGCAGAAGGTTGCGATTTCGACCTCCACGCTTTGGCTTTTCATAAAATCCGTCTATTGATTCCCTGTGGCGAGCCGGAGCAGCGCCGCCACGGGCGGAACCGATTCCATCGGCCCCCATTACAGCAACGAATGATCAAGGAACCGCGTCATGAGCACCCTCCCCGACAACGACAACGGACGCGAAGAGCCGATGGTCTTCATCGTCATCGGCAAGGCCTATGAGCACGACAATTCCGAAGGCATCGACATCCACGTCATTTTGCGGGCGCCGGACGACGATACCGCCGTGCGCGAAACGCTGAACGCGCTTTCCGAGGAAGGCTTCATCGAAGCGGACCTCGACCAGATCGGCATGCTGACCGAAGTTCCCGATGAAGAGCCGCACGCTTCCGCCTATCAGGGCGCGCTCGAAGGCGAAGTCGCCATCATCCGTTTCGCCTGAGGCGCAAATCCATGGCGGTAAGACGGGTCGTCGCCAATATAGAAACGCCCGACCCAGCGCGGGCGAAGGCGTTTTATTGCGATATTCTCGGCATGCCCGTCGCCATGGATCACGGCTGGATCGTCACCCATGCCAGCCCGCTCGAAGCAAGAGCACAGGTCAGCTTCGCAAGTGAAGGCGGCTCCGGCAATGATGTGCCGGACCTTTCGATCGAGGTTGATGATTTCGAGGAGGTCCACGCCAGAATCCTGAAGGCCGGGCTGCCCATCGAATACGGCCCCGCCGTCGAGGCATGGGGCGTACGCCGCCTTTTCGTGCGCGACCCCTTCGGCAAACTTATCAATATATTAAGTCACTCATAGATTATATACTTTTAATACAATAGTATTATTTCTTTATCCGTTGAACAATACCAAAATATGAGCTTACAATAGTACCGGCGCAAAATTCCGGTGGCGGGTTGGATAATATATCTTCAGCAGACATTATCGATGACATTTACGAGGCGGCACTTTTCCCTGATCGCTGGGCTGAGGTCATAGAGACAATCGGTAACCGCCTGGATTTCTGGGGCGGTGCGCTTACCTGGGGCAAGGGTGAGGAAGAGGCATGGCTCTTTACCCCCAATCTGCAGGACGTGATGCAGGCCTTCATGGAAGGCGGCTGGAACAGGCGCAACGATCGCCTAACCCGCGCAATCCGCGAAGGACAGTTTTCCTTCGTACAGGATTTTGACGTCTTCACCCATGACGAATGGGCCGGATTGCCGATCGTGCGTGACTTCCTGATGCCGCGCGGATTGGGATATGGCGCGGCAACGCAGATCGCGCCACCGGATCATCCGGAAATGACAGTGCTTTTCGAACGCAAACTCGATAGCGGCGTCATCGGGCCGGAAACCATGGCGGCGCTGGGCCGGCTGAGGCCACACATTGCCCGCAGCCTCACCCTCGCAACCCGGCTGCAGCGACAGAAGGCCGACGCCATGACGCTCGGGCTGAACGCCATAGGCGCGCCAGCGGCGGTGCTACAGGCGAGCGGGCGTATCCTCTCCGCAAACGACATGTTTCTCTCTCTCAGGAAATGTATTTCCACCCGTGCCCGCGACAGGATCGTGGTGTCAGACGAAAGAGTAAACCGGCTGCTCTATAAGGCGCTCGCCGGAGATAATGTCGGCTCTTTCCCCCTCCCGACCGGCGAAGATCGGTCCTGCATCCTCCACGTCATACCGTTGCGCAGGAACGCACTGGATTTGTCCCCGAAAGGTTCCGCCATCGTGCTGATATCGCAACCCATGGGCACCATCACCGATGCAACGTCACTGTTAAAAGGGCTATACGATCTCACCAAGGGCGAGGCCCGCGTGGCTCTGGAAATCATGAAGGGGCTCTCGCTTCCCGCCGTGGCGAAGCAATTGCAGATTTCCCATGAAACGGTGCGCAGCAACGCCAAGTCGATCTATGCGAAGACTGGCAGCACCGGCCAAACTGATCTCGTTCGCCGGCTCTCCGTTCTCACCCGCTATAACATCCGCGAACAGAGCTGACCCTCGCCGCGCGGCTGAAGATAATCTCAAAGACAAATCGTAAAATCGCGCTGACTCGCCGGTGGCTTCCACACAAACAAAAACGCCCGGATTGCTCCGGGCGTTTCCATTGAACCTTTGGCGGGGCTTCGTAAAGCCCCTGCCCTGTCTGACCTTATTCGGCGGCCGGAGCCTGGTCCGTCATGTCCTGCAGCATCTGGTTCGCAGAGCCTGCACCCGTACCCTTGCGGCGTTCCTCGAGGATGAGGTCGTCGCGCGAGGTGGCGATGCGGCGGATCTGCGTCATGGTGCCGCCGGTACCGGCCGGGATGAGACGGCCGACGATGACGTTTTCCTTGAGGCCCTGCAGCGTGTCCGTCTTGCCGGCGATCGCAGCTTCCGTGAGAACCTTGGTGGTTTCCTGGAAGGATGCGGCCGAGATGAAGGACGGCGTCTGCAGCGAAGCCTTGGTGATGCCGAGCAGAACCGGCTCGCCATAGGCAGGCTTCTTGCCTTCTTCGATCAGGCGGTCGTTGTTGTCGTCAAGCTCGATGCGATCGACGTTGTCGCCAACGATGTACTGGCTGTCGCCAGCATCGGTGATTTCAACCTTCTGCAGCATCTGGCGAACGATCACCTCGATGTGCTTGTCGTTGATCACAACGCCCTGCAGTCGGTAGACTTCCTGGATTTCGTTCACGAGGTAGGAAGCCAGAGCCTCTACGCCCTTGATTGCCAGAATGTCGTGCGGTGCCGGATTGCCGTCGAGAATGTATTCACCCTTCTCGATGTAGTCGCCTTCCTGAAGATGGAAGGGCTTGCCCTTCGGGATCAGGTATTCGACCGGCTCGACGCCGTCTTCCGCAGGCTCGATCATCACGCGACGCTTGTTCTTGTAGTCGCGGCCGAGGCGGATCGTACCATCGATCTCGGCGATGATGGCGTGATCCTTCGGACGACGTGCTTCGAACAGTTCGGCAACGCGCGGCAGACCACCGGTGATGTCCTTCGTCTTGGCGCTTTCCAGCGGCGAACGTGCAAGCACGTCACCCTGGGAGACCTTGGAACCCGGCTCGACCGACAGGATCGCGTCCACGGACAGATGGAAGCGGGCTTCGCCACCACGGCTAAGCTTCGCCACAGCGCCGGAAGCGTCCTTGATGATGATCGCGGGCTTCAAGTCCGAACCGCGCGGCGTCGAACGCCAGTCAATGACCTGACGCTTGGTGATGCCGGTGGATTCGTCGGTCGCTTCCAGAACGGAGAGACCGTCGACGAGGTCTTCGAAGTGAACGGTACCTTCCACTTCCGTCATCATCGGACGGGTGTAGGGGTCCCACTCTGCAAGACGCTGGCCACGCTTAACCTTGTCGCCATCATCCACGAAGATCTTCGAACCGTAAGCGACACGCTGCGAGGAACGTTCCGCGCCGCGCTCATCAAGGATCGTAACGGACATGTTACGGCCCATGGCGATGAGAACGCCTTCCGAATTCCGCAGGATGTTGCGGTTCTTGATCTGGATCGTGCCTTCATACGACGCTTCGAGGAACGACTGGTCGACCACGTTCGCCGTACCACCAAGGTGGAACGTACGCATGGTGAGCTGCGTGCCCGGTTCACCGATCGACTGTGCGGCGATGACGCCAACGGCTTCGCCCATGTTGACAGGCGTACCGCGTGCAAGGTCACGACCGTAGCAGACGCCGCAAACGCCGATCTGCACTTCGCAGGTCAAAGCAGAGCGGATGCGAACGGACTGGATGCCCGCCTTTTCGATGGCGGCCACATCGGCCTCATCGATAAGCGTGCCGGCCTTGACGATGTTCTCGCCGGAAACCGGATGATCGATATCGTCCAGAGCCGTACGGCCGAGGATACGTGCGCCAAGCGAGGCAACAACCTGACCGGCATCGACGATGGCGGTCATGGTGAGGCCCTTGTCGGTACCGCAATCCACGGAGTTGACGATGCAATCCTGCGCGACGTCGACGAGACGACGGGTAAGATAACCCGAGTTCGCGGTCTTCAAGGCGGTGTCTGCGAGACCCTTACGGGCACCGTGGGTCGAGTTGAAGTACTCGTTAACGGTCAGGCCTTCCTTGAAGTTCGAGATGATCGGCGTCTCGATGATTTCACCCGACGGCTTCGCCATCAGGCCGCGCATGCCGCCAAGCTGACGCATCTGGTTCGGAGAACCACGGGCGCCCGAGTGGGACATCATGTAGATGGAGTTCATCGGCTTCTGGCGGCCCGTTTCCGGATCGAACTCGACAGCCTTGATGCGTGCCATCATTTCTTCGGCGACCTTTTCGGTAGCCTTGCCCCAGGCGTCGACAACCTTGTTGTACTTTTCGCCCTGGGTGATGAGACCATCATTATACTGCTGTTCGTATTCCTTCACGAGAGCTTCGGTGTCACCGACGATCTTCACCTTGCTGTCCGGAATGACCATGTCGTCCTTGCCGAACGAAATGCCGGCGCGGCAGGCATGGGCAAAGCCGAGCTGCATGATGCGGTCGCAGAAGATGACCGTGTCTTTCTGGCCGCAATGACGGTAGACCGTGTCGATCATCTTGGAGATGTTCTTCTTGGTCATTTCCTGGTTGCAGACGTCGAAAGGCACGTTGACGTTCTTCGGCAGAAGTTCGCCAATCAGCATACGGCCAGGGGTCGTTTCATGGATCTTGGAAACCGGCTTGCCGTCGGCATCCACGGTCTTGAAGCGACCACGGATCTTGGCATGCAGCGTCACGACCTTGTTTTCAAGCGCGTGATGCAGTTCGCCGATATCCGAGAAGGCCATGCCTTCGCCCGGCTCGTTCTGGTTCATGATCGACAGGTAATACAGGCCGAGAACCATGTCCTGCGAAGGAACGATGATCGGGTGGCCGTTTGCCGGATGCAGGATGTTGTTGGTCGACATCATCAACACGCGCGCTTCCAGCTGGGCTTCCAGCGAAAGCGGAACGTGAACAGCCATCTGGTCACCGTCGAAGTCGGCGTTGAAGGCCGTGCAGACGAGCGGGTGCAGCTGGATGGCCTTGCCTTCGACCAGCATGGGTTCGAAAGCCTGGATACCCAGACGGTGCAGCGTCGGTGCGCGGTTCAGGAGAACCGGATGTTCGCGGATGACCTCGTCGAGGATATCCCAAACTTCAGGCTTTTCCTTTTCAACCAGCTTCTTGGCCTGCTTGACGGTCGAGGAGTAACCCTTGGCGTCGAGGCGGGCGTAGATGAACGGCTTGAACAGTTCGAGCGCCATCTTCTTCGGCAGGCCGCACTGGTGCAGCTTCAGCTCCGGACCGGTCACGATGACCGAACGACCGGAATAGTCGACGCGCTTGCCGAGAAGGTTCTGGCGGAAGCGGCCCTGCTTGCCCTTGAGCATGTCGGAGAGCGACTTCAGCGGACGCTTGTTGGCACCCGTGATGACGCGGCCGCGACGGCCGTTGTCGAACAGCGCATCGACGGATTCCTGCAACATACGCTTTTCGTTGCGGATGATGATGCCAGGCGCACGAAGCTCGATCAGGCGCTTCAGACGGTTGTTACGGTTGATGACGCGGCGATAGAGATCGTTAAGGTCGGACGTCGCGAAACGACCGCCATCCAGCGGAACCAGCGGACGCAGGTCCGGCGGAATGACCGGAACGACCTTCATGATCATCCATTCCGGACGGTTGCCGCTCTCCATGAAGTTCTCGACGATCTTCAGGCGCTTCATCAGCTTCTTCTGCTTGAGATCAGACGTGGTCTCAGCAAGTTCCGCACGCAGGTCGCCGGCGATCTTTTCGAGGTTCATCGAAGCCAGCATCTCGTAGATGGCTTCAGCGCCGATCATGGCGGTGAACTGGTCTTCGCCGAATTCGTCAACGGCAATCATGTACTCTTCCTCGGACAGAAGCTGGTTCTGCTTCATCGAGGTGAGGCCCGGTTCGGTGACGATGTAGTTCTCGAAATAGAGAACGCGTTCGACATCCTTCAGCGTCATGTCGAGCAAGGTCGAGATACGCGAGGGAAGCGACTTCAGGAACCAGATATGGGCAACGGGCGCTGCGAGCTCGATATGGCCCATGCGCTCACGGCGAACGCGCGACAGCGTCACTTCAACGCCGCACTTTTCGCAGATGATGCCCTTGTACTTCATGCGCTTGTACTTGCCGCACAGGCATTCGTAGTCCTTGATCGGTCCGAAAATGCGCGCGCAGAAAAGACCGTCGCGTTCCGGCTTGAACGTACGGTAGTTGATGGTTTCCGGCTTCTTGATCTCGCCGTAGGACCACGACAGGATTTTTTCCGGCGAAGCGATCGAAATCCGGATGGAATCGAAATGCTGCGCAGGCACCTGAGGATTGAAAAGATTCATGACCTCTTGGTTCATGCCTTGTCTCCTTGAGAGGCTAGCTGCTGCCCCTGTTTGCATCTGGACCGGCTTCTTCCCGGGTCACCGTCCAGAGCTTTAAATACGGATTAACCGCACAATGCGGCGAAAGTGTCCCTCGGCAACCGCAGGCTGCCGGAGGGACCGGCAGGCGCCTAAAAGGCGCCCACCTCTCTCAATTTTATTCCGCTGCGTCGGGCAGCTGATCCTCGGACTGGTTCTCGACCTTCGAGTTCTCCAGTTCGACCGAAAGGCCGAGCGACCGCATTTCCTTGACGAGAACGTTGAAGCTCTCCGGAATGCCGGCCTCGAACGTGTCGTCACCACGGACGATCGCCTCGTAGACCTTGGTGCGGCCCGCCACGTCGTCCGACTTGACGGTGAGCATTTCCTGCAGCGTGTAAGCCGCGCCGTATGCTTCCAGAGCCCAGACTTCCATTTCCCCGAAGCGCTGTCCGCCGAACTGCGCCTTGCCGCCCAGCGGCTGCTGGGTAACGAGCGAGTAAGGACCGATCGAGCGAGCGTGGATCTTGTCGTCAACAAGGTGGTTCAGCTTGATCATGTACATGTAGCCGACGGTGACCTTGCGGTCGAACGGCTCACCGGTACGACCGTCATAAAGGACGGACTGGCCGGATTCATGCAGACCTGCCTTCTTCAGCATCGCGGCGACGTCAGGCTCATGCGCACCGTCGAAGACCGGCGTCGCGATGGAAACACCGCGCTTGGCTTCTTCGGCAAGCTTGACCAGCGATTCGTCATCAAAGCGCTGCACCTCATCATGCGATTCACTCGCATAGATTTCGGTGAGCTCGGTGCGAAGCTCGCTGATGTCCATCGTCTTGCGATACTCTTCGAGCATCTCGCCGATCTTCTTGCCCATACCTGCGCATGCCCATGCGAGGTGGGTTTCGAGGATCTGGCCGACGTTCATGCGCGAAGGCACGCCGAGCGGGTTCAAGCAGATGTCGACATGCGTGCCGTCTTCGAGGAACGGCATGTCCTCGACAGGAACGATACGCGAGACGACGCCCTTGTTACCGTGACGGCCGGCCATCTTGTCGCCCGGCTGGATCTTGCGCTTCACAGCAACGAAGACCTTGACCATCTTCATGACGCCCGGAGGCATTTCATCGCCGCGCTGGACCTTTTCGACCTTGTCCATGAAGCGCTGTTCAAGGCGCGACTTGGATTCGTCGTACTGGCCGCGAAGCGCTTCCAGTTCGGACTGGGCCTTCTCGTCTTCGACTGCAAACATCCACCACTGCGAGCGGGGATATTCGGAGACGACGGCGTTGGAAAGCTCGACGCCCTTCTTGAAGCCCTTCGGACCAGCGATGGAAACGTGGCCACGCAGCATGTCGATCAGGCGGCCGTAGACGTTACGGTCAAGGATTGCCTGTTCGTCGTCGCGGTCCTTCGCCAGACGTTCGATCTCTTCGCGCTCGATTGCCATCGCGCGCTCGTCCTTCTCCACACCGTGACGGTTGAAGACGCGGACTTCCACAACGGTACCAAACGTGCCCGGAGGCATGCGCATGGAGGTGTCGCGAACGTCGGAAGCCTTTTCACCGAAGATGGCGCGCAGAAGCTTTTCTTCCGGCGTCATCGGGCTTTCGCCCTTCGGCGTGATCTTGCCGACGAGGATGTCGCCCGGCTGAACTTCCGCACCGATGTAAACGATACCGGCTTCGTCGAGGTTCTTCAGCGCTTCTTCCGAAACGTTCGGAATGTCGCGCGTGATTTCTTCCGGACCAAGCTTCGTGTCACGCGCCATCACTTCGAATTCTTCGATGTGGATGGAGGTGAACACGTCGTCGGAAACGATACGTTCCGACATCAGGATCGAGTCTTCGTAGTTGTAGCCGTTCCAGGGCATGAACGCGACGAGCGCGTTACGGCCGAGCGCCAGGTCACCGAGGTCGGTCGACGGACCGTCCGCGATGATGTCACCCTTGGAGATGAGATCGCCGACGGCGACCAGCGGACGCTGGTTGACGCAGGTGTTCTGGTTCGAACGCTGGAACTTCTGCAGACGGTAGATATCAACGCCCGACTTGCCGGCATCGAGTTCTTCCGTAGCGCGGATAACGATACGCGTCGCATCGACCTGGTCGACGACACCGCCGCGGCGAGCTGCGATGGCAGCGCCGGAGTCACGGGCGACGATCGGTTCCATGCCTGTGCCGACGAACGGCGCTTCCGCCCGCAGAAGCGGAACGGCCTGACGCTGCATGTTCGAGCCCATGAGAGCGCGGTTGGCGTCGTCGTTTTCCAGGAACGGAATGAGAGCCGCCGCGACCGAAACGAGCTGCTTCGGCGAAACGTCCATCAGGTTGATGTTGTCGCGCGGTGCGAGCATAACTTCGCCCGAGTGACGGCAGACGACGAACTCTTCAGTGAAGGCGCCTTCGCCATCGAGTTCGGCATTGGCCTGTGCGACGTAGTACTTGGCCTCTTCCATGGCGGAGAGGTAGATAACGTCGGTCGTCACCTTGCCGTCGATGATCTTGCGGTACGGGCTTTCGATGAAGCCGTACTTGTTGACGCGGGCAAAGGTGGCAAGCGAGTTGATCAGACCGATGTTCGGGCCTTCCGGCGTTTCGATCGGGCAAATACGGCCGTAGTGGGTCGGGTGAACGTCGCGGACTTCGAAGCCGGCGCGCTCGCGGGTCAGACCACCCGGTCCAAGAGCCGAAAGACGACGCTTGTGGGTGATTTCCGAAAGCGGGTTCACCTGGTCCATGAACTGCGACAGCTGCGAGGAACCGAAGAATTCGCGAACGGCGGCAGCTGCCGGCTTCGCGTTGATCAGGTCCTGCGGCATCACGGTGTCGATTTCGATCGAGGACATACGTTCCTTGATCGCACGTTCCATGCGCAGAAGGCCCAGACGATACTGGTTTTCCATCAGCTCGCCGACCGAACGAACACGGCGGTTGCCGAGGTTGTCGATGTCGTCGATTTCGCCCTTGCCGTCGCGCAGTTCGACCAGCATCTTGACGACGGCGAGGATGTCTTCCTTGCGCAGCGTGCGCACGGTGTCTTCCGCATCGAGGTCGAGACGCATGTTCATCTTCACGCGGCCAACAGCCGAGAGATCGTAACGCTCTGCATCGAAGAACAGCGAGTTGAACATCGCTTCCGCGGAGTCCATGGTCGGCGGTTCGCCCGGACGCATGACGCGGTAGATGTCGAACAGCGCTTCCTGGCGGTTCTGGTTCTTGTCAACGGAGAGCGTGTTACGGATGTAGGCGCCAACATTGACGTGGTCGATGTTGAGAACCGGAATCTCATCGAAGCCGGACTGAAGGATCAGGCCAAGCGTCTTCTCGTCGATTTCGTCGCCGGCCTCGAGATAGATTTCACCCGTCTCGTAGTTGACGATGTCTTCGGCCAGGAAGTTGCCGTAGAGGTCTTCGTCAGTCGCCTTAAGCGCCTTCAGGCCCTTGTCGACGAGCTGGCGGATAAGGCGCGGGGTCAGCTTCTTGCCACCCTCGACAACAACTTCGCCGGTGTCGGCGTCGATCATGTCGGTGATGACCTTGGCATTCTTCAGCGCGTCAGGCTGGAACGGGATACGCCAGCCGTCACCGGCGCGCTCGTAGGTAGCCTTGGTATAGAAGGTCGACAGGATTTCTTCGCCGTCCATGCCGAGCGCCATCAGGAGCGAGGTCACGGGCAGCTTGCGGCGACGGTCGATACGCGCATAGACGATGTCCTTGGCGTCGAATTCGATGTCGAGCCAGGAACCGCGATACGGGATAACGCGGGCAGCGAAAAGCAGCTTGCCGGAAGAATGGCTCTTGCCCTTGTCGTGATCGAAGAACACGCCCGGCGAACGGTGCATCTGCGAAACGATGACGCGCTCGGTGCCGTTGACGATGAACGTACCGTTATTGGTCATGAGCGGCATGTCGCCCATGTAGACGGACTGTTCCTTGATGTCCTTGATGGACTTCGCGCCCGTATCTTCATCGATATCGAACACGATGAGGCGCAGCGTCACCTTCAGCGGCGCTGCATAGGTCAGATCGCGCTGACGGCATTCCTCTACGTCGAACTTCGGCGCTTCGAATTCGTAGGACACGAATTCGAGCATGGAGGCGCCGGAAAAATCGGTGATCGGGAATACGGACTTGAATACGGCATTCAATCCCTCGTCGGGACGGCCACCCTTGGGCTCGTCAACCATGAGAAACTGGTCGTACGAAGCCTTCTGAACCTCGATGAGGTTCGGCATTTCCGCTACTTCTGGAATTTTGCCGAAAAACTTGCGTACGCGCCTGCGACCGTTAAACGAAAGGGTCTGAGCCATCGTCGCTCCTTTAAAAATTGCATCCGGGCCTGCAACGGACGGGAACCGATGGCCAGTCGATCCCGTCAAGCAATGGGTGTCATCAATCTCGTTCCACATCCCGGATCGATCAGGCCGGATTGCCTAGATGAGCCGGTTCGGAACCATTCTCTTGAAGAACCCATTACCCAAAAGCCATTTTCACGCGGCTTTTGGGTAATGAGTTTTAAAAACGATGACGACGGAAAGGGGCATGAAGCCCCTTCCCGCCAGCAATCGCAAGATTACTTAACGTCGACCTTAGCGCCGGCTTCTTCAAGCTTCTTCTTGAGATCAGCAGCTTCAGCCTTGGAAACAGCTTCCTTGACAGCCTTCGGAGCGCCTTCAACGAGGTCCTTGGCTTCCTTCAGGCCGAGGCCCGTGATAGCGCGGACTTCCTTGATGACGTTGATCTTGTTGGCGCCAGCGTCAACCAGGATCACGTCGAATTCAGTCTTTTCTTCTTCAACAGCAGCAGCAACGCCAGCACCGCCAGCAGCAGCAACAGCTACCGGAGCAGCGGCGGAAACGCCCCACTTTTCTTCGAGAAGCTTGGACAGTTCTGCAGCTTCCAGAACGGTCAGGGTGGAGAGGTCTTCTACGATCTTTGCGAGATCAGCCATTTTGATAGTTCCTTTTGTTCAGTTCGAACCAGTTTGAATATTTACAGCGAAAAACCGCCTTAAGCGGCTTCGTCCTTCTTGGCGTAAGCCGAGAACACCCGTGCCAGCTGGCTTGCAGGTGCGGCGACAACCGTAGCGACGCGAGTTGCCGGGGCATTGAGAAGGCCCAGCAGCTTTGCGCGCAGCTCGTCCAGCGAAGGCAGGGTCGCAAGCGACTTGACTGCTTCGGCGTTGAGCGTGGTTGCACCCATGGAACCACCGAGAACAACGACCTTGTCGTTGGTCTTTGCGAAATCCATGACGACTTTCGGAGCGATCATAGGGTCGACGCTGTATGCAATCAGCGTCTGGCCCTTGAAGAGATCTGTCATCCCTTCCGACTCCGTGCCCTGAAGAGCGATCTTGGCCAGGCGGTTCTTCGCGACCTTGACGGTGCCTCCGGCAGCGCGCATCTTCGAACGGAAGTCGTTCATCTGCGCAACGGTGACACCAGCATAGTGGGCCACGACAACCGAACCGGAAGCCTTGAAGACTTCGTTCAGCTCCGTGACGAATTCGCGTTTTTCCGCTCTTTCCACTGTCTGTCTCCAGTAGACGGGACCACATGATTGTGAACCCGTCGGGTTTGCCTTTGCCCCAAGGGACCTTTTTACAAAGATCCCGAGCGACGCTCGAGGATCCTGTCCCCCGCTCTGTCGCCGCAAACGGCTTCAGGCACAGGCACACCAGGTTCGAACCGGACAGTCAGGCATCAGCAGATGCCTCAAATCCAGCCTCACCCGTCTCATGCAGGTTGAATGATTAAGGCCAGGCCCCGAAGGAAATGGCCACCCGCAATCTCGGACAGGAGTTCCGGGTTTCCCCGGAAATCTCCGGCTCCTGGGAGCCGGAAATTCTTTTATTCACACTTCCCTTGGGAAGCGCGAGAATTGATTAAGCCGTAACCGACGAAGGGTCGATCTTGACGCCCGGACCCATGGTCGAGGAAATGGCGACGCGCTTGACATAGTTGCCCTTGGCGCCAGCCGGCTTTGCCTTGATGACGGCATCGGCGAAAGCCTTGATGTTTTCCTCAAGAGCCTTGGCGTCGAACGAAGCCTTGCCAACGCCAGCGTGTACGATACCGGCCTTTTCGACGCGGAACTCGACAGCGCCGCCCTTGGACGCCTTGACGGCGCCGGCAACATCCATGGTCACCGTACCGACCTTCGGGTTCGGCATCATGCCACGCGGGCCGAGTACCTTGCCGAGACGGCCGACGAGCGGCATCATGTCCGGGGTCGCGATGCAACGATCGAAGTCGATCTTGCCGCCCTGAACGATTTCAACCAGTTCTTCTGCACCAACAACGTCAGCGCCAGCAGCCGTGGCTTCATCAGCCTTGGCGCCGCGTGCGAAGACGGCGACGCGAACGTCACGGCCCGTGCCGTTCGGCAGGTTGACAACGCCACGAACCATCTGGTCCGCGTGGCGCGGGTCAACGCCGAGGTTCATCGAAACTTCAACGGTTTCATCGAACTTGGCGACAGCACGTTCCTTGACCATCGAAATGGCGTCGGTGAGAACGTAAAGCTTGTTGGGATCCACACCTTCGCGGATCTTCTGAATGCGCTTTGCTACCTTGGCCATGATCAACCTACCACTTCCAGGCCCATGGCGCGGGCGGAGCCCTCAACCATTGCCATTGCGCCTTCGATGTCGGCTGCGTTCAGATCCTTCATCTTGGCTTCTGCGATCGTCTTGACCTGAGCCTTGGTGATGGAGCCGATCTTGGCGCCCTTGCCAGGCGTCTTGGAACCGGAGGTAATCTTGGCTTCCTTCTTCAGCCAATACGTCATCGGCGGCTGCTTCATGACGAAGGTGAAGGACTTGTCCTGGTAATAGGTGATGACGACCGGAATCGGCATACCCTTTTCCATTTCCTGCGTGGCGGCATTGAACGCCTTGCAGAATTCCATGATGTTAATGCCACGCTGACCAAGTGCCGGACCGATCGGCGGGGACGGATTGGCCGCCCCGGCCTTTACCTGCAACTTGAGCTGGCCTGCAACTTTCTTAGCCATATCTCTCTGCCTTTCAATTCAAACCGGTTACCCGGCTTCTCTTAAGCCGGATTGCTCCGGCGGCTGCGGTTGCGTGGTGCGGCGCCCTGCTCCGGCTTAAAGAGCCAGTTTGCCTTCCACGCGCTTGGGGTCTTGCCCCGCCAATCAGACCTTCTCGACCTGATTGTATTCCAGCTCGACCGGCGTAGCGCGGCCGAAAATCGAAACTTCCACCTTCAGGCGCGAACGCTCTTCGTCGACATCCTGAACAACGCCGTTGAACGACGCGAACGGACCGTCGGAAACGCGAACCTGCTCGCCGATCTCGAACGAAACCGAAGACTTCGGACGCTCGACACCTTCCTGAACCTGACCGAGGATACGCTCGGCTTCATAATCGGGAATCGGAACAGGCTTGCTGTCCGAACCGAGGAAACCGGTAACCTTCGGCGTGTTCTTGATGAGGTGATAGGCCTCATCCGTCAGGTTGGCGCGCACCAGCACGTAACCTGGAAAGAACTTGCGCTCGCTGTCGACCTTACGGCCACGACGCACCTCGACAACCTTTTCGGTCGGCACGAGGATTTTCTCGAACAGATGAGAAAGACCCTTCTGACGGGCCTTCTCTTCGATCGACTCAGCGACCTTCTTTTCGAAATTCGAATATGCGTGAACGATATACCAGCGCGCTGCCATTTTTTTATTCTCCGTTCAATCCGTTACCGGCCGACGTTCAGCACGAGGCTAAGCACCCAGCCGATGAGCTGGTCAGCAGCAAAGAAGAACAGAGCCGCAAAAATGACCATCACCAGCACCATAGCCGTCGAAATCATGGTCTCGCGGCGCGACGGCCAAGTGATTTTTGACGCTTCGGCGCGAACCTGCTGCAGAAACGTAAACGGATTGGTTTTGGATGCCATTGACTGCCCACGCAATTACGGCGCGTAAAGCCGAACTAATCAGCCCCACGCACCGCGTGTCTGTTTTGACCTTACATAAACACCGATTCCACTTTTAACAAGAGGAAATCGACATTCGGCGAAATTCGCCGGAAATCCGGCCCCATCTGCCATGCAGCGAAAACCGCGCTTGCGAATGGAAAGTGGCAGGGGCAGAGGGGCTCGAACCCCCGACCTGCGGTTTTGGAGACCGCCGCTCTACCAACTGAGCTATACCCCTTCAGCACCTGAATCGGCCGCGAAATCGCTTGGCCAATTCGGTATGCGCTCCTTTAAGGTGCAGGGAAAGGAATGGCAAGTGTGTTTTTTGTTTTTTCCACTCCGCCCCCGAAAATCCTGCGCCTCTCAGGTTTTAACGTATTTCCGCCAGTCATGTTCTTCGCTGAAGCCCAGGACCTCGCGAATCTTGCGGTTGGAGATCAACCCCTCATGATCCCCGATCTCGCGGCGGAATTGCACGTCAGGGAAATAAGTCTGCGCAAGCTCGCGCGTGGGGACCGTCGCTGTCGCTGTATCATTGACGGCGTTGAAGACCTGATAACCGAGGCCGTCCTTCTCGATGCACAGATGGCAGATCTGGCCAAGATCGCGCGCATCGATGTAACCCCAGGCATTGCGTTTGCGCGTTTCCGGACGGGCGAAGAAGCCGGGAAACTTCTCATATTCATGCGGTTCGATGACATTGCCGATTCGCAGCGCGTAAATGTCGTATCCGCTTCGCTCGGCAAATGCCCGTGCCGT
Source organism: Agrobacterium sp. CCNWLW155 (assembly GCF_036888815.1). Classification (NCBI taxonomy): domain Bacteria; kingdom Pseudomonadati; phylum Pseudomonadota; class Alphaproteobacteria; order Hyphomicrobiales; family Rhizobiaceae; genus Agrobacterium; species Agrobacterium sp. CCNWLW155. The sequence continues at coordinate 1,010,596 of NZ_JBAKFW010000001.1, forward strand.
CTTTTCGTTCACCACCTTCGACAGCCCGTAGGAATCCATCGGATCGACATCATAGTCTTCCTCAAGCGGGAAATGGTGGAAATCCTTTTCACCCTCGGCAAAACAGACCCCGTAGGTGGTTTCGCTCGATGCGATGACGATCTTGCGGATACCAAGCTTCACCGCAGCCTCGATGACGTTGTAGGTTCCCATTGTATTGATGCGGAACGTCTCATTGTCGGGCTTTATCAGAATGCGCGGAACCGCGGCGAAGTGGATCACCGCATCATAGGGCAAAACACCCTTCCCGCTTTCGAGCTCTGCAAAGTTCCTGTGCATGGACAGGGCATTAAAGACCTGCCCGCTGTCGGTGATGTCGACAATGAGATTGGTGACGCTCGGCCTGTCGAGCGGAACGAGATCGATGTTGTGGACCTCATAACCCTTGTCGATAAGCCACGGGATCACATGCCTGCCGGCCTTGCCGGAACCACCGGTAAATAGAACGCGCTTCTTCATGATACTCCTCATCATCTCCCCGGCAACGAAGTAGCAGCCCGGACAGGGAAGCGAAAGCCACCCTCCCCCTAACGCGCAATACAAAACAAAAAACCCCGCTGTCTCCAGCGGGGTTTCCGTCAAGCCTTTTCAGGCCCGAAGATTACTCGACGATCGAAGCCACGATGCCGGCGCCGACCGTACGGCCGCCTTCGCGGATAGCAAAGCGCAGCTTTTCTTCCATCGCGATCGGAACGATCAGCTCGACTTCAACGGTGACGTTGTCGCCAGGCATAACCATTTCCGTGCCTTCCGGAAGCGACACGATGCCGGTCACGTCAGTCGTACGGAAGTAGAACTGCGGACGGTAGTTCGTGAAGAACGGCGTATGACGGCCGCCTTCTTCCTTCGTCAGGATGTAGGCTTCTGCCATGAACTTCTTGTGCGGCTTGACCGAACCCGGCTTGCACAGGATCTGACCACGCTCAACGCCGTCACGGGTAACACCGCGAACGAGTGCACCGATGTTGTCGCCAGCCTGGCCCTGGTCGAGCAGCTTGCGGAACATTTCAACGCCGGTAACCGTCGTCTTCGACGTCGGACGGATGCCGACGATTTCGACTTCTTCACCAACCTTGACGATACCGCGCTCTACGCGACCCGTCACAACCGTACCACGGCCAGAGATCGAGAACACGTCTTCGATCGGCATCAGGAACGGCTGGTCGATCGGACGCTCAGGCGTCGGGATGTAGGCGTCAACAGCAGCCATCAGCTCGCGGATCGCGTCTTCACCGATCTTCTTGTCAGAATCTTCAAGAGCGGCAAGTGCCGAACCCTTGATGATCGGAATGTCGTCGCCCGGGAAGTCGTAGGACGACAGAAGTTCGCGAACTTCAAGCTCGACGAGCTCGAGAAGCTCGGCGTCGTCAACCTGGTCGACCTTGTTGAGGAACACGACGATCGCCGGAACGCCAACCTGACGGGCGAGCAGGATGTGCTCGCGCGTCTGCGGCATCGGGCCGTCAGCTGCAGAGCAAACCAGGATCGCGCCGTCCATCTGGGCAGCACCGGTGATCATGTTCTTCACGTAGTCGGCGTGGCCGGGGCAGTCGACGTGCGCGTAGTGACGGGCAGGCGTCTCGTATTCAACGTGTGCCGTCGAGATCGTGATACCACGAGCCTTTTCTTCCGGAGCCGCGTCGATCTGGTCATACGCCTTGAACTCGCCGAAGAACTTCGTGATTGCTGCCGTCAGCGACGTCTTGCCATGGTCAACGTGACCGATCGTGCCAATGTTGACGTGCGGCTTATTGCGCTCGAACTTGCTCTTTGCCATGTGAATTGCTTCCTGTGAACGTGAAGTAGTTTCCCCGGCGCACCGGTTTGGTGTCGCCGTTTAAGGCTTTGTAAGCGAATGCGCAAGACTTAATTATGAAAGCGTCTTCGCGCGCGCCTTAAGCGTGCCTTGAGGCCTGTATATGGTGTCTGGTTTGCGACATTTAAACCCTCGCGAGGGTGAGGCAGACGTCGGCCGGGAGCCCCCCTCCGTCAGCCTAGCTAATCACTAAACAAGATATTTCTATCACAACTTCTTTACCTGCACCGGCATGATGGCTTAAGTGCATTCCATCGCCGCGGGGAGACGGGCGATTGGAATCCGGCGCGCGCGCCATCCCATGCCATATCTCGATCCGTCGCTTTTCCCTCGCGACATCTCTATCCGTTTCAGGACTATCCCATGGAAATCTTCACAGCCGCCGGTTTCACGGCATTTTTGCAGGTCATTGCAATCGACCTCGTTCTGGCGGGCGACAACGCCATCGTCATCGGCCTTGCCGCCGCCGGTCTGCCCGCTCATCTTCGCCGCAAGGCGATCCTGGTCGGCATCATCGCCGCCACGGTTCTGCGCATCGGCTTTGCCGCCGTCACCGTCCAGCTTCTTGCCATTGTCGGCCTGCAATTGTTCGGCGGACTGCTGCTCGCCTGGGTGTGCTGGAAGATGTGGACGGAACTGCGTGACGCCGCAGGTTCCATCGAAGACGAGGTGACCGACGAAGAGGCCGACCTGACCAAGGGTCACAAGACCTTCTTCCAGGCCGCGACCCAGATCGTCATCGCCGACGTCTCCATGTCGCTGGACAACGTCCTTGCCGTCGCCGGCGCTGCGCAGGAACACGTGACGGTGCTGATCATCGGCCTCGTCGTATCGATCGCGCTGATGGGCCTCGCCGCCAACTTCGTCGCCAAGCTCCTGCACCGCTATCGCTGGATTTCCTACCTCGGCCTCATGGTCATCATCTATGTGGCGCTCAACATGCTCTACCACGGCACGCTCGAGGTTCTGCCTTATATCCAGGCCTATCTCGGCTGACACCGCCAGTAGAAACGCTTTTGCACAAGGCCCGGAAACGCCAGTTTCCGGGCCTTTTTCGTGACCTGCGACCGTCAAATCCCTCACCCGGTTTCGCCGTTGCAGAACAGGAAGAATCAATCGTCGCAATTGCTGCAACATCAGGAGAAGACAGGGAAATCGTGAATTCTCGCTGGTGGTTTCTGACAGTTGAGGTCAGCCACGGGCAAGCCTAGGGAGCTAGTCAATAAGTCATAATAATAAAAAGAAAGGTAAAGCTGCCAATGGCTTATGACTGGAGCGGCGGTCGTACCCGCCGCCTTCGCAGGGTGAGGCTCGGTGTTGTCGCCAGCTCTCTTATCCTGCTGGCGCTTCTTGCGTCGCTCGTTCTTGGCTGAACGCGCCGCGCGCGCACTCCCACGCTGACCGGCGGCATGGCAAGGTTTTCAGGAACCGCCCTGCCGCCGCTCCTTTGAGGGAAAGTCCAGCGCTCAGGATTTCTTCACGTCCACGCAATGAACCGGCTTTTTCATCTCCGGGTCCGCCATCAGATCGTAAAGATCCGCCTCGTCACCCTTCGACCACCAGACATAAATACCGCCCTGATATTTGGCGCCCGAGGCCGAAATGACATTTGCGGCGACCGTCACGCCATCCTTCAGCCCCAGTCGCACGAGGCTGACCTCGCCCGCATTAAAATAGACGGCCTCCACCTTGTCGGCGACGCATTGATAGACGGTCTCCACCTTTTCGACCGTCGTGTCCTTCGGAAGCGGAATCACCAGGTCTTCAGCCATGGCGCCGGTAGCGAGCGATACGGAGAAAGCTGCAAGAGATATCGCGGCAACGGTTTTATTCATGATGATCCTTTCCTGATGTGACCGGATCATAAGGTCATGCCAGCAAAGCCGAAATGGGGCCGCCGCCTCGCGCCTATCAAATTTCCGGGAAAGCCAACCTTGCAAACATGCGGCAGATCTATCGCCGCACAGGCCATGCGGGTACCTTCATTCGGGCCGGCAAACTGCGGCGAAACCTATCGAAACAGCCAATAAACGACGCCAAGGATCACCGTCCACATCAGCAGCGATATGGCCAGCACCGTGAGATAGTTTCGAAATCGTCTGGTCATCCGCCCACATTGCCGGCGAGCCGTCATCGGACAGCCGTAGCCGTTGAATTGCTGGATGCGGATCAAGCCGCAGGGTCAACTCGTTCTATCAATAGATTGAATCGCAAGCCATTCGCAGTTTTTACCCGCCCTAAAACGGGGTTGCCTCATCTAGCGAGTTTCACCCCATCGAGAAACAGGTTCATCCGCGAACAGGTCCTGATCGCGGATGGGCCGTCATATCCTCACATGCCAGCAAGGGCAGCGAAGGAGCCATAGGCAAAGGCGATGCGGGGCAAACGATCGCGACCGAACGGCCTACGCGTTATCCGAATCTATCTCGGATAACGCGCCAATACCGGAGCAGCGGATCGGCCCGCCGCCCTGCCTCAGCTCTTCAGGGCCGTGTTGCACAGGCTCCAGTAACCGCCGCCCTTCTGGATCCATTTCAGATCGCCGAGCGTGCCGTCACTCTTGTTCTTGTGGTAGGAGTCGACGCAGGTTTTCAGGCGGGCCTTTCCGGGCGTCTCGCTTGAATATTTCTTATCGATAGCACTCGGGAAAGCGACGCCCTTCGGGGCTTTTATCGTCGCTTTTGCGGGTTCTTTTTCGGTGGTGGCCGCGACCTGCTTGTCGTCGGCCGCATCCTCAGCGGCCGCCTCGCTGCCGCAGAACTTGGCGCGATAGTCGTTCCACTTGACGTCCTTGGCGGACCCGTCGGCTTTCGCCGCCTGATACTTCACGCTGCACTCCTTCATGGTGAGTGCGGCTGCGGGGGAGACGAACGCCGCCGATGCCAGCAGCGCAAAGGATGAGAGAATGACAACCCTGTTCAACATTGAAGACTCCCGTGTGCATGATTGCCGGCCGACTATCTGACCGGATTTTCCGCTTGTCAACGAGCAGTGCGGTAGAGACGGAAACTCAGATCGACGGGGCACGGCACTTGCTCACCGGACACACCATCTTCGTGGTGAAGCCGGCACGGCGCCGTCATCTTGAAGACCCCGTCGCAGGAGCCGGATGCATCCCCAGCACCCAATCCCAAGAATCACGTGTTCGTGTGAGGTCAACCCTTCACCGGAACGAATTTCTTAAGTTTTCGTTAGCATACCGAACGAATAACGAGGATTTATCGATGTTGAGGATGCCGAAGACTATCTCCGCGCTCGCTCTTGGCGTCGCAATATCTGCCGCTTCCGTCGTGCCCGCCCATGCTCTGAGCCTCATACAGCCGGCCTATGAGACACAGGAACAGGCGCAGACTTCAGACCAGCGGGGCTATCCCGCCTCAGCCTTTGCGGCAGGAAAAGGCGAAGAGGCCACGCCCAACGGTTACGCCCTGTCGCAGGCCGAGATCAACCATGTAAAATGGTGTGCGACGCGTTACACATCCTACCATCCCACCGACAACAGCTATATGGCGGCTGGCGGCACACGGATGCAATGTCTCTCGCCCTATTGATTCGGCTGCGGCCCGGGCCGCGCCGTTTCCGACAAGATAAAATTTACCTTAAATTCTACCGGTTTGAACCTTTCTCCCATCTGGCCATTTGAACCGTGTGCCAACGGAGAAAACGCGATGTTGTGGAATCTGGAAAAGCTTGAGCAGGAACGAATTGACCTGATCGAGGTCATTACAGCCCTGCGTCGCGTGGAGCGTCTGTCGAAAACGGATCGCACCTCGATCTTTGAGGAAATCACGGCGCATATGGGAAGGCTGAGCGAACTGGATGCGGAGAAACTGCGAATCCAGTCAGCGCTCGATGCAGTCTGAACGCTCGCCACGCCAACCGGCTTATCGCCTCGGCGTCCCCCAATGCGGCGTCTGCTGATCACTCGTCTTCCGGAATAAACCCGCCGATCTGGCGTTTCCAGAGCCGCGCAAACAGCCCGCCCTGCTCGACCAGTTCCTCCGGCCTGCCCTCTTCGATAATCCGGCCATGATCCAGCACGATGATCCGGTCCATTCGTGCAATGGTCGACAGGCGGTGCGCAATGGCAATCACCGTTTTGCCCTCCATCACCAGATTGAGCTTGTCCTGAATGGCGGCTTCGGACTCGCTATCAAGGGCGGAGGTGGCTTCGTCGAGGATCAGGATAGGCGCGTCTTTCAACAGCACGCGCGCAATGGCGACCCGCTGCCGCTGCCCGCCGGAAAGCTTGATGCCACGGTCTCCGACAAAAGCGAGATATCCTTTTCGCCCCTCACTATCGGCGAGATCGGCGATGAAGGCATCGGCCTTCGCCACTTTCGCCACCTGCTCCACCTCCTCCCGCGTCGCCTCTGGTCGCCCGTAGCGGATATTGTCGCCAACCGACCGGTGCAGCAACGCCACATCCTGGGCAATCACCCCGATATTGCGGCGCAGGCTCATCTGCGTGACCTCGCGAATATCCTGACCGTCGATGCAGATGGCGCCATCCTGAATGTCGTAAAACCGCAGGAGCAGATTGACCAGCGTCGTTTTTCCCGCGCCAGACAGGCCCACCAGCCCGACCCTCTCTCCCGCGCGGACCTTGAGCGACAGATCATCGATCACCGGTCTGCCGGACTTGTAAGCAAAGCGGATATGGTTGAAATCGATATCTCCACGCGCGACATTCAGCTCCGCCGCACCGGCCCTGTCGGTAATGGTCGGCGGCGTCGTCATCACAGGCATGGCATCCTTGATGGTGCCGATCGCCTGGAATATCTGCTGGCCCATCTGCAGGAAGGTGAATGTGTGCCCTGACAGCCGCTGCAATATATAGACCGCGCCGACGAATTCTCCGACCGTGATGAAGCCCTTCACCAGACCGGAAAACCCCACAGACAGGATCGCCAGCCACAACGCCATGTTGAGCGCAACCACGACCAGCTCGGACGCGCGGTAGACACGCTGCTCCCTGTGCTGCGTCTGCACCGCCTTCATCAGAATGCGGCGGATTGCGCCCGCCTCGCTGTCTTCGGCTGCAAATTGCTTGATCATCTGCATGTTGCTGTAGAGATCGGTAATCGCGCCCGAGACAAGGCTCTTTTGTTTCGCCGACCGGCGTGACCGTTCCGTGAAGACGGGAGCCAGTTTGACGGCGAGAACCACATTCAGCACGATCCAGATGAACACCGGCAGCGCCAGCTGCCAGGACAAGGCGGCAAGAAGCGCAAGAGAGCCGATCATCTGCAGCAGAAAACGCGGTCCGATCTGGAATGCGTTAATGATCTGCTGCTGAACGGCTGACGAGACCTGCGAAAGACGCGAGGCGACCTGTCCGGCGTAGAGCTCATGGAAAAATGCCAGATCCTGCCGCTCCACGGCCTTGTGGCCCTGCCACTGGATGGCCACCGGCATGGCGATGCCGAGCGTGTGCGAATTGAGCGTATTGAGAAGAAACGAAGCCACCGGCATGGCGGGAAAGATCAACAACCCAAGGACGGTAAGCAGCGGCCATTCATCGCGCAGAAAAGCCTCCGCCCCCTGCGCCGTCACGCCATCAACGATAACGGACAATCCCCAGATGATCGACAGGTTGATGGCCTCCACCGCCATGGACGACAGGGCAAGAGCAATGAGGACGCCGCGAAACATCCCGATGAAATGCAGCAGCACCGCGACGGGGCCTTTCGACGGCAGTGGCCGGAAGGGAATGCCGAGCGGCCGTATCAGCGTCTCGAAAGGGCGAAAAATCGTATCTGAAATCGACATGGGCCTCTCGAATCGCAGTTTGGCATCGACGGGGAGGAATCAGCTACGCGTCCGGCATGGAACCATGACCGGCCCTTGACCTCAATTGTAAAGAATAGCTGGTGCGCGCCTTGGCGCGCGCCCTGAACATGCGTGAAATGAAAGGTTCGCACGACCGTGCCGATCATCGGCAGGTCGAAGCAGCGAAAATGATTGCGGGTGAACATGCCTGCAATGGAGAGCAGACAAGGCAAAACGGCGCAAAATCAACGTTTAACGGTTGTCTTCGATTTTCAAGGGCGAACACAGCGCCTTTTTTTTAGTGTTTCGAACTTAACTGGGCATCAGAAGGTAATGTCCGACACCCCAGACCTCCCCACCCTGATGCCCGAACAGCCCGGCGGTTGCGAGGAAGAAAAGTCGCCAGCGGCGTTCCCACAGTCTCGCGTCGTTTCCGTAAACGCGCTTCAGGATCGGCCGGACACGGTCAATCTCCCGGTCAAAATTCGCCAGCCAATCAAGAGCTGTCCGTCGATAATGTAGACCGGACCATCGCCAGTCCTGTTCTACAGTGAAAATCTTCCCAAAACGATGGGGAAGATCGAAGGCAGGCATGATACCGCCGGTGAAGAAGTGCCGGGCGATCCAGTCTGCCGGATTATTGTGGTCAAAACGGTAGGATCGGTCACGGTGGTTGAAGACGTGCAGGAAGAACCTGCCTTCCGGCTGCAGCCAGGAACGAACCCGCTCGAATAACATCTGCCAGTTCGACATGTGCTCGAACATCTCCACCGACACGACTCGATCGAAACGATTGCCTGTCGTGAAATCATTCATGTCGGCGGTTACCACCGAAAGGTTGGAGAAGCCGCGCTCCCGGACGCAGCCGATTATGTAGTCACGCTGCGATGCTGAGTTCGAAACGGATGTGATCCGCGCATTGGGAAATCGGCCCGCCATATACAGGGAAAGCGAACCCCAACCGCAGCCGAGTTCCAGAATATCCATGCCATCACGCAGCCCGGCATGGGCCACTGTCTCGGAAAGCGCCACGGTCTCGGCTTCATCCAGCGTCGTCGTGGCGTCGGGATAATAACAGCAGGAATATTTGCGCTGCGCTCCGAGAACCAGCGAGAAAAACTCCGCTGGGACTTCGTAATGTTGTCTGTTCGCCTCGTCGGTGTGGCTGGCTATGGGAAACGTCGCCATATCCTTCGCAAAGGCCAATTCGGCATCATCGGGAATATTTGCAAGCCGCCGTTTCGTTCGCACGCAGAGCATATCTATACTGGCCAGTGTGACCGCGTCAGTGAGCGGTGCGCGTTCTGCGGCATTGATGGCGAAGGCGAGCATATTCATGGCGTTTCCTCGTTCTTGCGCGGGCCCGGAAAGAAGGCGTTGACGCGGCGTTGCAGGACGCGGAACCTCTCTCCGCGCGATTTCAGCATGTGCTCTTCAAGCGGCGGAATGCCGGAGACGTGGACGAGCAGCCAATACATCATGATGGGTGCAGCAAGCGACGCCCAGGACAAGACCTGCTCCTGAACGGCGAGCAGCGGGAAACTGCACCAGAAAAGCCATTCGAAGAAATAATTGGGATGGCGGGAATAACGCCAAAGGCCGGTTTCACAGACGCCGGTTTTTGCTTCCGGCGTTTTCCTGAATTTTGAAAGCTGGGCATCCGAGAGCGCTTCACCGGCCAGTGCGGCAAAAGCGACCGCCGTGGCGAAAATATCGATGAGACGCGGAAAACCCTGGCCGTTGCCGGCAGCGAGATAAACCGTAAGAACGAGCACGAAAGCGGCAATGGCCTGTATCTGGAGGAAGATGAAAAGTCTGAGAGGGGCTGCGCTGCCCCATTGCCTGATGAGCTTTGCATAACGGGGATCTTCTCCGCCGCCCTGCGTGCGCATGCCTATATGCCCGGCAAGTCGCAACGACCAGACGACGACAAGGGAAAATACGACCGCGCGCCGCCAGCCGTCTCCTTCCGCGAATAAAACTGCCGAAACTCCGCCAAACCCGACACTCGCCGACCAGACGGTGTCGATCCAGCCGCTAGAACCGGTTGCTCTCTGCAGCGCCCACGCGCCTGCCATCAGAAGCGACATGAGAATGGCAAGCGTCAGGATCACAGACAACATCACTACTTCACTCACGGTTTGAACAGATGGAGACCGGGTTTCGTGATGGCAAATACGACCGAACCGGCAAAAGAGTTTCAGGTTTCGGAAAAGATTCCAAAAAAACACCAGCCGCTGAAACTTATCCGCCCCCTCCCTCGTATCTGCGCTGTCCCAAGGCAAATTTCTGTAATGCGATGGCGAGGATAGATGACCGACACGGAAACGAGACAAAAAGATAGCCGGTACCGCATCGCAATTGTGGGAACAGGAATTTCCGGCCTGTCGGCAGCGTGGCTTTTGTCGAAACGGCACGATGTCACGGTCTTTGAGGCGGCTGATCGCGTCGGCGGCCACAGCAACACGGTGACATTCGATACGGATAAAGGACCGGCTCATGTCGATACCGGGTTCATTGTCTATAACGAGTGGACCTATCCCAATCTCACCGCGCTTTTTCGAACGCTTGACGTACAGACCGCAGCGTCGAACATGTCTTTTGCCGTTTCCCTCGACAATGGCGACTTTGAATATTCCGGTGGAACCGGTCTTGGCCTGCTGGCACAGAAGAGAAATGTGCTCAGACCACGTTTCTGGGCGATGGTTGCGGACCTCCTTCGGTTTTACCGCAATGCCCCTCGCGACCTGCATTTGATGGGCAATACATCGCTCGACGAATATCTCACGCACAACCGGTACGGATCGGCGTTCCGCGACGATCATCTTTACCCCATGGCGGCAGCCATATGGTCCACGCCGGCCATGGAGGTCGGCCGTTACCCGGCTGCGCATTTTATCAAATTCTGCCGCAATCACGGCCTGCTGTTGCTGCGCGATCGACCGGTCTGGCGCACCGTTGTCGGTGGCTCGCGCGAATATGTAAAACGCATCACGGCGCCATTTGCGGATCGAATTCGCCTCTCGACACCGGTGACACGCATTCGCCGCCTTCCGCGCGGCGTCGAACTCACCACAGCGGACGGGAAAACTGCTCGCTTCGATGACGTGGTGATGGCAACCCATGCAGATCAGGCGCTGGATATGCTCACGGACGCCTCGCCCGCTGAACAGCGCATCCTCGGCGCCTTTGGCTATACGAAAAACCGCGCCGTGCTTCACACCGACAGCAGTTTCATGCCCCGTCGCCGCGCTGCCTGGTCAAGCTGGAACTATGTTGCCGATACGCGCATTAAGGCGGGCCAGCCAAGCATCACATACTGGATGAACAGGCTTCAGCCGCTGGGAGAAACCCCGGACACTTTCGTAACGCTGAACCCGGTCCGGGAACCGGATCAAGGAAAGATCATCGCCGAGGAAACCTATCACCATCCCGTTTTCGACGCCGGCACAGAGCAGATGCGTCAGGAGCTTTGGGCTTTGCAGGGCCTGCGAAACACCTGGTTCTGCGGCGCTTATTTCGGATCGGGTTTTCACGAGGACGGACTTCAGGCCGGGCTTGCGGTTGCCGAAGATCTAGGCGGGGTGACACGGCCATGGAAGGTTGCCGACGATAGCGGCCGGATCATTCGCCTGGATTTGAAAACCATTGCGACGGACACGAAACTCATGGAGGCGACAGCATGACGCCTCCCTTCACGTCAGCGCTTTTTCCGGGCAATGTGACCCATGCGCGCTTCAAGCCGAAAATCCACAAACTGGCCTACCGGATTTATTCGCTGCTTCTCGATCTCGATGAACTTGAGACGCTCGACCGGAAATTGCGGTTTTTTTCCGTGGACCGGTTCAACCTCTTCTCTTTTCATCGCAGGGACCGTGGCGACGGCAGCGCGATTGGCCTGCGCCGGCAGATAGAGACAGCGATGACGGCGGCGGGTATCGCCGTGGATGGAGGGCCTATTCGCCTTCTCACCATGCCGCGCCTGCTCGGCTGGGCTTTCAACCCTCTGAGCGTGTTCTTCTGCTATGGGCGCGACACGTCGCTGAAAGCCATCCTCTGGGAGGTGGATAACACCTTCGGGCAACGGCATTCCTATCTGATCCCGGTGGAGGCCGGCAAAGAGACCGAGATCGTCCAGCGATGCGACAAGGCTTTCTATGTCTCGCCCTTCATGGACATGGACCTACGTTATGTTTTCCGCGTCATTCCGCCAGGTGACAGGTTGAAGATCGTCATCGAAACTTTCGACGATGACGGCGTGGTCCTGACGGCCCGTCATCTTGCCCGGCGCGTCGAGCTGACCGATCGCGCTCTGCTCAAAGCCTTCGTCACCATCCCGTTCCTGACGCTCAAGGTCGTTCTCGGCATTCACTGGGAAGCCCTTAAAATCTGGCTGAAAGGCGTGCGGCTCAAAAAACGTCCGCCGCCGCCCGCCGAACCCGTCTCATTCGTTCATCCATCATCGTCGCAAATCGAGGCCAGAATTCATGACCCCGTTTGAAAATCTCTCTGAATTATCGACGCAGGGCACTCGCCTCAATGGTCGTGCCGGCATGGGCACATGGCTCATCAGCCGGCTGCTGAACAATATCGAGCGCGGCCGACTGCGCGTAACCCTTCCTGGCGGTGGAAACATCGAAAAATCGGGCGATTCGGAAGGTAGCGAAGCCATTCTCGTGCTGCATAACTGGCGGGCCATCCGCAGGCTGCTCGTCAACGGCGATATCGGCTTTGCGGAAGGTTTCATCGAAAATGACTGGTCTACGCCTGACCTGACAGCGCTCATCCGTTTCGCCGCTCAAAATCGCGAGGCATTTGCAAGGTCGATGCGCGGCAGCCTGCCCATGCGTCTCATCAACCGGCTTGCACACGGGCTGAATGCCAACACCAGACGCGGCAGCCGCCGCAATATCGAGGCGCATTACGATCTTGGCAACGAGTTCTACCGGCAGTGGCTCGATCCCACGATGCTCTATTCCTCGGCGATTTTCGACGAAACCACCACCAGCCTTGAGGCCGCGCAACGCAAGAAACTCGAGCGCATTGCGGAGAAGCTACAGCTGACCGGAAATAACAACGTACTCGAAATCGGCTGCGGCTGGGGTGCACTCGCCATCCATCTCGCCACGCAGCACAATACAAACGTGACCGGCATCACCCTTTCCCCCTCCCAGTTGCGCTGGGCAGAAAATGCGGCGGAGAAAGAAAACAACGCGGGCCGGATCGATCTCAGGCTGCAGGATTACCGCGACGTGCAGGGTCAATTCGACAATATCGTCTCGGTGGAAATGTTTGAAGCTGTCGGCGAAGCCTATTGGCCAAGCTATTTCGAAACGCTGAAACGCTGCCTGAAACCCGGCGGCCGTGCGGTGCTGCAAATTATCTCCATTGAAGAAAGCCGCTTTGACACCTATCGGCGCAAGGCCGATTTCATTCAGAAATACATCTTCCCGGGCGGTTTTCTGCCCTCCGATTCAGCGCTTGAAAAAGCCATGGGACAAACCGGCCTGAAACTCACGGAGACGGAGCTTTTCGGCCAGTCCTATGCGCTCACACTGTCGGAATGGCGCCAGCGTTTTCACGCCCGATGGCAAACGATTTCCCTGCTTGGCTTCGATGAGCGCTTCCGGCGGCTGTGGGACTATTACCTCTGCTACTGCGAAGCGGGTTTTGCCGAGGGAACCATAAATGTCGGCCTATACACGATAGAACACGGATGAGGCGGGGCGAACAAGCGGAGAAAGACAATGAAAATCAGCAGATTGGCAATTGTACCCGCCCTCTTCCCGACGCTGGCGGGCCTCGGTGCGGCAGCAGGCGAGATTGACGGAAACTGGGCGCGCGGCGACGGCAAGGCGAAAGTGCTGATCGCGCCCTGCGGCGAGAAAATATGCGCCACGAATACATGGATCAAACCTGGCACCGCAAAAGAAAAGACCGGTGATCGCCTGATCATGGACATCAAGCAGAGCGAGGCGGGCAGCTATTCCGGCACCGCCTTCGACCCGCAACGGGAAAAATCCTACAAGATAACGGTGACGGTCGCGGGCAATAACATGACCACGAAAGGCTGCATCGTCGCCGGCCTGCTGTGCAAGGGCATAAGCTGGACCAGGATCGACTAGCGCATACTCAAATCGCTTCTCTTTATTCTCGTCATCCCGAAAAAAACGTCGCCTGATCAAAGGCAAAGGAAACACCGATGAAGACATACCTTGCCGCTTATTCCTTCACCCTCATCGCATTTCTGGTGATCGATTTCATCTGGCTGAGCACCATGGCGTCGCGTCTTTACCGGCCAGCCATCGGCGATCTTCTGGCGGAAAATTTCCGCCTTGCTCCGGCAATCGTCTTTTATCTCATCTACGCCGCCGGCCTCACTTTTCTCGCCGTTCGTCCGGCTCTGATTTCGGGCGAATGGACCACGGCTCTGCTTTATGGCGCAGCGGTGGGCTTCATGGCCTATGCCACCTATGATCTGACCAATCAGGCCACACTGAAGAACTGGTCCACCACCCTGACTGTTGCCGATCTACTGTGGGGAACCTTCGTCTCGGCGGCAGCGGCCATCATCGGTTATCTCGTCACGGTCCGCCTCATCGGCCCGCTTGAAAACTCGGCGGGTCTGTCATGACACTTGTCATAACCTGCGGCTTGCGCCCGACGCTCAAAGGGAGTCCATGTAGCGAACGCCCCAAGCATCTCTTGTCTTCTTCCGAAAGACGACCCTATAAAGGAAGGACAGCAAGGAAGGTTCGAATGCAGGGCAAAGAGATCGCAGCGCTTATCAACCGCGTCGGCATGGGTGATCGTTCAGCATTCGTCTCGCTTTACCAGGCAACAAGCCCGAAGCTTTTTGCGATCTGCCTAAAAATCCTGCGGGACAAAATGGAAGCCGAAGAGGCGCTGCAGGAAATCTATATCAAGGTCTGGCAGCGCGCCCGAACATTTGCCGTAAGCGCCGGCAAACCGGCGACATGGCTTGCCACCATCGCCCGCAACCACGCGATAGACACCATCCGTGCGCGTAAACCCGCAAGCGATGACATTGACGAGGCCTATGATCTCGTTGATGAGAGCATCCGCGATCCCGAGCAGCAGGTCGTTCTGGTGGATGAAGGCCGCAGGATCGATGACTGCATGCGGGAACTTGAGACTGTGCACGCACAGGCGGTACGTCGTGCCTATGTCGAAGGTTTGAGTTATCTTGAACTCGCCGACGAATTGCGCGTGCCTCTGAATACGGTCAGAACCTGGCTCCGGCGCAGTCTTCTCAAACTCAGAGAGTGCATGCAGCGATGACAACGGGCGACCAGAGTGGCGGAATGCACACGCGCGACGAAATCCTCGCCGGCGAATATGTGCTGGGCGTTCTGCCGCTCGAAAAGCGCCGCGAGGTGGAAAGGCGCATCCAGGACGAGGAAGCCTTCGCGCAACTCGTGCAGCGCTGGGAAACGGAGTTTTCCGACTTCAACGCCGAGTATCAGGAACAGACACCGAGCCCGACTGTCCTTGCCCGCATCGAAGAGCGCCTGTTTGGCAGCAGGGCTGTCAATACCAATGGCAGTCTCTGGAACTCCGCGCCTTTCTGGCGCTGGATATCAGTCGCCACCAGCGCAACCGCCGTCGCTGCCGTCGTCTATGCTGCGTTCCCCGACCAACGGCCGGATACCACCCCGCTTGTGGCCGAGCTTGCGACAACCGACAGTCAGGTCAATCTCCTCGCGTCCTACGATGCGGAATCGGGCCGGATGCGTATCGTACCGGTCGCAACCGGCAAGATGGACGAAAAATCATTGGAATTGTGGCTCGTCATGGATGGCGGCAAGACCCGCTCGCTTGGCGTTTTCCAGCCGGGCACGAACGGCGACCTCATCATTCCCGCCGACATGCGCGGCACCATAACGGATGGCACGACCTTCGCAATCAGCGTGGAACCCTTCGGAGGCTCTCCGACCGGTCAGGCAACCGGCCCAGTCATCGCTATCGGCACCGCGCGGCATCTGTGAGGTTTCAAACCGGTTTTAGCATCGCCTGAGCGAAGCTTCTGCGCGACTCTCATTATTGGCGCTGGTGAGAGCGGAAAATCAATCCTTACCGCTTCTCATGCCATGTCATAGTAAAACGCGTTCCCTGCCTCAGCTCGGGATGTGTATGGGTCTGCTCGACACGTGCACCGATATTCTGCGCCATCGCCATGATCAGCTTGGTACCGAGGCCTGTGCCACGCGGAGTCGAATCCGACGACACGCCGACGCCGTCATCTTCCACCAGCAGAACAAACTGCCCACTATCCTCGGAGAGTTTGACGCGAACCGTACCGGTCTGGTCAGGATAGGCATATTTCAGCGCATTGGTCAGAAGCTCGGTAATGATGACACCAAGCGCCACGGCATGATCAGCCTTGAGATCGATTTCGCAAAGCGAAGTCTCGACCGTGACGGAAGAAGAGCCGGGCACCGCCTGGAACAGGTCGCCGATGATAGAGGTCAGATAGGAACTCAGGGAGACCAATCCGACATTGGCGGTATTATAGAGGCTACGGTGCACGCCGGCGATGGCCGAAATCCTGCTTTGCGTTTCCAATAACGCGGTTTCCGCTTCCTGCGATTTCAGGGTGTTTATTTGCAGACGGATCATCGCCGACACCAGCGATAGGCTGTTCGCGACACGATGGTTCATCTCCTTCACCATCATTTCCGCGTGCTCTTTGGCCTTTACCAGCAAACGATCGGCCTCTTCCTTCGTTTGGCGCAGGCGATGGTTTTCCAATGCCTGCTCGATGGCTGTAAGCAGAAGCGGAAAGAAGTCGTCCCCGACATTCTTGATGACGTAGTCGGCAGCACCCGCCTTGAGCGCGTCTATGGCGATTTGGGCCTCGTTGGACCCCGTCACATAGAGAACTGGCGCCCTTGCCGGTATCGTCTGGATCGCGGCAAGAAATTCCATGCCCGTCGCGGTCTGGAAATAGTGATCGAGAACGACAACATCGAACTGCCCGTTTTGAAAAAGCTCGAGGCCGGAAGCTACGGAGGTGGCATGAACCACCTCCATACCGTGACGACCGAGAACGCGGCTGGAAAGCCGCGCCAGAGCCGGGTCGTCATCGACATACAAAACGCGCAAAGCCATCATGCCTTCAAGGTATCTGAATTACGGAAAAGAACAGGCCGAGATTTTTGATGGCATTGGCAAAGCCCTCATAATCGACCGGCTTGGTTATATAAACATTCGCGCCAAGATCATAGCATTTCTGAATTTCAGTCTCGTCGTCGGTCGTTGTCAAAACCACCACGGGCAAACGGCGTGTATATTCATTGCTCTTGATCTGCTCGAGAATATTGATGCCCGACATGTCGGGGAGATTGAGATCGAGCAAGACGAGAAGATAACGGTCCTTGCTGACAAGCCCATCCCGACTTTCGCCTAATATAAAGTCCAGCGCCTTGGCGCCGAGCGTAAAAGGCACGATTTCGTTGTTCACGCCGGCGCGCCGCACGTTTTTCTCGATCAGCCGAGCATGGCCTTCGTCGTCTTCGATCATCACGAGCGAACGAACATGCGCAAGACCAATGCCCTCTCCCGGCTGATCCTGATTGCCCGCCCGCCGAAAGAGCTCAAAAACCCGTTCGAGGTCCTGTTCGCCAATACCGCGCCCGTTGTCGGCGACTTCGATACAAATAGCTCCACGTCCAGCCGGATAGGCCCGGGCCGTCAGTCTCAGCGGGCGGCCAGGCATCTGGTATTTCACCGCGTTATCGAAGAGATTTCCGAGTATCTGATCGAGAGATATCCGGTCGGTCACGATCGTCAGCTTCGGCGTGTCGACTTCGATCTCGCCGCCATTGGCGTTGATCTGGTGGCGTACCGTCTCAGACAGTGACGAGAGCAACGTTTCTATGTCGACTTTCTCCGGCTGCAGCTTTCGCTGGCCGTCGCGGGATATTTTCAGGATAGCGTTGATCAGCTGATCCATTTTGCGGGTGGACGAGCGGATGAAGCCGATAGCCTCTGGAATATCCTCTTCAACCGCCAGCCGCGCCTCACGAATAACGTCCTCCGGGAGAGACTTGCCATCTGCGAGAACATAACTCGTTACCGGCTTCAGCGAAGTATCGAATTCGGATAGGAAGCCCATGATATTGACGAGCGGCGCGCGCAGGTCATGCGTCACGATATATGCGAAGCGCTGAATTTCCTGATTGGCGCGGCGAAGATCCCGCGTTCTTTCCTCGACACGTTCTTCAAGATGACGATTGAGTTCATCGACATCCTCCCGCGACCTGTTCAGGGCACGGATATAGGTGAAGACAAGGAAGATCGAACCACCGACCACAATGAGGATAGCGAGCGCACCGCCGACCGTTACCCAGCGCAGCTTATTGGCAGCCCCGAGTTGATCCGCAACGATGATGCGCAGGCGATCATCTGTGTCCGATTGCAGGTCCGACAGAATACTCCTGATCTCGTTCATGAAGCGTTTGCCGTCATTATTACGGACGACCTCAACCGCCTCCGTTATTCGGCCCGAACGCTGCAAATCGATGGTCTCACGGGTTTCAGCCAGCTTCGCGTCGATTGTCTGCCTCAAACCCGAAAGAGACTGCTTGTATTGCTCGTCTTCCGTCAGAAGATCGAAAAGTCTTGACTGGCGTTGGGGCAAGCCACGCAGGGCTTCTTCATAAGGCACGAGATAATCGCGATTATTGGTCAGCAGCTATCCCCGCTGGCCGGTTTCGATGTCCTGCATCGTCGTCAGCACATCCAAAACAGCGGCACGAAAACGTCGGAGTTCCGCTGTTTCCTGGGAATAGCGGTTATTCACCTGCACCAGCCACAACGACATGGAGACCATGCCAATCAAAATCGCAACACCCACGGCAAGCATCAAAAGGCTTCGTTGGGCAAACGGTGAAAAACCAATCACAGAAATACATTCCCGGTAGGCACGAATTAAAGTTGCAAACTAGAATACGACGACATCAGAGGCGACTGTTTTCTTTTTATTTATGGAAGGAACCAGTTTGGGACTTAGGGGTTTTGCAATGTTGATTGGCAGTGCCCGACTGAGCCGAACTGACGAGAATGCGATAACGATGAGCTATAATTTCCAGGGAAAACAAATCCTCGTATTGGAGGACGACGCGCTTCTGGCGATGGATATGGAGGATTTTCTTTCCGATCTGGGGGTCAACGTCGTCGGGCCCGTTTCGCACATTGGCGCGGCCTTGGAAAAAATAAACGCCACTGATCTGGACGGCGCAGTCATTGACCTCAATCTGAGAGGCGAATTGTCCTTCCCGGTCATCGAGGAGCTCAAGGCGGCAAATATCCCTTTCGTCATATGCAGCGGATATGCGGAAATACCCGGAGTGCGTGCGCAGCTGGACGGGCTTACCGTCGTCTCCAAACCCTGCGATTTCGACAATCTCTCGCATGTTCTGGCAAATGAGTTTTTACTGACCAACTAGGGCGGGGCTAATCTCGGTCCGGTGCCCCAAGCCGCTTCTTTTCATGTGGCGACTTAGTCCAGGGGAAAGATGACCTGATATTGCAGGCCATCGCGGTCGTAGCGAATTTCACTTTCCGCTTGCAATTCGTATTGCGCGCCCCTTGTTACAAGGGTGGTTCCAAAGCCCGTGTCTTCCGGCATTGAGACCGGCGGGCCTCCGCTTTCCCGCCACCGCAGATTGATACGGTCGCGTCCGTCTCCGTCACGAAGCTTTTTCCAGACAACGTCAACCTTTCCGTTCGCACCGGAAAGGGAACCGTATTTCTGCGCGTTAGTCACCAGCTCGTGCAGGATCATTCCCAGCGCCAGAGCGGATTTTGGCGATACATGAACGCCATCCGGACCGTCGAGTTCGACCCTGCTCGTGAAGGTATTATGCGGCTCGATCGCGCGCTTCACGACATCTCTCAAATCCGTCTCACCCCAATTGCTCTGAAAAAGCAGGGCGTGGCTTTCGGCCAGAGCGCTTACGCGGGCCACCAGCCGTTCCTGATAATCCTCGATCGAGGTGCTGCCTTTCGCCGTTCTGCGGATGATCGATATGACCATCGCCATCGTATTCTTGACACGATGGCTTAGCTCGCGGACGAGCAGCTCCTTGTGCAGCTCCGCCCGTTTTCGCTCCTGTTTCTCCCGAGCTTCCGCCAGGGCGCGCTCCACAGCGGATGGCAGTCTCACAAGCCGTTGCTTGAGGACGTAGTCCGTCGCGCCGCGCCGGAATGCATCGATGGCCGCATCCTCACCTAAAACACCGGACACGAAAATGAACGGCGTATCGGGTCTTGTCGCCATAACGACATCGAGCGCCGACATGCCATCGAAGTCCGGCAAAGAGAAATCCGCGAGAATGATATCGAACTGCTGTTTTTCCAACGCCTCGATGAACGATGCCTTGCCAACGGCCCTCGTTACCGCAGGCGGCGTCGAAAGACGTGAAAGCTGTTCTTCGATCAGTTCGGCATCCACCGAACTGTCTTCGAGGAGAAGAAGTCTGCTTGCCTCCATTCGCGACACAGTCTCATCCGCCATTGCGATGTGCACCCGGCGGCGGTTCGTTCAGGAGAGCCCAGAAGACGCCAAGATCCTGTATAGCCTTGAAGAACTGGTTGAATTCCACAGGCTTGACGACAAATGCGTTCACGCCGAGTTCGTAGCTCCTGACGAGATCCTGTTCTTCTCGCGACGACGTCAGCATGACGACTGGAATATGCCGCAAGTGATCGCTGCCCTTGACCGTCTGCAAAACCTCAAGCCCGTCCACTTTCGGGAGTTTGAGATCAAGAAGAACCACGGCCGGATCACCGCCCGGGCGGTTATGATAGCTACCGGTTACATTCAGATAGTCGAGTGCTTCCGTACCGTCGCGTGCCACCACCACCTCATTCGCCAGCTGGCATTTCTCAAGAGCGGTCAGCGTTAGTTCCAGATCGCGTGGATTATCTTCCACCAGCAGAATGGGTCTGAGTTCAGGCAATTTTTTCCTCTTCAACTTTCGTAACCGGCAATGTGAAGAAGAACGTGGCTCCCTCACCGACAGTTCCCTCGGCACCGACCAAACCGTGATGGCGTTCGACAATTCGTCGGACCAGCGCAAGTCCAATGCCCGTTCCCTCGAAATCCTCTACCCGCTGCAATCTCTGGAACACACCAAAAAGCTTGCTGTAATAGGCCATATCGAAGCCAACACCATTATCTTCGACCGAGTAAGTGACGTCGTCCTCGGTTTCGACCGCAGAAATAGTGATGATCGAGACCGGCTCCCGGGACGAATATTTGATGGCATTTTCGATGAGATTGTACCAGACCTGCCGCAGCAGGGTCGCATCCCCGAATATCACCGGCAACTCGCCGATGCGCCACTCGATCTCGCGATCGGCAACGGCGTGCCCGAGAGAGCGACGAACTTCGCTCACCACCTTCTGCATATCCACCGGTTTCAGGGACAGTTGCGTGCGACCAAGCTGTGAGAAATTCAGGAGATCATCCACCAGCCTGCCGGCGCCCAGCGCCGCCTCTGATATCATCTGCAGATAATGCGAGGATTTCTCGTCCAGGGCATTGCTGCGCTCCCGCAACAACTGCGCAAACCCGACGATATGACGGAACGGGGCACGCAGGTCGTGCGAAACGGAATAGGAAAAGGCCTCCAACTCTTTATTGGTCCGCTGCAATTCCCGCGTCAGATCTGCCATCTCCTCGGCCTTGCGCAGGACAATGCCGATGATCGCACTGCGAAGCTCCCTCGCTGCCGCAAGCTCGGGCTCCGACCAGGGAGATGACGTGTTGCGCAATTGCTCCTTCCAGATTTCAAAAGACTTGCGGGGATGAATGCGCCCGCTCTCCTGCACCGTCTTGTGCGGATCACCGCCCCAGCGTACCGTTTTTATGACTTCCGGCCGAAACCAGATAAGCCAGCTGCCGTGCAACTCCGAAACCCGCATCGCAATAATTCCGCTTGCGGTGGCGGCATAGGCCTCAGCGGCGGCGTAATCGCCGGATAGGTTGTCGGTTGCAAAAACATCGGCAACGTCCTGCTCACCGAGCCATAGGACAAGCTCTTCAACCTGCTGCCGTGACGGCGTCCTGCCGACCAGCTCATAGTCGTCGCCGAGGACGAGTGCCGCGCCGTCCGCTCCCACCTGTTTCAGCAGGTCGTTTTTTTCATCGTCACCCGCAAGCAGTCCATCAACCCATTTTTCGGCAGCAGCCATCCCCTTCAGCAGGCGCGCCTGAATGTGGCCAAGCTCCACCCGGCGGGATGCATCCTGGGAACTCTGCTCCATGGCGATCCGCATCGACAGGAGCTGCGCGGCAAAATCGCAGGCTTCACGGACGGCAAGGGATATCGAATGGGGTGTAGCGTGGTGGCAGGCAATCAAGCCCCAGAGAGCGCCATTGACGATGATCGACACCGACATCGAAGCGGCCGTACCCATATTGCGCATATATTCGAGATGAACCGGCGACACACTGCGAAGCTGAGAAAAGCTCATATCGAGCACTGCTCCCGTTTCCGCATTCACCGGCGGCCTGATCGGGACGGGCTTATAATCGACATCGGGAATCATTCGCAGGCGATTGATGGTGTAGAGCTGCCGCGCCTGCGGCGGGATATCGCCCGCCGGAAAGCGAAGTCCGAGATAAGACGGCAAAGTCCCGCTTCCGGCTTCCGCCACGACATGACCGCTCCAGTCCAGTCCGAAGTCATAGATCAGCGTACGATCATAACCGCTGATCAAAGACACCAATTGCGCCGTCCGAAAAAGCGCGTCCTCCAGCGACGGCGCGCTGTTCAGATATTGCGCCAGATTCGTAAGTTCGCCCATCAGCTTTTCAGCCGACTCGCCCTCTCTTGCCTTTTCGACCTCGAGAATAACCAAAGTCCCGGATCGATGCGCCGAAACAACGAGTTTCTTTTCAGCCCATGCATATCGGAAATTGCTCTCTTCGCCGGAATACCAGGCGGAAAGTTCAGAGATGAACGGCAAGATTGTTTCGGTGACGACGGTACCGATTGGTAAGGCCGCATCAATATAATCGGCAAGATTATCGCTCGCCTGCACAACGGAGAGTTCCCGCGCGGACAGAACCAAAAGGGCTCCATGTTCCTGAATAGCACCGGGAATGTGGATGGGCTCTGCGCCGCAACTATCCAGTTTCGGCGTATTTGAACTCATAACTTTCTCCAGCCGCTCTTTTTGCGAGAACGTTCGACCTGCTCAAAAGATGCGGCCAACCTATTGATTATTGCGGGGATGTAAACGCTCGTTTTCGCAAAATTGCCGAATGATTTCCACCGGATTTCCGGTTACGCAAACGTAGGACGTTCACGCGGCCATAGATTGAAACAATCACGCGATAAGAAATCCGGGCGCTGGCGCAGCAAAATCGGCGCTTGTTGGACGTCAATGATCTTTTTGGAAAAGTCACTGGAGCGGGTAGCGGGAATCGAACCCGCGTATTCAGCTTGGAAGGCTGCTGCTCTACCATTGAGCTATACCCGCGGTGGTGATTTCGATCCGTGCAGAATGGTGGAGGGAGTTGGATTTGAACCAACGTAGGCGTAGCCAACGGATTTACAGTCCGTCCCCTTTAACCACTCGGGCATCCCTCCAGCTTTCTGCTAGGATCGAGCAACCAAGCTCTTCAGATTTCGCTGCGGCGAAGCGCCGTTGCGTCGTCTGTGGCGCGTATATGACGGCCTCGTTCGTTTCTGTCAACACGCCCTTTCACGAATTTTCGGGAAAAAATTCAAACCTGTTTGCAGCCCTGTGGATTATCGCGGGGGCTGGTGCGCGCCTCTTTGCAGAGATATAAGGCGCCATGAGCAAAGACGATCCCAACAACAAATCCACCCGCGACACGCACTATGCCACCCTGCGCCGTGCCGTGCGCGACGCCAAGCGCGAGCGGGGCGAAATTCCGACCCCGCAGCAGCCGAAGCGCCGCAACCGCGGTGCCGATGACTGGAAGCCGCCGCAGCTTGCGCCCGATCAGGTGCATCTTTACGGCCTGCATACCGTGCGCGCGGCGCTTGCCAATCCCGAACGGCAACTCATCAAGCTATCCGTCACCCAGAACGCCTTCGCGCGGCTGGATATCGGCGAGGCGGATGCCCAGCCCTTCCCGGTCGAGATGGTTTCGCCGCAGGATATCGACAAGGTTCTCGGCCCCGAGGCGATCCATCAGGGCGTGATGCTGGAAACCAGGCCCCTGCCGGTCAAGCGGCTCGGCGCGCTGAAGGACAGCCCGCTCATCCTCGTGCTCGATCAGGTCACCGATCCGCACAATGTCGGGGCCATCATGCGCTCGGCGGTCGCCTTCAACGCCGGCGCCGTCATTACCACCATGCGCCACAGCCCGACCGAGTCAGGCGTGCTGGCGAAATCGGCTTCCGGTGCGCTGGAACTCATTCCCTATATCCAGATCACCAATCTGGCCGATGCGCTGAGCGAGTTGCACAAGCTCGGCTTCTTCTCCGTCGGTCTGGATTCGGAAGGCCCCGCCCCCATCGAACAGACCTTTAGCGGTGAAAAAATCGCACTGGTGCTGGGCGCCGAAGGCAAGGGCCTGCGCCAGAAGACGCGCGAAACCGTCTCGGCGCTCGCCCGTCTCGACATGCCGGGCGAGATCAAATCGCTCAATGTTTCGAATGCGGCGGCCATCGCCCTTTATGCAACGCAGCAATTTCTGGGCAAAGCGTCGTCCTGACGCTTGCCCTTCCTTGCGAAATCGCAAAGCGCAACGCATGCTGCGCCTTTGTCATTCGCATGGAGCAAATCTCAACATGACCAACCCGACCATCAAACCGACCGGCGAGCTGACTCTCAGAACGCTCGCCATGCCGGCCGACGCCAATCCGGCCGGTGATATTTTCGGCGGCTGGGTCATGTCACAGATGGACTTGGCGAGCGGCATCCGCGCCGCGGAACGCTCCCGCTGTCGTGTGGTCACGGCAGCGGTCAAGGAAATGGCCTTCGAACTGCCGGTGAAGATCGGCGACACGCTGTCCATCTATACCGATATCGCCCGCGTTGGCCGCACGTCCATCACGCTCACGGTGGAAGCCTGGGCGCAGCGGTCGCGTTATGACAAGCTGGAGAAAGTCACCGCCGGAACTTTCATCATGGTGGCAATGGACGAAAACGGACAACCCACGCCCATTCCCGCAGCGGAATAATCGCGTTGCGGCACTGGGCTCCAGTGCCGCTCTCAGCTCAAACGCCATATACAGCAGGCAGCATAGACATCTCGCGCATTGTCAGGATCATTCCTCACCGATGCGATCCCTGTTGTCTCTCCCCTGCCGTCATTGTGTCGCGGTGACATCTCGCCGCAAATATGACATTCCGATCCCATGGGATTCATTCGCAGGATCATGCAGGATAGAAGTTCGGCTGGCGCCATCGCCATGCTGGCGGTTCTGCTTTTCCTTTTGCAGGGTCTCGCCAATGGCCTGACCAGCGGCAATATGGCGATGGCCGCGCTGGCGGCGGATGAGATCATCTGTTCCAGCCATATGCCTGAAGGCGGCTCGGACAAACACGACCCGGCGGGCAAGATCGCCGATGACTGTTGCGGCACGCTCTGCCGTCTGGCCTCGGCCACGGCCGCCGCTCTTCCGGTTATTCCCGTCGAAGGCGCGGACAATATTCTCCCGGCGGTCGAAGTCGCCTTTTTGAATTTCGACGCGGTGCTGTCGCCATCGCCGCCCAATCTGGAATCGCGCCCACGCGCGCCGCCCTTCGCTCCGCAACGCTAGAACACCGTCCGGCCTGCCGGAAAATCCATTCTCTTGCGGAGACATCCATGTCCGTTACGACCTCTTTCGAGGGCGAGCGTGCGCCTGCGCATTCCTCGTCCGCAAATCTTTACCGCGCCGTGTGGCGTTGGCATTTTTATGCCGGTCTCCTCGTCCTGCCCTTCATGATATCGCTCGCCGTCACCGGCGCGCTTTATCTCTTCCAGGACGAGTTCGACAATTTTATCCATTCGGACCTGAAGCGCATCGAGGTAGCGCAAAACGCGCCAAAAGCCCTGCCTTCCGAGATCGTGGCCGTAGCGCTCGCGGCCGTTCCCGGCACCGCCGTCAAATATACGACACCGGCCGATCCAGGTGCTTCGACGGAAATCACCGTCAATACGGCGGTTGGAAAGCGGGCCGTCTACGTAAACCCCTACACCGCTGAGGTGGCCGGTTCCCTGCCGGATCGCGGCACCATCATGTGGACGATCCGTTATCTCCACAGCCTGAAATATTTCGGCGCCTATGCCCGCTATCTGATCGAGATCGCGGCCGGTTGGTCCATCCTTCTTGTCGCCACCGGCATCTATCTCTGGTGGCCGCGAAAGCAGACGGGTGGAGTCGTCACCGTGCGCGGCACGCCGAAAAAACGGGTCTTCTGGCGCGATACCCATGCCGTCACCGGCATTTTCGTCGGCTTTTTCATCGTCTTTCTTGCGGTCACCGGCATGCCCTGGTCGGGCGTATGGGGCGCGAAGGTCAATGAATGGGCGAATGGCAGCAACTTCGGGTACCCGGCGGGCATCCGCACCGATGTGCCGATGTCCGGAGACCATCTCGATCATGTGGCGAAGACAAGCTGGTCGCTGGAGCAGGCAAAAATACCGGAATCCACCACCGCCTCCGAAGGCCAGCCGATCGGAATCGACGAGGCGATCGCACGTTTCGACGCACTCGGCCTTGCCGCCGGTTATGCCGTCGCCCTGCCGGGAAAACCGACCGGCGTCTATAGCGGCTCGGTCTATCCCGATGATCTCGGTCAACAGCGCGTTGTGCACCTTGATCAATATAGCGGAGAGCCGCTGATCGACATGAGCTACGCCGATTACGGCCCGCTCGGCAAGGCGCTGGAATGGGGCATCAACGTGCATCTGGGACAGCAATATGGCCTCGCCAACCAGATCGTGCTTCTGGCGGCCTGTATCGGCATTCTGCTGCTTGCCGTGTCCGCCGGCGTCATGTGGTGGAAACGCCGTCCGAAAGGGTCGCTCGGAGTGCCGCCCCTGCCTCAGGAAAAACGCGTGCTTCGCGGCCTGCTCGTCATGCTCGCCATCGGCGGCGTCATTTTCCCGCTGGTGGGCGCGAGCCTGCTGGTCATGCTCGTGCTGGACCTGATCATACAGTCCCGTCAGAAACCGCGCACAATCTGAAAATGGAAACAGCCGGGCGAAAATCCCGGCTGTTCCCTTGTCATCGGTGAGGCGTCGAGAGACTGCCCTCAGAACATCGTATTATTGTTCGCCGCCGTTTCCGGAACGGGCTGGATCACATCCCAGTGCTCGGTGATCTTGCCGTCGGTGACGCGGAAGATATCGACGATGGCCGTACCGCGATCGCCGTCTTTTTCGGTCGAATGAATATGCAGATAGACGAGATCGCCATCCGTGGCGCTGCGCACGATGCGCGCCTTCGACTGCGGGTTTTCCTTGAAGTGACCGGTGAAATAATCCACGAACGGCTTCTTGCCATCCGGCACCATGGGGTTGTGCTGCTTATAGCTGTCGACAATGACGGCAGCCCCCTTCTCCACTTCATGCTTATTGAAAACGGTATCGTAAAACTCGATCACCAGCTTGCGGTTGGCCTCTTCCTGGGCGAGATCCCGCTTGGCGGTTTCGGCCAGGACCGGAGCGGCCATCAATGCAGGCGCTAAAGCGAGAGCGGCGATGGCAAGACGACGTGTCACGAAATTCATGGGTGATACCTCTCAATAACCGACGGTGAAACGCTGGCGGGAATGCTGCGGCTTCTCGATTTCATCGACAAGCGCAATGGCGTAGTCCTCGAAGGAAATGCGGCTGCCTTCGGCATTGCTGAGAAGCTCATCTTTGCCGATACGGAATTTGCCGGTTCTTTCCCCCGGCACAAATTCGGCCGATGGCGACAGGAAGGTCCAGTCAAGCTGCTTTTCCCCTCTCAGGCGGTCCAGAAACTCCGCGCCCTTGGTCGCTTCGGCCTTGTAGGCGGCCGGGAAATCCGGCAGGTCGACAACGCGCTGACCCGGTGCGATTTCAAGGCTGCCGGCACCACCCACCACGAGGTAACGGGGAACGCCGGAGGCGCGCACGGCCTCGATCAGCGTCACGGGATCGCTGGCGGTGAAGTGCACCGCGCTGATCACGGCATCGTGACCTTTAAGCAGCTCCGAAAGCCCTGCCTGATCGAAAACATCGCCCTGTTTTGCCACCACGTTCGGCAGGCTGGCGATCTTTTCAGGGCTGCGGGCGATCGCTGTCACCTTGTGGCCCCGGTCGGAAAGCTCCTTCAGAATACGGGATCCGGCATTGCCGGAGGCTCCGATGAGCGCGATTTTAGCCATGACTTCTTCCTTTGTCGGTATCGTTATTGGTCTAAATAATAGACCGCTAATGAAAGCTATGATATCGCAACCCCGGCCGCAAGAAGTCAGCCGCCGCTGATCAGGTCACACGGCGATGACCTGAAGGGGTAAGAAAATGGAAAGGGCGAGGCAAATGCCGGATATGCAAACCAAAGAAATCTTCGTCTTCGACCAGCCCTGCCCCATACGCGACGTGCTGGATCGTATCGGCGATCAATGGAGCCTGCTGGTTCTGGAAGCGCTTCAGGGCGGCGTGCTGCGTTTCAACGAATTGAACCGCAAGATCGACGATATTTCCAAGCAGATGTTGTCGCGTACGTTGAAGCGGCTTGAGGAAGACGGTTTCATTCGCCGCACGCTTTATGCGCAGGTACCGCCGCGCGTGGAATACGAACTGACCAATCTCGGCCGTTCGTTTCTGGTGCCGATGCAATTGCTGGTGCAATGGGCCGATGAGAACCACGTCCGTATCTGCAAGGCGCGGCTGCAATATTCCGAAAACGACAATCGCAGCTGACAGGAAGCAGGCATCCAGAGCATTTCCAGTAAAAGTGCGTAGCGGTTTTACGTCCGGATAATGCGATAAACAAAGAGATGGAGCACGTCCGACGCTTCCGTTTAAACCGGACGTGCCCTAGCCCAGCCGGTAGACCTTGCAGACCAGCCCTTCCGGCTGGCGATAGGTCGTGAAGCCCATGGCGTCGTAATAACCCTGCCCGAGCATGTTGTCCGCGCCGATGCTGGCATCGATATTCTTGAGGCCCCGCGCCTCTGCCGCCCTTCGCGTTGCCGCGAAGAGGGCGGATCCTACTCCTCTTCGCGCCGCCTGCGGGCTGACATGGGTGCCGATGATGCCCCAGCCTTCCGCCACGCCATAGGGATTGTCCGCCCGCGCATAACGCAGCGACTGGAACCCCATAATGCGCCCGTCCTCATCCTCGGCGACCGAGCACTCGATACGATCGGTGTGCTGGATATAATTCTCCAGCACCGCCGTAATATCCGTCGGCGCTTTTCGGAGGCCGGCCGAGAATATCTCGTTCTGGACCGCCGCCATTCCCGTCGCGTCGTCAACTCTTGCAGGGCGTATTTTCATCGATACATCACCTCATATTCGTTGCGATTGGTTCCGCCGGTAAAGCGCCAGTCTCTCTCGTTTGTCTTCAGGAGCGGAAAATGAAGGAAGCGCCGAAGGCGATCAGCGCAAAACCGATCACGTGATTGATGGTGATGCTTTCCTTCAGCCAGAAGATCGAAAACAGCGCGAAGACCGCGAGCGTGATGACTTCCTGAATGGTCTTCAGCTGCGCGGTGGAATAGACCTCCGAACCTATGCGGTTGGCGGGAACGGCCAGCACATATTCGAAGAACGCGATACCCCAGCTGGCGACAATAGCCAGGAAGAGCGCGCTGCCCTTGTGCTTGAGGTGGCCGTACCAGGCGAAGGTCATGAAAATATTGGAGGCGATAAGCATCAGGACAGGCCAGATGTGGGCAGGGCTAATTGAGAACGGCATGATGGGTCCTGGAAAAAGGGAGGGATGTCATGAAATGCAGTATAAAAAGCAGTCTGAAGGTAAACGTCATTCTGCCCGTATGGATTTGCTCTAGCGCATCCGCCCGAAAACCGGAATCGATTTTCTGCAGATTTTAGCAAAGCTGTTTTCAGCCGCTACGCAACGCATCCGGCCGAATTTTGTTCCGCACGCTTCGTTTCCTTTTTGTACTCATTTTTTCGCTGTATCCCCTTCACTTTGTGCGTGACTCCCTCCATATTTCGCCCATGGCCAGATCACCGAAAAACTCCACCTCCTCGCCCTCGGGCTTCGAGGAAGCTCCGCAATCGTCATTCGAAGGTGCGCCGCTCAGCGGCAGCGTCTCCGATTGGGTGAAGCAGCTCGAGGCGGAAGCGGAGGCATCCTCCGTGGAAACCCAGCGCGAAATCGCCTCAAAGGCGGGCAAGCACCGCAAGAAGATCGAGATCGAAGCACGCAAGGACGCGGAGAAGGCCGCCTCGAAGACGGCCAAGAACACCACGGCCTCCAAGACCGCGCGCGGTGTTTCCATCGGCGCATCGAGCGATCCGAAAACCCGCGCCGCCGCCGGCCTCAATCCGGTCGCCGGCATGGACGTATCGCTGGAGGATGCCGCCAACCTCGCGCCGGGCGCCGTCACCGCAACGGTGGACGCGCTGTCGAAGCTGATCGAGAGCGGCAATCCGCTGTTCAAGGACGGCAAGCTGTGGACGCCGCACCGCCCGGCCCGGCCGCCGAAGTCCGAAGGCGGCGTTACCATCCGCATGGCCTCGGACTATCAGCCCGCAGGCGACCAGCCGACGGCCATCAACGACCTCGTGGAAGGCATCAATTCCGGCGAGCGCAGCCAGGTCCTGCTCGGCGTCACCGGCTCCGGCAAGACCTTCACCATGGCCAAGGTGATCGAGGCGACGCAGCGCCCGGCTGTCATCCTCGCCCCCAACAAGACGCTGGCCGCGCAGCTCTATTCGGAGTTCAAGAACTTCTTCCCCGACAATGCGGTGGAATATTTCGTCTCCTACTACGATTATTACCAGCCGGAAGCCTATGTGCCGCGCTCCGACACCTTCATCGAGAAAGAATCCTCGATCAACGAGCAGATCGACCGGATGCGCCACTCCGCCACTCGCTCGCTGCTGGAACGCGACGACTGCATCATCGTCGCTTCGGTTTCCTGCATCTATGGTATCGGCTCGGTGGAAACCTATACCGCCATGACCTTCCAGATGCAGGTGGGCGACCGGCTGGACCAGCGCCAGCTTCTGGCCGACCTTGTGGCCCAGCAATACAAGCGCCGCGACATGGATTTCCAGCGCGGCTCCTTCCGCGTGCGCGGCGATACCATCGAAATCTTCCCTGCCCACCTTGAGGATGCCGCCTGGCGCATCTCGATGTTCGGCGACGAAATCGATTCCATTACCGAATTCGACCCGCTGACCGGCCAGAAAACCGGCGATCTGCAATCCGTCAAGATCTACGCCAATTCGCACTATGTCACCCCGCGCCCGACGCTGAACGGCGCGATCAAGTCGATCAAGGAAGAGCTGAGGGTCCGCCTCGCCGAGCTGGAAAAGGCGGGACGCCTGCTGGAAGCCCAGCGGCTGGAACAGCGCACGCGTTACGACATCGAAATGCTGGAGGCGACCGGCTCCTGCGCCGGTATCGAAAACTATTCGCGTTATCTCACCGGCCGCAATCCCGGTGAGCCGCCGCCGACGCTGTTCGAATATATCCCTGATAATGCGCTGCTTTTTATTGACGAAAGCCACGTCTCGGTTAGCCAGATCGGTGGCATGTATCGCGGCGACTTCAGGCGCAAGGCGACGCTGGCCGAATACGGCTTCCGCCTGCCCTCCTGCATGGACAACCGTCCGCTGCGCTTCGAGGAATGGGATGCCATGCGGCCTCTGACGGTCGCGGTTTCGGCTACCCCCGGCTCATGGGAGATGGAACAGGCCGGCGGCGTCTTTGCCGAACAGGTCATCCGCCCGACCGGCCTTATCGATCCGCCGGTGGAGGTTCGTTCCGCCCGTAGCCAGGTGGACGATGTTCTCGGTGAAATTCGCGAGACCGCCGCCAAGGGTTACCGCACGCTCTGCACCGTGCTGACGAAACGCATGGCCGAGGACCTGACCGAATATCTGCACGAACAGGGTGTTCGCGTACGCTACATGCACTCGGATATCGACACGCTGGAGCGCATCGAGATCATCCGCGACCTGCGTCTCGGCGCTTTCGACGTGCTTGTTGGTATCAACCTCTTGCGCGAAGGCCTCGATATTCCCGAATGCGGTTTCGTGGCAATCCTCGATGCCGACAAGGAAGGCTTCCTGCGTTCGGAAACCTCACTGATCCAGACCATCGGCCGCGCCGCCCGTAATGTCGACGGCAAGGTCATCCTTTATGCCGACAACATCACCGGCTCGATGAAACGGGCGATGGAGGAAACCTCCCGCCGCCGCGAAAAGCAGATGGCCTATAACGCCGAACACGGTATCACGCCAGAATCGGTCAAGGCGAAAATCTCGGATATTCTTGATTCTGTTTATGAGCGCGACCACGTAAGGGCCGATATTTCCGGCGCTTCCGGCAAAGGCTTCGCCGATGGCGGCCATCTGGTCGGCAACAATCTGCAGTCCCATCTCAACGCGCTGGAAAAATCCATGCGCGATGCCGCCGCCGATCTCGACTTCGAAAAGGCCGCCCGCCTGCGCGACGAAATCAAACGTCTTAAGGCCGCCGAACTCGCCACCATGGATGATCCCATGGCGAAGGAAGAGGCCCGCGCCATCGAAGGCGGCGGAAAAAACAACAGACGCAGCCACTTGTCGATCTCCCCGCCTGAGGGGGAGACGTCCGGCGGGACGGAGGCGGACGCCGCGCCGAACGAAAGCGGCAAATCCCTTTTCACCAAACCCTCACTGGATGAAATGGGCCCCGGCTCAGATGCGGGAAAACCGCTGTTCCGCAGGAACACGCTGGACGAGATGACCGTGGGCAGGACCGAAAAGCCCGTGCGCAGCGCAGTACCAGACAAGCCCGAGACCGAATCCGGCAAACGCTTCTCACCGCTCATGGAAGGCCAGCCGGAGCGTGCTACCGATGATCCGCGACCACTGGTGCGCGGCAAGATCGGCGCGGGGTCCTATGAAGACGCCGGCGAGCAGAAGCGCAAAAGCCGGACGAAGGGCAAGACGGGCCGGCCGGGGCGCTAACGCGCCCCGGCAACGGCGATCAGTTTTCGCACTGTCTGATCCGCGCCGCGACCTGGCCCGCACCAAACACTTTCGTCAGATCCGCATCCACGGTCATGGCAATGTAGTCTTCATTTTCCGCAGGCTTGATGTAAGTCGAGAAATAGACCGGGCCGGTCGGGAGAACGCCTGTGACACAGGCGCGCAATATCTCGATCTCCGTACTCCCCCTGATGCGCGGCCCCTCGATGCGGGAAAGGCGCACCTTCTCCTGCAATGTTGCAAGCCTTGAAACCTCCTCAGGCTTTATTCTCCACACGCTTGTGGCGGTTCCCTCCCGCTTTTCCGCGTGGAACTGCGCGCGGGCGGCGGCGTCCTTATCCTCGATCAACGCAAACGTCTCGACAGTCTCGCCCTTTACGCCGTCTGTAACGCTGCGAATAATCATCACCGCATCACCGGAACCCAATGACAGATGGGCAGGAAGCTGCAGCCCTACACGCACATGCTCGAAATTCATCGTCAGAAAGTCGAGCCGCATCAGCTTGGGAATACTCGAGATGGGCGTGGTCATGCAGCCGGTAAGGAGAAAAAGTAAAATAAGCGAGCGTGTGAAACGCGATAATATCAATGTCACCATGTTTTAAATCCAAAATTATCAAATGTGCGCAATGGCCTTGGCGGGAACAATCCTTCCCGGACCTGAGACCGTCATACCGGTCCGCAGATGTGAGGGAATGACATTGCAGCAGCGTTACGTCTTCCGGAACTCACGGTTCCCTTGAACGTTGACCGCCCTTATGGAATGGCAAGCAGTATGGAGACACGGCATGCATCTCAGAAATCTGGCGCTCTCATACCTTTTCCTCTCCTGCGCCCCGAGCTTTGCCGGCCAGATCGAGGATGCCACCTTCCACAGTGCGGCCCTCAACGCGCCGCTTCCCGTCAACATCTACCGCCCGGATGGCGCTCCGCCGGAAAACGGCTGGCCGGTGCTCTATCTCCTGCATGGCCATGATGGCGACCAGAACAGCTGGCGCGATCTCGGCAATATCGAAAAGACGCTTGATACGCTCATCGAGGCTGGCGCCATCCGTCCGCTTGTCGTCGTGATGCCTGGTGTCAAGAACAGCTGGTATGTGGATTCCGCCGCCGTCGGCGGTCCCGGCGATTACGAAACCGCCCTGACCGGCGATTTGCGCCACCAGATCGAAAAAACGCTGCCGGTGCGGAAAGATCGGGAAGGCCGCGCCATTGCCGGCCTCTCCATGGGCGGCTTCGGCGCCCTGCATCTCGCCTATGGCCACGAGGACCTCTATGGCGCCGTCGCCAGCCTGTCGGGCGCCATCTGGCAGAATGTCCCTGCCGCCGATCTCGACAAGACACCTGCCGAACTCAAGCTCATTCAGGACAGTGCTTTCTTTCACCGGGTTGACCGCGCCACCGTTACAAGCGGCATCGTGCTGCCCTCAACCGGCGACCATTTCTCCGGCGCCTTCGGCACGCCTTTCGATGCAAGGCTCTTCAACGAAAAGAACGTCTTCACCCTCGTGGCGCAGCATGTCGCTGAAAGCCAGGATCTGCCCGCCACCTATCTGACCGTCGGCGACGATGACGGCTTCTTCCTCTGGCGCGGCGCCATCGCCCTGCATGAGACGCTACAGGCCGACAAGCGCAAATCTGAATTGCGCGTGACCGATGGCGATCACGTCTGGTCGGTGTGGAAGGTCTCGATCATCGACGCGCTGAAGTTCATCGATGGGGAGTGGGACAAGGCCGCGGACGTAGCCCGGGACTGAGGCATCGCCCTCCCCACCACCGGTTTCATCACTTTCCGGCTCGTTTCTTCCCGCTCGTCGCTGCCACATTCAACGCCACCGCAGCCTGTATCAGCGCCGCTAGCGCCTGGTCATCCACGACATCCCCCTCGTGAAAATCGATCGCGCGCCGCGTGTTTCCCTCCAGGCTGGAATTGAACAGCCCCGCCGGGTCCTCCAGCGACGCGCCCTTGGCAAATGTCATCTTCACCGCGCTTTTGTAGGTTTCACCCGTGCAGAGAATACCGGCATGCGACCAGACCGGCACGCCGCGCCATTTCACCTCTTCGATAACCTCGGGATCGGCCGTCCTGATCACCGCACGGATATGCGCAAGCGTGTCGCCGCGCCAGTCGTCCAGCTCTGCAATTTTCCGGTCGATGACCTCGGATGCCGCAGCCTCTTCCGCCGCTTTCTCCGTCACAGTTTTTGCCATGATACCCTCCCGATTTCGCCGCGCCGCCGCTCCCGGCCTGCTGCACATCTGTTCCGGTTTTCAGCATAGACCAAAATTTCCTGCGCTCCCATGCGGAACCAAATTCGCCCTTCACCGTTTCTTCCCCGAACGCAACGTTCAGCATACAAAGGGAAGAAACATCATGAAAATCAATGTCATCGCTCTCGCTGCCGCAGCAGCGCTCTCCTCTTCCGTGGCTTTTGCCCAGACGGCAACCACGGCTCCTGCTGCCGGTGCGGATGCCACTTTGTCCGGCCCGGGCATCACCATGGGCACCAAGGCCAGCGGCCCGCTGAAGTTCGTCAATGTCCAGAAGACCGATCTCACCGCCTCCCAGCTTGACGGCATGGACATCTATAACGCCCAGAACGAAAACATCGGCGAAATCGAAGATGTCGTCATCGGCGACGGCAAGTCGGTGATCGGCCTTGTCGCCAGCGTCGGCGGCTTCCTTGGCATCGACAAGAGCTATGTGGTTCTCGATCCCGTTTCCGTCGCCGTCCACAACGACAACGGCACCTGGAAGGCCTATGTCGACACCACCAAGGACGCACTGCAGAACGCACCCAAGCTCGATTACGACAAGCTGGACGACTGATTACCCCTGCAGTCGTACACTTGTCTCCCCCGCGCCGAGGCGCGGGGGTTTTCGTGTGGATTATTCCGCGCAGGAGCCGGCGATCCTCGCCCACACCCCCTTGCCTGACCGCATGCCCCTCGCCTATCTTCGGCGCGCAAACCACCAAGGATCGATGCGTGCCCGCCCATAGTCTTTTTTCCCTTTCCGTCAGCACCGCCCTGTTGCTGAGCGCCCTTCCGCTGTCAGCGCAGTCCGCCGGCTGGAAACCCGCCGAGCAGATAAAGACCTATGCCATCAGCGGTAATTCGGGTGGTGCGCTTTACCAGTCGATCGGCGAGCGCGGCCCCACTGCCGGCGTGCAGGCCATTGCCCACACCACCTTCAAGCTGACATGGCGGCGCGATTACCGCCCGCAGCCGGATGGTGCCTGTATTCTCGCCACAGCAAGGCCCAATCTCACCATCATCTATACCTGGCCGAAAGCGCCGGCCAATCTGCCGCCCGCCGTCGCCGCCAGCTGGAAGACCTTCATTTCCGGCGTGGAAACCCATGAGCGCGTCCATGGCGAACACATCCTCGACATGGTGAAAAAGATCGAGGCCTTCAGCACCGGCCTGAGGGCGGAAAACGATCCCAAATGCCAGAAGGTACGCGTCGTGCTGCAGCAGCGGCTGGGCGAGCTTTCCAACGAACAGCGCCAGCGCGGCCGCGATTTCGACCGCGACGAGCTTTCCCCGGGCGGACGGGTGCACCAGCTCATTCTCGCCCTCGTCAACGGTCCGTGACGGGCGCTTACTCCGCCGCCTCGCCTTTCAGCAAGGGCTCGGCCAGCATCACGCTTTCCAGCTCGTAGGAATAGCCCTCGAGCATCGTATAGGCCTGTTCGATCGCCTCGATCTGAGCTTCGGCGTTGCGGATCGCTTCAGCGATGGACTGGCTGCGGGCGCGCAGCATGGAACTCAGCACATCGGTTTCCGGCTTGCGGCCAAGACGGTCCATATGTTTGCGAACCCGGGTGCGGTGCCGTTCCAGTTCGAGAATATGGAAACGGCTTTTCAGAATATCATCGGTCAGCTTGCGGCGCATGGCGGCCACGGGGTCGAAACTGCCGGGCTCGCGTTCGTCCAGAATGAACTCATTGACCAGCGTTTCCAGCATCAGCAGGCCCTTCAGGTCCTTGGCGTCGGCAAGCTGCGGATCATAGCCGGTATCGTCGAACACCTTGCGGCGCACCGGATCCTTCAGAAGCTCATAGGCGGTTTGCAGGCGCGCGAACTGCTCGGCATCGCCACCGCTGTCGGGATGGGCGGCCTTGGCCACCTTGCGGTAAGCCGATTTGATCGCCGCCTCGTCGGCATCGCGCTCCACGCCAAGCAAAACATAGGGATCAATCACAAAAACACCTTCAAACGCAAACTGTTACCCGCACACCTGATGCCACCCTCATAAGGCCTGCGAGTGGATCATAGGCCAAATCCGCCCGGCACGGCACCCCGCCCCGGCGGTTAAACCGGCAAAGCCCACACAAAAGCCTTGCCGCAGGCGGCAGGAAGACCGGCGGAAAGCCCTTGAGGCCGAAATTTGTCGGACCCAAGGCGACTATAATGACGGGCAGGACAAAATTGTGGAAAGCGGCGGCAAAACATGCCGCCCCTGCAGCACCGCATTTGCCGCAGCCGGCCCAAAACCATCCTGAAGAAAAGCGTTACCGGCGCGTTTTCAGGAGGTTATGGTGGAACCTCGCCAACGGGTGTAAGCTTGGCTTTTGGATCCTGAGGGAGGACGATCCGATGCCGCAAACCATTACCCAGACCGTCACGGACTACATCCATGCCATGGCCTATGCGGATGAAAGCCTGATGCGTGACGTTTTCGACCCGCGCGCCAGCATCGTCGGAACCTTCGAAGGCGAAATCGAATGGTTATCCCTGGAGGACTTTGTTGACCACATGCGCAAAAGCGAACGTGGCCTCCCCGATCATGATCCCGCTTTCGAAATCATGGGTATCGACAAGGAGGGCGACAGCGCCTCGGTGAAGCTGACGACCCGTTTCGACGGCATGGATTTTTATGAATATTTGTCCCTGCTGGAACGCGACGGCAACTGGTCGATCGTGCACAAGCTTTATCACGTAAAGCCATAGGGATTTTTAAAACCGCCACCCCGCTTTGTGCGCTTCTGCCCGCTCGCGTTCCACTCTCAGCGACGGGCCATAATTGCGATTCTGGTTGCTTTGCCGCTGGAAGAACTAAAACAGATCGCTGTAGATCGCCGTTATCCAGAGCGCGTTAACGAAGAGCCAGACAACACCGAGCCACATAATTTTGCGGCTGCTATCGGTTCTCATTGCCACAACAGCAATCAGCAGGCCGCCGACTATCCTTGCCAGATACCATGGCCCGAGCTGTTCAAAGTGTTCCTTCCCCTTGATGTAGGTGTCCATCAGATCGAAGACGAACGACGCGGCAAACAAGGCAAAAAACGCATGTCGCCTGCGCACGAAAAAACTTTCCCGCTCGGACAACTCCTGAATATGATCGGGATAAAGCAGCGTCGACATCAAAAAGAAGAGCGACGTGTAAACCAGAACGAAGATGTAGATCCAGAAATTCCAGTTATGGATGAGCCGCAGGGCAAACTCCCACCACCAGAAGTGGACCGCTCCAAGAAGCAGGACAATCGACCAGACGATCTGCGCGTGCATGCGATCGGTTTTTTGCGGCTCCTGCAACCTTCTGGAAAGACCAGACAAAACTCTGGTGATTGCCAAGCCGAGGATGAGGCTTACCAATATCCGCAAATGACCGTATGCATCCATTGGAAGCGCCCGCTGTTGCTCAACTTATCGCTGAACAATATGCTTAAACCCGCAGGCTTTACAATCATCCTGAAAGACCAGGCAATAAAGGGGTCTGTCTCGCGCCCCAGACTAAGCGGCAATCCCGTCGCCCTGTTGGGCGAATTGTTGCCGCATCACTGGGATCGACCGACCAATCCGAGGCGCCAAGGACATATTCGGCGGGCGCTTACGATCCGCCGTTTTTCTTTTCGTTCTTCGCTTGATCGTGGTGCCACTTAATGGCGAAGAACATGCCCGTGCCTAACACGAGAATCTTGAGCGGAAAGACGACTATAGGGAACCAGTCTACCCAATCCCAATCCATCATTTGCATATTTCCAGGCTGTTACTTGACACTATCTGTCGTGAGGAGCGCTACCTCAAAACTGCTGCTGCAACAACTTCATATGCGCGGTCTTTTTGACGCAGCCCCGCCGCTCCGCTTCATCTGCGGCTGTCGTATCCGCCGCGCCCGCCAATCGAAAAACTTGCTTTCCCTGGCGAAAACCGTGCCCGCGCCCCGCTCGAAATTCTTGTCTTTCTTGCTTGTGGCGTCTTGGTGAATTCATTCGGACAGAACTGGACGCCAAGCGGCTTCACGTCATCATGGCGCAGGGAAACGCGCTGGCGACGGAATGTAAAATGCGCCGCGCAGCAAAATGGATGATTTTGAACGACAAGATAAAACATTGATAAACAATGAGAAAACTGGTGCCCCCGACAAGGTTCGAACTCGTGACCCCCTGATTACAAATCAGGTGCTCTACCAACTGAGCTACAAGGGCAAGCCAGTGCCTTGCCAACTATCAGATTCTGACTTGGTGTAAAGCAAAAACTGTCGGCAGGCCGTCAGTCGGTTGCTTTTCCACACCGCGACGGCCCGCTTGTCCGCATGATCACTATTAAAGCAGAAGGCCCATAAAATAAGCGAAGTATTTACGCGGCGGAGATAGAATGGCCATGAACCATAACCATTCCAGCGAGAATAACGCATCAGATGCGCGCGAGCATACAGAAAATCCAGCTGACAGGCACGATCATCATTGCCGTAAGCTCCATCCTGCTGGCTACTCTTGCCGCGCTGCCCAGCGTCTCCAACTATCTGCGTTACCGGACGAATGCGCAGCAGCTTGGCCGCTTTGAAACCGCGCTCCAGTCCGCCTGGCTGGTTTCGGCAGAGCGCGGTCCTGCCAACAATCTGATGGCGTCGTCTGCCGTGGACGCAAGCCTGGTCGAAGCCCTCGCCGCGGCGCGCAAGGCGACGGACGACAAGTTGTCCCAGGTCGAGACCTCCTTCGCCGAGGAAATTAAAGCGCAACCCGGCTTGGCGAAATCGCTTGCCGAAACCCGCCAGAAGCTGGCGGATTCGCGAGAGGCGGTGGACGACGTTGCTGCCCTTTCGCCTGAAGCACGCAGCTACAGCGCCATGGCCAACGCCATTCAGTCGATGTTCAAGGCGGCGGACAGTGTCAACCTGCTTCGCGGCAGGGCTGCACGCGCCATCATAACAAAGACGCCTGACGTGGCGATCGACATCGCCATGACCGGCACGGCCGGCGTGATGCGCGACAGGATCGGCCGCCTCGGTTCCTATGTCATCATGAGCATGCAGGCAAACCGGCAGGACAGGTTAAGCTATCGCGCAAAGTTCGACACCGAGATGCAAAGCCTGATGCTGGTGAAGTCATCATTGTGGAACTATACCGCCGCCTATCTCTCGACCCCGCGTCTGGACACCGCATTTCGTGAGTTTGAGGCCTATTATTTCGGTCAGGCGCTTCGCTATGCGCAGAATACGATTGCCATCGTCGTGCCATCTGCGCGCCCAAGCGTGCGTGAGTTTTCCGAAAGCTACATTCAGGGCATGCGGTCGTCGGACAAGCTGCGTGACCTCATTCTTGCCGAAACCCGGGCGAGAATCGAAAAGAAGAAGCAGGAAGCGCTCATCTATGGCGCAGCGTCTCTGTTAATCGCCTTCATTGCGGTTCTGGTCCTGCTTCGCCTCACATCGGTCTACAAGACAGCGCTGTTCCAGCCCATGCAGTCCGTCCGGACGCAGATCGCCGCGATAGCGGCAGGCGATCTTTCCGAGGCACACTATAAGGATGGCGTCGCTCCGGAAGTGAAGAAGATGTTCCAGGAACTTGATTTCCTGCGCGAACAGCTTCGCCAGAAAGGAGAAATGGAGGACCAGCAGCGAGCGCTGGCCGAGCAGCTGCGCAAGCTCTCCGAAACCGACGCCCTGACGGGCGTCTTCAATCGCCGCGCACTGGAAAAGGCCGTTCGCACCATCCTCAGCGGCAACGAGCAATGTCCGGCGCTGGGCGTGATGATTGTCGATATCGACCACTTCAAGTCGATCAACGACCGATACGGCCACGCCATGGGCGACCTCGCGCTGCAGAAAACGGCGAGCCTTTTGAAGGGCGCATTGCGCAAGGACGACATTCTTGCCCGATATGGCGGTGAGGAATTCGTCGTTGTGCTGCAGGATGTCAGCCACGCCACGGCGACGGCCACCGCCGACCGCCTTCGCCGCCTGATCGAGGCCCAGATCATCGATGAGCAGAGCGGCCTGTCCCTGACGGCAAGTTTCGGCGTGGTCTGGCAGGAAGCGCGTGCGATCAACAGCTGGGACGAATTGATCGCCATTGCCGACGACCGGCTTTACGAGGCCAAGCGCGCGGGCCGTAACCGGGTCTGGGCAACCTATTTCCCCAAGGTCGCGAACGGCTGAGCGACATTGCCGGCGGCAGGTTTCGCCTCGCCTATATCAGATCCAGCGTCATGACCACGGGGCAATGATCGGAAGCCTTCGGACGATCCCAACCGGTGCGCGGATAACGTTCGACCTCCTGCCCCGGCGGGAATACCGTCCGGAAAGGCTGTCCATTGCGAATGATTTCGGGCACATGCGTGGCGTTCGTCTCGGCGAGACGCGGCGAAAGCCAGATATAGTCGAGCTGGCACAGATGCTGCTCCTGAGGACCGCGGGAATGATAAAGCGTCCAGCGGTCCATGACATCACGGCGCATCATCGGATTGACCACGAAATCATCGGCCGTAAAAACATCAAGCGCGCTGCGCTCCTCCTCGATCGGCGCAAAGCTGTAGCCGCTGCGCCGGTCGCCGGAAATCGCAATACGCTCCTGATAGTCGTTCATATCACCGCAGATCGCGAAGTTCTTGTTACGGCTATTGCCGACACCCCAGCGGTTTTCGATGATGCGGCGAACGGCCATGGCCTCCGCCTCGCGGATCGGCATGGTGGCAAGCCGCGCATCGACCGGATCGCGGGAATTGGTCATGGATTTGAAATGCGTGACGTAGAGCGTCAACGGTTTGCCGCCGATCCTCAAATCGATTTCCAGACAATCCCGTTTGAAAATCTTGTCATCGATCTGGTTTGTGGCGGCCAGCGCAGGATTGAAGAGAGCGAGATTGCGATAGGTCAGCGCCGCATGGCTCTTGATATCGACCACCTCGATCTTGTCGCCGTCTCGCGTTTCCTCGCGCATGACGACGGCGACATCGATACCGCGACTGTCATTACCCTCGACCAGATATTTCTGCAGGTAGCCATTACCGACCATGCGGTAGAGATAGCCATATTCGAAGGCCTGCAGCGCAGCCATGTTGTCGACTTCCTGCAGGCAGAGAATGTCGGCATCCGCATCGGCGATGGCGAGCGCCGAAAGCTGCCGCGTATCGTCGGTGGACGAGACCATCCGTGCGCTTTCCAGCGCCTGATAGGTTGCCTCATCCCTGATATCGAAAAGCTGGATCGCCCTGTCGCGCCGCGTCTGGTTGCGAAAGCCGGTGAAATCGAAACGGGTGAGGAGATTTTCGATATTGAAGGTGGCAAGTCGAAGCGACATGAATCAATCCTATTGCTGCGGGGAAAGCTTAGCCGGTGTCGCACCGTATCACCAGTAGCCTGAAACACATCGCGTTTGACCAGATTGGCCCACAGAGGTGCCGTCAGGACTCCATACGCCAGTACATCTTCCATCCTCATTCCTGTGCTTGTCAGAGGAATCCGGCCGACGTGCGTCCGCGCGGCGGGGAGATTCCTTTCAGCCCAAAGACTTGGGCTGGCTGGATCCCTGTAACAAGCACAGGGATGAGGAGACGTCATTTTCAGGCTAAAGCCGCCACGCTGCACGAATGGCGACCGGCAACCGATCACCGATCGCAACCGCTTCCCGTGAATAGGCCCTGATCGCCTGCCCGTCCGGCAGATCGAGACGCAGGGCATAACGCTCGCCCTCGTAAAGAACCGAGGTGACGGTGCAGGTAATCCCCTCAGCATCCCGCACCACATCCTGCGGCCGCACCAGAATATCCATCTGCGATGCTGCTCCGCTCTCCATCGCCGCACGAAGCCCCGGCCAGTCGAGATCCCGCGAAGCGCCTTCCCGCAAGGGCACCGTCAGGATCGCCCCCTGCCCCACCAGAGAACCGACAAGCCTGCCCTCCGGCCGAGCATAAAGCTCCGCCGGCGGCGCGACCTGCAGCAGCTTGCCATGCGACATGACCGCGACATCAGTTGCGAGCGCCATGGCTTCGGCCTGGTCGTGGGTAACATAGATCATCGTCGCGCCGGAGCGTGCGTGAAACTCGCGGAAAGTCTCCTCCATCTCCTGCCGCAGATGGCGGTCGAGATTGGCGAGCGGTTCGTCAAGCAGCACCACATCGGGCTCGGTGACGAGGCAGCGGGCGAGCGCCACACGCTGCCGCTGCCCGCCCGACAATTCGGCGGGACGGCGATCGGCAAAGCTTTCGAGGCGAACGGCGGCCAGCGCCTGTCGCACCTTCTCGCGATATTTCTCTCCCGAAATACCGCGCACCTTCAAGGGATAACCGGCATTGTCGGCGACCGACATATGCGGCCACAGCGCATAGGACTGGAACACCATCGCCATGTTGCGCCGCTCCGGCGGCACCATGCTGCCGGCATCGGCCAGCACCCGCTCGCCGAGCAGGATGGAACCATCAGTCGGCTGTTCGAACCCGGCGATCATGCGCAGCACCGTCGTCTTGCCGCAACCGGAAGGTCCGAGCAGCGCCAGGAAACCGCCATCACGCACCGTCAGCGACACATCGTCAACGGCTGGCTTCGATCCCGCACCAAAACTTTTCGACAGGCGGTTGAGAATCAGTTTCGCCACGGGACGACTCCTTTCGGCAGATAGCGCCCCAGAATTTCGAGCAGCAGCATGAGAAAAATCACCATGATGACAACGAGCACCGAAAGCGCCGAGGCGAGATCGAAGCTGCCGCTGTCATCGAGGTTGTAGATGAGGACGCCGAGCGTCTGCGTGCCAGCCGACCACAGCAGCGCCGAGACCGTCAGTTCATTGCAGGCGATCAGAAAAACGAGAATGACGGAAGCGCCTGCCGCCGGCCCGACCAGCGGCAGGATTATATCCTTGAGCCGCCTCCAGAAACCCGCGCCGGACAGCCGCGCCGCCTCTTCCAGCGATGGATCGAATTGCAGGAAGGCGCTGACCATCGGTTTCAGGCTGACCGCGAAGAAGGAGGAGAAATAGGCGAGCAGGATGATCCAGATCGTGCCGTAGAGCGTCACGCCGAGGAGCGGGATCGGGGCCGCGAAAAGCAGCACGAAGGAAACGGAAATAACCACGCCCGGAAGCGCATAGGGAATATCCACCAGCGCCGAGAGCAGGAACATGAAGCGGCTCTTGCCACGCACGAGGAAGTAGGCCGTCAGCACCGTCACCGCCAGCAGGCAAAGTGATGTGGCAGTCGCCAGAAACAGCGAATTACGGAAGGCCGTGCGGGTCACGCTCTGCCGGTAAAGCAGTTCCTCATAGGCATGCAGTGTCGCGGTCTTGAGGCTGAGCGGCACGCCGTAGGCGGGCGCGAGCGAACTTGCCACCAGTGCCGCAAGCGGCGCCACCAGCATGAAGAACAACACGAGCCACAGGGCAAGCTCCGCCGGCACCCG
Organism: Agrobacterium sp. CCNWLW155; assembly: GCF_036888815.1. NCBI lineage: Bacteria > Pseudomonadati > Pseudomonadota > Alphaproteobacteria > Hyphomicrobiales > Rhizobiaceae > Agrobacterium > Agrobacterium sp. CCNWLW155. The sequence goes on from NZ_JBAKFW010000001.1 coordinate 1,054,993, forward strand.
CCACCGCGCCAGCCCAAAAGTCGCCGCCTTGCCGGAAAGGCCGATGATGCGATAGTCCCTGCCCTTCATCGCCCGTTCCTGCAAAGCAAGCCCGGCCACGGAAATGATGGCGATCATGGTGGAGAGAATGGCGATATCGCCGAAGGTGCTGGTGCCGAAACTGGCGAAACGGCTGTAGATCAGCGTCGGCAGGGTAAAGATCGAGGCGGGAATGCCGAGGATCGCCGGAATGCCGAAATTGCCGACATTGGACACGAATGAGATTGCCGCCCCGGCGATCAATCCCGGTGTCGAAAGCGGCAGGATGATATCGAACAACACACGGCGCGGTGAAGCACCCGAGAGCTTGGCGGCCTCGATACCATCCTGTGGCAAGGCCAGCAGACCCGCGCGCAGCGACAGATAGACGAGCGGCGCATGCTGCACGCCGAGCAACAGCGCGATGCCGGCAGTGGAATAAAGCGGCTGCGGCGATCCCATCGCCGGCGCAAGGCCGATGGCCTTCAAAAGCGTGCTTGACGGGCCGGTCATGCCGATCCACGACAGCGCCGTCACCTGCGGCGGGATCATCATCGGCAGCATGAACAGAAAGCTCAAGATCGACTTGCCGCGTATGTCGCAGAGCGTCAGCGAAAGCGCAAAGGCGCCGCCGATGCCAAGCGAAATCAGCATGCCGAAAAACGAGGTGGAAAGCGTGTTCAGCGCCGCATCCCACAGGGCCGGATCGGCCAGAAGTCGCCATATGTCACCATTGAGTGACGAAATGATGCCGGTATAGGCGAGCCGCCCGAGCGGCAGGGCGCTCAGCGCAAAAACAACGCTGACCACAAAAGGAAACAGCCAGCGCGGCTGGCTGCTTCCATAGGCATTGGAACGGGTCATTCCGCTTTATCAGCCCTTAGAGCCGAAGATATCGGAGAAGGTCTTCAGGTCCTGTTCGGAGTTCTTCAACGCATCAGCAGCGTTGAGCGGCAGAACCTTGAGCTTGTCGCGGGCCGGGAAACCTTCCGGCATGCCGGCGTCGGCGCGCGCGGGAATGTAACCGAGCTTGACGAAGCCCTGCTGGCCCTTTTCGGAAAGCACGTAGTCAACGAACTTCTTGGCTGCTTCCTCGTGCTTGGTGCCCTTGATGATCGCGACCGGCTCGGTGACAGCAGAAACGCCCTCTTCCGGGAAGACGAACTCGACCGGCGCGCCCTTGGCCTTTTCGCGGATCGGCATGTAGTCGACGACCACGCCATAGGCCTTTTCGCCCGATGCGACGGACTTCAGGACCGCGCCGTTGCCGCCGCCGGCAATGGCTTCATTGGCCTTCAGCTGCTTGTAATAATCCCAGCCGAGGTCCTTAACGGCGGCGATCGTCTGCGCATGGATCAGCGCGGCACCCGAGGTCAGCGGGCTCGGCATCGTCACGAGACCCTTGGCTTCCGCCTTCGCCAGATCCTTCCAGCTGGTCGGCTTCATCGCGGCAGCGGTATTATACATGATGCCTGTCGTGATGAGCTTGGTGGAATAATAGAAGCCATCCGCATCATAGAGCGAGGCATCGATATTCTTGGCTTCAGGGGACTTGTGAGCCAGAAGCTGGCCGGCCTGCTTCATGCGCTCCAGCGTTACCGTGTCGGCGATCAGCAGCACGTCGGCAACCGGATTGCCGGCATTGATCTCGGCCATCAGCTTGGCCATGATCTTCGGCGTCCCGTCACGCACCCATTCAACTTCGAGACCCGGATTGGCGGCCTTGAAACCATCAACGGTCGCCTGCGCGTCCTCGTTCGGCTGGCTGGTATAAAGCACCAGATCGGCGGCATTGGCGGCTGTGGCGATGAAGCCGAGCGATACGATGGCGGTGAAAGCGGAGAGCAGCGTTTTCATGGGTCCAGTCCCTGTTGTTCGGTGGGACCGCTAAAACATGATTGCATAACATGTATGTGACAGGCAGGATTTTAGAGGTGTAATCCCTAGGGTTCGTCGGGATTGAGAGTAACAATGCTCCTTGGCGCTTGCGGCTTGCCCCCCTCTGCCCTGCCGGGCATCTCCCCCTCAAGGGGGGAGATCGATTTGCGGCAAGGTTTCGCCTATCTCAACGCTTTAGAATGAAGTGGCAGGCGAGCGTCTTGCCGATCTCCCCCCTTGAGGGGGAGATGCCCGGCAGGGCAGAGGGGGGGTGAAGCCGCAACCTCTGTAACTGCCGGAAAGTCACTCAAATCGCCGGAACCACCTCGCCCGTAGTTGCCTGCGCGGTCGCGATCAACCGCCCAAGCCGCTTCATGCCTTCCTCGATCATCGCCTCATTGGCGCAGGAGAAGCTGATACGCAGCGTATTCGTGCCGGAACCATCCGCGAAGAAAGCGCGGCCAGGAACGAAGGCGACCTTTTCTGTGGCGATGGACTTCGCCAGAAGTGCGGCGCCATCCATGCCTTCCGGCAAGGTAACCCAGATGAACATGCCACCCTCGGGCTTCGTCCAGCGCGTGCCCTTCGGCATGTACCTGTCAAGCGCCGCCAGCATCGCATCACGGCGGGCGCTGTAAGCAGCCTTGATCTTGGCAACCTGTTTGTCGAAGCCGCGCGAGGCGACCCGTTCGATGGCGATCTGGTTGATTGTCGAGGAATGCAGGTCGGCGGCCTGCTTCATCAGCACCAGCTTGCGGATAACAGGCGCAGACGCGACGATGTAGCCGACGCGAAGGCCGGGTGCGAGCGTCTTGGAGAAACTGCCGCAATAGATGGTGCGGGTATTCTCGATGCCGCCCGAGCGGGCGATATCGAGCGCCATGATCGGCGGAACAGCCTCGCCATCGTAACGCAGCGACTGGTAAGCAGCGTCTTCGATGACGGCGATGTCAAGCTCATCGGCCAGCGCCAGAACCTTTTCGCGGCCGGCCAGATCGACGGTTTCCCCGGTCGGATTGGAGAAATCGGCCGAGAGATAAGCGAACTTCACCGCGCCGCCGAGCTTGGCCGCGGTTTCGCGGTATGCCTCGGGCGTGCGGTTGCCGCCGGGGTTCAGCTGGTCGTAATTCGGCTCATAGGCGTTGAAGGCGGAAAGGGCGCCGAGATAGGTCGGCCAGGTGACCAGCGCTGTATCCTTCGGCGACAGGAACAGCTTGCCGAGATAATCGAGACCCTGCTGCGAACCGGAAACGATGAAGACGTTATCGGCAGTGCATTCGATGCCGATGTTGTCCATCTCGCCGGCCAGCCATTCGCGCAGCGGCTTGTAACCTTCGCTCACCGAATATTGCAGCGCTGCATTGACCTGCGCGCCGGAAAAAATTTCCGCGTAAGCCTGCTGGAATTCCTCTGCGGGGAAAAGAGCCGGGTCCGGAATGCCGCCGGCAAAGGAGATGATATCGGGCTGCTCGAGCAGCTTCAGCAGCTCGCGGATTTCAGACGCTTTCATGCGCGAAGAGCGCGTGGCGAAAATTTGTTCCCAATCAAGCATGGGTACGTTTCCTCTTGTGTCGTTTTTATGCGTGCATCTTTACAGAAATGTCGATACGTCAGCAATACTGACTTATCAGTTTTTCGAATTATTTCTGCCTCCCTGCACATTGTCCGCAACCGGCCCCTCTTGAGGCCCGATTTTGCGGACAAAGCCAAATACACCCTTGCGCAAAGCTTCACAATCACACCTTTGCGATTGACGCGACATGGTTTTCCGGCTGGATTGCGCGCGCGCCGCAACGCGGCGAAAGCATCATGGGAGTTTGACGACATGCTGAAAAATATCGACCCGGCGCTGAACGCCGACGTTCTGCACGCGCTGCGCGCCATGGGTCACGGCGATACGCTGGTGATCTCCGACACCAACTTCCCTTCCGATTCGGTTGCCCGCCAGACGACTGTCGGCAAGGTGCTGCATATCGACAATGTCTCTGCAGCCCGCGCCATGAAAGCCATCCTGTCCGTCCTGCCGCTCGACACGCCGCTGCAGCCCTCGGTCGGTCGCATGGAAGTGATGGGCGCGCCCGATCAGCTGGAGCCGGTGCAGGCCGAGGTGCAGAAGGAAATCGACGCGGCGGAAGGAAAATCCGCCCCCATGTACGGCATCGAACGCTTCGCCTTCTACGAAAAAGCCAAACAGGCCTATTGCGTCATCACAACAGGCGAAACCCGGTTCTATGGCTGCTTCCTGCTGACGAAGGGTGTCATTCCGCCGGCCGAATAAGGCCGGGAACCGGAAAATTCGCCAGCCGCCGGCCTTCATGACAATTTCAAGTTGTTGTGGCAAAAACTTCCACTAGGCTTGAAAAACCAACCGGAGGTGTGCGGATCATGACCCAATATGTCCTGGCGTTCTGGAATGTCGAAAACCTGTTTGCGCCGGAGGGCTATCCGGCGCGCGAGCCGTGGATTGCCGAGCGGCTGAAGAACGATCTGAAAGGCTGGACAGAGGACCTGTTCAGGACCAAGGTCAGGCAGCTCGGTCTGATCATAAGTCAGATCGGCGGTGCGGGACCGGATCTGCTCGGTGTGTGCGAAGTCGAGAACCGTTTCGTGCTGGAGACGCTGGCGGAACATCTGAACGACCTCATGCCCACGCGCGCCTATCGCGTCGTGCACGCCGATTCCAGCAAGGACCAGCGCGGCATCGACACCGCCTTCATCTACGACAGCAAAAAGCTGCTGATCAACGAAAACGAGATTTTCAGCCATTTCGTGATGCGCCGCACCGGCACACGCGACATTACCCAATGCACCTTCATCACCAAGGGCGGCCGCCAGCTTATCGCGCTCTCCAATCACTGGCCGTCGCGCTCGGGCGGCGCGGTGGAAAGCGCCGGTTTTCGCATGACCGCCGGTGAAACGCTGGGTTACTGGCACCAGCGGATCAGGGAAGAGAAAGGCAACGACATCGCCGTCATCGCTTTCGGCGATTTCAACGACGACCCTTCCGATGCATCGCTGCGCTATCACGCCAATTCCACCCGCGAGCGCGACGATGTCGAAAGCTCGCAATCGGCCATGTTCTACAATCTCACCTGGAATTATCTGCGCCAGCCGGTGGTGGATTCCGTCGGCACGGCAAGAACGATCTACGGCACGCTCTATTTTAACGGAGATGCCAATATCTTCGATCAGATCCTCGTCTCCCGATCACTTCTGAGCGGCAGCAGCGGCTTCAAGGTGCACGAGGAAACCGCGAAAATCGAAGCGATTGCCGCCATGGTCAGCCATAGCAAGAACGAGGGACCGATCCGCTTCGGTCTTTCGAAAGGCGATGCGGTCAAAAACGTCAATCTCGGCGGATTTTCCGATCACTTCCCGGTTTCGGTGGTTATCGAGGAAGACGACGCGATCGTGTGACCGGGAGCCCTCTCAGCCGGACAATACAGAAAAGGCCGGAGCTTTCGCCCCGGCCTTCCAATCTTCCACCAGCAATGAAGCTTAGTTGACAGCCTTGTCGACCAGCTTGTTCTTGCCGATCCAGGGCATCATGCCGCGCAGCTTTGCGCCGACTTCTTCGATCTGGTGGGCGTCGTTGTTGCGACGGATACCCTTGAAGCGTGCGCCGCCAGCCTTCCATTCCTGCATCCACTCGGAGGTGAACTTGCCGGTCTGGATGTCGTGCAGAACGCGCTTCATTTCAGCCTTGGTGTCGGCAGTGATGATGCGCGGACCGGTGACGTATTCGCCCCACTCGGCCGTGTTGGAGATCGAGTAGTTCATGTTGGCGATGCCGCCTTCATAGATCAGGTCAACGATCAGCTTCACTTCGTGCAGGCACTCGAAATAGGCCATCTCAGGTGCGTAACCGGCCTCGACCAGGGTTTCGAAACCGGCGCGGATGAGTTCAACGAGACCGCCGCACAGAACGACCTGTTCGCCGAAGAGGTCGGTTTCGCACTCTTCCTTGAAGTTGGTTTCGATGATGCCCGAACGGCCGCCGCCAACGCCGCAGGCGTAGGAGAGAGCGAGTTCAAGCGCGTTGCCCGAAGCGTTCTGGTGAACGGCTACGAGGCAGGGAACGCCGCCGCCCTTCTGGTATTCGCCGCGAACCGTGTGGCCGGGGCCCTTCGGTGCAATCATGACGACGTCGAGCGATGCCTTCGGCTCGATGAGGCCGAAGTGAACGTTGAGGCCGTGTGCGAAAGCGATCGCTGCGCCGTCACGGATGTTGCCGGCGATGTCGGCCTTGTAGATGTCAGCCTGGAGTTCGTCCGGCGTCGCCATCATCAGGAGGTCGCCCCACTTGGCGGCTTCGGCAACGGTCATGACCTTGAAGCCGTCGGCTTCCGCCTTCTTGACGGTCGGCGAACCGGCCTTCAGAGCAATGACGACGTTCTTGGCGCCGGAATCCTTGAGGTTCAGCGCATGGGCGCGGCCCTGGGAGCCGTAACCGACGATGACGACATTCTTGGACTTGATGAGATTGAGATCGGCATCACGATCATAATAAACGCGCATTTTATGGTCCTTCCCTAATGCTTGTCTCTCAGTTGTCTGAACCGGAATCTCAGGCGGGTTTGCCGCTGAGTTCCGAATGTACCTTTTCCGTGCCGTAGAGGGTCAGAAAGGCGACGACCGCCTTCTTCGCCCGGGCGGAAAAATCCTTGTCCGGCGCCTCGCCCAGCAGCATGCGCACATGCAGATCCGAAACGATGAGACCGTAAAAACTGCGATATGCCTCCTCGGCATCATCGAAACGCAGGTAACCCGAACGGCGACCCGCCTCGATCAGCCCGCGGGCGCGGCGGTCGATCTGGCGACGGCCGCGTTCCAGCAGCAGATCGCCGAGCTTCGAACCGTCACGGCTCGCCTGCCCTATCGCCAGACGGTTGAGCGCCAGCGACACGTCGCCCGCCAGCACATCAAGCAGATCATGCGCGAAAACCTCGAGGTGATCGGCAAGCTGCGGCGCAGACACGCGGTCGCCCGCCTTTTCGAAGGTGCGGACCTTGCTTTGCTGAAAGGTGATCATTGCTGCCAGCAGGCCATCGCGATCACCGAACCACTTGTAGAGGCTTTCCTTGGAACAGTTGGCCGCACGCGCCAGACCGGATGTGGTGAGCGCTTTCTCGCCGCCCTCGACCAATAGACGCAATGCCTGATCCAGAACGGCGTTCTGGCGCGGCGAAAATTCCTGCGCTGTGATCGGGTCGGAAGCCAAGTCTTTTCCACTCCAGGGGCTCGATTAATGTACCGTACGGTACGGTTCGAGCGCCATTTAAGCGGAGGCAGCGTTGGGGTCAAGCGGATTCTTCGGGGAGAATGAGAATTGACGCGGTGCGGTGAAGCGTGAATGCCGGCCTGGGAGCTTTACCAGGAAGTTTTGTGTTGATGGCGGATCGATGACGGGTGTGGCTATACCCCCCTCTGCCCTGCCGGGCATCTCCCCCTCAAGGGGGGAGATCGGCAGGAGGCCCTACCAGCGCTCCATTCGCAAACGTTGAGATGGGCGAGACCCAACCACGAGTCGATCTCCCCCCTTGAGGGGGAGATGCCCGGCAGGGCAGAGGGGGGTATAGCCACACCCACCATCAATCCACTAACCGACGCAGAACCTCCCAACCTACCCAGCCACGCTGATCTCACGCGAGGCATCGATATCCCGCGACGGCGACAACCCGTAAAAGCGACTATATTCACGGCTGAACTGCGAAGGGCTCTGGTAACCGACGCGATGTCCGGCAGTGCCCGCATCCAGCCGCTCCAGCAGCATCAGCCGGCGCGCCTCATGCAGGCGCAATTGCTTCTGGTACTGAACCGGCGTCATGGCCGTGATCGTTTTGAAATGATGATGGAAGGAGGACACGCTCATGCCGATATGCTCCGCAAGATCCTCGACGCGCAGCTGGCGCGCGAAATTCTCGCGCAGCCAGGCAATGGCGCGGGCGATCCGGTTGCCGTGGCTGCCGGCCGCGATGATGTTCATCAGCTGCCCACCCGCCGGTCCGGTCAGGATGCGGTAGAGGATTTCCTGCTCGATCAGCGGCGCCATTGCCGCAATGTCCGCCGGGCGGTCGAGCAGGCGCATCAGCCGGATGGCCGCATCGAGCAGCTCCGGCGTGGCGGCATTGACGACGATGCCGCGCTGCGCGTTCGCCGGCTCCGCAGGCGGGTCGATAGGCACGCGCCGCATGAGATCGAGCAGCTTTTCACTATCGATCGCAAGCGCGATGCAAAAATGCGGAACCTCCTTGCTCGCCTCCACCACGCGCCAGGCAACCGGCAGGTCAAGCGATGTCAGGAGATAGTCGCCCGCACCGTAATTGATGGTGTCCGTTCCCAGCTGGACGCTTTTCGATCCCTGGATCACCAGTGCGAAACAGGGGCGGTAGCTGCCGTGGCACGGCGCGCTGGGCGTCGTGCGTCGGCTGATGCCGAGAGATTCGATCGCCGTCTGCACCTCGCCGTCGCTTGTGGCATATCGCGCGGCGATGGAGGCGATCTCCTGATAGAGATTAAACGGCAAGGACATAGGGGAATTCCCTTAACTGAAGGAGGAAATGCAGCGGATGTCATTTATCTAGAAAGCCTCCCGGCCCGCGCAAAGAGCACGCCCGCATATTTTTGCAGGATCGTGCAAAAAGGCTGGAGGATCGCTCTAACGCCTTCCCAAGCTTCCGTCGCATATTCCGCCGTCACTTCCCCACCCCCGAAAGGATATTCAGATGGCTATAGCAAGAGGTTACGCTGCGACCGACGCGTCAAAGCCGCTTACCCCGTTCACCTTCGAACGCCGCGAGCCGAACGATGACGACGTCGTCATCGACATCAAATATGCCGGCATCTGCCACTCGGACATCCACACCGTCCGCAACGAGTGGAAGAACGCCGTCTATCCGATCGTTCCCGGCCATGAGATTGCCGGTGTCGTGAAAGCCGTCGGCTCCAAGGTCACGAAGTTCAAGGTCGGCGACCACGTCGGCGTCGGCTGCTTCGTCGATTCCTGCGTCGGCTGCGCCACCCGCGATCTCGACAACGAACACTACATGCCCGGCCTCGTCCAGACCTATAACGACGTCGATCCCTTCACGAAGACAGCCACCCATGGCGGTTATTCCGACTCGATCGTCGTCAAGGAAGGTTATGTCCTGTCGATCCCGGACAACCTGCCGCTCGATGCTTCCGCACCGCTTCTCTGCGCCGGCATCACGCTTTATTCGCCGCTGCGCCGCTGGAACGCCGGTCCCGGCCAGAAGGTCGCGATTGTCGGCATGGGCGGCCTTGGCCACATGGGCGTCAAGCTCGGTGCGGCCATGGGCGCGGATGTCACCGTTCTTTCCCAGACACTGTCGAAGAAGGAAGACGGCATAAAGCTCGGCGCGAAGGACTATTACGCCACCAGCGACGCCTCGACCTTCGAGAAGCTGGCCGGCACCTTCGACCTGATCATCTGCACGGCTGGCGTCGCAATCGACTGGAACGCCTATCTCGGCCTCCTGAAGCCCAAGGGCAGCATGGTCGTGGTCGGTGCGCCGGAACATGCGATCCCGGTTCACGCCTTCTCGCTCATCATCGGCGCGAAGAACCTGTCGGGTTCGATGATCGGTTCGATCAAGGAAACCCAGGACATGCTGGATTTCTGCGGCGAGCACAACATCGTCTCGGAAATCGAGACGATCAACATCCAGGATGTCAACGAAGCCTATGAGCGCGTGCTGAAGAGCGACGTGCGTTATCGCTTCGTCATCGACATGGCATCGCTCGACGCTTGATCGTTGGATTGGGATAAACGCGCCACATCCGCACGCCGTCACCCCGGACAAGATCCGGGGTCCAGCCAGCCCAAGTCCTTGGGCTGAAAAGACTCTTCTCGCCGCGCGGACGCGCGTCGGCTGGATGCCGGATCAAGTCCGGCATGACGGAGGAGTGATTTGGCGCGCCTACCATAAACACAAGGGCGGGAAGCCATGCTTCCCGCCCTTTCCTTTTATCCGCTGGCCCCTCACGCCTCATCCTTCAGCGTCTCTTTCTGGGTAATCAGCCGCGCACTGTGCTGGCCGCTTAAATAGATCCACAGCCAGCTCCATGCCACCGCCAGCCGCGAACGCGTTCCGATCAGGAAGTAGATGTGGGCAAGCCCCCAGATCCACCACGCGAGCACGCCCTTGAGCTTGAACCGACCGAAATCGATCACCGCCGCGCGTTTGCCGATGGTCGCCAGATTGCCCTGATGGCTGTAGCGGAAGGGTGCAGGCAATGGCTTGCCGTCAAGCCGCGCCTTGATGACCTTTGCCACATAAGCGCCCTGTTGTTTTGCCGCAGGCGCAATGCCCGGCACCGGCTTGCCGTTCTCCTGATTGACGGCGGCCGTATCACCGATGACGAAGATGTCAGCATCATCTTCCAGATTGAGATGAGGCCCAACAATGGCGCGTCCTGCCCTGTCGGCAGCGGCATTGAGCCACTTCGCGGCGGGTGATGCCTGCACCCCGGCGGCCCAGACCACGGTGCGGCAAGGATAATAGGTCTCGCCCACCGTTACACCCTCGTCGCTGCAGGCCGTCACGGGTGTTCCGAGCAGAACCTCGACGCCGAGCTTTTCGAGCGCCTCTTTGGCATAGGCTGACAGGTCTTCCGTGAAGACCGGCAGGACGCGAGGGCCGGCCTCTACGAGCAACACCCGGGTCTTTCGGGTATCCACATTGCGGAATTCCGGCGGCAGCGCCTTGTGGGCCAGCTCGGCGATCATGCCTGCCATTTCCACGCCCGTCGGGCCCGCCCCGATGATGACGAAGGTCAGCAGCGCCTGCCGCTCATCTTCACTGGTGGCGAGCTCGGCCCGTTCGAAGGCCAGCAGCAGGCGGCGGCGGATTGTCGTTGCATCTTCAAGCGTCTTGAGGCCGGGGGCGGAGCGCTCCCACTCGTCACGGCCAAAATAGGCGTGGCGCGCGCCGGTGGCCAGCACCAGCGTATCGAAGCCGATCACCTGACCCGAACTCAAATGCACGGTCCGCGCGGCCCGATCTATGCCATTCACCTCCGCAAGCAGGGTCGTGACCTCCTTGCGGTCACGATAGAGATGGCGGATCGGCCAGGCGATTTCGGATGTCGCGAGAGCCGTCGTCGCAACCTGATAAAGCAATGGCTGGAACAGGTGATGATTACGACGATCTATCAATGTAATACGGACAGGGCCCCCCTCCAGCCCGTGTACCAGTTGCAAACCGCCGAAGCCTCCACCCACGACGACAACATGATGTTCTTGCATATGTCTCTGCCTTCAAAAGCTCGCGCACGGAGCATGCGCCACCTAACTATAGGCAAAAAAATTGACTTCGGTTATGAAATAGCCTGACCGCAGGCACGGCAAAAACGCCGGACTGTTTCAGCCATGCCATATTCCAGCGCATCCGCCGTCAGCCCGTGACCGATGGAAACCTCGGCCAGATAAGGGATACGTTTCATCAGCTTTGGCAGGTTTTCGACGGTCAGGTCATGGCCGGCATTGACGGCAAGCCCGAGCGCCGCAGCATGGTCCGCCGTCTGTCCGAGCTTTTCAAGAAGCGCGTCGCCCTTTTGCGGATCGTCAAAGCAGCCGCCATAGGGGCCGGTGTAGAGTTCGATACGCGCCGCCCCCGTTTCGGCCGCCCGCTCCACCGGCTCGCGCTCGCCATCGCCATCGGCAAAAAGCGAGACGCGCATGCCGCCAGCCTTCAGGCGTCCCACCACTTCCTTCAGGAAAACGCCATGCTTGCGGAAATCCCAGCCGTGGTCGGACGTCGCCTGCGACGGGTCATCAGGCACCAGCGTCACCTGTTCCGGCTGCGTTTTCTCGCAAAGGACAAGGAAATCCTCGGTCGGATAACCTTCGATGTTGAATTCCGCGGCGGGGAAACGATCGTCGATCAGCGCACGCAGCACCGGCAGATCGGAAAAGCGGATATGGCGCTGGTCCGGCCGCGGGTGTACAGTCAGCCCGCTTGCCCCCGTCTCCAATGCAATATGCCCGAAATGCGCGACATCCGGCCACGGAAGATCGCGACGGTTGCGTAACATGGCAATTGCGTTCAGATTGACAGAAAGTTTTGCGGGCATGGCATCGGGCTCCGGTTCGGAATTGACATCCTGTTTCACGCAGGTTGAGGCCAATCGCAAGGAGGCCGGCAAATTTTTTATTATTGCGGGAACGAAAACAGGCAATACACGTTACGGTTCTGATGTAGCGTTTGGCATGAGGTCTTGATCGGAAAATATGTCCGTCTTGGGGGAACAAGCAACGGACACCTTTAAAAAGGCAGGCACACTGTCAAAGAGCGCGAAGGGGGAGACAATGCAGGATGGCCGGATGCCGTTCGACAGTCACGGCGACGAGGACAAACCCAATCTAAGGATCAGCAGCTTTCTACCGGATGTAAGTCTGCCCTCCTCCCTGCCCGCGGAACCCGTCCCCATCGCCGACATGGCCAATATCTTCGGGGTAACTCACCGGACGCTGCATTTCTACGAGGAAAAGGCGCTGCTGACTTCAAGGCGCATCGGTCAGATGCGCGTCTATACCCACCGCAACGTCCAGCGTATGGCAGTCATCAACGTCTGCCGTGAAGTGGGTATTTCCGTCGCCGCAATTACCGAAATCATGGAAAAATTCGTCCGTTCGCTCTCGCAAAGCGAGGCGGACGATATATTCCACGCCGCGCTGCGGCAGCGGAAACGCGAATTGACGGCCGAGCTTTCCACCCTTCAGCGCCAGGCCCAGCAGATCGAGGAGCTGCTGGTCGCCGACGCGGAAGCGGACGGCATGGATGGTGCGGAACGGGCGCCGGCAAAGGACATCGCCCTTACCGACACCGAACGAAAATGTCTGGAACTGATGGCGGAGGGTTATGCGCCGGTGCGCCTCGCCCGCGCCCTTGGTCTTTCGGGCACCGATCTCAATGTTCTCGAGGCAAAGATCATCGGCAAGTTCAATGCCAGCAACCGTTTTCAGGCGGTCGCCAAGGCGGTTCTTCTCGGCGTCATCCGCGCCTGATAACGATCAGCGAACGATTGTCAGGGTCTCTGCCGCACGGGTAATGGCGGTGTAGAGCCACCTCTCGCGCGAGTCCCGGAACGCATAGCTCTCGTCGAAGAGAACCACGTTGTTCCACTGCGAACCCTGCGCCTTGTGCACGGTCAGCGCATAGCCGAAATCGAACTCGTCATAACGCTTACGCGTGGACCACGGAATTTCCGTCTCCACATCCTCGAAGGCCGCCTTCAGCAATTTGATCTTGGCCGCACCGCGATCCATATCGTCGTCTTCGGGCCGGATCATCAGGTTGATGCCGGGCTTCACCGTTTCGCGCGAAGAACTCATCACCTGCCAGAGCGAGCCGTTCAGCAGGCCCTTGGCGGGATCATTCCGGAGGCAGACCAGCTTGTCGCCGGATTGCGGGTAATCGGCGGTAAAGCCCTTCAGCTCGCGAAGCCGCTGATTGTAGCGGCGGCGGGTACGGTTGGTGCCGACGAGTACCTGATCGGCATCGAGCACCAGCGACTGCGTCACCTCCGACTTGGAAATCACCTGCGCGGAACCATAATCGCCGCGCATGATCTCCCGGCCTTCCCGCACATCCATGGCAAGATGGATGATCGGATTGTCCTTGGCCTGCCGATGAATCTCCGACAGCAGATAATCCGGCTCCTGCTCGGTAAAGAAGCCGCCGCCCGAAACCGGCGGCAGCTGCCCGGGATCGCCGAGCACGAGGATCGGCGTGCCGAAGCTCATCAGGTCCTTGCCGAGCTGCTCGTCCACCATCGAACATTCATCGATGATGATGAGCGCCGCCTTGGCGAGCGGGCTCTGGCGGTTGATGGAGAACATCGGCGCAATCGAGGTCTTGCCGGTTTCCTCGTCTTCGACAGTTTCTTCACCGCGCGGGCGGTAGATCAGCGAATGGATGGTGCGGGCATTGGTTGCACCACGCGAACGCAGCACCTGCGCCGCCTTACCGGTGAAGGCCGCAAACAGCACCTCGCCATCGACATTTTCCGCGAAATGCTTGGCAAGCGTCGTCTTGCCCGTTCCGGCATAACCGAACAGCCGGAAAACCGGTGTGCGGCCTTCCTTCAGCCAGCGGGAAACAGCCTTGAGCGCTTCGTCCTGTTGCGGTGAAAATAACATGCGCCCTCATCGCAGGATTCGAGCGTGGTGCGCAACAGAAAAAGAACGAAAGATGAATCGCCTGACGAGAATGACGGCCTCAATAGGCCGCCTGCTTCTCGACGAGTGCCGCCAATTGCTCCGCAACCGTATTCCAGCCGTCGAAGAACCCCATCTCCGCGTGCCTGTTGCGATCCTCAAGATTGTTGTGCATGGCGTAAGCCACATATTCCATGCCGTCGGGATGATCGCGAAACGTCATCACGGCCGTGAGGAACGGCTGGGCGGAGGGGCGAAAACCCGCGGTCAGCGCATCGGTGAAAACCAGACGCTCCTCATGATCCACCGCCAGAAAACATCCTTTGACATGCGGACCGAAGGCCGCGCCATCCTCGCTATACCGCGTTTCGAAGGCACCGCCGGGATGAAGCTCCATTTTATCGACACGGCATTGGCCGGGATGCGGAACCCACCACTGTTCAAGACTGGTCCTGTCCGTCCAGGCATTCCAGACGAGCCGGCGCGGCGCCCTTATGATGCGTGAAATCTTCAGGTCGAGATCGGGATTGAAAGTGTCGGTCATCGGTCATTCTCCCCTTTGCTGGACATCCTGTCCTGTTGTGCCATGACAAACTGTTCGAGCCGGTCGGTGCGGCCTTCCCAGATGGCGCGCTGTTGCGAAAGCCAGCCATCGAGCATGGAAAACCGCTGCTTCTCCAGGGAGCAGAACCGGACACGCCCCTGCTTGCGCGTCACGATCAGCCCCGCCTCTTCCAGTTGGCGGATATGTTTCATGAAGGATGGCAGGGCCATGTCGAAGGGTTCGGCCAGCGTTCCGATGCTCGCCTCCCCGCCGCCCAGCCTCAGGATCACCGCCCTGCGGGTCGGATCGGCAAGAGACTGGAAGATATCGTTGAGTGCATCTGAATAGTTTTCCATAAGGCTAACTATCACATCAAGAAACTTAGCTCAATGGATAAGTTTAAAAAATGCGTCGAGACAGGGAATAATTCGTCAGGTTGCGGTGTCTCTTGATGTGCTGGCGGCAGAGGCCGCCCGAACCAAGGAGGATATGTCCATGAAAATCCGCTTTATCGTTCCCGCCCTCGTTCTGGCTTTTGCCGGAACGGCCTATGCCGCCCCTGCGGTCGAAACGGTCAAGACCGCCAAAGGCGACGTGCTGGCGGGCGAAAAAGGCATGACGCTCTACACTTTCAAGAACGACAAGAAGGGCGTATCCAATTGTTATGACAAATGCGCGGTAAACTGGCCGCCGTTTTTCGCAGCCGCCAGCGACAAGGCCGAGGGCGCCTATTCCCTCGTGAAGCGCAAGGATGGCAAGATGCAGTGGGCAAAGGATGGCATGCCGCTTTATTACTGGGTCAAGGATACCAAGAAGGGCGATGCCACCGGTGATGGTGTGAACGGTGTATGGGATGCCGCAAAACCCTGATGGCATGAATGGCGAAAAGCGGGGGAACCATTCCCCCGCAGCCGGCAGCTTCGAAACGGAGATGCTGGCGCTGATACCCATGCTGCGCCGTTATTCCCGCAGCCTTTCCCGTTCTGACGCCGATGGCGAGGACCTCTTGCAGGACTGCGTGGAAAAGGCGCTGGCCAATCAAAGGCAATGGCGCGGAACAGGTTTAAAAACATGGGCTTACACGATAATGACGAATCTTTATCGTAACCGCCACCGCGCCGAGAAACGTCACCCGTCCGAAAGCCTCGACGGCCATGAGACCATCGCCGGCCCGGAGACGCTCTCCGACACGCTGGAGAATGACCGCCTGCACGGCGCGCTCGCCCTTCTTTCGCCCGACATGCGCGCGGTGCTGATGCTGGTGACGGTGGAGGGCTACAGCTATCAGGAGGCGGCCGAGACACTATCGATCCCGCTCGGCACCGTCATGTCCAGACTGTCCCGCGCCCGCGAAACCCTTCGCCAGCACCTGGCGGCGGATAATATCATACCCCTGCGGAGACCACGATGAAACGGCCCGACGCCATAACCGAAGACGACCTGCACGCCTATGTCGACGGACTTCTTTCCGACGACGACCGCGCGGCTGTCGAGGCCTGGCTGGCGGAAAGGCCGGAAGAGCAGGCCCGCGTGGAGGAATGGAGAAAACAGGCCGATATTCTGCGCAATGCCTTCGCCTCCTATGCCGCCGCACATCCGCATGACGCATCGATGCTCAGCCCGCAAAAGAGGGAGCGCGCATGGCGGGTAAAACCGGTTCTCCTGCAAACAGCGGCCGCCCTTTTGATCTTCGTGGCGGGTGCTGCGGCCGGCAGGCTTCTGCCGCCGTCTTTTTCCACGCCGCAGGACGTGACTCTGGCGTCGCTGACGACGGATATTCCGGCACAGGCGAAATCCGCCTATCTCATCTATGCGAGCGAGGTGCGCCATCCCGTTGAAGTCGGCGCCGGAGAGCAGCAGCATCTCGCGACATGGCTCGGCAAGCGGCTCGGCTACCCCTTCACCATCCCCGATCTCTCGAAGATCGGATATGACCTCGTCGGCGGGCGTCTTATCCCCGTCAGCGGCAAGCCGGGCGCGATGCTGATGTATCAGGACAAGACCGGCCGCAGGGTGACGGTGCTGATCGGCCACAACGAGGAAAACCGCACCACCAGCTTCCGCATGGCCAGCGCCGATGGCATCGAGACCTTCTACTGGATCGACAACGAACTGGGTTACGCCGTGTCCGCCGAACTGACGCGCGACGAAGTGCAGGCGATCGCCGAGGAATGTTACCGGCAGTTTCCGACGTGAGGGCTGTTATTTCAGCATCGGCCAGAGGCTGATGACAAGAAGCACGGCCATGGTGATATTGAACCATTTGAGCCGGACCGGCACAGCGAGCCAGTCGCGCAAGGCGGAGCCGAAACCCGCCCAGGTCGAAACACTGGGAAGATTGACCGCGGCGAAGGCCACACCGACGAAAAGGACGGTGAAAAAATATTGCCGCTCATCCGTATAGGTCGCCATCGCCGTCACCGCCATCACCCAGGCCTTGGGATTGACCCACTGAAAGGCGGCGGCAGCAATGAAACTCATCGGCGCCGATGCGGCCGAACCTTCGCTGAGGCTGCGGGAAGTACCGATCTTCCATGCGATCCAGACGAGATAGAGACCACCTGCGAATTTCAGGCCGGTGTAAAGCACGGGCACCGAATGCAGCAACGCGCCGAGACCGAAGCCGACCCCGATCAGCAGCGACAGGAACCCTGCGCCGATGCCCAGCATATGCGGGATGGTGCGGCGGAATCCGAAATTCACGCCTGACGCAAACAGCATCATATTGTTCGGGCCTGGTGTGATGGAGGTGGTGAAGGCAAACAGCACCAGCGCGACAAAGGTTTCGGCAGTCATGATTTCTCCTTGAGCAGAAACCCTATCCGTCGGACCATCATCAAGCCACCCCGCCGGATCGATGGGCGCGGTCAATTTTTTTGATGGATCAATACTTTCCATGCCGGGTTTGAGAAGTCGGAACAAAGGGCTATTGTCCAATCACCAATCGCTGGAGCGAACCGATGTATGACGACATTCCTTCCGTCACCCTGCCATCAGGAAAAGAGGTTCCGGCCCTTGGCCTCGGCACCTGGAACATGGGGGAGACGCGATCATCCGCGCCGCAGGAGGTCGAAAGCGTCCGCAAGGCGATCGATCTCGGCATGACGCTGGTCGACACGGCGGAAATGTATGCGGACGGCAGATCGGAGGAAGTGGTCGGCGCGGCAATCGCCGGCCGTCGCGACGAGGTGTTTCTGGTCAGCAAGGTCTACCCCTGGAACGCCAGCGCCAGAGGCACGGCGGAAGCCTGCGAGCGCAGTCTCGCAAGGCTCGGCACCGACCACATCAATCTCTATCTGCTGCACTGGCGTGGCGAGCACCCGCTTGCGGAAACCGTAGCGGCTTTCGAAAGGCTGAAGCGCGACGGCAAGATCGGCGACTGGGGCGTCTCCAATTTCGACAGCGACGACATGGAGGAGCTTTTCGCGGTTCCTGACGGCAAAAACTGCGCCGCCAATCAGGTGCTATACAACCTGTCCCGACGCGGGCCGGAATTTTCACTGCTGCCGTGGTGCCAGGAGCATGGCGTGCCGCTGATGGCCTATTCCCCCATCGAACAGGGCCGCATTTTGAAGAACCATGAACTCATCCGCATCGCCAAGGCCTATCAGGCAACCCCGGCCCAGCTGGCGCTCGCCTTTCTGCTGGAAAGGGACGGCGTCATCGCCATTCCGAAATCCGCCAGCATCGCACGGGTCGAGGAAAACCGCGGTGCGACGGATCTTGAAATAACCGATGAAGACTGGGCGGAGCTCGATGCCGCCTTCCCGCCACCGACGCGCAGAACCGCGCTGGAAATGCTTTGATATAACAGTACGTTAAGAGACTGTCCGGAATCTGTCGATCAGGCAGTTGAATCGGAATGTGAGCAAAGCAATTGTGCCAGCGCCACGGCAGGCCGCACTTGAAAAAACGGCGCGGAAAGCCGCGCCGTTGTGTCCAACAAAGCACCGCTCCGTTACGGTATACGCCGCTCATATTCTTCTTTCAGTCCCAGCCATGTATCCCAGAACGGCCCCGGCTCCTTCTCCTGAAGACGGGCGGCGAGAATGTCGAGATGCACATGCCAGCCAGCGCTGACGTCAAGCCTCGTCCTCCTGTCGGCCAGCCGGCGATGAACCAGCGTCAGCAGCACATCCTTGCCAAGAGCCTGAAGTTCGATCGAGACCTCGCCACCTTCGCCCCAACTAAAGACGAGACGGTGCGGTGGGACCACGGTAATGATGCGGGAAGCCATACGGTCTTCTTCGGAAAAGCCTTCCGGGCGCCTGCCGGGCGGATTGGAAAGCTCATCGTTGCGCCACACCAGCTCGAACGGTGCATCGGGCGCAAGCCGCATTTCGCCGGAAGCCAGCCAGCGGCGGCGAAGTTCGCTTTGTGTCAGATAGGCCCAGACCCGGTCGATCGGTCCCGGCAGCAGCCGTTCGATCTTCAGGGTCGTCGGCTCGACGAGACGGCCATAGGCGTCAGGCATTGCAATATCAGCCATTGTCATTTCCTCCATCTGCAGGGATTTTTCCCTGATCATCCTCCCTGAGCATCTGCTCAAGAATATCGAGGCGACTGCCCCAGAACTGCCGGTAGAAATCCAGCCATTCATGCGCTTCCGCCAACCGTTCCGGCGAAAGGCGGCAGACATGGGTGCGCCCCCTCACCTCACGGCGGATGAGCCCGGCATTTTCCAGCGCCTTGATGTGCTTTGAAGCCGCAGCGAGCGATATGTCGAACGGCTTGGCCAACTGGCTTACCGTGCGCTCGCCGCGGGACAGATCACGCAGCATCGTGCGTCGCGTGGCATCGCCAAGAGCATGAAAGACGGTGTCGAGATGTGAAGCAGATAATTCAACCATGTTGTTGAATATAGACTGCCGATCCAGAAAGTCAACCATACGGTTGAATGTTGGATCGAGCGGAACAACGCCATAAAAAAACCCGCGGCGAACCGCGGGCTTATATTTCAGCATCTGCTCCAAATACGGAGATTACATTCCCTGCGAACCGCGATTCATCGCCGCAATACCGGTGCGGCAAATTTCGATCAGGCCGAGCGGCTTGATGATGGCCACGAACTGGTCGATCTTCGATGACTTGCCGGTGATTTCGAAGATGAAATGCTCGACAGTCGCATCCACCACCTTGGCCTGAAACGCATCCGCAAGGCGCAGGGCTTCGGCGCGCACTTCACCCGTGCCGGCAACCTTGATGAGGGCGACTTCGCGCTCGATAGGCCGCTCCTGCCCCAGTTCGCGGGCACGAACGGTGAGATCGAGAACCCGGTGCACGGGCACGATACGTTCCAGCTGCGCCTTGATCTGCTCCAGCACGATGGGGGTACCGCGCGTGACGATGGTGATGCGCGACAGATGCGCCTCATGTTCGGTCTCGGAAACCGTCAGGCTTTCGATGTTGTAGCCACGGCCGGAAAACAGGCCGATGACCCGGGCGAGAACACCCGGCTCGTTGCTGACGAGAACCGACAGCGTATGATTTTCGACGGCAGCCGTTTCCTTCTGGATGAAATAGGCGGAGCCGGTGGGCTGTAGGTGTGCGTTCATGTCCTTTTCCTCTCCCGGCTCAGACTAGCTGACGGCCCTTGGCGTCAATGGCGTTGGCAACAGCTTCATCCGTCGCCTCATCCGGCAACAGCATCTCGTTATGAGCCTTACCAGACGGGATCATCGGGAAGCAATTGGCAAGATTGGCAACGCGGCAATCGAAGATAACCGGCTTGTTGACCGCGATCATCTCGGCGATCTTCTCGTCCAATTCCCTAGGATCGTCGCAATACATGCCGACCGCTCCATAGGCTTCCGCGAGCTTGACGAAGTCAGGCATCGCTTCGGTATAGGAGTTGGACAGGCGGTTGCCATGCAGCAGCTGCTGCCATTGGCGCACCATGCCCATGTACTGGTTGTTGAGGATGAAGATCTTCACCGGCAGACCGTACTGGATGGCGCAGGACATTTCCTGAATGCACATCTGGATCGAGGCGTCACCGGCGATATCGATGACGAGCGCTTCCGGGTGTGCAACCTGAACGCCGATGGCTGCCGGCAGGCCGTAACCCATGGTGCCGAGACCACCTGACGTCATCCAGTGGTTCGGCTCCTCGAAGCCGAAGAACTGCGCCGCCCACATCTGATGCTGCCCGACTTCTGTCGTAATGTAGGTGTCACGCCCCTTCGAAGCCTCATAAAGCCGCTGCAACGCATATTGCGGCATGATGACATCGTTGGAGTTCTTGTAGGCGAAGGAGTTGCGGGCACGCCAGCGCTCGATCTGCGCCCACCAGTCGGCGGTCTGCGCCTTTTCCGGTTTCTTCGGCAGGGCACGCCACAGGCGGACCATATCTTCCAGAACATGGCTGACATCGCCGATAACGGGCACGTCGACGCGAACCGTCTTGTTGATCGAGGACGGATCGATGTCGATGTGGATCTTCTTGGAATTCGGCGAAAACGCGTTGATGCGGCCGGTAATTCGGTCGTCGAAACGCGCGCCGACGCAGACCATGACATCACAATCATGCATCGTCATATTGGCTTCGTAGGAACCGTGCATGCCCAGCATGCCGAGCCAGTTCTTGCCCGATGCCGGATAGGCGCCGAGACCCATCAGGGTCGACGTGATCGGGAAACCGGTCAGCTCTACCAGTTCACGCAGCAGACGGGTGGCCTCCGGGCCGGAATTGATGACGCCGCCGCCGGTGTAGAAAACCGGCTTCTTCGCCTTCGACATCAGCTCGATGGCCGCATGAATGGCATTGAGGTCGCCCTGGACCTTCGGCTTGTAGCTCTCATGCTGGATGGCGGCGGAAGGCGGCGTGTAGGTGCCGGTGGCGAACTGGATGTCCTTCGGAATATCGACAACAACAGGTCCGGGACGACCCGTCTGCGCGATGCGGAAGGCTTCATGGATAATGCCCGCCAATTCGTTGACGTCCTTCACCAGCCAGTTGTGCTTGGTGCAGGGGCGCGTGATGCCGACGGTGTCACATTCCTGAAACGCGTCGGAGCCGATCAGCGATGTCGGAACCTGGCCGGAGAGGCAGACGAGCGGAATGGAATCCATCAGCGCATCCTGCAGCGGGGTGACCGCATTCGTCGCGCCGGGGCCTGACGTGACGAGCATGACGCCGACCTTGCCGGTGGAGCGGGCATAACCTTCGGCCGCGTGGCCGGCGCCCTGCTCGTGGCGCACGAGAATGTGCTGGATGTCTTCCTGCTGGAAAATCTCGTCATAGATCGGAAGCACGGCACCGCCGGGGTAACCGAAGATGTGCTCGACGCCGTTATCCTTCAGCGCCTGCAGAACGATCTCCGCACCTGTCATGCGATTGCTGTTTTCCGTATTGTCCTTATCCGTCATTGCCTGTTTCCATCCCGCTTTGGCTTTGGATATCGAGGAGCCCGAGGGCCTGTTTGAAGACATAAAAAAAGGCCCCTAGAGGAGCCTCGTTCAGCGCATGGGTGCTTTCGCCGGATGGTTACACCATCCTGCCCATGCGCCGTCCCACCACGATAAGTACGTTAAGATTTTTCATGGGCCGGAGTGTTAGCCACAAAAGCCCCAGCCGTCAACGCATATTGCAGGAAAAAATCGCCGCCGCCTTCTTTTATTACCCGCAAGCAGACTTCCGCGAAATTTTCGAACGCAGTCGGTACACCTGTTGTTAAGCATAATATTTTAATATCGAGAGCGCAGATACTGCCCGAACCACCGCGATATCGCATGTACCGGGAAAAAATGTGAATAACGACACGTTTCATAACGCGTCCCGCATGGACGAAAACGAACGGCGGTCCGGCCAGCAGCCGGCGAACCGCATGCTCGGCCGCGTCATCGCCTGTAACGGCGCACACGCCACCATTGCCGCCGAAACCGAACCGGGCACCACCGATGTGTCGCAGCTCTGGTCTGTCGGACGCCTGATCTCGATCGAAATGGGCACGAGCCGTGTCGCGGCCCTCGTCTTCGCCATGCGCACTGGTGAAGAATATTGGGCAGCGGACAGGCCGAACAGGCTGCTGATCGACGTTGAACTCGTGGGCGAAGTTTACCGCACCGAGGACGGCAGCGAACGCTTTTCCACCGGCATCTCGCGTTACCCCTATCTCGGCGCGGTGGCGCACCGCATCCGCACCAGCGACCTCTCGAAGATCTACGACAGCGGCAAGCGTGACGCCTGCGTGATCGGCAGGCTGACACAGGACGATACGATCGGCGCCGCCATCAGCATTCCGCAGATGCTCGCCAAACATTTCGCCGTCGTCGGTTCGACGGGCGTGGGCAAGACCACCGCCGTTTCGCTGCTTCTGAACAAGGCGATCGAGACCGACCCGAAACTGCGTGTCCTCATTCTCGATCCACACAATGAATTCGCGGCCGCTTTTCCCGATCATTCCGTCGTCATCGATACGGATACGCTGGACCTGCCCTTCTGGCTGATGCGGCTTGAAGAATTTGCCGAGGTCATCTTCCGCGGTCGCAAGCCGGTGCCGGAAGAAATGGATGTCCTCCGCGACATCATTCCCGAAGCGAAGAAGGCGTTTCGCGGCACCGAAGGTTCCGCCGTCCGCCGCACCTCCGACAAGAGCGCGATCACACCCGATACGCCGGTACCCTACCGCATGGCCGATCTTCTCGCCCTCATCGACGAGCGTATCGGACGGCTGGAAGGACGCGGCGAAAAACCCGCATTGCGCACGCTGAAAGGCCGCATCCTCTCGGCCATCAACGATACGCGCTACAACTTCATGTTCTCCAGCAATACGATCAGCGACACCATTCTGGAAACGGTGGCGCATATTTTCCGTATTCCCGGGGAAGGAAAGCCGATTTCGGTATTCCAGCTGTCAGGCATTCCCTCAGAAGTGGTGAACTCGGTGGTTTCGGTCCTCTGCCGCATGTCCTTCGAACTGGCGGTGCTGGCGCGCGGATCGCTGCATATGCTTGTCGTCTGCGAGGAAGCGCACCGTTATGTGCCTGCCGACCCCGAGCGCGGCTTTTTCCCCACCCGCCAATCCATCGCCCAGATCGCCAAGGAGGGCCGCAAATACGGCATTTCGCTCGGCGTCATCAGCCAGCGGCCGAGTGAGCTGGATCAGACCATCCTGTCGCAATGCTCGACCGTTTTCGCCATGCGGCTCTCGAACGAGATCGACCAGAAGATCATCCTTTCAGCGGTACCGAACGCATCGACATCGACCACCAGTTTTCTGTCGTCCATCGGCAATGGTGAGGCCATTGCTTTTGGCGAGGCCGTCAATGTACCGATGCGCATGCGTTTTGACCGCGTCGTCACGGCCAAATTGCCGAAGGCGAGCGGCATCACCAGCCATGTGAACCACGAGACCCCCGATACGGTCGACCTGAACAGCATCGTCACGCGCATGCGCGCCACGCCAAAACCCGTTATCACCGGTTTCCAGCAAAGCGTTGAAGCGGCCTTTTCCGATCTGCCGGAACCGGCAGCGCCAAGCCGGGCAACGGATGAGGTCGACAACTGGAAGCAGGAACTGGGCACAGCCGCAACGGGGGGATATGAACCCTATCGCCCGGACATGCTGCCTGGCCGCACGCTCCCTGCATCACCAAATCCGGCGGCACCCGATACCGCCTCTGGCGCCGTCAACGAATTGCGCAAGGCCAGTTTCCAGATGCAGGCGCAAAATGGCCCGCCGCCCGGCGATACACGCCCTTCGCTCCGCGAGAGCCTCCTGAAGAAGCCGCTCGGCAGTCTCTACCGGAAAGACTGACGCCCGTTTACGGCTGGATGCGTGTCCAGTCGTCTCCCATCTGGTTGCGGAACCAGGTCATCTGCCGTTTGGCATATTGGCGGGTCGCCGCCGCCGATTTTTCGATAACCTCCGCCTCGCCCATCCGCCCGGCCAGCATATCGGCGATCTGGGCAACGCCGATCGCCTTCATTGCCGTTGCATCAGGCGGAAGATTGAGCGCGAAAAGCGCCTGCACCTCCCCCACCGCGCCGCTCTCCATCATCGCCTCAAAACGACGATTGATGCGATCATGCAGCACCGGCCTTTCCGGCAGGACGACGAATTTCTGCGCCCGGTCGGGGTCGATAATCATAGGGCCCCGGGCCTGCTGGAAATCCCGGATCGATTTCCCAGTCGCCTCAAGCACTTCAAGCGCCCGGACGATACGCTGCCCGTCCCCCGGCTGGAGCGTGTCCGCCATGGCCGGATCACGGCCGGCGAGTTCCGCATGAAGGACCGCCGCTTCCTCCTCGACCAGCCGGGCGCGCAATCTCTCGCGGATGTCTTCTGGAATGTTGGGCATGTCGGAGAGGCCGCCCGTCAATG
The DNA here is from genome assembly GCF_036888815.1 of Agrobacterium sp. CCNWLW155. Classification (NCBI taxonomy): domain Bacteria; kingdom Pseudomonadati; phylum Pseudomonadota; class Alphaproteobacteria; order Hyphomicrobiales; family Rhizobiaceae; genus Agrobacterium; species Agrobacterium sp. CCNWLW155. Next base: position 1,079,939 of record NZ_JBAKFW010000001.1, read on the forward strand.
CCTTGAAATAAAGTCCCGTGCCGCCGACGATGACGGGGAAACGCCCCTGCGCCCGTAAATCCGCAAGCAGGGCAGAGATGTCCCGCAGCCATTCGCCCGTTGAATAGAGGCTGCTCGCCGACACATGGCCGTAAAGCAGATGCGGCACGCCCTCCATCTCGTCTTCGGATGGCCGGGCGGTCAACACCCGTAGCGTGTCGTAAACCTGCATGCTGTCGGCATTGATGACGACGCCGTCCCGCTCCCGCGCCAAACGAAGCGCAAGCGCGGACTTGCCGCTTGCCGTCGGGCCGGTTATCAGGATCGCATCAAAATTCTCATCAAGGTTTTTCATCATGGCTCTCGTTGCCACGCTTATCGCCAATCCGTCAAATCCTGTTCTGACACCGGCCCTCGGCGAAGCGGCCGCGAAGGCCGTCAACGCATCGGGCCTCTACTGGCTGGCCGATGGCATTGCCTGCGATATCGCCCTGCCCTCCGGCGCTGCCATCGAACAGGCACGCAGCGCGATTGCAGCCGCGCTTGCCGGAAAACCGATCGATATCGTCATCCAGGAACAGGATCAGCGGCGCAAGAAGCTTCTGATCGCCGACATGGATTCGACCATGATCGGCCAGGAATGCATCGACGAACTGGCGGCCGAAGTCGGGTTGAAGGACAAGGTCTCAGCCATCACCGCCCGCGCCATGAATGGCGAGATCGCTTTCGAACCTGCTTTGCGTGAGCGTGTGGCGCTGCTGAAGGGCCTGCCGGTCTCTGTCATCGATGACGTCATCGAAAAGCGCATCACGCTGACCCCGGGCGGCAAGGAACTGATCGCCACCATGAAGGCCAAGGGCTATTACACCGCCCTCGTGTCCGGCGGCTTCACCGTCTTCACCGGCCGCGTCTCCGCGATGCTCGGTTTCGACGAGGACCGCGCCAATCTGCTGGGCGAAGCCAATGGCGAACTTGATGGCACCGTTGCCGAACCCATCCTCGGCAAACAGGCAAAGGTGGATGCACTGAACGATATTGCAGCAAAGCTCGGCATTTCGCCGGAGGAGGCAATGGCAGTCGGCGATGGCGCCAACGATCTCGGCATGCTGCATCTGGCCGGCGCGGGCGTAGCCCTGCACGCCAAGCCGGCCGTGGCAGCCGAGGCGCAGATGCGCATCGACCATGGCGACCTGACCGCGCTTCTATACATCCAGGGCTACCGCAAGACGGATTTTGTCACTCCATGATCATCCGAGAGACACAGAGACTCATTTTGCGCGAGTGGAAGGAGAGCGACCGTGACCTGTTCCGCGAAATCAACGCCGACGAAAAGGTCATGGAGTTTTTTCCCTTCCGCCGCAGCCATGCGGAAGCGGACGCCGTGCTGGAAACCATCAACGGCATGATCCGCGGCAGCGGTTACGGCTTCTACGCCATGGAACTGCGCGAGACCGGCGAAGTCATGGGCTTCTGCGGCATTTCCCCCGTCATGAATCTCGACCCGCCCTTCCCGCTCGGAACCATGGAAATCGGCTGGCGGCTCGCCACCCGCTTCTGGGGCCACGGCTATGTCACGGAAGCGGCGCAATCGCTGCTCGTCATGGCCTTCGATGAAAAGGAGACGCCGGAAATCGTCTCCTTTGCCGTGCACAACAACCAGCGTTCAACGCGGGTGATGGAGCGTATCGGCCTCAAGCGTGATCCTTCACGCGATTTCGACCATCCGCGCGTGCCGGAAGAGACGCATCCGCATCTGCGCCCGCATGTGACCTATGCGCTGACGCTGGAGGAGTGGCGGGCGCGATAAGACACCTGCCCGCCAGTCCGAACATCACTTCACCGCCGCATTACCGCCATCGGCAAACAACGCCGCTCCGGCGACGAAGCTCGCCATGGGGCTCGCGAGGAAAAGCGCTGCCTGCGCGATTTCCTGCGGCTCAGCGATACGTTTCATCGCATGCAGGCCAGCGGCCCATTCCTTCTGCGCCGCATCGCCGGCGGCCGGTGTATCGACCCCGCCGGGCAGCAGCGCATTGGCACGAATACCGCTGATGGCATAATCGGCGGTAATGCCTTTCACCAGCCCCATCAACGCCGCCTTCGCCGCGCCGTAAGCCGCCATGCCCGGTATGCCGACGCTGGTGCCGACGAAGCTTGAGGTAAAGACGATGGAGCCGCCGCCACGCGTCAACATCAGCGGTATCTGGTAACGCGCCCCCAGAAAGGCGGAGGTAAGATTGACGTTGAGTACATCATCCCATTCCGCAGGCGAAATCTCCGCCAGCGGCTTCATGGCCCCCACCGCACCGGCACTATTGACGGCGATATCGAGGCCACCGAACACGCTCACGGCCGCCTCTGCCAGCCGGGAATGGGTTTCGGCAAGACCGGCATCACCCGCCACCGCGTGGACGCGGCCGCCGGTCTCACGAATGTCGCCGGCAACCTCCTGCAGCGCCTTTTCGCCGCGCGCATTGAGAACGACCGCCGCGCCGTGAGCGGCAAACAGCATCGCAGTCGCCCGGCCGATGCCGGATGACGCACCGGTGATGATGGCAACCTTGTTTTCAAGCAATTTCATATCCTTGGCCTCCGTTTGATGGAGCCCAAGGATTAAAGAGCGGCCGGAATGACAACCACCCGATTCCTAACGGATCGGACGAAAAGCGTTTATTCCAGCGGCAGCGCCACAACGCGCAGATTGCCCTGGGCATCGGCCACCATCATATGCGCATTCTTGCGGCCTTCGGATTTCAGGCCGTTGACGCGCACCAGCACATCGCCCGGAACCTCCATGAAGTCCTGCCCGACCTCGACGATGATATCGCCGGCCTTCATGCCCTTCTGTTCGGCGGGTGACCCCGGATCGACGCTGGCGACAAGCACGCCTTCCACGCTTTCGGCAATGCCCTTTTCGGTGCGCAGCTCGTTGCTCAGCACCACGAGATTCATGCCGAGCACGCTCTGCGGTGCTTCACGCACTTCCGGCGTCTGGTCCTGCGCCTGATCGTCGGTGCCGCCATCGTCTTCCGGTGCGACCACACCGCCATCGCCGTCTTCGCTCTGTTGGTCCTCGGCCGAGGCCTTCTCATCCGTCGCATCCTGCAACTGGCCGAGCTTAACCTTGACGGTCTCCTCCTTGCCATCACGCAGGATCACCACATCAACGTCCTTGCCGACAGGGCTTTCCGCCACGATCCGCAAAAGGTCGCGCATCTCGTGAATATCCTTGCCGTCGAATTTCAGCACGACATCGCCGGCCTGGATCGGGCCATTTTCCACCGGTCCGCCCTTGGCGACGCCGGAGATAAGCGCACCCTTGGCGCTGTCCATGCCGAGGCTTGCCGCCACATCGTCGGTGACGGGCTGGACACGAACACCGAGCCAGCCGCGGCGCGTCTCACCGAATTCGATGAGCTGCTGGACGATATTCTGGGCAAGCTCCGTCGGCACGGCGAATCCGATACCGATCGAACCGCCGCTCGGGGAAATGATCGCCGTATTGATGCCGATCACCTCGCCCTTCATGTTGAAGAGCGGACCGCCGGAATTGCCCTTGTTGATGGCCGCATCCGTCTGGATGAAATTGTCATAGGGGCCGGCATTGATATTACGCCCGCGCGCGGAAATAACACCGACCGTCAGCGATCCGCCAAGCCCGAAGGGATTGCCGATGGCCATCACCCAGTCGCCGATGCGCATGCTGCGCGAATCACCGAACTTGACGGCCTTCAACGGCGTTTTCGGCTCCACCTTCAAGACGGAAAGATCGGTTTTCGTATCGGTGCCAACCAGTGTCGCCTTGAGCTTCGAACCGTTAGGGAAAATCACCTCGATGGCGTCGGCACCCTCGATGACGTGGTTGTTGGTGACGACGTAACCGGCCGGGTCGATCACGAAACCGGACCCCAGCGAATTAACCTTTTCACCGCCTTCCGGCTTCTGGCTGTCGAAATAATCCTTGAAGAATTCCTGGAAGGGCGAACCCTCCGGCAGTTTCGGCGGAACCGGGCCCTTGCCGTCGGTCTTGACGTTCTGCGAGGTGGAAATATTCACCACCGCGTCGAGAAGCGGCTCAGCAAGATCAGCCACCGATTCCGGCCCATGGCTCTGCGCCAATGCCGCAACCGGTGCCGTAAGGCTACCCGCCACAAGCGCGATGCCCGCGATTGCGGCGATGCTGCTGCGAAAAGGCGAAAGAAGGGTCACGGCCATAAGCGTCCTCGCGTTTCAAATAGTCCTGCCCTGCATATATCGGCAAAGCATAAGGCGGAATGATGAAGTGTAAAAATACCTTTTCGTGAACAGGCGGGGGACGCCTTGCCCGTAGTCACAGCTTTGGCACGAAAACGGACCAAAAAGAAAGGGCCGGTAAAAACCGGCCCTCCAAAATCATTTTATCCGTTATCAGTTCGCCGGTGCCGGCGCAGGTGCGGCAGGTGCCGCGGAAGGCACACCGTCGATGTTGTTGAAATAACGGAAGAAGGTAGAGTCCGGAGACAGAACCAGCGTCGTGCCTGTTCCGCTCAGTGAGCTGGAATAGGCGGCCATCGAGCGATAGAACTCGAAGAAGCTCGGGTCGCGCTGGAAAGCTTCACCGAACACCTTGTTACGCTCCGCATCGCCTTCACCGCGCAGCACTTCGGACTGACGACGCGCATCGGATTCGAATTCCACGACCTGACGGTCGGCGATAGCGCGGCGACGCTGCGCTTCTTCGTTACCACGGGCGCGGATCAGTTCGGCCTCGGCCAGACGTTCCGACTTCATGCGCTCGAAGGTCTGCTGCGAGACTTCCTGCGTCAGGTCGGTACGGCGAATGCGCACGTCAACGATGCTGATGCCGAGTGATTCCGCATCGGGACGCAGATCGTCACGCACTTCCTGCATCATCGATGCACGTGCATCCGAGAGCGCGGATTCGAAGCCACGCAGACCGTAGACCCGGCGCAGCGATGCGTCGAGACGGGTACGCAGGCGCGATTCCGCCGACATCTGGTCACCCGAGACCGTCTGCCGGAAGCGGCGTGCATCCGTGATGCGATAGACCACGAAGGCATCAACCTCGTAGAACTTGCCGCCGGAGACCTGAACACGAATATTGTCGTGATCAAAACGCAGCGCGCGGTTTTCGACATATTGTACGCGGTCGGCGTCCATGAAGGCGAAGGGCAGCTTGAAATAGAGGCCCGGCGCGGTTTTGACATCCTGGATTTCACCGAAGCGAACGACAATGGCCTGCTGGCGCTCGTTGACGACGAAGATCGACGAATAACCGAGGAAAAGCACGACGGCGAGGCCGACGAGAATGGCCGTAAGACGGTTGCCCATATTAGTTGCCTCCCTGCTGTGCCGCGCCCGGATTGCCGCGCATGATCTCGTTCAGAGGCAGATAAGGCACCACACCCTGTTTTTCGTCGATGATGACCTTGTTGGAGCCCTTCAGGACCTGTTCCATCGTTTCCAGGAACATGCGCTGACGGGTTACATCAGGCGCGGTGCGATACTGGTCGTAGATGGAGATGAAACGCTGCGCTTCACCCTGTGCCTCGTTGACGACACGCGACTTGTAGGCGTTCGCTTCTTCGAGGATCTGCGCGGCCTGACCGCGGGCGGCACCGAGCTTCTGGTTGGCGTATTGGTTGGCTTCCTGAACGAAGCGGTCTTCGTCCTGTTCGGCGCGCTGCACTTCATCGAAGGCGTCGGCCACTTCGCGCGGCGGTGCCGCGTCTTCAATAGCCACCGCATTGATGGAGATGCCGGCGCCATAACCGTCCATCGTGGACTGGATGATGGTGCGCACATCCGCTGCGATCGCCTGACGGTTATCGCGGAAGATGTCCTGTGCCGGACGACGGCCGACGACTTCGCGCATGGCGCTTTCGGAAACCTGCTGCAGGGTTTCAGCCGGGCTGTCGACGTTGAAGAGGTAGGATTTCGGATCGGAGACCGTATAGAGCACCGAGAACTGCACGTTGACGATGTTCTGGTCGCCGGTCAGCATCACGCCGCTCGCTGAAGACGACGAAGCGCGCGAACCGATATTCTGCTGCTGCTCGGTCACCTTGACGATTTCCACCGTCTCGATCGGCCACAGATGGAAATGCAGGCCCGGCATCGAAATTTCATCCTTCGGACGCCCGAAACGCAGCTCCACGCCGCGCTCGTCCGGCTGGACGGTGTAGATGGACTGGATACCGAGGAAAACCAGAACGACGAGAACAACGATCGCAACCGCGCCGCCGTTGAAGCCGCCCGGCAGGACATTCCTGAAACGGTCCTGGCTGCGCCGGATGATCTCTTCCAGATCAGGAGGGCCGCCATTGCCGCCGCCACCGCCGCGAGGCCGGTTAGGCCCCTGCCCCCATGGGCCGCCACCGCCGCCCTGGTTGTTTCCTCCACCGCCGCCGCCCCAAGGGCCGCCGCCGCCATTCTGATTGCTCCAGGGCATCAATACCTCTTTATAAAAGCCTCTCCCGGTTCCGTTCGAAAGCGATTGCTCGCGTGCGGCGGGAATATCGACCCGTTATAAGAAGGAGAAGCGTCCGTTTCAACGCAGAGGTGGTAACTAAATACCCAATCAGGGTAAATAGTTCACTTTGACGCGGCTCTGCGCACATAAGTGGTGAACAGAACGGGATAATTGTCCCTTTCCCCTGCGGGAGCGGGGGTTTCCTCGGTTTTCTCAAAAACGCCGGGATCGATTTCCGGAAAAAAAGTGTCTCCATCCAGCTTTACCGCCACATGGGTGACGGAAAGTTGATCGGCAAAGGGCATGGCCTGACGGTAAATCTCGCCGCCGCCGACCACGAAAACCTCATCCACACCCAGTTCCGCAGCCTTGGTTTTTGCGAGTTTCATGGCCTCGTCCAGCGACGAGACGACATCAACGCCTGCAGGCCGATAGTCGGCATTGCGGCTGACGATGATATGCGGACGGCCCGGCAGGGGGCGCTCGCCGACGGATAAAAATGTCTTGCGGCCCATGATGAGCGGCTTGCCCATTGTCATCGCCTTGAAGCGCTTGAGGTCAGTGGAAAGCTTCCACGGCATGTCGAGGTCGCGGCCGATGACGCCGTTTTCGGACACCGCGACGATGATGGTGACGCGCGGCTCACTCATACCGCGATCGGCGCCTTGATGCTTGAATCGGCCTCGTAATTCTCAAGCGTAAAGTCTTCGAACTTAAAGCCGAAAAGGTCCTTCACATCAGGGTTGAGGCGCATCGTCGGCAAGGCCTTGGGTGTGCGCGTCATCTGCAGCTGCGCCTGTTCGAAATGGTTGGCATAGATATGCGCATCGCCGAGCGTATGGACGAAATCCCCCGGCTTCAGCCCCGTCACCTGCGCCACCATCAGCGTCAGGAGCGCATAGGAGGCGATATTGAACGGCACGCCGAGGAAAATATCCGCCGAGCGCTGGTAAAGCTGGCAGGAGAGCTTGCCGTCGGAAACATAGAACTGGAACAGGCAATGGCAGGGCGGCAGCGCCATTTCGTCCACCAGCGCGGGGTTCCAGGCCGAAACGATGTGGCGGCGGGAATTGGGATTGGTTTTCAGGGCCTCGATCAGAAGCGCGATCTGGTCGATATGGCGTCCGTCAGGCGCCGGCCAGGAGCGCCACTGTGCACCATAGACGGGGCCGAGATCGCCATTCTCGTCAGCCCATTCATCCCAGATGGAAACGCCGTTTTCCTTGAGATAGGCAATATTGGTATCGCCCTTCAGGAACCACAGGAGTTCATGGATGATCGAGCGCAGATGCAGCTTCTTGGTGGTGAGAACCGGAAAACCTTGCGCAAGGTCGAAACGCATCTGGTAACCGAAAACCGAGCGCGTGCCCGTGCCGGTGCGGTCTCCACGGTCGGAGCCGGTTTCCATCACATGCCGGAGAAGATCGAGATATTGTTTCATGCGTTCTGCCGCCGATTCCCTGATATCGAGGGAATATAATAGCACAGGGCGGCAGAACCAATCACCTAATGCGGGCTTATCCCCGGATCAAATCAAAGCGACTGAAGCTTACCCAGTTCCTTGGCGACCAGGTAATAGAAAGTCACGCGCGACTTGGAGCGGTCGGCGGCCATGGCCTTGGCGACGGCATCGATCGCCTGATCGGCCGCACCGTCGGTAACGCCGAGCTTCTTGCCGCACCAGCTCGCCTTCACGCGCGCAAGCTCTTCCGGATCGGAAGCGGACACCAGCGAGGAATCCCGGTTGCGCAGGGCAATGCCGAGATGCTTGACGATCTTGCCGACAATGGCTTCGTCGGCTGCTGCGTCGTATTTCTTCACATCTGCGAGATAGTCAGTCATGTCCACTCCTTCGTGTGTCCCCGGCCCGGTGTTGCTTCTGGTGACCGGTTGCAGGGAGAATGGGACAGCAATCCCTCGTCGTCAAGAATTGTCTAAAGTGCGGGCCGCAATCACGAAACCTTTTCATGGAATTGTCATCACCCCCCTTTTCTCGGGCGGCCGAAACGCCTATATGAGCCTTGCCGGGGCAACCCGGCTATGGCGATAAACGGTCGGTGTAATAAACCTATTGGACCCGGGGGCGGTACCCGGCGCCTCCACCAAAAACCGGCGGGCTTTTCAAGATGAAGGCCGGCTTTTGATGGGGGCGAAATAGGATCGACAAGGGCGTAAAGATCGAACTTTTGCTCGGCATGATACCGCCGTTATCGGGTCACAAGTGTAGTTGCAAATGACAACAACGCTAAGGAATATGCTCTCGCTGCCTAATGGCGGTGCGGGAATTCCGCTCTAAGTCCTCACGGTTAGCCCCGTGAGGCGGGGTTCGGAGGTACCTGGCAACAGAAACCTCCACCTTCTCCATTTTGCCTGAATTGATTATATGATAGCTGACTTGCGAACGGCGTAGGCTTTTCCGTTGCTGCCGTTCAGGACATTGCGTATACTTGGGCAACGCGTGAGCGTCAGGATCGGAAATGATCCCGGCTCAAGGATTACGCGAAGATTCAAAGTGTTACAGCGTCCTTGGCGCGCGAGCCGCGCCGCACATGAAAAGACGTTCGAATAAGGGAAAGACAGGACCGCATGGGGCAGGATCATATCCGTTACGACATTCTCGCACAGGATGCCCTTCGCGGCGTTATTCGTAAGGTTTTGGGTGAAGTGGCCGCAACCAGCCGCCTGCCCGGCGACCACCATTTCTTCATCACATTCCTGACCGGCGCGCCGGGCGTGCGGATTTCCCAGCACCTCAAGGCGAAATATGCCGAACAGATGACCATCGTCATTCAGCACCAGTTCTGGGACCTCAAAGTAACCGAAACCGGCTTTGAAATCGGCCTCTCCTTCTCCGATACGCCAGAAAAGCTGGTCATTCCCTATAATGCCATCAGAGGTTTCTACGATCCTTCCGTCAATTTCGAACTCGAATTCGACGTGCCTCTGGCCGAAGAAGAAGAATTGGAAGAAGCCGAAATCACCGCTTATCCCGTTTCCCACGAGGCAAAGCCGGCTGCTGCTTCCGAAACGCCCAAGGCCGGCGAGGAAAAGAAGGAAGGCTCTGTCGTTTCGCTGGATGCCTTCCGCAAGAAGCAATAACGGCTTACCCCGAGCGTACGAAACCCGAGGAGACATATCCCCATGGCGGCCGATATCGTCAATCTACGTCAGTTTCGGAAACAGAAAGCCCGTAGCGAAAAAGAAAAGCAGGCGGAGCAGAACCGCCTGTCCTTCGGCCGCGCCAAGGCGGAAAAAAATCTCACATCAGCCCTGAACGAAAAAGCCGAAAAGGCGCTCGATCAGGGGCGGCTCGAAAAACCCGATGACGGGGTCGGCAAAGACTGACAAGCCGACGGACCGCGCGAATTTCGGGACTATCGGAAAAGAATCGCAAAACAGGGACTTGCCGGGGAGATATGATTCAGACCTCCAACCGGATCCACCGGAGACCGATCTGATGATCCGCAAGCACTCCGCGACGTTGCACGGTCACCGCACCAGCATTTCACTCGAGGACGCCTTCTGGGACGAGTTGAAAATCATAGCGGACAGACGCAAGATCAGTTTCGCGGCCCTGCTTGCCGAAATAGATGACAACCGCGCCGCCGACAGCAATCTGTCCTCGTCGCTGCGGGTTTATGTGCTGAACTGGCTGAAAAACCGCTGAGATTTTCTGACGTACGGTAAAGACACGCAATCGATCACGACCTGCGACGCCTCTATCCGGATTTGTCCCCCGGACTACAAAAAATACTGCCGAAAACTCGTAACGCCGTGAAAGCATTCATTAAACATTAGCGGCCTAGTCTGCGCTGCAAGGCATTTCCCGTATTGCGTAGCCTTGCTTTCAAATACTGTTCCCAGACCTTTCCCATCCACCACGAGGCGTTCCGGGGCTCCCCCCGTTAGGGAACGAGTTTGCCGTGAGATTCTCGGCTCATGCTCGAGGATGATGCAACGTTCCGGGACAGGTTTCCGCACTTTCGCAATATGAAGGCCGATCAGCCTTCCCCTGCCCGCAAGCTTACGGCGTGGCAGGAGCGTTTTCCGGCGCCAGTTGCCGGATGGCGTTTTCCGTCGGAGGCACCACCAGAACCGGCGCGGATTGCCGCTCGGGTACCGGCTGTTGCCCCTGTTCCTGCTGCTGTTGTTGCAACCGCTCCTGCTGTTCCTTTTCCTGGCGCAGACGTTCTTCGGCTGCCGCCTTCAGACGCGCCTCTTCGTCAGCCCTGGCCTTGGCTTCCGCCTCCGCCCGCTCCTTCTCGGCCTGCCGCTCGGCCGCCTGAGAGCGATAAAGCGCGACTTCGCGGCGCAGGCGCTGCTTTTCAAGAACACTCGCCTGCATGGCCTCCACCCGGCGGCGTTCCTTTTCGAAAGCCCTGAGCGACAGGTAATTGCTGAGCGCTGAAACATCGGTCGTCAAAGCCGGCGCGGCAAGCGGACCGTTATAGTTGAGACGCACCGATGGCTCGGCCCCTGCGACCGTTTCGGTACCGGGATTGAACAGAAGATCGAGGTCGCCATTCACGGTCGAAGCCGCAAGATCAACCGTCGCGTCGGCCGTCAGCGTTACGGGATCGATCCCCGCACGCAGATTCTGGAAATGAAGCGAGCCGCCATTCAGCGAGAACGGCAAGGCCACATCGCCAAGCCCGATTTCACCCTGCCACAGGCTCTGGTCCACCAGCGGCCGCACCTTGGGCGCGTCGATCGGCTGCTGCAAACCATCAGCCGCCTGCAGGATCGGCGGGAAGGCACCGGGATTAAGTCCCTTCAGCACAAGCCCGCTGGCCCTAATTTCACCCGATCCACCCGCTGATTTCAGCATTTCACCGACACTTTTGCCCGTCGATTCGGCCGTCAGGTCAACGGCCACCCGACCTGTCGCAACCGGCCCGTTGGCATTGGCCCAAAGGATCGGCTCCGGATTGGCATCGGTCACCGCGATCTTGGTGCGGAAAATGCCCGCACCTTCGCCCGTCGACATGGCAAGCCGCCCCGTCAGCTTACCGCCCATGAAGGTGCCGGCAACGTCATCGAGCGACAGACTGCCCGCATCATGCGTGACCCTGGCCGAAACACCGGTGACGGTACCAAAGGGACCGGCCTCGAAGCTTTCCGCTTTCAAGGCGAGCGAAGCCTTGAGCTGCGGGAAGGCTGGCATGGCCAGAGGCTTGGCATTGAGCGCTCCGGTTTCCGGATCAATCACCGGCCCATAGATCGCATCCCCCAGCCAGGCGAGATCGACGGTTCTGACGGAGAGATCACCGTCTACAGGATGGGGCGCGGCACGCTGGAATGTCAGATTGCCCGAGAAAGGATTTCCGCCCGCCTGCCCGCCGATCGAGGAGAGTGCGATCTTTTGCCCGTCCACCGCCACTTTCGCATTGGCCTTCAGCGCCATGCCGCCGCCAAGCTGCGGCAGGCCGACAGCGTTCATGATGAGGTATGGCTCGATATCAGCGCTTTCAAGCGCCACATCGGCGCTGCCTTCGCCGAAATTGGCGGCCGAGACAGCAAAGGAACCGTTCATCGAAAAATGCGTCCGTTCCGTCGAGAAGCGCAGTTCCGTCTGGGCGGGCGAGCCGAGGGTGCCGTTGAGCTTGACCGAGAGAAGTCCTTCGCCATCCGCATCAAAGGGCAGCGGATCAAGCCCCGCCTGCCCGAACAGGATTGCGGTCGACTGGTTCTTCAGGACGGCTTCCAGCGACATGGCCGTATCATCGGTGATCGACAGGAAATCCGGCATCTTGGCAACGGCCGAGAGCCGGCTGCCATTGACGGTGCCGGAGACGGCGACGTTGGCCCCGCCATTTTCGCTATTGACCGAAACATCCATGGCAAGGTCGGAATTGGCGTACCATGGCGCACTCGCCGCCAGACGGCTGAGGAATGGATGGTTTGGCAATTTCTGCTGCAGCATGGTGAAGAACGGCTGCATATCCGCGGCATGCAGGTTCACCGTGCCCTTGCCGGCATATTTCAGCAGCGAACCCTGCAATTGCCCTCTGGCCTTCACCTCCGCGCCGGCAATATCACCGGCCGTCATGTTTTCAAGCGAGAGAACCCCGCCGGCCATGGTGAAGGCGGTTTCGACGTGATTGGCGGTCACACCGGCCATGTTGAACCGGTCGGCCTTGAATTTCGCGGTAATGCGGTGGTCGAGAACCGAACTGCCAACCTGATCGCCAAGCGCCAGACTGCCGAGCGCCCTCAGCGCATCGAGATCGATTTCGTTGCCCGAGAGATCGATGGAGAGATTGGAGGTCTTGCCGTCGGAGCGCCGCTCCAGCTCGCCCTTCAACGAGGCGTCGCCGATTGCAAGCTCCAGTTTGTCGAAACGCTGATTGAGCGTCGTCAAAGAAACATCGGCGGAAAAACCGGCGGCATTGAGCTGGCGGATCGCCGGATCGACGGAACCGGAAAGCCAGTTCGCCAGCCCCGAAGGCTGGTTGGAGGCGAGCAGCAGATTGCCGTTGAAAGCGGGGCCGCCAAGCAGCGTCAGCGATCCCTTGGCTTCAAGCTGGGTCCTGCCCGGCAGCGTCGCCACGGCATTCACCACCTGCCAGCCACTGCCTTCCGGGCGCACATCCAGCCGGATGTCGCGGATGGTCGTATCGTCGGAAACGAGTGCGGGAAGGCTGATGCTCGCCTTGCCCGGCACCGGCGGAACCGGAATTCGGGCCACTACGGCCGCAAAGGCTTCAATGCGCTGGCGAACCGAGGCGGTGGGCTGGCGTGAGGTCTTGCCCGTTTGCACGACAGGCGGCGCGAAGCGGGCGACATCTATCTGCTGGCCATCGGCCGTCAGCAGGAATTCCGGCTTGGCGCCGGTATCGAGCGTCGCCTCGCCCGTCACGACATAGGGATTTTCGCTGCCGCCGAGTTCCATGCGGTAACTCGGGATACGCACGCTTTCATTGGTCAGTTCAAAACTGCCGCGGGTGCGCGGCGAAGAAAACAGCGATTGGCCCGCCTGCTGCTTCTGCTTTTCATCCTCGCGGAAACTGAAGGAGAAAGAACCGCTATAAGCGGGCTTTCCCGCCGTTGCAGCAATCGCACCATCGAGATCGACCTCAACCGGATGCTCATCCGGCACCACGCGGACCCTGAGGCCCATGCGGCCGGCGGCATAATCCGGCTCGCTGCTGGAGAGCGAGAACGACCCCGGATGCCCGTCAATGGCGGCGCGCCCTTCGGCCTTCCACGGCCCGGCCAGCGAATTAGCGGACATGTCGGCGTTGAGACCGGTCACCACGCGATTGCGGCCGGATTGCTCGTCGATGAATTCGATCTGCCCGCCTTCGATCTGCACGCTTTCCAGAACCACGGTGCGGGCGGGAATTTCCGCCCGGCTGCCGCGCATCCAGTCCAGCGTGCCATCTTTCAGCAGCCTGATCTTCGCCTTGGGCTCCTCGATGCGCATGTCGAAGATGCGGGCCTCGCCCGAAAGGAAAGGCGCAAGCTCGGCATCCATGGAAAAACGCGCGACCTGAATGAGCGGCGATCCATCCGCATCCGTTCCGGCGCGCACATCATGCAGCGTTACCGAGGGGAAAGGCAGGATGCGGGCCTCAACGCGGCCATGCACAACCACCTTCTTGCCGAGAATACGGCTCGCCTGGTCTTCAAAATCGCGGCGGAAATCCGTCCAGTCGACGAAATAGGGAATAAGCAGCGCCGAGAACAGCACCACGGCCAGCAGTCCGCCCAGAAAAACCAGAATACGCCCGAGCACTGACCTGCATCTCCCTTCGCGAACGCTGCAAACCTATTCTTTTCTGCCTTAACGGCAAGCAGCCTTTTGTACCAATCAATTGTGAGGATGATCAGACAAGCCGGAACAACTTGCCCGGATTGAAGATATTATCCGGATCGAGCGACGTTTTGATGGCGCGCATCACATCCAGTGCATTGCCGGCCTCTTCGGCAAGAAAACTCATCTTGCCCTGGCCGATGCCGTGTTCGCCGGTGCAGGTGCCGTCCATAGCAATGGCGCGGCGGTTGAGACGGGCGACAAAGGCTTCGGTTTTCGCGACGCTTTCGGCATCCTTGCCATCAAACAGAATAAGGACGTGGAAGTTCCCGTCACCCGCATGACCGACGATCGGCGCGAGAAAACCGTTCTCCTCAATATCCCGCTGCGTTTCCACCACGCAGTCAGCGAGGCGCGAAATCGGCACGCAGACATCGGTGGACAGCCCATCGAGATGCGGTGCGAGCGCACGCGACGCCCAATAGGCGTCATGACGCGCTTTCCAGAGCTTGTTGCGCTCGGCGGCATCGCTCGTCCAGCGGAAGTCGACGCCGCCGCATTCCGCCGCGATCTCGGCAAACTGCTGCGATTGCAGAGCCGCCGTCTCCTCGGTCCCGTGGAACTCCACGAAAAGCGTCGGCTTCTCCGCGTAGTTCAGGCCGGAATAGGCGTTGCACGCCCGCACCTGCACCTCGTCAAGCAATTCGATGCGGGCAACCGGAACGCCCATCTGGATCGTCATGATGACGGCATCGCAGGCCGCCTTGATCGTGTCGAAGGTGCAGACACCGCCGGCGATCTTTTCTGGAATGCCCTGAAGCCGCAGCGTCACGGACGTGATGACGCCGAGCGTCCCCTCGGCCCCCACGAAAAGCCGCGTCAGGTCGTAACCAGCGGAGGACTTGCGGGCGCGGCGCGCCGTGCGGATTTCCTCGCCATTGGCAACAACAGCCGTAACGGCAAGCACATTGTCTTTCATCGTGCCATAACGAACGGCATTGGTACCGGAGGCGCGCGTCGAGGCCATGCCGCCGATCGAGGCATTGGCGCCCGGATCGATCGGGAAGAACAGGCCGGTATCGCGCAGATAGACGTTGAGGTCCTCACGCGTCACGCCCGGCTCCACCGTCACGTCAAGATCTTCGGCATTCACCTCAATGATGCGATTCATCCGGCTGAAATCGATGCAGATTCCGCCGTTGGGCGCATTGACCTGCCCTTCAAGCGAAGACCCCGTTCCGAAGGGAATGACCGGAACCTTGTATTGGGCGCAAGCCTTCACCACGGCCTTCACATCATCGGCGCTTTCGGCAAAAACGACCCCGTCAGGCGCCTGCAGGGTCAGATAGGTGGTGGTGTGCCCATGCTGCTCGCGAAACGCCTGGCCCGTCTGGATCTTATCGCCCAACTGCTGCTTCAGCACCGCGAGCACAGACGCAATGCCCTCTTCATTCCGCTCACCCGCAACAACGTCTTTCAGCGCCATCATCCGTCTCCACCGCAACATCTGCCCGTAACGGATTCGATCCGTTACGAAATTCCGTCAGGTGGTATGGGATAAGGTTAACGCTTTGTCCAGCATCGCGATTGCGCCGCATGCGGTTTGGCGACAACCCCGTCCTATTCCGCTGCGAGCAACGGCTTGTCCTCCTCCAGCGCCTTGCGGCGGGCGGCAAGTTCAAGCTCGCGATGGAGGCGGATTTCCTCATCCGCCTGCGGCTTGGCAAAACGGGCGATGAGCAGATAGGAGACCGGCGTGATATAAAGCGTCACCAGCGTCGCGAAACCGAGACCGCCGACGATGACCCAGCCGAGCGCGATGCGCGCTTCCGCGCCCGCGCCCTGCGCCAGCACCAGCGGCACGCCGCCAAGAATGGTGGCGATCATCGTCATCATGACAGGGCGCAGGCGGATGCTGGTGGCCTTTTCGATGGCTTCCCGCACGGTCGCGCCCTGATCGCGCAGATGATTGGCGAATTCCACGATCAGGATGCCGTTCTTGGCCATCACGCCAACAAGCAGCACGAGACCGATCTGACTATAGACGTTGAGGCTTGAGCCGGTGACGAGCAGCGCGATAACGGCGCAGGCAAGGCCGAGCGGCACTGTCGTCATGATGATGACTGAGCTCAGGACACTTTCGAACTGCGCGGCCAGCACGAGGAAGATGATGGCGATGGCGAAACCGAAGGTCAGCAACATGCCGCTGGAGTTCTCCTCAAGCGTCGCCGCCTCACCGAGCGGCAGCAGGCGGGCGCCGGGAGGCAGGATGGATTGCGAAAGCTCGTTCACCTTTTCCAGCGCCTGACCGAGCGAAACCCCGTCCTTCAGATTGGCCGTGAAGCCGACGGAGGGCAGCTGCTGCTCGCGGTTGAGCTGCGGCGCAACCGCATTTTCCTTCAGCGAAGCAATGACCGACATCGGCACGATCTTGCCGTCGCCCGTTTTCAGGAAGACGTTTTCAAGATCGGTCGGATCATTGATCGGCCGGGTGGAGGACAGGAGCCGCACCGGGATTGCATCGCCATCCACGAAAACGTCAACGACCGAGCGTCCTTCCAGCAGCGACTGCATGGCGCGTGACAGCCCGGTGATATCGATGCCGAGATCGGAAGCGCGCTCGCGGTCGATGGAAACGGAAAGCTGCGCCTGATTGGGCTCATTGTCGAAACGCGGCGTATCGAACAGGCCGCTTTCCTCCATGGAAAGCAGCAGTTTCTGCGTCGCCGCCGTCAGCGCCGCATAGTTGCTGCCGACCATCGCCATCTGCAAACCGTTGCCGGCGCCACGAATACGCAGGCTGTTCGGCTGCATCGCACTGCCGCGCAGCGCCGGCACCTTGTTGGCGGCGGACGTGACGTCAGCGGCGATCTGATTCTGGGTGCGCTCGCGGTCGGCCCAGGGGGCGAGCGTCAGCACCATGAAACCGGTATTGGACGAACCGTTCATGCCCGTGATGGAATAGATATTGCGGATTTCCCCGCTGTCGCGCAGCGGTTGCAGATTTTCCTCGATGCGCTGCAGCTGGTCGCGGGTATATTCAAGGCTCACGCCCTGCGGCGCGGTGACCCGCATCATGATCGAAGCACGGTCCTCGCGCGGCGTCAGTTCGTTCTGGATCATGCCGAAGGCAATCCACGACAGACCCGAAAAGATCAGCGCCACGATAATCACGATCAGCGGATTGTTGAGGCAGGCGGAAAGCGTTGACTTGTAGGTGGAGGCAAAGACATTGCCAAACCAGGCGAGCGGTCCCGTCTGTTCCTTCAACCCCTCCTTCAACATGCGGGAAGCCAGCATCGGGCAGAGCGTCAGCGCCACGATGGAGGACAAGCCCACGGCGAAGGCCAGCACGAAACCGAATTCGCGGAACAGGCCGCCAAGCTGGCCCGGCAGGAAGGAGAGCGGAATGAAGACGGCCGCAAGCGTCGCCGTCGTTGCGATGACCGCGAAGAAGACTTCCTGCGTGCCGAGAACGGCAGCGGCGCGCGGCCCCATACCTTCCGCCCGGCGGCGCACGATATTTTCCAGCACCACGATGGCGTCATCGACCACCAGGCCGGTCGCAAGAACGATGGCGAGCAGCGTCAGAATATTGACCGAAAAGCCGACCATGTAGATGGCGACAATGGTGCCGATCAGCGCCACCGGCATGGTGATCGCCGGAATGAGGGTGGCCCGCCAGTCGCGCAGGAAGAGATAAAGCACGACGACGACGATGATCGCCGAAAGACCGAGCGCCAGCTCGACCTCGTGCAGCGCGCCTTCGATGAAGACGGCGTCATCACTGGTGACGACGATGCGTGTGCCTTCTGGCAGATTGGCCGACATGGCATCGACGGCGGCCTTCACGCCGGTGGAAATATTGAGCGTGTTGGACTGCGCCTGACGGATGACGCCAAGACCGACACCCTGCACGCCATTGGAGCGCAGCGAGGTGGATTCGTCATCCGCGCCGAGCATGACGGTTGCTACGTCGCGAAGGCGGATATTGTTCTTGATGAGAAGGTTGGAAAAATCCTCCGGCTTCGTCAGGCTGGCGGTGGCGCGCACGACGATGTCCTGCGTCGTGCTTTTCAGCGATCCCGCCGGCACATCGAGGGCGGCGCTGGCCAGCGCGTTGGAAACATCGGTAACGGTCAGACCACGGCTGGCGAGTGCCGCCTGATTGAGATCGACGCGAAAAACCTTTTCCTGATCGCCATAAAGCTCGACATCGGCAACGCCGTCGACAGCAGCCAGACGGTCGATGATCTCGTCATCCACCAGCTTGGTCAGATCTTCCATGCTGAGCGTCGACGAGGTGACGGCAAGGCGCATGATCGGCTGGCTGTCGGAATCCGCCTTGATGATCTGCGGCTCGTCGGCATCATCGGGCAGCTGATTGGTGACGCGGCCAATGGCGTCGCGCACGTCGTTGGCGGCAACGGCCATGTCGACATTGTCGCCGAATTCCATCGTCACGCGGCTGGTGCCGAATTGCGAATTGGAAGCGATGGATTTGATGCCGCTGACACGCGCCACCGCACCTTCGATGGTCTGTGTCACTTCCTGGTCGATCGTCTCAGGCGCAGCACCTTCATAGGTGGTCCTGACGCTGATCGACGGCCGGTCGACGTCAGGCAATTCGCGCACCTCGACGCCAACCAGAGCGGCGAGGCCAGCCACGACCAGCAGCGTGTTGAGGACCGCCGCCAGGATAGGCCGGCGCACGAACAATGCGGTGAAAGCGAGCTTGGAATCCTGACCGGAAGGCGACTGCGTCATTGGCTGGCGACCTCCTCCGGCTTCGGCTGTTCGCCGACGCGGACGGCACCGCCTTCACGCACGCGCTGAAGGCCCTCGATCACGACTGGCTCGCCTTCCGCCAGTTCCGCCTTGACGAGAACCGCATCAGGGTTGCGCTGCACGATCTGCACCCGAACCTTGTTCGATTTGTTGTCGGTGACGCGCCAGACATAGGACCCTTCCGCATCCCACTGCACGGCCAGAGGATCGACCGAAGCATAGGTCTCCCCGGCAAAACGCATGGTGACGCCGAAGGACATGCCGGCCCTCAGTTCGTCCTTCTCGTTACCGAACTTCGCCCGGATGCGGATCGTGCGGCTTGCTTCATCGACACGGTTGTCGACAGCTTCGATTTCACCCTTGAAGGTTTCGCCGGGACGCGAAATGGAGGTCGCCTCCACCGGCATTCCGACCTTGATCACGGTTGCAAACCGCTCGGGTGCCCAGAAATTGACGAGAATTTCCGACCGGTCGTCGATGCTGACGATGGTTGACTGCGTGGTGACGTTGTCGCCGATATTGGCGGCGACGATACCGGCCACACCCTCAATCGGCGCGACGATGTCGCGGCGCCTGAGATTGAGTTCGGCGGTGCTGAGCGCCAGCTTGGCGGATTCTTCGGCAATCTGCGCATCCATCACATCGAGGCGGGAAACGGATTTCAGGTTCTTGTAGGAACTGGATTTTTCAATCGCGCTGCGCAGCGCGACCTGCGCCTTGTCGCGTTCGATCACCTGCTCTTCGTCATCGAGCCGCGCAAGCACCTGCCCCTTCACGACACGCGCGCCGGCGGCCGTGCGGATTTCTGAAAGCGTGCCCGATGTCTGCGGCATGACGACGACCGACTGGATCGCCTGGCCGTTGCCGATGGCGTTCAGCCGATCATTGACCGTGCCCTTTTTCACCGGAGCCGTCACCACCAGGGTGGCGTTGCCGTTGCGCCGCGAACCACCATTCTGGCCTGTGGGCGAACCGGCCGTTGCGACCTCTATCGCGCCTGCCGGCGTTTTGCCGAGCCCCATGCTGGCGAGCACATTACGGGCTTCGGGCGAATAAAAGCCCCAGAGACAGAGCCCTGCCCCCACCACGGCCAGACTGACACCCACCTGTTTCCAGACCCGCATATAGTTCTCCGGTTGATCATCGCAGCATAAAGCAGCCCCTGAAGCGCAGGCTTCGGGACATCAGCAGTATTCCCCCTCGTTTAAAACGAGGCAACGCACAAATCCGTTTCTTACGTAATTGTAATTTGTGATGGATTCTCGTCGAGCACACGACGAAGGCCATTTTTATCGCAAATATTCTTCAGCGCGGTAATCTGCCCCCAGGAAAAGAGCCGGAGGAAGCCATGAGCACCGTAACGAAAGTACAAAATCCCGAAGCCGATCCGCGCGTCAAGGCGGTGTTTGACGACATCCGCACCACCCGCAAATCTGACTTCATCAACAATATGTGGCTCTACCTTGCCTTCGATCCTGATCTTCTGGAAAAGACATGGGCCGAGGTCAAGGCGGTAATGGCGACACCTTCAGCCCTCGACCCCTTGGTGAAGGAAATGCTTTATATCGCGGTGTCCGTCACCAATGGCTGCTCCTATTGCGCCCATTCCCACACGGCCGCCGCCAAAGCCAAGGGCATGACCGGCGAGCAGCACGCCGATCTCCTGCGGGTCATCGCGCTTGCCGCCAAGACCAACCAGCTTGCGGTGGCGCTGCAAGTCCCGGTGGATGCCGCTTTTGATGCCGACAGGCAGGCATGATGCAAAAAATGCCTTGGAATAGGCGTTTTGACTGACGATACCGGAATAAAAGCAGAACGCGGTTCTGGCCTTTATATCCCGAATCACTACATTGGGCCGCATGAGCAACAGTTTCGACGATATGCCGTTCTTCGATGAAGAACCCGTGACGCCGCGCAGGGCGACGAATAATGCAGGCGCAGAAAGCGCCGGCGGGCTCGGCATTGCCGCCCGCGCGATGGCTGCGCGCGATCAGACGCGTGCCGCGCCCGATTATCTTTCCGGCCTCAACCCGGAACAGCGCGACGCCGTGGAAACGCTTGACGGACCCGTTCTTGTCCTTGCGGGCGCCGGCACCGGCAAGACCCGCGTTCTGACGACCCGCATCGCCCATATTCTCGCGACCGGCCGTGCTTATCCCAGCCAGATCCTTGCCGTGACCTTCACCAACAAGGCGGCCCGCGAGATGAAGGAACGTATCGGCGTTCTGGTCGGCGGCGCTGTCGAGGGCATGCCCTGGCTTGGCACCTTCCACTCCATCGGCGTCAAGCTTCTGCGCCGCCATGCCGAACTCGTCGGCCTGAAGTCGGATTTCACCATTCTCGATACGGACGACGTGGTGCGGCTGATCAAGCAGCTCATTCAGGCCGAAGGTCTCGATGACAAGCGCTGGCCGGCAAAGCAGTTTGCCGGCATGATCGACGGCTGGAAGAACAAGGGGCTGACGCCGCCGGATATTCCGGAGGGTGACAGCCGCGCTTTCGCCAATGGCAAGGGTCGCGAACTTTACACCGCCTATCAGAACCGGCTGAAAACACTGAACGCCTGCGACTTCGGCGATCTTCTGATGCACCCGATCAGCATCTTCCGCCGCCACACGGATATTCTGAAGGAGTATCACCAGAAGTTCCGTTACATTCTGGTGGACGAATATCAGGACACCAATACGGCGCAATATATGTGGCTGCGGCTTCTCGCGCAGCGCGCCAAGGACGAGCCGCAGAACGTCTGCTGCGTGGGTGACGATGACCAGTCGATCTATGGCTGGCGCGGCGCGGAAGTGGACAATATCCTCCGCTTCGACAAGGATTTTCCCGGCGCCAAGGTCATCAAGCTCGAACGCAACTATCGCTCCACCGAGCATATTCTCGGCGCAGCCGGGCATCTGATCGCCCATAATGAGGGCCGTCTCGGCAAGACGCTGTTCACCGAACGCAGCAGCCCTGACGATGAAAAAGTCGTGGTGCATGCCGCCTGGGATTCCGAGGAGGAAGCCCGCGCGGTCGGCGAGGAAATCGAACAGCTTCAGCGCAAGAACCACAAGCTGAACGACATGGCGATCCTCGTTCGCGCCTCCTTCCAGATGCGCGAATTCGAAGACCGTTTCGTGACGCTCGGCCTCAATTACCGCGTCATCGGCGGCCCACGCTTTTATGAGCGCCTCGAAATCCGCGACGCCATGGCCTATTTCCGCCTCGTCTGCCAGCCGGCCGACGATCTGGCCTTCGAGCGGATCGTCAACACGCCGAAGCGCGGCCTCGGCGATACGACCATCCGCAACCTCCACGACTATGCCCGCGCCCGTGATATTCCGATGCTGGCGGCAGCGGCCGATATCATCGAGACCGACGAGTTGAAACCGAAGGCCCGCAAGGCGCTGTTCGATGTGGTGCAGGATTTCCGCCGCTGGCAGGGTCTCCTGGAAAATACCGAGCACACCACGCTTGCCGAGCAGATTCTCGACGAAAGCGGCTATACCGCCATGTGGCAGGCCGACAAGACGGCCGAAGCGCCAGGCCGGCTGGAAAACCTCAAGGAACTCATCCGCTCGATGGAGGCCTTCGAGAGCATGCGCGGCTTCCTCGAGCATGTGGCGCTCGTCATGGATGCCGAGCAGAACGAAAATCTCGATGCCGTCTCCATCATGACGCTGCATTCCGCCAAGGGCCTGGAATTCGACACCGTCTTCCTGCCCGGCTGGGAGGAAGGCCTGTTCCCGCACCAGCGGGCTTTGGACGAAGGCGGTCGCTCCGGTCTGGAGGAAGAACGCCGCCTCGCCTATGTCGGCATCACACGCGCCAAGAAGCTCTGCCATATCTGGTTCGTGTCGAACCGGCGCATTCACGGGCTGTGGCAATCCACCCTGCCCTCGCGGTTCCTTGATGAACTGCCGTCGGCCCATGTGGATGTCGCGGCATCCGACAGCAATTACGGCGGTTATGGCGGACGCGGCGGCTACGGCCAGTCGCGCTTCGACAAGGCCGACCCCTTCACCAACAACTATTCCACCCCCGGCTGGAAGCGCGCGCAGCAGAACCGCAGCGACGCCACCCGCGACAATTGGGGCACCCGCTCCGGCCATGCGGTGGAACGAATCGGTTATGGCGAGAGTGGCCCGCGCACCCGTACGATAGAGGGCGAGCTGGTGGCGAAATCCGTCGCGGACAAGCCGTCGAAATTCTTTGTCGGCGACCGCGTTTTCCACCTCAAATTCGGCAACGGCAATGTTTCCGCCATCGAAGGTAACAAGCTGACGATCGACTTCGATCGCGCCGGACAGAAGCGCGTGCTGGATGGATTTGTGGAAAAGGTTTGATTCGACAACTATGAGTGCCCGCAGACCGCTTTTTCCGTAGCCCACGTCATGCCGTTGCAATAAAGGAGTTGCAATGGGGATGTGAAAACCGGGTGAGGACTGTTTTGCATATATTACCGAAAAGCCAGCGCAAGCTTGCGGTTTTCCTGATCAACATGGACAGCGCCACCAAACGCCTCGCGGATATGAACGCCCGCCTTGACGCCATGGGGCTGAAGGCGGAGCGCGTCCCCGGCGTCAATGGCAGGGAACTGAATTACCCGATCCCGGAATTCAGCGAGATTTCCTACATGCTCATGCATGGCCGCCGCACCTCGCCGCCGGAAATCGGCTGTTATCTCAGCCATGTCGCCTGCGCCCAAAAATTCACGGAAGGCGACGCCGATATCGCGCTCATCCTTGAGGATGACGTGGTCTTCGATGATGATTTTCTCAACGCCATCGATGAGGCGGTGCTGAACGGCGGCGACTGGGATCTGCTGAGGCTGACAACGGTCAGCAATGGCCGGAAATTTCCGTTCCGCCCGCTTTCCAATGGTCGTTCGCTCGCCATTGCGATCACGCGGGAAAAAGGGTCGGGAGCCTATCTCGTCAACCGCCGCGCCGGAAAATGGATATCGAAACTGATCCCCATGCGGCTCGCCTATGACATCGCATTCGATCTGGAATATCTCGCGGGCCTCAAGGCGGCGTTCATCTACCCGCTTTGCGCCACGCAAGATGCGGACGGGGAAAGCCAGATCCAGAACAATCTGCGCATCTACCGCCTTCCGCGCTGGCGTTATTTCACCGTACTGCCCTATCGCGCCTTTCTGGAAACCAGTCGTTTCCTGCTGCGCGGCATCCGCTTCGTCATGGCGAAGGCGAAGGTGGCTATGGGAGGCGGCAAGGGCAAGACCGCTCCAGCCAGTCATTGAATTATCTGTCTTACACTTCGCCGGGCGTGAACCCGACAAGATAGACGGCCGCGACCACGGCTGCGATAAGGAAAATCGAAACGACGAAAATCGTCATCCGGTTCAATGGTTTGCGCGTCGTTTTCTTCATGCTGCAATAATGCGCGGCAGGGTGGCTTGTTCCGCAACGCACAGGATAATGTCGCGTGAAGCAGCAAAGCGGCGCAATTCGATTCCGCTTCAGGCACATATCGGCTAAAGCTCGGGTTCCTCTTCAGCTTTCCGGCCCGCCATGACAGACACGACGCATCCACGCCTCAACCCGCTGCATCTTGCCGCCGCCTTCGCCAGCGGTTGCCTTTTGACATTGATGGTGCATTTCAACGGTCAGCTTGCCCATTACGGCAATGCGCTGTTTTCCTCCTGGACAGCGCATGGAACCGGCACGGTGGCCGCCCTGATTTATCTCGCCATCATGCGCCCGAAGAAAGACGCAGCAGCACCGGCAAAACCGAAAGCGCCGCTCTGGGCCTATTGCGGCGGGGTGGTGGGTGCCGCCATCGTCATCCTCACCTCCACCGCCGTCAATTCGCCGCTGGCGCTTTCCGGCACCATTGCGCTCGGGCTTGGCGGACAGGTGATCTTCAGCCTCCTGGCTGATCTTTTCGGCCTCTTCGGCCTGCCCAGAAGGAAGCCGGACCTGCGGGACATGGCAGCGGTGGCGCTGATCCTGTGCGGCAGCGCGCTTATCATCCTTGTGGGGAGAACGGCATGATACTCTGGATCGCCATGGCCTTTACCGGCGGCGTTTTCGTGGCGCTGAGCCGCCAGATCAATGGCCGCCTCAGCCTGTCGAACTCGCCGCTCATCGCCTCCTTCTGGAACCACATTGTCGGTTTTGGTGTGCTGACCGTCATCGGCCTTATCGTCGGCGGCCTCATTCCGCCGGGCGCGGCCGATGCGCCATGGCTCGCCTTTATCGGCGGCCCGATCGGCGTCGTTTTCATCGCTTCGGGAAGCTGGCTCATACCGCGCATCGGTGCGGTCAATACCGCCCTTCTGGTCATCAGCGGCCAAATGGTTTCAGGCGTGGTTCTTGATCTTTTCAGCGATCATCCGCCGAAAATCTGGGCAAGCGCACTTGGGATTCTGTTGATCCTGGCCGGCATGGTGCTGACACAGCGGCGCAGTCGCTAAAGCATTTTCAGTAAAAATGCGCAGCGGTTTTACGTCCGGAAAATGCGTAGAACTTAAGAAAGCTCAGGAGTCGCTGCCGCGCGAGAACATGCCGATCAGGGTCTTGCCGCCGCTTTTACCGCCGCTGCTGGCAAGTGTCGGCCGGTTACCGTTCAGTTTCGGCACCACCACCATGCGCTTGACTTCGCCGCGTTTGAAGGCCGCAAGGAAGCGCGAATAATCGCGGAACACAACGCAGCCGTTCGATTCACCCCGTTTTGCCAGCATGTAGGTGTGTGCCAGAAGACCGTCGCGGCCGTGCGGGTTGACGCCGCTTTCCGGTGTCAGACGAATGGCTTCGACTCCGTGGAACCGCGCCTCGCGCATCGTCAGACGATAGCTGGAGGGCGGCGTCGAACCGCGCATTCTCACATGCACGTAATCGGGGTTGTCGCGCATCTTGCCGATGCCGGAATGCGCTTCCAGCTTCTCGCCGTTCGGCATGTGCACGACACCGGAGGAAATATCGTAGATCGCCGTGCCGTTGCCGCGATCCGGCCACGGAACCGCATCCATCTTGCTCGGTTCGCGTATCGGATTATCAGGCTTTGCAAAGGCGAGCATGGCGCCGGTGCTCTGCTTGGGCGGCGCAGGTGCGCGCAGGGGAACCGGCGCATCAAAAGCAGGCGCCGAAGCAACCTCGACCTTGGACGGTGTGGCAGGGCGCGGTGACGGCTCGACCGCCTGAGCCGTCGCGACTTCAGGACGGAAACTCGGCAGCGGCACATCATCGGGCAGCAGGCTGCTTGCTTCTTCCTCGATCTGCGGCCGCGCCAGCGCCACTTCAAATGCCGGATGCTGCGGAACGGCGCTCTGATAGGCGACCTCGGAGGTGCGTCCAAGCGCCGAATCGACGATTGCCGAAGGCTTGAGCGCGGCGAGTTCCTTAACGGTCGCCTGCCCTTTCGCGTTCGCTGCCGCGCCGAAGCGCTCGCCGAATTCCTTCGCACCAATCTCGGGCATGATGCCGGCAAGGCGAACAGCCTTCTGCTGGCCGTGGCTATGGTCGCTCAAACGGGAAAACTTGCGGATGTGAATATCTCGCGCGGCCGTGCGGACAATCGCCGTTTCAGCCGAATCGAGCCTCGTCACCAGGGTCTTTTCAAACTGTCCGACACCATGCGAGGCAGCGGCCATGCTATGCAGCGAGGCAAAGGCTGCGACTGCGAAAAGGCTGGCAAATACGCCGCCGCCGAGAAGCGCGGACATCCGTCCGAGCGAAGAGGATTTGCCTCTCTTGGCGGAAGACGAACCGGTAAAGCCGGCACCATTATAGGCCGCAGCAGAAAACGCCATGATACTCGTTACTCGAACCGTTCACGCATACCCGGCCGACGCCGGAGGGATTTTGGGACATCCGAAGAGCGGGCAGACACCACGCCGGTTTCGGAATTGACTGGCTCGAAGCATGACGAATTATGGTAACCAAAGTGTTTACGAGTCCCTGCAAAAATATTTCGTTAAGGTCTGCGCATTGTAAGGCGAAGGCAAAACAATGACTTGCGCGGGTACTGCGTGCATCCGCACTGCATCGTCCCGGGAAATACCCCTTAAAGGAGCGTCATCGGCCTAAAAATTTCCGTCGCCGCATTGTCAGGTAAATTCCGACTTGGCCGGAAATTTGCTGCAAATGCGGCAGGACTGCGACAGGGCAAGTCCCTGCCGGAAACACCCATGCTTACCGGAGAAATCGAAAGGGGCTTGATCCGCCAAAGCCGGCTTGGCATCCTGCCCTCAAAAAGGGAGGCACATCATGAAGGCGCTGCTGCTCATCGATATCCAGAACGGGTTTTGCCCGGGCGGCAATCTGGCCGTTGCCGATGGCGACAGGGTCGTGCCCATCGCCAATGCCCTGATCGACAATGGCGGCTACGATCTCATCGTCGCCTCGCAGGACTGGCACCCGGAAAATCATGGCAGCTTCGCCTCGCAGCATCCCGGCAAGAAACCTTTCGACATGGGCGAACTCTCCGGCAAACCGCAGATGATGTGGCCGGACCATTGCGTGCAGGGTACACCGGATGCGGAATTCCACCCTGATCTCAAGACGGAAACCTTCGATTACATCCAGCAGAAGGGCGAAAACCCCGCCGTCGACAGCTATTCCGCCTTTCGCGACAATGATCAGGGCGCGACGACGGGACTGGCCGACTATCTGAACCGCCAGGGTATCACGCAACTCGACGTCTGCGGCCTTGCCACCGATTACTGCGTCAGCTTTTCGGTGCTCGATGCCCTCGACATGCTGCCTGATGTGCAGGTGCGTTTCATCGAGGATGCCAGCCGCGGCATCGATCCGCAGGGCATCAAGGCCGCGATTACCACCATGCGGGAAAAGGGCGCAATCGTTCTCAAAAGCCGCGACATTCTGCGGGACTGAAGAACACTGGGCTTACCACTCTCCTCATCCCTGTGCCCGTCACAGGAATCCAGCCGACGCGCGTCTGCGCGGCGAGAGAGTCTTTCCAGCCCAAGGACTTGGGCTGGCTGGATCCCTGTGACGAGCACAGGGATGAGGAAGGAGAGTGCCGTTACCGCGGCTTCGGTTTCTCCAGAACGTCGATATCGCCTGCTGCATCCTCAAGGCGTCTCAGGATCGCGGCATGCGCATCCCTGAGCCCCTCATTATAAAAAACATGCCCCAGCTCCTCTGCCAGAAAGTCGACGAAGATCTCCGCCTGCAGATGGCCGATCTCGGTTTCGGTCTCACGGGCAAGATAATCCCTGATACGTGCGGCCAGCGCGGCCTTTTCCTGCTTTTCCAGCATCGATCTTCCATCGTCTGACTGTTGAGGTGCACGAGAAGACGGCGGTGAAGCCGGCCCGGCACCGGCCATATGGGGCGATACCGTAACGGAAGCTTCAAGTTAATCAATCGATCCATTCATGCAATTCGTTTGCCAGCCGGACGGGACGGCGATAGAGCGGCGGCAAGGAGTTTCCAGACATGTTCAATGCAGATTTTCGCGAGGGATTGAAGAGCGGTTTCCCGATCGCCCTCTCCGCCGCCCCCTTCGGTGCGCTGTTCGGCGCCGTCGCAGTCGATAACGGGCTGAGCGTCACCGAAGCCACGATCATGAGCGGCACCGTCTATGCGGGTGCAAGCCAGCTCGTTGGTATCGAACTGTTCGGCCAGAAGGTTGCCCCCTGGCTGATCGTTCTTTCCGTCTTCGCCGTCAATTTTCGCCATATCCTCTATTCGGCCGCCATTGCCCGGATGATCTCGAACTGGTCATTCCTGCAAAAAGCCGCTGGTTTCTTCGTGCTGGTGGATCCGCAATTCGCCGAATCGGTCAGGAAATATGAAAATACCGGCACGGTCGGCTTTTCCTGGTACATGGGCTTTGCCGCGCCCGTTTATGTGCTGTGGCTGGCCATGACCATTCTCGGCGCATCGCTCGGCAATATGGTCGGCGATCCGAAAGCAATTGGCCTCGATGTGCTGCTGCCGATCTATTTCATGGGCATGGTGCTGAGCTTCCGCCAGCGGGAGAATTTCTACCCTGTCATGCTGGCAAGCGCGGTTGGCGCAACGGTTGCCTATCACATCGTCGGCTCCCCGTGGCATGTGAGCCTCGGCGCGGTCGCCGGAATTCTCGTTGCGGTCCTTTATCCGCCGAAACCGAACGGCGCATCGAATTCTGAAAACGGGGTGGAAACGCCATGAGCGACATGCTGCACGCCGATACGCTGATCCTGATCGCGCTCGCCGCCATCGCCACCTACCTCACCCGCATCGGCGGTTATGTTCTGATGACGCGGATGAAATCCATCCCGCCACGCATGGAAGCGGGATTGAACGCCGTTCCGGTCGCGGTTTTGACCACGCTCGTCGCACCCGCCTTTTTTGAAGGCGGATACGAGGTCAAGATCGGCATGGTGGCCGCCCTGCTGGTCTGCCTGCGGTTTCCCGGCCTCACGATGCTGGCCGTCGGCTGGGCCATCGTCATCGCCATCAGGCATTTCGGGCTGCTTTAAGCGACCCGCTCCAATGGCCTCGTGGCGGCAACGAGCCACGTCTTAACCTCCTCGTCGGTGATCAAGGGAGAAAGCTTCTCCAGAACCCCGGCGTGATAGGTGTTCAACCAGTCGAGTTCTTCGTCGGTCAGGAGAGCGGTGACCACCAGCCTGCGGTCGATGGGGCACCATGTCAGCGTCTCGAAGGAGAACATCGGCTGGTCGCCGCCGGAGACCTCTTCCGCCTCGCGCACATAGATGAGGTTCTCGATGCGGATGCCAAAAGCGCCGGGCCGGTAATAGCCCGGCTCGTTCGACAGGATCATGCCGGACAGCAGTTCCTGCGTCGAAAGCCTTGAGATACGCTGCGGCCCCTCATGCACCGAAAGATAGGAGCCGACGCCGTGGCCGGTGCCATGGGCGTAATCCGCTCCCGCTTTCCAGAGCGCGATGCGCGCCAGCGGGTCGAGATCGCAACCACGCGTTCCCTTGGGAAACCGTGCGGTGCTGATGCCGATCATGCCTTTCAGCACCAGTGTGAAGAAACGCTTCTGCTCCTCCGGAACGGCGCCGATCGCAATCGTGCGGGTGATGTCAGTGGTGCCGTTAACATATTGCGCACCGGAATCGACGAGGAACATCTCCCCATCCGCAAGTGTGCGGTCCGTATCTGTCGTGACGCGGTAATGGATGATGGCGGCATGTTCGCCGGCACCTGAAATCGTGTCGAAAGATACGTCCTTGAGCGGGTTTTGCAGCCCCTGCCCCACCTTGATCCGAGCGGCCTCGAGCGCCCTGACGGCGGCAATTTCGGTGACGCTGCCGGGCTGCTGGCGGTCCAGCCAGCAGAGATATTCGACCATGGCCGCCCCATCCTGCACATGAGCGGCTGCCGAGCCGGCCAGCTCCGCCTTGTTCTTGCGCGCGCGCGGCAAGCGGACAGGATCAGCCTCCTCGATCAGGGTGCCGCCCGCCGCGGTAATCGCGCCGGTCAGCGCCACCGGCGTCAGATCGGCATCCACCATGACGCGACCTTTAGCGCTGGCAATGGCATGCAGGCGGTCGGCGATTTTCGAAGGCGGCAATTGTGTCGCGAGCTGCGCCAGATAAGCCTCGGTCTCAATGCCGGTCTTCCGCTTGTCGAGAAAAATATCCGCCCTGCCATCCGCATAGATGATGGCGCGCGCGAGCGGATGCGGCGTATGCGGCACGTCATTGCCGCGAACGTTGAAAATCCAGGCAATGGACGACGGATCGGTAACCAGCAGGGCATCTGCGCCCTTTGCCGAGACCGTTTCCGCCAGCGAGGCGATCTTTTCCTTCGCCAGCTTGCCGGTAAAGGCTTCGGGCTGGATAACGACGGGCTCCAGCGGCTCGGATGGACGGTCCTGCCACAGGACATCAAGCGGGTTCTTTTCGAGGAGAACGACCGAACCGCCTTTGCCGGCAAGCACCTTTTCCAGTCGCTTCAACTCCGCGCCGGTGTGCAGCCACGGATCGATGCCGAGCCGGAAACCCTGTGGAGCATGTTCGGCCAGCCAGACGGAGGGCGGCGCGCCAACCAGATCGCCGCCGCTGAAGATCGATTGATCGACCTGCGACTTGAGTTGCGTTGTGTAACGGCCATCGACAAAAACCACCGCCTCTGCGCGCGTCACCAGCGCAATGCCGGCGGAACCGGTAAAGCCGGTCAGCCATGAGAGGCGCTCGGCGCACTCAGGCACATATTCTCCCTGATATTCATCGGCGCGCGGCACCAGAAAACCGTCGATGCCGAGGGCGTCGAAACCGGCGCGCAACGCCTCGACACGGGCCTTGCCGAATTGGGGCGCGGATTTGTTTTCGAAGGTCTGGAACATGAGCGTCTTTCGGGAACTGTCATGAGAAAAACTGGACGGTCGCGCCATCAAATCATTGGCGCGCAACGACAATGCCATGCGGACAAAGCCGGTTTCAAGCCATATATGACAGATGGGATTGCGACGATAAATTGTGCATGTTTCGCGAAATAAGTAATACTCAAGGCAATATGTCATGCGAAAAACGCATATCTACCCTGAGATATCCCCTCTAACCAAACAAAAACACATCGCTTATCTTCAGGGCAACACAGCGAGAGAGACACTCTCATGGCAAACAAGGATTTGAAGCAATGGCAAAATCTTTCCTCCGCACCGCCTTCGATCGCGTCGTTGAAGCACGCGAGCGTCAGGTCAGCCGCCACGTCAACGCCGCCCTTCTGAACCTCGACGACAAGTCGCTGGAAGCGCTCGGCATGAACCGCGCCGATCTGCGTCGCAAGGCAAAGTCCAGCTACGTATTCTGATAATGTCCGGTGCGGAGATCCTCCCTCCGCCGCGCCGAACAGGAATACGTCGACCCGCTTGAGCAAACTCCTCCCATCTGCTCGCGGGTTTCCAGGCGGCGCGAAAGCGCCGCCTTTTCTTTTACCCCGAAAGGGATGCTGGGGAAGCTTCAGTCCTTGCGCAGGTGCAGCGTCACCCAGCCATTACGCCAGATCGTGCGGACATGGGAAAGCCGCGCGCCATTATAGGCGGAAAGCACTTTCCAGCGCTGCGACGCCAGAATGCCGGACAGGATGACGGTGCCGCCGGGCGCCAGATGCGTGACGAGCTGCGGCGCCATCTTGATGAGCGGCCGCGCCAGAATATTGGCAATGATGAGATCGAACGGGCCATGCTTGCGGAAAGCGTCCGAGTGGAAACCCGGCGCGGTCTCCAGCGCAAGCCCGGAGACGATACCGTTCAGCCGCACATTCTCCTTTGCCACCTTCACCGCGATAGGATCGATGTCGGTTGCAAGCACGGGAATAGGACGCATCTTGCGTACAGCAATCGCCAGAACGCCGCTGCCGGTGCCGAGATCCAGCGCATTGCGCACCGTCCTCGCCCGCAGAACTTCCTCGATCATCTCAAGGCAGCCGGCCGTCGTGCCATGATGGCCCGTACCGAAAGCCTGCCCCGCCTCGATTTCGATTGCCAGATCGTTCGCCTGCACCTTATCGCGATCATGGGCGCCATACACGATGAAGCGCCCTGCCCTGACCGGCTTCAGCCCCTCGAGCGACTTGGCGATCCAGTCAACGTCAGGAACGGTCTCCTTCTCGATGACGAGACCGGGAAAGGCAGGAGCAAGCAGCGCGCTGACACGCTCACGGAACTCTTCTTCCTGTTCAGCCATCAGATAGACCGAGGCTTCCCAGATATCGCGCTTTTCATCCACCTCGGTGGTGGCAATCGCGACATCCTCCTCGCCGAAATAGTCCGACATGAGATCGAGGATTTCACCCGCCTGGATTTCGGTCGTGGTGACGTAAAGTCGGATTTCGCTCACGGCGGGCTGCTTTCTCTGGCTAATAGTTCTGTGTCTGCCTTTGCCACAAAACCGCAGTCAGTCCAATAAGCCGCGCGTAATTAAACCTTCGTACCCTTCAGAAGATTCTGAAGTTTCTGCTCGGCGACATCGGGATTCTCACCATAGGCAATCGTCCCCGCAAAGCGGCCATTGGCATCGAGCAGGATGACGGACGCCGTGTGATCCATGGTGTAATCGCCATTCGGATCCTTCTCGTCCACCGGCACCTTCTTGGCATAGATGCGGTAGCCCTTCAGCGTCTCGGCAATCTTGTCGGCCGGGCCGGTGATGCCGGTGATCCGCTTCGAGACGTTGGAGACATATTGCTGCATGATCTCAGGCGTATCGCGCTCGGGATCGACGGAGACGAAATAGGCCTGAAGCTTGTCGCCGGCCGGGTCCACCTTCTCCATCCAGCCGTTCAGCTCGAACAGGGTTGTGGGGCAGACCTCCGGGCAATGGGTGAAACCAAAGAACAGCGCAGTAGGCTTGCCCTGAAAGGCTTTTTCGGTAATCGGCTGGCCGGTTTGCGCCGTCAGTTCGAACGGCACGCCATAGGCCGTCTCCACCATCTGCTCCCGGGTTTTCGTCATTTCGATCGTCAACCAGCTGACGACACCGGCGAGAACGAGCACGACGGCCCACAATACGATGCGAATATTTCTCATTTTCCAATCCTACCCCGAAAGCCGGCGGCATATCGCAGGCTCTGGCAGACAGATAACGAAAGGCGGTGGCGACGGCAAATCAACTGGGCGTATTTGAGCCGACCGCGCTGATTTGTCACAAATCCGCAGCGAAAAAACGTCAGAGGCACCAGGCGATGCCGCTCTGCACCGTAGACAGGAAAATATCCGTGCCGTGCCGCACCCAGCCGTCAAAGGCAAGAAGCACGATGGCAAGCGAGGCCACAGCCGCAAGACTTGCCAGAATAAACTTCAGCGGATGGGAAACGAGCGCGTTCATATGCCTATCATAACCGGTTTGGGTGGGCGCGAAAACCGCCAAAATACTGGGTTTTGCCGGCAGGCGCGGGGCAATTGTTAGGGAAAGTTTAAAATCTTGCTGTGCATTATGACCATAGCGGTTTTTAAGCCTCGACATGATGTCTCCCGGTCCATTCTCCGGCCACCGCATAAAGCTCAATCCTGCGCGGGCCTGTTAGAGAGCCATCAGAGGAAACCTGCCGTCATGTCCAACGCCATCAAGCAATCCGGCGCATATCTCGAAATCGTTTCCTTCCATTTGAGCGATCAGGAATTCTGCATCGACATCATGGCGATCCGCGAAATCCGCGGCTGGGCGCCGGTTACCCCGATGCCGCACACCCCGCCCTATGTTCTCGGCCTCATCAACCTGCGCGGCGCCGTCATTCCCGTCATCGACATGGCCGGCCGCCTTGGCATGAAAATGACCGAGCCCTCCGAACGCTCCGCCATCATCGTCACCGATATCGGCGGCAAGCTGGTTGGCCTTCTGGTGGAGCAGGTCTCCGACATGATGACCATCCGCTCCGAAGACCTGCAGCCCGCGCCCGATATCATTCCGGAAGAGCAGCGCAGCTTCTGCCGCGGCATCGTCGCGCTGGAAAAGAGCATGGTCTGCTTCCTCAACCTCGACACGGTCATTGCCGACGAGCTGGCGCGCGAAGCAGCCTGATCCAGGCATCTATAACGCAATTGCGGGGGCGAGCCTTACGGCTTGCCCTTTTCCCATGTGACCTGCTGGTTATAGAGCGGCACCGTGGAAATCGCCATCTTGGCCGAACCGTCAGTCAGCTCCCGTGCATGCACCAGATAGATAAGCGTGTCATTGGCCTTGTCATAGACGCGGCTGACGACCAGCTTCTTCCAGACCAGCGACATGCCTTGCCGGAATACTTCTTCCCCGCCCTTCGAGAGATCGATATCGCCGATCTCCACCGGCCCCGTCTGGCTACAGGAAATGGCGTTGTTGGATGGGTCTTCAAACCAATTGCCGTTCTTCAGCCGGTCGATCACGCCGCGCTCGAAATAGGTCACATGGCAGGTCACGCCCTTGATCTTCGGATCGGCAATCGCCTCGATGACGATGTCGTTGCCGATCCAGTCGACGCCAACCTCACCCACGACCTGCGAATGCGCGGCAGTGACCGGAAGCAATGTCAGAAAGCCCGCAAACAAACCCGACAGAGTTTTCGTCGTCATCGCATCTTCTCCGTTACGCTGCTTCAAACATAAGTGCGCGGAACGGTTACGCAACCCGGGAGACGGCGCGTTTTTTCATGCTGCAGGGCTGGTAACCGGTGGAGGTGAGACGGCCTGCGACCATGCCGATCTTTTCCGGCAGGTCGCGAACATGGGTGACGCGCAGCGCCTTGGCCGCCGCAATCGACGCTGCCGCGCAGACAACGGCATCTTCGGCGGCATTATGGTGCACGAAACGCAGCTGGAGGTGATGGGCAATGACATTCAGCTTATGCGATTCCAGCTGCGGCCAGACGTGCCGGGCGATCTTGACGCTGCACAGATAAGAAAGATCGGGATAGGACTGCCGGTACTTGTCGAACGACGCCCGCATGACACTGAAATCGAAGGCGGCATTATGGGCGATCATCGTCGCACCGTGGAAGTCGTCGATGAACTCCTCCATCACCTCAGGGAATTCCGGCGCGTCCTCAACATCGGCAGGCCGAATCCCGTGTACGGCGATGTTGAAGGGCGAAAATCGCATGTCCTTCGGCCGGATGAGACGCTCCTCGACGCGAACGATCTCGCCGCCCTCTATCCACGCAAGTCCGACGGAGCAGGCGCTGCCCCGCTCCTCATTGGCGGTCTCGAAATCGATGGCGATGGTTTTCAAGAGTGATTCCCGTTGTTTCATTCCGGCATAAACCGGATTGGCCTCAAAGAGAACGGGCCTCGGCTGAACGCGCTTCCGAAAGCATCCAGTCGATGAGTGTGACCAGATCGGGATTATCGAGCATACGCCTGGGATAAACGAGGAAATAGGCAAGCGTACTGGCCATGTCCTTGCCGAAGGGGGCGATCAATGCGCCTTCCGCAAGCTCGCGGGAAACGAGCGAACGCCGGGTCAGCGCAATGCCGTGCCCGGCCTTGGCCGCATCCAGCGCGCCATTGCTGTCGATGAAGACGGTACCGCCGGAGGCGTCGACATCACGCGCGCCCGCCGCTTCCAGCCAGCGCCGCCATTCATTGCGGTTTTCATCGTGTAGCAGCGGAACGGACTTCAGATCACCCGCCTCCTGAAGCGGCCCATATTTTTCAAGAAGCTGCGGCGAGCAGACCGGCAGCGTGCTGTCATCAATGAAGCGGATACTCTCAAGCCCTTCATACCGGCCAAAACCATGCCGCACCGCCAGATCGACGTCGTCCCTTGAAAAATCCACCAGCCGGTTCGTCACGCTGATGCGGACATCCACATGCGGGTGTCGCTGCTGGAAGGCCGGCAATCGCGGCATTAGCCATTGCACGGCGAAAGTCGGGGTGCAGCTGAGCGTCAGAATGGTGATCTCAGATCGCGCCGTTAGTTCCGCCGTCGCCTCGCGCATCATCCGGAAG
The DNA here is from genome assembly GCF_036888815.1 of Agrobacterium sp. CCNWLW155. Taxonomy (NCBI): domain Bacteria; kingdom Pseudomonadati; phylum Pseudomonadota; class Alphaproteobacteria; order Hyphomicrobiales; family Rhizobiaceae; genus Agrobacterium; species Agrobacterium sp. CCNWLW155. Next base: position 1,116,292 of record NZ_JBAKFW010000001.1, read on the forward strand.
GCAGTGCGAAGCGCGCCGTAATAACGTTCCCCTTCACGCGTCAGCTGGATGCTGCGCGGTTTGCGGGAAAAAAGCTGCACACCAAGCCGCGCCTCCAGCTCCCGGATTTGCAGGCTAACCGCGCCGGGCGTGACATCCAGCTCATTGGAGGCAAGCGTGACGCTGCGATACCGCGCTGCGGCCTCGAAGGCCTGCAGTCCTTTCAGAGAAGGAAGTTCGGCTGCCATGATTTAGCTCACCTCAATTATCGCACGAGAAACAATCGTTTGAAAACATCATAAAACAGGGAGTAAATAGACGCAACAAGACCTGAAATGCAGTGAAAGCCATCAAACTCCGATTTGAGCTAAACTCAACCGATATCGGGTGGATGGCGGCGGTCCCGTCTGCAATCATGTCGATGCTCATGCTTTGGGAGATGATGATGGCGATACAGAAACAGATGGATGCCGGTGAATGGGCGATGCTTGTCGCGCTTTCGCTCCTGTGGGGCGGATCGTTCTTTTTCATCGGTGTCGCGGTCAAGGAATTGCCGCCGGTCACCATCGTTACGCTGCGGGTCACCCTTGCCGCCACAGCGCTTCTAATCGTCTGCCGCATCATGGGCCTTCGCCTGCCGCGCGAAGGGGCGGTGTGGCGTGCGTTTTTCGGCATGGGCCTGCTGAATAACATCATTCCCTTCTGCCTGATCGTCTGGGGTCAGACCCATATTGCCAGCGGGCTTGCCTCGATCCTCAATGCCACGACGCCCCTCTTCACCGTCATCGTCGCGCACTTTCTGACCGCCGACGAGAAGATGACCGGCAACAAGCTCACTGGCGTTCTGATCGGCTTTGTCGGCGTGGCGACCATGATCGGCCCGGCCGCCTTTACCGGCTCATCTGGTCTCTGGGGCCAGATCGCCATTCTTGGCGCCGCCGTCTCCTATGCCTTTGCCGGCATTTTCGGCCGCCGCTTCAAGGCCATGGGCGTGCCGCCGCTGATGACCGCCACCGGCCAGATTTCCTCTTCAACACTGATGCTGATCCCGGCCGCCCTTCTCATCGATAAGCCTTGGACACTCGCCATGCCTAGCCTCGGCACCTGGGGCGCGCTGATCGGCATCGCCCTCCTGTCGACAGCGCTCGCTTACCTCATCTTCTTCCGTATTCTTGCCAGCGCCGGCGCCACCAACCTTGCCCTCGTCACTTTCCTCATCCCGGTCAGCGCCATCCTGCTCGGTTCGCTGCTGCTCGGCGAGCAACTGGAAATGAAGCACTTCGCCGGCATGGCAATGATCGCCGCCGGTCTTGCAGCGATTGACGGCAGGTTGCCGGCAAAACTCAGAAGCCTGCTGCGCAACGCCCCGGCTTGACAGAGCTACACGGCAAAAGCATTCTGCGCGCATGATCGCGAAACAGAACACCACCCGTCGCCATACCATCACCGGCCACCCGGCAGGGAAAGGTATGTCGTCGCTTTAAGCGATCCATTTCCACCCTGCCATTAGAGCAGGGTTCGCAAGCCTGCTCCCATACGCCCCAAGGAGACAGGCATGCAGAACGTGAAATTTGCCGATAATGAAGATGATCAGTTCCGGTTACGCGACATCCTCCTGCGCGCGCCGCGCCTGGATGATGCCGAAGCCCTGACCGAACTGTTCAACCTGCCGGGCGTCCGCCACGGCACGCTGCGGCAACCTTTCCAGTCTGTGGAAAAGACCAGAAAGGCAATGGAGAACCGCGGTCCGAACGATATTTCGGTCATAGGCGAATGGCGCGGAAAGATCGTCGCCAATGGCGGGCTGTTTCGCAGGGCGGGACGACAGGCCCATATCGCCGACCTGGCGATCAGCGTTCACGACGATCTCGCGGGAAAAGGGGTGGGGTCGCACCTTCTTGGGGCGCTGATCGACACAGCGGATAACTGGCACGATATCCGCCGCATCGAGCTCAACGTCTTCACGGACAATCTCCCGGCAATCCGGCTCTACGAGAAATTCGGTTTCGAGCGCGAGGGCACCCTGCGCAACGATGCCTATCGTGATGGAAAATACGTCGATGCCCATGTGATGGCACGACTTCGATAGGCGCTTTCAGTGTAGAAGGTGGTCCGCAAACACTTCCCGAATGGTCCGTCGCGACCATTCGGCCATTCTTTCGTTCCGCCCGCGCTCGGCATCCAGCACGATCAGCGCCTTCCACAGCGCCCAGCCGCGCCCGCGCTGCCATGTGGCATCATCAAGCTCCAGCGCCTGACGAAAAACGGCACGGCTTTCGGCATTGAGCACATTCCAGGCGAGAATGAGATCGGAAGATGGATCGCCGACGCCGGAACTGCCAAAATCGATGACGGCTGAAAGGCGGCCGTTCTGCACCAGCAGATTGCCCTCGGCAATGTCGCCATGCACCCAGACACCCTGCCCCTGCCAGCGGCTGGAAAGCGCCAGCTGCCAGATCTCCATGGCCAGCGCATGATCCACCTCATCGGCAAGGCGTGCTGCCGAGGCCTGCGCCTCCCCGTCATAGACCGAGAGGGACCCGCCGCGATGAAAGTTATGCGCGCCCGCGCGTGGGCCATCCGAAGCATCCACGCCGTGCAATGTTTTCAAAAACGCGGCAATATCAATAGCGACAGTCGAAAGATCGACGCGCTCCAGATGCCGTGCGAGAGGTTCGCCCTCAAGCCAGCGATAGACGGACCAGCAGAACGGATAGCCTTCTCCCGGCTGCCCCAGCGCCAATGGTGCAGGGATCGGAAAAGGCAGGAGCGGTGTAAGCGCCGGCAGCCACCGGTGCTCCTTTTCCACCTGCGCAACATAACGGGCGGCACTTGGCATGCGGATCAGCATGTCGCCACCAAGGCGAAAGCTGCGATTGTCCCAGCCGCTCAGTTCCACCGGCCGGACCTCGAGATCGGCCCATTGCGGAAACTGGTTGGTGACCAGCGCCCGGACCTGCTGTGTGGTGACGACGATGCGGTCATCCATGCTGTGCTCTCCGTCTCAGGCGCAAAGCTTTAGCGGCAGAGGACAACATTGCCATGACGGCGCATCAGCCGCCGATCAGCGCCAGCCACTCGTCTTCATCCATGGTCTGAACACCCAGTTCCGCCGCTTTGGCAAGCTTGGAACCGGCTCCCGGTCCTGCGACCAGAATATCGGTCTTTTTCGAGACGGAACCCGCAACCTTGGCGCCGAGGCTTTCGGCCCGGGCCTTAGCCTCATCGCGGGTGAACTTTTCCAGCGAACCGGTAAACACAACCGTCTTGCCTGCCACCGGGCTGCCTTCGGTAGAGGGCTTTTCGGCCTCCTTCGGGCGAAGCTCCCGTATCAGACGGTCGATGACATCGAGATTGCGCGGTTCCTTGTAGAACTCGATGATGGCGCGGGCCACCACCTCGCCAATGCCGTCGATGCTGTTGAGTTCGGCCCAGGCATCGCTCGCCGGATCGGCCGCCGCCTTCATGCTCTCTTCGAAATGTTCGTAAGTGCCATAGGATCGCGCCAGAAGCTTCGCCGTGGTCTCGCCCACATGACGAATACCGAGCGCGAAGATCAGCCGGTGCAGATCGATTTCGCGGCGGGCGTCGATGGCATCGAACAGCTTCCTGACACTGACCTTGCCGAAGCCGTCGATATTCTCGAGCTTGGTGAGGTGAGAGCCTTCCTGCCGCGCCTTCAGCGTGAAAATATCAGGCGCGGTCTTGATCGAGAGCGCCGGATCGTCGCTTTCAAAGAAGAAGTCTATCTGCTTGGTGCCGAGCCCTTCGATATCGAAGGCATTGCGCGAGACGAAATGTTTCAGGTGCTCCACCGCCTGCGCCCGGCAGACGAAACCGCCGGTGCAGCGCGTGACCGAATCGAGCTTGCCGGTCTTTTCGTTGCGCTCCCGCACCGCATGGCTACCGCAAACCGGACATTTCTCCGGGAATGCATATTTCGCCGCCTCGGCCGGGCGCTTTTCCAACAGTACATCCAGAACCTGCGGAATGACATCACCGGCGCGCTGCACAATGACCGTGTCGCCAATGCGGATATCGTGATCCTCCGGGCGGATGCGCTCGCCGCTATTGCCGATACCTTCGATATAATCGGCATTATGCAGCGTCGCATTGGTGACAACGACACCGCCGACGGTGATCGGGGTGAGACGCGCGACCGGCGTCAAGGCGCCGGTACGTCCCACCTGAATTTCAATGTTCTCAACCGTCGTGAATGCCTGCTCGGCCGGGAATTTATGCGCGGTCGCCCAGCGCGGGCTGCGCGAGCGGAAGCCCAGTCTCTCCTGAAGGTCGAGCCGGTCGACCTTATAGACCACACCGTCGATATCATAATCGAGATCGGGCCGCGCAACGCCGATTTCATTATAATGTTCAAGCAATTGCTGGGCGGAGGTGAATCGCTTCATCAGCGGATTGACCGGGAAGCCCCATTCCCTGAACTTCTCGACGATGCCGTATTGCGTATCGGCAATCCGCGTCGGCTGGCCGCCATTCGAAACCTCACCCAGGGCATAGGCAAAGAACCTGAGTTTGCGTTTCGCCGTCACATTGGCGTCGAGCTGGCGCAGCGAACCGGATGCCGTGTTGCGCGGGTTCACATAGGTCTGCTTGCCTTCGGCCTCCATCTGGGCGTTGAGCGCCATGAAGTCGCTCTTCGCCATATAGACCTCACCACGAACCTCCACCACATCGGGCGCGTCCGAAGGCAGCTCGTTCGGGATTTCCTTGATGGTCCTGATATTGGCGGTGACGTTTTCGCCCGTCGTGCCGTCACCACGCGTCGCCGCGGTCTTCAGCCTGCGGTTCTCGTAGCGGATCGACATGGAAAGCCCGTCGATCTTCGGCTCGGCGGTAAAGGCGATGGAATCATCAGGCAGATGCCCGAGGAAGCGATAGACAGAACTCACGAAATCCCGCAGATCCTCTTCCGAAAACGTATTGTCGAGCGACAGCATCGGCCGCGCATGCACGATTGGCGCAAAGGTCGGAAGCGGCGCGAAGCCGACTTTCTTCGATGGGCTATCGGCCCGCACCAGCGCTGGAAAAGCCGTCTCGATGGCATCGTTGCGCCGCTTCAGCGCATCATAATCGGCGTCCGAAATCTCCGGCGCGTCCTTGCCGTGATAAAGGGCGTCATGGCGAGCAAGCTCGGCCGCCAGAAATGCGAGCTCGGAAGAGGCTTCAAGCTCGGTGAGGTTTTCGACGGATTTCTGGTCTTTCGACATGACGGCCTCTTTTCGGAATTACCGAACGCTTTTAGCCGAAATAACAAACATTAAAAACAGTTTTGCCGCTGGACTCACAACGCCGAAAGGCGCTCCAACGGCATTGTCGCGAACGATCAGTCCTTGGCGGCAAGCAGACGAGCGGCCGCAGCCCTCGCCTCGTCCGTTACCGATGCGCCGGCGAGCATGCGGGCGATCTCTTCGGTGCGGTGTTTCGGCTCCATGGTGGCCACGCGCGTGGCGATGCGCTCGCTGCCGTCGCCGGATGGACCTTTGGAAATGAGGAGATGAGTGGCAGCCCGTGCGGCCACCTGCGGCGCATGGGTGACGGACAGGACCTGCACGGTTTTCGACAGGCGGCGCAGCCGCTGGCCGATGGCATCCGCCACAGCGCCGCCAACGCCCGTATCGATTTCGTCGAACACCAGCGTCGGCGCCGATCCGCGATCGGCGAGCGCCACTTTCAACGCCAGCAGGAAACGGGACAGTTCGCCGCCCGAGGCCACCTTCATGATCGGACCGGGGCGCGTGCCCGGATTGGTCTGGACGTGAAACTCCACCGTATCGATACCGTCAGCCGTCGCCTGCTCGGGATCGGAGGTCACCTCGACGGTAAACCGCGCCCGCTCGAGCTTCAGCGCCGGAAGCTCGGCCATGACAGCGTTGGAAAGCGCTTCCGCCGCATTGCGGCGTTTGTCGGAAAGCGATTGGGCGGCACGGTCAAAATCGGCCTTTACGACGCCGAGATTGGCCTCGAGCTTGCCGAGTTTTTCTTCACCGGCATCGAGATCGGCGAGATCGGCCACCATTTTTTCGGCGAGAGCCGGAAGGTCAGGCACGGCGACATTATATTTGCGGCCCGCGGCGCGCAGCGCAAAAAGCCGCTCTTCCACCCGCTCCAGCTCACGCGGATCGAATTCGGTGCGGCGCAATGCCGCTTCCACTTCCATCTGCGCATTGGAAAGGCTGTCCAGCGCGGCATCCAGCAATTGCACGGTGTCTTCAAGCAGGCCGGGAGCCTCGTGGCTCTTGCGCTCGAGCCGGCGCATCATCGATGCAATGACAGGCACGGGCGAGGCATTGCCGTTCAGAAACTCGCTGGCCTCAGCGATATCGCCGGCAATGCGTTCGGATTTCTGCATCACCGCCCGGCGCTCGGCCAGTTCTTCCTCTTCTCCGTCACGCGGCGAGAGCGTTTCCAGTTCCTCAACGGAAGAGCGCAGGTAATCCGCCTCGCGCGCCGCCGCCTCCACCTTGGCGCGGTGCGTCTTCAGAGCCCGGTCAACATCTTTCCAGGTGCGGTAAAGGCCCTGAACAGCGCGAGCCTCATCGCTCAGCCCGGCAAAGGCATCCAGCAGCGTCCGGTGTGCATCGGTGTCGACAAGCGCGCGATCATCATGCTGGCCGTGGATTTCGACCAGGAATTGACCGAGCTGGCGCATCATCTGCACGCTGATGGCCTGATCGTTGATATAGGCCTTGGTGCGCCCGTCAGAGGATTGCACCCGGCGGAAAATCAGGTCGCCGTCGTCATCGAGACCGTTTTCGCGCAGGAGAAGCCGTGTCGGGTGATTGTTCGGGACCTCGAAAGTGGCGGTAACCTGCCCCTTCTCTTCACCGTGGCGCACAAGGCCGCCGTCGCCACGGCCGCCAAGCGCCAGCGAGAGACTATCGAGAAGAATGGATTTGCCCGCACCCGTCTCGCCCGTCAACACGGAAAGGCCTGCCTCGAAACCGAGGTCAAGCCTTTCGATCAGAACGATATCGCGAATCGAGAGCTGGACCAGCATGGCCTATGCCCCGGTCTCAGGCGCCGATAAGCTTCTTGCCGGCGCGCGAAATCCAGGACCCCTTGTTTTCACGCGGCTCCAGCCCCTGACCCTTCAGCAGCTTGTAGGAATCCGCATACCATTGGCTATCAGGATAGTTGTTGCCGAGAACGGCGGCCGCCGTCTGCGCTTCGTCCACCAGGCCCATAGCGTAATAGGCTTCGGTCAGACGCGCCAGCGCTTCCTCGATCTGGTTGGTGTTCTGGTACTGCTCGACGACGATGCGGAAACGCGAAACGGCGGCGAGATATTCCTTGCGCTCAAGGTAATAACGACCGACCTGCATTTCACGGCCGGCGAGCTGGTCGCGGGCGAAACGGATCTTGGCCTGCGCGTCAGCGACATATTCCGAATCGGGATAGTCATTGACGACCTTGTTCATCGCCTCGACGGTGCGCTGTGCTGCGCGCTGATCCTGCGTCACGTCGGAAATCTGCTTCGAATAGGCAAGACCGATCATGTACTGAACGTAGGCCGCGTCCTTGGAACGGGGATATTGCCGCAGGAAGCGGCTGCCGTTCGTGATGGCCACATCGTTCTTGTTGGTGCGCGTGGCAATGAAGGTCTGCATGACGAGCGCCTTCTGGCCCCATTCGGTAAAGGGATATTGCTTGTCGATAGCCTCGAACTTGCGTGAGGCTTCCGTCATGTTGCCGGCGTTCATGTTGGCAAGCCCCTGCTTGTACAGAACATCAGGCGGATCGGATTCGAAGCCGAGCTTGGTAATGTCGATATCCGGATCGGACTGGCAGGCCGTGACGACGACACTTGCGCCGACCAACATCAACGAAACGGCGATCCCCCGCATCGTACCCTTCATTGCACCAGACCCTACATGCTTCATTCGACAGTTCCCACTTCCCGCGCAAATACATAAGCATCGGCTTTGCACTGGCGTTCTAGCCATAAAAGCATCCGCAGGGCAACGCAATGATGACGCATTAACGCATTTTTATGGCATCGACCCGTGCAATCGCACGAATATCAGACGATATAACGCAACTTCTTGTTCTCATCACGAAAAAGCCGCCCCAAAGGGAGCGGCTTTTTCTGTCAATTGATAGCCTGCGAAAGAACTCAAGCTGACCAGGGTGCAAATTCCGGCATGTTAACCGCAACGAATTCGCGGGCGCGCACCATCTGGTTGCGGGCAGCCGGAGCCTCGACGATCTCGTAAGCGGTGCGGTCGCTCAGCAGGGCCTTCAGCGCATTCGCATTAACCTTGTGGCCGCCGCGATAAGAGCGGTAACAGCCGATGAACTGCGCGCCGGCAAGCGCCAGGTCGCCCACGGCGTCCAGCGTCTTGTGACGGACGAATTCGTCCTTGGCGTAACGCAGGCCTTCCATGTTGATGACGCTGTTGTCGTCGGAGATGACGACCGAGTTCTCAAGCGAGGAACCGAGCGCATAACCGGCGGCCCACAGACGCTCCACGTCACGCATGAAGCCGAAGGTGCGGGCGCGCGACAGTTCATTCTTGAACGTATCCGCCGTCAGGTCGCCCTTCCAGGACTGCTTGCCGATCAGCGGCGTGTCGAAATCGATGTCGACTTCAAAACGCGTGCCGTCATAGGGACGGAACTCCGCCCAGGAGGCACCCGAATCGATGCGCACCGGCTTGGTGACGCGGATGTAACGGCGCTTCACGCCCAGGTTCTTGATGCCAACAGATTCGATCGCCTCGATGAAAGGTGCGGAGCTGCCGTCCATGATCGGCGCTTCCGGACCATCGACCTCAACGACAAGGTTATCAAGACCCATGGCGTAGATGGCAGCCATGACGTGCTCGATCGTCGCTACCGACTGGGAGAGCGAACGGCCGAGCACGGTGCACAGATCGGTATTGCCGACATTGGCCGAAACCGCCTTAAGCTCTGTAACGCTGCCATTATCGTGAAGGCGGTGGAAGACGACGCCCGTTCCGGCTTCTGCAGGCTGGAAGGTCATCGAGACCGGATTGCCGGAATGCACGCCAATGCCTTTAAGCTGAACAGCATGTGCGATAGTTGTCTGAAATCCGAGCAGTCCGATAGTCATGCGTCTATGCCTTGTTTTGCAAACCGCGCTGCTTCAGCCAGCGCCGTTCAAGTTTTTCAAGCCGGTTTTTAACGACCGGAAAAGTCAATCTGTTCCTTCACCCAGCCTCATACATACGCACATGTAGGTGCCACGACAAATCACTGTTCGTTTCGGATTGTTACATGCGCAAGCCATTGAAAACGCGAATTAATTTAGTGTTAATAACGTAAAATAAACAAAACGCCCGGATCGTGTGATCCGGGCGTTTCAAGGGGCTTATGGAATCGCCTTTAGTTGGACTGGCGGCGCAGGAAGGCCGGGATTTCCAGCTGGTCATCGTCGTGATGGCTGGACGAAGCAGGCGTTGTACGGCCGTGGTCGTCAAGCTGGCCACGACGCGGTGCGTAGAGGCTTGCTTCCGGCGAAAGCGGGGCGCGGCGCTGCTGCGGTGCCATGCTCGGCGCATCCATCATGTCGGAAGGAACTTCTTCCTCTTCACGGCGGCCAAGCGAGTTGGTGATGCGCTTCAGAAGACCCATCGGGCCGCGCTCTTCCTGTGCGGCAGGAGCGGCATGGGTGCGGTGGTCCAGCTCGGCCTTCACGACCGGCGGGAAGTCTTCGACCTTCGGCATGCGAACCGGCTCGGGCTGACGGGCAACCGGCGCGGGTTCCTGGTAGACAGGAGCCTGCGGCTGCTGCATCCGCGGAGCCTGAGCGGCAACCTGTTCCGGAGCGTGATAGACCGGCGCCTGCGCAACCGGTGCCGGAGCGGCCTGCTGAACCGGCTGGGCCGGACGGAGGGCAGCCGGTGCTTCAGCCGGGGAAGATGCGAACAGCTTGCTCTGCGGACGGAAATCCTGGGCGGGCTGCTGGTGTGCGGCGAAACCGAGTTCACGTTCCATTTCGGCTTCCGCCGAACGGATGGTCTGGGCGATCGGGTCTACGGCCTTCTGTGCCTGCGAGACTGCTGCAGGCTGTACTGCGGCCGGAGCGGGAGCAACGGCCGCGGAAGGACGGATAAGCGGCTTGGCAACGGCAGCTGCGGCGCGCATCTCGGCAATGTTCTGTTCGCCAACGCCAGCAACGCGGTCAATGCCGGTTGCGACGACGGAGACGCGGATGAGGCCTTCAAGCGCTTCGTCGAAGGTTGCGCCGAGGATGATGTTGGCATCCGGATCGACTTCTTCGCGGATACGGGTCGCCGCTTCGTCGACTTCGAAGAGGGTGAGGTCGCGACCACCGGTGATGGAGATCAGGAGGCCCTGCGCGCCCTTCATCGAGGTTTCGTCGAGCAGCGGGTTAGCGATCGCCGCTTCCGCAGCCTGCATTGCGCGGCCCGGACCGGAAGCTTCGCCGGTGCCCATCATTGCGCGGCCCATTTCGCGCATGACCGAACGGACGTCGGCGAAGTCGAGGTTGATAAGACCTTCCTTCACCATCAGATCGGTAATGCAGGCAACGCCGGAGTAAAGAACCTGGTCGGCCATGGCGAAGGCGTCCGCAAAGGTCGTCTTGTCATTGGCAATACGGAAAAGGTTCTGGTTCGGAATGACGATCAGCGTATCGACGGACTTCTGCAGTTCCTCGATGCCCTGTTCGGCAAGACGCATGCGGCGGCCGCCTTCGAAGTGGAAAGGCTTTGTGACGACGCCGACCGTCAGGATGCCCTTGTTGCGCGCAGCCTGTGCGACGACCGGGGCAGCACCCGTGCCGGTGCCGCCGCCCATGCCGGCGGTGACGAAGCACATGTGGGTACCGTTCAGGTGATCGATGATCTCGTCGATGCACTCTTCAGCAGCCGCGCGGCCGACTTCCGGCTGGGAGCCGGCGCCGAGGCCTTCGGTGACGTTGACGCCGAGCTGAATGACCCTGTCTGCCTTCGTCATGGTCAACGCCTGCGCATCCGTGTTGGCGACGACGAAGTCGACGCCCTGGAGGCCGGCCGTGATCATGTTGTTGACAGCGTTACCACCACCGCCACCGACACCGAAGACGGTGATGCGTGGCTTCAGCTCTGTGATATCAGGCTTCTGCAGCTGTATCGTCATTTTAACATTCCTTCTTTCTCTGGCCGCATCGCCCCGCTGGCCGATTCTTGAAACTCAACTCTGAAACCTCCGGCTTGCGCCACGAGGCCACTCAAAAACTCTCTTTCAGCCATTGCCCCACCCGGGCTATCCGGCCGCTACCGTTACCAAACGGCGAGAACATTCCGCCTTGCGCCGCATGAATTTCGATATCCGCCACCTGCGGGTAGATCATCAGTCCGCAGGCGGTTGAAAAGGCCGGTCCCTTCGCCGCCACCGGAAGACCGGCAACCCCCATGGGGCGGCCGATGCGAACGTTGCGGGCGAGAATGCGCCGTGCCGTTTCCGGCAGCCCCGTCAGCTGGCTTGCGCCGCCGGTCAGGACAACGCGCTTGCCGACGATGGGACTGAAGCCGGACTTCTGGATACGATCACGGATCAATTCCAGCGTCTCTTCGATACGCGCCCGCACGATGCGGGTTACAAGTGCTCTTGAAACTTGCGATGGTTGATCGCGATCATCTTCGCCAATCGGCGGGATCGAAATCATGTCGCGCTCATCCGCGCCATTCAGCAAAGCCGAACCATGCACCACCTTCAGTCTCTCCGCATCTTCGATTCGTGTCGAGAGGCCTCGTGCAAGATCTGTCGTGACGTGATGGCCGCCAAGGCCGATTGCGTCGGTGTGAATGAGACGGCCTTCGGCAAAAACAGAGATCGTCGTGGTGCCGCCACCCATGTCGATGGCCGCGCAGCCAAGCTCGACTTCATCGTCCACCAGAGCGGCAAGACCGCTGGCATAGGGCGTCGCCACCATGCCTTCGACGGAAAGATGCGCGCGGTTGACGCAAAGCTCGAGGTTCTTCAGCGCCGTGCGTTCGACAGTCACGACATGCATATCGACGCCGAGAAGATCGCCATACATCGACAGCGGATCACGAATGCCGCGCTCGCCATCCAGCGAATAGCCCGTCGGCAGAGAATGCAGGATCGCCCGGTCCTGACGCATGGACTGCTGGCTTGCCGCCACCAGAACCTTGCGCAGGTCACTTGCTTCCACTTCCTGACCGCCGAGATCAATGCTCGCGGTATAGATATCGCTCGCCAGTCTTCCAGCCGAAACATTGACGATCAGGCTGTCGACGGTAAGTCCCGCCATACGCTCGGCCGCATCGACCGAAAGACGGATCACGCCTTCCAACGCGTCAAGATCAGCAATCACGCCGGATTTCACGCCACGCGAACGCTGGTGGCCAATGCCGATGATTTCCACCTTGTGGGTGCGGCCAGGCAGGATTTCACTCTCTTGACGCGGCGTCAGCCGGCCGATCATGCACACGACCTTGGTCGAACCGATGTCCAGCACCGAAACGATGTGGCTGCGCTTGGAAGAAAGCGGCTTCAGACGAGGCAGACCGAAATGGGAAGAACCGAAAAAGCTCATGTGTTCTTCTCCGCTTTCTTGAGAGCCTTGGTGCGCGCGTCGACAGCAGCCTGACGGCGCTCCGTCGCACCTTCGGTCAGCTGGATCGTGGTGCGATCCGCCAGTCTGAGATCGACTGCGGCGACATCTCGCGACAGGACCTTTTCTTCGAGATCAAGCCGCGCCAGCAATTGCAGCGCCTGCGGCAGGTTTTCTTCCGGCAGCTTGACGACGATGCCGTTGTCGAGGTGCAGATCCCAGCGGCGACCGGCAATGCGCACATAGGCGCGGACGCGGTTGCGGATTTCCGGCCAGTCGGCCAGCCGCTCGACGAAACCGGCAGCGCCCGTTTCCGCGTCGCGTCCAACGAACAGCGGCAGGGAAGCGAATTTATTGTCACGCAGCGGCGCGATGACGCTGCCGCTCTTTTCGATCAGCGACAGTTCCGAGCCATGCTGCCAGATGCCGAAGGCCTGGCGTTCTTTCAGGCGAACCTCGATCGTCTTCGGGTAGACCTTGCGGATATCCACGTCTTCCACCCAGGGAAGCTGCACGAGCTTGCGGCGCGCCGCATCGATGTCGAGTGCAATCAGCGAGGTGCTGCCATCAAGGCCGAGAAGCTGGAAGACATCGATTTCGGAGGTCTGCAGATTGCCGGAGACCTTCACGTCCTCAACGGCGAAACCCGCAGCAGAGGTCGTCGCCTGCGTAACGATATTTGTGTGGCCGCCGAGCGACATGCCATAAAGGCCAGTCACCGCGTAGAAGGCGACGGCCGAAATCGTGCCGGTATGGGCGGGAATATGGATGCGTCCGGTCGCAAGGCTGACGCAGAAGCGCACGACACGACGCAGCGGGCGCGGCAGCACCATGCGATCGTCGGCATTTGCCGTCGCTGCGAATTGCTCGCGCTTTTTTGCCGTCGACTTTTTGCCGGTCACCGCAAACACGAAGCGTCCTCCACCATCCAGCTGACAAGGTTACCAAAGGAGCGGCCAGCGTGGGCCGCCATTTCCGGCACCAGGGAGGTCGGCGTCATGCCCGGCTGCGTATTCACTTCAAGCCAGATAACTTCGCCATCTTCTGAGAAGCGGTCGTCGTAACGAAAGTCTGAACGGCTTACGCCACGGCACCCGATCGCCCGATGCGCCATAACCGCCAGTGTTTGAATTTTTTGGTAAATTTTCGGTGAAATTTCTGCCGGAATGACATGTTTCGAGCCACCAGCAGCGTATTTAGCGTCAAAATCATAGAAATTGTGACCGAGCGGCACCACTTCGGTGACGCCAAGCGCCTCGCCGTCGAGCACGCCGCAGGTCAATTCGCGGCCATGGATGTAGCGCTCGACCATCACCTGATCGCCATAACGCCATTCCGACGAAGTGAGGATTTGCGGCGGATGCGACTGGTCTTCCTTGACGATGACAACGCCGAAGCTCGAACCTTCACGCACCGGCTTCACCACATAGGGTGGAGCAAGCGGATGTTCGCTGGTGAAATCGAAGCGGTTCATGACGCGCTCGGCAGCAACCGGCACCCCGGCAGCCGCAGCGACTTTCTTCGCCTGCGCCTTGTCCATGGCGAGTGCGGAAGCCAGCACGCCGGAATGTGTATAGGGAATGGCCAGATATTCGAGAATACCCTGAATGGTGCCGTCTTCACCGAAGGGACCGTGCAGCGCATTAAAGGCGACATCCGGGCGCAGCTCATCGAGCACGGCCGCGACATCGCGCCCCACATCGACCCGGGTGACCTTGTAGCCCTCGCCCTCAAGCGCGAGCGCGCAGGCATTGCCCGACGACAGGCTGACTGGCCGCTCCGACGAAAACCCACCCAAAAGAACAGCTACGTGCTTGCCGCCCATCGATACCTCTGACACCAACTCTCCGTTACGAACCACGCTCCGAACCGACCGAATTTGAAGAACGGTGATTCTGGCACATGACCCTTGAGATCAGTTAAACGCCATTAAGGTTAATGAATCGTTTACTTTCGTTAACCACCGCGCCCAACGTGCCAAGTTCCGTTAAAGAATCAGCACCGATCCGGATTCCCTCCTTGGAATCAGAGAGTTGCATGGATTGCAACATGCAGGTTTTCAATGATCGGAAATAAAATCGCACGAGCGCACCTGCTGCTCCGCGATAAAGGCAAGATCGAAACGTTAACGGACGGGATTATTCCCCAGGGAAAATTATCTGGCGTTTCAGCGTTTTAAAACCGCAGCCTGAATCAGTCTCTCAATCGCCGAAGCGCATCCGGCAGCACGCAGCCGAGCCTGTCGCATTCATCAATCACATTATTTGCATTATTTCTTTTTTAGCATTCCATAGGAACAAAAATTGCGTTAACGCAGACATCGCCTCCCAAGGCATGACATTGCAATCATCCAAAATGGAACCAATACCATGACCGACGCGATATCTCCGGTATCGCCGACCGCTGACAATTCGAACGCTGTAAAGACAAATTCGCCTGCACGAGTTCTCACTGCCAGCCTGGTCGGCACGACCATCGAGTTTTTCGATTTTTACGTTTACGCCACGGCCGCAGTGCTCGTGTTCCCCGCCTTGTTCTTTCCGAACAATGACCCGATGACGGCGCTTCTGGCGTCCTTCGCCACCTTCTCCATCGCCTTTTTTGCCCGTCCGCTGGGTGCTGTGGTCTTCGGTCACTATGGTGACCGCGTCGGCCGCAAGACGACACTTGTCGCCGCGCTACTGACCATGGGTGTATCGACCGTCGTGATCGGCCTCCTGCCCTCCTATGAGACCGCCGGCGTCCTTGCACCGCTGTTGCTGGCGCTGTGCCGCTTCGGCCAGGGCTTTGGCCTTGGCGGCGAATGGGGCGGCGCCGTCCTGCTCGCCACGGAAAACGCGCCTCCCGGCAAGCGCAGCTGGTACGGCATGTTCCCGCAGCTCGGCGCCCCTGTCGGCCTGTTCCTCTCCTCCGGCGTGTTCTGGATCCTGCTGCACTTCATGTCGCAGGAAGCGCTGCTCAGCTGGGGCTGGCGCATTCCCTTCGTCGCTTCGATCATTCTGATCGCGGTCGGCATGTGGGTTCGCCTGTCGATCACCGAGACACCCGACTTCCAGAAAGCGATCGAAAAGGAAGAACGTGTGGCCGTTCCGGTCGCGGAACTGTTCCGCAACCACAAGCGCAGCCTCGTGCTCGGCACCTTCGTGGCGCTGGCCACCTTTGTGCTCTTCTACATCGGCACCGCCTATCTGCTGTCCTATAACGTCAAGGTCCTGAAAATCCCGTTCCTTGACGCGCTGGAAGTGCAGATTCTCGGCTCCATCGTTTTCGGCATCTTCATCCCGATCGCCGGCAAGCTCGCCGAAAAATTCGGCCGTCGTGAAATTCTGATCATTACGACGGTGCTGATCGGCCTGTTCTCCTTCCTGCTGCCCGGCCTGATGACCGGTAGCGAAGGCTCCATCTTCGTCTTCGCGGCCCTTGCCATGATGCTGATGGGCATGACCTACGGCCTGATCGGCACGGCGCTCGCAGCCCCCTTCCCGACCCGGGTGCGCTACACCGGCTCGTCGATCACCTTCAACATGGCCGGCATCTTCGGCGCATCGCTGGCGCCTTACATCGCCACATGGCTGCAGGTGAATTACGGCATGGGTTATGTCGGCTACTACCTCTGCGTATCCGCCATCATAACGCTGGCCTGCATTCTGCTTTCCCGCAAGGACGAAGTCTGAGCCACACAAGCGTTCCGAATATGGGAAGGCCCGCGAAACCTGGCGTTTCACGGGCCTTTTGCTATTCAGCATCTTTTACTGGAAACGCTCTAGGCGACGGACTGACGGATATCCCGCTGGCCCGCCACGCAGATACGATTACGCCCCGCGCCCTTTGCCTGATAAAGCGCAAGATCGGCATTATGCAGGACTTTTTCAAAGACTTCGGCGTCCTTCCGGACAGCCACTCCGATCGATATGGTGACACCGATCCGCATATCCTGATAGTCGACTGGCACCGCCTCGATGCTCGCCCGCAGCCTTTCGCAAACATCCAGAAACGATGACGACCCTGTCTCGCGCACGACGACGAATTCCTCGCCGCCTATTCTGGCGACTTTGGCAGAGGCGTCAAAGGAAGTACGTATCCGCTGTGCGACGCTGGAAATCACCGCGTCACCGGCCAAATGGCTGAACCTGTCGTTCACCGACTTGAAATGATCGATATCGAGGAACGCGACGCAATAATGCTGACCGAGATTCATGCATCCGGCATAAAGCCCGAGCCGATTGCTGAGGCCAGTCAATGCATCGGTATGGCTCAGATGCAAAAAACGCTCGTGCGATTGCGCAAGAATCTTCACTTCCCTGGCATTGAGCCAGCAGACCAGCCACGTCATCGTGAATGCGATGACGGAACACAAGGTCACGCCGAGTATAAGACCGTTGACAAGGTCCGTCACCAGCCCGAACTGCGCCAGGAGAACCAGACCGCCGGAACATATCAGCAGAGCCATGATCGTTGTGACACAGGCAACCCGAAACGAAAATTCCAAAGGTTCAAGCCGCCTGCGGCCCTCTGGCGTCGCAATCGAAAAACTCATCATTTCGATCAGTTTTCTCCAGAGATCCAAGACCGTCTCCAATAGTACCTAAATCAATCACTGAAAATTCTTGTCAAACACCCTTTGATCGACGAGCGGCATGCTATCTGAGATAACATGCCGCTCGTCGCTTATGTCAAAAAACTATAGGATACAACTATTGACCGACCGTTACGGCCAACGCCAACGGTCATATGACGGAGAAGCCCCTGTAAGAAAATCGGAAGCCAAAAACTCAGCTTCCCAGAAAAGGCTCCACCTCACGGCCCGGCATGAAAAGCCCTAGCCGCTTGATTTCCCACTCCAGCCGGATGCCCGACTTCTCGAACACGCGCTTGCGGATGGTCTCACCCAGATATTCCAGATCGTAGCCGGTCGCGTGGCCGGTATTGATCATGAAATTGCAATGCAGTGATGACATCTGCGCGCCGCCGATGACCAGACCGCGGCCGCCCGCCTCATCGATGAGTTCCCATGCGGAATGACCTTCGGGATTCTTGAAGGTCGAACCACCAGTCTGCTCACGGATCGGCTGAACTGTTTCGCGATGGTGACGCACGGCGTCCATATCGGCGCGGATTTTCGCCTTGTCTTCCGGATAACCCTCGAACAATGCGCCGGTGAAGATCAGGCCCTTGTCGGCGCCGGAATGGCGGTAGCTGTAGCCCATATCGGCATTGGAAAGCACATGTTGCTTACCCTGACGGTCAACCGCATAGACTTCCACCACGCGCTCGCGCGTCTCACCGCCGTTTGCGCCCGCATTCATACGCAGCGCACCGCCGATGGAGCCGGGAATGCCGTAATAGAAATGGAAGCCGCCAATGCCGTTATCCATGGCCATGGCCGCAATATGCTTGTCCGGGCAGATCGCACCGGCCTTGATGCGGTTTTCGCCGGCAAGCTCCACCTGGCCGAAACCTTTGGCCGACAGACGGACGACAACGCCCGGGATGCCGCCATCGCGCACCAGAAGATTGGAGCCGACGCCGACTACCGTCAGCGGCACGTCTTCCGGCAGAATTTTCAGGAAGGCAATCAGATCATCGGTATCGTGCGGCTGGAACATGACTTCCGCCAGACCTCCGGCTCTGAACCACGTCACGCGGTCCATGGGCGCATCCGGTGTCAGACGTCCCCTCAGTTCGTTTACCCCGTCGCCGAGCCTCCCCAGCAATTTAACCCCATCGACCTGTCTCATTCAGACTTTCCTGATATGCTCTTCAATTCCGAAGGCAGCGCTGCTGCCCATTGCGTGATATTTCCAGCCCCCAAGAGAACCACGAAATCACCCGGATTCGCAATGCCTGCAACCACTGAGGCGAGATCTTCCCGTTTCTCAAGAAAACGGGCGTCACGATGGCCGGCGGCCTTGATGGCCGAAACCAGCGCTTCCGAACTTGCGCCTTCGATCGGATCTTCGCCCGCAGCATAGACCGGGGCAAGAAGAATCGTATCCGCATCGTTGAAACAATGCGCGAAATCGTCAAACAGGCTGGAAAGGCGGCTGTAGCGGTGCGGCTGATGCACCGCGATGATACGGCCATTGCAGGCTTCCCGCGCCGCCGCCAGCACAGCCTTGATCTCGACCGGGTGATGGCCGTAATCGTCGAAGACCTGTACGCCATTGGCTTCGCCCGTCAGCGTGAAACGCCGCTTGACGCCTGCGAAGGAGGCGAGACCCTTCTTGATGTCAGCTTCCGAAATACCGAGACGATTGGCGACGGCAATCGCGGCCGTCGCGTTCGAAACATTGTGTCGGCCGGGCATCGGCAGGACGAGATCCTTGAAGGAGAATATCTTGCCGGTACGACGACGGCGGATTTCCACGTCGAAAACCGAGCGTGTGCCATCGATGCGCACATTCGAAAAACGCACGTCGGCCTGCGGGTTTTCACCGTATGTGATGACCTTGCGATCCTCGATGCGGCCGACCAGCGCCTGCACTTCCGGATGGTCAAGGCACATGACGCCGAAGCCGTAGAACGGCACGTTCTCGACGAACTGGCGGAACGCCGCGCGCACAGCATCAAAATTGCCGTAATGGTCCAGATGCTCCGGATCGATATTCGTAATGACGGCCACGTCGGCCGGCAGCTTCAGGAAGGTGCCGTCGGATTCGTCGGCTTCCACCACCATCCACTCGCCCTCGCCCATACGCGCATTGGTGCCATAGGCATTGATGATGCCGCCATTGATGACGGTCGGGTCGAGATTGCCGGCTTCCAACAGGGTCGCGACCATCGAGGTGGTCGTCGTCTTGCCGTGGGTGCCGCCAATGGCGATGGCGTTACGGAAACGCATCAGCTCGGCCAGCATTTCGGCACGGCGAACGATCGGCAGGTGTTTTTCCCGCGCGGCGATGAGTTCCGGATTGTTCTTCTTGATGGCGGTGGAAACGACCACGACCTCGGCGTCACCGAGATTGTCCGCCGTATGGCCGACGAACACCTCGATGCCCTTGTCGCGCAGACGCTGCACATTGGCGCTGTCGGCCTGATCCGACCCCTGAACGCGGTGGCCGAGATTGTGAAGCACTTCGGCAATGCCGCTCATGCCGATCCCGCCTATGCCGATGAAATGGACAAGGCCTATGGCTTTCGGCATCTTCATGCCCCAACTCCTTCATTCTTCTTCTTGAATTCCTGTACGGACTGGCCGGAGGCAATGGCCTCCACCAGATCGGCCAGCACATCCGCCGCATGCGGTTTACCCGTTGCCTTGGCCGCCGCTGCCGTTGCCGAAAGACGATCCGGTTCCGAAAGCGCCGAGGACAGGAGGCCGGAGAGCTTCTGCGGCGACAATTCCGCCTGCTTGATGACGCTGGCCCCGCCCGCCGCCGAAAGTGCTGCCGCATTGGCGGCCTGATCGTGATCCAGCGCATGCGGATAAGGCACGAGGATCGACGGGCGGCCGATCACCGAAAGCTCCGATACCGTCGAAGCGCCCGAACGGCTGATCACCAGATCGGCCTCGCCGATGCGCGACGCCATGTCGCCGAAGAAGGGCGAAACGTCAGCCTTTACGCCAAGCTTCTGGTAGGAGGCGATGACGCTGTCCTTGTCTTCAGGACGCGCCTGCTGGGTGACGACGATGCGCTTGCGCTGCTCGTCTTTCAGCAGGCAGATAGCCGCAGGCACCGCGCTCGAAAAAAACTGCGCGCCCTGGCTGCCGCCGAACACGACAAGCTGAAAAGTTTCACCCGTCTGCGACGGGGTATAGGGAATTTCAGAAGCCGCCAGCACCGCCGGGCGCACCGGATTGCCGGTCGCCACCGTCTTGTCGGAATATTGGCCATTGGCGGGCGGCAGGAAGCCGCCGGCGATCGCCTTCACACGGCCTGCCAGCGCCTTGTTAGCGCGACCCATCACAGCATTCTGCTCGTGAATGATGGAAGGCACGCCAAGGCCGGTGGAAGCCAGAAGCGGCGGCACGGTGGGATAACCACCGAAACCGACAACCGCGACCGGCTTAAGTTTCGCCACCAGCCGGCGCGCCGCACGCAGGCCAACCCAGAGCTTCCAGAGCGAACGCGCCACGGAAATCGGGTTTTTCGAGCCGATGGTGGCAGACGGCACCACATGGATTTCATCCGCCGGGAACTTGCCCGCATAACGTTCGGCGCGGCTGTCAGTGACGAGATGCACCTGATAACCGCGCGCCTTCAGCGTATGCGCGAGCGCCTCCGCCGGAAAAACATGGCCGCCGGTTCCCCCGGCGGCAAGAAGAACAATACCCTTGCTCATGATCGTTTACTCCGCGGGAACGCCGGAACCGACGCGGAAGAAACTCCGCTCCTGCGCCCGCTTTTCGGGTCTGTGGCGTGTCAGCGCCAGAAGGAAACCGGCGGTCACGCAGATCGCCATCATCGACGAACCACCATAAGAAATCAGCGGTAGCGTCATGCCCTTGGCGGGCATCAGCTCGAGATTAACGCCGATATTGATCATCGACTGCATGCCGATCTGCAGCACGAGACCGGCGACGGCAAAGCGGCAGAAATCGTCCTTCTCCTTGAAGGCGTGCGACAGGCCGCGCAGCACGATGAAGGCGAAGATCGCAACGAGGAACATGCAGAAGACGATGCCGAATTCTTCCGCCGCCACCGAGAAGATGAAGTCGGTATGGCTGTCGGGAATGATCCGCTTGACGATGCCCTCGCCCGGTCCGCGACCGAACCAGTCACCACGAATGATCGCTTCGCGTGCGGTATCGACCTGAAACGTATCGCCCTCACCCGTCCAGAACCGGTCGATACGACCGGCGACGTGCGGCAACATGAGATAGGCGGTCACAATGCCGCCGACGCCAAGGCCACCGAGCATGATGATCCAGAACCATGGTACGCCGGCCATGAAGAACATGCCGCCCCAGACCACGGAGGTCAGAATGGTCTGGCCGAAGTCCGGCTGCGCGATCAGGAGTGCGGCCACGATACCGAAAGTGATGATGGCAAAGAGATTGCCCGGAATTTCCGGATGGCGCGCCCGCTCGGCAAAAAGCCATGCGCAGACGATGACGAAAGCCGGCTTCATGAATTCCGACGGCTGGATCGAGAAGGTGCCGATGGAAATCCAGCGCCGCGCACCCTTGACCTCGATACCGAAGAACAGCGCGAAGATCATCATCAGCAGCGAGGCGATCAGCATGATGACCGCCACGCGGCGCACCTGGCGCGGCGACAGGAAGGACAGGCCGACCATGATCGCCAGCGACGGCACCATGAACATCGCCTGACGCTCGACGAAGAAGAAGCTGTTGAGGCCGATGCGCTCGGCAACCGCAGGCGATGCCGCAAAGGACAACATCAGGCCAATGCCCATCAGCGCGATGAACGCCGCCAGAAAGAAACGGTCGATGGTCCAGAACCATTCCGCGACCGGACCTCGATCAACTCGGCTTACCATGGCCTTCAGCCCCCTTTTCCAGAGTCAACCAGCATCGTCATGCCATCGAGCGCCGCGACCTGCGCGACGAACGAATCACCTCTGATTTCAAAGTTCTTATATTGATCGAAGCTTGCGCAAGCCGGGGATAACATCACGACATTGCCAGCCGTCGCATCTTTTTCCGCATCCGCTGCCGCATGCTGCACGGCTTTGTCCAGCGTGCCGGATATTTCGTATGGCACGGCCTCGCCAAGCGTTGCGGCAAATTCCGCCGCCGCTTCACCGATCAGATAGGCTTTGGCGATGCGCGGAAACAGCGGCGAAAGGCTGGTAATGCCGCCCGCTTTCGGCAGACCGCCGGCGATCCAGTAAATGCGGTCGAAACTCGAAAGCGCCGGTGCCGCAGCATCGGCATTGGTCGCCTTGCTGTCGTTGACGAAAGTGACATTGCCGCGCCGGCCGACCGGCTGCATGCGATGTTTGAGGCCGGGGAAGGATTTGAGACCGGCGCGGATTTCCTCTTCCGAAACACCCACGGCAAGGCAGGCGGCAATTGCGGCCGCCGCATTCTGCGCATTGTGGCTTCCACGAAGAGTCTGGATACCGTCGAGATCGACCAGCAGCGAGAAGGTGCCGCCATGCGCCCGCAGGATGTGGCTGCCTTCGGCATAAAGACCTTCGGAAACAACATTGCGTTTCGAAATGCGCTCGACCTTCACGCCGGCACGCTCGATGCGGTCGGCAATCAGCGTCGAATGGCTGTCATCCACACCGACGATAGCCGTGCCGCTGCCCGCCACCAGCCGTTCTTTGACGTCGGCATAATGCTGCATCGTGCCATGCCGATCGAGATGGTCAGGCGTGAGGTTAAGCAGAATGCCGGCAGTCGGATTGATCGTCGGCGCCAGATCGATCTGGTAGGACGAGCACTCGACCACGTAAAAGCGCTGCGCCTTCGGTGGATCGAGGCTCAGCACCGCCGTGCCGATATTGCCGCCGAGCTGCGTATCGCGGCCCGAAGCCTTGAGAATATGCGCGATCAGCGCCGTCGTCGTCGACTTGCCGTTGGTGCCGGTGATGGCGATGAAAGGGCAATCCGGCGCATGGGCGCGCCGCTCGCGGATGAAAAGCTCGATATCACCGATGATCTCCACGCCCGCTGCCTTCGCAAGGTCGACCGACCAGTGCGGCTTCGGATGCGTCAACGGCACGCCGGGCGCCAGCACAAAGGAAGAAAACGAGGCCCAGTCTATCGTGTGCAGGTCCGCCGTGGTGATGCCTTCGGCCTCAGCCTTCGCGACGCTGTCGGGATTGTCGTCGAAAGCCACGACATCAGCACCGCCGGCAACCAGCGCCCGGGCGGTAACGAGGCCCGAACCGCCGAGCCCGAAGAGAGCGACTTTCTTACCCCTAAACGACGTGACCGGGATCATCGCTCACCTCAGCTTCAGGGTGGCGAGGCCGAGCAGCGCAAGGCCCACGGAGATGATCCAGAAACGGATCACCACCTGGCTTTCCGTCCAGCCTTTTTTCTCGAAGTGGTGATGGATCGGCGCCATCAGGAAAACGCGCCTGCCGGTGCGCTTGAACCAGAATACCTGGATGATGACCGACAGCGTTTCCATCACGAAGAGACCACCGACGATGACCATGACGATCTCGTGCTTGGTGGCGACAGCGATCGAGCCGATCAGGCCGCCGAGCGCCAGCGAACCCGTATCGCCCATGAAGATGGCGGCAGGCGGCGCGTTGAACCACAGGAAGCCGAGGCCCGCGCCGATGACCGCGCCGACGATAACGGCAAGCTCACCCGTGCCGGGCACGAAATTGATCTGCAGGTAATTGGCAAAAACCGCGTTGCCGGCGAGATAGGCGATCACGCCGAAGGTAGCGGCAGCGATCATGACGGGCACGATGGCAAGCCCATCGAGACCATCCGTCAGGTTCACCGCATTGCCCGCACCGACGATGACGAAAGCACCGAACAGCACGAAGAAATAACCGAGATTGATCACGAGTTCCTTGAAGAAGGGAAAGGCGATGGAGCTGCCGAGCGTGCCGCCATGCGGTGCGGAAGCTAGCGCCATCTTCATCATGAAGAAAACGGCAATCGCCGCAATCAGGAATTCGATGCCGAGACGGGCCTTACCGGAAAAGCCCTTGTCGCTCTGTTTCGTGACCTTGAGATAATCGTCGTAAAAGCCGATTGCCCCGAAACCGAGCGTCACCATCAAAACGGCAACGACATAGACATTCGAAAGGTCACCCCAGAGCAGCGAACCGCCGAGGATACCTGCAAGGATCATCAGCCCGCCCATGGTCGGCGTGCCGGCCTTCTTGAAATGCGTCTGCGGCCCATCGGCACGGATCGGCTGGCCCTTGCCCTGACGCACGCGCAGCGAGTTGATGATGGCCGGTCCAAACAGGAAGACGATCAACGCAGAGGTGAACATCGCCGCCCCCGCCCGGAAGGTGATGTACCGGAAGAGGTTGAAGACTTGAATTTTATCCGACAGTTCGACGAGCCAGATCAGCATAATTGCCCTTTCAAAAGGCTATTTCAGACTTGGCGTTCCGTCTCGGGGAATGCCGGATACTTGTCAAGCAGCGCGGCGACAATCTTGCCGAAACCGAGGCCAAGTGACGATTTTACCATCAGCGCGTCTCCCGGTTGCACCCATTGCAGGGCGAAATCGGTGAGTTCCGCCGTCGTCGGGAACCAGATGACGGTCACGCTATCAGGCAGCGCATCGCGCAGCGCCGCCATTGCCTCGCCCGCAAGCCACACATGTTCGATACCGGCTGCGAGCAACGGCCCGGCCAGTTCCTCATGCAGCTGCGCGGAAAACTCACCCATCTCCAGCATATCGCCGAGAACGGCGACGCGCCGGCCGTGACCCTGCGTTTCCGTTTCCGCCAGCACGGCAATCGCGGCGCGCATGGAGGCCGGATTGGCATTGTAGCTTTCATCAATCAGCAGGAAGGAGCCGCCATTGATGGAGAGATGGTGGCGCTGGCCACGCCCCTTCACCGCCTCGAGCGATCCCAGCGCCTCGAAGGCGCGGTCGAGATTGGCGCCCGTTACGGCAACCGCGCCAAGGACCGCCATGGCGTTGTCGGCGATGTGCCGGCCGGGAATATTGATGTGCAACTCGCTGGTTTCGCCGTTCAGTATCGCCCAGATCGTCGAGCCCGTCGCCGTGCTCTCGAAATCCGCGAGGCGGAAATCCGCCTTGGCGTGCTGCCCGAAGGTGAGGATATGTTCGATACCCTGTTCCTGCGCCGCCTCTTCAAGCTGCTCGAATTGGGCGTTGTCGCGGTTGAGGATGACGGAACCACCCTCCTCCAAACCTTCAAAAATCTCGGCCTTGGCTGCGGCGATCTCTTCAATATTCTTGAAATTGCCGAGATGGGCAGGCGCGATGGTCGTGATGATCGCCACATGCGGGCGGACCATCTTCACCAGCGGCCGGATTTCGCCGGAATGGTTCATGCCGATTTCGAACACGCCGAATTCCGTATCGGCGGGCATGCGCGCCAGCGTCAGCGGCACGCCCCAATGGTTGTTGAAGGAAGCCACCGCCGCATGCACCCGGCCGGATGGGGCGAGCGCCTGCCGCAGCATTTCCTTGGTCGTTGTCTTGCCGACCGAGCCGGTCACCGCGATGATGCGCGCTGACGTTCTTTCACGCGCCGCAATGGCGAGTTTACCGAGTGCGGTAAGAACATCTTCCACGACGATCATCGGCACCGTCAGACGGCCAAGAGCCGGCAGTTTGCCTTCGGCCACGACGAGCAGACTGGCCCCGTTGGCGACGGCAAAACTCGCATAGTCATGGCCGTCAACCCGGTCGCCCTTGATGGCGAAAAAGGCCTCGCCGGCTTTGACAGTCCGGCTGTCGATGGAAATGCCGGTGATTCCGGTCGACAGGTTGCCCACGGGGCGTCCTGCCGTAATGGCGATCATGTCGGCGACTGTCCATAACCAGCTCAAATTTTCGATCCTTCCAGCCCTGCCAGTGCAGCGCGCACCTGTTCATGATCGGAAAACGGCAGCGTCACGGAACCGACGATCTGCCCCTCCTCATGCCCCTTGCCCGCAACGATCAGCGTATCGCCATGCGACAGCATCGACACCGCATGCCGGATCGCCTCCGCCCTGTCGCCGATTTCCAATGCGCCGGGTGCCGCCGCCATGACTTCCGAACGGATCGTCGCGGCGTCTTCCGAGCGCGGATTGTCGTCGGTGACGATGACGATGTCGGAAAGCCGCGTCGCAACCTCGCCCATGATCGGGCGCTTGCCCTTGTCACGGTCGCCGCCGCAGCCGAAGACGGTGACGATGCGGCCAGAGGTGAAAGGCCGGACCGAGGTCAGCACGTTCTCCAGCGCATCCGGCTTGTGGGCGTAATCCACATAGGCGAGCGCACCGTTCCCCGTCTGGCCGACAAGCTCCAGACGTCCGGCAGCACCGATCAGCTTCTCAAGCGCCTTGAGCGCTGTTGTCGCGGCAACGCCGGTGGACATGGCGAGACCTGCAGCGACGAGAGCATTCGCAACCTGAAAATCACCCGCCAGCGGGATGTCGACTTCATGGATCACGCCGTCATGATGCACTTCGATCATCTGCTTGTGACGGAAGTGCTCCACCCGTTTCAAGGTCAAATAATCACCCTTGCGGCCGACGGTGCGCACATCGAGACCCGCTTCGCGCGCCGCCCGTATTGCTTGGTCCGACCACGGATCGTCAGCAAATATCACTGCGGGAGAGCCCTTCTCCATCAGCGTATCGAAGAGCCGCATCTTCGCGGCCATATAGTCCTCGACGGTCGGATGATAATCCATGTGGTCGCGGCCAAGATTGGTGAAACCGGCGGCTGCCAGCTTCACTCCATCGAGACGGCGCTGGTCGAGACCATGGCTGGACGCCTCCATCGCCGCGTGGGTCACGCCTTCGGCCGCAAGTTCGGCCAGAAGCGCATGCAGCGTCACCGGATCGGGCGTGGTGAGCGCGCCATAATCCTCGCGGCCGGGAGCGATGACACCCGTGGTGCCGATCTGTGCGGCGGCATGGCCGGCGAAAGCCCAGATCTGCCGCACGAAGGAGGCGACGGACGTCTTTCCCGCAGTGCCGGTGACGGCGACCATGGTTTCCGGCTGTTTTCCGTAAAAACGGGAAGCGGCAAGGGAGAGATAAAGGCGTGGATCCGTGACGGAAAGCACCGGCACGTCGGCATCCAGCGCATGTCCGGAAACGACGGCAACCGCACCCTTGGCAACCGCGTCCTTCACATAGGCCGCGCCATCCGCCCTGGTGCCCGCAACCGCCACGAACAGGCTGCCGGGCGCAGCCTTGCGGCTGTCTGCGGTGACCCCCCCGATTTCGATCGCCCCGATCTCAGACAGGAGCAATTCTTTCAATTCCGGAAACGCATTTCCGGATATATCTCGCAAATTCATCGACTGTGTCCGTCTTGTCCCCCCGGCGCGAATCGCCGGAATATCATAAGCTAACAATCAATAAGACACGAGCAAGGCCGAGCCATCCTTGCCGAACTTCGGCTTCACGCCCAGCACCGCCGCCGTGCGGGTGATGATATCGCGCACCATCGGCGCCGCAGACGTGCCGGCAAGCGCTGCGCCGTTGCCCTTGTCCGTCTTCGGCTCATCGATGAAAGACAGCACGACATATTGCGGGTCATCCATCGGAAAGGCCGAGAGGAAGGCGTTGAAGTTCTTGTCGTGCACGTAACGTCCGTTGACGACCTTGTCGGCCGTACCGGTCTTGCCCCCGACGTTGAAACCATCGACGCGCGCGTTGCGGCCCGAACCGTTGACACCGTTCCATTCAAACAGAAAACGCATGTCCTTGCTGGCGCCGGGTTTCAAAACCTGCCTCGCCACCTGATCGGCCTGTTCGCGGGTACGCGGCAGGAAAGTCGGTTCGATCAGTTTGCCGCCATTGACGAGTGCTGCACCGGCGACCGCCGTCTGCAGCGGCGTCGTGGAAACGCCGTGGCCGAAGGAAATGGTGATGGAGTTGATCTTCTTCCATTCGCGCGGCTGCGACGGCAGCGCCACTTCAGGCAATTCGGTCTGCATGCGGGTCAAAAGGCCAAGCCGCGTCAGGAATTCCTTGTGGCCTTCCGTTCCCACGGTGTCGGCGATCTTGGCCGTACCGATGTTGGACGAAAACTGGAAGATTTCCGGCACCGAAAGCATTCGGCCCTTGCCGTGGAAGTCCTTGATGGTGAAACCGCCGATGCGGATCGGATAACGCGCATCGAAAGTATCGCCGAGACGGACGCGGCCCGAATCGAGACCCATGGCAATCGTGAAGGACTTGAAGGTGGAACCCATTTCGAACGTGCCGTTCGACATGCGGTTGAGCCAGCCTTCCTTGGCACCTTCGGCCGGGTTGTTCGGGTCGTAATCCGGCACGGAGGCCATGGCGAGCACTTCGCCGGTATGCACATCCAGAACCACCGCGCCGGCGCCAATCGCCTGGAACTTGGTGATGGCCGAGGTCACGACTTCACGGACAATGGACTGCACGCGCAGATCGATGGATAGCTTCACCGGTTCCAGCGGCTGGTCGCTGGTCATGCCGAGCGCCGTCAGATCGGCAAGGCCCTGGCTGTCGACGTAACGTTCCATGCCGGCAACGCCACGGTTGTCGATGTTGACGTGGCCGACGACATGCGCAGCGGTCGGCCCGCCGGGATAAAAGCGGCGCTTTTCCGGGCGGAAGCCGACGCCGGGAATACCGAGCGCAAGAATCTGGCTCTGCTGCTTCGGCGTCAGCTGACGGCGCAGCCACTGAAAGCGCGAATTGGAAGAAAGCTTCTGATAGGTGCCGCGCTGGTCGAGATCCGGCAGGACAGTACGCAGCTTCTCAATGGCCTCGTCGATATCGACGATGCGATGTGGTTCGGCAAACAGCGAGACGGTGCGGATATCGGTGGCCAGAACCTCGCCGTTGCGATCAAGAAGATCGGGGCGCGACGCCATCAGCCGGTCTGCGGGCGCAATGCTCGACACTGTTTCCTGTTCCGCCATGCCATATTGCACGAGACGGCCGCCCACGACGGCATAAAAGGCGACAAAACCGAAAATCAGAAGGCCGACGCGGCTTTTCGCCTGGGCGGCCCGCTTCTTGCGGGCGCCCTCAAACGCCGCATGGTCGGTATAGACACCGGTGGTGCTGGCGGAAAAGTGAGCCTTGCTCTTCAAAACCATGACGCGGGAGAGAAAAGACATCAGCGGTTCACCGATCCTGTTATGGTTTCATCCATATCGCCGGTTTCATCACCAGCGGCGGCGGAGGCGACCGGTACAGGCGCCGGTGCCGGACGTGAAACGCGCGCACGTGGCGTGGGCACCGGAACGCCGTTGACAGCGATCTGGCCCGCAGGCGGCGATTTGGGCTTCGAAGCGCCACCGAGGGTAGCCCCCGGCTTGGAGCCATTGACGGCGGCGGCGATGACATCCTCGACGCTCATGCCTTCAGGCTCGGGCGGCTGCGGCAATTGCGAGCGCAGCATGGGCAACTCGCGCGGCTGCGCCAGCTGCGTCGGCAGCGTCGGTGAAAGACCAAGCTCCGTTTGATAGGCATTCACCAGCCGGTGCAGACGGTTCGGCTGCGTCAAGAGAGCCCAGTCGGCCCTCAAAAGATCGATCGTATCCTTTTCAAGCTTGATCTCGGCCTCCAGCTTGCGGACTTCCTCAAGCTTCAGATCGGCCTTGTGCTTGATCGAATAGGTCACGACAGCCGCAGCGACCATGACCCCCATCAAGATGACATCGAAAGTGCGCAGCATATCAGCCTCCCATCTTTTCAAGGCTGGCGAGATCAGGAAGCTCGAAAATCGAGAAATCTGCAGCGCGCGCCGGGGCTGTGGTGCGCAGGCCAGCGCGAAGCTTGGCCGAGCGAGCCCGCGGATTAAGTTCCGCCTCCTCGTCGCTGGCGGCGATCATTGGCTTGCCGATGTTCTCGAAAATGGCCGGCTTATCCTCCACCATCGGCAGATGCCGGGAACCGGCGGCCTTGCCCGAACGGTCGGAGAAGAATTTCTTGACGATACGGTCTTCCAGCGAATGGAACGTGACGACGACCAGCCTTCCGCCGGGCTTCAAAACCTGCTCGGCGGCAAACAAAGCCTGCGCCAGCTCGCCCAGCTCATCATTGACGAAAACGCGCAGCGCCTGAAACACGCGCGTTGCGGGATGGATCTTGTCCTTCGCCTTGCGCGGCGTGACGATCTCGATAAGGCCCGCCAGATCACGGGTGGTTCGGAACGGCTCTTCCGCCCTCTTCTTTTCAATGGCGCGGGCAATGCGGCCGGGCTGCTTCTCTTCACCGAGAAAACCGAAGATGCGGATCAGATCGCTGACCTTGGCGCGATTGACGACATCGGCCGCCGAGACGCCGGAAGCGGACATGCGCATATCGAGGGGGCCGTTTTTCTGAAAGGAAAAACCGCGCTCGGCCTCGTCGATCTGCATGGAAGACACGCCGATATCGAGAACGACGCCATCAAGCCCGCCTTCAGGCGCATGCTTCGCGAGATCGGAAAACTGAGACTGAATAAGCGAGAGCCGGCCGCCATTGGCGGCAACCATGGCCTGGCCGCCGGCGATCGCAGTCGGATCGCGGTCGAGCGCGATGACATTGGCGCCCTGATCGAGAATGGCCTGGCTATAACCGCCGGCGCCGAAAGTACCATCGAGAATGATCTTGCCGGGCGCTGGCTCCAGCGCGGCAATGACTTCGCGAAGCAGGACAGGGATGTGACGCTGAGGTCCGCCATCGGCATCAGAAGATCGTCCGCCAGAATTCGCCGCCATCCCGTGTCCCCGTCCTAGGCGGGGCGAGCAGCCGAAAAACCGCGCCCCGCTCTTGCTTCCGCCTGCGCCGCCAAAAACGCATCCGGTTGCCAAAGCTGAAAATGATCCGCCCGCCCAACGAAGGTGACCTCGGTGGATATGCCGGTGAATTCCCGCACAAAATCCGTCACCATCAATCGACCTTCCTGGTCGAGCTTCATGAAAACGCCGCCGCCGTGAACCAGCAGCGACATTGCGTTCGCCTCTGGCGAGAAAGCATCCATGGACGCAATCTGCCGCTCGTAGCGCTCCAGCAAATCCGGACCGCCGACACTGATTGCCGGAAACGCAAAATCCTGGAGACAATAAAGCTCCTGAATGCCGCGCTTCGCCAGCACCGAACGAAACGGAGACGGAACCGAGACGCGCCCCTTGGCGTCGATCCTGTTCGTCACGTTCGATAAAAAGCGGTCCATTACTCAACTCGCCAAAACCGCATGCCGCAAAGCGATCCATCCGCTCCGCAGCCGACACCGGTACGCACGACACATCGCCAAGCGCCAGGGCGACATGCCCTGCAGCAGCCCCTCGTAGGCTCCTCACTCGTTTCAGCGATTGCGGGTCAAAAACACGACCCAATGTGGTGTGCATTTGGGATATCATGGGACACTATGGGCGTCAATGGGAGAAGCCGGCACGATACCGACTTCGCATCGGAAATTCATAAGCCGTTAAGTTTAACGAATGGTTTACTTTGCGAACTCATGTGCCAGCAAAAACAATTAAAGCTTGGGCCGACATGCCTATTTTTCGCTTGAGAAACAGACGCTTGCCGATCCTCGTCGGACACGCGCCATTTAAATCGCAAAAGGCGCTCTGATGCCGCCGCGGCAACGGCAGCCTGGCTGGTATCACGGCCATCTGTATGATTTAGCGATAGACCAGTTGCAGCGGCTCGATGTGATGCCGAAGCACTGCACATCTTGCGTCTCAGCCAGAACCGTCATTCTCAGCAAACAACAACGCCGCCACGGCTTGACTTTTTAAACTTTCAATTGATTTTGATTTCTGAAGTTGTGTTTTTCATTGTGAGATAATAATGCCGAATTACGTGGCGGGCTTACCTGCCTTCTTAAGTTATTTTTTGATCGGCCTGGTCTGCCTGGCAGCTTTTTCCGCCATCTACACCCGCCTTACTCCCCACCGCGAAGGGGAGTTGATCAAGGCCGGCAACATCGCCGCCGTCGTCGCTTTTTTAGGGGCGTTGATCGGCTTCAGCCTGCCTCTGGCCTCGGCTGCGGCCAACTCCGTAAGCCTTCCCGATTATGTGGTCTGGGCGGTAATCGGCCTGCTGGTTCAGATTTTTGCATTCTACCTCGCCAAACTCAGCATGACCGACCTGCACCTGAAAATCATCGAGGATAATGTCGCGGCCGGGCTCTGGAGCGGCGGCATCGCTGTGGTCATCGGGATTCTGAACGCCGCCTGCATGGCGTATTGAGGAACAGACATGTATTTGGACGTGACAGAACATCCGCGTCTCGCCCTCGGTACGATTGCCGCAATAGGCCTTTTTATAGCTTTTTCACCGGAGGAAGAGGTCCTTTACACCTCGGTTGACAAATGCCTCGCCTCCGGTGTCTATCCCAAGGCTTGCCAGGCGGCATCCGAAGACGCCAGCCAGCACCACCTTGCCACTGCACCGAAATTTCGCAACATGGTCGCATGTGAAATGGAATACGGCGCGGGAAACTGTTCTGAGCTAAGGCAAAATCTCAATTCCAATAACGCCACCGGCACGAGCGTATTCGCACCTTCACCGGCAGGATTTGTCATGCCTCGGTCCATCGAAAACTTTGCAGACTATAGCGAATATCGTCGCCGTCAGCAAAACAGCAAGTCGGGCTCCTCTGGCGCGATGTCCGCCTATCGAAAACGCAACGGTGACCTCGTCACACCGGATGTGAGTGCCAGCGAACAGAACGGCGGCTCATTCGGAGGCGGCCCAGGCGGCGCGCTGGTGAGTGACGTGAAGACGCTCAACGCCAAAACGAACGTCAAGGGCCGTGGCGGATTCGGCGGCCACTCCTTTTCCGGAAGCTGACATGCGCCGCATCACAGTCCCACCGCGTCCAGATTGGCGTGAGAAGGCCAATGCTGTCGGTTTCTCCTTCCATGAAATGCACGGCGAACCTTACTGGGTGGACGATGCGGCCTATTGCTTCAGCCTTGATGAAATCGAACGCGATATCGAAGAACCGAGCCAAATCCTGCACGACATGTGCATGGATCTCG
Organism: Agrobacterium sp. CCNWLW155; assembly: GCF_036888815.1. NCBI lineage: Bacteria > Pseudomonadati > Pseudomonadota > Alphaproteobacteria > Hyphomicrobiales > Rhizobiaceae > Agrobacterium > Agrobacterium sp. CCNWLW155. The sequence continues at coordinate 1,149,383 of NZ_JBAKFW010000001.1, forward strand.
TCTCCGACATCGTAAACAGCGAGGAGGCGCTAACCCGTCTTGCCATCCCGCGCGATTATCACGACGTGATCCGAAATTCCTGGCAGCGGGGCGACCGCCACCTGTATGGCCGCTTCGATCTTGCCTATGACGGACATGGCCCCGCAAAGCTGCTCGAATATAACGCCGACACGCCCACTTCCGTCTTCGAAACGGGATATTTCCAATATAACTGGCTGACGGATCAGGTCGCCCTTGGGACGCTCCCGGCGCAAACCGACCAATTCAACTCGGTTCAGGAAGCCTTGATCGAAGCCTTTGGGCAATTCTCGCGAGACAGGATTTTCCATTTCGCGGCGGTCAGCGACAGCGCCGAAGATTGCGGCACGACGATTTACCTCATGGACTGTGCCATTCAGGCTGGCCACCGCGCCCAATTTCTCGATATCAGAGACATCGGCATCGATGCGAGCGGGCGTTATGCTGACCTCCAAAGTCGCGTCATCGAGCGCTGCTTCAAGCTTTATCCGTGGGAATTCATGTTACGGGAATCCTTTGCCGTCCATCTGCCTGCGCAGGACAGCATTTTCGTGGAGCCGGCCTGGAAAGCCGTACTATCGAACAAGGGCCTACTGCCCATGCTTTGGCAGCGGCATCCCAATCACCCGAATCTGCTGCCGAGTTTCTTTCCCGACGATCCGGCAATATATGAATTACGCGATTACGTGGTGAAGCCGCTTCTCTCGCGTGAGGGCGAAAATGTCAGCCTTTACCGAAACCGGCGCGAGATTTTATCGGCCCCGGGCAGTTACGGCAAAGAGGGGTATGTTTTTCAGGCCTACGCGCCATTGTTCAAGAGCGAGTTCGGATACGCCGTGCTCGGAAGCTGGATCGTCGCCGACCGACCCTGCGGGCTAGGCATTCGCGAGGACGTGTCGCCCATCACGGCAAATCTCTCCCGCTACGTTCCCCATATCATCGAGGGCTGATCCCCGCCGAAAAAGTCGGCAGGAAAATTCGCCAGTTGGCCTGTAAGCCGGGTTCTGTATGGCCCCGGTTTGACCCGGAACGTGGCAGCCATTCATCTGGGACGGCATTTGCATGCCGCCTCGCGCAACCCACCCGGATGACGGGCCTGGAAACCGGCTGTGAACGGGCTTTCGCCCATCCCGTGTCATCCCTATTCGGTCTTGCTCCCGGTGGGGTTTACCTTGCCGCCGCTGTTACCAGAAGCGCGGTGGGCTCTTACCCCACCCTTTCACCCTTACCATGCGATGCATGGCGGTTTGCTCTCTGTGGCACTTTCCCTGGGGTCACCCCCGCCGGACGTTATCCGGCACCGTATTTCCGTGGAGCCCGGACTTTCCTCACCTTACCGTCTTTCGACATTGGTAAAGCGCGGCTGCCCGGCCAACTGGCATGGGCTCCATAACCATGTTCCGGGGCGAAAGCCACCGAAAAGCGCAGGCAAGGACTAAAGAAATGTGGGTTTGAAATCCGTTGAGAAGGCCCCGTCGGCGATTTCTCCGTCCCGCAGCAGCACAGCGCCAAGCCGGCCGATCTCATCGGAGCTCTTGGCCGCCGTGCCGTTGCCGCCGGTCAGAACCGCGATGCGCGACGAGGCGGTGAAACCGATGGCCGGATAACCGCTCCCCGTTTTGGAGACGACGCAGGCGGCCATCGAGACACGCGAGAGATCAATGGAAGGCACGAGCGTTCCGACGATGTCAGAGAGATGATCCCGCACGCTTTCGCGTCCACCGGAGCGAAACCATTCCCGGATTTCCGGATCACTGCCGAGCCTCTTGTCATCGGGATCGCCGCCGATCTTCAGGTAGAATTTGCCATCGGGATAGCGCACCGGCGGCAGCAGATAGATATGTTTTGTCGGCTCTCGCGGCTCATAGATCAGCGACGGCATGTCCGCATATTGCCCAAGGTCACCCTCGCCTATCTCGAAGAAAGCGACGGTGCGTGCATAGACATCAAGAGCCACCGGCTGCGGCAGCAGATCTTTGGTGATCGAGAAGCCGCCGGCCGCCACCAGCACACGGTCTGCGGTATAAACCGCACCTGAAGCCGTCTGAACCGATGCCCGGCCATCCTCTTCCCGCGTCGAGACGACGATATCGTCGATAAGCGAGACACCTGCCTTTTCAGCGAGAATAGCCTGCGCCTTCACCAGCGCACGTGGATTGACGTATCCGGCATTCTTCCTCTCGAATACTCCCTCGCAACCCGGCTCGAAGGAGAAATAGGGAAAGCGGTTTTCGAGGCTTTGACCGTCCAGCAGTTCCGTCGAAACGTCGAGCCGCGCCGCCGCCTTGCGGACATCGTCAACAAAGGAATTGTCACCGCCCCGCTGAGGCCCCACCATCAGGCAGCCGACCGGAGCATAAAATTCAACGCCGCTTCTGGCCGCAATATCGGCATAACGCGCGATCGAGCGGTTGGCGAGCAGCGCCCAGTCTGCGTCACCATCGATGGTGCGGGTAATCCGCGCTTCGTCATAGTGGCTGGCGAAAACACCCTGATGCGATTCGATGTCGGCAGGTTCACCGGGACCGATCAGCGCGACGCCATCCACCGTTTCCGCCAGATGGCGGGCGGCGGCCGCACCCATCATGCCGCGACCCACGACGATATATTTGAAATGCTCCGACATGCCGCCCTCTTTACCCGCTCACTTCCGTCGCAACCTTTTAGCCGCTTCGTCCGTAAATGTCAGACGAAAACCGGCGACATTTCAGCGGCGAATTCATCCTCGGTCAGCTGGCCGTTCAGAAGCAGCACAGCACCCAGCCATCCAATCTCGTCCGAAGACTTGGCGGAGACGAAATTGCCGCCGGTCAGAACCGCGATATTGGAGGATTGCGTATAGCCGATATAGGGATAGCCGCTACGGGTAATGGAGGCGACACAGGAGCCGGAGGTCACGGGGCAGCCGGCAAGCGCCGGCATCAGGGATAGCGCCCGCTTTTTCAAAAATTCCACCTCACCCGGCGTACCGTCCGAGTGGAACCAGTCTACCGCTTCGGTGAGCGTTTCAAGCCTGCCCTTCTCGCTTTCGCCGCCGATCTTCAGATAGACTTTGCCATCGGGATAACGCACCGGCGGCAGGATATAGACGATGTCGTCCTCGGTCTCCGCGAGCACGATGGTGGACGGCATAGCGCCGAACAGGGCCTGCCTCGCCTCATCCAGCTCGAAAAACACGATGGTGCGGCCCGTTGCCGCCATATCGACCGGCGATGGAAGAAGTTCCGCCATGTTGGTAAAACCGCCCGTCGCAACGATGACCTTTTCGGCGGTATGGACGGCCCCGTCGCGGGTCGAAACCTCCACGCCATGGGAGGTGTCGCGAATATGCGCCGCCGTCTCACGCAGCAGTTTCGCACCCTGCACCTCGGCAATGGCGCACTGCGCCTTCACCAGAGCGCGCGGATTGACGTGACCGGCATTCTGCGCCTCGAAATAACCGTCGTGATCGGCCGGCAGGGAGAACATCGGAAACCGGTCAACGAGCACATCGCTGCCGAGTGTCTCTACACCAAGACCGAGACGGTCGACCGAGGAAAGGGCGCGCGAGACATAATCTCCCGCAAGACCCTTACCGTTGCCGGTGAACAGGCAACCTGCTTCGGTAAAAAAGCGGATGCCGCTTTTGGCCTCGATCTCCGCATAACGGCGGATGGAGCGTTGCGCCAGTTCCGCCCAGACCGGATCGCCGTCAAACCCGCGGGTGATGCGCGCCTCATCGTAATGACTTGAAAACACACCCTGATGGGTCTTGCGGTCAGCGGGTTCGCCCGGTCCGATCAGCGCCACGCCATCCATTTGCGCCGAAAGATGCCGCGCCGCGGCCGCTCCCATCATCCCGGCCCCGACCACGATATATTTGAAATCCGGCATGTCATGCTCCGTATCAGCTTTGTTTCTGACTACAGCATGCCGGGCCGAACCGGAATCGCTTTTCGCAATTTAACAAGCAATACAAACCGGCCTCAGCCGGCCAGCAGCGCCTGCACCTTGCCGCAATAACGCTTGGAGACCGGGTTCATGCGGGTGGCGCCATGACCGGCGTTGTAGCGCAGGATCGTGCTGCAGACCTGGCCGCCGCCCAGCTGATGCGCCGTCGCCAGATATTGCATGCCCCAGCGAATATTGGTCTCGGGATCGTAGAGCGCCTTGGTGGTGCCGCGATAGCCCATCATCCGCGCCGTTGCCGGCTTGATCTGCATCAGCCCGACTTCACCTGCGCTGCCGCGGGCCTTCGGATTGAATTTGCTTTCGACCGAAACCACGGCATGCGCCAGATTGGTGGGAACGCCGTAACGCTTGGCATATTTGACGATCAGATCGGAATAATCGTTCCTGAGCGAGGAAGGCAGGCTCTTTTCGGGGATGGGATAACCGGGCTTGCGGAAGAAGGTCTCCAGCGTCACGGTTTTGGTCTTGACGTCCTCGTCTTTGGCAAAAGCAATCCCCGCCTGCGAAGCGAGCATAACAACGCCCGCCACGACAGCAACAACAACCCTGTTCATATGTAGAAAAATTCTCCAGATCGGATGACCGAAACAATGAAGCGACACAAATAGTCTGCGCCCGGAAAGTCGATCGCGACCTTCCGCTGTCCAGTCTCCTTGATTGATATTGACGGTAAGTTCCCCTGAAGAACGACACCGCATGCAGTGACGTTCTTAAACTTCCTCAATGCGGATTAACTGTGGCACAAGAAAAAAAGCGACTTGAACACGCTGGAAAAGCGGGAATGCTTTTCCAGAATCGGCGGTTAAGCGCCCGAAAATCTCGGCAGGCTGGCGATCAGCCGGTGCAGCGTGTCAATGGTGGAGAAATCCGCGATGCCATCCACCAGAGCAGGGCGGAAATGCCGCTGGAAAGCAGCCACGGCGCCTTCGGTTTTTTCGCAATAAGCGCCTGTTATTTCAACGCCATAACCATAAATGGACAGCATCGACTGCAGCGCTTCGACCGGCTGGCCATGGTCCCCGCGCTGAAAAAAGCGCCCGCCACGGATCGGCGCAGGCTCCACCCAATGGCCGACACCCTGCTGCGACAGGATGTCCCATGGGAATTTTTCACCCGGATCGACCTTGCGGATCGGGGCGACATCCGAATGCGCCAACACCCTTTCAGGGGCGATATTCCAGCGCTGGCCGCAATCGCGACACAATTCGATGACGGCTTCGATCTGCTTTTTCGGAAATTCCGGCAGGCCGCCTGGATGGCCCTGGTTGGCAATTTCGACACCAATAGAGCGGGAATTGATGTCTTCGTCCCCCGCCCAGGTACTTTTGCCCGCATGCCAGGCACGGCGGGTTTCCGACACGAGCTGGATGACGCGCCCGTCCTCGAAGACGAAATAATGGCTGGAGACCTGGCTTTCGGGATTGCAGAGCCATGACAGCGCACCATCGGCCGTCGTCATGCCGGTATAGTGCAGAAGAATGATGTCAGGACCGGCTACACCCAGCCTTTCGCCATGATTAGGCGAAGGCGCAACGGCTGCGCCCCCGAAATCCGGGGTAAAATCCGGCAGACATTCACTCATGCGACGCGGCGTTCTTTCTCAATGGCCGCATAAGCGGCGTTGAGAGCCGCCATACGCTCATTCGCGGCCGCATGCAATTCCATGGGAACGCCGCGGGCGATGAGCTTGTCGGGATGGTGTTCGGCAACCAGCGTTCGGTACCGCTTGCGGATATCCAGAAAATCGTCCGAAGGTGAAACACCGAGTACGCGGTAAGGGTCGCGCCCGTCCATGTGGACGTGCCGCGCCATGATCGTTTCGAAATGATCTTCGGTGATACGGAAGATTTCCGCGATCCGGCCGAGGAAGGCCAACTCCCGCTCGTGGATCAGCCCGTCGGCCTTGGCGATGTGGAACAGGCCGTCGATGACACTTTCCAGCATCTCGCAATTGGCGTGCCCGGAACCACAAAGACCCGCCAGCCGCTCCGCATAGGCTTCGTAACCGGCAACGTCCTGACGCGCGAGGTTATAAAGACGAGCGACGTTCTTGGCTTCTTCTTCCGGGAAATCGAAAATCTGCCGGAAAGCGCGAACCTCGGCATCGTTGACGACCCCGTCGGCCTTCGCCATCTTGGCGGAAAGTGCAATGATGGCCACGGAAAAGGAAACCTTGCGGCGGGTTTCCGGATCACCTTCGAAAAGGGTGCGGATGGCTTCCACCACGCGCCCGAGCGCACCGCCTGCCGCGTCGCCGATTGCGCCGAGCAGCCGTTCCCACAGGGATGAAATTTGCAGACACGCGAAATCGAACATCATGCGACAAGCATGACGGGATATTGCCGCGAATGCAATATGTCCAGCGGTCCGGCGGCATTAACTTTTATTCATCTTTGCGACAGTTTTGCTTCAGGAACAAGAGTGCGGCAGACGATGGGACCACGGTTTTCCACAGACGGCGGATAGCCGGCCACCGGCTATGCCGATTGAAACGATTATATTTCGCCACTTTGCTCAAGCCGCTGAAAAACCGCGAGAAATCCGCGTTTTTCTTCATAAATTCACTTTACACCTACACGCGGCTGTCGCATCCATTTGCCAGACATGTCTTTGGGTATATGTGAAAAGGAGAGCCATGATGGCCAAACAGAAAGTCGCAATGCTGACCGCGGGTGGCCTTGCGCCCTGTCTCTCTTCGGCCGTGGGCGGCCTGATCGAGCGTTACAGCGACATTGCGCCCGAGATCGACATCATCGCTTACCGCTCGGGTTATCAGGGCGTGCTTCTGGGTGACCGTATCGAAATCAACAAAGACATGCGGGAAAAGGCGCATCTGCTGCACCGTTACGGCGGTTCGCCGATCGGCAACAGCCGCGTCAAGCTCACCAATGCCGCCGATTGCGCCAAGCGCGGTCTGGTCAAGGAAGGCGACAATCCGCTGCGCGTCGCCGCTGACCGGCTGGCGGCCGACGGCATCACCATTCTCCACACCATCGGCGGTGACGACACCAACACGACGGCTGCGGACCTTGCCGCCTATCTCGGCGCGAACGGCTATAACCTCACCGTCGTCGGCCTGCCGAAGACGGTGGATAATGACGTGGTGCCGATCAAGCAGTCGCTCGGCGCCTGGACGGCCGCCGAAGTCGGCGCCTCCTTCTTTGACAATGTCAGCAACGAGCAGAGCGCTGCACCGAAGACCTTCGTCATCCACGAAGTCATGGGCCGCCATTGCGGCTGGCTGACGGCCGCCACCGCCCGCGCCTATATCCAGAAGACCAGCGGCAATGAATATGTCGAAGGCCTGATGATGAACACGCAGATGAAGAACATCGACGGCATCTACCTGCCGGAAATGGCCTTCGACATCGAGGCGGAAGCCGAGCGCCTGAAGGAAATCATGGACAAAAACGGCTATGTCACGCTGTTCGTGTCGGAAGGCGCCGGCCTTGATTCGATCGTTGCCGAACGCGAAGCGTCCGGAGAGGCCGTCAAGCGCGACGCCTTCGGCCACGTCAAGATCGACACGATCAATGTTGGCGGCTGGTTCCAGAAGCAGTTCGCCAGCCTCATCGGCGCGGAACGCTCCATGGTACAGAAATCGGGTTACTTCGCCCGCTCCGCCGCCGCCAATGGGGACGATCTGCGCCTCATCCAGGGCATGGTCGATCTCGCCGTCGAAAGCGCGCTCAACAAGGTCTCTGGCGTCACCGGCCATGACGAAGACCAGAATGGCAAATTGCGGACGATCGAGTTTCCGCGTATCAAGGGCGGAAAGCATTTCGACCTCTCTGCAAAATGGTTTACCGAAGTGATGGAACACGTCGGTCAGCCGTTCACAGCGGCCTGATTTTACGATAGTCTAAAATAAGACGGCGACAGGGAGGGCAAGGAGGAAGAGAATGTCTGGACAGGCCTGGCTGATTTTTTGTGCAGCATGTGCCGTTGTGTTCGCACTCCCCTCTCCCCTTGTATTCTCTGTTGCCTCCTATGCCGCCATCCGCGGCAAAAAGACGGTCTTCGCCTCCGCTGTCGGCGGCGCGCTCGGCATCGTCACGGCCATGATGATTTCGGCCATTCCGGTGGCCGGTCTCGCCTACCTGCCGCAATCCTTCGTGGAAATCGTGCAATGGGCCGGCATCGGCTGGCTGATGCTGTTTCTGTTGTGGACCTTCGCCACGCCGGCCGCCCAGGCGGCCAATGCCGATAATGACAATCTGCCGGGCAAATCCTGGAGCGGCATTTTCCGCGATTGTTACGCCATTGCCGCTTTGCGCCCGCGCTACTTCACTTTCTTTCTGGCGCTGTTGCCACAATTCGTTTCCACGTCAGGCAACACAATTGAAACGCTCGCCATGGCGCAGGCCGCCATCCTGCTTCTGGCGCTTGTGATTCTGACCGCGCAGGCGCTGTTTGCCGGCCCGACGCTCGCGCTGGTGCGCCGCATGTCGGGCGACAAGAAAATCCGGCCGAAATACCGCACTCACTTCATTTCCGGCCGCGCTGTCAGCGCCGGATACAGGCGCATCGCAGCCTGAAAAACCGGGCCGCCACGTCCCGGCTTGCCGCTATCCTTACAATAGGTTAATGAAGGCTCGACGGGACACTGCCTGCTTCGCTCGACGCGGGGGTATCGAAAGACAGGCATAACGAAGGCGGCAACATGCGAAATTCGGGCAAATTCCGCGGAAGAAGTGCACTTCTTCTGTCTTCCACCGTGGGTCTGGCACTGGCATTGAGCGCATGCACAAGCGTCGAATATACTGCGAAGGAAGGGCCTAACGGCCCGAATATCGCGACGGTCAATCCCGCGACCACTCCTGCGCAAACATCGACGCAGCCGGCAACGGCCGAAGCCGCAGCGGGCGCAACCTCGGCAGCATCAGCGGTGCAGACCGCCGAAACCGCAACCTCTTCCCAGCCAGCAGCACTTCCCACCGCCGTCGCCGTCAAGGGCGGACGCGTGGCCCTGCCGCCGGCGTCCGAAATCGCAGCCGCCGCAGCCATCACCGCCCAGATGCAGCCGCACCAGACGGAAGTGGCTCAGGCCGCAGGGGCGACATCCGCACCCACCGCCGTTGCAGCACTCGCGCCGACAGGCGCCGCTCCCGCGGCAGCAGCCATCGAAACGGCGGCCAAGCCGGCTGCCCACAATGCCGCCGCCGATCTGCCGCAGGTGGTTGCCATCAAGGGCAGCTTCCCTCCCGCACCGCCGCCGCCCGGCTCGCCCTCCATCGGCACCGAACTGACGGCGGAACGCAAAGTCATTCCGCTACCGAAGCCGGACAGCACGGTTCTGGCCTATGCCGCCGGCCCCACCAATGCCGCACTTGCCGCCATCCGGCAGAACGAATCAATGACGGCGCCGCTCAATTCCGCGCCGGCTGGACGCGAAAAGCTGAGCGGCCTTATTACCAAATACGCCACCATGTATGATGTGCCGGAAGATCTGGTTCACCGCGTGGTGCAGCGCGAGAGCCGATACAATCCCGGCGCCTATAGCAGCGGCAATTTCGGCCTGATGCAGATTCGGCACGCCACGGCCCGCTCCATGGGCTTCGATGGCCCCGCCTCCGGCCTCTTCGATGCCGAAACCAATCTCAAATACGCCGTCAAATATCTGCGCGGCGCATGGGTTGTGGCTGGTAACGACCGCGACAATGCCGTCCGGCTTTACGCACGCGGTTATTATTACGATGCCAAGCGCAAGGGCATGCTGCACGTTCTGCGCAAGTGATGGCCTCTGGCGGCGCTGGGAGCGCCGTGCAGCTAAGCAGCCTTTCCAAATAAACGCCGCGACGTTTTTTTCGTCATCCTCGGGACCAGCCCGAGGATGACGCCGTATCCAATGGAAGCTTATCGGCAATCCGAGATACGGGCTGGTTTTCCGCCGTCTCCTTTATTCCCCGTCTTTGCCCACAGCCCCTGTCATCAAATTGTAGTGTCACGGCTGTAGACGCCTCTCAATCGACTGAGAGGTGAACATATGACGAGTGCGGCACCCAAGACCGGCTTCAGCAAGAACACAAAACTGAAGTCCGCATTGCTCCAGCACAAGGCGCTCTCAAAAAGCGGATTGTCCGAGCGCTTCTTCGGCGTCCTCTTTTCCGGCCTCGTCTATCCACAGATCTGGGAAGACCCTGAGATCGACATGGAAGCGATGGAGCTTGGCGAAGGCCACCGCATCGTCACCATCGGCTCGGGCGGCTGCAACATGCTGGCCTATCTCTCCCGCAACCCTGCCAGCATCGATGTGGTTGATCTCAACCCGCATCACATTGCGCTGAACAAGCTGAAGCTTGCCGCGTTTCGCCATCTGCCGGCCCATCAGGATGTGGTGCGCCATTTCGGCCGCGCCAACACCCGCAGCAACAGCCACGGTTATGACCGCTTCATCGCCGAGCATCTCGACGCCACGACCAAGGCTTACTGGTCGAAGCGCACCCTTTCCGGCCGCCGCCGCATCTCGGTGTTCGACAGGAACATCTACCGTACCGGCCTGCTCGGCCGCTTCATCGGCGCCGGCCATCTCATGGCCCGGCTGCATGGCGTGAAACTCACCGAAATGGCCAAGACCCGGACGCTGGACGAACAGCGCCAGTTTTTCGACAACAAGGTCGCACCGCTATTCGACAAGCCGGTAGTGCGCTGGCTGACGAAGCGCAAAAGCTCGCTTTTCGGCCTCGGCATTCCGCCCCGACAATATGACGAGCTGGCAAGCCTTTCCGACGACGGCACGGTTGCCTCCGTGCTGAAGGAGCGGCTCGAAAAGCTCGCCTGCAACTTCCCGCTCAGCGACAATTATTTCGCCTGGCAGGCCTTCGCGCGCCGTTACCCGGAGCCGCATGAAGGCGCACTGCCTGCCTATCTCAAGCCGGAATATTACGAGACGATCCGCAACAACACGGCGCGCGTCGCAGTGCACCACGCCACCTATACCGAGCTTCTCTCGCGCAAGCCGGCAAGCGCCGTCGACCGCTACATCCTCCTCGACGCGCAGGACTGGATGACGGACGTGCAGCTCAACGAATTGTGGTCGCAGATCAGCCGCACCGCCGCCTCGGGCGCACGCATCATCTTTCGCACCGCCGCCGAAAAGAGCGTCATCGAAGGTCGGCTTTCCCCTGATATCCGCAACCAGTGGGTCTATCTCGAAGAGCGCTCCAACGAGCTCAACGCCATGGACCGCTCGGCCATCTACGGCGGCTTCCATATTTACGAGAGGGCTATGGCATGAAAACCATCGGCGAGAATGTGGGCCTTGCAGACAGCGCGCATGCGAGCCTGATGGACCGCATGTATCGCCACCAGCGGCATATCTACGATATAACCCGCAAATATTACCTTCTCGGCCGCGACAGGACCATTTCCGGCCTCAACGTGCCGAAGGGCGGCACGTTGCTGGAAGTGGGCTGCGGCACCGGTCGCAACCTGCTGCTGGCCAGCCGCAAGTTTCCGGACGCGAAACTGTTTGGCCTCGACATTTCCGCCGAAATGCTACTGACCGCCTCCGAGAATTTCGCCGGCAAGGCGGAACGCCCCATTCTGCGCGTGGCCGATGCCACCGCCTTCCGTGCTTCTGAATTCGGCCAGTCCGAAGGCTTCGACCGCGTCATGATCCCCTATGCGCTGTCGATGATACCGGACTGGGAAAAGGCGATCGAACAGGCGCTCACGGCGGTAAAACCAGGCGGTTCGCTGCATATTGTCGATTTCGGCCAGCAGGAACAGTTGCCGAATTGGTTCCGCACGCTTCTGCAAGCCTGGCTCACCCGCTTTCACGTTACGCCCCGCGCCAATCTCCGCTATGTTCTGGCCAATATGGCCGGCCGTTTTGACGGTAACCTCGAATTCGAGGAAATCGCCCGGGGCTATGCGTGGCGGGCTGTCATCACACTTCCGGTCGTTGAAGCGCAGCAGCCGAAAATCCACCGCATATTGGCCGACGCCTGATTCCCGGGGGCGGTGCGAATCTTTGGGGGCCAAAGGGGGGGCGACCTCAAGGCTCCTGCCGGGCCAGATTTCGGCGTTAAAACCGCAAACCGCTTCGAATCCAGCGACTTGCGGGGTGCAAAAAGCACGTTGCCCCTTGCCATATCAGTTTGTTTACCATGTTATGCATAAATCGGGAGATACGGCGCGCCATTTTGCTGCCGTGGGATGGGCAACATTTTCATCAGGATTCCAATGCGGCTGCGTTTATCGGCACTATTGTCGGCTTTGCTGTTGATCGGCGGCTGCACCTCCACCAGCTATGACCTGCTGGAAACCGCATCCGTTTCCAAACCGAAATTTTCCGATACCGATCCGCAGGATTTCGGCATGAACAACCCGCACCGTCATGAGGTGCACGGCATCGACGTGTCCAAATGGAATGGTGATGTCGACTGGCAGACCGTCCGCAAGTCAGGTGTTTCCTTCGTCTTCATCAAGGCGACAGAGGGATCGGACCGCATCGATCCGAAGTTCGGCGACCATTGGCGTAGCGCGGCAGCCGCGGATATTCTGCACGCGCCCTATCATTTCTATTATTTCTGCTCGACAGCGGATGCCCAGGCGGACTGGTTCATTCGCAACGTGCCAAAGGATGCCGTCACCCTGCCGCCGGTTCTCGACGTGGAGTGGAACCCCTCCTCGCCCACCTGCAAGACGCGCCCGGCGCCGGGCGTCGTTCGCACCGAGATGCAGCGTTTCCTTGATCGTATCGAGGCCCATTATGGCAAGCGCCCGATCATCTATACCTCTGTTGATTTCCACCGCGACAACCTCGTCGGTCAGTTCAAGGATTACCATTTCTGGGTGCGTTCCGTTGCCGCCCATCCGGCCAAGATCTACGAAGATCGCAAATGGGCCTTCTGGCAATATACGGCAACCGGCGTCGTGCCCGGCGTAAACGGTCCAACCGACATCAATGTCTTTGCCGGCACGGAGAAAAACTGGCGGAAATGGATTGCTTCGGCCAAATAAGACGGCCAAGAAGCAACACTTTCGAAAAATCGGCGTTGTTCTGCAACGTCAGATCGCACGGTCCGTTTTTTTGTCGCAAACATATGGGTAAAGCGGGCTAACAACCTATCGAGGAAATTCCCATGCCCACGTTCCGGTCGCGCAGCATCGTTTTTGCCGCCGCTTTGTCGCTTCTTTCCACCGCCTCCGCCTTTGCCACCCCGCCCGTTGCCTCGCCTGAGGATCCCAAGCAGGTTGCCTGCGGCGGCGATCTCGGCGCATTCCTTGAAGGCGTGAAAGCCGATGCGCTCGCCAAGGGCATTCCGGCCGATGCTATTCAGAAGGCGCTTGCGGGCGCGCAGATCGATCCGAAAGTGCTCTCGCGTGACCGCGCCCAGGGCGTCTTCCGCCAGACCTTCCTGGAATTCTCCCAGCGCACCGTCAGCCAGGCCCGTCTGGATATCGGCCGCAAGAAGCTGCAGGAACTCTCCTCCACCTTCGCCCGCGCCGAAGGTGAATATGGTGTACCGGCCGGCGTCATCGCCGCCTTCTGGGCCATGGAGACGGATTTTGGCGCCGTGCAGGGCGATTTCAACACCCGTAACGCGCTGGTGACCCTTTCGCATGATTGCCGCCGCCCGGAACTCTTCCGCCCGCAGCTACTGGCATTGATCGAAATGGTCCAGCATGGCGATCTCGATCCCGCTGCCAACACCGGTGCGTGGGCCGGTGAAATCGGCCAGGTGCAGATGCTGCCCAAGGACATCATCGCCTTCGGCGTCGATGGTGATGGCGACGGTCACATCAACGTCAAGAGCAGCGCCCCGGATGCGATCCTGACGGCTGCGAAATTCATCCAGCATCTCGGTTTCAAGAAGGGCGAACCCTGGATCCAGGAAGTGTCGCTGCCGGAAAACCTGCCCTGGGAAAAGTCCGGCCTTGGCGGCCCGCTGACCGCCGGTGACTGGTTCGCGCTGGGCGTAACCCCGCGCGACGGCAACAAGAACTTCGCCACCCTGCCCGCGGCCCTCATCATGCCGCAGGGGCGCAAGGGACCGACCTTCATCACCTATCCGAACTTCAACATCTATCTGGAATGGAACCAGTCGTTCATCTACACGACCTCGGCCGCGTATTTCGCCACCCGCCTGATGGGCTCCCCCGTTTACAACAAGGGCAATCCGGAGCCCGGTTTCGATGACGCGACGATGAAGGAGCTTCAGACCAAGCTCGAAGCGCGCGGACACAATGTCGGCAAGGTGGATGGCATTCTCGGTTCCGGCACCCGCGTCGCCATCCAGAAGGAGCAGCAGCGTCTCGGACTGCCCGCCGATGGCTGGCCGTCTACCGCACTTCTGCAGGCGCTTTAAGCAATCTTAACGGCGCCTTCCGGCCTTTAATCTATCGGCCGGAATCAAGGCATAAAGTGTTAATCTCGACCTGATGACTGGGGATAACACCCCGGTCATTTACTTTTTTTAAACATATGAAGCACTGCGTGATAAGAAAATAATCTTTTATTTTCAATTAATTACAGAAAATCCTTTTTTATATCGCCTGGCGACGTGCTGCACTGCATCACAAAAACCGCTTTTCAACCGCCACAAAACGGTCATATTATCGAACCTGTCAACAAGAGGAGGCACCCATGGGACTTACAAAATCTCTCAATGCCTTGGCAGTCGGTTTGGCGTTTTTGTTCGTAGCGATGATGCTTTTCATCTGACGCGACGTGAAGACCAAACGCAGATAAGAACCGTAGATGACACGAGTTTAAAAAGCGCAGGCCCCGAGGGACCTGCGCTTTTTTCATGTCGGTACTCTGCTGCTTTAAGTCAGGCGGCGCTGCGGCGCAGACGCTCCAGCCCAAGATTTTCAAGCACAGCGTCGACCAGCGGCGCGCGGTTCATGGTGTAGAGGTGGAACTCATTGACACCGCGACGCTGAAGATCGGCGATCTGTTCGGCGGCAACCTCCGCAGCCACGCGGGCACGACCCTCCAGATCGTCGTCATAGCCTTCAAAACGCTCATCCAGGAAACCGGGAACGCTGGTGCCGCAACGGCCGGCGAAACGCTTGAGCTGGGTGAGGTTCTGGATCGGCATGATGCCCGGAACCACCGGTATGGTGATCCCCGCCGCCGTCACCCGCTCCATATAGCGCTCGAACACGTCGTTATCGAAGAAGAACTGCGTCAGCGCACGCGTCGCGCCATTATCCGCCTTGCGCTTCAGCATATCGATATCAACGGCATCGCTCGCGCTCTCGGGATGTTTTTCCGGATAGGCCGAAACGGAAATCTCGAAATCGCCGATCTCGCGCAGTCCCTTCACCAGAGCCGCCGCGTTCTCGTAACCTTCCGGATGCGGCTGGTAAGCCGTGCCGATGCCGGTGGAGGGATCGCCACGCAGCGCCACGAAATGGCGAACGCCGGCGTTACGGAACTCTTCTATGACCTGATGCACGTCCTCACGGCTGGCATCCACGCAGGTCAGATGTGCTGCGGTCGACAGATGGCTGTCACCGATCATGCGGCGCACCGCATCCAGTGTCGGCGCTTTTGTGGATCCACCGGCGCCATAGGTGACGGACACGAAATCCGGATCCCACTTCTTCAGCTCGGCAACCGTTTCCCAGAGCTGGGTTTCCATCTCGGCATTCTTGGGCGGGAAAAATTCGAAAGACAACCGGATATCGCCATCACGGCGTGCGGTTTCCGACCTCAACATATCATGCCCTCCCGGCAGCAAGTAAAACGGCCTCTTGCACCACATCGTCTGCCATCAGCAGCCGCTGGTCTCGGGCAACCCAGATCGTCACGTCCAGAGCTTCGTCAGACGCTTTTTCAGAATGAAGATCGACGGCGCGGTCCGGAGCAAGTCCGGCCTTTTTCAGCCATTCTTCCATCAGCGGATGCGAGAAACCGAGCCGCACATGCGCATGTTCATCGCGCAGATATTCGAAGGAATGCGGCGCAAGGTCGATGACGATCAGCCGCCCACCGGGACGCAGCATGCGCGCGGCTTCCGAAAGCGCGATTTCCGGCTGGTCGAGGAAATGCAGGACCTGATGGATAACAATCAGATCGAAATCCTGTCCTTCCAGCGGCAGATTGAGAATATCGCCATGACGGACCGAGGCATTGACCACGCCCGCCTTGTCGAGATTGGCACGCGCCACCGACAGCATGTCACGGCTGGCATCGACGCCGATCGCGCGGCGATAGATGCCGCTCAGAAGCTGCAGGATACGGCCGGTACCGGTGCCCAGATCGAGAAGCGAATCGACAGGCGTGGTGCCCACCAGCTTCAGGAGCGCGCCTTCCACGGCCTCGTCACTGACATGCAGGCGACGCAGTTCGTCCCAGGCGGAAGCATTGCGGCTGAAATAATCCTGCGCCCGCTCCGCCCGCACCCGCTTGACAGTGGCAAGCCGTTCACTGTCACGCTGGAGAACGGCATCCGACGGCGACGCGGCGCCAAGCAGCTGCCGAACGACACCCGCAGGTTCGCCATCCTGCCGCAAACGGAAATAGGCCCATGCGCCTTCCTGATAACGCTCGATAAGCCCCTCTTCCGTCAAAAGCTTGAGGTGACGGGAGATACGCGGCTGCGACTGGCCGAGGATTTCGGTAAGATCGGTAACCGTCAGATCGCCTGCCGCCAGAAGCGCAAGCAAGCGAAAGCGTGTCGTCTCACCCGCCGCTTTCAACAAATCCACCAATTTGTCCAGACCGAACGTCACTCTGCCGTGCCTCGCAAGCTAATCAAGATATAAAGATATCTTTATGTCGATGTGGCGTTCGATGCAAGCGTAAAGTGTCGTGCGAGACGATCATGTCCACTTATTACACGGAAAAAGGCCCGCTTTACGGCGGGCCTTTCTTGAAGAGATGATGAAAGGATCAGCGTGTCAGGCGCTTGTAGCTCACGCGGCCGGGCTTGATGCTTTCCGGGCCGAGGCGGCGGACCTTGTCCTTTTCGTAGTCTTCGAAGTTGCCTTCGAACCATTCCACATGGCTGTCACCCTCGAAAGCGAGGATGTGGGTGGCCAGGCGGTCGAGGAACATGCGGTCGTGGCTGATGATAACGGCGCAGCCGGCGAAGGCTTCCAGCGCTTCTTCAAGCGCTGCCAGCGTTTCCGTATCAAGGTCGTTGGTCGGTTCGTCGAGCAGCAGCACGTTGCCGCCGGCCTTCAGCATCTTGGCGAGGTGCACGCGGTTACGCTGACCACCCGAGAGGTTGCCGACCTTCTGCTGCTGATCGCCGCCCTTGAAGTTGAAGGCGCCGCAATAGGCGCGCGAGTTCACTTCGAACTTGCCGAGCTTGATGATGTCGTTGCCGCCGGAGATTTCCTCCCAGACGGTCTTGTCACCCGCCAGCGTATCGCGGCTCTGGTCGACATAACCGAGCTGAACCGTCTCGCCGACAGTTACCGAACCGCTATCCGGCTGTTCCTGACCGGTGATCATCTTGAACAGCGTGGACTTACCCGCACCGTTCGGACCGATGACGCCGACGATGCCGCCGGGCGGCAGCTTGAAGGAAAGGTTTTCGATCAGCACGCGGTCGCCATAGGACTTGGTGAGGTTCTCGGCCTCGATGACAACGCGGCCAAGACGCTCGGCAACCGGAATAACGATCTGCGCGTCGCCGGGACGGCGGTTTTCAGCTGCTTCCACCAGTTCGTCATAGGCCTTGATACGGGCCTTGGATTTCGTCTGGCGTGCCTTGGGGCTGGAGGCGATCCACTCGCTTTCGCGGCTGATGGCCTTCTGGCGCGATGCATCTTCGCGGGCTTCCTGCTGCATGCGCTTGGCTTTCGCCTGCAGGTAAGCGGAGTAGTTGCCTTCATAGGGAATGCCGCGGCCACGGTCGAGCTCGAGAATCCAGCCCGTGACGTTGTCGAGGAAGTAGCGGTCGTGGGTGATCATCATCACGGCGCCGGGATAGTCGCGCAGGTGCTTTTCAAGCCACGCAATGGTTTCCGCATCAAGGTGGTTGGTCGGTTCGTCGAGCAGCAGCAGGTCCGGCTGCGACAGCAGCAGGCGGCACAGCGCCACGCGGCGGCGTTCACCACCGGAAAGGCCTGTTACGGCTGAGTCACCGGGCGGGCAACGCAGGGCGTCCATCGCCATTTCGACCTGGTTTTCGAGGTCCCACAGGTTCTGGCTGTCGATGATGTCCTGGAGCTTCGCGCCCTCATCCGCCGTTTCGTCGGAATAGTTCATCATCAATTCGTTGTAGCGGTCGACGATTGCCGTCTTGCTCGCCACGCCTTCCATGACGTTTTCCATCACGGTCTTGTTTTCGTCGAGCTTCGGCTCCTGCTCGAGATAACCAAGCGTCGCGCCTTCGGCCAGCCATGCCTCGCCGGTATATTCCTTGTCGAGACCGGCCATGATCTTCAAAACAGTCGACTTACCGGCGCCGTTCGGGCCGAGGATACCGATCTTGGCGTCGGGGTAGAAGGAGAGATGAACGTTCTCCAGAACCTTCTTCGCGCCATAGGCCTTGTTCAGCCCGGCCATGTGATAGATGAATTGACGTGCCATTGTAGCGAATGCTCCACATCGGATTTTTAAGAGTACGTATCGGGAAATTTGCCGCTATGTAGGGTAATTAGGACCTTGGGGCAACCTCTGGCACGATTATGACCCCATGATTATGACAAGGGATGTTATGGCAGGACAGGCGCGATCATGAATGAAACGACCGACGACTTGGCCTTCAGCCGTATTGAGAGACTGGAAGCCCCCTCCGGCGCATCCATCGCCTTTCGCCACCAGCCTTCCGCCCTTTCCCCGGCGCGCGGCGTGCTGATGATCTGCCACGGGCTGGTTGACCATGCAGGCCGCTATCGCCGGTTCGCGGATGTGATGTCGAAGCAGGGTTTCGAAGTCTATGCCCACGACCATCGCGGCCATGGCCGCACGAGAGCGGCAGATGCGCCTCTCGGCCGTTTTGGCTGGAAGGACGGCGCGGAAAAGGTCGTTGCCGATGTCATGGCGATGCGCCGGATGGTTGGCGAAAGGCACCCCGGCCTGCCGGTGATCCTGTTCGGCCATTCCATGGGTGGCCTCGTGGCGCTTAACACCGCCGTCAGCCATCCGGATGCCTTCGACGGCCTGTCGATCTGGAATTCCAATCTCAATCCCGGCCTCATGGGCCGTGTCGCACAGGTTCTGCTGCGGCTGGAAAAAATGCTGAAAGGCTCTGATGTGCCGAGCGCCATTCTGCCGAAGGCAACCTTCCGCGCATGGAATGCCCGAATGCCGGAAAGGCGCACCCATGCCGACTGGCTGAGCCACGACAGGGCGGCGGTGGACGCCTATGTGGAAGACCCGCTCTGCCAGTTCGAGGCCAGTGTTTCCCTGTGGCAGGATGTTTTCCAAATGTCCTATCGCGCACCGAAACTCATCGAGCGCCTGCCAAAAGCCTTGCCGCTTCTGCTTGTCAGCGGCGATCGGGACGCCGCCACCAATGACGGCCAAGAGATCGTCTGGCTGGCGGAGCGTTTCCGGGAGGCCGGTTTCAGCCATGTCGAGCACACGATCTACAAGGGCATGCGGCACGAGACCTTGAACGAGATCGGCTGGCAGGCCGTGGCGGCGGATTTCGCCGCCTGGTGCGGGCGCGTCGTCGGCGATTGAGGCGGCCTTTGCCGAAACGGAATAAGTCCATGAGATAAAATCACATGCGACGCGGCAAGCAGCGGTCTATAAACCGGCAGACACAAATACCGGGGGACAGATGACCGACATGCCGAACAGGAAACCGCCGCTATCAGGCATTCGCGTCATCGAGCTGGCGCGTGTTCTGGCCGGTCCCTGGGCGGGGCAGATGCTGGCCGATATGGGCGCCGACGTCATCAAGGTGGAAAACCCCGAGGGCGGCGACGATACCCGCGCATGGGGACCGCCCTTCGTCGAAGATGCCGATGGAGAAAACCTCTCCGCCGCCTACTATCACGCCACCAATCGCGGCAAACGCTCCATCGTTGCCGATCTGAAGACGCCCGAGGGTTGCGAGCTGGTGCGCCGGCTGGTGCGCACCGCCGATGTCGTCATCGAGAATTTCAAGCGCGGCGGGCTTGCCAAATATGGCCTCGATTACGAGAGCCTGCGGGCGCTCAATCCGAAGCTGATCTATTGCTCCATCACCGGCTTCGGCCAGACCGGGCCTTATGCCGATCTCGCCGGATACGACTATATCGTGCAGGGCATGTCCGGCTTCATGTCGATCACGGGCGAAGCCGACGGACAGCCGATGAAGGCGGGTGTTGCGGTTGCCGATATCTTTACCGGCATCTATTCCGTGTCAGCCATTCAGGCAGCCCTGATCCACGCCATTCGATCAGGCGAAGGCCAGCATATCGACATGGCGCTTCTCGATGTGCAATCGGCCGTGCTCGCCAACCAGAACATGAATTACCTGATTTCCGGCAAGCCTCCCGTCCGACTCGGCAACGCCCACCCGAATATTTCCCCCTATGAGGTGGTGCCGACGGCCGATGGCTTCCTCATCCTTGCGGTCGGCAATGACGGCCAGTTCCGCCGCCTCTGCAATATTCTCGGCATCGGTGCGATTGCCGATGACGAGCGTTACGCGACGAACAAGGCCCGCGTGGCCCATAAGGTCGAGGTGCGGCAGATCGTGTCCACGGAAACCTTGAAATGGCAGAAGCGCGATCTTCTGACCGCCTGCGAAAAGAACGCCGTCCCGGCCGGGCCGATCAACTCCATCGAGGAAATGTTCGCCGATCCACAGGTTCAGGCACGTGGCCTTCGCATCGATCTGGAGGCCGAAGACGGCACCGTCATCCCCGGTGTCCGCACACCGATTATCATGTCGCAAACGCCGCTGCGCTATGAACGCCCGAGCCCGAAGCTCGGCGAACATCAGGCGCAGGTGCTGGCCGAACTGGAAAACATCGAAAGGACCACGACGCCATGACTGCAGCCGGAATGAAAAGAACAGGCGGGCAATTGATCGTCGAAGCGCTGAAGGCCAATGGCGTCTCCCGCGTTTCCTGCGTTCCGGGGGAAAGCTATCTCGCCGTGCTGGATGCGCTTTATGAAAGCGGCATCGAAACCGTGGTCTGCCGCCAGGAAGGCGGTGCCGCCATGATGGCCGACACCTGGGGCCGGCTGACCGGCGAACCAGGCATCTGCATGGTGACCCGTGGTCCGGGCGCAACCAACGCCTCGGCCGGCCTGCATATCGCAAGGCAGGATTCCATTCCGATGATCCTCTTCATCGGCCAGGTGCAGCGCGAAGCGCGTGAGCGCGAGGCCTTTCAGGAAGTGGAATATCGCCGCGCCTTCACCGAATTCGCCAAATGGGTGGGCGAGATCGACGACGCCCGCCGCATTCCCGAATTCGTCACCCGCGCCTTTGCCGTAGCAACCTCCGGCCGTCCCGGCCCGGTGGTGCTGACGCTGCCCGAAGACATGCTGGTGGAAGAGGTCGAAGCGCCTGAGGCGAAGCCCTACACACCCGTCGAGGCACATCCTGGCCCGTCGCAGATGGCCGCCTTCGCAAAAATGCTTGATGAGGCAAAGCGCCCGGTCTTCATCATCGGCGGTACGCGCTGGTCCGAGGAAAGCGTCGCAGGCTTCAAGGCTTTTGCGGAAAAGCACAAACTTCCCGTCGGCTGTTCCTTCCGCCGCCAGATGCTGTTCGATCATCTGAGCCCCTCCTATGCGGGCGATGTCGGCATCGGCATCAACCCGGCGCTGGCCAAGGAGATCAAGGAATCCGACCTCGTGGTTCTGCTCGGCGGCCGCCTCTCCGAAATGCCGTCTTCCGGCTATACGCTGCTCGACATCCCCTACCCGTCGCAGAAACTCGTCCATATCTATCCGGAAGCGGAAGAACTTGGCCGCGTCTATCGACCGGATCTGGCAATCTGCGCCGCGCCGGATGATTTCGTTAGCGCCCTCTCCTCACTCACGCTTTCTGCAAATGCCGCATGGGCGGACCGCACCGCCGCCATGCATGCGGCCTATCTGAATTGGTCCACGCCACCGCAGACCGGCCCCGGCGCGGTGCAGATGGGTCCGATCATGGACTGGATCGAGGCCAATGTGCCCGAGGATGCGATCTTCACCAATGGCGCGGGCAACTATGCGACCTGGGTGCATCGCTTCCATCGTTTCCGTCGCTACAACACGCAATCGGCGCCAACATCAGGCTCGATGGGTTACGGCCTGCCGGCGGCGGTTGCCGCGAAGCACCTTTTCCCGGAGCGTGAGGTGATCTGCTTTGCAGGTGACGGCTGTTTCATGATGCACGGACAGGAATTCATCACCGCCGTGCGTTACGGGCTGCCGATCATCACCGTGCTGGTCAATAACGGCACCTATGGCACCATCCGCATGCATCA
Organism: Agrobacterium sp. CCNWLW155; assembly: GCF_036888815.1. NCBI lineage: Bacteria > Pseudomonadati > Pseudomonadota > Alphaproteobacteria > Hyphomicrobiales > Rhizobiaceae > Agrobacterium > Agrobacterium sp. CCNWLW155. Next base: position 1,171,685 of record NZ_JBAKFW010000001.1, read on the forward strand.
GGAGCGGGAATATCCCGGCCGTGTCAGCAGCACCGATCTCGTCAATCCGGATTTCAACGCCTTTGCCAAGGCCTATGGCGGCCACGGCGAAACGGTGGAAAAGACCGAAGACTTCGCCGCCGCCTTCGAACGGGCCCGTGCAAGCGGCAAGCCGGCCATCATCGAAATAAAGCTGGATGCGGAAGCGATTACGCCGACACGTACCCTGACGCAGATCAGGACCCGAACCTGACATTGCCCTCCGATATTGGTGATAGACACGGCTCCGGCATGGTGTAAATCCTGACTGAGACTCACAGCTTAGGATACGACATGCCGGACGCAGCCCCTCCCGTCATCACTCCACGCGGCGCGAAGATCGAACCCTCGGCCGGCGCGCCTTTCGAGGCGGTGCGCGTAGCCCGCGACGTGCTGCACACATCCCGCACGGCAGCGCTCGCCACTCTCGATCCCGTCAGCGGTTATCCCTATACGACCGCAACCAATATCGGCATCGAGCCGGATGGCACGCCGTTCTTCTTCGCGGCCGGGCTGACGCTGCACGCCCGCAACATGGAGGCCGACCCGCGCATCTCGCTGACACTCGCGCCGTTTGGCAAGGGCGATGCGTTGACGCTGCCAAGGCTGACACTGGTGGGCAAGGCGGAACAAATCGGCCCGGATGAAGTTCCACTCGCCATCGCGCGCTACATTGCCCGTTATCCCAAGGCCAAGCTCTATCTCTCCCTGCCCGATACGCGGCTTTACCGGCTGCGGACAGAGGGCGTGCAGATCAATGGCGGCCCGGCCCGCAATGCCAGCAACATCACCCCGGCCGATCTGCGCACCGATCTATCAGGCGCGGAAGAGTTGATGGCTGCGGCGGAGAGCGAAGCGATCCGCCTCAACGCCATCAGGGGCGAAGCGGCCCGGCTTGCCGTTCTGGCCGGCGCAAAATCAGGCCGCTGGACGATCACCTCCATCGACCCGGATGGCATCGATCTCGCCTCGGCCAGCGATCTGGCGCGGCTGTGGTTTGCTGAGCGGGTGACGACGTTGAGGCAGTTTGAGAAGGCGCTTGCTTAGCCGGTGAGGTGACAGGCGCAAGCGATTCAAAAACCATGAAATTGCTTCTACTTGGCATTTTGTGGCCATGTCGCCCCGTCGCCCCGGACTGGATCCGGGTCCAGCGCGATCAAGTCTTTGATCGCAAAAGACTCTTTTTACGGCGCAGGCGCGGCGTGGCTGGATGCCGGGTCAAGCCCGGCATGACGGGGAGAGTTTTTTGACCCCATCCCATCAAAAAAGGCCGGGCTGCAATCCGCAACCCGGCCTTTTCTCAGAAATCAAACCGTTGCTCAGAGAGCAGCGGTCACGATGAATTCAACCTTGTAGTCCGGCGTCGCAAGCGCTGCTTCGCTGGTGGCGCGGGCCGGCGGGTTTGCCGGGTCGATCCAGCCTTCCCAGACGGCGTTCATTTCGCCGAAGGTGGACATGTCGGAGAGGTAGATGATGGTCTGCAGGATCTTCGACTTGTCGGAACCGGCAGCGGCCAGCAGGCGATCGACTTCAGCGAGAGCCGACTTGCTCTGCTCGGTCACACCAGTGCCTTCGCCAACCTGGCCAGCCAGGTAAACGGTGTTGCCGTGAACGACGGCGCCGCTCATGCGCTTGCCCGGCTCGATACGCTTGATGGTCATGGAAAACTCCTGTTGATTGGCATTAAAAATCGGGATGCGCGGAAAATCAGCCGCGCAGGTGATGGGTCTTTTCGTAGATCGCCGTCGAGCGCGCGCCGGAGCGGCAATAACCAAGCATCGGGCGCTGCAATTCGTCCAGCGCATCCACCATGCCCGTAACGGCATCGGCGTCGACGCCGTAACGGCCAACAGGCACATGCATGATGGTGAGGCCAAGCTGCTCGGCACGCTCGGCAATATCGGCAAAAAGCGGCTGGCCGTCTTCTTCGCCGTCAGGGCGGTGGCAGACGATCGACTTGAAGCCGAGCGCCTTGATCTCGTCCAGATCAGCAACGCTGATCTGTCCCGTTACCGAATATTCGTCGTCTATGCGCCTGATATCCATGTCATACCTCCGCTGAAACCGGCGTCCGCGCCGCTGGCTGTCATCCTTAAATCCGCATCCGATGTAAGCGGTCAAACCCCATGCGTCAATGATGCGTGGCCTTCATTCGGTACGGCTCAGAGGATGGAAAAGCGCAGGCCAAAGGAACGGCTTTCGTCCGGCTGAAGAATATTGAACTCGCCCGCCGCCTCAAGCTGGCTACGCCCTACCCAGCGATGCGAAACCGGCTCGATGCCGAGCACATTGGCGGGCTCCTGCTGGTTGCGCCACATCTGCAGATAGGGCAGCGTCTCCGTGCGAAAACGCGCGGTCAGCGTCTTCCCGCTGATGGCCGCAATCGGGCCAAGCTTCAATTCCGCCCATTCATCTTTTCCAGCAGAGACACAGAAAACATTGCCCGGCTCCTCGCCAAAACGCCAGCCATGGCCGCCGCCCTCCAGCATCGCGCCTTCCAGCCGCACGGCATCGTCAAACAGGCGGGCGCCGACATTCATGTGATACATCAGGAACACCGGGATCGGCCGCTCGGACGTATTGACGATCCTGTCATCAAGGCTGACTTCGCCGCTTTCGCCATCGATGCTCCATGTCCGTTCCAGCAGCGCTGTGCCGCCATCGGCAAGCTTCACGGGAACCTCGACACGCGCCAGCGCATTGGACTCGTGAACATCGAACGCGATGATCGTCGCGGGATGCGAGGAGAAGGAGCCGTGCAGCGGATATCGACGCCCCTCACCGTCGCCGTCGATCGGTTCGGGATGGCGGATATGGTCGGGACCGCAGGTGAACAGAAAGCCTTCCAGCGAATGGTCGATACGCGCATCGCCATCATCGGGAATGGCGCGGCCGGGCGCGATGTCAATGCCATCGACGACGCAGGCGCCGATATCGAAAACGGAGGTTTCATCGAGGAAAATGCGTGGCGATCTGCCAGCCTGAAACGAACGCAAGATAACCTCCCTGTGGCACTAAAAACGCATGGTTCACGGAAACGCTACTAACCGTGACGGAAATTAAGATTGCATTAACCGCGAATTCACCTTTTTCACAATAGGGTCAAGATTGCGGTGTGTTTATCGGTGAACAAGCAAGGGATAGCAGAATCGTGAAACAGTTTCTTAACGCAGCTCTGGGTCTGACGGTCGCGCTGGTGGCGGTTTTCGCCCCGCTGCAGGCTGGTGCGCAGCAGCGTTATGGCGACCAACAGCAGACAATGCTGGTCACTCCGGACGGTCGTGTGCTCGACTTCATGCCGGAGCGCGGTGATATCGTCATCAGCCGTGATGCGATGGGTCGCACGGTGTTTTACGACCAGTACGGCAATCTCCTGGCCACCGAAATGCCCTCCGGTTATCAGCAGCGTCAGCAGGCACGCCAGCGCGACACCACCTATTATCCGCCCGCCCCCGGCGGCCAGTATCGCGAGCCGCAGCGCGACTATGGCTATCAGGACAATGGCAGCGTGCGCGATTACCGCGAATATCGCGGCGACGGCTCCGACGACAATTTCTATACCGGTTCTGTTCCCGCGCCCGGCGCGGTTGAAAGCGGCCCACTCGGTCAACCGATGCCCGGCGAGAGCACCACGGCCGCCGTTCCGCAGCCGGATCACCTGATTGAGCGGCATACGCCGGTGACCACACCGGTCAACCGCTCGCGTCAGGAAATCGTCGCGCTGCAGACCTTCCTCGATCGCGAGGGCATCTCGCCCGGCGTTATCGACGGCAAGATGGGCGACAACGTCAACAAGGCGATTGCCGCCTGGCAGGACATGACAGGTGAAAAGCTCGATCCGAACAATTCCGATGATATTCTGGAGCGGCTGCGCGCCTCCGGCGGCATGCCGATCGTGGATTATACGATTACCGCCGCCGACGCCGCCGGTCCCTATGTCGCCTCCATTCCGGACGACTATGCCGCAAAATCACAATTGCCGGCCCTCTCCTTCACCTCCACGTCCGAGGCGCTGGCCGAACGCTTCCACATGGATGAGAACTACCTGAAGGAACTGAACCCCGGCATCGATTTCTCCGTGCCCGGCACCATCATCAAGGTGGTTAATCCCGGCGAGACGAAGAAGGGGCAGGTCGCCCGTATCGTTGCGCACAAGGGCATCAAACAGGTCTTCGCTTATGGTCAGGACGGCAATCTGATCGCCGCCTACCCCGCCACCATCGGCTCCACGGATACGCCGTCGCCGAGCGGCACGCATACGGTGGAGCGCATCGCGCTCAATCCGGGCTACACCTATAATCCGAAGATCAACTTCAAGCAGGGCCAGAACGACAAGATCCTGCAGATCCCGCCGGGTCCGAACGGCCCGGTCGGCACGGTCTGGATTGCCCTGTCGAAGCCGACCTACGGCATTCACGGCACGCCGGAACCGTCCAAGATCGGCAAGACCAACAGCCACGGCTGTATCCGCCTGACCAACTGGGATGCGACCGAACTGGCGAAAATGGTCCGTCCCGGCGTGGTGGTCGAATTCGCGGAATAGATTGACTGGAACAAAAAATGAAAAAGCCCGGCGGTTTGGTCCGCCGGGCTTTTTTCGTTGATGGAGTTTCAGTCGCGCTTTTCCGTCAGGAAATATAGAAGGGCCGCCACCGGCAAGGCGAAGCCGATCCACGAGGCGGCCTGCCATTCGCCGACAGCATAGGCCCAGCCGCCCACGGCGGAACCGATCGCACCACCCATGAAGAACGTCGCCATGTAGATGCCGTTCAGGCGGCTGCGGAATTCCGCTCCGAGCGTAAAGATCGCCCGCTGGCCGAGCACCAGATTGGTGGTGACGCCGAAATCCAGAACGATGGCAGCGACGACCAGAATGGCGAGCGCCAGATGTGAGCCTTCAGGCGCCAGATGGGTGACGGCGAAGGAGAGCGCCACCGCCACCAGTGCAAAGAAGGTGGCCGCACGCGTCCAGCCGCGATCGGCCATCCGCCCGGCAATCGGGGCGGCCACGGTGCCGGCCGCACCGGCCAGTGCAAAGAGCGCAATCTCGCCCTGGCTCAGATTGAAATGCGGCCCGCTCAGATAAAGCGGCGTCGTGGTCCAGAACAGGCTGAAAGCCGCAAACAGGAAGGCATGATAGATCGCCCGCCGCCGAAGGATCGGCGTGTGAAGCGCCAGCCGGCCCATCGAGGCCATCAAGGCCCCATAGCTCAACCGCGCATCGGGCATGCGGGTGGGCAGAAGCCGGAAAAGCACCACGGCAAGAAGCGCCATGACTGCCGCAGACGTCAGAAAAACACCGCGCCATGACACCACTTCCGACAACAGGCTGGAAACCGGCCGCGCCAGCATGATGCCGGCCATCAGCCCGCTCATGACATTGCCGACGACCCTGCCGCGAATGGCGTGCGGCGCCATATGGGCGGCATAGGGAACGATGACCTGTACCGCGACCGAACTGACGCCGACCAGGAAGGCCGCAATCAGAAACGGGGCCGCATGCGGCGCGAATGCCGCTCCCACAAGGGAAAGCACCGCCATCGCGACGGAACTGACGACCAGCTTGCGGTTTTCAACGAGATCGCCAAGCGGCACGACAAACAGCAGACCGATACCGTAACCGATCTGAGTCAGGGTTACGATAAGGCCGGTAGCGCCGGCGGAAAGACCAAGTTCCGCCCCGATAATGCCGGCAAGCGGCTGGCCATAATAAAGGTTGGCGGCAATCAGTCCGCAGGCTGTCGCCAGGAGGAAAGTCAAGGCCGGGGAAATGGATGTTGCCTCAACATCATCCCCTTCAATTACACGCGTCGTCATCATTTTCTCCAATATGGAAACAATCATTTCCTAAATAATCACAAAAATCACTCGGCAAGCTTCATGGCGATATCCACCACGGCCACCATGTCTTTGAGGCTGCGCCCCGTCTTTCCCACCACGCGCATGCCGTACATCATGCACAACATCGCCCGGGCGAGATCATCGGGATCAGCCTTTGAACCTACGGAACCATCCTTCTGCCCTTCGGCAACGAGACGGGCGACGATGCGCTCCCTCGCCTTCACAGCCCGCTCGACCACAACTGCAATGTCGTCATCCAGGGCCGCCAGGTCGGCAGCAGCACCAACCACCAGACATCCGTCAGAACCGACACCACCATGCGACCGTTCCGCATAGAACATCAGGCCTGCCCTAAGGCGCTCGTAACCGGTATCGAAACCGGCCACCGCTGCCTCGAAACGCTCGGTCTGTACGATCCTGTAGCGCTCCATCGTGGCGATGAACACGGCCTTCTTGTCCTTGAAGGCCTTGTAAAGACTGCCCTGCGCCAGTTCCATCGCATCGGTGAGATCGCCAACGGAGGTGGCGTGGTAACCGCGTCTGGAAAAGACACGGATCGCGCCATCAAGCGCATGATCGAGATCGAACTCGCGTGGCCTGCCGCGATGGCGCTGTTCCTGGGAATTGGGTTGGGCGATATTGGTCATGGCCGCAATATAGGAAACGATCATTTCCAAATCAAGCAGATAATTTGTCGCCTGCGCCCGGTTAGTCGGATGAAGCCGGGCGTCTCGCTATTTCCCGATACAACGCCTCGGCAGAAACGCCTATTTCAGCTGCGAGGCCCTTCCATTGACCCTTGGGCGGAAGCCTGCCTTCGTTGACGGTGATCCATGCATCGAGCCGCGCGCTGACCGAGCGCAGCGCCAATATTTCCGCACGCGTTCTGACATTTTTCAACTCGACGGAAATGTGACTTATCCATTCCAGCGCGAATGCTGGCTCGCGTTCAAGCAATTGCCGCAGCGTGCCGATTGGCACGAACAATGCGCGCCCTGCTGTCATCGCGATGGCGTCGCAGTGATATTGCTTCGAGAAGACCGAGGCTTCGGCAAGAATCGTCAGGGGTCCCGCGCGCTGCAACACTGCACTATGTCCATCCACCTGAAACCGCATCAGGTGGACGTAACCCTTGGCGACCAGCGCCAGCATGTGAATGGGATCGCCCTGATGAAAAAGGTATTCACCTTTTTCAAAGGATCGGGAGATGGACGCCCTCGGGCGAAGCTGGTCAAAAATCGAACTCGACATGATTTCTATCATGTCCGGCAAACCGGCCGGCTGGCAAGCTCAGGGGATCGCAACAGCTCGGACAGCACCCATGAAATTCACAGTTCCTGTATTCCTCACCGCCCTTATCCCCCTCTCCGCCATGGCGGAAGAGCAGCATCGCCACCAGTCTCCCTATGCGGGCCAGCAGAGCCGAACCATCAAAAGCCTGTCGGCCGAGGATATGGCCGAACTGGAACAGGGAGGCGGATGGGGCTTTGCGAAGGCCGCCGATCTCAACGGCATGCCGGGTCCCTCACATGTCGGAAAGATGGCGACCGAACTGGCGCTGACGGTGGAGCAGAACACCGCCGTCGAGCAGCTGTTTCAAACCATGCGAAAAGATGCCGCGACAGAAGGCAGGCAAATGATCGCCGGCGAAGCGGCGCTGGATGCGAGCTTCCGTAACGGCGCAATCGATGCGGATCAACTGCGCGCGCAGCTCGACCGTATTGAAGAAAGCCGCGCCAGGCTGAGATACATCCACCTTGCCGCTCATCTCGAAACGGTGAAGCTGCTGACCAAGGAACAGATCGCACGTTACAACAAGCTGCGCGGCTATGCGCCTTAACGAGCCGGAAAATGTCCTCTGGCCTTAAGCAGGCGGATGGAGCCGCCCTGCCCTGGGGGCAGCTCTCAGGCGGCCTGGCGAGTGAAAAGGCGCGCAGGTTGCGTGCCGAGCCGCAGAAGCCGTTGCGGCAGAAGGCCGACGACCTCCGTCGCGAAGGCTTTCGCATTCTCCACGGCCTTGTCGATATTGCTGACCTTGTCCTTGTCGAGACAGAGAAGCGTGCCGCCGTAATCGAAAATATCGCGATAGGCCGCTCTCTCGACAATCGGTGTATTGAGAACCGAGACGTTCTTTTCCGCGAGCAGCATCTTGACGAGCAGTAGGGAGCGTGTCGCCACCATGGCATTGACCCGCGTCAGCACGATGGAATGGGCGATCGCCTTGCCCATCTTGCGGTTCAGGAATTCGATATGATCGAGAACCTCGGCAGCGCCGCGCGCATCCATGGCTGAGCCCTGTACCGGGATCAGCACATGGTCGGAAATACCGAGCGCCATGGTCAGAAGCGGGTTTTTCGCGCCCGGCAGGTCGATAATGAAACAGTCAGTGTTGGCCTTGTTTTCGCGAATATGGCCCTCGAGCGAGGCCATCGTCACATGCGAAATCACCGAGAGATTTTCGATGTCGCCTGATAATTCGTGCCAGCGGGAAATCCACAATTGCGGATCGGCATCCAGCACCGTCACACGGTGGCCGCTGCGGGCAAGTTCGGTTGCCAGAAGCAGTACGGCGGTGGTTTTTCCCGCGCCGCCCTTGGTGTTGGCAAAAGTAATGACAGGCATGATATTCCCGATTGATCAGAGCCGTTTCATGCTCATTCACGCACCGAAGCAATTCATGGTGCTTTCCGTAATCTTAACGAACAGGGTTAATAAAAGGCTAAGAACGGTTATGCCGCGCAACGAAAAGCCCGCGATGGAGTATCGCGGGCTGTCGATAATTGGCAGCGTCCTCTTCGGGCTTACATCGCACGGCGTGAAGGCGCGGCATATTTCCTCTCCCCGCTGGGGAGAAGCCTCTCGAGCTCTCACAAGCCTGACGAATAAAGGCTATCCCTAAAAGCAGTCCTCGAACAGTTTCCTGGTATTCTCCAGCGTCATCGGCACCGGATTGCCGCCGCAGCTCGGATCCTTGATCGCTTCCGCCGCCAGCTCATCGATGCGATCAGGCTTGATGCCCATGGCGGTCAGGTTATCAGGCACGCCGAGTTCCTTGCGAAGCTCCAGCACATAGTCATAGAACCCATCGAAACCGCCGGAAATGCCGAGATAGGCAGCCGCGCGGGCAATCTTGTCTTCGATGGCCGGGCGATTGAAGCGCAGCACCGCAGGCATGACAACAGCATTGGTCATGCCGTGATGGGTGTTGTAGACCGCACCGATCGGATGCGAGAGCGAGTGAATGGCGCCAAGTCCCTTCTGGAAGGCAACCGCCCCCATCGCTGCCGCCGCCATCATATTGGTGCGTGCTTCGATGTCAGTACCATCCTTATAGGCGCGCGGCAGGAATTCCTTGACGAGACGCAGACCCTCAAGCGCAACGCCGGCGCTCATCGGATGGAAGAACGGCGACGAATAGGCTTCGAGGCAATGGGCAAAGGCGTCCATGCCCGTGCCTGCCGTAATGACCTTCGGCATGCCGACCGTCAGTTCCGGATCGCAGATGACGACGCCGGGCAAAAGCTTCGGATGGAAGATGATCTTCTTCACATGGGTCTGCGAATTGGTGATGACGCTGGCGCGGCCAACTTCCGAACCGGTGCCCGCCGTCGTCGGAACCGCGACGATGGGCGCAATCTTCGAGGCGTCCGCCCGCGTCCACCAGTCACCGATATCCTCAAAATCCCAGACCGGGCGCGTCTGCCCGGCCATGAATGCGATGGTCTTGCCAAGATCGAGCCCGGAACCACCGCCGAAGGCGACAACCCCGTCATGGCCGCCATCGCGATAGGCTTTTACGCCGGCTCCCATGTTGATTTCGTTGGGGTTCGGATCGACATCGGCGAAGATCGCCCGGCCGAGCCCAGCCTCTTCCAGTACATCGAGCGCATGCGCGGTAATCGCCATATTGGCAAGGCCGCGATCCGTGACGAGAAGCGGCTTCTTGATGCCGAGCGTCTTGCAGGCTTCCGCCAGTTCCTTGATCCGGCCACGGCCAAGCTTGACGGCGGTGGGATAGCTCCAGTTGGCGACGATATTCATTTCGTGACTTTCTTCAGATGGTAGGATTTCGGTCGGGTCAGGTTCTGGAAACCGAGAACGGAAAGCGAGCCGCCACGGCCCGTTTCCTTCACACCTGTCCAGCAGAGCGCGGGATCGAGATAATCCGCACGGTTCATGAACACGGTGCCGGTTTCGATCTCACGGCCGATACGCCCGGCACGCGCTGCATCCTGCGTCCAGAGCGATGCGGTGAGGCCATATTTGCTGTCATTCATCAGGGCGATGGCCTCGTCGTCGTTCTTCACCTTCATGATGCCAAGAGCGGGGCCGAAGGTTTCTTCGGTCATGAACTCCATGGAATGATCGACATTGACGAGCACTTGCGGAGCGACGTAAGCGCTCTCGCCGTCATCCGCAGGGAAAAGCTTGGGATCGACCAAAGCCTTGGCACCCTTTGCGACGGCGTCGGCGATCTGCGCGCGCACCACCTTGGCGAAACGCTTGTTGGCCATCGGCCCGAGCGTGGTTTCCTGTTCCAGCGGATTGCCGAGCTTGTAGTTGGACACCCACGCCACGGACTTCTCGACGAATTCGTCATAGAGGTTTTCGTTGACGTAGATGCGCTCGATGCCGCAGCAGCATTGCCCGGAATTATAGGTGGCGCCATCCATCAGCGTATCGACGGCGGCGTCGAGATCGGCGTCCTCCATCACATAACCGGGGTCCTTGCCGCCGAGTTCAAGACCGAGGCCGGTGAAGGTGCCGGCAGCGGCACGCTCGATGGCGCGGCCGCCTTCCACCGAACCGGTGAAGTTGACGAAATTGAACAGTCCTTCGGAAATCAGCGCCGAGGTCGTGGCATGATCGAGGAAGACGTTGATGAAGACATCTTCCGGTACACCAGCCTCGACGAAAGCCCGCACCATGCGCTCGCCGACCAGAAGCGTCTGCGCCGCGTGCTTGATAACAACCGTATTGCCGGCCATCAGGGCGGGCGCGACGGTGTTGATCGCCGTCATGTAGGGGTAGTTCCACGGGGCGATGACGAAGACCACGCCATGCGCCTCACGCTCGATGCGGCGTTCGAAATTGCCGCTCTCCTCGATGACGAGCGGTGCCAGTGCATCTGCAGCGATGGAAGCGACATAGTTGGAGCGCTCGTTGAAACCCTTGAACTCGCCGCCATAACGAACCGGACGGCCCATCATATGCGCCAGTTCCGGCACGACTTCCGCCACCATTTCATTGAGGCGTGCAACACCCTTCAGAACCAGCTGAACGCGGTCCTCAAGCGGACGTCGTGCCCAGTCCTTTTGCGCCTTGCGCGCTTTCGAAACGGCGGCGCGCGCCGCTTCCAGCGACATCGCCTCCCGTTCGGCATAAACCGAGCCGTCGATGGGCGAGATATTCTGGATCATGGTCATGATGTTTTCCCGTAATGATTAGGCTCGTTCGAAACCGCGCGCCACTTCCCAGTCGGTCACGCGGCGGTCGTATTCTTCCTGTTCCCACCGTCCGGCATGGACATAATGGTCGATCACATCGTCGCCGAAGGCCTTTCGCAGCATTTTCGATCCGTCCAGAAAGGCGGTGGCGTCACGCAGGGTCTTGGGTATCTCGCGCACGTCCTTGCCGCCATAGGCGTCGCCGACAAAAGCGGGCTCAAGTTCGAGTTTATTTTCGATGCCGTCAATGCCTGCCGCAAGCAAAGCCGCCATGGCGAGATAGGGATTGAGATCGGAGCCGCCGACGCGGCATTCGATGCGGATGCCCTTGGTGCCTTCGCCGCAGAGGCGATATCCCGCCGTGCGGTTGTCGAGGCTCCAGATCGCCTTGGTGGGCGCAAACGTGCCAGCCATGAACCGCTTGTAGGAATTGATATAGGGGGCGAGAAAATAGGTGATCTCACTGGCATGAGCGAGAAGCCCGGCAACATAATGCCGCATCACATCCGACATGCCGTGTTCGCCGTCCTTGTCGAGGAAAGCCGGCTTGCCATCCAGGCTCCACAGCGACTGGTGGATATGCGAGGAACTGCCAGCGGCATTGTAGTTCCACTTGGCAAGGAACGTCACCGCCTTGCCCTTCGACCAGGCGATCTCCTTGGTGGCGTTCTTGATGATGGCGTGCCGGTCGGCCATGGTCAGCGCCTCGGCATAACGCACATTGATTTCCGCCTGACCGGGAGACGCCTCGCCCTTGGAATTTTCGACCGGAATTCCCGCACCCTGCAGGCCCTTGCGCAGCGCCCGCATGACGTCCTCTTCCTTGGTCGTCTGGAAGATATGATAGTCTTCGTTGTAGCCGCTGGCGAGGTTCAGGTCCCTGTAGCCGCTGGCGCGCGCCGCATCGAAGGTCTGGTCGAACAGGAAGAACTCCAGTTCCGTCGCCATATAGGCTTTCAGCCCCATGGCCTCCAGCCGCGCCACCTGTTTTTTGAGAAGCGCGCGCGGCGAATGCGGCACTTCCTCATGGGTGTGATGGTCAAGCACGTCGCACAGCACCAGCGCCGTCCCTTCCAGCCAGGGCACCCGCCTCAGCGTCGAAAGATCGGGCTTCAGCACATAATCGCCGTATCCCTTTTCCCAGCTGGAGGATTTGTAACCGGGAACGGTTTCCATCTCCATGTCGGTGGCAAGCACATAGTTGCAGCTATGGGTTTCCTCAAAGGCGCTTTCGACGAAGAACTCCGCCTGGAACCGCTTGCCCATCAGACGCCCCTGCATGTCGACAAGGCAGGCCAGAACCGTGTCGATGCGCCCCTCGGCGACATCCATTTTTAGCGCGTCGAATGTGTAGCTCGTCATTTTGTCCGTTCCCTTTATTGTGGCGACCGGGCGGCCGGGATGCGGCCGCCCGTTTATTTGTGCATCAGGCCTTTGCAGCCGCTGCGGTAACCGCAGCCTGCTTGTGCTCCATCGCGAATTCCTCTTCCGGCGACAGGATGAGGCGATGGCGTCCGACAAAGGCAAAATAGGCGATCGCCACGGCAAACCAGACGGCGACCCAGAGCACGCCCTTGGTGAAGTTTGGATCCTGGATCTGGTAAAGCAGCGTGACGATGGCGATGATAACAGTCAGCACCGCGCCCGGAATGCCGAAGGGCGAGCGGAACGGCCGCTCGATATGCGGCAGGTTTTTCCGCAGCAGAATGAAGGAAATCGCCTGCATGATGTAGGAGAACATCGCGCCGAACACTGCCATGTTCAAAAGCACGCTGCCGATGATGCTGCCGCCCTGTTCCGCACCCAGCGAGAACCAGATGACAAGCATGACAGCGAGGCCGACAATTGCGCCGGAGATATTGGCAACATAGGGTGTGCGGTATTTGGAGTGTGTGATCGACAGAACGGTCGGGAAATAACCCGCACGCGACAGCGAATAGATCTGCCGGCCCTGCGCATAAAGGATCGTATGGAAGCTGGCGATCAGGCCGGTCAAGGCAACGAGACCCAGTACCACCACGCCGCCATCGCCGTAGATCGCCTTGAAACCATCAAGCAGCGGCTCGAGCGAGGAGCTGAGATGGAAGGCGCCAACGCCCGGCAGGGATGGGTTGAGCAGCACGATCATGAAGGCCGAGACCATCAGCGTCACCATGCCGAGTATGATGCCCTTTGGCATGTCTCGTTTGGGATCGACTGATTCTTCAGCCGCCAGCGGCAGCTGCTCGATGGCGAGGAACAGCCAGACCGCGAAAGGCAGCGTGGCGAGAACGCCCGAGAAACCGAAGGGGAAGAAGGAACCGCCACCTTCCGGCAGCTCCACCGCCTTGCCATCAGGTCCGACACCGATATTGAGCGCGAAACGCGAAAAATCGATATTGGGAATGGCGCTGATCCAGAAGAACACCAGAACGGCGAGCGAAATCAGTGTGATAACAAGTGTGACCTTGAAGGAAAGCTCAAGTCCGAAGACATTGAGCGCAAGAAAGATCAGATAGAACGCTATCCACACGAAGGGTGAATAGGCCGGATCAAGGCCGAGAATGGAGTTCACATAGGCCGTGATGAAGGTGACGACGACCGCCGGCGTCAGCACATATTCGACATTCTCGCAAAGTCCGGTGATGAACCCGCCCCATGGACCCATGGCCGTGCGGGCGAAGGAATAGGCCGCACCCGTATGCGGCAAGGCCGGGCTCATTTCCGCGATCGAAAATGTCAGCCCGAGATACATGATGGCGATGATGATGCCCGCCACCAGCATGCCGCCCCAGCCGCCGGTGGAAAAGCCGAAATTCCATCCGGAAAAATGCCCTGATATGACCGCGCCGACGCCGAGTGACCACAGCGACCACACGCCCGCATAACGGGATAGTCCGCGTTTTTCGAAATAGGATGCATCAGCCTTCTTGTAGCTGACGCCTGATGATGAACTGTCCATGCCCTTCTCTCCTGATAAGAAAAAAACAAGCCAGTCAGCCGTTATTGGCCGATTGTGCCCCAGTTTCCGGCTTCACGCGGGTGCTTCCCTCGCTCTGCCGCACGCACTTGCTGTTCCCTTGCCGCTTCGCGCCTTTCCGGCTTTATTGAATGGTGGCAGTCTCGTCTCAATGGCCGGCCCCGGTGCTTTCACCATCGGCCAGCCCTTGCTCCCTCACCCGTCAATCGATGAGAGCGCCTTCCCCATGAGCTCATGGAGAAAACCGGCAATGGCCGCCTGATCTCCTTCATTGGCGATGAGATCGTTGCGGATTTCGATCATGACGTTCAAAAGCCCGTCCGGCAGCGCATGCAGCCGTAGCGTATGCGTCACACCGTCTTCCGGGCCATAAGGATCATTGCGATTGACCCTGAGCGAAGATCCTTCGGCGCCCGCCAGCATCGCATCCGCCAGGCGGCTGTCGCTATCGTGCAGGATGCCGATCTCAACCTCGCGGAACCGGCCGTGATAAACGGGCGTGAAACTGTGAATGGTTACCACAACCGCCTTGCGGCCATCCGCCTGCCGCTTAGCGATGATCTCGCTCACCCGATCATGAAACGGCACATAAAGCGCTGACGTGCGGGCGAACCGCTCCGCTTCGCTGAGCTCGAAATTGCCGGGAATATCGTAAATCTCGCTTTTCACCGGCATGGCGGAAGGCGATTCGGGCGGCCGGTTGCAATCATAAACGAGACGCGAAAACCGCTGGTAGACGAGCGTGGCGTCAAATTTTTCAGAAAGCAGCCGGGCAACGGCGAGAGCGCCCGGATCCCAGGCCGCATGGCTCGAAAGCACCTCCGGCGAAAGACCCAACGTGCCGTATTTCTGCGGGATGGTGGCGGAGGCATGCTCGCAGACAAGAAGGACATCGCCTTTCGCCGCCGCATTCTCAACGCCGACGGCCTGCCCTTCCGCTTCTGTGAAAAACCGTGAACGCACCGTCATGCACGAACCCCACCCGGAAACCCCGTGTTCCGCCAATGACGAAAAGAATTCTTCACATTATTGCGAGTGTCAAATGGAATTTTGAAATTTTCTCTTCATTTTCCCCATTGACTCGATAGCTGGCACAGATGTTTATTTTAGCCATGCACCGGCAGAAGACCGGAAAGGGGAAAAATTTGCGCAGCACGACGGCGACCGTGTCGGATGTCATCCATGCCCATTACGGCGCGCTGACCCGTTCGGAAAAACGGCTGGCGGAAAGCCTGCTCGGCAACTACCCCGTCTCCGGCCTCGGCAGCATCACCACGATCGCGGAAAATGCCGGCGTTTCGACGCCAACGGTGGCGCGCATGGTGCAGAAACTCGGTTATAAGGGCTATCCGGAATTTCAGGCGCATCTGCATCAGGAACTGGAAGCAACGATCTCCGGACCCGTCGCCAAACACGACCGCTGGGCCACCAATGCGCCCGGCCTGCACATTCTCAACCGCTTCGCCGACGCCATTACCGGCAATCTGCGCGATACGCTGAGTGATCTCGACACCGCTGTCTTCGACAATGCCGCCGCGCTGCTTTCCGACCGCAAGCGCAGTATCTATTTCGTGGGTGGGCGCATCACCGGCGCGATTGCCGAATATTTCTTCACCCATATGCAGGTGATCCGCCCGAAGACGACGCTGATGTCGTCCAATTCCAGCGCCTGGCCGCAATATATGCTGAACATGAGCGCCGGCGACGTGCTCGTCATATTCGACATCCGACGCTACGAGCACGACATGACGACGCTCGCCGAGGTGGCCAAGGCCAACGGCGTGCAGATCATCCTCTTCACCGATCAATGGACATCGCCGGTGGCGCGCCATGCGCTGCACATTTTCCGCGTCAGGATCGAGGCTCCCTCGGCATGGGATTCCTCCGTTGTCACCCTGTTCGTGGTCGAAGCCCTGATCGAGGCGGTGCAGAGCGGCACCTGGGATGAAACCAAGGAACGCATGAACGCGCTGGAAGGCCTGTTTGAACAGACACGGCTGTTCCGCAGGCCGGAAAGAACATGAATTTGCATAGCCGGCATACGACTTGACGCGGATGCCGCACGCTGATTGGATACCTGTCATCGCCACCAGCACGATAAAACAGGGGAAAACACCAAGCTGGGGAACGCATCTGGTCTAACGGACGAAAACGGGCAACTCCCGCAATTACAGGCATACAATCCTGATAGTGGCGGAAAACGAGTGTAAAGTGGCGGAATCCGGATAAATAATTTGTAATCTGGCCGTCACATTAGCTTCATCGAGAATCCGTATCAGCGTCCGCAATATGAGAACACGAAGAGGAGAAAAAAGTGATCTCTCACTGCCGCCGACTGCTTGCTACGACCACCGCGCTGGTCATCGCCTCCACCGCGATTGCCGCCGCTGAACCGAGCGCCGAACTGATCGCCGCCGCCAAGAAGGAAGGCATGTTGACCACCGTCGCGCTGCCGCACGACTGGTGTGGTTACGGCGACGTGATTGCCGCTTTCAAGGCAAAATACCCGGAAATCACCGTCAACGAGCTGAACCCCGACGCCGGCTCCGCCGATGAAGTCGAAGCCATCAAGGCGAACAAGGACAACAAGGGCCCACAGGCTCCTGACGTCGTTGACGTCGGTCTCGCCTTCGGCCCGCAGATGAAGGCCGAAGGCCTGCTGCAGCCTTACAAGGTCTCCACCTGGGACGAAATTCCTGACAATGTGAAGGATCCGGAAGGCTACTGGTACGGCGACTATTACGGCGTCATGTCGATGTTCGTGAACAAGGACCTCGTCAAGAACACGCCGAAGGACTGGGCAGACCTGCAGAAGCCGGAATATTCCGGTCAGGTAGCGCTTGCCGGCGATCCGCGCGCCTCCAACCAGGCGATCCTCGGCGTTCTCGCCGCCGGTCTTTCCACCGGTGCGAAGTCTGGCAAGGAAGCCGGTGAAGCCGGCCTGAAGTATTTCGCCGACCTCAACAAGGCGGGCAACTTCCTTCCGGTCATCGGCAAGGCCGGCACGCTGGCCCAGGGTGCGACCCCGATCATCATCGCCTGGGACTATAACGCGCTGTCCTGGAAGAAGACGCTGAACGACAACCCGCCGACGGAAGTTGTCGTTCCTGAGAAGGGCGTTCTCGCCGGCGTGTACGTTCAGGGCATTTCCGCCTACGCACCGCATCCGAACGCTGCAAAGCTCTGGATGGAGCATCTCTATTCCGACGACGGTCAGCTTGGCTGGCTGAAGGGCTATTGCCACCCGATCCGCTTCAACGCCATGGTCAAGGCCGGCAAGGTTCCGCAGGAACTGATCGACAGCCTGCCGCCGGCAGCAGCCTATGAAAAGGCGATCTTCCCGACGCTCGAGGAAGTGGACGCCAACAAGGCTGCCGTCACAGGCGGCTGGGACAAAGTCGTCGGCGCGAACGTGAAGTAAACTGTTGAAAAAGCACCCCGGCCGGTCAAAAGCCGGGGTGCCTCTTTTATAATTAAGACCTTAATAGACAGACCGTTTTAAAAACGGCGTTTGGGGACAAGGCATGCCATCAACCAACACCGGCGGACCATCCGATGCGGGCAGGAAGTTGCCGCTTCACTGGATAGGCGTCCTGCCTTTTGCCGTTTTTGTTCTGCTGTTTCTGATCATGCCGACGATGAAGATCGTCATCGGCGCGTTTCAGCAGACGGATGGCAGCTTCACGCTGGAAAATATTGCCGGGCTTTTCACCTCATCGATCCTTGCCGCTTACTGGATTTCGATCAAGATCAGCCTTGCCTCGGCAGCGCTCGGCTGCCTGATCGGCTTTGCCGTGGCCGCAGCCGTGGTGCTGGGTGGCCTGCCGCAGCGCATCCGCGGCCCGCTTCTCACCTTTTCCGGCGTCGCTTCGCAATTTGCCGGCGTGCCGCTCGCCTTTGCCTTCATCGCCACGCTCGGTCCGGTCGGCCTGCTTACCGTTTTTCTGAAGACGCAGGTCGGCGTTGATCTCAGGCTTTTGGGCTTCAACATCCTGTCTTTCTGGGGCCTCACCGTCACCTATCTGTTCTTCCAGATACCGCTGATGATCCTCATCATCACGCCCGCGCTTGACGGGCTGAAGCGCGAATGGCGCGAGGCGGCGGAAATCCTCGGGGCGACCGGCCTGCAATATTGGCGCATGGTGGCCTTCCCCATCCTGCTGCCGTCGCTGCTCGGCACCATGTCGCTGCTGTTTGCCAATGCCTTCGGCGCGGTGGCCACGGCAATCGCGCTCACCGGCTCCTCGCTCAATATCGTGCCGATCCTGCTTTTCGCGCAAATCCGCGGCGACGTTCTCGGCAATCCGCATCTCGGTTACGCGCTCGCCTTCGGCATGATCGTCGTCACCGGCATCGCCAATGCACTTTATATCTGGCTGCGCGCCCGCAGCGAAAGGTGGCTGAAATGAAGCGTTTCTTCGCCTGGGGCGCGCTGATTTTCGGCCTGCTCTATTTCGCCCTGCCGCTGATCGGCATGACCAACTTCTCGCTGAAAATGCGGCGCGGCGAATATTCCTTCGACGCCTATGCAAAGGTGCTTACCGATCCGCGTTTTCAGGAGACCTTCAGCTATTCCGTCGTGATGGCGCTGTTCACCATCGTCTTCGGCGTTCTGCTGGTCGTGCCAACGGCCTATTGGGTGCGTCTGAAACTGCCGGGCCTGCGGCCCTATATCGAATTCATTACTCTTCTGCCGCTGGTTATCCCGGCCATCGTCATCGTGTTCGGTTACATCCGTCTCTACAACACCTCGAGCTGGCTGCCGCTGACCGGCACGACCTTCGGCACAAACCTTCTTCTGATGTTCGGATATGCCACGCTTGCCCTGCCCTATATGTACCGCGCCGTCGACACCGGTCTCAGAACCATCGACGTCTCGACGTTGACGGAAACAGCGCAAAGCCTTGGCGCAGGGTGGACGACCATCCTGTCGCGCATCATCCTGCCCAATGTTCTGGTCGCGGTGCTCTCGGGCGCGTTTTTGACCTTCGCCATCGTCATCGGTGAATTCACCATGGCGGCCCTTTTGAACCGCCCGGCCTTCGGCCCCTATATGCAGCTGCTCGGCGCCAACCGCGCCTATGAACCGGCGGCCCTTGCCGTGATTTCCTTCGGCATCACCTGGGGTTGCCTGGGTCTGATCCAACTCGTTTCACGCTACCAGAAGGGCGCGCCTCCCAAGGCCTGAGGACAAGATTTTCATGAGCTTTTTGACACTTAGCAATATCAAGAAATCCTTCGGCTCCGTGCAGGTCGTGCATGATTTCAACATGGCCATCGAAAAGGGCGAGTTCGTCTCCTTTCTTGGACCATCGGGCTGTGGCAAAACCACCGTGCTGCGCATGATCGCCGGCTTTGAAATCCCGACTGGCGGATCGATCGTCATCAATGGCAAGGACCAGACGACGCTGAGACCAAACCAGCGCAATATCGGCATGGTGTTTCAGGCCTATGCGCTGTTCCCGAACATGAATGTCTACGAGAACGTCGCCTTCGGGCTCAAAGTCGCCGGCAAGCCGAAAGCCGAGATCGATGAGCGCGTAAAGGAAATGCTCCAGCTCATCCATCTGGAACATCTGGCCGACCGTTACCCCTACCAGATGTCGGGCGGCCAGCAGCAGCGCGTGGCGCTTGCCCGCGCTCTGGCCCCCAAGCCGGAAGTCCTTCTGCTCGACGAGCCGCTTTCGGCGCTCGACGCCAAAATCCGCGTCTCACTGCGTGAGGAAATCCGCCAGATTCAGCAGAAACTCGGCATCACCACCATTTTCGTGACCCACGATCAGGAAGAGGCCCTGTCGATTTCTGACCGTATCGTCGTCATGAATGGCGGCCGCGCCGACCAGATCGGCACGCCCTTCGATATTTACAACAAGCCCGCGACGCGCTTCGTCGCCTCCTTCGTCGGTACGCTCAACCTCATCGACGCGATCATCGTGGATTCCTCCTCCAACACCATCCGTGTCGGAGAGCAGCAGATCACCCTCCACAAGCCGGTCAATGCGGCGAACGGCGAAAAAATCACTCTCGCCCTGCGACCGGAAGCGGGCTCGCTCGGCAACGACGCGAAAGGCGATGTCGCCATTTCCGGCACGGTCACCTCCAGCCAGTTCCTTGGCTCGGTCATCCGCACCCGTCTCGATCTTGGCGGCTCGACCCTGTCTTTTGATATGTTCAACGATCCCGGCACCGCACCACCCGCCGTCGGTGAGCCGGTGACACTGAAATTCGCGGCCGGCGACCTGATGGTCATCAAGGACTGAATCATCTTCCCGGATGCAAAACCGCTTCGCCCCTTTGCTGGCGATGGTAGAGCAGGTATCACTTCGAACCTGCATACCAACGATGTGAGGCCATGATGCGCGCGCTTTATTACGAACGATTCGGCGAAACCCCAGTAGTCGCATCCCTGCCCGATCCGGAACCGACCGATGGCGGTGTCGTCATCGCGGTGAAAGCGACCGGCCTTTGCCGGAGCGACTGGCACGGCTGGATGGGGCATGACCCGGATATTCGCCTGCCGCACGTCCCCGGCCATGAATTTGCCGGCGTCATCGCCGCAGTCGGCAGACACGTCACCCGCTTCAAGACCGGCGACCGCGTTACCGTTCCTTTCGTGTCCGGCTGCGGCCATTGCCATGAATGCCGTTCCGGCAACCAGCAGGTCTGCGAAGCACAGTTCCAGCCCGGCTTCACCCATTGGGGTTCCTTCGCCGAATATGTCGCCATCGACTATGCCGACCAGAACCTCGTGCATCTGCCTCAATCGATGAGCTACGCCACCGCCGCTGGTCTTGGCTGCCGTTTCGCCACCTCCTTTCGTGCCGTGACCGATCAGGGACGCCTGAAGGGCGGCGAATGGCTGGCGGTTCATGGCTGCGGCGGCGTCGGCCTCTCCGCCATCATGATCGGCGCTGGTCTTGGCGCGCAGGTCGTCGCCATCGACATCGCCGAAGACAAGCTTGAGATGGCTCGGCAGCTCGGCGCGACCGCGACAATCAACAGCCGCACGGTTGCCGATGTTGCCGAAGCCGTGCGCGAGGTGACAGGCGGCGGTGCGCATGTCTCGGTCGATGCCCTTGGCCACCCGCAGACCTGCTGCAACTCCATCAGCAACCTGCGCCGGCGTGGACGTCATGTACAGGTGGGCCTCATGCTCGCTGACCATGCCATGCCCGCCATTCCCATGGCCCGGGTGATCGCCCATGAGCTGGAAATCTACGGCAGCCACGGCATGCAGGCGTGGCGTTACGAGGACATGCTGGCCATGATCGAAAGTGGCAAGCTCGCGCCGGAAAAACTGATCGGCCGCCACATCACGCTTTCAGAGGCCGCAACCGCCCTGCCCGCCATGGATAGCTTCAGGGAAAGCGGCATCAGCATCATAGACCGGTTCGAATAGTCCGGGTCCTGCGGCAGTTCGCGGTCGGAGCCGGGTCAGTCTCAGGCGTTCCTGCGCCCGAAAGCCCGGACAGGAGCGCTGGCCCGGGAAGGCGCCTGCCCTGAAGAAGGTGCAGGCACACGTGCGCCGGGATTCGCCTCGCTGTCGCTCCATTGGCGGTTCAACAGTTGTTTCTTGCGAATTTCCAGCGGGTCGGACACGGCGTCCGCCGAGCCACTGTCAGTGACGGCTGGTGTCGTCAGTGACCGCGCAAACCACCGTATGATCTGTAGCCCCTTGTGGATGAACACAAAAAAGCCGACCACGAGCACGGCGATGAAAATCACGAAGCCCCAGCGGCTGTTCTGCTCGTCACGGGCTGCCCGTTCCATGCGGTGTTTGGTCGTTGGATCAAAACCAAGCGTCGCCTTCAGGCTCGCAATATCCGCATGGCTGAGCTTGGTATAACGGTCGCCGTTATACAGAACATAGCCGCTCGTGCTACCGTTCAGATAACCGAGATCGAGGGCATTCCCGTCCCGAAGGAAAGCTGGAGTGTTCGGCAGATCATAGACGAGATCGATCGTCTCACCGCCGCCAAATCCGGGTATGGCAAATAATCGAACCTTCCGCGCCTCTGCCCCACTCGCGAATATCGCGGAAAAAAGGGTCACGGCGGAAAATAGTGCAATGTAATTCATCCATTCCCCACAACAGCAATGAGAATGCATGACGATTGACATCACTGTATTAATACGGAGTATATATCTGGTTTAGTCTTTTAATTACACAATAGTTATTATGTCCAATCGTATATACGAAATCATACTATATTACAAGTTATGAATTATTATTTTATAATACACTAAGAAATATAGCCCTGCAAAGCCGAATTGAGACCGAACAGTCCGGCGCCATTGGCGCAGGCCGCAGACCACGTTAAACTGCAGTCCTACTGACACACCTCGGGTCTCCAAGACGCGCCGAGGCTCACCACCTCCGCACAGGATGGATATTGGCAAGGACTGCGACATGCTGTTTCTCGACAGCGTAACCATGAAGGAAAGCACGGGCGGGAGGGATGATTACCCTTTCTCGGTTCCGGCGCTGCGCCATCTGGAACGCCTCGAATTCAAGACGCCAATCACCTTTTTTGCCGGCAATAACGGCTCCGGCAAATCGACGCTGCTGGAGGGGCTGGCGGCGGGGATGACGGCTTATGCCATCGGCAATCACGGCCAGGTGGCCGGCGACCTCTATCTCCAGCATGCCGAGACCGTGGCGAAGTCTTTCTATTTCGCCCGTAAGAAATATCCGAAGATTCGCATGTTCCTGCGCGCGGAAGATGTCCTCGGTTATGTCCGTCGCCAGAATGAGGAGGCGCTGGACGATTTTCGCTGGGAGCGGGAGAAGGCTCTGAAAAAAGGCGAAGACTTTCCCGAGGAAACTCCGGAGACGTTTCGCGGGATCATCAGGAACAATGCCATAGACCGGCGGTCGCATGGCGAGGGTTTTCTCGACATTCTGCACCGGCGGGTCCATGGCGCCGGCCTCTATTTTCTCGACGAACCGGAAAGCCCGCTTTCGCCGCAAAAACAGCTCGAACTGGCGGCCCTCATCCGTGACGCCGCCGATAGTGGCGGCCAGTTGATCATCGCCACCCATTCACCGGTGCTCTTGGCCATTCCCGAGGCGACGATTTATTGTTTCGATGAGGATGGCGTCACCGAGCGCCTCTATGACGAGCTGGAGAACATCAGCTTCCTGCGACGCTTCCTCGACCGTCCCTCGAAATACCTGAGCGATTGAACATCGATAAGGCTTGAAATCGCGCTGCGCTTGCCGCATGCCCATAAGTAATACGTAATTTAGAAAAGAAGCAGCTTCATGTCTCCCACCACCACACCGGCAGCAGCCCGGCCACTCAACAGCCAGGATTACAAAACTCTCGGTCTTTCGGCCCTGGGCGGTGCGCTCGAATTTTACGACTTCATCATTTTCGTATTTTTCGCGACTGTCATCGGCCATCTGTTTTTCCCGCCGGAAATGCCCGACTGGCTGGTGATGATCCAGACCTTCGGCATCTTCGCCGCCGGTTATCTGGTGCGGCCGCTGGGCGGCATCGTTCTCGCGCATTATGGCGACCGTTATGGCCGCAAGCGCGTCTTTGCCTTCTCGATCCTGCTGATGGCCCTCTCCACGCTGGGCATGGCGCTGATGCCGACCTACGCCACCATCGGCGTCGCCGCCCCCATCCTGCTCATCATCCTGCGCATGCTGCAGGGTGCTGCCATCGGCGGTGAAGTACCGGGGGCCTGGACCTTCGTTGCCGAACACGTGCCGTTCCGCCGCGTCGGGCTTGCCTGCGGTTTTCTCACATCCGGCCTCTCTTTCGGCATCATGCTGGGCTCGCTAATCGCTTTCGCCATCAACTCGCTCTTCACACCGGAAGACGTGGCCGGTTACGCCTGGCGCATTCCCTTCCTGCTCGGCGGCATTTTCGGCCTGATCGCTGTTTATCTGCGCCGCTGGCTGGAAGAAACGCCGATCTTCATGGAGATGAAGAAGTCAAAATCGCTGACGGACAAGCTGCCGCTCGGGCTGGTACTGAAGCACCATATGCGTGGCGTGATCATCTCCGCTCTGCTGACATGGGTTCTGTCGGCCGCCATCGTCGTCACGACGCTGATGACCGCCACCTTCCTGCAGAAGCTCTATGGCTACACCCCGACGCAGGCGCTCGCCGGCACCAGCTTCGGCACGCTGTTCCTGATCTTCGGCGTCATCATCGCCGGCGCCCTGATCGACCGTATCGGCTCCGGCCTCTTCTTCATGGGCGCGAGCATCTTTTTCGGCATCGCCACCTTCACCTTCTACAGCTACGCCGGCACCTCGCTTCAGACCATGTTCGTGCTTTATGGCGTGATGGGCCTCTCGGTCGGCATGGCGGGTGCGGTGCCCTATGTCATGGTTCGCGCCTTCCCGGCATCGGTCCGGTTCTCTGGCCTCTCCTTCGCCTACAACGTCTCCTATGCCGTCTTTGGCGGGCTGACGCCGATCGGCGTGACGACGGCGCTTGCGATCAATCCGATGGCCCATGCCTGGTATCTGGTCTTCATCGCCATCCTCGCCTTCGCGATCGGCCTCTACCTCTATCTGCGCGGCAGCGAGATCGAGAGCCATGTCGGCATCGAGGAACTGGCGGCGTTAAGGTCGTAAGTTCAACAGTTAACAAAAAAAGCGCGGGCAAAACCCGCGCTTTTTTATTTCAACGACGATGAGTGAAACCTCACGCAGCGCTGTCGATTTCCTCGGCAGCATTCGTCGGCACGTAGTTGAGAACAGGCCCGAGCCAGCGCTCCACCTCTTCCACCGGCATATCCTTGCGGCGGGCATAATCCAGCACCTGGTCGCGCTCCACCTTGGCGACACCGAAATAATAGCTCTCGGGGTGGCCGATATAGAGGCCTGACACCGACGAGCCGGGCCACATGGCATAGCTCTCCGTCAGTTCCACGCCCGCCGCATTGGTGGCGTCGAGCAGGGCAAACAGCGTCTTCTTTTCGGTGTGATCGGGCTGGGCCGGATAGCCGGGCGCGGGGCGGATACCGGCATAGGCCTCGCCGATCAGCTCGTCGCCGGCAAACGCTTCGTCCGGCGCATAACCCCAGAACTCCTTGCGGACGCGCTCATGCATGCGCTCGGCAAAAGCTTCCGCAAAGCGGTCGGCCAGCGCCTTGACGAGGATGGACGAATAATCGTCATTCGCCCGCTCGAAACGCTCGGCAATCGCCACTTCCTCGATACCCGCCGTCACCACGAAACCACCGACATAATCGGCAACGCCGCTATCGACAGGCGCCACGAAGTCGGACAGCGCCACATTGGGACGACCGTCGCGCTTGGAAAGCTGCTGGCGCAGCGTGAAGAAGGTCGCAAGCTCTTCCTTGCGGCTCTCATCCGTGAACAGCCTGATATCGTCGCCCACCGCATTGGCGGGCCAGAACCCGATTACCGCGCGTGGCCGGAACCAGTTCTCCTCGATGATCTTCTTCAGCATGGCCTGCGCATCGCTATAAAGCTGACGCGCCGCTTCACCCTGCTTTTCATCCTCGAGGATCGCCGGGAAACGGCCCTTCAACTCCCAGGTCTGGAAGAACGGCGTCCAGTCGATGTAACGGGAAAGCTCCTCAAGATCGTAGGTTTCGAACACCTTGGTGCCGAAGAACTGCGGCTTGACGGCGCTATAGCTCGACCAGTCGATCTTGTGCGCATTCTCCCGGGCACGGGAAAGCGGCAGGCGCAGCTTTTCGCGCTCGTTGCGGGCATGGGCCTCCGCCACCTTGGCATATTCGCTGCGAATGCCATCGATATAAGCGGGCTTCTGCTCGGCGGAGAGAAGTGCCGACACGACGCCGACCGCGCGCGAAGCATCGGTGACGTAGATCGCCTGACCCTGCTCGTAGCGCGGATGAATTTTCACGGCCGTATGCACGCGGCTCGTCGTTGCGCCGCCGATCAGAAGCGGAATGTCGAAACCCTGCCGCTCCATTTCGGCCGCCACATGCACCATCTCATCCAGCGATGGCGTGATGAGGCCCGAAAGGCCGATCACGTCAACCTTTTCGGCAATAGCCGTTTCAAGGATTTTCGTCGTCGGCACCATCACGCCAAGATCGATGATCTCGTAATTGTTGCAGGCGAGGACGACGCCGACGATGTTCTTGCCGATATCGTGCACGTCGCCCTTCACGGTTGCCATCAGCACCTTGCCGGCAGCACTACGCTCAGACCCGCCATTGAGGCGTTTTTCCTCTTCCATGTAAGGAAGCAGCACGGCCACGGCCTGTTTCATCACGCGGGCGGATTTCACCACCTGCGGCAGGAACATCTTGCCCGAACCGAAGAGGTCGCCGACCACATTCATGCCGGCCATCAGCGGCCCTTCGATGACGTGCAGCGGACGCTCCGCCTTCTGGCGCGCCTCTTCCGTATCGGCCTCGATGAAATCGGTGATACCGTTGACCAGCGCATGTTCCAGACGCTTCTCGACGGGAAGTTCGCGCCAGGAGAGGTCCTGCACCTTGGTGTCCTTGGCGCCTGTGCCGCGGAAACGCTCAGCCACCTCGAGCAGACGCTCCGTCGCGTCGTCGCGGCGGTTCAGCACCACGTCCTCGCAGGCCTCGCGCAGTTCCGCATCGATATTGTCGTAAACCGCAAGCTGCCCGGCATTGACGATGCCCATATCCATGCCAACCTGAATGGCGTGGTAGAGGAACACGGCATGCATCGCCTCACGCACCGGCTCGTTGCCGCGGAAGGAGAAGGACAGGTTGGAAACACCGCCGGAAATATGCGTGAGCGGCATGGTTTCGCGGATGGTCTTGGTGGCCTCGATGAAATCAACGCCGTAATTATTGTGCTCTTCGATACCCGTCGCCACCGCAAAAACGTTCGGATCGAAGATGATGTCTTCCGGTGACAGGCCGGCCTTTTCGGTCAGCAGCTTGTAGGCACGCGAGCAGATTTCCACCTTGCGCTGATAGGTATCGGCCTGTCCGACCTCGTCAAAGGCCATGACGACGACCGCCGCACCGTAATTGTGAACGAGCCGCGCCTGCTGGAGAAACTTCTCCTCGCCTTCCTTCAGCGAAATCGAGTTGACGATGGGCTTGCCCTGAACGCATTTCAGGCCTGCTTCGATGATCTCGAACTTCGACGAGTCGATCATGACAGGCACGCGGGCGATGTCAGGCTCGGCGGCGATGAGGTTCAAAAACTCCACCATCGCCTTTTCGGAATCGATCAGGCCTTCATCCATGTTGATGTCGATGATCTGTGCACCGTTTTCCACCTGGTCACGGGCAACGGCGAGAGCCGCCGTGTAATCACCGGCGGTGATGAGCTTACGGAACTTGGCCGAGCCGGTGACGTTGGTGCGTTCGCCGACATTGACGAAGGGAATGTCCTTGGTCAGCACGAAGGGCTCAAGGCCGGAAAGCGACATGAAGGGCTTGTGCTCGGGAATCGGGCGCGGCTTGTAATCCTTGACCGCTTCGGCAATCGCCCGGATATGCTCGGGCGTCGAACCGCAGCAACCGCCGACAATGTTGACGAGACCGTCGCGCACGAAGCCTTCCACCTGCCGCGCCATCATCTCAGGCGTTTCGTCATACTGACCGAATTCGTTCGGCAGGCCGGCATTGGGATAGGCGCAGACGAAGGTATCGGCGACGTCAGACAGTTCCTGCAGATGCGGACGCATCGCATCCGCACCAAGCGCACAGTTCAGGCCGATGGTGAAGGGGTTGGCGTGACGCACCGAATTCCAGAACGCCGAAGGCGTCTGACCGGAAAGCGTGCGGCCGGAGAGGTCGGTAATCGTGCCTGAGATCATCACCGGCAGGCGGATGCCCTTGGCCTCGAAACGCTCCTCGCAGGCGAATATCGCCGCCTTGGCGTTCAGCGTATCGAAAATCGTCTCGATGAGGATGATATCGGCACCGCCGTCGATCAGGCCGTCGATCTGCTCGCCATAGGCAATGCGCAGATCGTCGAAGGTGACGGCGCGGTAACCGGGATTGTTCACGTCAGGCGAAATAGAGGCCGTGCGGTTGGTCGGGCCGATGGCGCCGGCCACGAAACGGCGGCGGCCGTCTTCGCGCTCGGCGCGCTGGGCGGCGCGGCGGACAATCTGCGCCCCTTCGCGGTTGAGATCGTAGACCGCATTTTCCATCTCGTAATCGGCCTGCGCGATGCGCGTGGACGAAAACGTGTTGGTTTCGAGAATATCCGCACCCGCCATGGCGTAGCGGTAGTGAATTTCTTCGATGGCGTCGGGCTGGGTCAGGATCAGAAGGTCGTTATTGCCCTTCTGGTGACAGGCGCAGCCGATGAAACGGTCGCCGCGAAAATGGTCTTCGTCAAAACCCAGACCCTGGATCTGCGTGCCCATGGCACCGTCGAGAATGAGGATACGTTCGCTGGCAGCTTCGCGCAGCGCCTTGAAAATTTCCGCGCCGTCGCGCTTTGCCCCTTCAGGGCCAAACAGATCGTCAAACACGGGCACACTCCTCATTTCGATTTGCAAGATCGCAAGTCGTCAAGTCACATAAAGATATGTTTATGTCAATATATCTTCAAGGGACAGGCATGGCTTTGCGTCGTTGCGTCACGTTACGAAATATCGCTGACAGATGACAGGTTTATACGGCAAGGATATAAGCCGAAGCAGCAAACGCATGGAGGACGCAATGCCCGAAGACGATCACAACAGCCGCAACTGGAATACCCTGCCCTGGCACCGCCAGTGGCTGGTGAAACAGGCCGAGGGACTTTTCGACTTCTTCCAGTATCGCGCCCTCAATCCCGCCGGCGGTTTCTTCGATCTCGATGCCAAGGGCGCGCCGCTGCAGGCAAACGATCCCGTGCGCGGCATCCATGCCTCCGCGCGCATGGTGCATTGCTTCTCCATCGGCCACCTGCTTGGCCGCCCGGGCTGCGGCGATATCGTCGATCACGGCATGACCTATCTCTGGAACAAGCACCGCGATGGCGAACATGGTGGTTATTTCTGGCAGGTGAACGATGCCGGCCCAGTGGACGCCACCAAGCAGGGTTATGGCCATGCCTTCGTGCTTCTGGCCGCCTCTTCCGCCAAGACCGTCGGCCACCCGCTGGCCGACCGGATGCTGGCTGATATTACCGAAGTGCTGGAAAGTCGTTTCTGGGAAGAAAGACATGGCGCCATCGCCGAGGAATTCAATCGCGACTGGTCGCCCATCGACAATTATCGCGGCCAGAACTCCAATATGCACCTCACCGAAGCGCTGATGGCCGCCTATGAGGTGACCGGCGACAATAACTATCTCAGCAAGGCCGAACGCATCGCCGATCTCGTCATCCGCCGCCGCGCCGGCGAGCTGGATTTCCGCGTGCCCGAGCATTTCGACGACAACTGGACGCTGGACAAGGACTATCGCGGCAACGAAATGTTCCGCCCCTCCGGCTCCACCCCCGGTCACTGGCTGGAATGGGCGCGCCTCATCCTGCAATTGTGGATACTGGGCGAACGCCGCCACGACTGGATGCCTGTCGCGGCCAAATCCCTCTTCGTGCAGTCCATGGCGCTGGGCTGGGACCGGGAAAAGGGCGGCTTCTTTTATACGCTGGACTGGAATGACAATCCCGACAAGCGGGCAAAGCTCTGGTGGCCCATGTCCGAGGCGGCGGGTGCGGCCCATTTCCTCAACGAGAACCTGCCGGCGGATGGCTTCTACGAAGACAGCTATCGTCGCATCTGGAGCACCATCGCCAACAACTTCATCGACCATGCCAATGGCGGCTGGCATGAGGAACTGACGGAAGATCTGGTTCCCGCCCACACGCTATTCCCAGGCAAGGGCGATATCTACCATGCGCTCCAGGCCTGCCTCATCCCGCTTTTCCCGGCGACGGGCAGCCTGACGAAGGTGATCAAGGAAAGCGGCGGGGATTATTAAGGCGCTCTGCGGCCAATAGCCCCTCTGCCGTCATGCTCGGGCTTGCCCCGAGCATCTGCGGCCTATGTATCGGACGCAAAGTGGTTGGATCCTCGGCACAGGGCCGAGGATGACGTCGAGCATAAAGCAACCCTCAAAACCCGATGGTTTCCTCGAAATCATCCCATGACTGGTACATTTCATAACGCCCGATTCCGGGGATCGGCACATGCCCGTAATAGGGCGAAAGCTGAAACTCGGCTGCCGCCTCGCCCTTGCCGGCCACAGCAGCCACATAGATGGCGGAGGCAAGCCCGGTGCGGTTGGCGCCATGTTCACAGTGGATGAGAACAGGCTTTTCCGCATTGCGCAGCACGGCCGCCAGCGTTTCCGAATCCTCCACCGAGACCTTTTCGCTTGAACTCAGCGGATAATCGACAAGCCGGATGCCATTGTTTTTCGCCGCGCGGCTTTCGGCTTCATACCAGCCTTCACGCTTTTCATCGCGCAGGTTGATGATCGTCTTGATGCCATAGGCCTTGGCATAGGCCGCGATGTCCTTGCCGCTCGGCTGGGCCGAACGATAGAGTTCGCCGGGAATGACTTCGTGGAAATTTCCGGTCAGCTGGCCGATGCCCATATGCGCACCCGCCAGAACCGGCAGGGCGACAAGGCCAATGGCCGTTATTTTCAGAAACTTCAAAACAATACGCAAAACATCAACCCGCGACATCAATCGAATGAAGGGGGAAGTGGCATCGCAAATGGACGAAAACAAGTCAGCGACCATCCCGACCCGTTCCGGCGCGGACGATGGAAGTTGACCTTTCCGCCCGAAGCAACTGTGATGCAAGGGTTTTACGACGGCCGCTCACCGGAGTGAAAATTCTCAAAATACCGTGATCGCCGGAAGCAGTCGAACCGTTCAGTCGAATTCTGCGGATATGACGGTAACGCGCCATTCCAGACGTTGCGGCTCTACCCTTTCATTGTTGCGCAGCCTGAAGGAACGGCAGGCCGCGAACGTCTCCCCGGCCTCGATCCGTCTTTCGCTCACCTGATAGGGATCGAAGGTGACCGAGGCGCGGAAGGCCGGTTCGAACCCTTCGAGCGTATAGGTCAGCCGCTGCACCGCGACATTATTGTCGTTGCGGAAGCTGAGGCGGATTGGCAATGCCGCATCCGGGCAGGCCGCGTCGAAGCCGGCGGTCGCGACGATATGGTCAAGCCGCTGGTTGCCGCGCCGCCAGTCATAAATCACAAAGGCGGCGGTGGTCGTCCAGATCAGCAACAGGCAGATGACAACGGATTTGAGATGCCGCGGAAACGCAATGAGGGTGAGGAGAAGAATGGCGCTGAGAACGGCTCCGACAATCACGTCGTCCCTCCTCCGCTAAAATAAAGCCTCATGTGAACTCATCCTCCCATGCCCTTTCCGCCCGCAACGATCCCCCTCACCGGGAGGTCGCGACGGTGTACTCTCAGCCGCAGCTTATGCCGCTTCTGGCGCAGCGCAAAGCACCGGCCCGCCGTGGTCAACCACAACTCTATGGTCGCGTCCCCCGCTGTCAAGACAACCAAGCGTGACACCCGCCCACCACTTTTCCGAACCTTTGACGAAACACCAAAGGGAACCAAACGCGGCTGAAGGCGTTCGCAGCATCAGAACAGCATCGCGGGGCGATAAAACGCCGCGAACCGGGGCAAAGGCGGCAGCAAGGCCGGGAGGACACGAGCGCCTCTTGGAACCGCCGAACCCCGCCCCATATTAAAAGCAGCTAATCTATGCTATGGATGTCAGTCAGCTCAGGGAGAAAAACGATGAAAACGCTGATCGTAACGTCACTCCTGGCCCTGTCGGCCAGCACCGCAATGGCCGCGGATGCCGTCTACGAAACGCCCGCACCTCCGGTCGCGCAGGAAACCCTGCCGGTCTTCACCTGGTCTGGCCCCTATCTTGGTATTCAAGGCGGCGCGGGCTGGGCAAATGGCGATTTTTCGGCCGGCGGCCCGGTCGCCTCGGATAATTTCGATGGCGGCATTCTCGGCGCCTTCGTTGGTTACAATTACCAGTTCGACAATAATCTGGTGCTCGGCATCGAAGGTGATGTCGATTATAACTGGAACGACAATGACTATGCCGGCGTGCAGATCGGTACCGACTGGCAGGGTTCCGTTCGCGGCCGCGTCGGCTATGCCTTCGACCACGCCCTGCTCTATGCCACCGCTGGCTGGACCGCGACACGCGGCTTCATCGAAACGCCCGGAGCCGGCAAGGACAGCACCACGTTCAACGGCTATACCGTCGGCGCGGGTCTGGACTATGCCTTCACCGACAACGTGTTCGGCAGGCTGGAATATCGATACAACGACTATAGCGACAAGGACATCTTCGGTATCAACACCGATGTCGACCAGCACACTGTGAAAGTGGGTCTCGGCGTGAAGTTCTGATCGCGACCGAAGGATTTCGACAAGAAGCCCGGCCGTCCGCCGGGCTTTTTTATTGCGGAAAGCGTGCATCTTCCGCGATCCCTGCAGTCTGAAATCAGGAAAATATGAACCGCTTGAAAATGAAATATTCACAGGCCGTTCACCCGTCCCGTGCCATCATCCGGGCATAATGAGCCTCTATCTCCCGAAGCAGGCTTATGGAGTAGCCCCCGATGAAAAAGATAATTCTTTCCACTATTGCCGCGCTGGTCGCCACCGGCAGCATTTTTGCATCCTATGGCGCCGCTGCCGCGCAGGACTATCCCTATCGCCCGCGCTACGACCGGGGTTATGACCGTGGCGGGCCACCCCCACCGCCCTACCGCGAACATCGCCGCCACAATGATGGCGCAGCGATTGCCGGCGGCCTCGCCGCAGGCGTCATCGGCGGCCTGATCGGCGGCGCCATCGCCAACGGCAACGGCGGCCCCCGCTACTACGAACCGCCACCGCCGCCCCCGCCGCGCTGCTGGTTCGAAGACCGCCGCGTTCCCAATTCCTATGACGGCGGCTGGCATACGGAGAGTATGCGGGTTTGTAACTGACCCGATAGCCGAAAATTTAATCTTGATGATCCGATCAGCCTAACCGGCTGGTCGGATTTTTTGTTGGATGGAACAAAAAATCCAGAAGAGGGCAATGATCGATGGAAATAGGGATCCGCTGCCTGGAATCTCGCTATTTTGTCTAAAATATGAGAAAATGCCGCTCGCCACATACCTCTGAACAGAGGCGCATTGAAAATCCTGATTTTTCAGACGCCGTCGCCACGTTCATTTGAGCACCTCGCCTCATACCCCTGAGCAAATACGGGGCCGTCGCCACATATGTTTGAGCAGAGATACCTATGGTCAAATTCCACAACTTTAGTGTGTGATCGGCGCATCTCGCCGATGTAAGATCATCAGCTGTTTACGAGTTTTAGCTGTTACCGCTAAGCTTATCGGGTATTGGCCATCTAGGGACAGCATCAACAACCATGTCAGAGACGAGATCGCGAAAGTTCTGTGTTTTTTGCGGGAAGACGCCCAACTCCAAGACCAGGGAGCACGTCGTCCCGTACTGGCTGCTTGAGATGACGGGTGATCCGAAGCGAGTAGTAACTTTGGGCCTCGATTACACAAAGGGCAAAGCTCCGATATCTTATGCTTGGCAAGCTTTTGTCGCTCCGGCGTGTGATGACTGTAATAACACATTCTCGAAGCTAGAGGCTCGGATTAAGCCGATCATCGAGGCGCTGGAGCGGCGCGAGGCTCTAAATGTGAGCCAATATGACGAGTTGCTCGATTGGCTGGATAAAGTCCGCATCGGGGTCTGGCTGCTTAGAGGTATGATCGAGAAAAGCCCAATTGCAGTTGATCCAAATTTTCATATCGCGTCTCGAATGGGCCGTAAGGATCGGATGCTTGCGGTTTATGTGTTTGATAGTCAGTCGCCAGGCATCAACCTTTTCGGAAACGACAGCATGATCTCTGCATCCATGCCCAGTTGTTTTGGGCTGAGGATAAACGGTCTGCTCTTGTTTAACATCTCTTCGGATTTCTTTTGTTCAAAGGGCTGCGGCCTTCCACATCCAGTGGAGATGTCTCATCTCCACGGTGGCGATAATCATGGCATGCTGTCGCTGAAGGGGCATAGATACGCGTCCGACGTCAGCCACCCTGTAACGAACTTGGTACTCCCAAAGCCGGTGGTATGGCTCTATCAGCCGATCAAGTCCCCGACCTCAACGCCGGAATTTCAGGGCGGCTATTATGGCCACACGAACATGTTCGACACGCGCGTTAATTCTAGGACGCTTGGAGGCGAAGGAGCTAAGGGGGCAATTTTTCGGCAGTGGGCTGATGGTGTAGAGGTACTAAATGACCCTCTGTCAATTATCGAGTTTGATGAAGTGGTGGGAGATGACTGCAAAACGGCTGGCGAGATAGTTGCTTCCGTTTACGACGCCCAAGTCGATCTGTTCGAAAGCATCCCAATAGAATGGATAGCTCCTTCGAAACCGAGTCAATTCGATGACCAGTTGCGAGCAATGAAGATTGAAAGTAATCGCGCGTTTGCAAAGACGTACCGGGAATAGGGCAGCAAGATTTCCTAAATCTTGAACGCGAAAAATACTGTAATAATACATCCAGAATCCCTAGAATGCTCAAAGCTACAAGTCATAGGAACAGACGTAAGGAAAATTAGACGTCTCGTGGTGGAGAGACCACGACAGTAACGGATGAGAGCCCATTGACCCCTGTGGAGAGGTCAGATTGCAATGCAGTTGCATTTTTCAGTTTACATTCCGGATCATAGACCAAGCAAACAACGTGCTCCACACGATCATTAGCTCCATAATCTAAAAAGTCAGTCGCCAATTCTTGTTTAACCTTCTTATTGTCAGTAGATTTTCGGACGAACTTCAGTTCCACCATGGTATGAATGTTTTTCAGGTAGAACTCGCAACGAGCTGACGTTCCCGCCACGGACGGATTCCACTCCTCATCGCGAATATCGGCAAAATACGATGCTAGGATTGCTCTAAAGAGATATTGGCAATCCCATTCGTCCTTCGGCTGAATTATCTCCCCACCGTGGGGATGAGTTTTCAAACTCAACACTGCTTCGTGAAATCTTCGCGCGAGGCCAGCTACCAACATGACGTCGCTAACCTCTGGGGAGATATCTTCTGGGATTGGCCTCTTCGAGATCACATAATTTATCGTTGCAAGGTGATGCTCGACCATTCTTTGGGCACTTCCGACAAGAAACGGAGGTCCGTCGACGTTATTGGATTCGCGATATGCTTTGTCTTCGCTTTCCAACTCGGCTTCCATGCCTTTGACGAACAGCCGATACTCGTTGAGCTTCCGCTCAAAATCCTCTGGTGACGCGTAGGAGGCGCTAGGAACTGTGGGATTCTCGACAAACTCACTCGAAAAGTGATATAGAGACTGGATAATGTTCTTACATGGCGAATACCAATGCTCTAGCCGTGCGCGATGATACTGAGGTATCTCTTTCATTAGGTCGTTGAAATCCTCGTGAACTGCGACACGTGCATCTCTGAGATACTTCAATGCCCACAGCGCCCAGTCCATCTTGTCCATTTTTGCCTTCCGCCCTAGAGATTATTCCGCAAAACGGCAAAATCGCATCCGACAATTAAGAACTCATTAAGTGCTGGAGGTTGCCCTTAGCGGGACAGACCACCTGTTCAACAATCAACTCAGATTCCAGTCAGTCCCTCCACTGCTCGAACGTTTTGAGAGACAGCACCTAGTCCTTGAATTATCGCCATCGCAGATATGTCTGCGGTCTCGCTGAGAAACAGCCGCTGAAGTTGGATGACCGGTGTGGCGTCCAGGAAGTGGCCTTTCATCCACTGGATGAGGTAGCTGCGCGCCCTTCCTGGCAGCTTGTTGTAGATATACCAGAGAAGATAATGGCACTCCTCGGAACGTCCTCGGACCACGCTCTCCAGAAGCATTCCCAAGGTCTTTTCGACGTGCAAAGGCGGCGTTCGAAATTTACCGAACGCCAGATTTGCGAAGTCGACTATCGTGTCTGCATGCGATTTCAGGTCAGCTCTTGGGCCACCAATGTATCTCAGCGCCGCCGACATCTTCGCCCAGTCCGTGGTCTGGCCATCACCGGCCAAGGTGTAGATTGTAGGTCCATTGAGTGACACGAAGTCGTGCTGAAGATCGGCAAGCTGAGCGACCCAGGATGCGTACTGTTCAGGATTGATGCCGCCCTCACGAAGAGAGAATTCGATAATCGGCTGCAGCCATGTTGTTTTGGCCGCCCACAGCTGCTCTGCCCACATTCGGTAATGGTAATCTTCAGAAATCAGCACATAATCATTGCCAGCGACCGCCGCCGGGTTGAGCGGCTCGGCACCGAACATCTCAGCAAGTTTGTCAGCCAGACCATCGGTGGACGCTGGTGCGTCTACCGCGACGATCTGGCATTCCCTCTCGATCAGTTCGATCTTTTCGCGCACAAAATCGCGTCGTGCCTCGAAATCTTCCCGGGTATGGATATGGCGATAGAACTGACCGTCGCGCCATACCATGGACATCGACTGGCGCTCGCTAAACTCTTCCTCGCCCAAAAACGCTTGCAGATCGTGAAGTACGGAACGGGGAATGACGACACGATTGAAGACGTCCCTCAAAACACCGAACAGCCCCAAAACTGCAACGGTCCACGCCGTGTAAGTGTCTAAGACGGCTCCTGCGGCACGGTGTCGTTCTATGATTAATAGCGCTTCAGCCCGCTCGGCGGGTTGCCCCACGCAGGTATGGATGTCGTGTCCCATACCCCGCAGATAACCCACAAACCAAATCGGGTCTCTGTGGAGATGAGCGGCAACCAACGCCAAGGGCGTTCGTTTGTCTGTGTAGAGTTCAGCGACGCGGTTGAGGTTTTCGGCGGACTTTTTCACCTGGTCGAGGACGGGAGTGATATCGTCACCCTTCATCGTAAACCGACTGATACCGTTGACCCCTGGATACCAGTTTTCGAAATTCTCCATGATCTCGTGAAAGAGCCAAAGATACTTGTGTTTCACCTCCTTGATGGTCCAGTTTTGCTGCTTCTGAAAGCTGTGGATCATCTCGAAGCTGTATCCAGCCGGGTGCCCAATTGATTGCGCTGCAAATGGATGTGTTGGAGACAGCAAGCCATCGCTGACATTGTCCTCCTCGCCTTCAATCACGAACCAGAGATTTTTATCGTCGCTATTGTCGAGAAGGAAAGCAGTGTCCTCCCCGACGATGGATACGCTCGGTATCGCGTCATTATCGAAGGCTCGAAACATCAGGCCTGAATACTTCAGCGCCACATCGGGATCGTTTCGATGTGTCCGCGCCAGATCGTACCCGAGCTTAAGGGCCTCCTCGGTCCTTCCGACCCCAAGCAGTTCCTGAGCGACTGCCATTAGGTAAGAAGGGACGCCGATAACCTCGCTGATCGATAAATTGCGGAGCAGTTCTTCCGCCTCGGTATCTCTTCCTCCTTCCCTCAATATGGAAAGCAAGAGAAGAAGATCGTCGGCCCGCTTGCCCGGAAGGGCGTCCCGCATACACTCCTCTGCGGCCTTCAAGTCGCCGCGAGCGTGCTGAAGGAAACCCTCGGCGTGACGGTACAGTGGTAATTGCCGGATAAGGCGAGGAAGGCTCTTGAAGAAGTTAACCCCCCTTTGACGTGGCGGTCGCTCATTCGCCAAGGCCATTGCCAGGTCTCGTAGCTCAGGGCTGTCTAGCTGCAGATCAACGTAGCCCAATGAGAGGTCGACAACATCGCTCCAGAAATGGCGTCTCCGAGCATGCTTTGCGAGCATATGACGGCCGGAATAGTGTGTGTGTTCTCCAACAAGGCTTTTGGCTTTCTCATATGCCATGTCGGCGATCTGCTCCTGCTGAAGCATCATGCCAAAGTCGGCAATCACGGTCAGGCCGCGCAGATCATCAGGGGCGGTATCAAGAACTAGCTGAAGTCCAGCGGCAACATCTTCCTTTGGTCCATTTGCAATACGTGCCAGTTGAGTCGCGACGCCAAAGGGCAACCTCTCCGCCTCAGGAAGTTTTGCAACATCCTCATCTGTATATGCACCAAGCTCTTTCCAGTTCCCTGTTGCCAGAAGGAACTGGCTCTGGAGCAATTGCTTGCTCGGAGACTCTTCCAGTTTTGGAAGAAGCGCTCCCAGATCGAGGTTCGATGACCCCAATTCCAGCGCAACGATGGCCGCTCTGAGAACGAAATCCGGCGAAGAGGCTCCATAGTT
This sequence comes from Agrobacterium sp. CCNWLW155, assembly GCF_036888815.1. NCBI lineage: Bacteria > Pseudomonadati > Pseudomonadota > Alphaproteobacteria > Hyphomicrobiales > Rhizobiaceae > Agrobacterium > Agrobacterium sp. CCNWLW155. Next base: position 1,210,077 of record NZ_JBAKFW010000001.1, read on the forward strand.
TATGCCTTCTTGGGCCCTGTCAGCTGCCTCGCCGAAACGGCCTAACATCCTAAGAGCAAGGAGGAGATTTGCTAAGCAGGCGAACGCTTCTTCAGTTGCGCCACCATCAACCGCCTTTGCATCGTCCCAAATGCTCCGAAGGACGTCCGCAGCATTCTCAACCTTCGACCGTACACTGGCGGTCAATATGCCGGTTCGGGAGAAATCTGGATCAGTCGTGGCTTCATCCAGCTCGGCCTCTGCAACGAACTGCCGTAGATAGTGCTCCTCAGGGAATTTCTCGAACGCAGCACGCGCAGTCTTTTGCCAATCGGGAGCGTTCCTGCTACGCAAAAACTCGACATGAGCGACCGCCACTGAAGGTTTCTCTCGATGCTGCTGTGGTATCAGCGCAAGTGGATCGACAATAGCGGGATCGTTTTTCGCCGCTTGTACAACATTGGCAGAAAGATACTCGTCTGCTTCAACGTCGATCAGGTTTTTCCGGCCTAGCTCAAGAACCTCTTCCCACCTGCCCTTGAGGAGGAGACCAAGCGCCATGTTCGGGAGAGCCTTGGGCTCATCCGGAGCGTGATCATAAGCATCGAGCAGCATATCGGCAGCATCGTCGATCCGACCAACTTTCAGAAGACAGTTTCCAATATTCGCCTTTATGCGGAAAAGGATTCGTCCCGAAGCCTCCTCTTTGACCTGATCTAGTAGCTGTTCAAAGAGAGTAAGCGCCTCTTTGGGCTTACCCCCATTTGCCATCTCACGATATCCGTCAATCTGCCTGTCGAAATGAAGTTCGACCAGAGCAGTTTGCGCTGTTGGTCCTCCCAACTGTCGTTCAGTGACCGATGTTTCAATGCGTATCAGTCGTCGTTCCATTTCATGGAAACTCCGGCTCTGCGATGCCCCAATATCCATAAGGACAGAGGTGTTTTTCTCCTGCCCTTCCAAAAGCATTTTTGAATGAGTGCCAAAGGTGGGATCGAACGCGTCCAAGGCCTGTGGATGCTTCGCGACTTCATCGGAAATAGTTCCCCATCCCCAAATGTAAAAGGCTATGTGTAATCCCTTTTTTGCTTGCTCTGCCGCAAGCTTCCTTGCAAGAGCCTGGAGCTTTTGATCGTCGTCAGCCGTTGTCAGGATGTAGTATTCGGTAGGGGTTGGTTCGAAGGTCAGCGCCTGGTTGAATTCGTCGCGGACCTCCTTCTCAGTCAGTTTTCGGTTGCCAGTTTTCAGCTTGCACTGAAGTCCGACCAGTTGATCTCGCTTCCTGTCGCGATATCCGTAAAGGTCAACGCCTTTTTGCTTCTGGCCGCGCCGTCCCACTTTCTGAACACTGGGATCGTTCAGAATGCATTTCCACAGAACGACACAGTTGTCTTCAAAATCCTGTTCTTTGGCTGGCTTGGAAATCTGCGTGCCTGTGGTAGCGGCCATATTGACCCTTATGCGCTGAACGTCTGTCCAGCGCAGTATGACTTACATAAAGTTGTCCGTGCAACCACATCAAACCTTAAGCCACAACTTTGTTCTTTCTCTGTTCCAATCACACCGCAGCGATTGAACACCGCCCAATTGATCGATGCGATGTTTCTGCAGGACGAAGCTGCTCTGTTCGTTCCGAGCCTGAAACCGACAACTTCACGCCGAGATGCGTGATTTGATCGGGGACTCTCATCGCGCTCAGATCACAGCCGCTGCGATTGAACACCTCACGCCAATTGGTCGACCGTAAAATTTGACACCTGCCCCACTGCATTCCGAGCGGACTTTTGATCTCATTCCTGACGATAAGATCGAATGGCGGGATGAAAGTAATCAAAGAGCGCCTGATGTCAGGGATGGACCCGTACGAAGCAGTTAGGAAGTAGGCCTCTGGGTGCAAACGACCGCTAATCACAACAGGTTTTGCTCATAGGCTTCCGCATTGAGCGTTTCCATGAAGAAAGCCATAGGGACGCTGTCCAAATGCTGCTCCGCCCCTGACGTCAACAACATACGGCTTACGTTGATGTGGTTCAGACCTCCTTCTGGCATCAAGCATTGTATTCTGCCCATGGTGGTATACGCGGTGGTTTTCTGAATCAAAGTCTGGCTGGCGCTGTTAACGGCGGCATATCGAGCCGCTATCTGGCTTTCGAGTTTGTTCCTACGTCCGCGCTTTTGAGTGGAGCGCGCAAAATCATAGATGTCCTGCACCATCCCTCGGTGGGCAGACATTTCCCCTTTCAGCCTCATCGCTGCCACGACTCCGCTATCACAGATAAAGCGATGAGGCTCCGTCTCCAGCCGACTGCAGAAGGTTGGCGCAAGTGAAAGAGGCAGGCCCATGTTCCGTTGCTGCGCGCCTTTAAGCTCGTGCCACCTGTGAACGCTGTCGGTCACAATGAATGCCCCTGTTGCTCGGGCGAGGTAGATCGTCATCTCGAAGTTTGGTGCCATTTTCAGCATTTGAAGAATGCCGCCATTTTCTCCGGGCTGGACAATGCCGTCATCAATAGCCGCAAAGGGGTCCTCTTCCCGCATGCGCATCTGGAAAGCTAAAAGTTTGTCGATTTCGGCCTCATCTAAATCGGGTATCGCCTCCTTGATCTGCGCGCGCCGCACACTCTCAGGCAACGCACTCATGCCCCGTTTGAAATTCTCGGCCATGAGCCATTTGGTCCTGGCGTCCATAGCTGGCATGCTATTCAACCACCGAGACCGCTCTTGAGCGAGGCTCATCATCTGACTACGCAGATGCGGGTCGAAATTGCACGGATCGGGGACCAGATTAACAATACCAGCCTCAATTAGCGGCGCTAACGTGATGAGCAGAAATACACTTTTCAAGAAATCTTGGTGGAACCGCGCGGGATGCTCAACGGGGCTGAATTCTTTCTTCACTGTCCCTGGATGAAGGAATGGGTGTTCTATAAATAGTTCCGGAAAATACAGGCAGCTGCCAATGGCAAACTCGGCGATCAGTTTCGGCTCGATAACGCCGGTATACACCGCTCGGGCCGTACCGTCTGGCTTGGGCAGCAGGCTTAAGATATCGGTCTCTAGAGGCCATAGCGCCTCGTATACGGAATAAACACGCGCAATTTTATCGTCGGTAAGTTCGCGACGGACCTCAACCCAATCCTTTTCTTGATTCAAGCCAAGGATGTTCAAGGCAGCATTGATCAGGAAAATGTTTCGCTCACGAACACTCAACTCTGTCCATGATGGGCGCAGCGAGACCGCTTTATTCTTGCAGCATTTTTTGTATTTCTTTCCAGAGCCGCATCCACAGGGATCGTTTGCTCCTAGCTCGTGCTCCGACACATGCTTGGTCAGGAATTCTCGCTCTTTCTCTGTCCGTCCGAATTGATCTTGATAATAGACGTCGCCGTTCTCGAATTGGGCGTATAGCTCCCCGCCAAAGCCTATCCGACCGACTTCTGGCGGCAGCAACGTGAAACGCAAATCGCTCCATTTGTCATCAACCACCTTCTCGGGAAAAAGCCATTCTTCCTTGCCAGCTGCGATGTATCGGTTGGCACGGGCTTTCATGATGAAGTTAATACGGGCTACGTCCAGACAACTCAGTTTACGGGAACGTATGAATGCGTCAGTGCGCACCATGGAGTTTCTAAAGTTTCTCGCGAATGTTCTTTTTTGCGTAGGGTCCACCTTCTCAGGGGAATTTGCGTATTCCAAATTCGTGAGGATCAGGCAGAGATTTTTGTTCAACGGAAAGATTGTCTGGCTGGCCTTCAACGCGACAGCTGGGTCATTCAACCCAGCGCACAGTTCGTGTTCTGGTGGAACAGCGTAATTGTAAATGGTGACGGGATGATCCGTGACGATGAACTTGGTCTCGGACTCCTCAGCCGAAACGATCTCTCGGTATCCCTCGGTCCAGAGCGTGCAATTTATCCTCTGGATACCCTGCATTTCACGCATCAACTCGTTTTGTGACAGGGTCGAGTAGTGCTGCTTCAACCAGCCTAATCCTTTGGGCGTCCGCAATTTTTGAGCGTCGATATATTCGAAGAACTGCTGGAAATGCTTCATCCAAAGTCGAACGTCATCCCCTATGAAGGCCTTGACAGCTTTCGATCCCCAGTCGTCAATTGGACCAAAAAGCTTCCGTTCAATTTCATCGTTGATCGCGTCACCAAAGAATGTTGTGTAAAGATCAGTCTGATAAAAACACTGCGAAGTGACCGACTTGAATAGGCTCTTTTCAGGGAATGTTCGCCCATCAGGCAGCACAATGATATTTGGCCGCATGTCGAGGTATCTATAATGTTTCTGGCCTTCGTCAAAAAAACCTTGTTGATACCATTGAGCGACGTAGTGATTGTCTCGGGTCTTCGACATGTTTCAACTCTGCTGATCTGAAGCATATTAGCTATGGGAATCAGCGAAACGCAATCGCCGTTGCTCGCAGAAAGTGTTCTCTGCAGAGAGGACTAATGCCGAGAGATGGGCTTAGTATATGACGCGAACGGCCCGAAAACCTCGCTTCCCATTGTCGCCTCGAATGCAGTGTAATTCGCCGCTCATCACCTTCACTGCGGCATCGCCCATACGCAACCCCTCGTTCCGTGCGAAGGTGGTGAGGGACCGCGATTTTGCGTGCTTCATCTGTGGCAAACCACCTGTGAAGTCCAAGAGCTTCTGGATGTCGCCGACCAAAAATCGGTGGCCCACCGGACCGTCGCCGATAATATTGCCGAACGACCGGAGAAACCTTGCATCAACGAGTGGCTGAATGTCCTGTGAAGCCATACCCAATGCCGTTGCTGCCTCGACACGGGTCATCATTCGACGCACGTGATGTTCGATAGTGTCTGCCTCTACGGGATCGAACTTGACCGGCGCGCGGTACCATTCCCGTTCAGGCAGAAGCCCAAGTGCGTCGGCCACCGCAGGCAGACCTTTCCTGTTCACCCCAATCCGAGCAGCCAACTCCGTCAACCCGATCTCTTGCTTCAAGAAATCATCGGACAGGATCGGGTTCACGGCCCCGCGAGCTTCGAGTGCGAGGGCCTTGCGAATTGCGGTCTTGATAACCCCGGCGATCTTTCTGTCCTCCAGGGCATTTTGCTGAATCCGGACCCATTCAAACACAATGGTCCATCCACGTGTCTTCATGGCAACTGGCACTCGCGCACGAATCCAGGCTCGCAGCGTTTCCACCAGATGAGGGCCGTCGCGGTTCAAAGCCTGGAAGCCAACTTCCGTCGCATCTGACGGCATTTCGGGCAGCTCGGCCGACCAAGGATTGCAGAGCAACCTGCCGATGATATCGCAGACCTCGATGACCGTACCGGCGTCGCAAGTATCAACAAGTGGCGCAGACGACCTGTCGGCGAAGCCCAGGCGACCAAGGAGGTAGGTTTCCAGCGTTGCGCCCGAAGCATGAACAGCCATAGGGCGACCGAGAACCTCGCCATCGGGTGAGATATCGAAGTTTGGCCACCACCAATGCAGCGTTTTGCCATTGGTGCACGTGTCGACCAATGCCGTCCCGTGGAAAGGACACCGCCTGATCGCCTGGATATCCCACCAAACCCGATGAAACGGCTGCTCGTGAAGGCAACCGGGACACCAGCGACGCCTGGTGTAGGAAAAATCGCTGTAACGAAATATCTCATCGCACAGCATCACTTTTGCGCCGTTACGCCTTGGTGTCGCACGACGTAACCTGTTCAAGCGGTCAGCCGACAGAGGAAGCTTCTCGATAACGTCCAACAGGTGCTCAGGGCTAACATTGCGAGCCCGTACATCGATCCAGTCGCTGTACGACGTTACGCTCGTATGCCCTTCCGCTGAAACCAAACGGGCATAGTATCCGTGGGCAGGTTCCGTCACCTGATTGATGACATCCCACCTGCTGAATGGTGCGGTCCGCAAATCGAAGGCAATCGTCATTGGGCCTGGACCTCCGCAAATGGCTGGAAAGTCCTCCCACTCGGCAACCGATCTTCGGCCGCAGAACGGAGGTGGTGGGGCATGATGCAAGCAGAATCGTCGTTGATGGCCTCGTACCCTGCGGCAATGACGATATTCATCGCCAATCCCAGAGACCCATCGGTCATCTCCAGAAGGTCCGGCAGATAGCGCTTAGCGGCAAGGTCGGACAGTTGCCGGAATGGCAGACGCTGGTCCACTCCATGCAGAAAGATGCGAAACTTGTTGCGCCCCTCGGGGGTTTTGGGATCGAAGCTTTCCACGCGGTAACGCGGAAATCCACCGCGTCCCTTCATCTGGAGATCGGCATCCATCGGAGCCTCGATACTAGCAGGGCCAGCCAACAGCACATTGCAAGCATTGGCCTGATCGACCAGGTACTTGATGAGTGAGGCATACACCGCACGCCGCTTGCCAGCCGCCCCGAACAGGCAATGTGCGTCGTCAATGATCAGCAGCTTCGTCTTGCATTCGATCAGACGCCTCGCAGCTTTCGAGTTCATCGATGCAATGGTCAGCCGGGGAACGGCAGGAACGCCGGTCATCATATAAATCTGTTTCCCGAGTTCCAGGGAATCCCAGTCTTGACGGGCCTGGACGTAGACGACGTCGTGCTCGAAGCCATTGTCGGTCAAACGAGGCGGAAATTGCCGCGCAAAGTTCTGCAGGATGAACGTTTTGCCTGACCGGTATTCACCCAGCAGTCCTGCTATCCATCCGGTATCCGGCTCCCCGCCCTCTACGGGACGATGAAACTTCATGATCTTATCGCTGATTTCGACGAATTTCTCATAGGGATAGAGCACGTTCTTGATCATCGCCTGCCGGGTGGCCGCAGGCAGGCTTGCAGCCGCCCGTCGCTCTTCGTCGGTCTCGAACGCCTTCGTGTGAAAATCCGGATAAATCATGCTTTATCATCCTTACGCTTGAACAAATTGGAGATGTCGTCATCGTCCTGGCTCAGGTCGAACGAGTATTTGCGGCCGTCCTCTTGGCGCGGTGGCGTTACGTCGGGAGCGGGAGACGTCATGGGACGCGGAGCTGGTGAAACCGGCTGTACCGCTGGGACTGCGTTCACAACCGTAGAAAGGCTCATCGGCACCGAACCCGAAGGATCGTTGTGATCGATTTCGACAACGCGCGTACGCCGATACTTGTTGGTGGCCCTCGCATGGAATTTTGCCAGTTGCTGGCGAGACCGCCTGTTCACTCTGATCTTGTTGATCTCTTCCAGTTTGTCAGCGAAGTCGTTGTAGGCGCTTCTAAAATCGCGAGCGTCGCGTTTCTGCTCTCTCAGGTATTCCATAACCTTCTGATGCTGGTAGAGCCGCAGCCCCTTCGCGTACCAAGCGTCAGCCTCCTGCACCGGAACCTCTATGATCTGGCCAGTGTGGTGGTTGAGCAGGAAAATATGGTCCAGGTTGCTAGGGTTTCGCCAAGCCTTGTACTTGGTGGACTGAACACCTGGCACCGCCGTCCTGTTTTGTGCGTCAGCTTGGACGATGATCAGGTCGGGATGGCAGTAGATAAGATTATCCCACCACACACAGCCGTCGCGGACGCTCACGTCCTTTGTGTTACCGATCATTCGGGTGATGACATCAGGATCGATAGGACGCCTCGCCTGGGAATGGCGAATTCCATTATCCCAGAGCTGGTTCGGAATCCCGTCCAGGGTTCTCAGCATTCCAAGGCCCTTATGCGGGTTCACATGATAGTCGCTGCAGATGTACCGGATGATGAAATCGTTCAGCTCGGACAGCGTGAGCATGGGGAGATCGGAGTTTTTGCCAGCGAACGAGTCGCGTTCTTTCGGACTTCCTTTTGTCGATCCGGGCAGATTGTGGATGATGTCCTGGTTCATGGTCTGAAACAGCCGCTCGACAGCGCCTTTTTCCCACGGATGACCTGGTCGGTATTCGATCAGCTGGATTCCCAATTGCGCCAACGAGTCACGCACATGGTCGTTGATCAGCGCCATGTCATTATCGACGCCGAGCCTTCGGAAGGTGCCGTACTGCTTCCATTCTAAGCCAGGATACTGCGACATATCCTTCGGGCCGATGGCGTGCACCAGACCTTCGAGGAAATGCTCGAACGAAGCCCCCTTAAAGCTAATGGAGTACCCAAGGATCGAACCGGTTTTTCGGTCGCGAAAAGCGATGAGGTGGGGACGCCCATAGATAATCGGTCTCTCATCGTCGACCACAACGATATCGATGGGTGTGAAATCGACGTCGACAATGTCGAGCGGATGATCCGGCAAGGCTTGAGTGATGTAGATATTAAACTTTTGGCGTGCGTAGTCCACGCCGCGTCCCCACAGCGCCCTCTGAAACCTATCGATGGCCCCCAAGCGCCGCTGAAGGGTGTGGTCGCTTGGTTCGATCAACACGCCTTTCTCGTTGCAAAGTTCCTTCAACAGGTGGCGATTTGGGCGCTCATGCAACGATGCCAGAAAGAACTTCTTGACGTCCCGCCAGTCTCCTTTGTCGAGACGACAAGCCTTTTCGACGGCATCTGCCATCAGGTTCTCAACATGCGCACCAAAATGGTCTCGCTTGTTTCCAGAGCTTATGCCGGGAGACAACGCCCCGACGATGTCAGACGAAGCCTGCAGATAATTCTCGATTTTCTCTCTGAGCGTATTGTACGAAGGTGGGCGGGTATCGCCCCGCACCAATGCGTGGGCCTTTGCGACGCGCTCTATCAATCCCCGTTTTGGTTCTACACCTTCACGCTCCGCTGCGCGCAGGATGGCCTCTACATAGCTCAGATAGAACTTGCCTTTGGCCAACTGGGCATCCGTATATCGGAAGGCAGCACCCGGCGCATTTACGTTCAATCGTTTGCCGTTTTCCTGCCTCAGCCGCCGGTGTGTTTCCAGAAAGACGAGTTGCGACGTAGTCAGATGCACGGTGCTCTGGGTCACGATATTGTTCATCGCAATCACGACGCCGAAGCGGTCATCTTTCGAGCAGGATTGCACCATGTAGTATCCGATGCGCATCCGGTCGCCCGACCAGATGTTGTACCGGGTGCCCGCCGCCACATCATACTTTTGCTGGAACTGGCCGTTTTCAGGCAACGGCAAGTCAAGTTCGTCTGCCGTCATGATGACCGGCAGGGATTCGGGATTCAGGAATGCACCAGGATGTTCACGGATTGACATGCGGCGCTCCTAACGACGTTCGAACAGCAGAGATGAATCGTCGAAGGGCTTCGAATAATCGATGTCGATTTCGCCCTTGCTGATCATCTGCATGATGGCTGTGAACACGCGATCAACCTCCTCCAAGGATCGCTGGCTTATGACGTGACCGAGAGGGTCCAGGACCTCGAATTTGACGCCAGACACTTTCACCTGCCGACGGACCGCAGAGATGGTCGTTGGCAGGTCGACGATCTGAACGGCCCGACGAACAGCCATGAGCGCCTCATCGTCAGAAACATGCAGATGTGCCCACATCACTTTCAGGTTCGAAAAGCGCGGCTGAATGTAGATCGTCCGCTCGTCGAGCAAGGCATAGTTTGCGCCGAGTTCGTTCCTCGTCACCTGGACCAGATTTGCGGTGCGATCCGCAATCCACGGCCGTTCCAACTGTATGTTGTATGGCTCGTAGTCGATGTAGATGCGCTCTCCGTTGCGCAACTCCACACCCATCTGAAAGGTATGGTCTCGCATGCAGAAGACAGCCTGATCCTGGTTTGAGGGGTATTCGATCCGGATCGGGTAAGGCAGGATGCGGACGACATCCGGATTAGTGTCCAGATGGTACAGGCCGTCCATCATCAGTGGCGATTTCGTTCGCACGTAGCCACCCTGCACCTTTTTACTCGGAAAGATGCCAGGCAGAGTTTTATGCATGACACGGCGCGGGGGCTCGAAAACTGGCGCGCTCCCGGGTTCAAATCCAGTTTTCATTGTGTGCCTCCCTTGCCCGAAGACACAGGGAGACGGTGCTGGGCAGAGTTCGCGGCTTCCTGCAGCTCAGCTATTTTCAGGATCAGTTCACGGGCAATACCGAGGGCGACGACCTCGGTAGGTTGAACGGGCGTTGCGCCACGCAAGAATTGAGACACCGGATACTTCATGGCATGCTCCATCATTGGCGCAACCTATGGGTTGAGCCTTGGACACTTCGGACTGTTTTCGGAATTCAGTTCGCGATGTGCGATAGGAGCTTGCGGACGAGCCAAGTCGTTGCCTCGGAACCCGACAGGGTCGCAAGGCAGCACAGATAAATCGGCGATGTCATACTCTTCACGTTCATATCCACCGTTCCACTGTTAGAGTTGGCTTTGGCGGACGTTCGGCCTGTGAGCGGCCGAGAAGAACTCAGCGCACTTACAGGCTAGACGCCCATAGACCTCGGTGTGTTTGCGCTGCCGATTTCACGGTTTAGTTCTCCATTCAAACGTGACGGGAGCCTAAGCGACGCGGTACCAAGGAGTCATCTGCATTTCTGAATTATGGCTAAGCCCTCATTTCATTGATCGTTCAGTTTTGGTTAGCGGTTTTAGGCCTGTCGAAACTTTTCGACAGGCGGCGACTATGCTGCCCCGCTCAGACTCGCCTGCCGCGACGAATTACTGACTTCGTAAGCATCTGTTTTCAAATCACTTACTCCAGTCGCCTGCTCCATCTGCCCCACCTGATGCTGCCGGGCCAACTCTTCGTATTGTTGCGGCGTGAGCGTCCCATTTTTCACGAGTGCGTCAGCGACTGCATCCAGCAGCGGACGGTTGCCTTCCAGGATTTCCTTGGCGCGAGCAAATTGAGCGGCGAGTTTACAGTCGACACGGAAAGCCAGTTCGCGGTCACCGGCTCTCAGCTTTTCCAATTCTTCATCGCTTGTTGCTGGGCTGTGGCGGAAGCTGGCTCCCATACCGAACATCGTTTCGGTGATCGTTGCCACTCGTGTTGCCATGGCCAGATCGGAATTGCTGCCGGAACCTGCGCCGTCACTAGTGCTCCCCAGAACGACTTCTTCTGCTGCCAGTCCAGCGAGCATGATGGTGATCTGGCCATGGTAGAAATCACGGTCACGTCGAGACACTCTGGGCAGATCGAAATAGGCTGCTCCACCTTGCTGATCTGCGCCATTCATGACCACTTGGTCTACAATCTGAGTGCCCAGGTAAGCTCCGTGTTTCAACTCGTTCCCGACAACTGTGTGCCCAGCTTCATGGACGGCGATGGATCGGCGATATTCACCGTCGATCCTTACGACTTCGGGCAATGCAGCCCGTAAATCGTCAACGGTCAGCATTCGCTTTTCGCGGCGTGCCAATCGTCGAGCATCTCGGGCAACTTTGGCCAAGTCGGCACCGGTCATACCAACTGTCGCAGCACGCAATGCTGCGAGCCCATCAATCGAAATAATGCCGTCGATATGTTGGTGCAGGATTGCCAAACGAGCTTGCCCATCTGGCAAGGGTATTTCGACATGGCGATCCAGTCGCCCAGCCCGCAGGACCGCAGGGTCAATTCTCGCAATATTGTTGGTCGCCGCGACAACCACGACACCTTCACGACCGTCCAGGCCGTCCAGGCATTCCAAGAACCCGTTTACAACTTGAACGCTGTAATCCTTGTTGTCTTGCGTGAACTTTTCCCGGTCTCCGATTGAGTCAATCTCGTCGATGAACAGGATGGCTGGCGCGGCATCTTTGGCGGCAGCGAAGTCTGCGCGCATAGCTTTCAACAAATCTCCGAGATGCCCACGAGCCTGCCAGCGTCCCAGGGAAGTGGCGATCAATTTGACATCGCACTCCATTGCAACCGCTTTGGCGAAGATCGATTTTCCCACGCCGGGAGGTCCGCTCAAGACAATTCCCCTATCGATATCGTCCCAGGTGATGTCTCCGTTTTGCCAATCGCTGATATCCCGTGCCAGGTCGATGCCCCATTTTTTGGCATCTCCGTACCCGTGCATCAGTGACAATGGAGGCACATCCCTTTCGGGCTTTTTCGGTGCGGTTAAGTCCTGCTGGATAATGACCTCGGACAGCCGACGTATGACGTCGGAAACCGGCCGTCCCCGCCGCAGTGCTGCCCAAACGTGATTATGTGGGTACTGCAGGACACGGTTGGCTTCTTCGTCGCTAACCTTCATTCCCAGAACGACATGGCACGCTGCCCGAAAGTCGCGAGCAGAGATAGGCAATATATTGACAATGATGTCTGCGCCCAGAATTACCTCTGGCGGTACGACCGCACCATGTTCTACGACAATGACTGCCCTTTTTTTGTTCTGGCAGTCCTCCTCATAGTCAGCCGTGGCCTTGGAGGGCTTGTCATTGACGCAGATATACATGAACCCGGCGTCGGTCCGGCGAAAATCATCGTTCGGATAGAGTTCGGCCAGTACCGCGTTGCCATAGTCTTTCGGCAAGTATCCCTCGGGAGCATTCAGTAGCACCAGCCCCGCCCACCCCGATGCGAAGACTGGATGACGACGCAGTGCATGCTTGAATGTGCAGAACAGGGCGTAGTCCCGGACTGATTTTGTGACGCTGATGTTCTTTTTGATAAACGACATTGGATTGTTTCCGGCGACGGTGTCGCAATACGAAGTTCCAGTGGTCAGCCACGAAAGCGGCGAACGGTGGATTCGGGTCCGATAAGCGCATCATCAAGATCGATGGCTACGAAGCGCTGGAGGACCATTGACGCGAAAGCCGGTAGGGGCTGCGTCGTGCGAAAGCCGGATAGGCATTCAGCCAAAGTCATTGTACCGCACTCATCCAGGGCAGCCAGGACACGAATACGGTCATCAAGGGTCACACTATATCGCGCGTACCGCAGCAAATCCTTCGCGTTCCGCAATCGTATGGCGGGCAGTTCCGGTCTGGATAACGGGCGATATTGGTATCCGGCTGCCGCAGCCATTTCAGTGATTATGGCTGAAGGTCCGGCCTTCGTGACCGCATCGATTAGAACGATCCCGCTTTGGCTTTCGGCAACCAGGTCTGGAACATGAGTGACACCGTCCATGGCCAACTCGACGGCCCCACAGGACCATGAGATGACATCGTCATCCAAATCCAACAGGCATCCGATGTCTCGGGCTAACTGGTTGCGGAAAACGGCAGGGCCATCGCAACGAACTGTATGAAGGGGAAAAAATGGTGTCGCTGATGACAGCGGCTGCTCCGGTGGAGCCGACAAATGACTGCTCATACGCAAAACCCTAAACGCAAATAATCTCAGCCTCCGCAGAGGCGGCGGATCAGAGCGATAGTCGTAGGGTGTGCAGAGCGATCTTTTTCATAAAGCGAACAAATAGAGAACAAAAATGATTGCGTCAAGTCCGATTTTGGTGATTAGCTCCACAGAGCGAGCGACAAAGCATAGGGGTGTGAATAGTTCATATCATCGATTGTCATGTTAACGTTCATCGCCGAACATCAGCAGCATACGCAGGAGATGAGGCCAATGGGTGAAATCAACCTGGAACAACGAGAAATCGAGGCGATCAAAGGCATCGATGAACGCGAACTATCCAAGCTGATTGATGAGGCTATTGAAGCAGAATGGCTTGGCGACCTGTACCGGCTCAGGCTACGCGACTGTGGTGAATACGTTGGGAGCAAGCTGCATTATTTCGAGAAGGCTTTGAACGCGTATCGGGACGCGAAGTCTGCGAAGAAGCGGGAGGAGACCTACGGTTACGCGAGGCGCATGGGCTCCGATTTATCCTTTGCCTTCGGTAGGATGAAACATCGAATGGAAACTGAGGAACGTCAGCGCCCGTATTGGTATGTCGACGACAGAGTGTACTGGCCACATGATTTCACAAACAACCTGTCAGTGACGATTTCTTACCGCTGGCGGAAAGAGGTCGAAGACGACTGGAACACAGGCCGCATCACATTTCACCACAAGGTCATTCCTCGGCCGTCTTATCTGCAGCCGCAGCCAAAGCGGAAGCCGAGCAAAGCGAAGCAGGAGGAAATTCGTCAGAACGAACTGTCATCGACCTGGCAGCATTTGATGAAAAGCGCTTTGTATACGCTGAGGGACTATTTCGAGAGCGGTGGCGATGGACACCAAATTCCGGAAACATTCACAGCAGTTCCTGATCGGGACGGATACTTGAACAATTTCAGTTTGAAGTTCTGGGCAGATGACCCTAAGGCCGCATCAGTGAGCGCGGCAACATAGCCTTAGACGGCAGTCACCGTGGCAACGTTCTGGTTTTGAGTTTCCATTCTAGCGTCAAAGCGGCGAATAACGGCGTTGCCGTTTATCTTCTCGGCACAAATGAAGCCTGTGAGTTCGTCGTCAGCGAACACAGCTGAAGAAATACGACCAGTGCGGTAGGAGCCGGTATCTATAGCTATCCGGTTCCCGTGTACCTCAGGAAGTCCGCTATCCGTGATAGTGTGTCCGTGGACGACAGTCTTCTCGAACTCGCCGCTGAAATCGATGAAGCTATGCCTTATCCATCGGAGATCATGAGGGTCCTGATCCTCCAACTTGATGCCAGGCCGAACACCGGCATGCACAAAGCAGAAATTGACGGTCTCCACCTTGTCGACCGCTGCTTGCAGCATTTCGAGGTGATGATCGTAAAATTCTTGAAAATGGGCGGTAAACTCGGGGAGTGATGGCCGGTGGCCGCCACAATAGGCCTCGACGGTTTGCCAGCCACCAAAATCTTCGAGCCAAGCAGCCTGCTCGTCTGGTCTCAGAATACCGGTAATCGCATGCCAGAGGCGTTCATCATGATTGCCCAGCACGAACTTGGACCCTGGATGTAGCAGCATCATCTGACTGACGATTTCCATGCACTCCTTGCTGTCCGGGCCACGATCAACGATGTCGCCGAGGAATATGAAACGTCGAGCGCTATCGGCCGCGTCTTCATTTATCGCTGCGAGGAGCAGGCGAAGGAGATCGTCTCTGCCGTGGATATCCCCAATTGCATAAGTCAGGTTCATTCTGAATGTGGTCCGTTCCGTGATGAGTTTGACCTCTACGTTCAAAAGGTTTCTGACGCCTTGCTCTGAGACGCAACCTGTCGTGTCGTCGTTGGAATTTCGTTGACGAGTCGAGTTTGGCCTTATGTTGCCATTTTGTTCTTCGTGAGCCAATGGTATATCGAAAGCGGTTCGGCTGATGCAAGGTGGATACGTGGCTATTAAACGAAGCGTTAGCGTGGAAGTACCTGATATTGAAGCTATGACGGATGGGCAACTGTCCGAGTTTGCCCGTGATCGTGATGGTCGATGGAGCGAGCAAACAAGAAAGCTCCTTCAGCGGTTTGATGCTGACCGGCTGGACTTAAATTGCTGGTGGGCGGCCACATGGACGGGGTGGAGTTGCCCATGTTGCCGACGCACAAAGCCGGAGATAGCGCGCGTTGGGTCAAACGGAGTCCTTTTGTGTCGATTGGAGATGCACCACGACCATTTAGGTGATCACGCCCGTAAGCTGTTCGATGCGTCAAATCCAAAAGTGGACGGCGATGGACTGCTGAACGAACAGATCGCGAATGCGAAAGACGCATTGCTGATCTTTGTGGAAAGATTTGGTGCTACCATTATATGCGCCGACTGCAATGCTGCAGACGGAGAAGCGAAGCGTTTGCTATCGGGGCAAATTGATTCGAACTTCACGTTTACACCTGCGGAAATATCAGAGTTTATTCGAGCGGTCCCCAACACGGTCCATGAGGTCAACCTCCGCGTTGCAAACGAACTTTGGCTGGATGCAAAGGATGACTTTGCCGACCGCGTCGATTTTTCTCGCCGCATGGCCATGAGATTTGCAGATGGAAAGCATCGGCGTGATCAGTCACGTCGCACCGTCGTCATACCGTTTGAAGATCGCCACTTTTTCTTGACGCAAATCAGGGCAGCCCTTCCGCAGCTCTACGAAAAGACACTATCGACCTTGCTGGATGCTCGCTCAATCTCCAACGATGGTGCGGGACAATCTATTCGGCCGAAGCGTCTCAAGCCGAAACGGGTGCTCTCCCCTACTGATGCTGAGTTCGAGACAATGGTCGTAGCGATGCCGCAGGGACGTGGCACCTGGGACGCCGTCGGGGATAACTGGAAATGTGAATGCTGCAGCAGGAACAAGCGGGAGATTTGCCGCAAATCCAACAAGGGTAGTTGGATGGCGCAAATACATCGTGTGCGAGTTTGGTCCATGGAAACTGATCCAAAAAATTTGCAGCTGCGGAAGCAGGATTCGACCAGTTCAATTACGATTGGAACGCATCGATATGCCTTCATCTGCCATGATTGCAAAAACATCGTCACCAAGGTTCAACACCGTGCTCACGGCACCATGAACGAGGATTGCCTAACGACTGAAGACATCACTGCCGTAATCGCGTCGATTGTGGCGCATCGCGATCACGAGGTTGACTTCGAGGAGGCGATGAAGCGAGCCGAGAGCAATCACTCGCTGATGGATGCGGCTCGCGACTATGACAGGCATCGAAATGCAGCGCGAAACGCAGCGGGTCGGGTGTCCAGATTAGTGCGTTTCGGAGGCTTCAGCCGTGTTGATGCAATCACGATCATAGTAGGTGAAGCTGCTGAAGAACGTTCGCTTGGATGGGATGATGCGACAGAGCTTGTACACTGGCTGTTGGACGAGGCTAAGCGTTTCGAAGAACTAGAAGCTGACGAGAGCTGAGGGCGGCCTCCTTTCTCATCGCATCGAGAGCTTCTTGTTTGCAGATATTCTGGTCAGTCTGGGTGGATCATAACCCAGGACCAAACGAATGCGATATCCCCATCCATGCCGCGCGACTATGTTCGAGGCAGTCTTCCGCCGCAGGCTGGACGCGCTAGGCATGACGGTGTCGGGCTCTCTGGCGGCATCGGAGCTTCGAAACACATTCCGCCAGGAAACGATTATGCGTCATTGGGCTGTCTCGAAAGAGTTCAGCGGTATGTCGCCAGACGAGCGTGACGAACGCCTGATGACCATAGCGCATTTGCAATCTATTGCGACCAACGTGCTCGCGTCAGGCGACTGCATTTTCGACGTTTCGAAAATTGGTAGCAATCTAATGGAGCTGGAGCTACCGACCATTGACGCGCAGGCCGTTAAACTTCCTAGAGCACAGGCATTTTTTCTGTTCGGCCAGCAACCATGCCTAGAGGTCGATGCTCAATCAGCCCTATTCATCGAGGGCGCATACGTGTCCAGGTCTTCTGAAGGTGATGGCGGCATCGACATCATATTGGTCGGCAACGATCCCACATTCGCCGGAAACGACAACCAGCCGACCGGTGAATTTCTTCGTGGTGTTTCTCGCTATGCCTATTTCACTGTCCCAGGGCACAAACCAGTGGCCAGTGGTCCATTTCAGTTTGCAAATGATCACGACGGCAGCCTGTTTGCAGACCGAAACGTCATCACCTGCGCTGTGACGTTGGCTCTGCAGGCCGTTCAATTTCTGCATCATCCTCTTGTTGACGTGGCCATAGGTTACGATCAGACGGCCCCCAAGGGTTTGGTGGCGAAAGCCAAGGCCAGGGATTTTGACTCCCTGCTTGAACTGGATTGGCAAGGATACCCCTCGATGTTCATTTTAGGCAATGGTTCGGCACTTCCCCGGAGCAATCGCTTTGAGGCTCCTGGCCAGAACAAAAACGCGGTTTTCGGGATGGGCCTTTAACCGTTGTCCCGCCGCCCTTAACCTGGCTGAGCAATTAACAGTTCGATCCCGAGATCGATACGAGCAATGTCACGGGCCACAAGCAGATTCGTAAGCGTTTCTTCCTGCTCAGTGTTGATCGCGGCCGTAGGCATGACGGCTCTGACGCGAACACGTATTCTGTCGGCTAGTCCGGCTGCCTGCCTTTGGGAAGTCGAAGACGCCAAGTCGACAATCTGATCGCGGATAGTGCGAGAGGTCGCTCTTGCATCTCCGTACTGCTTCTGCTGGAGGAGCGCGCCAATCTTTTGTTGGAGGTCGTCGAACGTTGTGTGGCGTATTTCCTGCGGATCGGAACAGAAGAACGCATGCCCCAAATCGCTACGATAGGCGATTGTATGCTGTTTATCATCGGGAAGTGGCCCGATATCCCCAGGGGAGAAAAATGCGGTGTCTTGGAAAACTCTGCCAAGACCATAGGACATGTTGAATTCGTGAATGTTCGCAAGGCAAGGAGCGGCGTAGAAAACGCAATTCGGATGGCTCCTCTCCAGCTCTATGAGGTGGGCGTGCTGCGCCGAAAGGTCGTTGCGCATTAAGCCAATCCGATAAAATGGTGTCGTTAATCCTGGGCAGCTGCCAGTAGATATCTCGAACGCCGTTCCCCTTTCCATTCGATCCGGCAGCTTAAACTGAAAGAAAAGTGGCACTGCTGGCAATTGGATTTGGACGTCATATCCAAGCTGCGCCTCTTGGACTAGATTTGGGAACACCGGCGCGCCCGTTGCCCCAGTCGGGTGTGACCGAATGAGGTTTTCGGTGAACGCGTATCCATATGAGAACTCTGTGTACCCGACCTTCATGTGATGTCGCCCACGGTCAGCCCCTCCAATTGTCTGCACGCTTTTTGAAATCGATCTTCTTCCATTCCTCTTTCCAGAGCGTCAGATATTTCACGTCACTCGATGAGGGTTCGGGATTGCATTTCTCCACATACACGACGCAAGGCATGATGACGGCGTCCCCGATGAGAAGCGCTTCCCCTTGCTCCAGCGCGGGCATGCCCTCGGTCAAATTGCCAAGGGTATCCGGCAGTAGTCGGCGGACATAGCTCTGGTCGTCAGGGTTGGTGAGGCGCATTGCCAGGAAGTTGGAGCATTGCGAAAAGATAGTCTCTGATATCTCAGACGGTCGCTGGCTCGAAATCAGGAGGCTAATGCCGTACTTTCGGCCTTCTTTGGCAATGCGTTCGATTGCGGCTAGTGAAGCCTTGTAGCGGGCAAGACCGCTCTTTGGAGCGTACTTATGCGCTTCCTCATATACCATAAGAAATGGCTGTTCTGTTTTGTTTTCGACCCGACGAGCGTAGTAGCAAAAATCAAACATAAGGCGGGAGATCAGAGAAACGGTAATGCTGAGCAGTTCAAAGGGGATGCCGCTGAGATCAATTATGGTGACGTTGGTCTCCCACGCATCACTGTAACCAGTAAACTGCTTTATGACATCTTCTAAGGTGGCGTTCTTCGCCTTGTCACCGAAGATGAACCCTAGGCGGGAGTTGGTGATCTTCGATCTTACGCGTCTTTCGAATTTGTCGATGCTTCCCTCGGCGTAGGGGCCTTTTTTTACACCCGTAGCCTTGATCGCAAATTCATAGTTCTCGGTGCAATAATGCGTGAGCTGGTCATCCGTGTCCGTGAATTCTTTCTGCGAACCGTCTTTCAGTTTGATGGTCAGCGAGTTGTCACTGTCGATCTTCTCACGTGTTAGATGGCGAAGAGCATTAGCCAGATGGTCTATGTTGTATCGCAGCGGGCTGTCGAAATTGACTTTCGGAACTTTTGGATTGGCTATGCGCTTCGCAACCGTGATGATTGAGCGAAGTAATGCCTCCTGGTTGTAGTTGTTGTTGTCCCCGGACTCCAGGAACATGTCCTCCATCTCATCCTCATTGAGGAGCCAGTAGGGCAGCACGAGGTCATCGACGGTAATCACGTTGGCCTTCGGGAAGGCAGAGGCGTATTCAGAATGAAGATCGAATATTAGAACATGGGAGTTGTTGAGGCCGTGGTATTCGCCGGTTTTGGCAGATATTGCCTTTTGCAGAACTGACGACACACTCGACGACTTGCCCGATCCTGACGCACCGACAACAGCAATATGCTTGTTGAAAAACCGGTCGCCATGGACAGGGACGACAATATCGCGCTGCCTAGTCAACGACGAAAAGCAAAAGCGGTCTTCAGCCGCATAGCAGTCTGCATAGATGGCTGCGATTTCCGCTTTCGTCGCCGGGACGACCTTCTTTGGTGGAATGGCGAGTTCGTCACCGCCGCGATTGAACTTTCCGTCTTTAAGGGTCCCGAGAGGATACGCATCAATCATATAGACGCGCTTGTAGTCACTGCTGCCGTCGCCTTTCACCTCTTTCATCTCGATTGAAAAGCTTTCGATGATGCAGATGAGAGAAACGTTGTCATTGTCCGAGACCTTGAGAAAGGACCCAACGCGAAGAGACTCACCCGCCGTCTGGAAGTTCAAGAGATCATCGACGGCCACACGGACTTTGTTGGGGTAAACGGCGACAACCTCGGCATTGGCGATTTCCTCAGTCATTGTTCGTCCTCAGATAATTTTCGTGATTGTGGAGATGCTACTGACGGGGATCGAATACATCCGACTCTTTGGACCCGGCAGCGCCATGGTTGCAGGGCGTTCAAGGAAGAAGTCGTAGATGTGGCACAACTTCCGCCCCACCCCATCGAGGACCTCCAGCAACTGGTCAATGTCGTCAACAAGACGAATTTCGATCTGGTGCTCTTGGGTCTGCTGGCTATGAACGTGATCGATGCGAAATGGCGATCCGCGATATGGGAAACCGTCTACGAAAACGATTCCAGTATCGAAAAGCTCGTTCTTCACTTGCGTGATGAGTTTTTCATCCGCGCCGCGTAACAGGATGAATGGCGCGTAGCGCTCGGAATTCTGGATGCGGCGCTTCTTGGCCGAACTCCAGTTGTTGCCGATTGCCCTGAGTTGGTCGCAGACAACCGAACCGTCGGTTGCCCTATCGCATTCAATGATGAAAGCACGCACGATTCCTGCGCCGTTGGTGGACGAGAAGTACAGGCGTTTCATATGCTTCGCGTACTCGCTTGCATCCTTCTCCCGGAGAAGCCAACGATTATGGACAGCTTGAGTACCTTTGAGCAGTTCCTGCAGGTCACGACGGGTGACCTTGCGGTCGTTGTGATCTTTTTTCGTGGCGAGTGTGGCGATGTAGTCGAAGGCCATTGGATAGTGAAAGCCTTCGGCCTCAAACGCGGAGACGTTTTGGTTTTTCCGTATTGCCTCGATGACGATGTTGCGATGTTGAGAAAATTCCGTCGAGATTTGTATGCTGAAGCTCTTGCAGAACGCCTCAATTAGCCCATCTGGCGCGGCCATGCCGTCGAGCAAAGACTTCTTTTCGTAGGACTTTGTACCGTCAGCGGCCTTCACTTCCTTTCGGTATTCCATCACCGACTTGAAGCGCTCGACGGAAAGCTCGCCAATATCGATCTTAACTTCCGAAAAGTGCCCGTATAGCAGGTATTTTCTGCCTGCGCGTTGAGCCTCTTCGAGCCCATGGAAATGAACAAAGAGCTTATGCAGGGGATCGCGCAGCACCGAGTCTGTCAGGTTCTGTTCCGCGTAGTATTTTACCTGGCCATAAATGACGCCTTCGTCGGTGTAGCGGTCGAAGTCTTCAATGCCCTCAATGACGACGTTCTCGTCCAGGCCCGCATTCAGGATTTCGAGTAACGCTGCATCGAGCTGGTAGAAATAGCCCCTAATTGACGCTGTTGCTTCGCGTTTTTTGTCGACTTCCAGCATCCTACCCCCGAATCAATCTCCGATTGACATTATAGGAGAGAGGAAGCGCTAAGCGCGAGTGAGAGGATTTGCGCCGATAGAAATCTCGGACAAGAATCTTCTATTAATGACCGAGGGCATCACTATGCGAGAAAAACATCTGAGCGTGATGAGGAATGCTATCGCCGACAGGGTGACGGAACTTGAGAATCCAAGCATGCCATCCAAAAGAGCTTTCCGCGTGGGAACCGTTGTTTGCTGTGTGGAATTAGGCGACACCAAGGGACTGGAATTTTGGATCGACAGAGTGCGCAACAGCATCGCCAGCGATCCCATCGGCGAGGACGCGGCCATCATTGAAGCAGCTGAATACATTTTGGATAAATGGAAGGAAATAGAGAATATTCACGGAGAAGGCGCGCTGTTGAACTACAAGCATCTCCTTAATCACTCACCCGCTCAGCACATAGGTCTTGAAAAAATAGAAGCAGCAAAGCGGTTTCAAATAACAACACCCCGTGATTTTAAGGACCGAAACTGGAGTCTGGAATATTGCTGACTCTATTTCGCAACTCTTGGAGATCATCCCCTTTGTAGACTTCCTCTCCGTCAATATACGCTTCGTAGCGAGCTGACTTGATTGCTGCCTCCGGAAGTTCGTTTGCGGCTGGCGGCATTCTCGGTTCCCATAAGCGGAGCACAAAACCATCTACTGATTTGGCGACCATATCGTCGTAAGCTTCCATTAGCTCCTTGCGCTCAACCTCACCCTTCTCAAAGGCTTCGATTTCGATCAGCGCTAGGATTCGTCCTTGCTCTCCATCACCCGTCGATTTGGTTTTCCCTCGTATCGTCACCTCGCATTGACCTGCCTTGTCATTCTTACCGTTGTATTTGAGCTGAATGGCCATAAGGGCGTCCCTCATTAATTCTGAGGCTGACGCTTAGACAAAAATCATTACCCGAATGTTTGCCTAGGAATTATATGAACAACCAACACGAGAAAACGAGCCGTTTTGCTCAGTTTTCGAGGCGAAAGTTCAAAGGTATGTGGCGAACAGCAGAAAAATGGTGGGCCCGGAGGGAACCTAATTTCCTTTAAAAACAATTTGTTACAATTGCAGAACCACAAAATTATACCACGTTCTCAGTTGATGCATTGAGACGTATCGGGACCTAAAGCCTCTCAGTGAACGATTTTACTTCTCGCCAGTTTTCGAGGTTGTCGTCGAGAATGAGCGCGCCGTTCTCCAGTTTTCCGACTTCGAGACCTCGGGCCCAGTCGATCTCCAGCACCTTCACACCAAAACCGGGCGTAGGCTCGCGGGCTACTGCCAGAATGATGTTCTCCGCCGCAGAGACCGGGATTTTGAATTGCCCCTGAACAAGTGTCGTGATGGTAATATCGTATTTCGCCCCGCGGATGATCGCGTGCATGTCTATCGACTTATCACGCGCCTCCCGGTCGTTGGGGCCGGGAAACGCCGCTTGACCACCGTCCATCTGAACGAAGCCGGCAATAACGTTTGCAGCCCCCTGCTCCGCCATCACGTTCGCGCGCTGCTGAGCACCGGTCAACTTTGCAGGTGTTCCGGCCGCCAGCCAGCCTGCGTCGACCTTTAGAATTTCAGCGAGAGGTATGAGCAATTTCGCTCGCGGCACCGTCATGCCGGCGAACCACTTCCGGATGGTCTCCATGGAAACCTTGTGTCCGCGCTGCTCGAACTGCTCTGAGAACCAGCGGAGGCGACCTTCGTTGGGTGCCGGAACCTTGTAATTGCTGTCAGCAGCCTGTACCATTCGACGGGCAAACTCAGGATGCACCTGTTTGGCAGGTGTCCGGAAGGGAACGCTCACAGTGAATCCTTTCAAAACGGAATATCAAGACGTCAAGCGCCCCGATTCACCGTCATGAAATGTCACATCTAATGTGAAAGTCAAGGTTTCATTGCAAATGTTTGAATGATGTGGTCTTGCGTCGATTCCTTACGGCTAAGGACTGAGAGCGCTCTTTCATCATATGTCCCGCGTGCAATTATCGGATAAATCAAGACTTGGCGCGTCTGACCGGGTCGCGGAAGGCGCATGTTCGCCTGCTGCCAAAACTCGAGGGAGAATGTCAGACCATACCAGGCGGCGATATGCCCACCGTATTGAAGGTTGGTGCCATGTCCGATCGACGCTGGATGCGCCAGCAGCTTCCGGATCTTTCCCTTGTTCCAGTCGCCGACGAGGTCACCCTTATAGTCGTTGGCGACCACCGCATCAGGATACCGGGTCTTGATTTTATCCTTGTCGAATTTGAAGCTGTAGAAAATAAGCAGGTTCTCGCCGTGTGCGGTTTCGACGAGTTCTTCCAATGCAGCCAGCTTGGCGTCATGAATTTCAACAACGCTGCGATCTTCGCGATAAAGGCTGCCGTTGGCAAATTGCAAGAGCTTGTTCGCGAGGACTCCGCTGGAAACCGCCTCTACATCGTAAGGTTCGGTGTAAAGCGTTCTCTCGAAGTCTTTGTATTCTTCGAACGTTTTCGCCGGCAGGTCGACCGGCATCGGAATGAACTGAGGTTCCTCCGTCACTTTCTCCTGCGGGATCGTGACGATGAGATGGTCGATCTTCGAAAGGATCTTCTCCTCGGCTCCGGGCTTGATCGTCACGGCATGCGTGAACCGGTCTTTGTCAAAATACTCTTTCTCGAAATCGGACTTGCTGCGGCCGAGGGCTTTCCCTTGGTCGAGCAGATATGACTGCGCCCATAGGTCTATAACACCCTGCGGCGCAGGCGTGCCGGTCAAAAGGAAAATCCGTTCGATCTTTCTGCGCGCCGTCGTCATGATCCCAAACCGGGTCATGTTGCCACCCTTTGAGGCGCGAACAGTCCCATCGGCACGCTTGGTCTTGGTGGCCTTAGTTCGCGCTTCACCTGCCTTGAATCGGCTGGACTCGTCGATGATGACGGTGTCCCAAATCCAGTTCTCGACCGTGCGAATATGCTTCGCCAACCATGACAGGTTCTCCGGATTGATGGTCGTAATCTCGGCACCCTGCGCGATTGCGGCGGCACGCTCGGAAGCGTCGCCCACGGCGATAGCGCAGGAGATGGCCTGCGTGTGCGCCCACGCCTTAACCTCGTCGTGCCAAGTGTTCAGGGCCACGTAGCGTGGGGCAATGACAAGGACGTGCTGCACGTCGAAGCGGTTCAACAGGTAGGTCAATCCGTCAAGCGTGCCGCCAGTCTTACCAGAGCCCATGCCGCTGATGATCAGTTTGGCCTTTTCTGTGCGAACGATGCGGCTGATGGCCTGCTGGCCGGCACGCAAGGCTGAGCGGGTGCGGAGAGACATCAAAGACCGTCGAGCAAGTCCGATGCTGCGTTAGCCGGAGTGCTCCAGCCTGCTGACGACGATGGCAAGGACACTTGCCCCTGCGCGCGGCGACGTAATCCCTGCCAGTAAACGGAAACCCATTTCGCCTGATGCTTGGCATCGTCGAGAGCAGTATGTGCGGTCCCCTCGAGCTTTTCGTCGAAAGTAACTATGCCGTCGGCGAGACGCTTGATCGTTCGACAATCACAAACGTTCCAGAATTTCCACGGGGCCGGCCGCTCAATGATCCGCCCGAACGCGTATTCGAGGATCGAGATGTCGAACGACGCGCCATTGCCCCAAGGCTTCACGTTATCGCCGTGCTTCAAACAGAACTCATGGAACTTCGTGAAAACGAGGTGTGACGGATGCTTGCCGCGAACGACCTTCTGGCGTGCAGCATCGCCCTGTCCGAGCCACCAGCGAATGGTCGAGCCCGACGCCTTGCCGTAGCGCATTGCGTCTTCGACATCGATCGCTGCATCGAAGGTCTCACCAAGTTCACCGGTCTCAGGATTGAAGAAAACGGCGCCGATCGCAACGACAGGTGCGTTCACGGCGGTTCCGAGGGTTTCAAGGTCGATCATGAGGTCGGTGAATTTCATAGGAGGTCTCCTAGCAGGTCGGCGATGGGCTCGAGGTCGGGTTCGATCCCCCATTCAGCACACGTTTTAAGATATTCGTGGAGGTCAACTTCCATGCAGAGGCCGTCTCCGGATGTCAAAACCACCTCTGGAGGGTCTTCCGAGGAGAAAGCGCACCCACTCTCGGGATGAACGTAGTAAAAGCGGCTCACAGCAAGTCTCCGATCAACTCCGCCGTCACGCGGCGAGCATCCAAATGAGCAAAGAAGTCGGCACAGGCTTCGATGAAGACGCGCGTCGCTTCGGCGTCGACGGCGTTCCCGTAACCTTTGAGCATTCCTTGGCGCGACTTGCCTTCAAAGGCGCTGCCAGATCCCAAACGGAAGGCAGACCCATCAACCAGCGGGAATGTGCCGGGTTCAACTGCCCTCCACTTGTCATCTCGGCAGAAGAGCCAATCAGCATCTCGCCAAATACCGTTAGTCGGGCCGGGCCGTTTAATTCGGCCCACAAAGCCTGTACCGACGCGTCCGTCAGAGTGAGACCGAACCCCTTCGCCTGCCGGGCTTCCAACATCTCGCCTTTGCCGTTGTTGGTCGTCGTCGTCGTCGTGGGCCAACCGCTGAGTATCATCGAATCCGCGTATGGCTGCCGGCCGATCTCGTTGCCAGCTTTGAGGGCCTGCCCGATATCCTGCTCTGTCACCATCGACGCGGTCATGGTGGGCCAGCCCGCCAAATTCGCCTGTCTCGGAAGCTGATCCAGCCGCTCTTTCCCGTTGTCCGGCCTCGGAGCTATATCCGCCCCCGAGTCTTTCCAGTCTCGCGCCGAGGCTGTCGTCCAGCCCGATAGCGCCGCTGTCGTCGGGAGCGACAATCCTCCCGAGTTCTCCCTGTTCATCACGGCAAAGTCCGGACCCGAAGTCCTGTCCGACGTGCGGCTGGTCGGCCAGCCGCATAGAGCCACGTCCGCTGAAAGCGCTCCGTTGGCTTGATTTGGTCCACCGTTCGAACCGTCTGTCGCTCGCGGTGTGTTGAACCCGACCTGCGGCAGATCGAATATCGTAGGCACTGAAACGGAGTCTTTGCCGGATGTGCGGTGCGCCACTGCCCGCAGAGCAGGTATCAACCGCCCCGATGGCGTAGCTCGCCGCTTCCAGGTCAGTTTGTATAAGGTCGAGCCAACCGAGGCCGTCAGCGCTTGCAACCTGCTCTCCAAGAACGATGTCAGGGCGGCACTCTCCGATGAGATGGAGGAACGCAGGCCATAAATGCCGCTCGTCATCCATCCCTGCTCCTTTGCCTGCCGCGGAGAAAGGTTGGCAGGGACAGCTTCCAGTCCAAACTGCAGTATCATCCGAGATGCCAGCGCAACGGAGGGAGTAACTCCACACTCCGATGCCAGCGAAAAGATGAATTTGTCGAAATCCTCTAAGGTCATCCCCACGCAGATCTTCGATGCTTCGTCGATCGACAATGCCCGGCGCAATGACTCCAAGGGCAATAAGGTTTTCGAGCCAGTCTGCGGCGTGGTCGTCGTTTTCGTTGTAGAGGGCATACGGCTTCGCACCCATGGCTCAAGAATTCCTCTCGAAAGTTGAAACTGGCGACAAAGAAATGCCGCCAGTTTCCTCGGATCAGAAGTCGAAGTCGTCAGACGCCGAAGTCTTGCTTTCCGATCCCGTGGAAGGTCCGTTGTCGAAGCTGTCGTCTTCTTCGAGGTCATCGAAGTCGTCGGCGTCGACGTAGATGCCGCCGCCCATGCGCTCGCCTTCTTCGTGAGAGCGGATAGCTTCTGCCGACGAGAAAATACCGCGCGAACCCTTATCCGTGCCGAAGAATGAGACGATTACGTCGCCGAAGACGCCACCGTAGAAGATATCGAGGATTTCGCTCTCCTCGAACACCTTGCCGGCCTTCAACTGCTCGGCAGTTGCTTGGTCTCGAAGGCAACGCTTGCGACGATCGAGCAACTTCGGACGCTTCTGGCCCGCAGAAGGACCGGATGCAGAGAAGGCGTAGTTACCCTCGTAACCCGTATAAACCTTGCCTTCTTTGTTCTTGAACTTCTCGCCCTTTCGGAAGCAGACACGCTTGGGGTTATCCTCCATGATGTCCTTGTACGCGTCAGGGTTCTTCCAAGCCTTCTCCCCGGCTGCGCGGAGCGCGGCCATGATCTTCTTGTGGTTCTCCTCGTAGTAGGGAGAATCCTTTTCGTTGATGATATTCAACCCGTGCTTCGGCAGGGCGTTCGGATCATCGCTCGTCTTCTTTTTGTCCTTGAGCGAGTCGGTGAAGGAGAGACGTACCCGCTTCAGTTGGACAGTGCGGCCATCAGTGGCCTTATCTTCAATAGCCATTTTCTCAGTTTCCTGTTGTTCGGTAGTTCGGTTGCAGCGGCTGTGGTTAGTCGAGGTCGTCAAATTGATCCGCAATCGGCGTGACCTCTAACGCCGGTTTCGGGTGGTCAACGGGAACTAGTTTTGGCTTCCCGTCTGGTCGATCGACCAGTTCCTGCAGAGCTTCCCATGCCTCAGGGATGCCCTTTTTCCGTTTCCCCGGCTTCACGAGCTTGTCGATGGCAGTGAAACCGATCAGTTGCCGGGGCTTGTAAGCGTTTTCACCAAGGGCTCCGACCAGAATGGCTTCCGCCTCATCTGGTGCCGTGAAGTACCTGTCCCCTAGCCCGCCTTCGATCGCCTTTGAACCGGGATCGGGATCGCCATCCAGAGCGGCTTGAAGCGACTGCTGGTGCAATTCGGTAAGCCAGGCGCGAGCGGCCTTGGCATGGTGCACGATGTAGAATCGCAGCGCGCGCGGCATCTGTGCAGGATCTTTGAACTTCGGCTCTGGTTCACTTGGATCAAGCAGCGCACTGCCGAACATCTGCATCAGCCATTGATTGCGCGCCGCGCAACCGCGCTTCGTCTTGCGCACGGGGCACCAGCGGCAGCCCTTTGTCGACGGAACGAATTCCACGTCGCCGCGCTCGATCCGCGAGAATACGCGCTTCACTTCCTCGCCGAACTCCAGAAGCTCGTCGAGCGTGATTTCCCAAAACTTCATCCCGCCCGCGCGAGGTTGGTCGATGTTAAGAACAACATCCTCGACCTGCGGGCGACCAAGGTGCTCCCAAGCGCCGAGGGCGTAGAGACGGAGCTGCCTCGTGCCGACAACCTCGACTGGCTCCCCTGCCCCATCCTTGTAGTCGCTGACGCCGAGCATCTTTCGGTACAAGAATGCAGTGTCGCAGGTGCCAAACTGACCGGGCAGCCAATGCGACAGGTCAACTCGTATCTCAACGAGCGGATTGTTGGTGTGCTGGCGGATCCAGTCGATACCCGCAACGAGACGATCAGCCATATGGTCGTCAATCTTGAACGAATGACCGTCGGCTGTCAGCGTGGCGCCGACGAAATGATGCGGGTCGCATCCAAGATCAAGGCAATGCTCCCTGATCTCATGCATAACGGTCCCTTCGGCCGAATAGGCGGTGGAGTCCCTGCTCAGGTCAAGCGTCTCGCCCTCATAGGCCGAATAATCCTGCTCATCCTCATCGTCGACGACGGGCGCATCGCAATCTTCATCAAGATCGCTTTCGCTCAACTCACCCTTGGCGACCAAATGGTCGATCAGCGCGACCGAAGCCGTGCAGGTCATCCACCGATCCGCCGATGAGGGTGATAATCGAGCGTGCGCCTTCATGGGTCAGTCCATCCGGGCGCGGACGAAACAATCCTTCGCCTCAAGAAGATGACGCAGGCCGGCAGATTTCTCCGGGCCGTCGGGCAGTTCTTCTTCCATCGCACGTGCCAACGACGCGCATTGACGCGAGACTTCCTTGAGACCGGGGTCGCGAAGGTGCTCGAACGTGAAATACTTCATAATGGGGGAAGGCATGTCTTTCTCCTGAAGGCGTTTGGGGAGGAAGCGCAGAGGTGGGAGGCGGTGGGAACCTGGACCACTCTGTCGGGAGGAGGAGAACATTGCAGTCCTACTCTGCGCTTCCCGCCGAAACGCCCCCGACCGAAGTCGGAGAGCGTTGGCGCCGGATCAGTCCAGGAGGTCGTCTTCAGCCTTTTTCGGCGTCGTGATGTCGCCCTTTTCCTTGAGCTTCGCGATCTGAGACTTGAAGAGATCGTGAGCTTCGGGCTGGATTGTGCTGAAGAGGCCCTTGCCGGCTTCAACCTTCGGATCGCGGATTTTTTCGTGGTTGAGAAGCGCCTTGACCTTCTCCTTACGGGCAGCGCGCTCTTCTTCGCGATCGCTGGCGCCGATATAGTCGCTGGCGGCATCGGTCAGCGCCTCGATCGGATTAACACGGTCCTCGGGGCTCTCGCTGATCGCACCCTTGTCGGCGGCGGGCTTTTCAGCCTCTTTGGTCTTCGTCGCCGACTTGGACCCGGTCGCGGCGGCTGCCGTGGTCTTTTCGATGGCGTCGGCGCGCAGATCATGCAGTGCCTGGGTAATAACGGTCAGCTTGCTGACGGCAGCAGTCAGTTCGGAAATGGTTGCTTCTAAGCTCATTGATGTCTCCATTGGTTCGGCGGTCAATTACACTTCTCTCGTGTAATTTCGATTTTTATGGCACGACACCGGGTAACTTGCAACACTTTGTTGGAATTATTTCTCACCTATGTTGAAATTTAGAAATGAGGCGACTAAGGTGCCTCCATGTTTCATTAGGGGTTCGAATATGGATCAGCCTGCCAATACCAAAGAGCTGTATGAGGGTGAGCTTTACAGCCTCCTGCGCGATAAGCTGCCGTCGGAGTATGTTCACGACGGCAAGGTAAACACGCGCCTTTTAAGCGAAGCCACTGAAAACGCTCGCTTCACCATTTATCGCTGGTTCCACGAGAACAAGTTATCTCCAAAGGCGATCAAGTCGCTTCTCGAAGTTTCAGCGAAGGCCGATCGACCGGAGGAAAAGGACCGACTCACCAAGAATGACCTGATTCCGTTCCTCCCCATCCCCTGATCGAACGGGACAGTAATCCATGCTCACCGAAAACCTCGCTCTCATCGAAGCGGGCGCCGCGCTGCATTGGCTGCGACCTCGCGACAAGATGCCGATCGAAGATCACTGGTCCTCCGCACCGCGCTACTCGGCCGAGCAGCTTCGAAACAGCTACCGTCAGGGCAACAACGTAGGTCTTAGAACCGGCGAACCGTCTCGGATTGACGGGTTGTATCTGCATGTCATCGACCTGGACATTCGCAAGCCTGAAAAAGCGAGTGAGGCATGGGTAGCGCTGGTCGAAATGATGCCGGCAGCTAAATCCCTGCCACGGGTCATCTCAGGATCAGGAGGCGAAAGCCGTCACATCTATTTCCTCTCGACCGAGGCGCTCGCCAGCAAAAAGCTGCACAAGTCCGACGGTTTCGAGATGGTGTTCGATCCGAAGAAGGGTCGCGACGTAAAGAAGAACGACTGGGAAATCGACCTCAAGGGCACCGGCACCCAAGTCGCTATCCCCCCTTCCATTCACCCTGACACCGGGAAACCGTATCGATGGGAACGCCCGCTCGATCTGGATTTCACCGAGCTTATGGTCGCGAAGATCAGCGGCGCGCGCGCTGTTGCAGCGGAACCTGATGACGACGACCTGTTCGCGATTGTCCGCGCCGACCCGCTCGACATCGACGATGAGGAAATTCAAGCCATCCTCGACGACCTTCCCGAAGACTGGGTCGAGGATCGCGACTACTGGCTCACCGTCGGCATGGCCTTCCATCACCAGTTCCGTGGCGAAGATGAAGGGTTCGAGGCCTGGTGTGACTGGTCAGAGCAATCGGCCAAGTTCGACCGCAAATATTCCGAGGTCAGGTGGAATTCCTTCAAGGGCAAACCGCACCCGGTCACCTTCCGCACGCTAATCCAGGCCGCCAACAGCAACCGCATGTCACAGGATCTCGATCTCGACATCGAAACTGACTTTGACAAGCCTGCCGTTGATCTGTCCGACCTCTTAGGCGACGCGCCCTCCCCAGTTCCCGCGAAAGCGGAGATTGTCGACGAGATCGACCCCAACTGGATGCAGCGCTTCCATCGCAATGAAGAAGGCGAGTTAAAAACCACTCTTCCGAACATCAATCTGATTGTCGAGAACGACCTACGCGTCCGCGGTATCGCCCATTTTAACGAGTTTTCACAGGAAGTGGTGCTCCGGGCTTCGCCGAAGCGCGCGAAAAAGAAACGCGATGCGGCCTACGAGCCGGTCAATCTGGACAGTTCGATCTGGAAGGTGAAAGACGAGCTTAACGGTGACAACTGGACCGACAGCCACGATATCGCCATCCGATCGCTGATCGAGACCAAAACACAGCTTCAAGGCTACGGCATCAAGGTCTCCGACCGCGATTTACGTGGTGCGATCGATATGGCAGCCCATAAGCGCTCATTCCATCCGGTCAAAGAAGTGATCACGTCTGTTACCTGGGACGGTGTGCCGCGCGCGGAAACTATGTTCATCGATTATCTCGGGTGCGAGGACAACACCTATAACCGACAGGCTGCCCTCCTCACTCTCGTCGGCGCCGTTGCCCGCATATTTCAGCCCGGCCACAAGTTCGATTTCGTCCCGATTCTTGAAGGTGTCCAGGGCAAGGGTAAATCCACCTTCATCGAGGTCCTCGGGCTCCAATGGTATGGTGAACTGACAGGTGATGTCGGTGATCCGAAGCAGATGATCGAGGTGATGCAGGGCAAATGGATCCTCGAATTGGGCGAGCTTTCAGCCATGCAGCGGTCAGAGGTCAACGACCTGAAGGCGTTCGTCAGCCGCACGCACGATAAAGCCCGCCTGGCGTGGGAGAAGCGCGCGAAAGAGTTCGGCCGCCAGTGCATCTTCATCGGTTCAACCAACGACCGCGAATACCTGCGAGACCAGACCGGTGGCCGGCGTTTCTGGCCGATTGTCTGCAACCTC
The DNA here is from genome assembly GCF_036888815.1 of Agrobacterium sp. CCNWLW155. Lineage (NCBI taxonomy): Bacteria > Pseudomonadati > Pseudomonadota > Alphaproteobacteria > Hyphomicrobiales > Rhizobiaceae > Agrobacterium > Agrobacterium sp. CCNWLW155. Next base: position 1,242,379 of record NZ_JBAKFW010000001.1, read on the forward strand.
CCCGGTGACAAGCAGATCGACAACCTGAAATTCCGCGCCAACGTCATGCAGATTTGGGCGGAAGCGGTATCGATTTATCAGCAGATGATGAAGCAATACGCCTATCTGCCGACCCTACCGCTCTACATGCAGGACGAAGCTGCTCAGATAGCCCACGAGATGCAGGAAAGCCGTCGTGTCGAGACTTCCGAAGAGACACTGGCTGGCGAAATTGCCGCCTGGCTGGACACTCCGCTAGGGGCCGAATTCGAAGACCTGGACGACGATCTGCCAAAGATCTACCGCGAAGATACCTGCATCGCCCAGATATGGCGAGAGATGATGGGACGCGACGGTTCCGTTCCTCATACCGAAACGATCAAGATCGGCCGCGCGATGCAGATCGTAGGTTGGGACAGATCAAAGGGAATGGTGACAGGTCTCGAGATCAATAAAAAATACGGAAAATGCCGCGTTTATACGCGACCCGACGAAATTGATTAGGATCGAACTTCGATTTTATCGCATTTGACCCCGCTACGGCGGGGTTTTTGCTGAGATGCGCTGTATCCTATTTCCTCGGCAAATGCGCTGTATCGCATCCTTAAACGACCGATACAGTAGGGGCTAAGGCAACTGTATCGGGCAACTGTATCGCAAATACGCATTAAAAATCAGTATGTTATCTCGTCTGATACAGTTGATACAGTCAATACATACGGATTCCTATATCTTTTCCTTATTTACCCCTTTTTGCTTTTACCACTGGTTCGTGCTCCGCACTGATTATACCTCTCTATAAACAACTATATAGAATCCTACTGTATCAACTGACTCACTGTATCAACCATTGATTTTAAAGGGAAATTTCCGATACAGTTGCCCGATACAGTCTAAATCCAACTGTATCAGCCGCTTCACCGATCGATTTTATCCCATTTTCTCGCCTGAACGTTACAACATTACGCCTCAAAAGTCGTTTCGTTGCCGAAATTTTCAAATTGCGCGTGAATCGCGGTCGGTGCCTCCCGCCCCCTCGGCGCCACCCCCAGGAAGGACCCAAAGCCACTATGTCATTGTTTTAATTGATCATTTAGCGATAATCGATCCTATCACATGATGCGATACAGCCCATTTGCACCTTATCGAGACGCATTGAGACACGCTGCTCCGCTGCAGTAACGCTGAGACGCACAGAGACAGTGACGCCAGCGCAACAGACGCATTGAGACGCAGCAACATGTATCGTCGAGGATGTAAGCAGGAAGGCGGGCAGCAATGGCCCTCATTGTATCCGGCAGCCGTGAACCAGGCCGAACAGACTAACTTTCACTTTTAATGTGAATGTCTCTTGCGCTTCGCATATTTCACGTTTAGATTGGAATTATCGAAACGGAGACGTACCCGAATGACTTTGAAGGTCGCGAAGATTAAGTATCAAGACGGCTGGCGCTTTTATTCTGTTGTTGCTGGTGAAATAGGCGTCAACAAATTGCGCCGACCAAAATTCTTCCCCAAAGCATGCCGACTCAACTCGACATGGATGACGCGTCCAGAGGCTGCGGAACTCATACGAGATTCAAGAAAGGCATGATCCACCCGCTTTTATTACCGCTCACCCTGCCCGCAGTCCTGTTAGCAGGTCTCCAGTTTGGCCAGCTCATAGCACCGCTTTTTCTGTAACCACGTTTTCAACTTAAAAGAGGAATTCGACTATGAAATATATCGAATTGAAGGCCACGTCTAAACGGATATCGTTATTAACCTATGTGCAGGGAGTTCGGCAGGCCATCGCCAGCCCTGCGCAGACGTTCAAGCATGGCCTTACCACGTGGTGGCCTGTTACCGGCGCTGATATCCGCCGCGAGTTTCGGGACGGGATTACCGAACGCATCAACCGCCATCTGCCCGGCTATGGGGTCGGGCGCAAATATTCCGATGACTGGCAAAGGTCGGCGTCTCGGGTTGCTACCAATCTAAACGGCCAGCGCATCCTTACAATGCTAAATCAATGCCCAAAAGAGTTGCGACGGCGCCTGTCGCATCGCCTCTACCGCATTGAAGATTTGTAAACGGCAAGAGCCTTCGTTTGCGCTAACTTTCACGTTTTAAGAGGAATTCGAGATATGACCATTTCCGCCACGTATAGCCCCGAAGATAACAAGTTGCGTCTTTACGCTTCCACCCGTCTTGATGCGGAAACCTATGCACGCGTAAAGGCTGCCGGTTTTTCGTGGGCTCCGAAACAGGAGCTTTTCGTTGCGCCAAAATGGACGCCTGACCGGGAAGATTTGGCGCTTGAACTAGCGGGCGAAATCGAGCCCGAAGAGATGACGCTTGCCGAACGCGCACAACTTAAGGCGGACCGGCTGGACGGTATCGCGCACAAGCGGGCGCAACAGGCAAACGCTTTTCAGGCCGCTGCGAATGAGCTTTCCGAAGCTTTCTATATGGGGCAGCCTATCCTTGTCGGGCACCATTCCGAACGGAAGGCCCGGAAGACGCAAGAGCGGATGCACTCCGCTATGACGAACGCGGTTAAGGCGTCCAAGGCTGCCAATTACTGGCTCTATCGTGCGTCGGGTGTTGAGCATTACGCCAACATGAAAAATGACCCGCGAGTCCGGGCGAACCGCATCAAAACGTTGCTGGCCGAATTGCGCGACCTGCAGCGCGACATCAACCATGCAAATCTGTGCTTGAAGGTGTGGGCGAAAATCACCGAAGATGAAAAAATTCGAACCGCCATCGATATGGGCGTGCTCGAAACCGGTTCGCTTGCTCCGTACAGCCTTCATAGCACCATTCGTGAAAAGGGCTGGAGCATGCAGGAAGCCCGCGCCGCCTGCATCGCGGGCGCGGAACGCGTCGTTAACAGTGCCAAGCGCCGTCGCTGGATCGAACATATTCTGAACCGCTTGAGCTATGAGCGCGAATTGTTAGGGTCCGTGCAACGCTTTGAAGGCCCCATTACGCCCGTCATCATTCAGGCGTTCGCCCGTGAACACGGCGCCCACAAGCCGCAAGCAACGAAGGTCGACGGCGACGCCTTCCAACTCGAAAGTAAAGTTGCTTTGCCGCTTCATTTGGCGGATGGCGTTTCGCTCGAGATGTCGGCAGACGAATGGCGCGACCTTATGCATTCCGTTGGTTACGAAGTGCCAGCGAAGAAAGACGCCCTGCCGCCTATTCTCAATTTCCGGGCACCGAAATTCTATTGCTATGCCGGGTGGAACGGGAAGGAATTGCGGGAATTCCAACAGGTCGAAATGACAAAGGCACAATACGGCAAAATCAGTTCTGAATGCAGGGGCACGCGCACGTCGATTTGTGGGGAATATCGTTTCAAAATCTGCCCTAACCCGTTCCACGAAGGGCCCGGCTATTCCCGCCCGTGGGTTGCGGTATTTCTGACGGATTCGAAAGAGCATGCCCGCCCGGAAAGCTATACTGAAATGCAGCCGAAGGAGTCCGTGTAATGGCGCGGCCTTCTATCTATTCCCGCCCTGCAAAACCTATGTTTGTTCCGGTTCAACAGCGGACGGATTTTGCAGAAATCAAGCCCGGCACCATTCCCGAACCCGTCGCCGTTGACGCGGCCACCGAATGCCACATTACGCCCGACGACGTGGCGGCGCGCATGGTCGAATACCTTGGCCCGCGAGGCGACTATCTGACATTGGAGCCAAGCGCGGGAACCGGGCAACTTGTGCGCGCCTTGCTTGCGGCCGGTCACAGTGACTGTGAGCTGACCATGGTCGAACGTCACATAAAACTGGCGAACGAATTGCGCCGGTTAGGCCCTGTCATTAACCGCTGCTTTCTCGAATATACGGCGGATGCGCGCGGAAAGGTCGAATTCCCGCGCATCATCATGAACCCGCCATTCAGCCAAGTGCGAAAGCACATCGCCGCGGCTGTCTCACTTATGGGCAGAAATGGACACTCTGAACCCGCGACCCTGGTTGCGCTTGTACCCGTGACGTTCAGTCATCCAGACGCGGAAACCATGGAAACTTTGCCGTCGGATACGTTCGCCACGGCAAAGGTGAATACCAAAATCATTCGCATTCGTCGCGACTGACGTTTCACGTTTTAAGAGGAAATAGCCATGAATAGTTTCCAGAGATGGGCAAGCGATTATGCCCGCGCATTCGGCTTTGTCGTCAGTCTCAAAGGTAATTGGGTTGAGCTGCACAAAGGCGGAGAAACCATCGAATGCATGAGCGTCCAAGGCGTGCAGGCGGCTTGCGATAAAGCACAGTGACGTTTGGTTAGGCGCGTTCCAGCGGCGCGCCATTCCTAACTTCACACGGGAGTCGCGCCATGACAGAAAAACCAAAGGGTAAAGGCTGGAAACAGTACGTTTGCATAAATGCGACCGCCGCACCCTACCTCAAAGCCGGTGAAACTTATTGGCTTAGAAAGGTTCGAAACGGCTGGCTCGAGGATACCGGACTTTCGCGGTTTGCCGCCTTTCGCTTTGAAGAGGTAACAGCATGACTTATACCCTCCCTATCGGACCAGACGCACAGATTCCATATCGGTATCTGTCGCGCCATGTCGGCATTTTCGGCGCGACGGGCACGGGTAAAACCACGACGCTAGGAGCGATCGCGGAACGCTGCCCGTGTCCGGTTTTGGTGCTGGATGCAAAAGGCGACTTGGAGTCGCTAGGCTCCTCTTTGATTTGCCCGCAAATGCGCATCGATGATTTGGGGGCGGACTTGATTGCACGCGCCTTGAACCTGTCGGAAGCGCAAGCGGGCGCATTGACCATTGCTCTTGCATGGGCCGAAGATACCGGCCGCGCCGTCGCCACGCTGCAGGACTTGCGCCAGCTCTTGAACGACGCCACGCGGGCGAACCTTTCCGATTCCTATGGCCTCATATCGCCTGTTTCCGTTGCTGCCGTTCAACGCGCTATGTTGCGTCTCGAGCGCGGCGCGGCATGGGCTTTCGGCAGTGCGCGGCACGATCCAAGGGACACGAAAAGCATAACTGTCTATGCGGCCTCAGAACTAACCCACCTGCCCGGCCTCTACGGCGCATTTGTCGCGCATGTGCTGGATTCGCTTTACCGTGGACTCGGTGAAATTGGCGACGCTGGCACACCTGGACTCATGGTCTTGATAGATGAGGCACATTTGGTTTTCGACGGCGCAAGCCCGGCCATTGTGCAACGTATCGAGCAAATCACGCGGCTTATTCGATCCAAGGGAGTCGGCCTGATTTATGTGACGCAAGCGCCGTCTGACCTGCCGCACGTCATTAGCGGGCAATTGGCGACGCGGATTCAGCACGCTTTGCGCGGCGCGACTCCTGTCCACCAAAAGGCCTTGAAGGCGGCGGCGGACACCATGCCGGGCAATATCACGGCTGCCGACATTGCAGGACTTGGAACTGGGCAAGCGATTGTGTCTGTTCCGAATGCTGCCGGCGCTCCTATGCCGGCTTGCAAGGTTGCAGTGTCGCGCGGCTCCAAGCCGCTGCACAGCGTCGGCGTGGCGCGGCCTGCCGTTCAGCCTGCAACCGTGGCGACGGTATCGAGCGAAGCGACGTATGAGCCGGATCCAGGTCTATGGGAACGCTTGCGCGGAAAATGGTATTTCATGCCCGTGTCGATTGGCATTGTGTTGTATGGGCTTGCGGCGCTAACGAACGCTATGAGTTAAAGAAAAGCCCGGCTTCAAAGGCCGGGCTTAGTCTATTTTGATTGGTCCGTGGTTTCAGCAATCCATTTCTCAATGTCGCTGCTTTTCCAGACTGCAAACCGCCACGAGATGCGGGTTTGTTTGGGAAAGGTTCCCGCACGAATGCGACGGTAAATCTCGGCGCGGGATAACGTGGTGACTTTCGACACGTCGCCGACTCGCAATAGGCGCGTCTCCATTAGTAGCCCCTGATGCGACCCGTGGGCACAATCTGCCGTGCGTTCTGAGGTTCGCCAAAGGCCGCTATTTCCAGATTTTGCAGCCGCGTCATCAGCCCGGCAATGAGGCTTTCATGGTCCGTGCTGGCGTAAACAGATTCAAGATTTTCTTCGAATGAGAACTGAATTTGATTCCGTCGCCTTTGCGGCAATGAGCGGCGATGCTCTTTGACGTGAACGAGTTTGCCCTGCCGATACGCCATGAACACGTCAATCAAGAGCTTGCGGACTTGCGCGGCCTTCGGCGTGCGGGACAGTGCACAAATAACAAGCGCCTGCCCTTCGTTGAGATAATAAGCTTTGCCGGGGCGACCACCTTGTGTTCCGGGGTTTTCCGTACGGCACGGAAAACCGCCGTAGGTTTCTAATTCGTCACGGTTGCGGGCAATTATTTCCCGGATATCTGCCGGTCGTTTGAAATCGAGCCTTTCGGCAAGTTCGATATCGCGAATACGCGGTTCATCATCGAATTCGATCAACGAAACTGTAGGAATAAGAGTGCTTAACATTTCAAGGTTCTCCAATTGAGGTGAACCCGGTTCCACGCTCTCAATCGTGGTGGCCGGGCGTCAACGGGTTGAGAGACCGGAATTGGAGTACCGGCAAGCCTCACGGCTTCCCATTGCGCCCGACCATAGAAAAAGCGCCCGTAGACGGTTCTCTAAGGCGCTTGTGCGCTCCAATTTGGCGGCTCTCAACCCGCACCGCGACTCCGTCACGGCACGATTAGGGAAGCGCAAATCGGCGCATATTACAAGCCCTATCATCTAAGAAAATAAATTTCAACTCTATCGTGAAATTTTTATTTCATATGTTATGTTATCACATATCATGGCGGATTTCGTCGCGAAAAACCGGTCGCTCTACACCACCTGTATCCGACTACGTTAAAACGCCCTCGGAGAAATCTGCACCTAGGAGAAATCTACATATCACTCGAAAGCTGTTTCCAGTCTCTTCACCAGGAGACCTAGGGTCAACCTTTTTGCGCCTTGTATCGCGCCGGCGTCTTCCAGTTTTTTCATTTCGGTGTACTGGTCGGCCGTCAAGAAATTCAGTTCGTCATCCAACGCCCTCACGCCATCCACGTCACCGGAAAACGCTTTCGCAACACGGCGCGACGCCGTTCTCGTGGAGGTTCGTTCCATTGCACTTAGCAGGCCTGAGGCAAGTACGAGGTTGCTCATATCTGCCGGATCAAAAGGAAGAAGTGTTTTAATGGTCGCATATGCGTCGTCCTCGGTGGCCCCATACTTCACGAGAATGTTCGCCATCTTTGAGAGGAAGGCAGGGTCGTGAGCGGGACCGTCCACCGAAAATTTGACCATGGGCGAAAAATCTGATGCCGAGAATGGCTCCGCCGCCCATGCAGAAGTGGAAACAACAGTCGCCAGCAAGACCCCTCGGAGAAATCTCATCATACCTACCCCGCGCTCTATCGATAAAAATCGGCGACGCATTGGCCGATCGCCTTTGATGATCCGTTCAGCGAAAATTTCGCGGCATCGCCGTTTTTGAATTTCACATGCACGGAGCTGTGAGTTTTCAGCTTCTTGATGACAGTATCGTAAGTCGCCGCACACGCCCGGCAGTCCGACTTGATCCGCCCGTCCCACAAGGAGTAATCCTCGGGCGGCTCGCCATCAAACGTTAGCTGGACAGAACTGTCTTTCGAGCTGTCGCCGGCAAGTGTAAAGGAGATTGCGGTAGCATTCCTGTCAGCCCCCTCATCGCACGTCACGTATATCTGATTGCCGGCGCCACGAGTAATAACTGCCTCGGCCACCCCCATGCCCCATCCGGATTCCCATCGATCGTCGTTTCCAAACGCCAACGCAGCACCGGGAGCTGCGAGAAGTGCGACACTAAGTGCACCTCGGAGAAATCTCATCATCTCCATCCCTCCCCCTCGGAGAAAAATCAATATGCAGATGCGGCACGAACTTTCGTGAGATACTTCAATCGCTCGATGCGATCTTCCGTTAAGCGACCGACGATAGGACCCGCGCCATCATCCTCGCGCACGCAGAAGTACTCTGGCGCCCACGGTAATATCGCCATTCGGTCAAGTATGAAACACGTGTGTCGGAGGAGGCCGCACTTATCGATTTCGCCTGAATTTTGAATGTGCAGATCGTACGGCGCGGACAAAGGGTTCTCGCGCGTGGTGCCGTAAGCAACCTCGACGTAAATGAGACCTTGGTCAGACTCTATCCAGCGCCTAACGAGCGCGGGCCGGGATTTTGGGCCCGGCCTTTTTGGATTCTCACGTTCCGGGAAATTACACCAGACTATATCCAGTGGTTGTGGATGCGGTTGCGTGTCTAGATCATAGAATTTATCAGCAGACACGCGGCACCGATCACCAAGCAGCTTCGCTCGACTTGACGAACTTCGGCGTGCCGAAGTGCTTCGCGGCATGCGCGTGCAGGAAGTCGATATCTTCCTGGGTAACTACGTCGTTGTAATCTGTGATGTTGGACACTACGTCCATTGCGGTGGATGACTCGTACGCCATTACGACGGTTTTGTGCTCGTCTTGTCCGACGTGCGTCTCGCATACTACGGCCTGAACTCGTGACATTGTCACCTCCGTTGTACTGAACTAAGTGGGAGTAAACGTCATCGCGACGGTCTCGTTCCACGTTCAGTTGTGTCTGTTTTATTATTCTCACGTTTATTCTTGGTAAACGTTTGTAGGCAGTTTTCGTAGTAGCACTACGTGTACGTGTGTTCTTGCGTCCTATCACTCCTTTGTCAATCAACATAATGACGATTGCGTCAACTTCAATTGATTTGAGCGGTTTCTGCCACACATTAACGACAATTAATTATCGTTGCCTACGGTCGATAATCCCTTCTAGTTAGGGATTATGGCGATTTTAAATTGCGTCAGGCTTGCGCCGCCAACAGTTGCAAATGTTTGCAATTAATTGCACGTCGATCGTTTGCTGTCAGTGTCTTGTACCTCATGCCGTCCCTCTTGAAAACGCGGCAGACTGCGCAACATCAACCAAACTTTGCCCCGTTACCTCGCATGGTGACCACCTCGGAGAAATATCAATTATTTTCACTTCTCGATTGACTTCCTGTGCTAACGTGCAATATTACTCATTAAACGTGAAATTCAATCGAGACGTGAGGCGCATAGGGCTTCAGACAAGGGACAGGGAACATGAGCGAGAAGTCCGCCTTTGAGGAATTTGAGGAAGCTACATGGGAATCCATAGTGAACTCAGCATTCGTCGGTGAAGGATATGTCGATGCGACGGTTGTCGGCAGATACCGCGAGACGCCTCCTTACTTGCAATTCTACCTTCGCGTTCGCGACACTAAGAAACGAATTTCAAAAGCGAAGGCTTGTGAACTCGTTTCCAAATCCGACGATTGGAATAAGCGTCGCTCGCTGAGGCGGGACGTCGCCGCCAGTGAACTGGCTGAACAAATGGCTGAAAAGTTCTGCCAGTCGGCCGTGGGGTACGAAGACGGCGCGGCATGGCCATACATGCCAGACAGCGAGAAAGACCAGTGGAGAGCGCTGGCACGCTGGACGCTAGACCGCCTTTCCACCCCCACCAAGTAACCACAGCACAGCGGGAGAAGAAGATGAGCGAACGCGCTGATCGGCATCCATCCATCACATCACACATGGCGACGTACATTTCGGTTCGCCGTCACGAGCTTGGCTTATCGCTTGAACAGGTCGCAGAGCGCTGCGGATCGTCCAAGGCTCATGTCTGGGCGCTGGAACGCCGCAAGTCCAAGAACCCCACGTTGTGGCTCATTCTAGCCCTGTGTGACGCCTTGAACTGCAGCCTCAATTCACTGATCGGCGCGGACGTCTCGCAGCCAATGTTCTCCGAGCAGGAAATGGCTTTGGTTGACGCGCACCGTCGCATTTTCAAAGCGCAGGCCAATGCCTCAACACAGTTCATGCGGGAACACGTCAATAGCGGTCCTTTCCGCCAGATCAGCGCAGACGAATGGCTCGGGCTTGGTAGCGACCTCAACCCGCTTTGCGATTGGCACGAAGGCATCGGCTACGTGATCTATGACGACATCGCGCGTCAGCAGCATCTCGCCAAGATGGCATCATCCTAACCAACCCACCGGCTTTGTCAGAGTAACAGCGTCCTGACTTTCACTTTTTACGAGGAATTCGAAATGAGCATGCTTCTTTACGCATTCGCAACCGGCGCTCTGACCGCATTCCTCTTTGGCGTGCTCAGCGGCCGTTTCGAGAGGGATCAGTGATGAGCCTGAAACGCGATGTCCGCGACGCAAAGTTACTTCTCGAACATGCAACCGCCTGTTTCGACCGTCATCGGGGCGCAGCAGATCGCATCAACGCGGTGATCGAAAGCACGGTGACTTTACTCCTCACCCTCTCCGTCGCCTCGGCTGCCTCGATCATGGGGCTGCTATGAGCCATGAACCAAAAACAGCCGAGGAGCTGCTGGCGCGCTATGCCGATGTCCGTCGGCGCATCTACGGCGCACCCAAGGTCGTCAACATAGCCGCGAAACCGAAGTTGCCCGCACCCGTCGTCGAGCCTACGCGCCTGATGACGACGAAGGAACGCATCCTCGCACTGTTCTGCAGGCGTACAGGGCTTTCTGCCGACCTCATAACGAGCGACCGCATGCAAAGGCACGTCGTCCTCGTGCGGCAGGCCTGCTGCTACTGGATGGTCCGCAGAACCACGTCGAGCCTTGTCGAGATCGGCGCCTACCTCGGCAGTCGTGACCACACCACCGTTCGTCATGCAATCCGCAGCTATCCCGCCAAGCGCGGGGCGACCGGCCGCAACCTCAGACCGGTGCGGAGCATACGATGACTTCCAACCGACAATTCAACCCAACAGGAGACAACATGAAGAAGCTTTTCATCGGAGCGGCGCTCGCGCTCGCTTGCATGTTCACCAGTCCCGCTGCGGCTCTCACACTTTGCACAGGTGCCGCCGACCAGCCCTACGCCGCAGCAGGTGAAATGATCCGCGCAGAAGCGAAAGGAGCAGGCCTGACCGTTGACGTTGTCAAAGACACGGGCGGCACCTGGGGCAACATCCAGCTCAGCCTTCAGGGTAAATGCGATGCGTTCGTTGGTCAGCCTGACGGACTGGCCTATCTCAAGCGCACCGAGCCGGCCAATGCTGCCAAGTTCGTACCCGTCGCCGATCTTCACCGTGAATATCTGCACGCGCTCTGCGGCAAGAACTCAGGAGTCGACGACATCGGCGACCTCGAGAGCGACCCGAAGAAGTATTCGATTGCACTCGGCGAACGTGGGTCGGGCGCTTGGCTCATCTGGCAGAACTTCATTTCGGAAGACGCTGATTATGCTCCGGTCCGTCAGACTGACGAGTCCGGTGATATTGCACTATCCTCGGTGAGCAACGAGCAGACGACCTGCATGTTGGTGCCGGCCGCGCTCGGCAACACGCTGGTTCGATCGGCTGACGAGTTCTACGGCGAGAGCCTGTCACTGGTCGGCGTCAACGACCGGGACTTCGACGATGCTGTCGATCCGCAGGGCAAGCCGCTCTACGCCTACGCTGAAATCCCGAGCAAGACCTACAAGAAGAACCTGCAGGGTTGGTTCTCCGATAAGTCGACGCTGACATGGCTGGCGAAGGTCTACGTCAACAAGGACGCTGTCGCTGACCAGGTCGAACTGAAGACATTCATCCGCTCGGTCATGAAGGCGCGCGGCGGGATCGTCTCCAACTTCGGGAGCTGACCGTGGTCATCGCCATCCTCAACAATCTTCCCGATCTGATCCTCGGATTCTGCTGGAGCAGCGTCCTCTTCTACGTCGACCGGCGCTTCGAGCGCTGGATGGCGAAATGAACCCTTTTGGTTTCCGGCAGGTCAGAGATGCCGGTTTCCCAACAGGTTCGCGGAGGTTGAAATGATCCCCGACAAGCAAGTCAAAGCGAAGGAACTCGACGAAGTGCCACGGGGGTATCGCGGTCTCGGGCCGTGTCTCAACGAGACGCATCGCGCGTACCTTTTTCAGTATTACGGCCACGAGGTCTGGATCCCGAAGAAGGTGCTCGTGAAGGCGGAGGGCGGCTTTTGGGCGCCAGCGTGGTCGATCGAGAGCAGCAAGAATTTCAAATCAGGATTTATGGTGGACTATGACAAACAGAGACGAAATTTCGAAAGACGTTGATGATCTGCTGGCAGGCTGGTTTGACGGCGAGCGCTATGATGTCGACAGGAATGACATCGTTGAGCTGGTGTTGAAGCACAGTGCAAAGACGGTAACGGTGCAGCCGCTGCCTGCAACACATCGCCACAAGAAGCGCGGCACGGAATACGTGTTGATTGGTGTCGGCAAGATGCAGGCCGAGAAGTGGTTCGTCCTCCGAGCTGACGGCCACGATGTCTCGATCGACATGAGTGAAGTTGCCATCTACCGCAGCGTTGATGACGGCTCCCTGTGGGTTCGACCACGTGAGGAATTTGAGGACGGTCGCTTTGAGCCTCTCGCCTCGTTCCTCCCAACTGTCTGGATAATGAGAACGGTTGCGTGCGGGTTCTATCCGATCCAGCCGAGCAACAAATGCAAGCCTGAGGACCACGGCAGGCTGAACGACCACGTCGTCAGCATCGAAGACCTGGAAGGCAACGTCCTTTGGAAGCGGAGCGTGCAATGACCGCATTGGAAGAGATCAAGAAGGCGCTGGAAGGCGTGACGCCAGAACGCGTGGAACGCCTATGGTGGTTCCTTCATATCCTAGCAAAGTCCACCGGCACCACGAATGCTGAAGACGATAAGTGGAACTGGATCAACGCCTTTTGCACAGACTACGAGGATGACACGTTCAACCTTGCGGCCAAGCTTGGTTTCATCAGCGTCAGGCACGACAGCTTCATGGAAACATCGACAGCGCGGATCACGAAAGCCGGAATGGCTCTCGTGGCTCATTTCGACAAAGCTCCATCGGCCGCGCTTACCTCCACCCTCGAAAGCTTGCAGCGCGAGAACGAGAAACTGCGAAAAGCGCTTCTGCCTTTTGCAGAACTGCCGGACAACGCTCATGGCAAAAACCGGTATTTTCTTGAGCTTCTTGTTTGCCCGGACGGCGACACACCTGCTGATGGCGTAAAGCATTATGGGGAAGCCATACGCACCGCCCGCACCGCCCTCTCCGCACAGGTGCAGGACGTGGCGGGGTGGCAGCCGATTGAGACCGCGCCGAAGGATGGCACACCTGTCATTCTTTGGACGGTCTGGGTAGGTGATGAGATATCACCTGATCCATTTTCCGAGGTCCAAATTGGATATTGGGACCACGGCAATGACCTGCCAGAATCTCACGATTTTAGTCGTAGGCCTGAATGGGTAGTTCAAAGGATAGGCGAGCCAACACACTGGCTGCCTCTCCCCGCAGCACCCGCAAAGCAGGAGGGCTAGATATGAGCGAGATTTTAAATCAGATTTTGTTTCCGCTCGGCCTGTTGGCAGGTTTCCTCGGATACAGAATCTTGTCCTATTGCCTCAGGACAAAGGAAATTGAAGGCGACAAGTCTGCGTCTTACGGCACCGTCTATAAAATCGATGGTCCGATACAATACGTGGAAACAGCACATCACGAGGAGATTCCTGCCCGCATCCTCCACAAACACACAAACATCAGGAGCGGGAAATGAAGTTCCATCCTGATGTCCTAAAAGCACATGCTCAGTTCGGCGGCGACCTGCGATCGATGCAAAAATGCTACGAGCATTCTGATCTAGTTGCGGAAGTGGAACTGCTTCGGGAAGCATTGAGACCGTTGGCAGCGGTCGTTTCCGATATCCCTGCGTCTTGGGATGACGACCATCAATGCGTCACCGCGTGCGGGCATTTCCGCCGCGCAGCCGGCGCTCTCGAGGAGTCTGTTTTACGGGGAACCTGCCGATGACCTCCTTCACCCTCTGCTTCATTTATACCAGCATCGCGCAGGGCTTCGCAGGTAAACACGGTTTCTGGAAATCACTCGTTTGGCCTTATTTCGCAGGCTCTCTGCTGGCAGACGCATTTGAACGGAAGAAACTCGATGACCTTTAAACTGACGCCGGAAGCGCAGGCGCGAGCGCAACAATACGAGGACTGGTCACGCAGGAAACGAGGTGAGATGCGCGCGCTGTCAGACGAGAACCTGGTTGCGACCGCGAAATTCTACATGTCACACATGGCGCCGATGCAATTCGCACCGGGTGAACCGGTCTACGACGCCACGATGTGGCACATCATCTTGCCCGAGTTAATGGCCCGTGTCGCCAGCCGTTGACTAATCCCTCGCCAGCTTCCCAATGATCCAGTTGTTGTTGCCCTTATTCCCGCACTTCATGCAGCGCAGCTTCGGACGCAACTGGTTGAGGAACACGTTGTTACCGAAGCGCCGAACCAACTCCCGGCGATCAATCCACCCTTCCCGTTCGCATCGGGAGCACCGGCCGCCGAACACATACCACTCCGGATATGCTGTGAGCGTCGGATAAAGGTCGCGACTCACCGTCCCTTCATAGATCACCCGAAAGGAATCCGGAACCAGGTTGATGCCGCGACGATGTTTCATGTTCTTATTTTGTTCACGTTGAATGTGACAGTCAAGAGTTGCCTCAAATGAGCCCACAGAAACAGTTCTGGTTTGCAGTCGGCCGTAGTCGGAAGACGTTCGAGGTCTCGGCGCCGAGCGCCTATGCTGCCAAGAACATCATGTTGAAGTTCATTGCCGATCCTAAAAACGGACTCGGCAGGAATACCCAGTTCGAGAGGCTGGACGCCTGCCCTGTAAAACGGCCCCGGAAGCTCAGTTCGAACGCGTAGAATTTCACTTTTAGTGAGAATTTCTGTTGACGAGCTTTAATTTCACTTTTATCGTGCAATTCAGTTTAGGAGACATCGAAAATGGTTACCGTCCACAAAACCACGATTAATTTCGAAGATGTTAGCGACTGTGTAGAAATCGATTGCCCGGTTCACTCGGAGATCCTCAGCGCCGCCGTTCAGTACCCTGGACAGATTGCGATTTGGTATCGATGCGATCCGGGTCATCCCAAAACCCGTCGCACTATACACGTCGTGGGAACCGGACAGCCAGCACCAGCAGGCGCCCGCTTCATTTCGACACTTCTTCTGCGGAACGGCGCTCTCGTATTTCATCTGTTTGATCAGGGGGAAACGTGATGAAGGGCGTCGTCATCGTACATCCAGAGGCCGGAATATATCTCGGCCATTGTCTCGGGCTCGGCTTTTTCAGCCAGCTTGACTGCGCAGGACAAGATCACGCGACAGTAATTTCTGACATTGATCTTGCTCGTGAACACATCGCAACCTGGGAATCGAACAATGATCCTTCTGAGTATCGCTTTGTGGAAGTTGATGCTGCCGCCGACTGGGCAACGATCGAGGAACTCGAAGCTGTAGGTCTCTCCGAATTCACAAAGACCATGCGGGCCGAGCGCCTGAGTAATCTCGGCGTCGCGGGGAGCGCGTGATGAAAAAGGTCACCATCTCCCAAGCCTATGAAGTTTGGAACGATCGTGCGAACGGCGCCGACGAAGGTCGCAGCACGAGCAAGGGTGGCAGAGCGTGGCTGTCCGGTGAGTTCCAGCTTTGCGAGCTTGAAGCCCTTTGCATGATCCTTCGCCACGAAGCCGGCAGGCTCGCCGAAGGTTTGCCTGAGTTGCTTCGCAACATGGAGTCTGTACCGGAACTCGCTTCCCTGTCAAAGCGCCAGCGGGACATTGTCACGGCACTCTATCCTCTCGACCCCGACTTCGCTGTCACCTTCAACTGGATATCCATCGAATCTGGCATTCATAACGATGAGACCGCTCGGAACATCACCCGAGCATTGGCACGAAAAGGCATCACCGAACATGTGCGCGGCCTGATGACTGACGAAGGTGAGGTGTGCGGGTCCGGGTATCGTTTGACCGATATGGGCCGGCAGATGGTCCGAATCGCTGAAGGCGGTGATGTATGATGACCGAAGCCGACATCGCTCGCAGCGCACGAGACATCGCCGGTCGCTCCAATCGAAGCCCCGCTTACCGCGAATGGATACATGAAACCGCCGTTCCGATGCGAGACGAACTTGCACCTGGTACACCTCTATCCGCTTTCCGCGGCGAGCTTCTCGAACGTTTCGTCGACGGTAGCATTCGCTGTTTAGTCGAGGCGACCAGTTTACGTGCAAACCAGCAATCGAGGTACGCGCGATGAGGTTGGTTCTCACTTGCTCCGTCCTCGGCATTGCCGCTTGGTTCCTGCTGCTTTCAACACTGCGCATCCTTTTACTCATGGGGATCCTGTGATGGCAGCCGAAAATCGCCCCAACACACTTTGGCCCGTCGGCACGAAGGTGACTTATCTGAACGCCTACGGACTGGAGCCGGTCGATGGCGCCGTTATCAAGCACTACGGCGAAACTAACGTGCTCGTCGAGGATGCTCGGGGCGTCAGGCATTTCGGTGCCACATGGCGGATTGCAACCACGCCTCCCTCCCCCAAACAAATAGTCGACCTGGATGACCTGATCGACTCTCCACCTGTCAAATCAAAGCTGGTCGATCTCGACGACCTGCTCGTGTGAGGAAAATCGCATGACCGCTGCATCTAACCAAGGCGTCATCAAATCGCTCGCCGTCGGCCGCTCCGACATCTATCGCATGGACCCGCGCGACCTGCATGTGAAGGTCGACTGGAACTGCCGCACCGTCAATTTCAATCCGGAGGACCCGGATGATTTGGCACTGGCGGAATCCATCTCGCAGGTCGGCGTCAAACAGCCGCTTACCGTTTACACGGAGGATGGCAAGGCGTTCATCTCCGACGGCCACCGTCGGCACGGCGCGACGATGTACGCGATCGAGCATCTCGGAGCCGAGATTAAGAGCGTACCGGTGCAGACGGAAGATCGCTATTCGAGCGAGGCTGATCGTGTTTTCAGCCAGATCGTTCGCAATTCTGGCAAGCCGCTGACACCCATCGAACAGGCGCGCGTATTCAAGCGTCTCATCGATCTCGGATGGACGGAGAAGGACATCCAGCAGAAGACCGGCCTTGCTCGTCAGTGGATCGTCGAGTTGCTCGAACTGCAGGCTGATGATCGCGGCGGAAATGTTCAGATCAGAGAATGGGACCATCCGTGGGAACACGGCAATTTCGTCGGCTTCCGCCAGCTTCGTCGTCAACTGGAGTTGCAGGCATGATTGATTTCCATCGCCAGAACCGGAATCTCCATATCATCCTCGATTGCGATGACGTGCTCTTAGACTGGCTCGGCGCATTCAGACGCTTCGTTTCGGCCGTCGAGAACCGTCCCATCGAAGGTTTGCCGGACTCGTGGGACATGAGCGGATGGCTCGGCCTGACGCCGGCAGCGTCGCGCGAGATAGTCGTCGGCTTCAATCACAGCTCCCAGTTCCAGTATCTCGAAGCATGCCCGCATGCCGTAGAGAACGTCACAGCGCTCAAGGAGATGGGCCACAGGCTGACAGTGTTGACCAGTTGCTCGGACAACCCCCTCATCGTCGCCAGGCGGAAGCTCAACCTCGATCTGATATTCGGCGACATCTTCGAACAGGTGATTTGCCTGCCGCTCGGCGAAAGCAAAAAGAAGTGGCTCGGTATCCTCGAGCGCGGTGTCTGGATCGAAGACAACTACAACCACGCCGTCTCCGGTCACGATTGCGGTCACAAGTCGTTTATGGTTCGACGATCACACAATCGATCCCACGAGACACCCGGCGATCCCTTGGTCACGTGGATAGACGATCTGCGGCCAATCGTTTCACTTTTATCTTGACTTTCACTTTTAAGGTGGAAATATGAATGTAAGTGAAGATGAAGACTGGGAGTCGGCCTGTCAGGGGAAAGAGCGGTTCGCCGCGAAAGTCGTAGCCTCGGTGCGCAAGCGATATCCGAAGGCTGAACCTTACAAATGCAAATTCTGCGGCTTTTTCCACCTCGGACGCCAAACGGTAAAGCGCAAAAGAAGGAGAAACTGGAAATGACAGACTTAAACACCCTCGCTGCCGCAATCCATGCCTCCAATGCCCACTGGTGGCGTGACCCGGCGACAGGCGAGCGCCTCGATCGGAACAAGGGCGAAATGCTGATGCTCGTTGTCAGCGAACTTTCCGAAGCCATGGAAGGTGAGCGGAAAGACCTGATGGATGACCACCTGCCCCATCGCAAGATGGCAGAAGTGGAACTGGCTGACGCCAAGATCAGGCTCTTTGATTTTTCTGGCGGCTGCGGATACAGGCTCGTCAATCCGGAAGGGCTTGCGATCGACCTGACCGACAATCGCGCCGAAGCGCTGTTTGCAATTACCCGCCTCATTACAGGGATCGGCAATCTGATCGAGTCGAACTGGCACGTTCGTGTCGGCATCGAGATCACGCGCGTCCTTGCTACGATCGATGCTTACGCTGCCAAGTTCGGCTACGATGTCGACGCCGCCGTTGCTGAAAAGCGAGCTTACAATGCCGTCCGCGCCGATCACAAGAATGAAGCCAGGCTTGCTGCAAACGGCAAGAAGTGGTGATTTCCATGGCGCTCGTCGAGATTACGAAAACCACCAGCGTCAATCCCCGTTACGTCCAGAGCATCCAGTGCTACTATAGCTCCGGGCACGTTACCGTACGCATGCGCGATGGTGCTGAGCACAACGTCCAGCCGGTGCACAACGAGAGTGTGTGGGAAGCCTACGATCGCGTCCGCGAGGCAATGGTTGCGGAGGCTTGCCCATGAGCACGAAGGAAACGAACCCCAAGGATGGCTTCGGTATCAAGAAGTGGCGCCAGTTCGCCACCATTCCGATGACTGTTATGTGCGAAGTCGGTGTCGCCATGTTGGAAGGCTACAAGAAGGGTTATGGGCGGCATAACTACAGAGTGGCCGGCGTCAAGGCATCGGTCTACGTCGACGCTGCGATGGGCCACATCATGCAATGGTGGGAAGGCGAAGACATCGATGCCGATAGCCAACTCTCCCACATCACCAAAGCGATCAGCAGCCTCGTGGTTCTGCGCGACGCGATGATCCAGCAGCAGTTGAACGACGACCGTCCGCCTAAAGCCAATCTGGAAGCGGTTCGCACCGAACTTCAGCGCGTTGTTGACGAGATGTTTGAGAAGTACCCGGAAGGCGTGGAGCCTTACACAGAAGCAAAGCATTCTCGTCTACCAACGTTGACAGACGTGGTTATCGCAGAAGCTCATTGCTTTACCGCTGGCGCGCTTTCGGCGAAATTGGAGGATCTCGGGCAAAACCTGCACACTTCCAAGCCGCCAAATCGTTCATCGGCGGCGGCCTTGTAGGCGACGATGAAGCATCCGACGAGTTCGCGATGCTTTCTACAATGGAATACGCTATGGCCACGTAGGGCTGCTTGACGCGCTTATATTTCACGTTTAACGTGACTTTCAATAATTAGGAGTCGAAATGTCTATCGGACACAACAGCGGCGACACGGTTGAGACGGTCGCCTCCGCAGAATTACGCCAGATTATCGAGCGCGTAGAGCGGCTTGAGGAAGAAAAGGCGGCGATCCAGGGCGACATCAAAGACGTGATGGGTGAGGCCAAGGGTCGCGGTTACGACACCAAGGCAATCCGCACCATCATCCGCCTTCGAAAGAAGGACGCCAACGAGCGTCTCGAAGAAGAGACGATCTTGCAAACCTACATGGCCGCGCTCGGCATGACGATGCTCGACCCCTGATCCCAACAACGGAGACGACAAATGAAACTTGGCGAACTGCGCGGTGCTATCCGCAAGACGAAGGGCAGCCCCTTCACCATCGTAACCATCGGCGGCGAGGCCATCACGCTTGTGCTGCAGAAGACCCCTCTCCTCGAAGAACTCGACCGCGTGTTTCCGGGCGGCAAGGCTGCCGAGACGGGTCTGACGTTCGACGCGGCGACCGGCAAGCTCGAAGGCTTTGACGCGGCTGACGCGACTACCGAAACCATAGATGTCGACGATCTCAGTATCTTGGATGTAAATCTCGGCGTGCTCGAGGTCTCGAGTTCTAACGTCGACCCCGACGACCTTCTGGTGTGAACCATGGCCGCCAGCGACAACTACATCCAAGTTGCTTTCCTGCGCGGCCAACTCGACGCCGCCTATGAAGCGATCGCCGCCTTGTGGGCAATTTCTCAAGACGCATCGCAAACCGATACCCAACATATCGCCGATCTCGATCAGGCAATCTTCGAGGCGGTCAAGCTGCTGCCGCCGAGCCACCGAACGCGCGACATGCCGGCTTTCGTTGCACCTGCCAAACCGCCTGAAGAAGAGTTGCTGGTATGATCGAGGAAATGTCTCTCGAAGAGCTGATCGACCTCGCCATGTCCAACGGCGAATGGCACTCGATCCGAATTTTCAACAGCAAGATGGGCGGAAGCGGCAACCTGGTCAGCATGGGCCGCGATCACAACAGCTTCGTTGTCGACGATCTCGTACCTGAGGCCGCGCCGTCTGAGAAACTGCGTCGCGTCCTGCTTCAGGTTCTACGCCCCAAAACGACCGCCGACGCCCCTGACGATCTTCTGGTCTGAAAGTATTCCTATGACGAGCATCTCTCTGTATCCCGGCGACAACCGCGCCTCGTTACGACGCCTGATTGCACAGGGCGTGCGCGTCCATTCAGTCGTGACCGATCCACCGTATGGACTGGTTTCGATCCAGAAGCGTTTCGGCAAGGAAGGTGCAGCCCCTGCCCGCCGTGAGAAGAACGACGGCAGTTTTGCGCGACTGTCTGGCGGCTTCATGGGCCGGAAGTGGGATGGCACGGGCATCGAGCGCGATCCCGAGTTCTGGAAGCTGATCTACGACATCCTGTTACCGGGCGGTTACGTTTTCGCTTTCAGCGGCAGCCGCACTGGTCACTGGCAGGCTTGCGCCATGGAGATGGCCGGCTTCATAATGCATCCGATGCACGGTTGGTGCTTTGGCTCGGGTTTTCCGAAGGCCAGCAATGCCGAAAGAGCGATCGACGCGCATAGATGTGACCGCCCGGGCCGTCATTATGAGTCCGCCCTTCCAAGCGATCCTCGACCAGATGATCACGTTTGCGACTCTTGCGAAGAAGGTGATCCTTGGGTGGGTTGGGGTTACGGAACCCAGTCGCAGAAACCTGCACTCGAGCCGGTTTTCCTTGGGCAGAAACCATTCACTGAAAAGAATGGCGCTGCAAACCTGCAGATGCATGGTGTTGGAGCTGTAAACATAGATGGTTGTCGTGTGAACGGTCGTCATCCCGCCAACCTGATCCTCGACGGTTCACCGGAAGTTGTCGCGATGTTCCCGGCAAAAGCTGGTGCTGCGGCGCCAGTTAAAGGGACCGAGCCATCAGGTGTGCCTAAGGACATTTACGGCAAGTTCAACGGTCGGACTCCCGGCACGTTCTTCAATGATGAAGGTTCTGCTGCTCGTTTCTTTCACCAGTTTCCACTTAGCGACGAAGATTACGCGCATGCGATAGCCGTGGGTGTCATCGGCGAAGACCGCGGCGACGCTCTCATCTACCACGGTAAAGCGGGCAAAGCAGATCGCGCTGGCGGAAGTCACCCCACGGTGAAACCGATCGCACTCATGCAAAACCTGATCCGGCACATCACGCCACCGGGCGGCATCGTGCTCGATCCATTTGCCGGCTCCGGAACAACCGCTGAGGCAGCTCGGCGCGAGGGGTTTGACTGCATCCTCATGGAAGCCGAAACTGAATACGTCGAATTTTTAGGACGCAGGTTTCCAGAGATTAACGATTGCAACCAAAAAATGTTGCTTTCAGATGAACTACTTGCTGAAAATTCGTTCACGGTATGTTCACATCCTAAAAGAAAAGGATTAAATTCCTACTTGTCAGATTTGATCGGTGAAAACGTCGACCTGAGCGACTTAATGTGAGAGTGGAACAATGAATGTAATGAGTTTTGAACAGCTTCCTTTTGTCGTCTCAAACGCAGGCCGGCTGCATCCATGGACGCCGGTTCGCACCAACGATTATCAGGCTGACTGCGACGCTGGTCGCTTATATTTCACGCAGCTTCATTCTGTGATGATGGCTACGGAAAATCCGCTCCACCTTTCTCGCGTGTTACAAGCGCAGGTCGAAGCCGGCAAATGGGAAGGTGTTGAGATCGGCTTTGCCCAGGCTATGGCCGAGGCCCTGTGCTAGTCTAGCCGATACACGTCAGCGTTATCCTGACGCTCGCGCAGGCCCTTGTAGGCAGCATGCCGAAGCTTTTTGTCCGGCGTTATTTGGCGGAATTCGATTTCGGCAATTAAAGTGGGTTGCAACCAAACGACTTTCCGTCGGCCGCTGTACGATACCGGAGGCGTTTTCTTTCGCCACGGAAGTTTCGCCATCAGTTTTTGCAACTCCGCGGCACTTCGGGCTTTGAATCCGGTGCCAACACTACCGACATAGCGCAGGTCATCTCCATCGTAACCAGCCAGCAGCAAGGATGAGAAACCGCCTAAAGAGTCCGGTTCGTAGCCAACTATAAAGAAGGCTTCCGACTGAACGCATTTCAGTTTCACCCAGTCGCCGGTTCGGCCGCTGCGGTAGGCGGCCGTGCGATCTTTGCCGACAATCCCTTCCAACCCATGGCCGCACGCATGGCGTAAAAGGTCGGAGGGATCAACATCGAGCAATTCTTCGGAAATCCGGATCGCTCCCTCGTAGCCTTGCAACATCTCTTCGAGCAGATGCCGCCGCACGCTGTAAGGCTCGTCGCGGAGGTCTTTGCCGTCAAGATAGAGAATATCAAACGCGTAAAGGATCGCATGGTCTGCGTTCTTGCCCCCGCTCCGAGCACCCGACGTACCGAGGCTGTTCTGCAACGCGTTGAAGTCCGAGCGTCCCTGTTCGTCAAGGACGACGCCTTCACCGTCGATTATGAATGATGCCGGGCCCAAATCCTTAGCCGCTTCGGCAATCGCTGGGAATCTGGCCGCCCAGTCGTAGCCGCCTCGCGTAAATATCCTGACGCCACCGGGTTCATTGTGAACCGCCAGACGATACCCGTCCCACTTGATCTCCCATCCCCACTTGTCCCCGCGAGGCGGCTTCTGTTTCAGCAGCGCAAGAGCGGGGTCGACACGCCCTGGCATCGGATCGAGCGGCAATGCCGGCTGCGACTTGTTACGCTTGCGGATCGGACGCGACGTGACTGGCTTCACGTCGTTGCGGAGGAGAGGTTTAGATCGAGAGCGTGGCGTTTTCGTCATTGGCGAGAGCCTGCGCCAGAAACATTGACTCTTCGTTACACCGGAGCGGCGACGGTGAAGGCGTTGCGCCCGCCCTCAAACGCCGCGAATAACTTCCAGAATGCAAAACACCATCTGCTTCTTGTATTACAAGCCTGCGCCACGGTGACCTACGTGCGGCGTGCCAGTTCCCGGTGAATTCGCAACTCTTCGCGAATGCGATCCATCTCAGTTGCCATGTGGCCCCAGTGGCGGCCGGCTTCTTTCATTACTTCAGTCATGTCCGTGATTGCGTCGGTGTGCGCCTCGAGCGCTTTCGTCGCGTTGTTGAGCGCGGTGGGATCGACGATAACCGCAGCAACCTGTGCTGCGGCCTGAGATTTCTCGGGAGTAGCTTTCGCGCCGGCAAGAATGCCGAGATGACGCACGGCGAAAATGATCGCCAGCGTAGCGCCAAATACGACGAGAGCGAGCGGAGGAAGCTCAGCCAATCTTTCCATTGCGAACCTCTCCCTGGTCATGCGCTGCACGATGGATGTTGACCAGCTCTCCTACAGCGAAGAGCGGATAGATGGCGATCCACGTACTGATGACCCCGGAAGATGCAAAAGCGTATGCGATGCCAGCCCAAACTAGACAACCGGCTCCGGCTGAAATCTGCCGGATCTGCGGTGTGACGGTCTTTCTGGCTCCGTTAATCACCAAACCGATGATGCGGAGGCAGCCGATAACGAACATGATCCAGCCAAGGAAATTCTCTGACGGGACAATCTCATTGAAGCCCATGAAAGCCGGCTGGTTGAAGGTTTGCGACGGAAGCAACAGGACCCACCCGAAGGCAATCAAGTGGCCTGCCATGAACCACTCCATCATCCGTGGCCCGAAGCGATGCTGTATTCTCACCCACATCCCGGTGCCATGATAACCAGGTTCCATGTTCACTCCCCTGCCCTTATTTGCGGCAGGCAGCGTCTTGGCTGCACTGGCGGTTGTTGGAGTAGATTGCCGGGCCGGCTGTGGGATCCTGTGATGCGAGGCGTGCAGCTTCGGCATCAGAGAAGCTGATGTGCCGGTATCCGCTTCCATTAATCGCAGTTGCTGTCTGGCAACTTGCTGTCACGCATGAAAGCAAGACAACGCTCGCGAGACGAAAGCTTGCGGAACGAAGCATCGTTTTTCTCCAGTTTGGTGATGCGGTTGAGAGCCTCTTTTGCAGCCTCGAGCTTGGCATTTTCCCGTTCGCGGAATGAACCGTAAGAGCAAGCCGGGACAACCATCAACGCTGCGCCTACGACGGCACCGATGCCCAGTTTGAGATAGTCGGTGAGTCCGAACATCAGCACGATCTCCAAACGCCGTCAGTGAGAAAGCCATGCCAGTGGCCGACATGGTGGACGCTCGGCGTCAGGGTCGGCTTTTCGCGATCGCCATTCCACTGCCACGAAGGCGACGGATGCGGTCGGAAATTCAGCGCTCCGGTTCGGCCGCACCCGCACGGGCAGGAGTAAACCAGTCCTGCGATCTTCTGATCGCGATCGACGAAGAACTCGAAAGCACCTGCGGTGGCCTTCACATCCTCGATATCTTCGCAGTAGGTGGCCGTAACCGGAGCAGTTCTGACTTCCGCCATCACGCCATCCCCTGCACCTGATCAGATACAACCTTGGCATCCGACTTCTTGCGCCAGAGCAAGAATGCGCCGGCAAGGCCGAACGCGAGGAGTATTAGCGCGAGGTTCTGCCACGGCATCGAGCCGACGGCAGCCAGACCAGAGGAGAGACCACCGCCCGTTACGGCCGGCACGATCACCTCCTTCGACTTCCACCACGGCGCATCAAGGCTCGGCGGTGTGACCGGCACCGGCTTTTCCTCAACGACAGGAGCCGCTTTGACCTCAACAACCTGCGACTTTGGCGACAGGTCGACGAGCATCAGGTGGATGGCAGCACGCGTCTGCGGACCGTCGAGGCCGTCAAGCTTGCCCTTGTAGTGGCCCGCCTTCTGCCCGGCGTTCTGCAGGCCGATGATATCGGTGGCTTTGAACCCGAGCACGACAAGGCCGAGGCGGGTGTAATAGTCGAGGCGATCCGTGAAGCCGTTCAGGCCGCCATTGATGCGACGGGTGAGCATTTCGGGGTCGTTACGATCCGCGTAGCGATTGAGGCTCTTGCCGTCGGGGTTACCCTCGTCCCAGTACCAGATCGCCGAAAGCCCTTCCCACGGATCGGTATTGATCAGGTCGGGGTTCTTCACGAAGTCGGGTGGGTTGAAGCCCTTCCGCTTGCACCACTGGTAGAATGCGCGGATGTTGTGGGCTCCGGTCACCTGGATCGGGCCGCGACCACGGTTTTTGTAACCGTCGCCATCCTTCTCAGGCGTGTTGCCGAGGTCGGTTCGGGTGTCATAGCGCTCTTGTACCGGCGTCGGGCCCCAAATCTCGCGGTCATAGCGGAACGACCCGCTTTCATGCATCAACTGGGAAAGGTAGGGAACGGTTCGGTGTGGAAGGTCCAAACCGGCGCTAGGGCCGTATTTCGACAGCGCCATCATGACAGAATTCAGGTTGCTTTCGTCAACGCGCCCCTTTGCTGCGGCGCGGACCTGAGAGACGGACACTGCTGTCATGGATTAATCCTCGGGAACGGATGTGGACCCGATGAGAAATACACAACATCACCCTAAATTACAACTTTTATGAGGAATTTTGAACATCAAAAGGAAGCTCGGTCTGATCGTTCAGCATATCTTCGAGCTGCTTTTGAAACGCGTCGCGCTGGCGGCTCGCCAGTTCCAGTTCGGATGCAAGAGCATCACACGCGTTCGCATGACGCTCGATTTCCGACTGCAGGAAGGTGTTCTGTCGTTTCAGTGAGTCGATATAGGAGGCCATAGGAATCCTTATTCTGTTACAGGCCAAGAAATTGGCGTAATCTCGATGAGGAACTCATCAACGGTCGGCTGCTGTCGCTGAGCAGCCTGCACCTTGGCCAGCTCACCATACGCGTAAGACCAGACGTTATCGCGCCACGCGACGAAGGCCTGAGCCTCTGCCGCCCACTTCGGTTTGGTAGACGCCGTATAGGATGCCAGCGTCACCCCGTCCCGAAACTGGCGCTCGCGCGCCGTACTGTCGACAAGGTTCTGGATGGCGTTCTCGTAGTCGGTGATGGATGGCGACACGGCGGCCGGCTCCACGATTATCACCTCGCCATCAAGGTAACGACGACCGCCTGCGTTTTCGAGGAATTCAAGGTGCTGCGCCTCAGTGATAACTACAGCGTCGGAAGGAATTACTTCCTCCGGATTGCTGCATGCCTCAGAGATCCAAAAGCCGACGGGAAAGCCAAGATCATCGAATTTTGCGTAAATCATGGAGCCACTCCTATTGCGATCCAATCGACGCGGATGTTAGCTGAGCTGAGTGCAGATCCCGTGTTCCCCACTCGCGCACTCACAGCGAAACCGGCAGCTTGTGGCCATGGGGCCGAGCGTAACTGTGAAAGCACCATGTTTCCGCCAGCGGTCTGACTTTCTCCGTTCCACGCAACAACGTTGTAGGACGAGCCGCTGGAAAATGATGTTGGGAAGCTTATTCCCAAATTTCCGCCGCCATCAGTTACACCAACTGTCGTACCCCACTGCATCAACCGTCCATTTGGTAACTTCATCCAGCCAGTACCTGATGTCGCGCCCATGGTCGTGAACATCGCCGCACCATTTGCGTCATCCAGGATCGTCCGGGCAAACGCGGTCAGATCGGCAAGAGAGGCCGCGCTCGCTCCGCTGAAGTAAGGGAGCTTGTCAGCGGCAGGCGTCAGAGCATGAAGAGCCGCAATAGCACCGGTGATAGCCTTGATGAGCTTTCCAGTGGTCGCGTCGAACGCAACGGGGAAATTGTCAGAGACACCACCGTTCGGACCGGCTACCTTTAGATCAAGCGCCGCCTGCTGTGCGGTACTGACCGGCTTATCCTCGTCAGACGTATTGTCGGCGTTTCCAAGTCCGACATCCCCCTTATCGATCGTAACGTCCGCAGTCAGAGCATGACCCGCAATCGTGCGCGACGTAGGTACTTTGTCCGCAAGCGCGTCATCCACCGCTTCCGCCGAAGCGAAGAACGACGGCAACTGGCCCCCGAGTTTATCTGCGTCGGGCGCCGCACCAATAGCGGCATAAACGTCCTCCGCACTCTGCGCCGACAAAAGCGTCTGAATGAACGCCGGATAGTTCCCGTTCACAAAGTCAGCAATCTGCTGCGCCGTGACCTTTCGACTATTCCCTTGCTGCACAGTGTGAAACAGCGCCGCCGCAAGCAGCGCTTCGATCGGCAATAATGCTCCAAGTTCCTTGTCGGCCATCAGGCGTCTCCTGAAAGTAGAATGCGTCCGCTCTCGTCGCCCGACAGGTGGAGATAACCGCTCTCGTCACCGGACAATATGATCGCATCGCGAGGTGTGATTTGAACCGCCAGCGTGTGTGCCTGGAGGGAACGATAGCTGTCACGTTCAGCCGATACTGTGATCGTCGAGTTGACGTTCGTGCCGAGTTCGCTGAGCGGAATGGTGAAACTGTTGCCGGTCAAACCGGGATAGCTGACGATCAGAGTTCCGGTCGTCGTTCGAACATCGATGCGCGTCGTCTGACCGTCTTCGCCGCCAACGTCAGCCTCGTTCCATTTCAGAGCCTGCGTCGACTCAAGAATACGGTTACGGTTCGACCAGGTTACCGACAACTCGGACGCGGCTCGCGCATCGACCGCGCCGAAACCCACACCGTTGATCTTCACGTTGGCAGGCCGGTTAGGGCGATACGGGCGCGGTGTGATCGAGATATTCAACTGCGGAGCATCTGCCAACGGAAGTGCGCCGGCTGTCGTTCTGGTCAGCAGCCAGTAGGACGTGCTCTCGAACACCGACCTCACAGTCGGATCTACCATGATGGAGTCGGCCGGAATGATGAAGCAGCGTGTTCCGACAGGCCACGCCTTCGGGATGGTATCGAGCATTCCACGGTTCAAGAGATATCCGAGCGCGTCCGCAGTCTGAACCGTGCAGATTTCCGTGTATTCGTCGTTCCCGGTCCCAATGAGAATAAAATCGCCAGCCGATGGAACGCCGCCGCGCAATCCCGGCAACGAGGTCAACTGGCTTTGCGACTCGGCAATGAGCGGAGTGGTGAGCGCAAAAGTGCCGAAGAACGGCCGGGTGCCGATCGATGAACGTTTGGTCGTGCCGTTCACGTCCGTGACGTAGGTCACAAGATCGTAGTTCACGTCATCATCGCTGTCGGCACCGACCGTGACGGCGGCGAGCGCCTCCGGATATTCCAGTTCGGAAGGATCGTTGAGTTTCAGTGCAGCGGCGGCCATGAATGCAGGAGCCGTGCCGATCTGGTAATAGGACGCAGGTGTCGGCGGTTGCGACGGATTTACCCACGCGGTGTCGTCGGACTCAAGGTAGCTGGCGAGATCGAGCCCGAAAATGTCTTCGTAGAGATCGAGCGTGACGACGTTGCTGTCTTTCTGGACCTCGGAAACCCGGAAGACGATCCGCTCGATATCGTATTCGGGCCACGACAGAACGACCACGTCGCTGCTCACCGAGTCCCAAAACTGCCGCGTCACCTGAGCCTGACAAGTAGCGATAGGATTCACAGAGGCAGCAAGGTCACGCTCGGCCACATACTGCGCCGCCGTTCTCGAGGTGAAACCGTAATAGTTCCTCGAAGAACTGACGATCCCGCCTTCTGCTGCAATGCCGGCCAGATCCTGGACGGTGATCGTTTCGGTCTTTCCAGTTTCGGCGTTCGTCATCGTGACGACGATCTCGTTCGCCAGTTCGCCCCATGCCTTGCGGGCAAAACTGGAAAGATCGGCGTTGCTCGGGTCAATCACAGGCAGCAAGTCGACATCGTAGTCGCCGCGGAGCGCCTTGATGGTATGCTTGCCGGTCGAGGGCTTCACGAACACTGCAGCCTGAACATGGTTGCAGACCTCGCCGATGAATTTTTCGATCTCGCTCTGACGCGTCCAGATCAAACTCATGCCGAGCTTTTCATTGTGAAAAAGTTGGGCGGCTGCCTCGAAAGACGGCTTGTCGATAACGCCTGGCGACTCGCCCATTCCCCAGTCCTGATTCGTCAGGCATTCGTAAATGATGTGAGCTGGATTGGCGGCAAACTGGGGATTTCCAAGGGAATCATTGTCGACTTGGATCAATGCGAGGGCCGGATTGAGACCGATCGGAGCGCGACGGACACGGAAAGAAAAGGCACGCAGATACGGATTATTTGCCGCCAGATAGAAACCGCGTTTGAATGCCGACGGCTGATTGTTCAGCGCGTTGACAAGCCCTTGATAAGCGCCTTCCCACACATCAGCGATACCGGTCAGAAAGACGCTTGCGAGCCCACGGAAACCGGGGCATGTCGCGCTCGTTAGCCCGAGACGCGCTGCCAGCGACTCCGGCATGACCTGAGTCGCTTTGCCGGGCAGCCACCATAAAAGGCCTTTGACGCCGCCCTCTTTTTTCACATCCCCGAAAAGATCGGGCCGGTTCACCGGCACTGTACCCTCGTCAACCAGTCCGCCGCGCCAGATTTCCTTGTCGTTGTATTTTGCGGCGACCAGTGTCAGGCCGTCACCATAGGCGCAAATGCCCATGTGGAGGCCCATGGTGTATTCGAAGATTTCGACTTTACCTTCGCCTTTACCGCCCATTCCCATCAGGACGACCTCGCTCGGATGGCGTCGAGCACGCGATCAAGCTGAGCGTCGAAACCTTTACCGCGCAGTTGTGATGCCGGCATACCGTTTTTCAGGAAGTGCTCGAAATCGCCGCCGCCCGTCACGAACGCCTTGCGAACCCCTTTCACGCAGAAGAAGGGTCGCATGTCGCTAATCGTGACGATGGGGTCCGACTCGCTCAAGCTGAGACCTTTCTGCTGGTCGTCGCCTTATCGCCCCACCACAGCACGTTAGGGGCGACATCAAGTTCACCGAACACCACAGGTATGGGACGGCTTTCGGCCGTCGGCTCATCCATGTCCCGAAGTTCATCAGGTTGCGAGGTGGCAGCTTTCGGCATCATCAGGTAGCCGATCACCATCGAGCCTACGCCGATGAGAAGCTGGACCAGAAATGATGCCAGGAAAGGAAGGGGCATGGCTCACTTTTCGCGCGTTTCACGTTTAGTGAGTAATTCTAGTAGAACTGGTTCTTGGAGGAAAGCGGATTTTCAAGCGGAATGAATGGTTGGCCGCCATAGTTATGAATATTGTTGTGCTGATTGCACCCGCTCATTTGCCGGTTGCATCCCCTGATGACAGAGAGTTGGGTTCCGACAGCGAGCCCTCGGGCAATGCCACGAACGATGATTACACTGGTCCCGCTGTCGTTAATCACGTTCGCAATGGTGCGCAGTTCTCGAACGCCGGTATCCGAGTTCACCCATTCCAGCAGCCCGCCGATGTAAAGTCCGAAATGGGCACCCAACCACGCATCCACCATGACCCTGTTGCGGGTCACGCTTGTTACCGAGCGGGTGACCGTGGCTGCCGCCCGGTTCGCTCTGCACTGGGAACCATAAAGGACGTGCGGGCAGCCGATCTGATAGTTCCGTCGAAGACCCGGTCGCTTCAGAGACGTTGAGACAGGTTGGCAAGAAAGCTCGATCTCGTTCTTCTTGTAGGTGCTTCCGAGGACGCGACCAAGCCAAAGAGCCGGATAATTTTCTTCGGTCACGGGATCGCCTACGTGCCCCTCGAAAATCGTCAGGTTGACGACCTGTGACGGCGGATATGCCAGAAACAACTGATCGATTTCGCTACCGAGTGACATGGAGATCGTCACATCTGATTTGTCCAGCGTGCCGTCATGGGTGATCGCGCTGTTCTTAATCGGCCACGGGTAGAACGGCAGGATGATATCCTGTCCCAGTTCGTTTGTTCCAATCTTCCGGTTGATGATTGTCTCACCATTGTTGAAACCGTAAGGGCCGATCATCCCGCTCTCAGCGGAGTTTTCAGCACCCTGAATGAGATAGAGGGAGACCGGTGTGCCGCTATATCGGCTGTTCTCTCGTTGATTAAATGACATCGACGATCTCCATCATGCTTTAAAGGCTACAGCCGTGATGAGTTTATTACTCACGGTGACACCGTCAGTGTTGCTCGCTTCGAACCTGAATGTTGTTTGTGTTCGTCCGACCGGTGGTGTGTACAGGTAGGCTCTTGACGCTGGCATAGTTGTCGACTGCGCACCCTGGAGTCGAAATTGTTCTACAAGAGTGCCGTCGGTGTCGTTCCAAAATTGATAGATTGTATAATTCGTATTGCTGGTGCTCAGCACTAAAGAAACGTCGACCCTGATCGCGGGACCCTTGGGACCGTGCACGATAGTCAGTGAATTTGTTCCTGTTGCAGCAGCAGTGACAGCACCCGTGGCTATGTTGTGCTCTTGAACCACCAACCTGGTTATGTTCGCGTCACCAATGTCGACGTAGCCCAAAATGGCAGAGATAGCCGAAAGAGAACCGACGCTCATCTTTGCGGCGGTGACGGCACCTGCAGCAAGTTTATCCGTGGAGACGATGCCTGCCTGGAGATGACCTGCCTGAATAGCGTCGGCAGCAATATGCTGCGCGCGGATCGCATTGGCTGCGATCTGGTCGGCACCGACCGTTCCGGTCTTGATCCCTTGCCCGTCGATGATGGTTCGCCCATAGTCGGTGCTCAGGTTAAGACCACCCTTATACGTGGCGAGAACGATGTTATTCGAGGCAAAAGCGGTGGAAGGTAACGTTGTCGACGATAGGGAAGACGCGCCTTTCGCCCAGTAGATGTAAATCGTCGCGTCGGTCCACATCGCCCCGATGGGGTTCTCCGACACAGCAACCTCAACCGTAGCTCCGGCGTCGTCCAGATATGTAATAGTTCCAGCGGTCCAACTGACACGGTTGGATGTCGGCGTGTTTCCTGAGAATGCGATCCCGGTCGCCGTTACCCCTCTGGCTCCGATCTCGAGAACGTTTGCTCGAACCGAATTGGTGGCGATGTTGCCGCCGTTGATTTTGGTATTGTCGCCGCCTGAGCGCCAGTCCGCGAGCGAAGTTCCGCCAGCAATCAGGATCTTACCGGGGTCAATTTGCGTCAGTGCCTGATTGATACGGCCGGCAGGATCGTTAGCGTAACCCGCCACGTCGCCGAGCGCGTGCCCGCTGACTGTGATCGAACCTGCCAACGCAGTGTTCGCCATCAACTTTGCCGCGCTTAACTCGACGATATGAGCGTTCTCAATGATCGCTTCAGCGATCTGCGCCGCGCCGGTAATGACGGCCTGATTGGCAACTAGCTGGTTTGCACCAATCGTCTGTGCCAGGATCGTGCCGCCATCGATGAACGCTTTGCCTTCGACGGCCTGATAGTCGGTTTCACCCTGATAGACGCCGATGAGGATTGAATCCTGTGCGTACATCGTCACGAGTGACGTGGTTACCGAAAACTTATTGTCATCGAGGATGTAATAGACGTAGACGGTCGCGCCGCTGAAATCGACATAGCCGGCAGGGATGTTTTTCGTAACAGGAATGCTGCCATCGGTGCCAAAGCTGATCTGACCTGCTGTCCACGTAAGCCGGTTTCCGTTGGGTGGATCACCCGGCTTGAAGAGGATGCCCACCAAAGTTGCTTTGACTTCGCTTCTGACTTCAGTAGTCGTCGCCGAAGCCGGCGCTGACCATGGAGATGCGTTTCCTGACGTGTCGACAGCACGCACCCAATACCAGCGCGTCACCTCCGGATCCTGACCGCCAATGACGAAAGCGTTTGTTTGAGACGTGAATGAAGGAATAGAGGCTTCCGTTGGAGCAGGAAATTCCTCCAACGCCTCGAAGAGGTCATATCTGGCAAAGTCACTTTCGGTGCTGGCCCCCCACTTCAACCAAGTGGAATTGATGCCACCCGTAGCCGTGAGGCCTACAGGCATCGCAGGCGGAATCTCGTCTGCCACGGTGGTGTGTGTGAATTCGACGCTCGGCTCAGACTTGTTGCCTGACTTGTCGATCGCATAAACGCGGCCGGTGTAGACCGTGTTTGGTATCATTGGAACCTGATACATGGTCGAACTGGTCTGGTAACCGATCCAGCTCCCGAGACCCTGCTTCAATTGCAGCTCGTAGTATGCAAAATCATCCTCGAGCGAAGGAGCCCACGTTCCGATCACCAGATTGGATGGCACCAGCGTCGAATCAAGTTTGAAGTCTTTCGGACGTGCCGGCGCGATCGTGTCGACCAGTGCATCAAGATCTTCGGGCGTGACGGAGCCGAGGGAACCGTCGATCGCTCCCTGTAACAGAAGATTGAGTTTTGAGCGAACGCTGGCGCCGGATTCGCCATTCTTGATGAGATCGACAGGACCGATAGGCATCTCAGTCCTCCCACACTGCGGAGTCGACCCACTGCCCGCGATCTCGCCAATAACCCGTCGCCAAAATCCAGTTGCTGCCGTAGGAGCTTTCGGCTGCCAGGTTTTCGAGCGTGACAAACGAGAGGCTGATGTTTGCCACCGTGTTCGTCACCCATTCGATCGTGAGGCTGTCCTGCGCGAATCGGGAGACGAACATCCACGAAATCTGCTCGATCTCCGAGGCGGCAACGCCGATATCCTCATGGAACTCGACGAAGGTGTTTCCGCCGCTCGTCGCCATCAAGGTAATCTCGCGAGGCAGAAGCTGCCCGGAACGTGTCCGGATCAAAACCGCCGCGTGCGCGCGGTCTTCGTTGTAGGTGTCAAAGAAATCCGTCCCTGCGAACTGGATCACCTTGTCCGCCACATTCATGGCGGCAGGGAAATCACTTCCCCACGTCGGAACGTAAATCTCACCCGCCCTCCCCTTGCATCGCACGAAGATGTCCAGAATAGCCATCGCATCCGCACGGCTCATCGCCATGTAGGTGGCGGTCAGCGTTCGTGACACGAGCGGAACGGGCGTGAATGTTTTCACGACACCGCGGGAATAATCGACAGTCTCGAATTTGAGGTTGAACTGCACCTGCGGTCGATTGAGATAATTCGGCTTGCGCAGGAGAACGTAGCGGCCGAACAGGATGGCTGCTGGCCCGAAGGATTGGACACTGTCACCCTCGGCACTTTCGTCAAACGGCAGATCGTCCGGAGTCCGCACCACGGAGCCCGGCTCGACATCAAACTTGACCGGAGTCGTCGCGACCTGATTGGTGTAAAGTGAAAGCGTGTTCGAGTTGGCAAGTTGCGCGGGTAGATACGGGAGCAGATACGCGCCTGCGCCAATCGGCTTGGGTAGCGGGTTTACGAGGACGACCGTGTTGTTGTCCACGAAGTCGATATGCACCTTGGCCGCCGTGCGTCCCGTCATCAGAACGTAGGTTCCGTCGTTGACCAGCCAGAGCGGTGTTGACTCTATCAACAGAACAGTCGCGCCGGCTGCCGTGGTGCTCTTCACCAAAGCGGGCTCCGCTGAGAAGTCAGCAATCTCGACCTTGCCGTCCCGCGCCCGGTTCACCGCATCGGCGAAATTGCGCATCCGCTCACCATCGAGAAGGATGGTTGCTTCAACAGCGCGCCGTGGCTGAATGCGAAGTGCCCGGCGCTGCTCGCTCCCGTTTCGGGTGGTGAACACGTCCGTTTTGAACTCGTAGGTATCCCGGATTCCGTTACGCCAGTTGGGCACGAAAGGGAGGAAGACTGCCATGTGTCGAACCGATCCTCGTTTGGCGGGAATTTCTCATATTAAGAGTAATTTTGCAACGAACTATCGACCGAGAGCACCGTTGACCTTGTTCTGATTTCGGGTCATCCAGTTGGTCAATATCCGTTCCCCCGCAACGCTGGACAACGCAGCTTCCAGCACCTCTTCAGGATTGAACGCGTTGACCACTTTCAGATTGACGGCTCTACCACCGCCCCCATTCGCAGAATGACGCGGATCGTTCTCGGTCAGAACCTCTTCACCTTCGAGGGCGACGATCGGGACTTCACCCTGACGTAAGCCGTCGGTTACGATACCCCCGCCGTGATATCGCTGCGCACCGGCAAAAACCATCGGGTTAACGCGACGGGTTTGGGTCGTAGTACCGACCATACCGCCGCTATGCTTGGCGCCGAAGAGTCCTGATAGAAGCCCGCCAATACCGCCCCCTGCGCCAGCGCCTGACGACGTCCCTCCAGTCAAAGCGTTGAACAGAGCCTGTTTGATGATAGCTTTCCCGATCTCAATCAGGAACTCGGAGATTCCTTGCAGCAGCGCGTTGAAGAACGCGTCGGCGGCATTTTCACCGTTTGCTATAGCCTGCGCGAAGGCACTGAATGCATTGCCACCAATGTCGGCGAGCTTTTCGTTAATGTCTTCCGCTGTTGGGAGGAATTGCGTTTTCATGCGATCGGTCGACTGACCGATCGTAATCTGCATGTTCTGCAACTGACTAATAGCGTTGGCTGCACCCTCGCCACCCATCGCCTGCCAGAAGGCAATGGCGGAGGCGATAGCCTCGTTGAGCTTCGTGTTTACGTTATCCAGTTCGGTAGCCGTCGACGCGAATAGCGATTGGTCGCCGCTCGATTGCGCAAGATCCATGCGCTCAAGCAACAGGGAACGCTGTTCGAGAAGTTCGTTCACTTCGCGATTGACGTTGCTCCGGTCAAATTCTTCCGCAGCCAGTCGCTCCGTTTCAGCGCGTTGCTCTTTCGTCAGTTGAAGTCCAGTTTCCCGTGCCCGGTTCTCCTCATCACGAACGGCTTTGAGAATAGCAGCCTCGCGGGCGGACTTGGACATCAGGTCGAGTTCGAACTTCTGCTGCTCGACGCGCTTCTGATAATCGGTAAGATACTCCTGCTGATCGAGCGCCCGATCCTTGTCAAACTGTGCGAGTTTGGTCGCGTGTTCGACGGTTCCCGCATACGCTGCGAGCAGCCCTTGCGCCCTCGCCTCGTGACCGCCCATCTGCTCGGAGACCTTGTCGAGGACTGTACCAGGCGCGCCGCCGTTCTTGGCGTCCGAGGCATTGATGTTTTTCGCATTGCCCGCATTGATGGCCGCATAAATCTGCAGCAAGCCATCACCAGCTTTCACGCCGGCATCTGCCAGATATTTTCCGACCGCCTCGATCTGCTGCGAGATTGTGGTTTCACCAGTCACTCCATATCTGGCGGCCTGAGGTTCACCCCACTGGATCAAACCGCGGTGCTGACCGTTCTGCGTCGTGGGGCCCGCCTTCCATGGGTCGAAGGTTCCGCCTGTCTCGTAGGACATAGCGGTGAGCAAATCTTTCGCGCTCACGCCCATCTGCTCGGCAAGCTTGACGGTCGCCGCAATCAGTTCCTCCATCTGCCGGCCTTGCGGCGTGCCTCGCTCCGCCGTGTACTGCGCCTCGAAGTTCCGGTTCTGCGCATCATAGAGCGCGCCGGCCTGCTGGCGGATGGCCTCGGTTTGCTCCTTTGTGAGGCCGAGGAATTCCTGATTGAGCTTTTTCGCCTGTTCCAGTGCGTCGTTGCGCGCCTTCAGCAGCTTTTCTTCAATAAAGCGCTCACGGTTGGTGAGGGTAACCGCAGAGGCCTCCTCGCGCATACTGTCGAGACCCTTTTCGACGGCAGCATTGATTTTCATCTGTGCCTTTTGCTGCACCTCGGTTTCACCGCTCATTGCAGCAGTTTCAAAGTTCCGCTCACGCTCAACCTTGGCAATCTCCCGCTGAAGTCCGAGCAGGTCGTTAAGCTCGGACTTCATCTCGGCAAGATTATCAACCCCGCTCATACCCATCGAACCGGTTGCAATACCTCCCTCCCGAAGCTTTTCTTCCAGTGCGATGGCCTGCCGCAGTTCAGAAATACGGTCACCGACACTCTGGTCTTCGAAGGCACCCTGCACAACCTTGGTGGCGGTGCGGACATCACGCGTGAAATTCTTCACGTCACGTCCAAAACGATCGATTTCCCGCGTCACGAATTGAATGATGCCGCTGTCCTCAAGCGCACCGACAAGCTCATCCCACGCGGCGCGCATCTCATCGATCGCTTTCGCCCAGTCGCTCGCCTCTGTCTTTGTTCCCTCGAGCTTGGTGCGAAGGACATCCTGCGCCATGGCCAGCGCACCTGCGCGATTTCCACTCGCGTCCATCGCCTTGATCTGCTCGTACTGCGAGGCCGTGAGGAAGTTCAGTTCCTCGTCTAGTGCTTGTACGTCGTCAACCGAGCCTCTGAACGCGGCAGAAACCCTCCTGCCAGCTTCGACAACCCCTTCACCGGTCACAGCATCGAGGTTCTTGGCAAGGTCCGCGAGACCTGCGAACCGGCCACCGGAAATGCCGTCGGAAGCAAAGCCGGCAACCAGCGAACGGGCGTCGTCGATCGAGACCCCCATATCCTTGATTTTGTCGGTGATTTCCGTGAGCCCCTCAGCGGTATAACGATAGCCATCGGCTGAGAGTGCGAGCTTCTTCTGGAAGTATTCGACAGAGTCGCCGGCTTCCTTCAGGCGCATCGCCGCAGAGATGAACGGGGCCAGAACAACGCCAAGCATTGCGAGTTGCGGGATAGACCGTGCCACGGTGACCATGACGTTGGGCCAGATCTGCGCGAACTGACCGGCCTGCTGTGCCAGCACCTGCAATGGCGCCTGACCCATGGCGAGACCCGACACAACGTCGTTCACCTGATAACCAAGGTTCGTCAACTGCCACGGGCGCAAACCATAGACCAAAATATCTTCGGGATCGCCGCCTACTCGGGAACCCTTCTTGGCTCCACCGCCCGCGTTGGCTACGGAATCCATCCGGTCACCGAGCGAACCCTGCGCGGCGGCAGCTTTCTTCGACGCCGTGGTTAGCTTGTTCAGTTCTGCTGTGGTGTTGACGAGCGAAACGCTCTCGTTCGTGGACGCCACAGCACCGCGCTGCATCTCTGTCGCAAGCCGGCTGAAACTCGCGAAGCCTACACGAGCCTCGCCGTTGATTTGCTGGAGAGCCGCGCGCTTCTGTTGCAACGCGCCCATGGCTTCACGAGAACGGTCACGCACCAGTTTGATCGTGTCGCCCAGTTCTCGCATTTCCGCCGCAGACAACGAGCCCGTGCGGGCAGCATTGGCCTGGACTGCGCGATAACGATCAACTTCGCTGTTGAGACGCTTGTAATTCGCGACAGCGGTCTCGATCTCACCTTTAGCAACACCGACGACGGCTCTACGACCCTGAGCGGCGGCCGAAGCTGAAAGGCGCTTCTGCTGCTGCTCAAGGTTCCTGAGAACTTTCGAATATTCATCGCGA
The DNA here is from genome assembly GCF_036888815.1 of Agrobacterium sp. CCNWLW155. Taxonomy (NCBI): domain Bacteria; kingdom Pseudomonadati; phylum Pseudomonadota; class Alphaproteobacteria; order Hyphomicrobiales; family Rhizobiaceae; genus Agrobacterium; species Agrobacterium sp. CCNWLW155. The sequence goes on from NZ_JBAKFW010000001.1 coordinate 1,280,804, forward strand.
GCCTTGACGGCAAATTCGACGACTCTTTCACGGCTCGCCATTGTTCAGCACCTTCAATTGCGACTGGAAAGCCTTGAGGGCTTTCTTGGTGGAGGCGGGCTTCACGCTCTGATTTGGGACTGTGGAGATCGCCATTTGCAGAAGGGCTGCTTCGCTTGCCATTTGAGCGTTGATCCTGTCGACCACGAAGCGAGCCTCTACAAAAACCTTGCTGACCGGATAGAACCAGGCTGATGGGTGTCCGTGGGCCAGCAACAAGCTGACCTGGCGATGGACACCCTCTACCCAGTCCGTCAGGTTTTCAGGGATGTCAGGCTTGCCGCGCCCGCTATCGCCCGAACGACGATCTCCATGAGTTTTTCCAAGCCGCCCTCCGCGACGAGGGTGAGGTTGACAATCTTCTCGAGAGCATCGACCTGAACGCTTAGAGGCAACCGCGCGGCCATGTTGACCGCGTTAGGATTGCCCGAGCCGTAAGCGATGACCATTGCTGCAAGCGGTGCGAAATCGTCCGTCATGCTCAAGGCAATCTCTTCGACGCTTCCGCTCAGCTCGCCAGCGATAGCCTTGGTGTAAAGATCTGCACACACGCTACGATGTTCACGAATGATGCGGGTGATATGCGCAAAGGCGAGACCGTAAACTTCGAAGGACTGGGTCCCGACTTTCACGGTCTCGCTCGGCAGTATCAGTGTCTCCAACTGATCCATGTCGATCCCTTACGCTACCGGACGACCGTCGCGATACGCGAGCGCGAGGTTGCCCTTTTTCATGACGCTGATCGAAAGCGGCAACTGCTGCCATTCGCTCGACTCGGGGTCCATGATGAGCGCGAGGTCGCCGTTCGGCGACAGACGGACACGGGGGAAGGTGATGTCGAACTGCGGACCGATCGGGTTGTTCGAGATGAACTTGAGCGCGCCTTCAACTTGAGTTTCCCCGGCAACGATCTGATCGCGCGTGGATGCCGCCACGGAATAGTTCACTTCGATGGATCCACCGATCGCTGCGCTTCCGACGGGGATGTAAACCGTGCCGAGGTCGGCATCGAGAATGTAATCCTCATCGAGCGTGAAGGTTACCGGCGTCGTCGCAGCCCCATCGGTAATAACGACGGTTGTGACCTTTCGGGCACCGGACGGATTGGTGTCACTGAAACCGAGCTGATAAAGATCGCCGGCTTTGACTTCTTCGAAGGTTTCTTCAACGTTCGAACTGGCGGTGACGGTGACCGTCGTCACCTCGCTCATAAAGAAGTACGCTGCATTCTCGGCCTTCATATCGTCCGTCGTTACGGAGCCGGTCAACGTCGCTTCGATGGCAACTTCTTCGTCCAGTGTGCGGAAGCCGACCCGCGACGAATAGTGCGGCAGCGTTTCAGCTTCGCGAGCCAGCGTGAATTCGGGCGTATTACCGAGTTCGCGAAAAGGACCAGGAACCTGCGTTCCGGGCTTGTATTTGGCGAAAAGAGCGGTTCCGCGCGGTACAGTGAGATTGCGGGATTGCAGGTCCATAGAATTTCTCTCCTTGTGAGTATTGCGACTATAACGTGATTTTATGCTACGCGAAAGGCGTCTCAAGGTTTTCGGCAAGGCCGAGGGTGACCGGTATGAGGAAATAGGCCACGCTCGAAACCTCGTCGTCCGGTGGGCGATGTACGGGCTGGCCGATCGATAACGACATCACGCATGGCGCTTTATTTCCGAGACCGAGAATATCGAAGCGATTCGCTTTGGCGCGGACCAGTGCCCGGATGACTTCGGCGGACAATCTGTAAGCCGGATCGAGCGGATGTTCGTGATCGTCTTCGACGAAACCCTGGATGAGCACGCGGAACTGATTGACGGCTGCGGGAGAGGTTGATGTCCCGTTCACTGCGTCCACTGGCCGCGGATCTTCAAGCAACACGACCATGGGGCGAGGATCGTTGTCGCCAAACAGCGTCCTTCCACGAAATACGCGTTCTGCAGGGCGGCCGGCACTATCGACGAAATCCGACAGATCGAACTCACAGTCGTTCGCTGGATTGACCTGCTTCACATAGTGGCTCAATTGCTTCATGGCCCGCAGGCGAAAAGGATCAACCATTCAACAGCTCCAACTGCCTGAAAAACTCTTTTTCGAGGAATTCCAATGACTCAGGTGCCATCTCTTCATAAATGCCACCGCCATCGGAGGCGGAGCGAAGCGCCTGGTCGACCGACGGGCCGTACAAAAGCCAGAGGTTCTTTCCCAACGACCGGGGCTTGTACGCTCCCTTGGGCAGCGACCCGTCTGTGCGGACAGCGAGTCCGACGTTGTTGTTCTTCAGGCGCATGAGAAACGCGCGGCGAATGGATCGGGTCTGACCCGGCTTGACCGTCACGTTGATCTTTCCGCCTTTGTGACGCTGTCCACCGGACAACGGTTTTTGCTTCGTGAAACGGGCCAGCGAGGTTGCGGACCCCCTACCCTCAATCACGGTCTCAAGCGAACTACGTTTCGCCTTCGTCTTCAGCCAGAGCCGCTTGCTAGAAGGAGAAACGTAAGACGCTGGAAACGCTACCTGGTTACGGGCAGCACGGGCAAACTTGGTGCGGTCGCGCGTCGCTGTCGTGTTGAGAGCACGAACCAACGCCAACTCGGTCGTGTTCGTCATTTCATCGACGAACGAAAGTTGATCGAATTCGATGGCAATTACTGCTGCGACCATGGTGGGATGCCCCTCCACTCGTCGCCCGAGGTGTCGACCTGAGAGAGCAAGCTTGCCAGTTCCGCTTTCGTGGCGGTCCTGACCTCAACCCATATGAAACCCTCTCGTTCAGGGCGGCTCGGGCCGGTCACATATGCCTCGGCATCGCTGAGAATGACGAAGGCGCTGGCGACCACGTTGGCCACTTCTGCGACCTTGAAGATGACGCGATCGACAATGTCGACAATCTGCCCGCTTCCGTCTTCACCCTGCGCCTCAAGAACAGTCGGACGCTGATGCAGCCGGATGTTAACGGGCACGGGAATTCCCGCGGCGTGGGTGAGATACACCGCGGGAATCGAGAAGGTTTCATGGACTGGAAGCAGGTGTTCTCGCTTCCTTTCCCGCCAGTTCATCAGACGAGCGCTCCGCTTTCACCTTCGCCAGCCGCAGGGGTTACACCCTCGCCAGCCGCAGGAGGTTCGGTTCCGGCTGCCGAAGTCTTCGACGGCGTCGCTTTACCCTTTCCCTTGCCTTTGCCCGACTTGGTTTCGTCGGCGCCGGTCTCGTCATTGTCGAGATCGATTTCCTCGTCGGGATGGGCTAGCTTGTAAAGCTTCATCTCGTCGGTGGTCGGCTCGCGAACTGCGCCGAGACGGAGCATGTCTTTGTAGTCTTTGTCGGTGAACTGTTGCACCTGACCGACGGGAAGCTCTTCATCCTTGCGACGGATGCTATGAAGCGTAAAACCGTATTCCATTTTCTCAGTCTCCTGTTGATGGGAAAAAGCATCCCCGAGCAGGGGATGCTGTATGCTCTTTGAACCGACGCCGCCCGCTGGTTACGGTGCGATGACGTTAGCCAAGAGAGTGGCGTTCGGGTTGATCGGAACGAACAGCGGAGCCGACTTGTGGGTGATGTATTCGACTTCGAGGTCGCCCGGCTGCTCCCAGTTCTTCGGGAAGATCGGGAGAGCTTCGTAGCCAGCTTTCTTGTCGATGATCCGACCGAATGCGCGAGTACCGCTGACTGCCTCCGCGGTGCTCGTGAAGAGGATCTGGTGGTTGCCGATGTAGCGCGCTGCTGCACCGGTTTGCGGATCGATGTAGGTCGAATTGTCGACCCAAAGCTCGATCGACTGACCAGAACCGCCACCGATCGTCATTTCACCCACTTTGAACACCGGATCGCCGGAAACGAGGCCGCGTTCGTAGGTGATGTTCCCGCCCTTCAGGTTCAGGTCCAGATGCGTCTTGAACTCTGCGTCCTTGCGCATGATGGCCCAAACACCGCCGCCCATGGTCGCACGAACCGGGACGCCGCCGAAGTCTGCCGTCGCCATCCGGTCGATTACCAACTGGAAGAAGTCGACGATCGAAACACCGGCTTCGCCGAAACGGCTGCCGGCACCGAGCGTGATGGTGTGGTTCACTGCGCGTTTGAAGTCGACGAGCGTGGTCGGGTAGTTTTCACCAGAGATGGTGACCTTGCCGTCGCGAAGCGCGGTCGCCGCCATCCAGTTCCAGCGGCGATTGATGGCACGAACATGGCTCTCGGCGATGGCAGCGCGGATGAGCGTGAGGCGCTGCATCGGCGTAAGCTGCACGGGCATCTGAGACATGTTCGCATCGATACCGACACGACGGCGAAGCGGCATGAGCGGGTCGACCTGATCTTCCAGTTTAATGTACGCAGGCTTGAAGCGGAAAGCCGTTCCGGTGTCTTCGTAGACCGACTCGCCGCGCGCGAGCGGCATGACGAACGGAGCAAGCTTGCGGCCCTGCACCGGCATCTTTTCGAAATCGATCCACTCGTCGTTCGAGCGCAGTTCGTAGGGGAACCACTGAGTCCAGTAGAGCGGATCGGGCTTGATGTCACGGAACACGCCAAGGAAGCGGCTGGTGTCCCAGAGTTCGAGATGTTGGGTCTGAGCGACCATTGATGCCTCCTGTTACGCGCGCTTGGCGACGATGATGGTGGTGGGAGTGGGCGCGCCACGGAAAGCCGCCTGTTTCAGCGCATCCGTGCTGAAAGAGTCGTCCCATACGAGCGCGTCCTGGTTAAAGCAGCCGGAGTAGAACACCTGGCCGTTGACGGCCGGGGAACCAGCACCGCCGCGCGAGACGGCGTGGGCGAGTACGCCGATAGCCTGCACGTCATCGTCGGGGCTGGCGCTCCCGGTAACGGCCGGCACCAGTTCACCGGTTGCGTTCAGGCCGAGAACGGTGAACTGCGCGTAATTCGCGTTCAGCGGAATCGGGAACGAATAGGCAGGTGCCAGTTCCGGGTGGGAACCTGCCAACAGATGGTTCTGCAGGTAGGTGTCGAGTTCCTCGAACGCTGCGCGGCCGGGATCTGCATAGGGAGGCGTAATGTTTGCCATCGCGGTTTACTCCTTGTTGTCAGAGAAGCCGGCGAGGCCGTAGCCGCGGATCAGCGCTCGGTCCTTCTCGGCATCGGTTGCCTGGTTGTCGTCATTGGCATCGGCACCAGCAGCGATGTTCGGCTGAGTCGTGCCGTCCATGGCGGCGGTGAACATGCCGGCAGGGGCACCCGCGCCGGGCTGCGTGGCGGCGGCAGCGTCGGGTTTTGCTTCTTCCGGCAGCGATGCCAGAAACTCCGTCGCCTCATCAGCAGACATCGATGTCTTAAGGGCGGCGGTCAGCGCGGCAGTGGGACGCGCCTTGCCAGCGTCCGAGCCGATGATCGCGTTGATGCGAAAAATTGCGTTGGCGGCGCCGGTCTTTTCACCTTCTGCGACACCTTCGGCACGTGCGGCAGCGACCGCAGCTTCGTGTTCGGCCTGAGAGTTTTCGGCCATTGGTTCATCTCCTTCTTGTGAGAATGTGGCCTGTAAGGCCGATACGGCGTCTTCAAGATTTCCGATGGCATCAGCCAGTCCAATCTCGAGTGCCTGACGAGACATGAAGGTTTGAGCATCGGTCTCGTCGACCGCCTCATCACTCATGCCCCGACCCCTCGCCACCATGGCGACGAATTGCGAATGCAGTTCTTCGACCTCCGCCTGCCACTTTTCCTTCGTGGCGTTCGACAGAGGTTCGATTGAATTGCCTTGAAACTTGCCCGGCTTCGATCGAACGATCGTTGGGGTAATACCCGCCTGCTCGAGCATCTTGGAACGTTCGACATGTGTCCGAACCACGCCGATCGAACCCACGCCCCCAGTGCGAGCAACAGTGATGTGTGATGTGGCAGCGGCGATGTTGTAGGCGGCGGAGTAGGCAAACTCGGCAGCGACAGCGCGAATCTGCTTAATTGAGCGCGTCTCGTAAATGAAATCGCAGAGATCCCAGTTTCCGGAGACCATCCCGCCGCCTGAATCAATGACGAGGATGATCGACTTGACCTGACTATCGTCGCGTCCACGACGAACCGCTTCACGGATGTATTCGTAACCGGTCAGCCAATCGCCAACCTGATACGGAAAATTGTTCAGAAGAATGCCTTGAACCGGCACATAAAGAATGCCGTTCTTCACATTGTATGGACGATACCGATAACGGTAATCATCCTCGGCGTACCAGAAATCGTTTTCGTTCGCGGCCATCTTGTCGATCTCTGCGAGATGATCTGCCGCCATATGCGAATAAGTTTCGAGCCACGAACCACGGGTTTCGGCAACGAGAGCGGTGCTGTCCTGAAAACGTGCGAGGATTGCGTTCACGCCGCCTCTCCTTCTCTTGGTGTGGCGGACAGTGAGTTTTCCATGTCCTTGGTATCAATGCTGTCGTAGATCGACGGATTGCCGTAAAAGCTGTCCAGTTCCCGCTCTCGCTGGATCTGGCGTGCGACGCGGCGATAGTCGCCGCCGCTCATTTTCGCGATCTCGGCTTCCTTCGTGGAGAACCCGCTTTTCACCTTGAGAACGGCGGCCTGAGTTTCCTTGAGCGGATCGATCTGACCCTGCCCCGCGCCGATCCATTCGCACGCGCAGTAGGCTTCGGCGTTCAATCCCTCGTAAAAGAGCGGCACGTTCTTTCTTTTGAGGCATTCGAGGTCGTTCTTGTTGATCGCTTCCTCGAGCCAGAGGCGATAGATGAAGTTGGCAACGCCATCGGCTGCAATCGCCTTCTTGGCATTCATACCCTTTTGCGTTTCGCCGATCGAAGCGCGAGCCGAGGAATAGTTCGTCTGTGTGAAATCGCGCGAGAACTGCTCGTAAGAAAGCCCGAGGGCCGCCGCGATGTAGCGCAGAAGGCTCTGCTCATACTTGTCGCCGAGTGGGCCGACGGCACCAGTGTTCTGCAACTTCAGCTTTGTGCCGGGCGCAAACACAGGAATTTTGGCGCCGTCCATGTGCAAGTTAGTCGCATTGGAATTGTAGGCCTCAATAGCCCCCAAGTATGCGGTCATCCATTCGACAGTGGCGTTGCCCTCAGGAGTCTGTCCGCCAAGGGCTGCCAGGACATCATCAGGAATTTCCGACTCAACCGAAGCTGCGTAGCTGGCTGCGACGACAGCGCGTTCCAGTTCCGTGCGACGAAAGTGCTTCGTCATACGCATTTCGGAAAGCGCCGAAACCAAGTCAGATACGCCGCGGGACTGATCAGGGCGATCCTGCTCATAAATATGCAGGATCATTGGTCGACCCCACCGGTTGCGAGCGGGAACCCGTGTCCAGTTCATGTCGGAGAGACTGGAAAAATCGTGGTACGGGCCGTCGTTCGGATGGGAATTCCGGATGTGATAGGCAATCGGAGCGCCGCGACGGTCACGCTCCACGCCGTTTCGGATGCGCGACCAGTCCTGCATGAGCTTGTCCATCGGAGTGGAAAGCCGATCAGGATCGATCATCTGCACGGCGGAACGGTACGGACGACCATCGGCCGGCATCCATTCGGCGCTTGCCAGAATTTCCCCGCCGCCGAAGAACGTGCAGACACCGAGGCGAACCTGCGCGGTGAAGGTGTTGATGCGGGCGGCGTCGACCCATTTCTGCTGGCTTTCGCCCCACAGCATGAACTTGGTCTCAACCTCTTCCTGAAACGCCTCTTCCCACTTCGGGTCTTCCTTGCCCCACAGGACCTTCGTCTCAGGACGAGCATTGAGCTGGTAGCGGGAACCGACGATTGAGTCGCGGTAGATGTCAGCGCCACCAGACACGAACGCATCATTGCGAATCGTATCGCGCGACCGGGCATCAAGATTGGTTTTCTCAGGGAGAATTTCGGCGTCGGCCGAGCGAATGGCGGGCTGCCAGCGTGCAAGACGGTCGACTTTCGATGCACCATCATAAGCGACACCGCCCGATGCTGCCGCCGTAGCACCGGGCGGTTGCACCGCATCGGCAACCGCTGTGGAGACATCAGCGGCAGTTCCGATCAGGTCTGAAAGATCAACAGCCGCCCTCATCCCCACGTCGGCCTCATGACACGATGCGGAGTTGTCGGCTGTCCAGCGATTTGAGCTTTGAGGTCTTCGATGTACTGACGAAGGCGGGAGATGTTTGCCATCGTGTAGCGGACGGACTCGCCGTTGCTATCACGAACCTCGGCGACGCCTTTGCCGGTCAATAGCTCGTGGAGGGCTTTTTGAGCCTCTCGTAACCAAACCTGCAATTCGGCGTTCGTCGCCATTTGTCACCCCGCAATGCGCTCTTGCAGGGTGAGTAATACCGCCGTTCATTCTTAATTACAATATTAAGTTGGAATTTTATAAACCATTTCCGTGTACCGCCTATCACAGGCGTCGTAATAACCGCAGCGGGCGAAAATGCATAAACAAAGCAATTTCAACCACGTTAACGAGCAAGTTCATCAAGGCCTCCTTTCTTTTCAAGCGTTGTCGTTACGTGACAAATATGCACTCAAAAAGTGAAAGTCAATCTTGATGTGATTTTTATGCTAATTTTTTTGCAAGCTCCGCCAGTGCGTTAAGTCCGGTGGGTTTAACTGGAGGAGGATCGTCATCAACCTGACCGCCTGAAACGAGGTCGTTGCGATCCCACTCTTCCGCCCAAGACGGCGGGTTTTTCCAGTCGATGCGGTCGAAACCGAAGTGTGTATAGGGCACGTTCTTCTCGATCGGCTTCAACGAAATACCCTCGGCATAGTAGGTCAGGTCGAATGCTTCGTTGCGCTTCTTCCGCGTGTTCAGCCATCCCTTGGCCGTGCGTGTTTCCGAGGTAAGCTGCACGAAATACCAATCCTCCGCCCAGTCAGGGAATCGCAGCATGCCGCCGTCGACACCCTCGTCAGCGATTCGCCGGGACATCAGCAACGAGACGGCGTCCTTGAGCTTGTTGGAATTGAGCATGACCACGGGCACGTCACCGCGTGCGATGGCAAGCGGGCCTTTCTGCGACGAGTCTGGCCATTCAGTCCGCGCCAACGGTTTCGACTTGGAAGCCTCACCCTTCACCAGGATGAAACGGCGATGCGACCCATCCTGTTTCGCCTTCAACCGGCGCCAAAAATTATACGCATGGGCGGTAACCCCTTCCGCGCCACCCGAGTCGGAGGCGGTTGCGCGGATCGCCATGCGCCGGCCACTTCCGTCCCCCAGCTCATAGGTCTTGTTCATCACCTCTGGAATCAGGACATCCCAGTCCTCGCCGAATGCAGCAGGATCGATAGGCAGACGATCGGCGTTCGCATTGCGGCGGTTCGACAGGCGAACCTTGAACATGTCGACGACAACGCGATCACCGTCGGCCGTGTATCCCAAGACCTGAACGACAAACGCGCTCTTCTGGATATCGACCGTGGCGACAAGATAACGCACGCCTTCAGGAACAAGCGGTTCCTCTGGTGTCGACCCCCAGTCTTCACCCTTGGCTTTCAGCAGTTCTGGCGCGAAATCGGACAGGCGTGCCTGCGGGATGTAGAAACCACCTTGGTCAGTGGTTCTCGTCTTCCGTAGGGGGCCATCGTCACCGGTATCCTCAAGAGCCTTCAACGCCCGAAGTTCTTTTTCAACCAGTTGGCCCCAATCCTGATAGGCAGCCGCAGGGCCTTTTAGCCAAAAAGATGCGATCGAAGACCTTGTGACCTTCATACCGGGTCTGACATCGATGTGTTTGTCCGAGCCCGGTCGGATGAATTCCCCCTCGCGAATCCAGTCACCAAAGCTGTTCATTTCATCTTTCCATCTAGGCTCAATTATACAGCCATGTGGGCAGATCATGGTCGTGCTCTCTCGCGCTTCCATGGGATCGTCGCTCTCCCAACGAAGAAGCTTGAAATCAGGCTCAAACCAATCGTTGCATTGCGGGCAACACCACTGCCAGCGCTGACGGTCGCCCCGGTTGTGGAGTTCAAAGATTCCTCGGATCGGCGGAGCTTCGTGCGGCGAAGCCGGCATCCATCGCGGGTTTTCGATTTCCTTGTTCGGGTTAGGCGAAGATTCGGCGACGGTCATACCGAAGCGTTTGAACGTCGTTGTTCGCATGGCACCGAGGTCGAACGGATTACCTTCACCGTCAACATCGTCGTCCATACGGTCATAGTCTATGAACATGACCCGTGGCACGGTAATGCCTGACAGGTTCGATGCGGTGGGATACGTTAAGAGGAACCTCATCCCGCTCTTGAAAGCTTTGTCGAACGTGTTGTCGTGCTGGCGGGACGTTAACTGCTCGGCACGCACATCGGTCGACGCTAACAAATATCGTTCCAGGTCACCCTTTGACCACTTGCGCGCGTTTTCTCGGTCCATGTGGACATAGAGCATGTCGGCAGGGTCGGTTTTAACCGTGTGTGTGATCCAATTGAGACCCATCAACGTCTTACCGGTTCGAGCCGGACCGACGAAAACCATACCGGTGTAATCAAGCGACGTGAGCACATCCTGCGGCTTCTTGAGATACGGCGTCTTCTCAAGTGACCACGGCTTGCTGTAACCGCCCCCACTGCCCACGCGCGAGAACTTTTGCCCGGCCTCGGTCACGGTCATCCGGTTGGAAGGCTTCATATCGTCGAAGGCTGACGCTATGATGTCTTCAACGGTCTTATAGCGCACGGAGTCAATTAACTCATCGATCGTGGGTGGCCGGATTTGGCGGAGCGGTGAATTCATGCGGCCAACAACCATTCTGTGAGATTGAAGTATTCGTCCCGATCACCCGTCGGATCCTCTTCACACACAATTCCGCATTCAATGCGCATCGTTTTAAGGGGGCGACCGACGGCGTCGGCAGGCAGTTCGTCAAGGAAAATTCGTTCACCTTTGTAACGAACTAGCCGGACGCCAAGGCGTCGAGATTGCTGAGCGCGAGCGGCGAAAATATCAGGAAAGACGCGACGGACGAGGTTCCAATACGTAGGGCTGGTAGCCTTCACGCAGCCAATACAGTTGGCATTGGGAAAGCCAAGGCTATATATCCGAGGCAGCGCTATTCGGAAGAAATGCAGCAGCGAAGCACAATCGTCTTTAGTGTAATTCGCGTCAATCAGGACGGGTAAAACGTTCTCGCGCTCTGTCATTATAAAGCGCGCATGGCGGTCCCTTTCGTCAGCGGTGAAGCCAAAGACATGCCAATCAACTCTATTATGCTGTTCGTAGTCCTGTCGGGCTTCTTTTTTCCCGTGAACGGTACACGGCGCCCCTTTTGGGAACACCATTGCTTTCCGTTTTTCCCATATGTCGACCGCTGAATTCGACGGATACTCAGGGTTTCCGTGCAGTATAATCGGCTGACCAAGCCACTGTGACACATCACTCTGGAATCGAAGATTATCTTCATCTTCTTCGGCTATCGGGTTATTCACAATCTGAACGTCGCAAATTGCGCCGTAACGACGGACTGTCTCCCACGCCGCAACGGCACTGGCGGCGCCATTCGAGAACCAGACTACGATAGTATCCCCCGGAAGCGGTGAATTCACTCTTCATCTCCCGCAGGCCTGTCAGCATCGTCAATCATCCGACCGCTGCTATCCAGTTCACTCTTGATGTGTGCGGTCATGGACAGGGTTTCGCGAGGCATCTCTACGAGCGTCTTGCGGATTTCGTCGACAAGCCGATTTGTGGCGTCGACCAAGGCGCCATACTGCTTGTTGCTGAGCAACTCCTTCTCGGGCAGGTCTTCGATCCACATCTTCACGTCCTGGCGGATCATCATGGCGACGCGTCCGAGAACGAGCATTACGTCTTCCGTGTGCCAAAGATCACCCGAAGCGAGCATCACTCGGTTCCGTTGGTGAGCAGAGTCCCACCACATCTTGTTGACATAGGGCGGCAGGCTGGCAGCATTCTGTTGGGCGAACCAGTCCTCGATGCTCCCGCGCGGCGGCACGAGGTAGGACATAGCGGTCATGAAATCGTAGAACGGCACCTGCTTGCCGCCGTGGGTGGCCCATTTCGCCACCGGACACTTTTCCAGTCTCTTCTGAATTTGCTTCGGCTGCTTGCCGACCACGTTCGCGATGAACATCACGCCGACGGGCTTGCGGAACTCGGTGTAATGCGGGAGGTCTTCCTGCATCTGCTTCTGGAGCCGGGCCTCAGCCTCGGCCTTGGTAGGCCTGCCCCGCGGGCGGCCAGCCGGTTCTCCGCCCATCAAATCGCTGAGATCGACCATGGCTTACACCAGCAGGTCTGAGAGATCGACATTCGGCCGTCGGGTCGTCTTTGCGATCCACTGCTCCACGTCTCGTCTGTTCCAGGCTGAAAACCGATGCGAGATCCGCGTCTGTGCGGGGAATGTGCCGGCCTTCACACGGCGATAAATCTCGGCGCGGGATAAGGTCGTCACCTTCGACACATCGGTCACCCTCATAAGGCTGTCGTTCATTTGCGTCTCCATTCGTCTCTCATAAAGTGATATTCACTCTTTACGTGAAATTCAAGAGTCGTTATGAGTAATTTCATCAGCCGAACGCTGTTCGATGAAACCGGACAAATGGAGGTCGCCATGCAGTCGGCGGCTAAAGCCCGCCACCAGTGCCCCGGCTCCGAGGGTCAAATCGGGCATCATCATTAATCGAGACGACGCTGCATGAGTGTGATTTTTACCGACATCGAGTGCTACCATGACTTCTTTTACATCGGCTTCAAGCGCGAGGAAGACGGCAAGCGCGTCGGCGTCGAACTCAGTTCGCGCTCATCAAACTATGATCGGAGATATGTTCGCTCCGTTCTGAAAAAGCACACCACGGTTGGTTACAGAAGCTTATCTTACGACGTTCCAATGATCTGGTACTCGTTGCAGGAGCACGTCACCAACGCCCACCTCAAACGTGCAAGTGATCGGCTGATCGAGGGCAACATCCAATGGTGGGAAGCTGAAGAATTTCTCGGAATAAATATCCCGTTTGAGGTCAAGAAACTCCACATCGACCTTTCCGAGCCGCAACCCAACGCATTCGCCAGCTTGAAGTCGCTCAACGGCCGAATGATGGGCAAACAGTTACAAGACCTACCTTTCCCTCCTGACATGCGTCTGACCCACGAGCAGATGGACATCGTCGCCAATTACTGCCTCCACTCCGATCTTGATGCCACGCACAATCTCTGGAACGCCCTGCGCGAACCAATGGAACTGCGTCGCGCCTTGGGAGCGGTCTACAATCGCAATTTCATGTCCAAGTCGGACAGCCAGATCGGCGAAGCGATCGTAAAGACGCGCGTCGAAGAGATCACCGGCCGCAAGGTTAAAAAGGTCGAGACGAAACCCGGAACTACCTTCAAATACCCGGTTCCCGACTGGGTTTCTTTCAGGACGCCGGCTCTACAGGAACTGCTCGAGCGCGTCCGCGAAACTGAATTCGTCGTCAAATCCGACGGTAAGACAGCCTCACCGAAATGGATGGCGACCGAAGCTGCTCAGATCAAGCTCGGAACGGAGACGTATCAGTTCGGCATCGGAGGCATTCACACTACCGAGTCCAACCGGGCGACCTTCTCGACTGACACCCACATCCTCATCGATGCCGACGTAGCGTCCCAGTATCCGGCTGCCATCCTCATGCTCGGGCTCTATCCTCGCTCACTAGGCCCGGAATTCCTCGAAGCCTATGACGGCATTCGCAGAGAACGCCTGGCGGCAAAGAAGCGCGCCAAGGAAATCGAAGAAGAACTATCCAAGGTCAATGACCCTGACCGCATCGCCGCCCTGAACCGGGAACTCGAAGAATGCAAAGTCAAGGACAAAGGCGGCAAAATCCAGTTGAACGGTGTCTACGGAAAGCTCGGTAGCCGATACAGCATCCTCTATGCACCACATCTACTCCTGTCGGTAACACTGACCTGCCAGCTCGCCATTCTGATGCTAGTCGAACGCGCTCTGGAAGCCGGCATCAACGTAGTCAGCGGAAACACCGATGGCGTGCTCTTCCAGTGCCCACGCGAGATGTACGACGGGATGGTGAAAGACCGCCTGAAGCCGTCGGTTCTACAGCAGGTCTGCGCTCAGTGGGAAGCCGACACCGGTTTCGACCTCGAATTCGGCGAGTACAAGGCCATCTATAACCAGTCTGTCAACAGCTACTTTGCGATCAAGATGGACGGCAAGCATAAGCGCAAGGGACCGCTCGGCAACCCGTGGAATCCCGACAAGTCCGACTTCGATCCGGTGCGCGGTCAGTTGATGAAAAACCCGCAGATGACAATCTGCTCCGACGCCGCGTTGGCTCGCATCAAGCACGGCACGCCGATTGAGGAAACCATCAGGGCCTGCCGCGACATCCGCCAGTTCGTCACCGTGATCAAAGCCGCCAACGGCGCAACATGGCGCGGGCAGTATCTCGGCAAGGCGATCCGATATTATTGGTCGCTCGATGGCGACGCGATCTATGACACCGTGCCCCATGAAACGACCGGCAATTTCAAGAAAATCCCGAAAACCGACGGCGCCGCAGAGTGCATGCGCCTGCCCGACGATTTTCCGGAGGACATCGATTATCGGCGCTACATCGAGGAAACCGAGAGCATCCTTAGCGATCTCGGTTTCTACGGTCCAAAGCCGCCGAAATTGAAGCGCATCCGTCTCACTAAAGCTAATCGCGAAACAGTCTTGCGCACATGGATGGTTGCAGCATGACACGGCTCGCAGTTATCGGCAGCCGGACCTTCCGAGATTTCCCCCTGCTCTGCCGGACCATCCCCCTCTACAGACCTTCCCTGATCATCAGCGGAGGCTGCCCGCTCGGAGCGGACACGTTTGCTGAATGGTGGGCTGAATTGACTGGTGTCGACACCCTGATCTTCCTGCCCGACGGCAAGCCCGGTGGCTATCATCGGAGAGACCGACAGATAGCAGAGGCGTGCGACAGACTAGTTGCTTTTTGGGACGGCAGGTCACCCGGCACCCGTTACACGGTCAACTACGCTCGGTTAATCGAGAAGCCTGTCCACGTTGTGAGGTTCAAGAGATGAAACCCCTACCCGACTTCGATTTCACTACGCGAAAAATCGAGAAGAACGAAGAACTGGACGCTGTAGCATGGGCCGAAAACAATGGC
The DNA here is from genome assembly GCF_036888815.1 of Agrobacterium sp. CCNWLW155. Lineage (NCBI taxonomy): Bacteria > Pseudomonadati > Pseudomonadota > Alphaproteobacteria > Hyphomicrobiales > Rhizobiaceae > Agrobacterium > Agrobacterium sp. CCNWLW155. The sequence continues at coordinate 1,295,897 of NZ_JBAKFW010000001.1, forward strand.
TGGATCGTCCGCAAAATCCAGTACCAAGGTCGCGTGGGCTGCCCCGATCGCCTCTTCGCAGGATACGGCAAGCTGTTCCTCATCGAGATGAAAAAGCCCGCCGCTCGCAAGCGAAAAGGTGGCGGGCTTTCCGCAGGCCAAAGCGGCGAGATCAAACGGTTCGCAGAAGTCGACGTGGAAATCAAAGTTTTTTACACAGGCCCCGAGGTGATCGAGTTTCTGCGCAGGCATATGACATCACAGAAGCCCGTCGAGCAAATCGAGTCTATTTGTGACCTTCTTTGACAACGCCAGCAGTCGATCAGTGTACCAGTTCATCATTTTAATCCGCTCAGGTAGATATAGGGCTGCGTTGTAGGCTGCGCGCACCTCGTCTTTGGGCACGTGTGCCAGTTGGCGTTCGATGCTGTCCTCTCGCCACAGTCCGCTTTCGTTCAGGATTGTACTGGCTGTCGAGCGAAATCCATGGATTGTCGCTTTCGAATGATAGCCCATACGATACAGGCCAAAGAGCATCGTATTTTCACTGATCGGTTTTAGACCGGTCCCACCTGGCACCACCAAGCGGTTACCTTTTGAAATCTCCTTCAATTGAAGCAACAACTCAATTACGTGATCGGTCAGTGGCACCAGATGCTCTTTTCGCATCTTCATGTGTGCCTCTGGAATCCGCCACAGCTTCCCTTTGAAATCGAACTCCGACCATTCGGCCATCCTTATTTCGTGCGTCCGAACAAACGTGTGGACAACCACCTCGATCGCCAGTCGGGTTTGAGCTTCGCCGTCGTAGACCTTCAGACGATTAAAGAAGACAGGCAGGTCTTCTTCCCTGAGCGCGGAGCGGTGCTGCGCAGGCGGGTTAGCTTTCATTGCGTTTACCAGAAGCGCAGCCGGATCGTTCTTTGTTTTCCCTTCTGCTATCGCATACTTAAAAACATTGCTGACTGTTTGCCGCACGCGTTTCGCCATTTCGATAGCTCCGCGGTCTTCGATCTTCCGCAACGCCTGGAGAAGCTCTACCGGCTCAATGGTGTCCACGTCTCTTTCTGCGAACGCAGGAAAGATATCATCCTCAAGACGGGCCCATATTCGCACCGAGTACGACGTGACCCACCCCGCCGCGTTTGCCGCGAACCACGCTTTCGCAATCGCCTTGAATTTTCGGTCCTCGGGCACGTCGCTTTTACCCATTGGGTCGAGGCCCTGTTGAAGCTTTTCTTTCGCAACGTCTCGAGCAGCACGTGCTTCGGCGAGCGATACTGTCGGATAGGTGCCGATAGACAGAGTTTTCTGTTTACCATCGAACACATAATTCATGCGCCACAGTTTTGAACCGCTCGTCCTGACAAATAGATACAGCCGACCAGAGTCACTCAGCTTGTAATCTTTCTCTGCTGGTTTGGCATTTCGGCACTTCATGTCGGTGAGGCTCATGAAACTCTCCTGTGGTATTGCTTTTCTTGTACCATGTTTGATGCCACACAGTCCGACTGGATGCACGGCAACGTATTGAGACGAATGAGGACACAAACACCTGAAAACCAAGGTATTTCATGATGTTCATGAATGTACTGAGACGCATGGGGATGGGTAAATGGTGGGCCCGGAGGGACTCGAACCCCCAACCAAGCGGTTATGAGCCGCCGGCTCTAACCATTGAGCTACAGGCCCCTTTCGGAAAAAAGCCGTCCGAAACACCGGCTTCGCAATGGTTCGAATCCGGTGGTCACGCTCTAACGTAATTTTTTGAGCCCGACAAGCCATTGATGCTTTCCCAAAACAGCGCCGCCGTATTAGCTACACAATCTAAGGCAATACCCTTCAAAGGGACTCAATCAACGAGGAAACACCATGAAGACAAAAACGGCCCGCCTTTTCGCACTCACCGCAATGACCGCAGCTGCCATGATGCCGCTTGCCGCCCAGGCGTCTGCGCAGGAGGCTTCCCCGCGCGAAGCCACCATCAGTGTTTCCGGTGAAGGCCAGGCGGCCATTGCCCCTGATATGGCGATCCTGTCCTTCAGCGTCGTCAAGCAGGCGGAGACCGCGGCTGCGGCTCTTACCGAAAATTCCAAGGCGCTCGCCGACGTTCTGAAAGCGCTGAAAGAGGCCGCCATTGAAGACCGCGACCTGCAGACCAGCAATTTCTCCGTGCAGCCGCTCTACAAGCACTATGAACCCAAGGACGGCGTCTATGTTGCGCCCGAGATCACCGGCTATCAGGTGTCCAATGGCCTGACCGTGCGGGTGCGCGACCTCAAGAAGCTCGGCACGATCCTCGATACCTCCGTCAAGCTCGGCATCAACCAGGGCGGCGACATCACCTTCACCAATGACAAGCCCGAAGCGACGGTGACCGAGGCCCGCAAGCAGGCCGTCGCCGATGCTCTCGCCAAGGCAAAGACGCTGACGGAAGCGGCTGGCGTGAAGCTCGGCCGTGTCATTCAGATCAGCGAAAACTCGCAGCGCCCGATGCCGGTACCGGCGGGCATGATGCGTGCTTCGATGATGAAGGAAGCCGACAGCGTGCCGATCGCGTCGGGTGAGAACAGCTACAGCGTGGTGGTCAACGTCACCTTCGCTCTCGAGCAGTAAGATCGGCGGCGGGCGGCACTCCTGTGCCGCTCTTCCCCCATCCTGAATTCAGCCATTGGCATGATGCAAAACGAAATGCCCCTCGCCTGCCTTTCCGGACAAGCGAGGGGCATTTTTTAATCGTTCTGCCCGACGGGGATATCAGCAGATCGATAAGACTGGCCGCTGTTAGCGCCGGATCACCGGGCAACCGCGCTCATTGGCGAAAACGATACGATCACGGCCGCGACGGTCAAAGCCTGCCACCACGACCCGGCGCGGCGATACATCAACCACGCGGGCACGGCGAAGACCCATGCGGCTTGCCTTTTCTTCCGCAAGCGAAACCGAGCAGCCGCGGCGCGGGCGGTCCGGACGGCCCCAGCCGGGACGATGACCATAGCCGTCCTGAACCTGAACTCTGAACTGGACATCCGAGCCTGCGGAAGCCGCTGGCGCCGTAAAGGAAATTCCACCGAGGGCTATGAGGGTAGCCAGGCCGGCTTTTGCAAAGGTGCTGAACATGAACTTCACTCCGTTTGTTTCTTTGCCGACAGGGGAACATCCCCCGGCGATTGACGAGACCCTAGACCCGCCCGTCTGAATATCAGCAGAACCGAATGTTCAGCAGGCGTTCAGAGAGGTTAACGCGCAATACATCAATCCGGATCCAGACATCACGGCGAGATATGCAGCACGATTTCCCGCCGATGCGGCTGGTCGCGATGTTCGAAAAGATAAAGGCCCTGCCAGGTGCCGAGCACAAGCCTGCCGTCGCTGATCGGCACACCGATGGAAACCGTGGTCAGCGCCGATTTGATATGGGCGGGCATATCGTCGGAGCCTTCAAGGGTGTGGATGATCCAGCGCATGGAAGGATCATCGGAAGGCGGCACGAGCCGGGAGAAAAACACCGTGAGATCACGCCGCACATCGGGATCGGCATTTTCCTGAATGAGCAGCGAGCAGGATGTGTGCCTGACGAAGATTGTCAGCAGGCCTTCCTCCACCCCGGCATGATTGACGAATGCCCTGGCCTCGGATGTGAACTCGTAAAGGCCCTGTCCATGGGTGGGGACGATCATCTTCTTCTGCGGCACAATTTTTCCTTCAAATAATTTGGAACAAAATCGACGCTGCCAACGTTGCAACATGTCAAATTGTATCCGATGACATCACGGATACGACAATCGCATGACGGCGGCTCATAAAAGCACAACGGAAAACCGGCGTCACAGTTGCAAAAATCGGGGAAGGGTTGGCACTATCAGAATGGACTATTCAGGCTTTCCCATCTCACGACAACCAGATTATCTTCGGCACAGACAGACACAGGGTGCGAAAGACTGATTCATGGCACCCAGTGACTATCAAGTCGACCTGACCAATTGCGACCGCGAACCCATCCACATCCCAGGCTATATTCAACCGCATGGCTGTCTCATCGCCTGCGATAACGCCATGCGCATGGTGGTGCGGCATTCCGAAAACTGCCGCGAACTGCTGGGCATTGACGGCGATATCAATGGCAAAACCGCCGAGGACGTGCTCGGTAAAAAACTCGTCCACGATCTTCGCAATGCGCTGACCGTCACCGGCAGAACCACGCGTCCCGCCATGCTGCCGGCCATGGAAATGAGCGACGGCCGCAGCTTCGATATTTCGCTTCACCGCTACAAGTCCACAACGATCATCGAATTCGAACCCTCCGGCAGCGAAACGCAGCCGCTCGGCACGGCGCGCAAGATGGTGGACCGCATCCGCGAGGCGGACAGCCTCGAAAGCCTGATTTCCAGAACGACGCGGCTGGTAAAGGCGACGCTCGGTTACGACCGGGTGATGATCTACCGTTTCGAGGAAGATGGCGCCGGCAAGGTCGTGTCGGAGGCGAAGCAGCCGGAACTGGAAAGCTTTCTCGGGCAATATTTCCCCGCCAGCGACATCCCGCAGCAGGCCCGTGCGCTCTATCTCAAGAACACGCTTCGCATTATCTCCGATGCCAGCGGCGCCCGCGTTCCCGTCCTGCCGGCCGTCGATGCATCCGGCGAGCCGCTCGATCTGTCCTTCGCGCATCTGCGCAGCGTCTCGCCCATCCATTGCGAATATCTCCGCAACATGGGTGTCGGCGCTTCCATGTCCATTTCGGTGATTGTCGACGGGGCTCTGTGGGGCCTCATCGCCTGTCATCACTATTCCCCGCGCGTGCTGACCATGCCGGTCCGGATCGCCGCGGAAATGTTCGGGGAATTTTTCTCCATGCATCTGCAGGTCCTGAAACAGAAGCGCAGGCTCGATACCGTCAACCACGCCCATGCCGCGCTCGACCGTTTCCTGCGGCTTGCCGCGCATCACGCCAATATTGAAGAACTGCTGATCGACAGTTTCCAGGATTTTGCCGATCTGATGCCGTGTGACGGCGTTGGCCTGTGGGTGGGAAACAACTGGCACTGCCATGGCGCAACGCCGCCGCATGACGCCATTCCAAGGCTGGCGCGTTTCGTCGCCTCGGCTTCCGAAGGCAAGGTCTGGGCGACCCATGCGCTGTCACAGGCGATCCCGGAAGCGGAAATCTACGCCGGCACCGCGGCCGGAATGCTCGCCATTCCACTCTCGCAGGTAAAGAACGACTATCTCCTGTTTTTCCGCAAGGAGATCGTGCAGAACCTGAACTGGGCCGGCAATCCGGAAAAATCCTATGAGACCGGCCCGATGGGGGATCGTCTCACGCCGCGCAAAAGCTTTGCGATCTGGAAAGAGACGGTGCGTCTGCAGGCGCAGCCCTGGTCGGAAGCCGACCGGGAAATCGCCGAAGCCGCCAGAATTGCGCTGGTCGAGGTCGCATTCCATCACAGCGAGCTGATGGCGGGCGAAAGGGAACGCGCCGAAGTGCGCCAGCGCATGCTGAACGAGGAACTCAACCACCGCGTCAAGAATGTTCTGGCCATCATCAAATCGCTGGTCGGCAATCCCTCGCAGGAGGGCAAGACCCTGCAGGAATATGTCACCGCGCTGAAGGGCCGCATTCAGGCTCTGTCCTTTGCTCATGACCAGATCATACGCGGTGAAGGCGGCGGCGCGCTTCGCGATCTTCTGGACGCCGAATTGTCGCCCCATCGCTCGCCGGAAACGACGGTGAAACTTGAGGGGCCTCAGGTCACGCTCGATTCACGCGCCTTCTCGGTGATGGCGCTGGTTCTGCATGAACTGGCGACGAATGCCGCCAAATACGGCGCGCTTTCGCAAAATGGCGGGCAATTGCATGTGCGCTGGCAGATCAGCGAAAACCGCGATTGCGAGATTGGGTGGCGCGAAATCCTGCCCACCAAACTGCCCACCCCGTCGCGCGCCGGTTTCGGCACGGCGCTCATCAGCCGCAGCATCCCCTACGATCTCGGCGGGCGCAGCACAATGCGTTATTTGCCTGATGGGCTGGAGGCGGAAATTTTCCTGCCCGCCCGTCACGTCTCATCGGCGACGGTCGCATCCAGCGCGCAAACCGAGGATGAAACCGCACCACAGCCCAGACGCTATAACCGGGAGGAGCCGTTGAAAGTATTACTCGTTGAAGATCAGATGCTGATCGCCATGGATGTCGAGAACATGCTGGAGGATAACGGCATCAAGACCATAGAAACGGCAACCTCGTCGGCAATGGCGATTGAAAAGCTGAAGAGCTATGTGCCTGACGTGGCCATTCTCGACATCAATCTCGGCTCAGACACCTCGATCCCGGTCGCGAGAGAACTTCACCGCCGCGGCGTCCCGTTCCTCTTCGCCACCGGCTATGCGGATGGCAGCATGGTGCCGGATGAATTCGGCAATGTGCCGGTTATCCGCAAGCCCTATGATGAGGATGCGCTGATGGCGGGCATTGGGCTACTGGTGGGTGATACGGAGCGGGTGTGAGGTAGCTCTCTAAGCACGCACCCCTTGCAGCCACATGGAGTACGACACGATGCTTCCCGGCTGGTGTATAGGGAGGCCGTTTTGCAGCGCACTTCCCTCCCTCATCTCTGTGCTTGTCACAGAGATCCAGCCAGCCCAAGTCCTTGGGCTGAAAGGACGTTCTTCGCCGCGCGGACGCGCGCCGGCTGGATTCCTGTGACAAGCACAGGAATGAGGGAGAAGGGATGGAATCGACGAATGGAACCTTTGTTTCACTTACCCTCGCGAGGGACAAATGGTCTGCTACCGCCCCGTGAAACCTCGTTTCTTTGCTTCAGCCGCCGTAATGACATCACCTATTTTAAATCTGAAGGCCGTCACCGCGTAATTCTCGACATCCACCTCACATTGAAACGTGACATCGCGCCAGACGTCGCCGACGTTGAATGCACCTCCGGTAGCGTCAAGTAGATTGCCGGATATGCGTCCACCGGTGTCGGAAAAGCCGTACATGCCTCGGGTGGCCGTATAAACCTCTCTTATTTGGGCCAATGCTTCCGCCTGACAAAGTTGCACGATGCGACGACGGGGCGGTAGATCGCCAAAAATCTGCCGTCGCTGCGCTGGAGTTAACACAGCAGACGACAATAAGCTTTTGGCCGCCGGAAGTTTCGCGGGCTTCTCTTCCGCCACCTCCGCAGGCTTTTCCTCAACCGGCTTTGCCTGCGGCACTGGCGGCTGATCCGGCTGCGATTCTTCCTTGATAGGTGAAACCGCGATTTCCCCCTGCGCGGCGGAAGCCTGAAGATCGCGGTTGGCGGCGGGCGGCGCGGGCTTTTCAGGCTGGCTTGCGGGCTCCTCGGAAGGCTCGGTCTTTTCCGCTTCTTCCGCCTTTCCCGGCTTGTCCTCGCGATCCGCCTGCATTTCCTCAGGCCTCATGGCGATGGCCGGCAACGTCGCCTGCGGCTGCGGCAAAGGTTTTGCCTCTTCCGCCGGTGGGGCCGGCGGTGGTGGCGGAGGTTGCGGCTTTTCCTCTTTCGCCTTCTCTTCACCCGGTGGCGGCGCCTCTTCCGCCTTTTTCTCCTCGGGCGGCGGCACCAAATCGACGCTGATGCTCTCCGGCTCCTGCGGTTCGACTATCCGCTCGGGCAGTTCGAAAAGGAAGATCGCAACAACGGCAAGATGCAGGAGAACGGAGACGGGCACAGCCCATCCCTTCCACCGCCATCTGCCTGCCGAAACCTGTTGCATCTCATCGAACCAAATCGAACCGGAGCATTTCCAATAAAAGCGGAATGCCTGTTTTCACACATAAGGCTTGTCGCAGAGTTCGCCAGTGCGGGAAACAAAAAACCCGGCCAGAGGTGACTGACCGGGTTCAATTTTAAAGGAAGCAAAAGCTTAGCTGTCGAGGAAGCTGCGGAGCTTTCTGGAGCGGCTCGGATGCTTCAGCTTGCGCAGCGCCTTCGCTTCGATCTGACGGATACGTTCGCGGGTAACCGAGAACTGCTGGCCGACTTCTTCCAGCGTATGGTCGGTGTTCATGCCGATACCGAAGCGCATGCGCAGAACACGTTCTTCACGCGGCGTCAACGAAGCCAATACGCGGGTCGTCGTCTCGCGCAGGTTCGCCTGAATGGCGGCGTCGATCGGCAGCAGCGCATTCTTGTCCTCGATGAAGTCGCCGAGATGCGAATCCTCTTCGTCACCCACGGGGGTTTCGAGCGAGATCGGCTCCTTGGCGATCTTCAGAACCTTGCGCACCTTCTCAAGCGGCATGGCCAGCTTCTCGGCCAGTTCCTCCGGGGTCGGCTCGCGGCCGATCTCGTGCAGCATCTGGCGCGAGGTACGAACGATCTTGTTGATCGTCTCGATCATGTGCACCGGAATACGGATGGTGCGCGCCTGGTCGGCGATCGAGCGGGTGATCGCCTGCCTGATCCACCAGGTCGCATAGGTCGAGAACTTGTAACCGCGGCGATATTCGAATTTGTCGACCGCCTTCATCAGGCCGATATTGCCTTCCTGAATGAGATCGAGGAACTGAAGACCACGGTTAGTGTATTTCTTCGCAATCGAGATCACGAGACGCAGGTTGGCCTCGACCATCTCCTTCTTGGCGATACGCGCTTCGCGCTCACCCTTCTGCACCATCGAAACGATGCGGCGGAATTCGGCGATGGAAATGCCGGTTTCCGTGGAGAGGTTCTGGATTTCCTGGCGGATTTCCCGGATCGTGTTGCTTTCCTCGCGGGCAAATTCCTTCCAGCCGCGGGCGGCCAGATTGGCGATCGACTTCATCCAGTTCGGATCGAGTTCCGCACCGTGATACTGCTCGAGGAAGCTGTCGCGCTTGACGCCGTAGGATTCGGCAAGGCGCAGCAGACGGCCTTCGTTCTGCATCAGGCGCTTCGAAATATCGTAAAGCTGCTCGACAAGGCTGTCGATACGGTTCTGGTTCAACGACAGCGACTTGACGGCCGTGATCAGCTGATCCTTCAGTTCCTTGTAACGACGCTCCTGACCGGAAGACAGGGTGCCGGTGCAGGCAAGACGCGCCTCGACCTGCTGATCCTGAAGCTTGCGCAGCTTCTTATAGGTATCGGCAATGGTGTCGAGCGTTTCCATGACCTGCGGACGCAGTTCGGCTTCCATCGCGGCAAGCGAAAGATTGGACTCGTCGTCGTCCTCTTCTTCCTCTTCCGGCGGAAGGCCATCGCCGCCCACATCAGTCACATCTTCGTCACCGGTCGGCGCACGCAGCTTGCGGGTCTTTTCCTTCTCTTCGGCGGCCTTGCGGTCAGCCTCGATCTTTTCCGGGCTCTGGAACTGGGGAGCCGCCTTGGCTTCCGGACCGGAATAGGTCGTTTCGAGATCGATGATCTCGCGCAGAAGCGTCGTGCCCTCATTCAGTTCGTCGCGCCAGATGATCAGCGCCTGGAACGTCAGCGGGCTTTCGCAAAGGCCCGAAATCATCGTTTCGCGGCCGGCCTCGATACGCTTGGCGATGGCGATTTCGCCCTCGCGCGACAGAAGCTCGACGGAACCCATTTCGCGCAGATACATGCGCACCGGGTCATCGGTACGGTCGGTCGGTTCTTTCTTCTTTGCGGTCGCAAGCGCGGTTCCGCCGGAGGGGGCGAGTTCGCCACCTTCGGACTCTTCGCCGTCGGAATCGCTGTCGTCGTCGCTTGCGGTTGCTTCCTCGGCATCCTCGTCCTCGATGACATTGATGCCCATGTCGGACAGCATCGCCATCGTGTCTTCGATCTGCTCGGAAGTCACCTCTTCGGACGGCAGGACGGAATTCAGCTCGTCCATCGTCACATAGCCGCGCTTCTTGGCGGCCTTGATCATTTTCTTGACCGCGTCATCCGAAAGGTCGAGAAGCGGGCCGTCCGTCGCACCGTCGCGTTCGTTTTCTGCTTCTTCGTTTTCTTTGACTTTGGTTGCCATCTATCTCGTCGCTTTCCCTGACGCTAACACCTGTTCCGCCGCATCGCCGTCCGCCCCTTGAGCATCCAGCGGTTTGCCGCGAATCACTGTCAGACACCTAACGGAGTGATCTTTAATTGCCGATTAACCACGGCAGCCTCAGGCAGAATGCAAAGACAGTGCACCCGGAAATGCTTGCTCATGCAATTTCTATCCGCCAAGGCTCATTCCACCTTACTTTTCCTGAAATGGTGATTCCCGCTATTTCCCGCCCCGTCAAGCCTTTGCGGGCGAGACAGACACGGAAATTCTTAAAAAGAGCCGCATTTTGCGGGTTATCACCAAACTATCCCCTATTTAGGACGCTTGCCGCAAAAGGCAACCCCAAACACCTTTCAATTCTGCCGACCATCATCAGCCATGGCCAACAGCCGGCCCCTTCACCCGGCCGGACATGACCCCGAAACCATCGATGATCGCTTCCTGGTTTTCCATGCGGCCGATTTCCAGCTGGACCTCGGCAATCGCCCGCACCAGAAGCGTGCCACGCTCATCATCGGTCGCCTCGGCGATTTCCCGCTCCAGCTCCCGTTTCTGCCAGAGCAGGGATTTGGTTCTCTTGTGCAGTGAAAGAGCCTGCACATAGCCTTCGCGCGCATCCTCCATCGCCGCCTGTTCGGTCGCCGTCCACAGGCGGGCATTACGCACCTGCTGATCCATGGTTTTCAAAAGCGGCTCGAAACCCTGCTGCGACAACCGGTCGATCAGCCCTGCCCGCGATATATCCGCCGCACTCTCGGCCGCGTAGGTCAACACCGTCGACCACAGCCGCTGCAGATCGCGGTTCTCGTAATCGATAGCAGCGATCTCGTCATATTCCTCCAGCAGCAGCTCGGGGTGATTGACGATGGTGATGGCGAGAACGCTTTCCCTGAGAGACGGCTTGGTCTGATGCCCCCTGACAAGACCGGATTGCGTCAGCCGGTCGGAAATGCTGCTGGCCGGTGCGGCCATCGCCCCGCCCCGCCCCGGCGCATTGCGCTGGAAACCGCGACCAGTGCCCTGACCGCCTTCGCGGCGGAAATTCCCGCCCTGCGAGCCACCAGACTGAAAACGGGGCTGGAAAAAGCCATTCAGCCTGTCGCGCATATCCTGCTGGTAAAAGCGGCGCACCGTCTCGTCGGCAATCACGGCAACGATCTGGCGCAGACGGCTTTCAAGCTGCGCCCGTTTTTCAGGCGTATCGAACGTGACGCCCGAGGTCTCCCGGCTCCAGATCATCGCGGCAAGCGGCTTGGCTTCCGAAAGCACCCGGTCGAACGGCGCGCGCCCCTCCAGCCGCACGAGATCGTCCGGATCCTTGCCATCGGGCAGCAGCGCAAAGCTGACCGACCGATCCGGCTTGATATGCGGCAAGGCGAGATCGGCTGCACGGTTGGCGGCGCGAATGCCGGCGCCATCGCCATCGAAGCAGAGAACAGGCTGCGGCGACATCTTCCAGAGGAGATCGAGCTGGCTTTCCGTCAGCGCCGTGCCGAGCGGCGCGACGGCATTTTCGACACCCGCCTGATAAAGCGCGATGACGTCCATATAACCTTCGACGGCAATGACAGAACCGCCTGCCGCCTGCGACGCACGCCGGGCGCGGGCAAAATTGTAGAGGACATTGCCCTTGTGAAAGAGCTCGGTCTCGTTGGAGTTCAGATATTTCGCCACCGCATCCGAAGCCATGGCGCGACCGCCGAAAGCGATCACCTTTTCCCGCGAGGACAGGATCGGGAACATGATGCGGTCGCGAAACCGGTCATAGGAGACCGGTACGTTTTCATGCACCACCAGTCCGCAGGCTTCCATCTGTTCCTTCGACACGCCCTTGCTTGCCAGGTGCTCCTTCAGCGCATTACGGCTATCAGGCGCATAACCCAGCCGGAACGTCTCGATGGTGCGCCCGGTCAACCCTCGATCGCGCAGGTAAGCCCGCGCCCGCGCGCCAAGCGCGGTCTGCAACTGGTCCTGAAAGAACAGCGTCGCCATTTCCATGACGTCCTGCAGCGAGGTCCGCTCGCGCTCGCGCTTTTCCGCCTGCGGATCGGGCTGCGGCATGGAAATGCCGGCCATATCGGCGATCTGCTGCACGGCCTCCGGAAAACTCAGCCCCTCAAGCTCCGTCAGAAAACGGAAATGGTCGCCCGAAACACCACAGCCAAAGCAATGGTAGCGGCCCTTACGGTCCTCGCAGTGAAAGCTCGGGCTTTTCTCGCCATGGAACGGGCAGCAGGCCCAATAATCCCCACGCGACGTGTTGGTCTTCTTCTTGTCCCAGGACACACGTCGGCCGATCACATCGGAGATGTGCACGCGGTCGCGTATCTCATCGAGGAAAGAATTGGAAAAGCGCATGGGTTACCTGTTCGAGGCCAGTCTTTCATATAAGCGCATAAGAGCGGCAATACAAAATGGAGAGATAAACAATACCCACTATTCACAGGCGGCATTGACATTGGTGTATATACAGAAGAATATACGAGTGTATATACATACTCGGTGCATGAGTGCCTATGAACTGACATCAGTTGTAGGCAGCGCATGGAAATCGTGATGAAGGATTTCATCTCCTTTGAATGGATGAAAACAAGCGGTTGATCAATATCGAGAAACACGGGATCGACTTTCTGAGAGCGGCAAAAGTTCTGTCGATGCCCCATCTGGAAAAGAGATCTGACCAAAACGGAGAGAGCCGGGTTCTGGCCATATGTCCGGAAACGGACACATTGATCGCAATTGTGTATACGATGCGTGGAGACGTGTGCCGGATCATATCGGCAAGAGCGGCGAGACAAAATGAGCGAAGAACCTACCGTCAGCTATTCCCTGGATGAAATCCAAAAGAAGATCGCCAAGGGCGACGACCGAACGGACTGGAAACGCGTCGATGCCCTGACCGACGAGGATATTGACCGCGCCACGCGCGACGATCCCGACTGGGCCGGCTTTGAGGATATCGACTGGTCGAAGGCCGAAGTGGTTTTCCCTACTCCCAAACAGTCAATTTCCATTCGCGTCGATCAGGATGTCGTGGATTTCTTCAAGGCCACCGGGAAAGGTTATCAGACCCGCATGAATGCCGTCCTGCGCCACTATGTGCATGAGCAGAAAAAGCGGCAGGGCTAAGCGTGGCAACGTCCTTTGCGCCTGCTTCGGGCAAATTTGTGGCGCCGCAACCTCACCAAAAATTATGTTTTTGTAATTTGAGTGCCGCGCAGCCGCGATGTAAAAACATACTTACAGACAGAGCGATGAATTTTCGCAGAAATCTGCCGACGCCCGCAGGCACGTCCCCCGAAAAAACGCCTGCGCTTGAGAGCATTCTGATCCGCCGGAATGCGTTTTCGTCGACAGAAAAAAGGCAGGGCAGCCCACATCTGCCCTGCCTTTACTTTTTCGGAGCACCGAAAATTACTTCAGCAAATCCTTGACGACACCGGAGGCTTTCGCGAAGTCGATCTGGCCCGGATAACGCTCTTTCAGCGCATTCATGCACTTGCCCATGTCGCGCAGACCGGAAGCGCCGGTCTCCGTGATGACGGCCTGGCAGAGTTCGCGCACCTTCTCGGCCGGGATTTCTTCCGGCATGAATTCCTTGATGATGACGATTTCCTCGCGCTCCTGAGCGGCAAGCTCGGGACGGCCGGCACCTTCGTAGATGGTGGCGGATTCTTCCCGCTGCTTTACCATCTTGGTCAGGATCTGCATGATATCTTCATCGCTGACGGGGTCCTTGCCCACGCCGCGATTGGCGATATCGCGATCCTTGATGGCCGTCTGGATGAGACGCACGGTCGATGTACGTCGGGCGTCACGAGCCTTCAGCGCATCTTTCAAAGTATTAGCGAACACGTCGCGCAGCATTTTTCTTCTCCTTGGGAAAGCCCGTTCCGCAGCTTCCTGACCGGCAAACTTTCCGCCTTATTTTTCGCAACGACATAAACGAGCAAACACGCTCAAGCAAATCAATTGCATAAGCCATTGAATCTACGACAGCTTAAATCCGCGTAAATCTTAGACCTGCGGTTGACCGCTTGGGCTGCTTTCGTTATTTTCCGGCACCTGCACGAGATTTTAACGAAGGGTCGGAACGCGAGCTTTATCGCGCGCCCCTTTATGTCACGAAGCCTGCGACAAAAATGGCCCCTTACCCCCTGCCTTTCAAGAGGCGGGGTGCGAAGCGGCAGAAACGGAACGAGATGACCGAGACAGCGCCCTGGACTACCCGCAAACCGACCGCAATGCTTGTTCTTGCCGATGGCACAGTGATCGAGGGAACAGGCATCGGCGCAACCGGCAAGGTTCAGGCCGAAGTCTGCTTCAACACGGCGCTCACGGGTTACGAGGAAATCCTCACCGACCCTTCCTATCTCGGCCAGATCGTCACCTTCACCTTCCCGCATATCGGCAATGTCGGCACCAATGAGGAAGACATTGAAGACCTGACGCCTGCCGCCCGCCGCGGCGCTGTCGGCGTCATCTTCAAGGCCGACATCACCGATCCCTCGAACTTCCGCGCCGCCAAGCATCTGGATGCCTGGCTGAAGGCCCGCGGCGTCATCGGCCTTTGCGGCATCGACACGCGCGCGCTGACGGCATGGATTCGCGAAAACGGCGCGCCGAACGCTGTCATCGCCCATGACCCGAACGGTGTCTTCGACATCGAAGCGCTGAAGGCGGAAGCCAAGGCGTGGAGCGGCCTCGTTGGTCTCGATCTCGCCATCGAAGCGACCTCCGGCCAGTCCTCCACCTGGACTGAAACCCCCTGGGTCTGGAACAAGGGTTACGGCACGCTCGGTGAAGCCGATGCCAAGTATCACGTCGTCTGCGTCGATTTCGGCGTCAAGCGCAACATCCTGCGCCTCTTTGCCGGTCTGGATTGCAAGGTCACCGTCGTTCCTGCCCAGACTTCGGCCGAAGACATCCTGGCGCTGAAGCCGGATGGCGTGTTCCTGTCCAACGGCCCGGGAGACCCGGCCGCGACGGGCGAATATGCCGTGCCTGTTATCCAGAACCTCATCAAAAGCGATCTGCCGATCTTCGGCATCTGCCTTGGTCACCAGATGCTCGGCCTCGCCGTCGGCGCCAAGACCGAAAAGATGCATCAGGGCCACCACGGCGCGAACCATCCGGTCAAGGACTTCACGACAGGCAAGGTGGAAATCGTCTCCATGAACCACGGTTTTGCGGTCGATACCAAGTCGCTGCCCGAAGGCGTCGAAGAGACCCATATCTCGCTGTTCGACGGCACCAATTGCGGCCTGCGCATCGTCGGCAAGCCGGTCTTCTCCGTCCAGCACCATCCGGAAGCATCGCCCGGCCCGCAGGACAGCCATTACCTCTTCCGCCGCTTCGTCAACCTGCTGCGCGAGAACAAGGGTGAGGCAGCGCTCGCCGAGCGCTGATACCTCCGGAGATCAGGAAAGATTATGCGGCCCGCTTTTCAGCGGGCCGTTTGCATTTCACGCTTCACCAGAAGCACGAAGCGAATGGTGAGCAGAACAGCCGCCGTCGAAAGACCGATCACGAAACCGAACCAGACGCCGCGTCCGCCAAAGCCGAGCGGAAAAGCCATGATCCAGGCAAGCGCCAACCCGATCGGCCAATAGGAAATCAGCGCCAGCATCGCCGGAATGCGCGCATCCTTCAATCCGCGCAGCAGACCTGCCGTCACAGCCTGAATGCCGTCGACCAGCTGGAAGATACCGGCGATCACCACGAGGCTGCTGGCATAGGCAAGCACTTCCGCCGCCTCGGGCAATTTCGCATCCAGGAACCACTTCGCCAGAAATTCCGGCACGGCCGCAAACAGGATGCCACCGCAAATCGCAATACCGCAGGCGATCGCATAAATCATGATGGCGGCGCGGATGAGATTCTTGAAATCGCCCTGACCGCGGGCGATGCCCACCCGCACGGTCGCCGCCTGCGACAGGCCGAGCGGGATCATGAAGGCGATGGAAGCAAGCTGCAAGGCAATGCCATGCGCCGCAAGCTGCACGGTGCCGATTTGCCCCATCAGGATCGAGGCGGCGGCAAACAGCGTCACTTCGGCGAGAATGGTGATGCTGATCGGCAGACCAAGCCGCAGCACTTCAAAAAGCGCGTGCCAGTCCGGCCGCCAGAAGCGCACGAACAGCTCGTATTTCCTCGTTTCCTCGCGCGTCTGCACATAGGCGACGATGAAAATGAAGCTGAAGGCATTGACGATGACGGCAACG
The DNA here is from genome assembly GCF_036888815.1 of Agrobacterium sp. CCNWLW155. NCBI lineage: Bacteria > Pseudomonadati > Pseudomonadota > Alphaproteobacteria > Hyphomicrobiales > Rhizobiaceae > Agrobacterium > Agrobacterium sp. CCNWLW155. The sequence continues at coordinate 1,312,057 of NZ_JBAKFW010000001.1, forward strand.
ACAGCCGCACCATTCATGCCCATCGCCGGCAATCCGAAATGGCCGAATACCAGCATATAGGCCAGCACGCCGTTCATCACGAGCATGATGATGGTGACATAAAGAATGATGCCCGCACGCCCGATGGCGCTGACGAGACTGCGCAGCACGTAAAACAATAGCGCCGGCAGGAGGCCGAACTTGGCGATGGCGAGATAATGCCCGGTCAGCGCCGCAACATTGGGGTTCTGCCCGAGCGAAACGAGAATGCGCTCCGCATTAAAGAAGATCGGCAGGGCAAGCAACCAATAGGCAATCGCCACCCACATGCCCATGCGAAGTGAGCGACGGGCCGCCGTCGCATCACCCTGCCCGTAGGCCTGCGCCACCATCGGCACCACGGCGACGGAAAAACCAGAGCCGAAAATGAAGACGACAAAGAAGAACTGCCCGGCCAGCACCATGGCCGCCAGTTTTTCGGCGCCAAGCTGGCCGACGATGATCATGTCAGTGGTGTGGATGCCAAGCTGCGCGAGCTGAGCGCCGATGAGCGGAATTCCCAGCACAAGCGTAGCCTTGAAATGCGAAAACCACGACCCCGATCCGGACGGAACGGTTCCTGCAACAACCGACGAAGACATTGTAATTCACCTGAACCTTGGCCGTTGCCCGCGAATTGCGCAACGGCAGCATGGTGATGAATAAAATATTCCCTTCCTGCACGCAACCTTTGCAGATCGATGATCAAAATTTACGCAAAACGGCAATCTGGCGCGCCGCGGCCGAGCCCGACTGACATAAGACAAATTTAGCTGAATTTTACCATTTCGCTTTACTTATTAGAATATCGCGTAGTTCTTCTAAACCACAAGCTGCATGACGCAGAATATTCCCGCCTTTGAGGCATGTCTTTCCCACCATTTTCCAAGATGAGCCGAACGGGTTCACCCGGTTTCAAGGACGTGTAGCTTGCCCAAAAAAACCAATCTCATGACGCGCATTCTCGTTGCGGCGTCGTCACTTGTCGTCGCCGCCTTTGCCGGTTTCTCTTTCTACATCGACAGTCTTCAGCACCGGGTCACGACGGAAGCGGTGGCGGAGAATATCGATTCTTCCGGCAAGCAGGCCGCGCAAAGCATCGCCAACTGGCTGAATGGCCGTATCATGCTGACCGAAACGGTGGCAAAGACGCTCGCCAAGCTACCTGATGACGAGGCCAAGCTGCGGTTTCTGGAAAACGACGTTCTCACCGCCCAGTTCATGTCGACCTATTTCGGCAATGCCGACACCGGCAGCTTCACCACCTTCCCGAAAACACCACTGCCTGAGGGTTATGATCCTCGCAAACGCCCGTGGTATCTGGATGCGGTGAAAGCCGGCAAGACCGTCCTGACCGAACCCTATAATGATGCATCGACCGGCGGCCTCATCATCACCGCCGCCATTCCCGTTTCCATCGATGGCAAGCTTGCCGGCGTGACGGGCAGTGACTTCTCGCTGGATTCGCTGGTGAAGATGATCAAGTCGGTGGATGCCGGCACGGATGGATACGCTTTCCTCGTCAGCAAGGATGGCAAGATCCTCATCCATCCCGATCCGAAATTCGTCGACAAGCCGCTGGCCGACCTCTTCAAGGTCGACACACCGGCTATTTCCTCCGCCATTTACCAGACCGAGATCGACGGCAAGGGCAAGATCACCAGCTTCATTCCGGTCGCCGGCCTGCCCTCGGTTGACTGGTATCTCGGTTTCGTCGTCGATTCCGATGTTGCCTACAGCGCAATCGGCCAGTTCCGGTTGGCGGCAACCATCGCCACGATCCTCGCAGCCACGATCATGATCGGACTTCTCGCAACCGTCCTTTCACGCTTCATCGTCCGCCCCGTCACGCAGATGACCTCGGCCATGGAAGGCCTTGCAGCCGGCAATCTCGATGTCGCCATTCCCGGTCAGGAGCGCACCGACCAGATCGGCTCGATGGCGGCAGCGGTTGCCGTGTTCCGGTCGAACGCCATGGAACGTCTGCGCCTCGAAGGCGATGCCGAGCAGAACCGCACGCTTTCCGAACAGGAACGCAGCGACCGCGAGAGACTGGCGGCAAAAGACGCGGCGGACATCCAGTTCGCGGTCGATTCGCTTGCCAAGGGACTGGCTCATCTTTCGAACGGCGATCTCAACTATCGCATCGACACGCCCTTCGTGACCCGCATCGACCGCCTGCGCGACGATTTCAACAATTCCGTCGCCAAGCTGAACGCAGCGCTCAGCACCGTCGGCCAGAATGCCCGCGCCATCGATGCCGGCGCCGGAGAAATTCGCCAGTCGGCGGATGATCTCGCACGGCGCACCGAACAGCAGGCAGCCTCCGTGGAAGAAACGGCGGCGGCGCTTGAGGAAATCACCACGACGGTGAAGGATTCCGCCCGCCGTGCGGAAGAAGTCGGCCGTCTGGTCGATCGCGCCCGCAACAATGCCGAACAATCAGGCGTCATCGTGGAAGATGCCGTGCGCGCCATGGAAGGCATTGAAAAGTCATCGTCGGAGATCAGCAACATCATCGGCGTGATCGACGAGATCGCCTTCCAGACCAACCTGCTTGCGCTGAATGCCGGTGTGGAAGCCGCCCGCGCCGGTGAGGCGGGCAAGGGTTTTGCCGTCGTCGCACAGGAAGTGCGCGAGCTTGCCCAGCGCTCCGCCAATGCCGCGAAGGAAATCAAGACGCTGATCAACGCCTCGACATCGCAGGTGCAGTCCGGCGTCGATCTCGTCGGCAATGCCGGCAAGGCGCTGGAAACCATCGTCCGCGAAGTGCAGGAGATCAACCGTCATATCGACGCCATCGTGACCTCGTCGCGCGAGCAGTCGACCGGGCTTCAGGAAATCAACACCGCCATCAACACCATCGATCAGGGCACGCAGCAGAATGCCGCGATGGTCGAGGAACAGACGGCGGCAAGTCATGGGCTGGCGTCCGAAGCGGCGGCGCTTAACGATCTGCTCGCACAGTTCCAGCTCGCCACGGCCACGCGGCGGCAGGCGGAATATGGGCGTGCTGCTTAAGGAACCGCCTGATCGTTTGGCGGAGGCAAAGCATACAAACGCCGTCACCCCGGACTTGATCCGGGGTCCAGCGCGATCAAGTCCTTGATCGCGAAAGACTCATTCCCCACGGCGCAGACGCGCCGTGGCTGGATGCCGGATCATCCTCGGGCTTGTTCCGGGGACCGGCATGACGGAGGAGAGGTTTCAACCTCTTTCATGGCCGGAGCGATCCGGCCATTTTTATTTGCCGCGCGAACGATACCCGGTTCTCTCTACCGGCCCGATCCGCTAGAGCTTGATCGATCATGATTTGCGGAGGGATCTATGCTGGATTTGATTTGGCGCGGCATTGCCATGGGCATTGGCGGTACCGTGTTTATGGACATATGGGCAATCATACTGCACCGGTTTTTTGGCCAGTCCGCCCCCAACTGGGCGCCGGTCGGCCGCTGGTTCTGGCATGTGCCGAAGGGCAGGATATTTCACGACAGCATCGCCACGGCGGCACCTTACGAGCATGAGCTCGCGGTCGGCTGGATTTCGCATTACGCCGTCGGCATTCTCTATGGCATCATTCTTGCGCTGGTGGTCCCGGCCGCGTGGTTTGCAAACCCGTCCTTCATTGAGCCGTGGATCATCGGCATCATAACGGTGGGCGCGGGCTGGTTCCTGCTGCAGCCGGGTCTCGGCATTGGCTGGGCCGCATCGAAAACGCCGAACCCCACGAAGGTTCGCGTCCTCAACCTCGTGGCCCATACCATCTTCGCCCTCGGCATGTATGCCGTAGCGCTTTTGATGCGTTGAATGAAAAGGGGGCTGAAAAGCCCCCTCTCCTTAGATATTCGCCGAGAACGTATCGCAATCCTCGACACGGCCGCTCTGGAAACCGCGCTTGAACCATTCCGCGCGCTGTGCCGAGGTGCCGTGGTTGAAACTGTCAGGCACAACATAGCCTTGAGTCTGCTTCTGCAGCGTATCGTCGCCAATCTGGTGGGCGGCATTAAGCGCTTCCTCGAGGTCGCCGGTTTCGAGAATGCCCTTCTGTTCGGTAAACTTGCCCCAGATGCCGGCATAACAATCAGCCTGAAGCTCGACTCGCACCGACATCTTGTTCGCGTCCACCTGGCTCATGGACTGGCGGCGGCGGTTGAATTCCGGCAGAACGCCGGTCAGGTTCTGGATGTGGTGGCCCACCTCATGTGCAATCACGTAAGCCTGTGCGAAATCGCCGGCCGCACCGAAACGCTTGTCCAGTTCATTGAAGAAACTGGTGTCGAGATAGACCTTGCGGTCACCCGGGCAATAGAACGGGCCGCTGGCGGCAGAGGCATAACCACAGGCGGATGACACCTGCCCGGAGAACAGAACCAGCGTCGGTTTCTGATAGGTCTCCCCGGCGGACTGGAAGATGCCGCTCCAGGTATCTTCCGTCTCAGCCAGCACGGTGCGCACGAAAGCCGTCGTCTCGTCCGACGATTCGCCCTGCGGGCGTGTGCCGGATTGCTGGGTGCCGGATTGTTGCGTCGTGCCACCGCCGTCCATCGAGATGTCGCCACCCGTAAGCAGCGTCAGCGGGTTGATGCCAAGCACCCAGCTGATCAGCAGGATGACTACAATGCCGCCGATACCGATGCCGCCACCGCGACGCCCGATCGGCACGCGCATTCCGCCACGGGAAAAAGGATCGTTACCGCCTGGCCCCGATCCCGCCGACATGCCACGCCGATCCTCGATATTGTCCGACTGGCGGCGCCCTCTCCATTCCATGCTATTCTCCCGGCGGATACCGCCTTAACAAGCTGCCATATAACGGCACTATAATACATCTTGTTCCGGAAGAAAGCAGAGGCGGCGAACGGAGTCTCTCAAGCGGCTCTGCGTCTTTGTTTCAATACGGTCAGAAACAGGACGGCGAACACGAGAGCGCCGGCGGAAAGGGCCGCAAAACCGGCTTTGCCATCACCAAAAGCAACCTCATGCATGAGGCGACCGGGAACGAAGGTGAAACCTCCGGCAACAACGATGCCGCCGAGATAAACGCTCTGCATGATGCGCATATGACGTCTGATATCGCCGCGTCGCGCGAAATAGACCGATTGCAGACAGCCATAGAGGGTGAAGGCGGAGAGCAGATGGATCGGGCTGAAACCGTAAAACACCCTTAATTCATGGATGAAGAACGTCGAAACGGAAGTCGTGACCATCAGCATCACCCAGATCTTGCCGAGCAGCCGGTGGATGGCGGTTCCCTTGGGGCGCAGGAAGATGAAGGCGCCGAGAATGGCTGCGGGCACGACGGTGGCGACATGGAATTGCACGGCGAGCGGTGCGTCTAACAATGGCTGGAATGACATGGTTGCTGTTTCGGCTCGGTTGAAATCACCGGCAATTTCGGCAAAACATGCGCTCAAGAAAAACGGATTGACGCCAACCGCAGGAAAACTTCGTGGATCACCCGTATCTGCAATCCACGCTTCGTGAAATGCACGCCGTCCTGCAATCGCGCAGGCTGTGGCTGACATTTCTCGCCGTGCTGTCGATCTTCATCGTGACCGGGCCTTTCGGCACGAGCGAAACCATGAGTTTCGCCGACCGGCTGCTTTACTGGACAATCATTCAGGCCGGCGCCTGGACATTCGCGATATCCTTTTCCATCATCGCCAACAGCATCCTCGCCGGTAGCATCGAAAACATGCTGACGCGCATGATGATCGGCTCGCTGACGGCCGCCCTGCCGATCGGGCTCCTGCTTACCATCACGAACCGGGTCTTTTCAGGCAAGGAAATGGGTTTCGGCCCCTTTTTAGAAAGCAGCCTGTCGGCCCTGCCTCTCTGTGCCATCTTCTGCCTGCTGAGTTATCTCACCACCGGCCAGTCGCTCGAAACAACGGCCAACGCCGTTACGGACACAGACGATGATACCAAGCGTGAGGTGAAAGGCGTCGCGCCGCTGCTGGAGCGGCTGCCACCGCAAAAGCGCGGAGAATTGCTGCGGCTTTCGGTGCAGGACCATTATACGCAGATCGTCACCACGCGCGGGCGTCAGCTCGTTCTGCTGCGTTTTGCCGATGCTCTGAAAGAGATTGGCGAGACGCAGGGCTTGCAGGTACACCGGTCGCACTGGATCGCCGATGCCGATGTCGTCGCGCTGCGTAAACAGGCGGGCCGTCTGCTTCTCATGACAAGGGACGGTTCGGAAATCCCCGTCAGCCGCTCTTATAATGCAGCGGTGCAGGCCCGTTTTGCGGCCCTTGCCCCAGCCCGTTAAGAGTTTCTGTCGATTCCGGAATTTATGGGGTTCCGTTCTCAAAAACATTTGCCTATAAGCCGCTTCTAGCCTGAAAACTTTGAATTGCGCGCCCCGGCCGGTGATCCTTCACCCTGGCTGGTGTTTTGCGCAACCAAAAAGCGGAACGAGAGAGCCCATGCCGAAGCGCCAAGATATCAAGTCCATCCTCATCATCGGCGCGGGACCGATCGTCATCGGTCAGGCATGTGAATTCGACTATTCCGGCACGCAGGCCTGCAAGGCGCTGAAGGAAGAAGGTTACCGGGTCATTCTGGTCAACTCCAACCCGGCCACCATCATGACCGACCCCGGCCTTGCCGACGCCACTTACGTTGAGCCGATCACGCCTGAAGTTGTCGCCAAGATCATCGCCAAGGAGCGCCCGGACGCGCTTCTGCCGACCATGGGCGGCCAGACCGCGCTCAACACCGCGCTTTCTCTCAAGCGCATGGGCGTTCTCGACCGCTACAATGTGGAAATGATCGGCGCGAAGCCCGAAGCCATCGACATGGCCGAAGACCGCGCCCTCTTCCGCGAGGCGATGGCCCGCATCGGCCTCGAAACGCCGAAGTCCATGCTCGCCAATGCGACCGAAATCAAGGACGCCGACCGCAAGAAGCACGAAGCCGCCCGCACTGAACTGAAGGGCAAGCTTTCCGGCCCCGATCTCGACAAGGCGCTGGACGACCTCGAAAACCAGTGGAACCTCGGCGAAACCGACCGCAAGCAGCGTTATATGGCGCACGCCATGGCAATCGCCGCCCAGGCCATCGACCATGTCGGTCTGCCCGCCATCATCCGCCCGTCCTTCACGCTCGGCGGCACCGGCGGCGGCATTGCCTATAACCGCTCGGAATTCTTCGACATCGTCTCCGGCGGCCTCGACGCTTCGCCGACGACAGAAGTTCTGGTCGAAGAATCGGTTCTCGGCTGGAAGGAATATGAGATGGAAGTGGTCCGCGACACCGCGGACAATTGCATCATCATCTGCTCCATCGAAAACATCGATCCGATGGGCGTCCACACGGGCGACTCGATCACGGTTGCGCCGGCGCTGACGCTGACCGACAAGGAATATCAGATCATGCGCAACGCCTCGATTGCGGTGCTGCGTGAGATCGGCGTGGAAACCGGCGGCTCGAACGTGCAGTTCGCCGTCAACCCGAAAGACGGCCGCCTCGTCGTCATCGAAATGAACCCGCGCGTTTCGCGCTCGTCCGCTCTCGCCTCCAAGGCAACCGGCTTCCCGATCGCCAAGATCGCCGCCAAGCTCGCCATCGGCTATACGCTCGACGAGCTGGAAAACGATATCACCGGCGGCGCGACGCCTGCCTCGTTCGAACCGTCGATCGACTACGTCGTCACCAAGATCCCGCGTTTCGCCTTTGAGAAGTTCCCGGGCGCCTCGCCGATCCTCACAACGGCCATGAAGTCCGTCGGTGAAGTCATGGCCATCGGCCGCACTTTCGCAGAATCGCTTCAGAAGGCGCTGCGCGGCATGGAGACTGGCCTCACCGGTCTCGATGAAATCGAAATCCCCGGCTTTGAAGAGGGCGAAGGCTCCAAGAACGCCATCCGCGCCGCCATCGGCACACCGACGCCGGATCGCCTGCGCATGGTCGCCCAGGCGCTGCGCATGGGAATGACGGAAGAAGAAGTCCACGAAAACTCGAAGATCGATCCCTGGTTCATCGCCCAGTTCAAGGCAATTGTGGACATGGAAGCCCGTGTTCGTGAGCAAGGCCTGCCGCAGGACGCAGAGAACCTGCGCATGCTCAAAGCCATGGGCTTTTCCGACGCCCGCCTGGCAATTCTGACGGGCAAGCGCCCGAAGGAAGTGGCCGAACTGCGCAACAGCCTCAATGTTCGCCCGGTCTTCAAGCGCATCGATACCTGCGCGGCAGAATTCGCCTCGCCTACCGCCTACATGTATTCGACCTATGAAATCCCCTTCGTCGGCGCCGCCCGCTCTGAAGCGCAGGTTTCCGACCGCAAGAAGGTCGTCATCCTCGGCGGCGGTCCGAACCGTATCGGCCAGGGCATCGAGTTCGACTATTGCTGCTGCCATGCCGCCTTCGCGCTGAAGGATGCAGGCTTCGAAGCGATCATGATCAACTGCAACCCGGAAACGGTTTCTACCGACTACGACACCTCCGACCGCCTCTATTTCGAACCGCTGACGGCCGAAGACGTGATCGAGATCATGCGCGCCGAACAGGAAAGGGGCGAACTGGTCGGCGTCATCGTGCAGTTCGGTGGCCAGACGCCGCTGAAGCTGGCCGAAGCGCTGGAAAAGAACGGTATCCCGATCCTCGGCACCGCGCCTGACATGATCGACCTTGCCGAAGACCGCGACCGCTTCCAGAAGCTGCTGATGAAGCTCGACCTCGCCCAGCCGAACAACGGCATCGCCTATTCGGTTGAACAGGCGCGCCTCGTCGCTTCGGAAATCGGCTTCCCGCTGGTCGTGCGTCCTTCCTATGTTCTGGGTGGCCGCGCCATGCAGATCATCCATTCGGAAGGCCAGCTCCAGACCTATCTGCTCGATACGGTTCCGGGCCTAGTGCCAGAAGACATCAAGCAGCGTTACCCGAACGACAAGACCGGCCAGATCAACACCCTGCTCGGCAAGAACCCGCTTCTGTTCGACAGCTACCTGACCAACGCCGTCGAGGTCGACGTCGATGCACTGTGCGACGGCGAAAACGTCTTCGTGTCGGGCATCATGGAGCACATCGAAGAAGCCGGTATCCACTCGGGCGACTCGGCCTGCTCGCTGCCTTCCCGTTCGCTGAGCAAGGAAACCCTCGACGAGCTGGAACGCCAGACGACGGCGCTTGCAAAGGCGCTCAACGTCGGTGGCCTGATGAACGTTCAATACGCTATCAAGGACGGCACGATCTACGTTCTCGAAGTCAACCCGCGCGCCTCGCGCACGGTGCCCTTCGTTGCAAAAACCATCGGTGCGCCGATCGCCAAGATCGCTGCCCGCGTCATGGCCGGCGAGAAGCTTGATGCGGCGATTGCCGCCTATGGCCAAAAGCCTGATCCGCGCAACCTGAAGCACATTGCCGTCAAGGAAGCCGTATTCCCCTTCGCGCGCTTCCCGGGCGTCGACATCCTGCTCGGACCGGAAATGCGCTCGACCGGTGAAGTCATCGGCCTCGACACGGATTTCGCGCTGGCCTTCGCCAAGAGCCAGCTCGGCGCCGGCGTCGATCTGCCCCGCTCCGGCACGGTCTTCGTTTCCGTGCGTGACGACGACAAGGAAGGCGTTCTGCCGGCCATCCGCATTCTGGTGGAAAGCGGCTTCAAGGTTCTCGCAACCGGCGGCACCCAGCGTTTCCTTGCTGAACAGGGCATCAATGCCGAAAAGATCAACAAGGTGCAGGAAGGTCGTCCGCATATCGAAGACGCCATCCGCAACCGTCAGGTCCAGCTGGTCGTCAACACCACCGACAGCAACAAGGCGATCTCTGACTCGAAGTCGCTGCGCCGCGCGACGCTGATGCAGAAGGTGCCTTACTACACGACGATGGCCGGTGCGGAAGCAGCAGCCCTTGCCATCAAGGCGCTGAAGGCCGGCAATCTGGAAGTGAAGCCGCTGCAGAGCTACTTCAACTAAGCTTTCTGCGGGAGAAGCCCGCAAGATTGAAACCAAAACGCCGCGGATCCCCATGTCCGCGGCGTTTTGCATTGCGTAATCCCGCTGCAATCCGTTTCGGGTAGCAAAAAGACATCATCCCACGCGAGGCCCATGATGTCTTTTCCTACGCCTGAAAAATCCGCTTCCGCCATCGGTCGCATCATTTCCCTGAACTTGAAGCTGCAGGGTTAACTCATGGCTGGACGTCCGCCAGGCCCGGAGCGCGTGGCTTTTCCGCTGCGGATCGAACCCGCGATATTGAATCAAATCCGCCACACCGCGAGCGATGAACTGCGCAGCATCAATGCCCAGATCGAGATATTGCTGAAAGAAGCCTTACGGCATCGCGCCGCGATGGATACGAGCGCGCCAAGAGGCTGAACCGCAAGCTGTCAGCCGCAGAAACGAGGATGCCCCTAGGCGGCCATCGCCTCGCGAACGCAATTGCGCCCTTCGGTCTTCGCGCGGTAAAGCGCACGATCCGCCATTTCGGCAAGCGTCTGGAGATCGCAGCGCATGTCGCCGGTGGCGGCAACGCCGATGCTGATCGTCACTCCGACACGCAGACCGCCGCAGTCGACCTCGCTGACCGCAATCGCATCGCGAATACGTTCGCCGATCATGCAGGCCTTGTGAACGCCGGCGCCAGGCAGATAGATGATGAATTCCTCACCACCGTAACGCGCCAGCACATCCCCACCACGAATGCTACCGCCAATGCGCTTTGCCACTTCCTGCAGCACGCTATCGCCGACGGCGTGGCCGAAACGGTCGTTGATCGACTTGAAGTGATCGATATCGAGCAACATGGCCGCGTCGGCGGGATGAGGCGTCGCGGGCATGGTCTGGAAGAAGAAGCGCCGGTTCTTAACGCCGGTCAGGGGGTCCGTATTGGCAAGAACCAGCAATTTCCGTTCCGACCGCTCGGCAACCAGCATCATCACGAACAGGGCGATCGCGAAGTTCAGCATGATGATGAAGAAAAACGCATTGACCAGATTGAGGGTGGCATAGCCGGGAAAAAGCACGCTTTTCATCACCGCCAGCGAAATGAGACCGGAGACGCCAGTAATCGCACCCAGCGCCAGACGGGAAAGCAGCGGCTCCCTGCGCCATCCGGCAAAAAGCACCAACGCCCCGGCGATATAGGCCAGCGACGCGCAGCCATTGAAGAGCGCCGCGCGAAGCGCATTATTGTCCGCCACCTGATGCGCGACGACCATCGTCAGCGCGGCGATAAAACATACAAAGGATAGGATTCGCCGGTCGACGGCGCGTCCATCGCTCAACGTCTTCAAACCGAGCCAGATCAGCGCATAACCGACAACACCAAAAACGACACTGCCCAGTTGCCATAAAGCCGGCGACAATATTCCCCATTCTCCGTAACCGGCAAGCGTGGAGCCAATCGCCATCGTCGCAAAACCCGCCGCGAGAGGAATGGGACCGCGCAAATCGCGATTGGTCATTTTCAGGTAGATAAAACTCAAAAGCCCAACGATGTAGGAACACTTTTGCATCAATATGACTGTCGTAAGGTCGAGCTCACCCAACATGATTTGTCCATATAAATTCGGAGGACTTAATTATAATATTAAGTATAAAATTTTAATAAAAATAACATATAAATAATCCATAAATTATACTACTGTAAGTTAATATTCGCCTATTGAAATAAATCTCCAATCGCAGATGGAAATCTATTCGAACGCTCTAATAAACTGCATATCCTTTGTGAATTTTGCCATTTCCGCCTCTTTCGCCTGCGTATCGACAAGGCGCAGCAGATAGGACGGGTGCACGGTGACAAAAAGCGTCCGGCCCTCCTCCATTGGTAAAGGACCCCCCCGTATCTCCGTGACCTTTTCCTTGCCGCCGGTCAGCGCATAAAGCGCCGTTGCGCCCATGGCAACGATCAGTTTTGGCCGAACAAGCGCGATTTCCTGATTGAGCCACCAGCGGCATTGCTCCACTTCGCCCGCATTCGGACGCTGATGAATGCGCCGTTTGCCGCGCGTTTCGTATTTGAAGTGCTTGACGGCATTGGTGACGTAAAGCTTTTTGCGTTCGATGCCGATTTGGGCGAGAGTCCGGTCAAAGAGCTGGCCGGCCGGGCCGACGAAAGGTTTGCCGGCGAGATCCTCGTGATCGCCCGGCTGCTCGCCCACGATCATGATGTTCGCATCTTCCGGGCCAGAGCCGAAAACCGTCTGCGTGGCGTTGCAATGCAGGGGGCAGCGGGTGCAATGGCCCGCCTCCCGCGCCAGCGACGCGAGCGTACCATCCGGCGCCGGTTGCGGCGTCTCCCGTGCAGCGGCCGCAGCCTGCAGGCGGTGGTGAAACGGCTGCGGCTGGCTTGCCGCTTTGGCGGCCATCTCCAGCACCCGCGCCTCTGCTCCGAGAACCAGACCGGGAATGAGATCGGCTTCCGGCAGGTTCTTCCAGTATTTCTTTGGCATCTCCGCCGTCATGGCTTTGATCTTCAGGCGGGCCGGATTGAATATATTGGCATAATAGGTCCGCCAGAGTTCATCCGTCTCGTCCGTCAGATCAGGCTTTTCCGCCGCTTCCCGCGATGTCTCCAGCGCGTTTCCGTCCCACCGTGCAGAGCCCTTCGGCGTGGCGATCAGCCAGTCCATGTCGGTAAACCGCCGCTGGAAAAACGCGGCCGTGCGCTCGACGATGAAATGGTCAGGCTCGAACCAGGCAATAAACCGCCGCCGCCCGCCCTGCCCCTGAGGCAAGGGCACTTCCTTGAAACGGACAAAAGCGGTCATCTTGTGACAATCGCGTCTGACGGATTTCTCAAGCAGCCGGACCTCTGAAACATCCGGATCGGACTTGAACTGCAACAGTGCGCGATCCTGCCTCAGCCGCCACAACAGCCGGTAAAGCAGAGCAAAACGCCCGGGATCGCCATGACAGATGACGGCCTGCGCCAGCGCCACGAACGAGGCTGGAACGGAAACCTGCCCGGACCCAGAACCGGCCGCCGGCAAGGGCTCGCCGGCAAAATCCAACAGCCCTGCCCCGTCATCCCGCAACCGCCAGTCAATCATCTCGGGTCGAATATCGGCGGCAAGCGCCGCGCGGGCGGCATCGCGCCACTCGCCGAAATCACCCCGCCCTTCCAGAACCGGGCCGTACATCACAGGAGCGATAATTGCTCGGGCTGCGGCGCAAACATCGCCCGCAAATCCGGTCGCTCGGTCAGCTTGCCCGGCGTCCAGCCCTCTGCGACGATGAAGGCCTTCACCTTTTTCAGGGAAACACCAAAGCGGGCAATATCCTCCAGCCGCAACCGCCGGAACCGTCGCGACGACAGGATGGATGCGACCGTCTTCGTGCCGAAACCGGGCACGCGCAGCAGCATTTCCCGATCCGCCACGTTGACGTTCACAGGGAAACGCTCGCGATGCTTCAGCGCCCAGGCGAGCTTCGGGTCGATATCGAGATCGAGCATGCCATCGCCCCCGATCGCGGTTATCTCACCGATGTCGAAGCCATAAAAGCGATACAGCCAGTCGGCCTGATAAAGCCGGTGTTCACGCATGAGCGGCGGCTTGATGAGCGGCAGGTTCTTCGACGAATCCGGAATGGGGCTGAAGGCCGAATAATAAACGCGCCGCAAACCGTAGCTGCCATAAAGCCGGGCGCTGGTGGAGAGAATGGTGCTATCGTCTGCGCCATCGGCCCCCACGATCATCTGCGTGCTCTGACCGGCCGGCGCAAAGCGCTTGGTCTTGCGTGTCCGGACGGTCGGCTCCCCCGCCTCCTCGATCTTCAAACGGATATCGGCCATGGAGCGGCGAATATTGGCGGGCTGCTTTTCCGGCGCGAAACGGCCAATGCTGTTATCGGTCGGCAATTCGATATTGATCGAAAGACGATCCGCATAAAGCCCCGCCTCCTCGATCAGCCTGGGCGACGCTTCGGGAATGGATTTCAGGTGGATATAGCCGCGAAAACCATGGGTAACGCGCAGTTCACGCGCCACGCGCACCATCTCTTCCATCGTGTGATCGGAGGAGCGGATGATGCCGGAGGACAGGAACAGCCCCTCGATATAGTTGCGCCGATAAAACTCCAGCGTCAGCCAAACCACTTCTTCTGGCGTAAACCGCGCTCGCTCGACATTGCTGGAAGAGCGGTTGATGCAATAGGCGCAATCATAGATGCAGAAATTGGTCAGCAGAATTTTCAGGAGCGAAATGCAGCGCCCATCCGGCGCATAGGCATGGCAGATGCCCGACCCTTCCGTGGAACCCAGACCGCCTGACGCTGCGGAGTTACGTTTTGTCGTGCCGCTCGATGCGCAGGAGGCATCATATTTCGCCGCGTCGGAGAGAATGGCCAGCCGTTGCCTGATCGACTTCTTCATAGCAATGTTCACTATATGTTCCATTGAAGAATGTCAATAATGGCAGTCAAGCCTTTGATTGAATGAGGAAATACTCACACCTCAAATTTGCTGGCATTTCGCTGTCGTCTTCTGATATAGTCGGCTCAGTTATGATTTTGGCATGGTTCCGGAGTTCCTCTCCGGAACCTGTTTCTTTTTGTGTCTGCAAGTAAAGCGACCGGAATGCGAAGGATAAAAAAATGGTAGAAAAAGTACCGATGACTCAGGGTGGATTCGTCAAGCTGCAGGAGGAGCTGCGCTTTCGCCAGCAGGAGGAGCGTCCCCGTATCATCGAGGCAATTGCGGAAGCGCGCGCCCATGGCGACCTTTCGGAAAACGCCGAGTACCATGCTGCCAAGGAAGCCCAGAGCCACAATGAAGGCCGCATCACCGAACTCGAAGACCTGACCGCACGCGCGGAAGTCATCGACCTGTCCAAGATGTCCGGTTCCAAGATCAAGTTCGGCGCCACCGTCAAGCTGATCGACGAAGATAGCGACGAGGAACGAACCTACCAGATCGTCGGCGACCAGGAAGCCGATGTGAAGGCTGGCCGCATCTCCATCTCCTCGCCGATTGCCCGCGCCCTGATCGGCAAGGAAGTCGGCGACAGCATCGAGGTCAACGCGCCCGGCGGCGCCAAGGGCTACGAGATTCTCGCGGTACAGTGGGGCTGATTGCCCCGACGTGCAATGCGCCCCACGCGGGCGCATTGTTTTTTGACGTATTGAATCTCCAAACCAGCCGCAGAGACGGAAGCCCATCTTGTCCCACGTCAGTCTGAAAGATGTGCAGGTGCTTGCGCCGAACTTCAAGCGCAGGCTCTCCGGCGTCACCTCCACCATCGTCCAGCTGATACCGGTGCAGAACCGGCTGGGACAGAAGGTGGCCACCATCGGCCCCGGCCTGCCACCGCATCTGCCGCATGTGCGCTTCCGCGATCTGTGGCGGCTCTGGCAGAATGGCCCTGTCGGCAGCCCGCGCATCTGGCATGCCCGCCGCAATCTCGAAATGTTGCCGGGTCTTCTGATGCGTGATGTGCTGCGCATGAAGGTGAAGCTGCTCTTTACCTCCGCGGCACAGAGGCGGCATTCCGCCTATACCCGTTTTCTGATTTCGAAGATGGATGCCGTGGTTGCGACCAACGCCCGCTCCGGCTCGTTCCTGGAAGTGCCCCATCGCGTCGTCATGCATGGCGTCGATACCGACCTTTTCCACCCGGCCACCGGTCCGGAAGATACGATCGCGGCAACCGGCCTGCCGGGCCAATATCTGATCGGCTGTTTCGGACGCGTGCGCCACCAGAAGGGCACCGATCTATTCGTGCGCGCCATGATCGAACTTCTGCCCAACCATCCGCAATGGACAGCCGTAGTGTCCGGCCGCGTCACGGCGGAACACAAGGCCTTCGGTGATGCGCTCAAGGCCGATGTCGCCGCAGCCGGCCTTGCCGACCGCATCGTATTTCAGGGCGAAGTTGACGACATCAAGCCCTGGTACCGGCGGCTGACGCTCTATGTCGCCCCATCCCGCAATGAAGGTTTCGGCCTGACACCGCTCGAAGCCATGGCCTCCGAGACGGCCGTTGTCGCCAGTAATGCCGGCGCTTACGAGGAAATGATTGTCACGGGCGAGACCGGGGCGGTTGTCGATGCGGGTGACTATGCCTCGCTGAGAGACGCGATAAAGACCTATCTCGCCGATCCTGCTCTGGCCAAAGCCCACGCAAGTGCCGGACTTGCGCATGTGCGCAGCACTTTTCCGCTGGAAAAAGAAGCGACAAGTCTCGGCGAAGTCTATGAGGCGTTGCGGCGGGGGTAATGCCCCCGAAGCCGACAAAAAGCCGGCCGATCAGATTTCCACCAGACCGACGCGCTTGACCTGACGGATGGTGAGCATGGTGCGCACCGTATCGACATTTTCGTCCGCGGTCAGAACCTCGATGACGAAATCCTGAAATTCCGTCAGGTTCTTGGCGACGCAATGCAGCAGGAAGTCGCTTTCGCCCGACACCATCCAGGCCTGCCGCACCAGCGACCAGCCGGCGGTTGCCGCCGCAAAAGCCTTCAGATTGCTGTCCGACTGGCGCTTGAGACCGATCATGCAGAAGGCGACGAGGTCGAAACCGAGCTTCGGGGCGTTCAACATGGCGTGATAACCCTCGATCACGCCCGCCTCCTCCAGCTTGCGGACCCGCCTGAGGCACGGCGGCGCGGAAATACCGACCCTTTCGGCCAGTTCCACATTGGTCATGCGCCCGTCGCGCTGCAATTCGCGCAGGATTTTGAGATCGATGGCATCGAGTTCGACGCTGGTCACGGAGCAGTACCTCGTTAAGCTGGAGAACTTCCTTGTACTATTCGGCGCGGGATTCGCAACATTATGCCGCCGCCCGGTCACAAAATTGCGCGCGCATCCACAACTGCCTTGTTGGTAACGCAAGGCTGCCCTTGAATAAAGACACTAGACAACCTTAAATACCGGGCAATGAAGGGGTTGTGGCCTGTCCGCCGTGTTGCGGCTGGAAGGTCTTGCTGCTGAAAGGCCCCGCTACCGTAAAAAGGAATGTTTCCATGTCTGCCCGCCATACCAAGGTATTGATCATTGGCTCTGGTCCCGCCGGTTATACCGCGGCGATCTACGCGGCCCGCGCAATGCTGAAACCCGTGCTGATTGCCGGCATGGAACAGGGCGGCCAGCTGATGATCACCACCGATGTCGAGAACTATCCGGGCTTTGCCGATCCGATCCAGGGCCCTTGGCTGATGGATCAGATGCTGAAGCAGGCGACCCATGTGGGTGCGGAAATCGTCAGTGACCTCGTCACCGAAGTTGAAACCAATGTACGGCCTTTCGTGGTCAAGACCGATTCCGGTCAGGTCTGGACCGCCGACACGCTGATCATCGCAACCGGCGCCAAGGCCAAGTGGCTGGGTATCGAGAGCGAACAGCATTTCCAGGGCTTCGGCGTTTCCGCCTGCGCCACCTGCGACGGCTTCTTCTATCGCAACAAGGATGTGATCGTGGTCGGCGGCGGTAACTCCGCCGTGGAGGAAGCGCTCTATCTCGCCCATATCGCTAAATCTGTGACCGTCGTGCACCGCCGCGACAGCTTCCGCTCGGAAAAAATCCTTCAGGAACGGCTGTTCGCGAAGGAAAACGTCAAGATCCTGTGGAACACGGAAATCGCCGAAATCACCGGCGCTCCCGCCAAGCCGCCAATGCCGCCCTCCGTCTCGGGCGTGAGGTTGCGTGACACCAAGACCGGCGCGATCAGCGACACGCCGATCGACGGCGTCTTCGTCGCCATCGGCCACGCGCCGGCGGTTGAACTGTTCAAAGGCAAGGTGAAGCTCAAGGACAACGGCTATATGTGGACCGCACCCGATTCCACCGCAACCGATGTTGAGGGCATTTTCGCCGCCGGCGACGTCACCGACGACATCTACCGCCAGGCAATCACCGCCGCCGGCATGGGCTGCATGGCCGCCCTCGAAGCAGAACGGTACCTCACCGCGCAACAACCGCTCGCGGTAGCAGCGGAATAACCGAAAGGCAGGATAGGCATGGCAATGCCATTGGACTGGGATAAACTGCGCATTTTTCATGCCGCAGCCGAAGCAGGGTCTTTCACCCATGCTGCCGACAAGCTGCATTTGTCCCAGTCGGCCATCAGCCGTCAGGTCAGCGCGCTGGAACAGGATGTCGGCGTCAAGCTGTTCCATCGCCACGCCCGAGGCCTGATCCTCACCGAACAGGGCGAGCTGCTTTATCGCACCGCCCATGACGTGCTGCTGAAGCTCGAAACCGTCAAGATGCAACTGACGGAGACGACGGAGAAGCCGAGCGGCAAGCTGCGCGTGACGACGACCGTCGGTCTCGGCCAGGGCTGGCTGACGGACAAGGTGCAGGAGTTCCTGCAGCTCTACCCGGAAATGTCGATCCAGCTCATCCTCGACAATGAGGAGCTGGACGTGAACATGCGCCACGCCGATTGCGCCATCCGCCTGCGCCAGCCGCAGCAGTCGGACCTCATCCAGCGCAAGCTGTTCACGGTGCATATGCACGTCTATGCCGCGCCGTCCTACATCAACCGTCACGGAGAGCCGCAGTCGATCGAGGATCTCGACAACCACCGCATCATCTCTTTCGGCGAGCCGGCGCCCAACTATCTCCTTGATGTCAACTGGCTGGAAAATGCCGGACGGTCTTCCGACAATACGCGCACGCCGCATCTGCAGATCAACAGCCAGACATCGATCAAGCGCGCCTGCCTGCTGGGAATCGGCATCGCCTGTTTGCCCGACTATATCGTCGGGCGCGATCCCGGGCTCATCCAGCTGTCGCTTGCCGCAGATATTCCGTCATTCGATACCTACTTCTGCTATCCCGACGAGATGAAAAACGCTGCAAAGCTGAAAGCCTTCCGCGACTTCATCGTCGCCAAGGCGCGGAACTGGAACTTCTGACGTTAAAATAGCCGGCACTTGGCTATCGCGCTTTAATTTCAACAGCTTACGCAAAGCGTTGCGTGAGCGGAATGCTTGCGCTCTCCGGCAGCATTGCACATAAAATATACCGGAAATATCGAGGGCTGCGTGGTACGCATGCCTGACCTGCACAAAAAAGAGTTGTTTCGTGCACAAAAAAGCACCATATCGCTCTCAGCTGATGCACACGGTGGCTTTTCCTCCCAGTTCCACCGCATCAGCTGTTCCCCTCTGGAGGTTTTTGACCTTCACACTTAAAGGGCCCTGGATCTATCCGGCGGCCCTCTTTTTTTACCTGCAAGAATTTTCTCCAAATTGGCGAAATATCGCATGATGCAACCTTGTTTTGCATTATTGCCGCTCCCATATTTTAGTTGGCTGTCACGCTCGCCCAAGGCACGCGACAGCTGTTCCCCTCTGGAGGTTTTGACCTTCAAACTTGTCAGGCCGCGGAGACATCCAGCGGCCTTCTTTTTTGGAACCGCCTGCCCACTCCCCACGGTCCTCACAGAGACGTGACTTGTATATCGAAAATGATCGATATAAATATCGTTCATGTCAGATATTAAAGAAACCCAGATGAACCCGGAGGAAATCCTCAAGGCTCTTTCGCACCCTGCAAGGCTGAAATTTCTGGAATGGCTGAAGCGCCCGGAAAGTCACTTCTGTCAGGAGCACCCGCTCAGCATGGGGGTGTGCGCCAACCAGTTTCAGATCAGCGGCCTGTCGCAATCCACCGTCTCGTCGCATCTGGCGGTGTTGCAGACAGCCGGCCTCATCAGGTCGAAAAAGGTCGGACAATGGGTGTTTTTTGAGCGCAACGAGGAAACCATCGACGCTTTCCGCAATTATCTGCAAGCCAATCTCTGAGCCTCCCAAGCTTTGAGCCCCGGGGTGCCGGACAGGAACCGCAACGCAGGTTTCGATCCGGCACCCGACCCGGATAGCGCGCCTGCCGCGCAATTTCGCCAACCGACCAGAAAGTGAAGTCGCATGACCAGTCTTTTCGAACCGGCACAGGCCGGCGATATCGCACTCGCCAACCGTATCGTCATGGCCCCCCTCACCCGCAACCGCTCGCCGGGCGCAATTCCCAACAATCTCAACGCCACCTATTACGAGCAGCGCGCCACAGCCGGGCTGATCGTCACCGAAGGCACGCCGATTTCCCAGCAGGGTCAGGGTTATGCGGACGTTCCGGGTCTCTACAAGCGGGAAGCGATCGAAGGCTGGAAACAGGTCACCGATGGCGTGCATTCAGCCGGCGGCAAGATCGTCGCGCAAATCTGGCATGTGGGCCGCATTTCCCACACCTCGCTGCAGCCGCATGGCGGTCAGCCGGTTGCTCCTTCCGCCATTCCCGCCAAGTCGAAGACCTATATCATCAATGATGACGGCACCGGCGCCTTTGCCGAAACCTCAGAGCCCCGCGCGCTCACCATCGACGATATCGGCCTCATCCTCGAGGATTACCGCAGCGGCGCACGCGCGGCTCTGGAGGCCGGTTTCGACGGCGTCGAAATCCATGCCGCCAATGGCTACCTGATCGAGCAGTTCCTGAAATCCAGCACCAACCAGCGCACGGATGAGTATGGCGGCTCGATCGAAAACCGCGCCCGCTTCCTGCTGGAAGTTGTCGATGCGGTGGCGGAAGAGATTGGCGCGGGCCGCACCGGCATCCGCCTTTCCCCCGTTACCCCCGCCAACGATATTTTCGAGGCCGACCCGCAGCCGCTCTACAATTACGTGGCGGATCAGCTCGGCAAGCGCAATCTCGCCTTCATCCATGTGGTTGAAGGCGCAACCGGCGGTCCGCGCGATTTCAAGCAGGGCGACAAGCCTTTCGATTACGCAGCCTTCAAGGCCGCCTATCGCAATGCCGGCGGCAAGGGCCTGTGGATCGCCAATAATGGTTACAACCGCGAGAGCGCCATCGAAGCCGTCGAAAGCGGCAAAGTCGATGCCGTGGCCTTCGGCAAGGCATTCATCGCCAATCCGGATCTGGTGCGCCGCCTGAAAAACGATGCGCCGCTCAACGAGCCGAACCAGCCGACCTTCTATGGCGGCGGAGCCGAGGGTTATACCGACTATCCGGCGCTCGCCTGATAAAGGACCAAGCAAATACGCCGCACTGCTTGAGAGCGGTGCGGCGTATTTCTTTCAGCGCAGGCTTCGCGCCTGCCGTGCGGCAAAATCGGAAAACGCGCCCATGACGAAGGCGTTGGGCACATGCAGCGCCTGCAGAAAGCCATTGCCCGTTTCCCGGCCGATGCTCATCAGCGCCACCTGAAGACAATAAAGACCGAGCAGGACCAGCGCGCGGGCAAGGTTAGGCCGCAGCTCGTCATATCGCAGAGCGAGGACCATCAGCGACAGGATCGGAACGGCGATCAGGAAACCGAGCCCCTTGTGCAGCGAAAGCAGCGATCCATCATAATAGAGCGACAGCCCGGCCAGCAGCACCTGCGCGAAGATCAGCACCGGCACGCTTGCCGAAATTACGGCAAACAGGCGACGCCGAGCCGACATTCCATTCGCAGCCGTCGCCATCACACCCTGCCCCCGGCATCCGCCGGATGAGGAAGGCTCGTCGGGTCCTGCCTCTGCTCAAGGCAGCCGAGGCTCGCCAATGTCGCGGATACCGCGACATCGATCGGTGTTTTGGGTTCCGTTCCAAGGAAATCCGTCAGCTTGCGATTGCTCATCCGGATCGGCATCTGCCAGAGATATTGCATTTCAAGCACTTCGCGGAACAGGGGAACGAAAGGCGCGGCCAATTTGATCCCCGGCCAGAATAGCCGCCGCCGCTTGACCGGATGCCCCACAACCCGCTCGATCGCGTCAATCAGCTGCAGCCCATCGAAATCCCAGAAACCTTCCATGTGATAGACGGCGAAAGCCGGAAGCTCGCCTGCCCGGGCCAGCAGCCGGCCAATCGTCTCCGCCACGTCAGGCAGATAGGCCCATTGATGCCCCGCATGAGGGGCGGCGGGATTCTGGACGCTGCGGACCGGCTTTCCCGGCCTTACCAGCATCTGCGAAAACCAGTTATTTCTCGCATCCGGCCCAAAGAAATCCCCCGCCCGGACAATCAGCACCGGCACACCACGCATCGACGCCATTTTCAGCCGCCGCTCCATTTCCACACGCAGCGTGCCCTTGCGGGTAAAGGGCTTTTGCGGGCTCTCTTCCGTCATGAGGGGAAAAGCATCCGGGCCGAAATTATAGACGCTGCCCGGAAAGACGATCCTCGCCCCGCAGGCCTCGGCGGCGGCGATGGTGTTGTCCAGCATCGGCAATACCTGCCTGTCCCAGTTGCGATATCCGGGAGGGTTAACCGCATGGACGATCAGCCGCGCATCCCTTGCCGCGTCCAGAACGTCCTGCCGGTTCATGGCGTCTCCGGTTACGAACTCGATATCACCAGTGGTCCGGGACGCTGTTTGCTGGCGTGTCATCGCCCTCACCCGCCAGCCACGTTGCTGCAGCATCCTGGAGACCTGGCTGCCGACACCGCCATTCACCCCCAAAATCAGGGCGAGAGGCCGGTCATTCGCCGCTGTATCCGCGTTGTTTTCATATATCATCGCCGTACTCCTTCTTGTGGGCTGGAGTATCGTTCCGTTCTGCGATATACAAAATTATCGAAATTAGTTGATCAGCTATACAAAATCTTATGACCAGAAGCCGTGACATCAGCTGGGATTTTTATCGCACCTTCCTCAGCGTGCTGAGCGACGGTTCGCTTTCCGCCGCCGCGCGCGAACTCGGCATCACCCAGCCGACGGCGGGACGCCACATCGGCGCTCTGGAAGAAGCCGTCGGTTTTCCGCTGTTCATTCGTTCGCCCCATGGATTGATGCCGACGGAAGCAGCGCTTGCGCTCCGTCCCTATGCGGAAAATCTGGCGGCGACGACCGCAGCCCTCATGCGCGCGGCCTCCGGTGAGGTCGGCAAGATCGAAGGCACCGTGCGCATCAGCGCCTCTGATATCATCGGCGTGGAAATGCTGCCGCCGATCATCACGGCCATGCAGGAGGTGCACCCGCGGCTTGAAATCGAGCTTTCGCTTTCCGATACGCTGGAAGACCTTTTGCGGCGTGAGGCCGATATCGCCATTCGCATGACCGAACCGCAGCAGGATGCGATCGTCATGCGTTACATCGGTAATTTCCGTCTGGGATTTCACGCGACGCGCGACTATCTCGCGAGAGCCGGCGCTCCGAAGAGCATGGAAGATTTGAACCATCACCGCATGGTCGGCTTCGACCGCAAGACGCCTTTCATCCGGGCGGCCATCCAGCGGATGCGCTCGCTCGATCCTGAAATACCCGATATTGAGGAAATTTCCTTCGAAATCCGCGCCGACAGCAACCTCGCCCAGCTTGCCATGATCCGCGCCAGCGCGGGCATCGGCGTCTGTCAGATCGGTCTGGCGCGCAAGGACCCTCGGCTTGTGCAGGTGCTTCCGAAAATCGACATCCCGCTCCACACCTGGGTCGCGATGCATGAAAATCTCAAGACTTCACCGCGATGCCGTGCCGTCTTCAGCGCCCTCGTGGAAGGCCTCAAGGGTCATCTCAAAGAAACCGATCCGGGTGCTCCGCCGAAACGGCGCTAGCGCCAGTCCAGCATCGATACCGCAAAACTCGCTCATCAAAACGGTCTGGCCGGCTGTGACGTCTTGTCGACCACCTCGGCTTCCGGCCGATCGCCGCCCTGGCTATATTCCTCATGCCAGTGGCCGCTCTCATCCTGATAGCTGATTTCCTCGTCATCGCCTCCCACCTGTTGTTCGGCGGCAACGATGCGCGCGGCCTCGACCGCATCGGCATAGGTAGGAAATGTTTCGGAATAAGCGCCGTTCATGCGGTAGGCGAAGCCTCCGTCATGTTCGACGATTTCATACACCACTTTGGTCATGCATGGTCCTCCTGTCTCGGTAGGCGACATGGCAACCACAACCGCGTTTCAAGCATTGCACCCAATGGGACAGCGCGGCATGAGCAGCATGTCCTGCAACACCACTATCCTACCAAAAGCATTCAAGCGCAAATCCTGCTTGATCTCACGGACGATACGTCACAGCCTGGGTCTGACAGGGGAAGGGAAATCAATGGCGGGTTCTATTCTGAAACAGGAGCGGCTGCTGCTTCTCGCGATACCGGCGGCAATCATCGCCTATATGACCGAGCATGCCATATTCGAAGCCGGAAAAACGGCGGCGCTCATTGCCGCAATCTTGCTGATCGGACTGATCGTTCTCATCTCGATGCGGGTCGCCCACCACGCCGAAATCCTCGCCGCCAAGGTCGGCGATCCCTATGGAACGATGATCCTCACCCTCTCGGCGGTCGCCGTGGAAGTGCTGATCCTCGCCATCATCATGAGCGAATCCAGTTCACCCACCCTCGTGCGCGATACGATCTATTCCGCCGTCATGATCGACATCAACGGCATTCTGGGCCTCGCCGCCCTGCTCGGTGGCCTCCGCCATGGCGAGCAGCCCTATAATGACGATTCCGGCAAGACCTATGGCGTGATGATCCTCACGGCCATGGGTATTTCGATGATCGTGCCGGAGTTCATTCCAGAGCGGAGCTGGCACGTCTATTCCGCCTTCACCATCGTCGCGATGATCGCGCTTTATGCGCTCTTCCTCAAAATGCAGGTTGGCCCTCACAGCTATTTCTTCAGCTACGCCTATCCCCGCAAGGCGCATCCGGCCGGCCAGCCGTCACACGGTCATGCCGAGGAGGAAGACGAAGGCAGCGTTCCGCTTTCCATCGGCCTCATCATCGCCGGCGTGGTGCTGATCGGCGTGCTGGCGGAATTCATGTCGACCTTCCTGAGCGAAAGCCTCGAGGGCACCAGCGCACCGCCCGCACTGATGGCGGTCGTGGTGGCAACAATCTCGGCATCACCGGAAATCCTCACCGCGCTCCGCTCCGCATTGCGCAACCGCATGCAGGCCGTGGTCAATATCGCCATGGGCGCATCGCTCTCGACTGTTATCCTGACCGTGCCTGTCATGGAGGGCATCGCGCTCTATACCGGCCAGCCCTTCATCATGGCCATGACGCCGGTTCAGACCGTCATGGTCTTCATCACCCTCATCGCCGCCGCCATCAACCTCAATGACGGTGAAACCAACGCGATCGAGGGAATGACGCATTTCATCCTCTTCGCCACCTTCATCATGCTGCTGTTTCTCGGGCTTTAGCCGAAAGAAAAGCCCGGCAGGCTGCCGGGCTGAGGGTGATGACAACACTGCCCTCCCACACGACATCATCCTTGGGCTTGTCCCAAGGATCTAAGCACGTCCAAATAAATCTGGACGTTGCAGATGCTCGGGACAGGCCCGAGCATGACGGAGAGAGCTTGCGGGACTTTGAAAACAAAAAAAACCCGGCATCGCTGCCGGGCTTCCTTCAAGACTGTATCAACCGATCAGCGGCAATCGGCGCAGAAGCGCTGGATGCGCTTGCAGGCTTCTTCCAAGAGCGCTTCCGACGTGGCGTAGGAAATGCGGAAGTTCGGGCCGAGGCCGAAAGCCGATCCCTGCACGACGGCGACGCCTTCGGCTTCCAGAAGCTCGGAGACGAAATCCACGTCCGACTCGATGACGTTGCCCGACGGCGCGGTCTTGCCGATCATGCCGGCGCAGGACGGATAGACGTAGAACGCGCCTTCCGGTGCCGGGCAATTGATGCCCTTGGCCTGGTTGAGCATGGAGACGACGAGATCACGACGACCTTCGAAAATCTTCTTGTTGGTCGGAATGAAATCCTGCGTGCCGTTCAGCGCTTCGACAGCTGCCCACTGTGCGATGGAACTCGCGCCCGAGGTCTGCTGACCCTGGATCATGTCCATGGCCTTGATGAGCGGCAGCGGGCCGGCTGCGTAGCCGATACGCCAGCCGGTCATGGCATAGGCCTTGGAGACGCCGTTCATCGTCAGCGTACGGTCGTAGAGCGAAGGCTCTACCTCGACCGGGGTGACAAATTTGAAGTCGCCATAGGTCAGGTGCTCATACATGTCGTCCGTCAGAACCCATACATGCGGATGCTTGACGAGAACGTCGGTCAGCGCCTTCAGCTCGTCATGGGAATAAGCAGCACCCGACGGGTTGGAAGGCGAGTTGAAAACGAACCACTTGGTCTTCGGCGTGATCGCCTTTTCCAGCGCTTCCGGCTTCAGCTTGAAATTGTCTTCCAGCGTCGTGTCGACAAAAACCGGCGTACCACCGCAGATCGCCACCATTTCCGGGTAGCTCACCCAGTAAGGCGCTGGAATGACGACTTCATCACCCGGGTTCAGCGTGGCCATGAAGGCGTTGAAGAGGATCTGCTTGCCGCCCGTGCCGACAATCGTCTGCTCCGGCTTGTAGTCCAGGCCGTTTTCACGCTTGAACTTGTCGGCAATGGCCTTGCGCAGTTCCGGAATGCCGGAAACAGGCGTGTATTTCGTTTCACCGCGCTTGATGGCGTCGATGGCCGCTTCCTTGATATTTTCGGGCGTATCGAAATCCGGCTCGCCGGCGCCAAGGCTGATCACATCGCGGCCCTTCGCTTTCAGCTCACGGGCTTTCTGGGTAACAGCGATGGTGGCGGATGGCTTTACGCGGGAGAGAATGTCGGCAAGGAAGGCCATTTTTAATCGGTCCTATTGGGGTTGACATCAGCAGAGGTTGGAAAACTTGTCATCTGCGGCATTTTCTATGTCGAAAGACAGGCCTTCTTTCAAGGTCAAAAGCCGGCTTATGTGCCGCTGCAGAGAATTTAACCTTCCTTAACCCGGAAGTAACGCTTGATACGCTACATTCGCGAGCCTAGAGGTCGTGTCTCTATAGCTGGTTGAAAAATGGCGCTCAAAAGCATCTTTTCCAGTCTTGTCCGCGAGGTCGATGGCACATGGTCCACGGCCTATCGCACCTTTAACCTGAAATCGGCACTGCAGCCCATTTTCCGCCGCACGATGAGCGGGGTGCTCGACATCGATTCCTTCGAGGGTCTGGTGCGTCCCCACCGCAATGGCGAGCCGGTGACGCCGGGCGAATTTTTCTCGCTGGTCGCGCCGGAAGACATCGAAAATATCGACAGCATCCTGCGCACGATCCATATTCTCAACACCGGCAGGCTCAACCGTTCCCGCGCCCGCATCTTCGTCAACTTCCATCCGGGCCTGTTCCAGACGCCGGCCAAGATGCGCCAGGAAGTAGAGCGCATGCGGCTTGCCGCCCACGAGGCCGGCATGACGGCGGATCGCATCGTCTGCGAAATCTCCGAGAAAAAGGCCTCCGACACACAGATGGTCGCGGACTTCGCTTACCACATGCACGATATCGGCTTTCGCGTGGCGCTTGATGACTATGGCGCCGGCGATTCCGACATCGACCGGGTAAAACTCATCAAGCCGGATTATGTGAAATTCGAAGCGGGCTGGGTGCGCGATTTCATGCAGAATTCGGCGGGCGCCGCCCTTCTGCGCGTCATCGTCCACCAGTTCCGCGACGATGGGATTGAGCCGGTCTTCGAAGGGCTGGAAACAGGCTGGCAAGTCGATCTTTGCGAGGAACTCGGCGTCCTGCTCATGCAGGGTTACGTGCTGGCGAAGCCCGAACTTGCCCCGACCAGTTTCGACGCACGTTTCCCGGAACTCGGCAGTGAATATTTCGCCCCGTCAAGGGCGGAGAGAAACGCTGCACCACCCGCATTTTCAAGGGAAGACCGCCCGGTCGATCCGCATCCTCTGCGCCAGGTCAGGACCTTCGGAAAACGCGGCCTCTGACGTCATATCCGGCCAAAAGGACGCCATATCAGGCTTTGCCACAATATTGCCGCAATAAATGCTGCGGAACGCCAGAATTCGGTCTCCAAGCCGTCCATTTCGAAGCCTCTTTTATCCTTTAAGAACAGGGACAAGAGGCGACAGCCATGTTTACCAACGATCGGACTTCCGTTGAAAGGTTAAGGGCGCAGAGAACGCTGTTTTCCCTCTGGATGGCCGTTGCGGCTTTTCTTGTCATCGTCACCATGGCCGCCGGCATCGCAACCTCGGCCAATGCGGCTGCTCAGGCGATCGACACCCTGCACACCTCCGCCATCCCTCAGGTAGCGGCAACCACGAAGGCCGGCCCTCACATCCTGCTCATCGTCCTGTCAGCCGCAGCCTTCATCGGCCTCGGCATTGGCGGCCTGACGCTCACCCGGCGCAGCCTGAAGGACGAGGCCCGCCGCTACAAATAAGCGGCCTCCCCCCTCGACTTGCGGCCTCGGCATGTTGCTGCTAAAGCACCCGGGAACAGTCGTCCGCGTCGCCGGATCGACATTCCAGAAATCCCCTGTTTGCCACGGCCGTGACTGAATGATCTCTCGGCCCTGCTCTGCTGGTGCCAACAATGACGCGTATTCAGGCCAATATGCTGCTTCTGCTCGCCGCAGCAATCTGGGGAGGCGGCTTTGTCGCGCAATCCTCCGCCATGGCCTCGATCGGCCCGTTCTGGTTCGTCGGTCTGCGTTTCGCCATTGCCGCCATCGCCGTGCTGCCCTTCGCGCTCATGGAAACACGGTCGCTGAAATCGCCGCCGCGCCGGCGCGAAATCGGCAGTTTCATTCTCGTGGGCCTCGCCCTGTTCGGCGGCGCCACCACCCAGCAGGTCGGGCTCCTGACCACGACCGTCACCAATTCCAGCTTCCTGACCGGGCTCTACGTCATCTTCGTGCCCGTGATTGCCGTCGTGCTTTACCGGCGTCATCCCCACTGGATCGTCTGGCCATGCGCGCTGATGATGCTGGGCGGCATATTCCTGCTCTCCGGCGGCGCCTTCGAGACGCTGACAACGGGTGATATTCTCAGCATCATCTGCGCCTTCTTCTGGGCGATCCAGATCACGCTGGCCGGACGCTTCGTTTCCGAAAGCGGAAGGCCGCTGGCGCTTTCCTGCACCCAGTTCGCCGTTTGCTCCCTTCTTAGTTGCATGATCGGTGTCGTGTTCGAACCGATCAGCATGGCCTCCATCGAGGCTTCGCTCGCGGAAATCCTCTATGTCGGCCTCGTCTCCTCCGGCCTCGCCTTCGTGCTGCAGGTCATCGGCCAGCGTTACACCACGGCCCCGCAGGCTGCGATATTCCTGTCTTCGGAGGCGCTTTTCGGCGCTTTGCTGGCCTCGATTTTCCTCAAAGAAACCATTTCGGGCGCCGGCTACATCGGCTGCCTGATCATATTCGTCGCGATCCTGATCGTCGAACTGGTGCCGGAACTGACGCGCAAACGGCAAAAACCCATGGCCGGAGCGGCCTGACGCAAAAAGAACTTATTTTTCTTATTCCGCCATAAATGCGGGGTACGGCATTCAAATTTTGCCGTGAAATCCTGCGGCAAACGGCAATTATTTCATCAATTGTCGCCCCTGCAGAAAAAATATGCGATTGCGCGATGTTATTCTACCGCAGGTTTTTTATCTGACAAAAAGCCCGTGAAAACTTTTGCTTGCCAATTTTTGATAAACGCATCACTCTACCGCGGTTCGGGCAATTTGCGAGCATGGGAAGGCCTATAAATTTGCGCACTGGGGACGCTATAAACCTCGGGCGGTGGGACGAAAAACGGTGGATGAGAACGCCATTACTTCCCGCTGCGAAGGTCCATTTTCTCAATAGTCAAAAACTGCCTGCCAACGCCCACGCGGGGCAAAACTGTAATGCTGCCTGTAGCTGAACGCGGGCAGAGCGAAAAGGACCTGATGCATGGCCGAAACTGGCACCGTAAAATTCTTCAATACAGACAAAGGCTTCGGCTTCATCAAGCCAGACAATGGTGGCGCTGATATCTTTGTTCACATCTCTGCTGTACAGGCTTCCGGCCTGTCCGGACTTTCAGAAAATCAGAAAGTGAGCTTCGACACGGAACCGGATCGTCGCGGCAAGGGCCCGAAGGCAGTCAATCTGCAGATTGCTGGCTGACCCTAAAACGGCTTTCTTTTCTAGTTGAAGCCCGGCAGGAATGCCGGGTTTTTTTGTGCCGTCCATAGGCGTAAATCGCCGGGACCTCAGATACCCTTGAGATAGGGATTGTTACGCCGCTCGTCGCCCAGCCGCCCGCCGGGGCCATGGCCGCAGATGAAGCCGACATCATCGCCGAGCGGCAGCAGCTTGTCGCGAATGGACGCCATCAATTGTTCGTGGTTTCCGCCCGGCAGGTCCGTGCGCCCAACCGATCCCGAAAACAAGACGTCGCCGACATGGGCGAATTGCTGGTCGCGGTTGTAGTAGATGACATGGCCGGGTGCGTGGCCCGGGCAATGATAGACCTCGAAGACGTGGTCTCCGAAGGACACCTTGTCGCCATCCTTCAGCCATTTGTCGGGCACGACATTCTTCAAACCGCTGATACCGTATTTTTCGGCCTGCACCTCGATCCTCTCGAGCAGCGGCCGGTCGTCCTCATGCGGCCCGATCACCGGCAAAGAGAGCTTCTCGCGCAGTTCGTCAGCGCCGCCGGCGTGGTCGAGATGCCCGTGCGTCAGCCAGATTTCCTTGAGCGTGATGCCGTTTTCAGCAACGACCTGAAGAATGACGTCCACATCCCCGCCGGGATCAACGACGACGCCCTCCTTGGTGTCCTGATCGAACAGGATGGTGCAATTCTGCTCGAATGGCGTGACCGGAATAATGCCCGCCTGCAACTTTCCCATATCCTGCATCTCCTGTCTGAAAGGTTGCGCCTCCTATAGCCCGCGACCGCCTGCGGCACAATGGCGGCGGAAATGACACCCGCTTTCAGCGACCCACCCATTCTAAAAATAACCATGAAATACAGCGCGATAACAAGAAGTCCTCCGCACGTGGCGGGAATTGCCGGCGAAAAATGTGGAACGCCCTGATGGCTGCGACGTTCTAGCTCCAGTCTTGAAAAGGAGTGAGACACATGGACAAGACGCTTAAAATGCTCATGGCTGGCGGCGCCTTCGCCCTGATGGCTGGTTACGCGAACGCCGCCATGGTCGCCACGACAGCATCGGATATTTCCGTTCGCTCAGGGCCCGGTGAAGACTATCCCGAAGTAGGGCTGGCCACCCGCGGCAGCAATGCGGTTCTGGATGGCTGCATGGAAGGCAGCAGCTGGTGCCGCATCGAAGTCAACGGTCTGCGCGGCTGGGCTCATGCGGATTATCTGAATGTCATGTATGAGGGCTCTCCGGTCATTCTCGAACAGCGCCGCTCGGACCTCAGCGTGCCGGTGGTCACCTATGAAAAGACCTCGAGCGTACAGGCCGAACCCAATCCCGGCGATCCAAACCTCGGTCGCGTTGGCGAGGTGGACCCGCCGCAATCGGTGATGACCTATATTGACGAGCATCCAGCGGATACCGTGACTTATGACGGCGACATAGCTGTCGGTAGTGTATTGCCGTCAGATACACGTCTCGTCGAAATCCCCGACTACCAGTATCGTTATGTCCGGGTGAACGATGTGCCGGTTCTCGTCGAACCTTCGACGCGGCGGATCGTCTACGTTTATCAGTAGAGGTTTCTGCCGGGCAAATCGCCCATCGGGCGACATGAAACAAATGAAGAGCGCGGGCTTTCCGCGCTCTTTTCTATTTCCGGTAAAGGCCACTCAGGATTCCAGTTGCACCGGCACCCGCAGCATATTATCCACCGCAACAGAAAATGATCGCGGCATTCTCCCGAGCGGACGCATTTTCGGCTATGTTTACAGAATATTGGCGCATCGACGTATGTCAGCCGCAGAATATGAAGGAACCGCAGTGCCACCGCAATCGCTCAAAACCGCAGCCGCCAGACAGACACCGGCACTTCCGAAGGTGGATGACGGCAAGATCGACTTCGACACGATCGAGGCGCTGTTTTTCGCCTATCGCGATTTCGTCTCCGATCCCGATGTCATTCTGTCGAAGCTGGAATATGGCCGGGCGCATCATCGGGTGGTCTATTTCGTCAGCCGGCAGCCGGGCATGACGGTGGCGGATTTGCTCGACACGTTGCAGATCACCAAGCAGAGCCTTGCCCGCGTGCTCAAGCAACTGATCGACGACGGTTACATCCGTCAGATGGCAGGCCCGGAAGACCGTCGCCAGCGCAGGCTTTATCCGACGCTGACGGGCCGCGAACTGGCGCTGGCGCTGAGCGAGCCGCAATCGCGCCGCATCGACCGGGCGCTGGAAGGGCTCGGGCCTGACGCCCGCGCCTGCGTGCGCAAATTCCTGGCGCAGATGCGCAGCCCGACAACCGTGGAAGGCGAGTGACGATGGCGCAAGCTCCGACAAAACGACCGCCGGCGGATGACGATGCGGCCCATCTCCTGGTCGTCGACGACGACGCCCGCATTCGCGATCTCCTGCAGCGCTTCCTTGGCGACAAGGGTTACCGCATCTCCGTGGCAGCCGATGCGGCCGAAGCACGGCGTAAAATGATAGGCATCCGCTTCGATCTGCTCATCCTCGACGTGATGATGCCGGGCGAAAACGGGCTTTCGCTGACCCGCTCGCTGAACGAGGATAAATCCGTACCGGTTATTCTTCTGACCGCCCGTTCGGAGGCGGACTCCCGCATTGCCGGGCTGGAAGCGGGCGCGGACGACTATCTCGCCAAGCCCTTCGATCCGCGCGAACTTGTCCTGCGCATCAACAATATCCTGCGGCGCAACACCTCGCCAGATACGCCCAAGATCGAACAGATCATGTTTGGTCCCTACAGTTTCTCCATTCCGAAGAAGGAATTGCGGCGCGGCCCCGAAACGATCCGCCTGACGGATCGCGAACAGGAGATCATGCTGCTTTTCGCACTGCGCGCCGGCGACACCATTCCACGCCACGAACTGGTGGAAGCGGAATCGGAAGTGGGCGAAAGAACCATCGACGTGCAGATCAACCGTCTTCGCCGCAAGATCGAGGACGACCCTGCCAATCCTGTCTATCTGCAAACGGTGCGCGGCATCGGTTACCGCCTGAGCGTGGACTGACGAGCACCAAAGGAAAGGCGAACGCACGGCCATGGCGAGCCTCGATTTTCTGAGCACGGTCAAAAAAAGCGGCGTGGCCAAGGCCTGGCGCCTTTCCGGCAGATGGTTGCGCCACTGGCTGCCCACCGGCCTTTACACCCGATCCCTGCTCATCATCATCCTGCCGATGATTTTGCTTCAGGGCGTGGTCGCGGCAGTCTTCATGGAACGCCATTGGCAATTGGTGACCGAACGCCTCTCCTCTGCCGTGACGCGCGATATCGCCGCAATCATCGAGCTTCTGCAGACGGACCCCGAGGAAGATGACTATCAGCGCGTCATCCGCATCGCCCGCGACAAGCTGGCTCTGAGCGTCTATATCGAACCGAAGGCGGATTTGCCTGCTCCGAGACCTGAGCCGCTGTTTTCGATCCTCGACAGGATTCTGGCGGATCAGTTGACGCAGCAGATCGGCAGGCCGTTCTGGATCGATACCTATGGCAACGGCTCGCTGGTCGAAATCCGCGTCCAGCTGGAAGACAAGACCCTGCGCGTCTTTACCAGCCGCAGCGCGGCCTATGCCTCCAACACGCATATCTTCCTTGTCTGGATGGTGGGCGCATCGCTGGTGCTGATCGCCATCTCCATCCTGTTCCTGCGCGGCCAGATCAAGCCCATCGAAGCGCTTGCCAAGGCGGCCGAGAACTTTGGCAGAGGCCAGAAGATTACCGCCTACTCCCCGCGCGGCGCGGACGAAGTGCGGCGCGCAGGCCTCGCCTTCATATTGATGCGCGAGCGTATCGAGCGACAGATGGAGCAGCGCACCGCCATGCTGAACGGCGTCAGCCATGATCTGCGCACCATCCTCACCCGCTTCAAGCTGCAACTCGCGCTCGCCGGCGACAATCCCGATCTCGAGGGGCTCGACAAGGATGTCGAGGACATGCAGTCTATGCTGGAGGCCTATCTGACCTTTGCCCGCACCGATGTCGAAGAGGATGTCGGCACGCTGGAGCTTCCAGCCCTTCTCGAAAAAATCGGCCATGATTTCGAACTGCACGGCAAGAAATTCAGCTACGAGCTCTATAATATCGAGCGGATCATCGCGCGACCGAACGCGCTTTCACGGCTCGTCGCCAATCTCGCCGAAAATGCGCGGCGTTACGCCGGCAATCTCCACGTCGATATCCGCAAGGCGCCACGCTCCATCATCATGACCTTTGACGATGATGGCCCGGGCATTCCGGAAATCTCACGCGAGGATGTGTTCAAGCCGTTCTTCCGGCTGGACGAGGCGCGCAACCTCAATGCCTCGGGCACGGGCCTTGGCCTCTCCATCGTCCGCGACATCGCCCGCAGCCATGGCGGCGACGTATCGCTGGATGAAAGCCCGATGGGCGGATTGCGGGTAATCGTCAAAATTCCGGCTTAGCGGCATAGCGCCGGTCAGCACATCTTCTCGCCGTTCGGCACCGGCCGCTCAACCGCGGCAAGCACGATATCGCCATTGGCATCGGCAAAACCTAGCGTCAGCACTTCGGACTGGAAAGGGCCGATCTGGCGCGGCGGAAAATTCACTACGCCCAGAACCTGCCGCCCGACAAGACTTTCCGGCGTATAATGCACCGTGATCTGCGCCGAGGATTTCTTGATGCCGATGTCCGGCCCGAAATCGATCTTCACCTTGAAGGCCGGCTTGCGCGCTTCGGGAAAAGGTTCTGCTTCGACAATGGTGCCGACGCGGATATCGACCTTCTCGAAATCGGCATAGGAAATTTCACCGCCCATCGCTCGCCCCTTCAGCCCGCCAGCTCTTCGGCGCGCGTTTTCGCGGCAGCGACCGCCCTGTCGAACAGGGGCTGCATGCCGTCCTCAGCCATCAGCACGGACAGCGCCGCAGCTGTTGTGCCGCCCGGCGAGGTCACATTCTGGCGCAGGCGCGCCGCCTCGTCGGAAGACTGGTGCAGGAGTTCGCCAGCACCGGCCACGGTTTCACGCGCCAGACGCATGGCGACATCCGCCGGCAGGCCGGCCTTGCGCCCAGCCTCGGCCATGCATTCCACGAGATAAAAGACATAGGCAGGGCCACTACCCGAAACCGCAGTCACCGCGTCGATATCGCTTTCGGCATCCACCCATTCAACCGGACCGCTGACCTTCAGCAACCCGTCCACAACGGTTTTAAGCTCGGGCGTCACCAGGTCGTTGGCATAGGCCCCCGTCACGCCGCGGCCGACCATGGCCGGCGTGTTGGGCATGGCCCGCACAGCGGCAACCGAACCGAAATGCGAAACGAAGGTGGCAATGGTGGTGCCCGCCGCGATGGAGACCACAACCGTTTCCGGGCCCAGCAGAGGCTTCAGCGACGGCAGCACGGCTTCCATCATCTGCGGCTTCACCGCCACGAAAAGAATGCCGGCCTTCACGCCCCCAGGCACGCTTTCGGCATGGGTGGCGCCGGCTTCCGCAATCGTCGTGCGCATGGCGTCGGAAGGGCGCGGGTCGATGACGATGACCTGCGATCCCGGCACACCCTTTTTCAGCCAGCCTGAAAGCATGGCGCCGCCCATATTGCCGGCGCCAACGAGGACGAGAGGCCCGGAAGCCTTGTACACCATGTTACGCTTCTCCCACGGTCTCAAACATGACCGCTTCGATTGCACTTTTCGCATCCAGCCCCGACCAGACGACGAACTGGAATGCCTGGTAATATTGCTCGCAGGCCTCAAGCGCGCTGGAAAGCAGCACTTCAACCTGCTGGTTGTTCGGTTCGGCGCCGCCGGCCAGAAGCAGGGACTGGCGGAAGATCACCACGTCTTCCTGCCGCCACAGATCGAAATGACCCATCAGCACCTGACCATTAACCTGCGAGAGCAGACGAATGACTTCGTTGACGCGCTGGTCCGGCACCTTGATATCGAAGGCGCAGGCCAGATGCAGCGCCTCGAATTCTTCCATCCATGAAAAGGAGACGTGATAGTCCGCCCAGTGACCAGCGACAGTCATGGCGATCTCGTCTTCACCGGAGCGCTCGAAAGACCAGTCGTTCGAGGCAGCGACAATCTCGATCATGTCCACGGGATTGGACTGACGCTCAATTTCAAATTCTATCAGACTCATGCGGCACCTTCTCAGCCGGTAGGGATGTCCTGTTTTGAACGCCGGGCACAAAACGCACATACAAACCGGGATAAACATTTGAGACGATTGCCCGACACCACCAGAATTACGCATTCACCCTGTCTGGAGCTTACCAGGTCTTTTCGAATCATCATTTAAAATCAGTGTATAATGGCCGAGTCCTGCTGCCACCCCTTCCCCGCCATTTTTGCTTTTTGAACAGTGGATATCTTCTCCCCCATCACCTCAGGCGAGATACATAAGCGACTCTGCCGACTGCGTTTTTTGGAAGTGTCCACAGGCCCAAAAAATTCGCGTCCGAGGCCCGTTTTTTTAACAACCGGGAGTCATTTCGGACGCTATGAGCCGCAAATAAAAAGTCCCGGAATCGCAAGCGATCCGGGACCCGTCAGAAAAGGCGCTAGAAAATCAGTCCTTGGCGGCCGAAAGCTTCGCTTCCAGGGCCTCGATACGGGCGCGCAGCGCATCGTTTTCATCACGCGCCTGAATGGCCATTTCGCGAACCGCATCGAATTCCTCGCGGCGGACAACGTCCAGACTGTTCAGCCAGCGATCCGCCTGGGCATGAAAAGCCGCTTCGGCTTCCTTGCGCACGCCCTGCGCCGCGCCGGCCGCGTCGGTCATCAGCTTGGCGAATTCATCCAGAAAACGATTGGTGCCTGTCGTGCTCATGGCGCTTGTCCTTCGTCGGTTCAGGGGCATCGTCTTGCCCGCTGTTGATAGTCTTCAGGTAGGCACTCCACCGCCGCCTTGCAAGCGAAATCGAAAAATCGCAAGAGCTTGCGTGGCCTTCGGTATCTTAAGCAGCAGCTTGAAGAATCACCTTGACCGCCGCCACCGCAATCGCCATTTTCCTTGGCGTCAGGGAGACCGGTGAGCATCATCGCCCGGCCCCTCTTGAGGCAATGGATCGTTCCGTTGTCCGCCCAGCAACGATGACGGAATATACGGATTGTTAGCCGCTCCCACCCAACTCGCCATCATGCCCTTCCCCAATATCGATCCGGTGGCGCTGTCCCTCGGCCCGCTCTCGATCCACTGGTACGGCATTGCCTATGTTGCCGGCATCATGCTCGGCTGGTTTTACGCCCGCCGCCTCGCCCGCACGGATCGCCTGTGGCCGAACGATGTGTCGCCCGTCTCGGCGCAGCATCTTGATGATTTCATCCTCTGGGCGGCCGGCGGCATCGTACTCGGCGGGCGCATCGGTTACATCCTGTTTTACGATATGGCAGCCGTGGCCGCCAACCCCATCAGGGCGCTCGAGATCTGGAATGGCGGCATGTCGTTCCATGGCGGCCTGATCGGCACGACCATCGCCATGATCCTCTTCGCCCGCAAGAACGGTATTCCGGTCTGGAGCATGTTCGACGTCGTCGCCGCCGTCGCGCCCATCGGCCTGCTGTTCGGGCGCATCGCCAATTTCATCAATGGTGAATTGTGGGGCCGCATTGCCGACGTGCCATGGGCGGTCGTGTTCCCGACGGGCGGCCCCTTTGCGCGGCACCCGAGCCAGCTTTATGAAGCGGGCCTCGAAGGGCTCGTGCTCGTCATCATCCTGGCAATCGCCATCTACGCCTTCAGGGCGCTGAAGACGCCCGGCACCGTCACCGGCATCTTCGTCTGCGGTTACGCGCTGTCACGCATCTTCGTGGAATTTTTCCGCGAGCCGGACGCCCAGATCGGTTATCTCGCCGGCAACTGGCTGACAATGGGCATGGTGCTCTCCACCCCGATGTTCGCTCTCGGCCTCTGGGCGGTCCTGCGGGCGCGCAGCGCGACAAAAAGCGCCTAAGCGGTATGATTGCCCATGACGACACCGCTTGCGCAACGTATCAAATCACTTATCCGGCTCAATGGTCCGCTCAGCGTTACCGACTATTTTTCGCTCTGCCTCGCCGATCCTGAACACGGTTATTACAAGAGTCGCGAACCCTTCGGCCGTTCGGGTGATTTCATCACCGCGCCAGAGGTCAGCCAGCTTTTCGGCGAAATGCTCGGGGTCTTCGTGGTGCATGCCTGGCAACGGCATGGCGCGCCCGCACAAACGCAACTGGTGGAAATCGGCCCCGGCCGCGGCACCATGATGTCGGATATGCTGCGCGTCATCCGCCGCATCGCGCCGCCGCTTTATGAGACGATGCGGGTGCATCTGGTCGAAACCAGCCCCCGCCTTTCCACCATCCAGAAAGAAACGCTGGCCGAACATGCGGACAGGCTGACATGGCATGACAGTTTCGACGACGTGCCGGATGGTTTCCTGCTGCTTGTCGCCAACGAACTCTTTGATGCCATTCCGATCCGGCAATTCGTCAGGACGCCGCAGGGTTTCCGCGAGCGCGTGGTCAGCCTCGATGCCAATGACGAACTCGTCTTCTCGACGGGTCTTGCCAGCATAGACCCGTCCCTGCTGCCGCCGCAGCCCGAACAGCAGCCGCTCGGCGCCATATTCGAGATTGCACCGGCCCGCGAAGCCGTGATGACCGCAATCTGCCAGCGCCTGTCCGCCCATGGCGGCACGGCGCTCGCCATTGATTACGGCCATCTGGTCGCCGGTTATGGCGACACGCTGCAGGCCATGCGCAACCACGCCTTCGACCCGGCGCTTGCGCATCCCGGCGAAGCCGATCTCACCAGCCATGTCGATTTCGAAAGCCTTGTGAAAACAGCCGAAGCGACCGGCGTGCATGTCAACGGCGCGCTGCGACAGGGCGATTTTCTGTATGGCCTCGGCCTCAAGGAAAGAGCAGGCGCGCTTGCGGCGAAGGCGACGCCCGACCAGACGCTTGAAATTGCCGAAGCGGTCAATCGCCTCGCCGGTGAAGGCGCCGGCAAGATGGGGGAACTTTTCAAGGTCATCGCCGTTTCAAGTCCCGCGCTTCATCTTCTGCCGTTTCGCGCGGTGGATTGACAGCGCAACAACCTCTGGGCCAACATCGCCGCGACACACGAAGCAGGCACACTGCATCACACGCGCCGCGCAACGCCGCGGCAACCGGAAACATCTCGCTTAACCGTAGCTCACTGGCCAACAGCGATATTCTCCAAGGAACTCCCGCACCATGCAGAACGCAACGCTGCCGCTCCCGCTCCAGTCCCCCCTGCTCGCCGCGTCAGGTGAAAACCGTGTCCGCCACGGTTTCTTCACACGGCAGGGCGGCGTCTCGGAAGGGCTTTATCAGGGCCTCAATGTCGGCCTCGGCTCCCAGGATGAACCCGAAAAGGTGCAGGAAAACCGCCGGCGCGTGACGCAATGGTTCGGCCTGCCCTCAGGCCGCCTCGCCACCGTGCATCAGGTCCATTCCCCCGATGTCCTCGTGGTCGATGACACCTATGACGGCAGCCGCCCGCAGGCGGACGCCATGGTGACGGCAACGCCGGGTTTCGTGCTGGGCGTGCTGAGCGCCGATTGCGGCCCGATCCTGTTTGCCGACGTGGAAGCGGGTGTCGTGGGTGCCGCCCATGCCGGCTGGAAGGGCGCGCTCTTCGGCGTGCTTGAAAATACCATCGAGACCATGACGAAGCTCGGCGCCAGCCGCGAGCGCATCGCTGCCTCGCTCGGGCCTTCCATCAGCCAGAGCAATTATGAGGTCGGGCCGGAATATGTGGCGCGCTTCACCGATATCGATCCGACCTATGCGGATTATTTCGCCGAGACGGAGAAACAGGGCCACGCCCTGTTCGACCTCAAGCAATTCACCATCGACCGCCTGACCAACGCCGGCGTGAAGGCGGAAAATCTCGGCCTCTGCACTTATCCGGACGAAGAGCGGTTCTATTCCTATCGCCGCACGACCCACCGCGCCGAACCCGATTATGGCCGGCAGATTTCCGCAATCGCAATTCTGGAGGACTGATATGGCCCTGCATTTCGAGCTTTCGGAATTCGATGCCCGTCGCGAGCGGCTGCTCGCGAAAATGGCCGACGAGAAGCTGGACGCGCTGCTGCTTTTCGCGCAGGAAAGCATGTATTGGCTGACCGGCTATGACACTTTCGGCTACTGCTTCTTCCAGACGCTGGTGGTCAAGTCGGACGGCTCCATGACGCTGCTGACCCGTTCAGCGGATCTGCGGCAGGCCCGCAATACCTCCATCGTCGAAAATATCCTCATCTGGGTCGATCGGCCAAATGCCGACCCGACACTCGACCTGAAGAACCTGCTGAGCGATCTCGACCTGCTCGGCGCAAAGATCGGGGTGGAGTACGACACCCATGGCATGACCGGCCGTGTCGCCCGGCTGCTGGACAACCAGCTCGCCAGCTTCTGCCAGATGAGCGACGCCTCCTATCTCGTCAGCACGCTCAGGCTCGTCAAAAGCCCCGCCGAGATCGCCTATGCGCGCAAGGCAGGCCAACTGGCCGACGATGCGCTGGACGCGGCTTTACCGCTGATCAAGCCCGGCGCGGACGAAGCCGCGATCCTGGCGGCGATGCAGGGCGCGGTGCTGGTCGGCGGCGGCGATTATCCCGCCAATGAATTCATCATCGGCTCCGGCGCGGATGCGCTGCTCTGCCGTTACAAAGCAGGCCGTCGCAGGCTCGACGCCAAGGATCAGCTGACGCTCGAATGGGCTGGCGTCAGCGCCCACTACCATGCCGCCATGATGCGCACGGTGGTGATCGGCGAACAGGATTTCCGCCAGAAGGAGCTTTACAGCGCCTGCTTGCAAAACCTCACCGCCATCGAAGAAGTGCTCCACCCCGGCAAGACTTTTGGCGATGTCTTCGACGTCCATGCCCGCGTCATGGACGAACGCGGATTGACCCGCCACCGGCTGAACTCCTGCGGTTATTCGCTGGGTGCGCGTTTCTCGCCCTCCTGGATGGAGCATCAGATGTTCCACGCCGGCAATCCGCAGGAAATCACCGCCGACATGACGCTGTTCGTGCATATGATCGTGATGGATTCCGATTCCGGCACGGCCATGACACTTGGCCAGACCTATCTGACCACCGACGGCGCGCCGGAGCCACTCTCGCGCCACAACCTCGATCTTCTCACAGCTTAAATCGCCACCGGGTTTGACAGAGCGGGAAAACCGCCCTTACATTGCGCCACCTTGGGCAAGAAGGAGCGGAACATGAGAGGGAAAATCGCATGAGCCGGACGGGGTACACCCCCCTTTGTCTGGCCGTCATTGTTCCAGCGCTTGTCCTGGCCCTGTCAGGCTGCAACACGACGGAAGCGCTGACACCGCAGGTGGATGTCGGCCATAACGCCTCGCAATCGACGCCGGTAACGCAGGGCGATCTCGACCAGATGGCGGCCGCCGCCGACCGCGCCCCCACCGGCACCCCGGCAACCGCGACATCCGTTCCCGCCTATGCACCGCAAAACTCGTTGCAGGCGCAGGCACAGGCGCTGTCCAATGGCAGCCAGTATGGCGAACCGCTTCGCCAGAACCAGACCGCAGCCCAGCCCGCCGCAACCGCGCAATCCGCCCCCTCGCAGCAGACGGCGTCACTTGCGCCCGCCTCCTCGGCAAACTCGATCCGCTTCCTGCCCATCATCGGCGCACCCGTTCAGGCGGTGACGCCGCTATCGCGTCAGCTCGGGGCCGAAGCGCGGGCGAAGGGGTTGACCATCCGCGCCTCAAACGACAATTCGGCCGAAAATATCCTGAAGGGATATTTCTCCGCCTTTGCCGATGGCGGCAAGGTCAATATCGTGTACGTCTGGGACATTCTCGACGCCAATGGCGTGCGGCTGCATCGCCTGCAGGGACAGGAGGCGGTGGCGGCAAAAGGCAGCGATCCATGGGCCGCCGTGACCGACAGGGTCATGCAGGATATCGCTGCAAAAACACTCAACGATTATTCGTCATGGAAGCAATCTCAACGCGGATGAGGTGAATCGACGGGAGAAGTCACAGAGATTTCACGAAAATCATTGCGAAAGCGCGGAGTCCTCTTGCAATCGGAAGCAACAGCGCTATTAAGGCGCGCATGGCAACAAGGCGTATCCGGCAAAGGCTTTTCAGCCGGATGTTCCTCCCCTTGAACGACGCTTGGTTACGGTGGATTGAGCCCCGTGACGCAAGGCGATGGCATGGAAACAGGCGGCCGCAATGAAGGTTTTCGCAGGCAATTCGAACCGGCACCTTGCCGAAGCGATCTGCAAGTATCTTAATGTTCCTCTCGGAAATGCCACTGTAAAGCGGTTTGCTGACCAGGAAATATTCGTAGAAATCAGCGAAAATGTGCGTGGTGAGGACGTTTTTATCGTCCAGTCCACCTCTTTCCCGGCAAATGATCACCTGATGGAACTGCTCATCATGATCGATGCCATGCGCCGCTCCTCGGCCAAGCGCATCACGGCGGTGCTGCCCTATTTCGGTTACGCCCGCCAGGACCGCAAGGCCGGCCCCCGCACCCCGATTTCCGCCAAGCTTGTTGCCAATCTGATTACCGAAGCCGGCGCCGACCGCGTTCTCACCCTCGATCTTCATGCCGGCCAGATTCAGGGCTTCTTCGATATCCCCACCGACAATCTCTTCGCAGCACCAATTCTCGCCCGCGACGTGAAGGACCATTACGACACCAACAATGTCATGGTCGTTTCACCAGATGTCGGCGGCGTGGTCCGCGCCCGCGCACTCGCCAAACGTCTCGACTGTCTTCTGGCCATCGTTGACAAGCGCCGTGACCGTCCGGGCGAATCCGAAGTCATGAACGTCATCGGCGATGTCTCCGGCAAGGACTGCATTCTCATTGACGATATCGTCGATTCCGGCGGCACGCTCTGCAACGCCGCGGAAGCCCTGCTGAAAAAGGGTGCGACCAGCGTCACCGCCTATATCACCCACGGCGTGCTTTCCGGCGGCGCGGTTGCGCGTGTGGCTTCCTCGAAGCTGCGCGAACTCGTCATCACCGACAGCATCCAGCCGACCACCGGTGTCCAGTCCGCGCATAATATCCGCGTGGTCAGCACCGCAGGCCTGCTCGGCGAGGCAATCAACCGCACCGCGCAGGAACAGTCGGTTTCCGGCCTGTTCGACTAAAGAACTTCGCCAATCGCCCTTAGCGCTGCCTGCTGCTGCCCGGTTTAATTTCCGGGCAGGCTGCGATCGGGCTAACAT
The DNA here is from genome assembly GCF_036888815.1 of Agrobacterium sp. CCNWLW155. Lineage (NCBI taxonomy): Bacteria > Pseudomonadati > Pseudomonadota > Alphaproteobacteria > Hyphomicrobiales > Rhizobiaceae > Agrobacterium > Agrobacterium sp. CCNWLW155. The sequence continues at coordinate 1,355,091 of NZ_JBAKFW010000001.1, forward strand.
TCTCTCGGCGTCATCCTAGGCCCTGCGCCGAAGCTTCAATCATCTTGACTAAAATCATTAGATTGCAGATTCTCGAGACAAGCCCGAGGATGATGCAGGAGTGTCTGGCGTTCTTCGCCATTCATCGCATTGATGCAGCGCCCCGACCTCCCGCTTAAGACGAGGCCGCACCCGCATCCGGGGGCCGTTGCAGACGGGAGGCGGCGGCCTTGATTTTCGGCCACCAGCGCCGAACCCGGGTCAGGACGGCATGGCGACCATTGCGCCAGATGCTGACCGTATCGGCCGAGACGGCATTACCCGTGAACAGGTGACGGTGGCGGTTTACCGCCAGCACCCGGTAGAGAAACAGGGTCGTCAGGGCGGAAAACAGGATGGACATCACCACATCGCTGAGGAAATGCCCACCGGCCGCAATGCGCAAACCGGACATGAGGATGATCATGCCGACGGCAATGCTTCCCATCATGAACCGTCCGGGCCATTGCAGCCGGGGCCAGACGAGCACGCAGAGCGGCAGAAAGAAACTGGCGATCAAGGCGGTTTCACCTGAGGAAAACGAGCAGTTTGAATAACATTGCGTGCTGAACTGGAAAGGCGGCGTGAAAAGTTGCTGCCCGCCGAATTCGGTAATGCTGAACGGGCGCGCACGACCGATGGTCGCCTTCAGCACGCCATTGACGAGAAGACCGGCGCAGAGGATCACGGGTCCGCACAGGAAGGCCCAGACGCGCCATCCGGTTCTCTGCAGCGGACCCAGCCGCAGATTGCCGACAAGGATCACGAAAGCCAGAAGAGTGGCAAGCTCCGTACCTTCGCGCAGCGTATCTCGCAGCCATTCGGGAAACGGTTCACGGCCGGACCATGGCTGCTCGACGGGAGAGAAAAACAGCGCGGAGAACCTGAGATCGATGGAGGGGAAAGTCGCAAACAGGATGACGAGCGCCAATGTGGCGAGTGTCAGCCAGATCGTGATCCGCATATGCGAAAGATCATTATCCATTGCTGCCCTCCGGCATGCATTGCGGTAGCAGGCGCCAGAGGCCGATTTCCCTGCCCTCGAGGAAACCCGGCCCGGCGGTCCAGCGCGCAACCGGCGTCTCGCCGGCAAGGCAGGCCGGCAGGCCATCCGCGCTTGCCAGGAACAGGGGATTTTTCGCCTCGCCAGCTCTCAGCGGATAAAGAAGCGCGTAGTGGCTGGAGGGTACGCCGGTTTCGGGCAATGCCCGTGTCAGCACCTGTTTTTCGTCCCGCAATTGATAAAAAAGCTCGGCCAGTATCGAACGATCATTGGCGACGATGGCGTCCGCCCCCGCCTCGCGCGCCCGTGACAGGCCGGTCGACACCAGCTCGGCGCGCCCGAGATACCGCGCCATCGCCAGTTCACCTTTGGGCAGGCGCAATTGCGTTCCGGCAATGGTCATCAGCGGCAGCACAACAGCCACGACGCCGCCAAGCACGAGGGTGGACACGGTGAGCCAGCGCCGCGACGCCAGCACCGGCGTCGCCAGAAGCACGCCGGCCGCATAGGCTCCGACCGCCCAGTTGGCGAGCGCCCGCGACATCAAACCCTGCGCGGTGATCAGCAGAACGATCGGCACCGAAAGCACGACCAGCGCCCGGGCTTCACCGGTCCTTGCGCGGATCGTCGCGACAATCATGCCAACGAAAACGAATGGTCCGACCACGCCTGCCTGCAAGAAGAAGAACTCCAGCGCGGAGCCGATCTTCAGCTGGACGCCGTGCCAGTTCGCATTGTCAGCCGTGTGGCGTGCGGTCATGAAATCATGCGCAGCGTTCCACCACAGATTGGGCGCGATGACGGCAACGCAGACCAGTGCCGCAATCGCCGCGTCACGCAGCCGGATGCGCCATGCCTCGCAAAGCCAGCCGGCGGCGATGAAGCAGGGCAGAAAATAGATCATCGCATATTTCGACATCAGCCCGAGGCCGAAAGAGAGACCGAGAGCGATGCTCCAGCCCAACGCCGGCCTGCCCTCGCCGCGGACGAGCGCAAGCTTGCGCACGGAGATCATCGACAACGCGATGAACAGCATCATCGGCGTATCGGTCGAGATCAGCAGGCTGCCGAGCGTCACGGCCGGCAAGGTCAGATAGATCACCGCAGCCAGCGAGCCCAGCCTGACATCGTAGATCATACGGCCCAGCACAAGGATCGCCGCCGCCGCCACGCCATGCACCACGGGCGCGGCCAGCCGAACCTGAAACGTGCCCTCGCCACCCCCCAGAATGGTCGCCGCGCGAATGAGCCAGCCGATCAGCGGCGGCTTGGAATAGGCGCCGAGCGCCATTTCGCGGCCCCAAAGCCAATATTGCGCCTCATCGACAAAAAGGTCGGTGCGGTTGAAGACCAGACCAAGGACGCGCAGGGCGGTTACGAGGACAATCGCTGAAAACGCAAATGTCAGCCATCGGCGCTCATCGCCTGCCTGCGCATAAGGCAGGGTCGCCGCGTCATGCATGCTGGCGGCGTTCTGCATGAATCAACCAGAGATTTCGGGCATAGATGAAGAGGCCGGAGGCCTGCCCGATAATAAAGACCGGATCACGCCGCCAGATGGCGTAGGACAAAAGCACCAGACCGCCGATAACGGAAAAATACCAGAAGGCCACGGGAATGACCGAGCGGTTCGCCCGTTCAGAGGAAATCCATTGAACCAGAAAACGCATGGTGAACAGCATCTGGCCCATGAAGCCGGTGCAGACCCACAGAAATTCCTTCCAGCTGTTCACATGCAGCATGGACCATAAAGCCGGTGCATTCACGGCAATGTCTCCGTTTTGAAAGTTTCAGCCCAGCTTGACCGCTTGCGCCGACGCAACAACCAGGCGACACCGATCAGATCGTGGATACCGACAAGCGCGCGGCCAATATTGGTGTAATGGGAATTTCCGTGCAGCCGCGCCCGGTGTGTGACGTCGACATGGGCGACCTGCCAGCCGTCGCGACTGAACAGCGCCGGGAAATAGCGGTGGTGATGATCGAAATAGGGCAAAGCGAGATAGGCGTCGCGGCGGAAGGCCTTGAGACCGCAGCCTGTATCGCGCGTGCCGTCCTTCAATATCCGCGCCCGAAGCCCGTTGGCGAAGCGGGAGGAAAGGCGTTTTCCAAGCGTATCACGCCGGCCGACGCGCTGGCCGGCCACGAGGCCAAGCCGGCTCGGGGCGCTGGCTGAGAGAAGCGGTGCGAGAAGTGCCGGCAGATTGTCCGGCGGGTTTTGACCATCTCCATCAAGCATGCAGATAACAGGCGCACGCGCCGCCTGCACGCCGCTATGGATCGCCGCCGATTGCCCGCCCTGGCGGTCGTGCCGGACGAGCCGCAGCATCGGATAACGGTCACCGAGCGCAAGCACTGCCTTGACCGTGCCGTCGGAAGATGCGTCGTCCACCACCACGATCTCGAAGGCGCCAACCGGCTGGCAGGCAGCAACGATCTCCGCCACGAGCGTTTCGACGCTCGCTTCCTCATTGTGCATCGGCACGACAACGGCGAAATCCGGCCTTGGTCTCACGCTGGCTCCGTCATATCCGTCCGCATTCAGTCCGCAGACATCATCGATAGTGGCGAGAGAAGGAGCGCGAAAAGCTTGCATGAACATGAACAGCCGTTGAACTTCACCCGATATGCGCCCGTTCTATTGCAGTTTTATTACGGGAAACGTCTCAGTGGCGGCCGGTTATTTTTTCACGGCATGCGGGAAATAATCGTACAATTCGCAGCGCTTTTAACGCGGCCGTAAGCAATTTTTGTCACCCTGCGCTCACGTTTTTTTGGGGGAGGAAACAGGATGCCGGGTGGGAATCCGACTGCTGTAAAAGCTAAATCATTGTCGATAAAAGCTAAATTTGCCGCGCTCGTCACGGGCGCAACACTGGTTTCATGCCTGTCCGTGGGGTTGTTGTCCTACGAGATGGGCAAGTCGGGCCTGATCGACGCCAGCGAAATCAGGCTCGAGACGGTTGCAAGCAACCAGTCCAAACAGCTTGACGCCTATACTTTGCGCGTCGAACAGAGCATTTCCGAACTGTCGCAAAACGCCGCGGTCGCGCAGGCACTGGAGACGATGACCACAGTTGTGCCGACGGAAAGGGATGCGATCCTCCAGGCTTTCCGCCGCGACGGCGTCTCCGAGGAGGAGCGCGCCTCCTTCAACGGCGAAGGGTTGCGACTGCTTTATGCCATTCGCCATGCCACGATCAATTCCACCATCGCCAGCGTCTGGCGCAACACCCGCGTCAGCGACATCTATGTCATCGATAAGAGCGGCCTCATTATATACACCGTGACCAAGGGGAAAAACTTCCTGACCAGCGTGACGGAACCGCAGAACGCCGCGATCAAGGAGCTGTTCGACCGCATCGAGGCCGGCAAGGACGGTGTCGTCAGCACCACCGGCTTCAGCGGTGGGGAAAATGATTCGGCCATGATCGGCATGCCGCTCGCCGTTTCCAACTGGGGCCAGCTGCAGCGCAAGGGCGCCGTCATCATGCGCATCGCCGCCGATCGCATCGGCGCAGTCGTGACGCCCGAGGAAACCGGCAAGACCATCGATGACGCCGTTCTTCTGAACGCCGACGGCAAACGCCGGGCTGGCGTTCTTTCGGGCGGCGCGGATGCCGCCGTTTCCGAAAGCCTCGCGGCTCTTTCCAACGCAAACGAGGCCGGAACGGTGATGGCGCAGACGCCTGCGGGCAACATCTTCTATGCCTATCGCCCGGTCTCCGTCTTCGGACAGAAACATCTTCTGGCCATTGGTCAGCAGGAGAGCAAGGTTCTCGCCGCCGCCAACGATCTCGCCTTCTGGGCGACGCTTGCGACACTGGCCGTGCTTGCGATCATGACGCTGATCGGCATTTTCGTTTCCGCTGGTCTCACAAAACCGCTGACCGGCCTTGCCGGGCTGATGGAGCGCCTGAACGGCGGCGAGAACAATATCGAGATCAAGGCCGTTTCGCGCGGCGATGAGATAGGCACCATGGCGCGCGCGCTGGAATCCTTCCGGCAGGGCATTCTGGACAAGCAGCGCATGGAAACGGAAGCCCATCGCAAAGGCGAGGAACTGGACGAGGAACGCGCCCAGCGGGAGATGGAAAAGGCAAGAAGCGCCAGGGAACTGGAAGAAGCCGTCGATGCCCTTGCCACCGGTCTTGCCAATCTTGCGGCCGGCAGGCTCGATCTTCGCATCGAGAAATCCTTCGTGCCTTCGCTCGATCACCTGCGCGTCGACTTCAACAACTCCATGGCGGGCCTGGAAGCGACGATCTCCAATATTGGCGAAAGCGCAAACGCCATCCGCTCGGGCTCCGGCGAACTGAAAAGCGCATCGGAAGACCTGTCGCGGCGCACGGAACGCCAGGCCGCAGCCCTTGAGGAAGCGGCCGCTGCTCTCGGAGACATGACGCAGGCTGTCAATCTGTCCTTGTCGCGCTGCAATGTCGCCGTCGAGGCGACGGCGGGCACGATGCAGGACGCCCATAAATCCACGGCGGTCGTCAAAGAGGCGATCGTTGCGATGGAACGCATCGAGACCTCGTCGGCCAAGATCCGCCAGATCATCGACGTCATCGACCAGATCGCCTTCCAGACCAATCTGCTGGCGCTGAATGCCGGCGTGGAAGCCGCGCGCGCCGGAGAAGCCGGAAAGGGCTTTGCCGTTGTGGCGCAGGAAGTGCGCGAACTCGCCCAGAAATCGGCAGCCGCCGCCCGTGACATCACGACGCTCATCGCCACCTCTGCGGGTGATGTGGAAAGTGGCGTGGCGTTGGTGCTGAAGACCGGTGAAAGCCTGGAGCAGATCCAGAAGCGCATCCAGTCGGTCAACGACCAGATCGGTGAAATCGCCACCGCATCGCGCGAACAGTCCGGCCGCCTCAGCGAAATCAATGCCTCCGTCAACGAACTCGACCATGTGACGCAACAGAACGCGGCCATGGTGGAGGAAACGACAGCCGCAGCCTTCTCGCTATCCAGCGAGGCGGACGGTCTGACCGAACAGGTGGGGCAATTCTCCGTCGCCGCCGTAAGGCAGCGGGATCAGCGTTACGCGGCATAAGTCGCAACGAAAAAGGCCGGAGGCAAAACCTCCGGCCTTTTATTTTGCCTGAAAACCTGATCCGGGCTCCCAGGAGCCGGAGCCCCTGGGAACACGCCGGCTTTATCGTGATGATCCGTCGCCGGCTTCCGGGGAGGAACTCAGAAGAAGCCGACCTTGTTCGGGCTATAGGACACGAGCAGGTTCTTGGTCTGCTGATAATGATCGAGCATCATCTTGTGGGTCTCGCGACCGATGCCCGACTGCTTGTAACCACCGAAGGCGGCACCTGCCGGATAGACGTGATAGCAGTTCGTCCACACACGGCCCGCCTCGATGCCCCGGCCGGCCCGGTAGGCAATGTTCGTATCGCGGCTCCACACGCCTGCACCCAGACCGTAAACCGTGTCATTGGCGATTTCGAGCGCTTCCTCAACCGTCTTGAAGGTGGTGACGGAAACAACCGGACCGAAGATTTCCTCCTGGAAAATCCGCATCTTGTTGTTGCCTTCAAAGACGGTCGGCTGAATGTAATAACCGTCCTTCAGATCACCCGTGAGCGTCTTGCGGTCACCGCCGGTCAGAACCTTGGCGCCTTCCTTCTTGCCGATCTCCAGATAACTCATGATCTTGTCGAACTGTTCCTGCGACGCCTGCGCGCCCAGCATGGTCGACGGATTGAGCGGATCGTCCTGGCTGATGGCCTGAACGCGTTTGATCGCCTTTTCCATGAAGCGGTCATAGATCGATTCATGAACCAGCGCGCGTGAGGGGCATGTGCAAACCTCACCCTGGTTAAGCGCGAAGAAAGCGAAACCTTCGAGCGCCTTGTCGAGGAAGGCATCGTCCTCGTTCATCACGTCGGCAAAGAAGATGTTCGGCGACTTGCCGCCCAGTTCCAGCGTGATGTTGGTGACGTTGTCGGCCGCATAACGCATGATTTCCTTACCGACCGAGGTGGAGCCGGTAAACGCGATCTTGGCGATGCGGTTGCTCTGCGCCAGCGGCTTTCCGGCTTCCAGGCCCGTGCCGTTGACGATGTTGAGGACGCCGGGCGGCAACAGATCTTCGATCAGTTCCATCACGACAAGAATGGAGGCCGGCGTCTGTTCGGCCGGCTTCAGCACCACGCAATTGCCGGCGGCAAGCGCCGGCGCAAGTTTCCACGCGGCCATCAGGATCGGGAAGTTCCACGGAATGATCTGGCCGACGACACCGAGCGGTTCATGGAAGTGATAGGCGACCGTGTCATTGTCGATTTCGCCGATCGTGCCTTCCTGTGCACGGATGCAGCCCGCGAAATAACGGAAATGGTCGATCGTCAGCGGAATATCCGCATTGGTCGTCTCGCGCAGTGGCTTGCCGTTATCCCAGGTTTCGGCCCGCGCGATGAGATCGAGATTGTCCTCGATACGCTGGGCGATCCTGAGCAGGATGTTGGAGCGTTCCGTTACGCTGGTCTTGCCCCATTTCTCTCTTGCCTTGTGGGCAGCATCCAGTGCGAACTCGATATCGGCCGCATCCGAGCGAGGAACTTCGCAGATCTTGTGGCCCGTGACCGGCGAAAGATTATCCATGTAGCGGCCGGATTTCGGCTCCACCCATTTGCCGCCGATGTAATTGCCATATTTCAGCTTGAAGGGCGCTTCGCCCGCTTTCTGCTGAACCTGAATATTCATGATTTCATCCTCCCTGATGAAAACGATCCGCGACGGACCGCATGGGAGAAAGGTGAGCCTAGATGGCGCTGTTCGGTAGAGGGGCGGCGCTGTTCCGCAGCGCACATTGTCTCACATCTGCGACAAAGGCGCTTCGATCCGGCATGATTGGCCGGATCGCAACCGCTTGGACCTTAATGCACGTCGAATTTCTTCATCTTGCGATGAAGCGTGGCGCGGCTGATGCCGAGCAGCGAGGCGGCTTGCGTGACGTTGCCGTTGGTGCGAGACAACACACGCCGAAGCGCCGAGCGTTCCGCTTCCGCAAGGTCGGAACCGCTGTCGTGGCGCTGCTCCTGCAGAATATCCGCAGCGGGCAGGCCCTGCGCGATCAGGGTATCATCGAGCTTCAGCGCAAGGCGTGCGGCGCGGGTTGCACCAAGCACAAGATCGTCCTGATCAACCGCAAGCAAAGAAAGCGCCGCGCCAAAACCACTCGGCACCACAACGATGCGCGCGCCCGGAAAGGCGCGACGGAAAAGATTGCCCTCGATGCGCTGCGCCGCATCCTTCACCGCCTGGGTGACGAAGGAAAAGGTCATCTCGTTAATATCGTCGCGGCAGGTGGAAATATCGAGTGCGCCCGTCACCCGGCCGGTATGGTCACGAATGGGCGCCGTGGTGCAGCAGAGTTCGGTATTCGACGTGAAGAAATGCTGGTCGCGATAAACCACCACCGAACGCTCATCGACGAGCGCCGTGCCGATGCCGTTGGTGCCCACACTCGCCTCGCTCCAGACCGCGCCGGACCAGAGACCAAGCGCTCGGAATTCTCGGTCATCGCCGGCCGCACCGCGTCTTTCCAGCGCAACACCCTGCGCATCGGTCAAAAGCAGGCAGCAGCCGGATTTGCCGACACTTTGGAAAATGCGGTCAAGTTCATCCGTGCTTTCGGCAATCAGGCCGGCCGCACTTTCACGGGCGCGGCGGAATTCATACTCGCTGAGAAAGATCGGTTTGCGGTTTTCCTCCGGTGCAAGATGATGTTTGACCATGCAGCGACGCCAGGAGGCGACAATCGGAGAACTTGCGGCGGCGGAACGGTGGCGCGCAGTTTCATACACGCGTTCCGCATGGGCGATGTCTGTCGGCATACGCTCCTCCCAAAGCTTTTCGGCGATGGTGCGCTGGAAGTGTTCACGTTTCAACAAAAAATTTCGCGACCACCATTGCCGGGCGCAACCGCGGGCTGCGCCAGACTATCGGACCGCCTTGAAATAACGCCGGCCGGCGCTCGCTTCCGTTTCATCCTCGGTCGAGAGAAACGTATCGTCCACGAGATTGGCGATGGAGGTCAGCGGTCCGGGCTTGCCGAAGAAGAAGCCCTGCACCTGCAGGCAGCCTTCGCGCCGCAGGAACTCGATATGGGCCTTCGTCTCGACCCCTTCCGCAAGCACCGGAATATTGAGGCTGTGCGCCAGAATGAGCGTCGAGCGAACGATCGCCTCCGACTGCACGTTGGTCGACAGGCCATCAATGAAGGCGCGGTCGATCTTGATCTTGTCGAAGGGGAAACTCTGCAGGGTCGAAAGCGAGGAATAACCCGTGCCGTAGTCGTCCATCGCGATCTTGACGCCGAGCGACTTGAGTTTGCGAATGGTAAGGAGCGCGTGGCGATGGTCGGCAATAATGCTGCCTTCGGTGATTTCCAGCTCGAGCCTTTCCGGCGCAAGCCCTGTCTCGGCGAGAATTTTCTCAACCTTGTCAGGGAAATCATTGTCCGCAAGCTGCTGCGGCGCGACGTTTACGGCGATGGCAAGCGATTTTTTCCACTGAGCGGCCTGCACGCAGGCTTCTCGCAGAACCCATTCGCCCAGTTCGACGATAAAGCCGGTCTGTTCCGCGATCGGAATGAATTCGGTCGGGGAGACCATGCCGCGTTCCGGATGGTTCCAGCGCAAAAGCGCTTCGAAACCAACAATGCTGCCGCTCCTGGTATCGTTCTGCTGCTGGTAATAAAGCTCGAACTCGTTATTGGCGAGGCCGCTGCGCATGGCGACGGCAAGCACGTTACGCTCACGCGCGGCCTCGTCCATGGATTTGTCGTAAAAGCATATGGTGTCCGACGTACCACTTTTTGCCCGGTACATGGCGACGTCCGCCTGGGCCATCAGCGTATCGGCATCGATGGAGCCGGTATTGCGAACCGATATGCCGACACTTGCGCCAACCGAAAATGTCTGCCCGTTCCATTCCACCGGCTTGCTGATCTGCTCGATCAATCGCTGGGCGAATTCCGCGCCATCGGCGCGGGTATAATAGGAATGGGTCATCGCCACGAATTCATCGCCGCCCATGCGCGCCAGGAACTCCCCGGCTTTCAGCACGGAACTCGCGCGGTCGGCGATGGCGCGCAGCACGGCGTCGCCCGCCGCATGGCCATGCACGTCATTGATTTCCTTGAAACGGTCGAGATCGATCGACAGAAGCGCGGTATGCGCGCCCAGCGAGACATGTCGCGTGCGACGATTGAGATGCTCGATGAATGCCGCCCGGTTGGGAATGCCCGTCAGCGGATCGTGCAGCGAAAGATGACGATAGCGGGCAACCGCCTGCTGGGTGGACTGGGCGTCGATGACATAAGTGGAAAGCCCGAGCGCCAGAAGCAGCAGCGTCACCGCAATGGCGCCTCCGCCCATGATGGCCGGCGGCAGCAGATTTTCCGGAATGATGATGCGCGGGTCAAACGCGAAGGACATCGAGGCCATGCCGGTATAATGCATCGAGGCAATGGCGAGGATGAGAAACGCCACCGCGCTATATTGGCAGAAACGGTTGAGAGGCCGGGCAATGCGATTGACCGCAATGGCGCCGAACACCGCCCCTAGCACCAGCGAGGCGATGACATAGGCCTGATCCCAGAAAATCATGCCCTGAACATTATAGGCAGCCATGCCGGTGTAATGCATCGCCGCAATGCCGAGGCCGAGGATCATGCCGCCAGCTTCCACCAGCACGCTGCGCCCGCCATAGGCGGAAATGCCGAAGCCGGCAGTCGTTGTGGTAATGGCGATCAGAAGCGATAGCCCGGTCAGATAGGGATCGTATCCCACGTCACCCGCGGCGACATAGCCCAGCATCGCCACGAAATGGGTGGTCCATATCGCCGCCCCGCCATTGACGCCCGCCAGAAACAGCCAGTTGACCTTCTGCACCCCCGTTGCCAAGCGTGCTTTTGAAAAAAGGCGCATCGAAACGAAACTACCCAGCATGCAGACGAAGACCGCTGCGACGGTGTATCGATAGTCGTGATCGATGGTGAGGCACTGGAGAACTTTGAGCATTGTCATCTACGCAATTGGAATTCTGCGCAGCCATATCATTCGCCAAGTTTTCACCCGGTTTATGTGGATGGATAAGCATATATTAAAAGTTGCAACACACGGATGAATTAGTGAATACTAATAAAATTATAAAGCGGCGCCCGTGAAAACGGGGCCACTCTTGTCTTTGGCTTCCGTTTGTATTATAGCGCCCGCACCCGTGTAGACACCCTTGGAGGCAACGCGGGCGGGATGGCCCTTGGCCTCTCCGGTTCAGGCCGCTTCGTTCGGCATGAACTCTCCATATAACCTCGAAAGGAATTGCCATGAGCAAAGAATCGTATGAGCTCAAGGCCGAGGCGCGCGAACGAGTTGGTAAGGGGTCCTCTCGTGAACTTCGCCGCAACGGTTTGATTCCCGCTGTCATCTATGGTGACAAGCAGGCCCCCATTTCCATCGCCCTGTCGACCAACGAAGTCACCAAGCGTATCCATGCTGGCGGTTTCATGACGACGGTTGCGATCATCGACGTCGACGGCAAGAAGATCAAGGTTCTCCCGAAGGATTACCAGCTTGATCCGGTCCGCGACTTCACCATGCACGTCGACTTCCTGCGCGTTTCGGGCAACACGCTCGTCAACGTTGAAGTTCCGGTTCACTTCGTCAACGAAGAAAAGTCGGACATCAAGATCGGCGGCGTTCTGAACATCGTTCGTCACACGGTGGAATTCCACTGCCCGGCCAACGACATTCCGGAATTCATCACTGTTGATCTCGCTGGTCTGAAGATCGGCGACAACGTTCACATTTCGAATGTGAAGCTGCCGAAGAACATCACGCCGGTTATTGCCGACCGTGACTTCACGATCGCAACGATCGTTGCTCCGGCTGGCGGCGTCGCAGAAGAAACGACTGAAGAAGCTTCCGAGGAATAATCGGCGGCCGCAAGGCCCGATAGCTTTGAAGAATGAGGCCCGTTCCGTTTTCGGAACGGGCCTTTTAGTTTTTATGAACTTTAAAACCAGAAAGCTTGCCGCCCACGCATGATACGGAACCCGTTTCAGCGTCGATTAACACTTCCATGAAACGATACCCTTGCGCTGTCGTGGAACACCGGCCGGGCTGAGGAAATGGGATGGGAAAACAGGCTCTTGCCGAAAACCTTCGCAAAACCTCTCCGGACAGACGAAACGGGCGCAGCAAGTCTGGGGCAAAGGGTAGCTGCAATCGAACATGGCTCATTCCGTCGAAAGTCGCTTTATCGCGATTGTTTCCGGCGCACTTCTTACAGTGGTCGCCCCGCTCTTCACGCTTTTGCTGACGCTTTCCTACCACGAAGCCATTCGCAGCCAGCGTAACCACCTTGAAATTCTGCTGTCGACCAATGCACAGGCGCTTGCCCGCCCCCTGTGGGACCTTGATGACGACACCATAAACCAGATTACCGGCACCCTCGTTTCCGACCCCGTGATCCGCATGGTCGAGGTCAAGGATACGTCCGGCCAGCTCGATATCGTCCAGACCGCCGGCAGCGACATCATTCAGGATGCCGCCTCGACGACGCGTGAGGTGACCTACAAGACCACGAAAGGCTCCGTCACGGTCGGGCAACTCACGGTCTATTATGACGATATCAGCCTTCTGACCTCTCTCAGCCGCAACGAACTGGCCTTCATCACGATTTTTATCCTCGCCGTCCTCGCCATCGTTCTTGCCGCCGTCGCCGGCAATCGCTTCATGGTCATCCGCCCGCTGATGCGGCTGGCGGCCGCGATAGAGGCAACGCGGCGTCTCGGTTCGCGCCATCACGTCGACTGGCGCTCGAAGGACGAAATCGGCCGGCTGGCGAAAAGCTTCAACGAAATGCAGACACAGCTCGAAAAGGAAGAGCTGGAGATCAAGAACGCGCATGAGCGAAAGACGGAAATCTACAACCGCACGCCCGCCATGCTGTTCTCACTCGACAGGCACGACCGCATCGCCGCCGTCAGTGACTATTGGGTGCAGGCGACGGGCTACGACCGTACCCGGATACTCGGGCTGAATTTTGCCGATCTCATCCACCCCGATGACCGGCTTCTGTTTCAGCAGCGCAAGACAGCGCACCCCTTGCCCGATACCTCGCATAGCGGCATCACCGTGCGTTTCCATTGCATGGATGGCAGCGTCATGGACGCACTCATCCTCGAAAAGGCCCTTGATTCCGGCGATGCGGCGCATCAGAGCACATGCCTCTGCGTCATGACCGACGTGACCGAATTGCGCCAGTCGGAAAAGCGCAATCGCCAGCAGGCCATTTCCGACCATCTGACCGGCCTCTTCAACCGTCAGGGCTTCGAGGCCATTCTCGATCTGCAGATCCGCGATGCGGACCGCAACGGCAGCGAACTCGCCTGCCTCTTCATCGACCTCGACCGGTTCAAGGCGATCAATGACAATCTTGGCCATGCCGCAGGCGACGCTGTTCTCAAACAATTCACGCTGAAGCTCGAGCCGCTGCTGACGCCGCTGGACAGCGCATCGCGTCTTGGCGGCGACGAATTTGCCATTCTTCTGGCCGGCGACAAGGTGGAAGAGCGCGCCCTGCAATTCTGCGAGCGTATCTGCACCATGTTGGATACGCCCTTCGAGATCGAGAACAACAGCATACGTCTCAGCGCCAGCATCGGCATGGCGGTCTATCCCCTGCACGCCTCCAGCGCGTCAGAGCTTTTGCAGAATGCCGACATGGCGATGTATACCCGCAAGCGGACGGGCAAGAACGGCTCGCAGGTCTTCGACAGCTCGATCATGGACCGGGCCCGGGAACATGCAGAACTGGAGCGGGATATCGCACAGGCGCTTTCCGAGGACTGGTTCGAGGCCTATTTCCAGCCGATTCAAGATCTTTCAACCGGCCAGACGGCTGGTTTCGAGGCGCTGCTGCGCCTCAACCACCCGGACAAGGGCCTGCTTTCTCCGGCCGCCATTGTCAGCCTCGCGGAAGAAAACGGCACCATCCAGCGCATCGGCAATGTCATTCTCGATCAGTCGATCGCCAATCTCGCCAGACTGTCGCGCCTGCCGGGCATGGAACAGACCTATGTAGCCGTGAATTTTTCGCCGCTGCAGTTCGAGCCGGGATTGCCGACGCGCATCGCCGGTGTTCTGCACCGCCACGGCATTCTTCCCAGACGACTGGTCATCGAGATCACCGAAGCCGTCATCATGAAAGACGATCCGCAAATCCGGGCGATCCTCAATGCCATCCATCAGCTCGGTTGCCGCATCGCGCTGGATGACTTCGGCACGGGTTATTCCTCGCTCAGCTATCTCAGCCGTTTCCCGGTCGATATCGTCAAGATCGACCAGTCCTTCACCCGCTCGATCTGTGATGACACGATGGAAATCAGGCAGCGAAACCGCATGCTGGTCGAAGGCATCGCGGCCATCTCGCACAAGATGAATTGTGTCGTCATTGCAGAGGGCGTCGAGACGGAAGAGCAGAAGGAACTTCTGACCGATATAGGCGCGGATTTCGGGCAGGGTTATTTCTTCGCACGCCCGCAGCCGGTCGAAAGGCTGATCACCTCCCTCGACATCGCGTCCGGGAAAAGCCGCATTGCGGCGCGGCAAGCGTGAACCGGCAGGGGGCCGCAATGGGATTGATCCGCTTTTGTCTGATCTTTCTTGCTCTCGCCGCTCCGGCCAGCGCGGCCAAGCTCTTCCTGACGACCGAGGTCTACCCACCCTATAATCTGCAGGCGAGCGACGGCAGCGTGCGCGGCGTCTATTTCGACCAGCTCAAGATCGTGCTCGAGGATACCGGCACCAGTTACGAGGTCGCCGTCATGCCCTGGGCGCGAGCCATTGCGTTGGCCAGCACACAGGCCATGCATTGCGTCTTTGCCGCTGCGAGAACACCGGAGCGGGAAAAGCAGTTCAAATGGGTCACGCCGATCCATATCGACCGCAATATCCTCGTGGCGCGCCGCAAGGCGAATGTCGAAGCCTCCAGTCTTGATGAGGCCAGGAAATATCGGGTGGGAACCCAGCGTGGCGACTACACTGAAGCGCTGCTGCAAAAGCTCGGTTTCCCGCAGGTGGATGTCGGTGCGGATTTCGAGATCACGCTTCACAAGCTGGAAGCCGGCCGCATCGACCTGATGCCCATGTCTGAAAGCACTTTCAAAAGCCTGCCCGCCGATACGTTCAGGGAGGTGATAACGTTTACGCGGCAACAGCTTGGGCTTGCCTGCAACAAAAGCGTGCCCGACGAGGTCATCGCAAAATTACAGGCCCGGCTGGACCGGCTGATCGCCGATGGAACGCAGCAGCGGATATTCGACCGCTACAATCTCGTCAGCCCCTGACCCATCCAAACTGCATAAAAAGCCCTAAATCCATAAAAAGATTGACAGCCGGCGGATTTCGGGGTGGTGACAACAGCATCATCTGGCAACATGCGGACATGCCCCATGAAGATCATCGCAGGACTCGGCAATCCCGGCGCGCAATATGCGGGAAACCGCCACAATATCGGCTTCATGGCCGTCGATGCGCTGCAGCGCCTGCCTTCTTTTGCGCCCTGGTCGAAGAAATTCAAGGCGGAGATTTCCGAAGGCGAGATCGGCGGCGAAAAGGTCCTGCTGATGAAGCCGCTGACCTACATGAACCTTTCGGGTGAATCCGTCGGCGAAGCCATGCGCTTCTTCAAGCTTGCACCCGCAGACATCATCGCCATTCATGATGAACTTGATTTGCCGGCCGGCCGCGCCCGCATCAAGACTGGCGGCGGTCATGGCGGCCACAACGGCCTGAAATCGCTCGACGCCCATTGCGGCAAGGAATACCGCCGTCTGCGCCTCGGCGTCGGCCATCCCGGCGACAAGGAGCGGGTGCACGGTCACGTCCTCGGGGACTTCGCCAAGGCCGACCGCGTCTGGCTCGATCCGCTTCTGGACGCCATTGCCGACAATGCCGCCATGCTGGTGAAAGCAGAGGATTCACAGCTGATGAACAAGCTGGCGCTGGCCACGGGCAGCAAGCCGGAAGCCGAGAAGCCGGCCAAGGCAGCCAAACCCGCCGCGCAATCCCATATCCATCAGGCACGCAACAGCGCCCAGCCGAAAAAACTGCCGGAAACCGGCCCGATGGCCGAAATGTTGAAGCGTATGTTCGGCAAGAAGGACTAGATCACCAATGTCTTCGGAGACCATCGTCCTGCGCGAAGCCCAAGCCGGCGATCTGGCTGGACTGCTTGAACTTTACCGGGCGCTCAATCCGTCCGATCCGGAAATGACGACAGAAGAAGCAGATACGGCTTTCGCGACCATGCTCGCCCAGCCGGGCCTGACCGTGTTTCTTGCGACCGAAGGCGGAGAAGCGGTCGCCACCGCCACGCTGCAGATTGTTCCGAACCTGACGCGCGCCGCCCGTCCCTATGCCCTTATCGAAAACGTGGTGACGCTGGAAACCCGTCGCGGCCGCGGATATGGCCGGGCGGTCGTGCGCCATGCCGTCGAGGTCGCTTTTGCGGCGAATTGCTACAAGGTGATGCTGCTGACCGGCCGGCAGCGCCCGGAGGTCCATGCATTTTACGAAAGCTGCGGCTTCGTGCAGAACAAGACGGGTTTCCAGATAAGGCAGGATTAACGCTCACTCCTCGGGCTCGGTGGTGAACATCAGCGGAAATCCCGCTTCCTTGCCGAGATCGGTAGCTTCCTTGGCCTTGGTCTCGGCAATATCCCGCTCGCAGACGACGACAACCGCGCTGCCGAAGCGATGCGCCGTCATCATCACCCGGTGGCCGGTCTCCTCGCTCATACGGAAGATGGCCTTCAGGACCACGGTTACGAAATCGCGCGGCGTATAGTCGTCATTCAGCAGAATGACCTTGTAGAGCTTCGGCCGCTCCAGCTTTGGTTTGACTTTCGGTTTTGGCTTGAGATCGACAGGACTGTCACTCATCATGGCCGCTCGTGCCTGTCGCTCATCGCGGTTGTTCATGGGAAACCCCGTTGATGACGAAAGATCGATCGCTTGACCCGCTTATATTGCGCCGCAACCACGCCATCGGCAAGCCTGCCCGAAATTCCTCACCATTAAAGGGGCTTTGCCCACCCAAATCGGCCCGCGGGCTTGACCTTGCCCTGCCCTTTCCGCAAAAGGCTCCTCAACGAATTCTTTCAAACGGACAGGTTTCAAGCCATGGGCTTCAAATGCGGTATCGTTGGATTGCCAAATGTCGGCAAGTCCACTCTCTTCAACGCGCTGACGAAAACGGCAGCGGCACAAGCCGCCAACTATCCCTTCTGCACCATCGAGCCGAATACCGGCGAAGTGGCGGTTCCGGATGCGCGCATGAAAATCCTCGCCGACATTGCCGGCTCGAAGGAAATCATCCCTACCCGCATCTCCTTCGTCGACATCGCCGGCCTGGTACGCGGTGCATCGAAGGGCGAAGGCCTCGGCAACCAGTTCCTCGCCAATATCCGCGAAGTGGACGCCGTGGTTCACGTTCTGCGCTGCTTCGAGGATGATGACATCACCCACGTCGAAGGCCGCATCAACCCCGTGGCCGATGCCGAAACCATCGAGACCGAGCTGATGCTCTCCGATCTCGAAAGCCTTGAGCGCCGCACGGAACAGACCCGCAAGCGCGCCACCGGCAAGGACAAGGAATCGCTGGCGCAGCTGCCGCTGATGGAAGCTTCGCTGAAGCTTCTGAACGAAGGCAAGCCGGTCCGCACCCTGCTCTCCACGCTCGATGCCGAAGAACTGCGCATCCTTCAGGGCCTCAACCTCCTGACCGCGCATCCGGTTCTCTACGTCTGTAACGTCGCCGAAAGCGACGCCGTCGACGGCAACGAACACACCAAGGCCGTTGCCGAAATGGCGAAAGCCCAGGGCGCAGAATCCGTCGTCATCTCCGCGGCGATCGAATCCGAAGTCGCACAGCTTCCCGATGAAGAGTCGAAGGAATTCCTCTCCGCCCTCGGCCTCGAAGAAGCGGGCCTCGACCGCCTGATCCGCGCCGGCTACAAGCTGCTCGACCTCATTACCTATTTCACCGTTGGCCCGAAGGAATGCCGCGCCTGGACCATCGAGCGCGGCACCAAGGCCCCGCAGGCCGCCGGCGTCATCCACTCCGATTTCGAACGCGGCTTCATCCGCGCCAACACCATCGCTTACAACGACTATGTCGCCTTCAAGGGCGAAGTCGGCGCGAAGGAAGCCGGCAAGGCCCGCGATGAAGGCAAGGAATATGTGGTTCAGGATGGCGACGTCATCCACTTCCGCTTTAATACCTGATCCGGCCCGGAGCAGGGAAAGGCCAAGTCGTTTCTTTTAACGTCCAGGGTGGCACCGCGTCGCCACCGTTTCTTCTCCCCGCCGGGGAGAAGGTGGCCCGGAGGGTCGGATTAGGGGGCTAGCTCTCCTGATATCACGACCCTTGCCCCCTCATCCCGCTGCCGCGACCTTCTCCCCCTCGGGGAGAAGGCGAAAGGCGCACCCGCTCGCCCAAACGCCTCTTCACGAATATGACCGCACCCTAGATTTGACCTTTACGTAAAGGGAAAAATCATCTTAGATGCGCCGACCTTGACTGTGCGAAGGGAGGACGCCATGACGCCGGTCGCGACTTATGCCTATGAGGATTTTCCCGTAGGGCAGGAATTTCCCCTTGGACCGCAATCGATTTCCGCAGAGCAGATCGTTGCTTTCGCCAGTGAATTCGATCCCCAACCCATGCACCTGTCCGAAGAGGCCGGGCGCCAGAGCATTCTCGGCGGGCTCGCCGCTTCCGGCTGGCACACCTGCAGCCTGCTGATGCGGATGATGGCCGACAGCTATATCTCGGACTCGACCTCACAGGGCAGCCCCGGCATCGACTACGTCGACTGGAAGAAACCGGTTCTGGCTGGTGATACGCTTTCGGGAAAATCCATCGTGCTGGAGCAGCGCCCTTCCGCTTCGCGCCCCGGCATCGGCCTCGTGAAATTACGCCACGAGCTTTATAACCAGCGCGGCGTTCTGGTGTCGCACGGGGAAAACACCGTCATGTTCCTGATGCGCGGTAATGGAGGCGTTACGGCATGAAACTGGCAGAACTTTCCCCGATCGGCGAACGCGTCACCCTCGATACGCTGCATTTTTCCGCCGAAGACATTATTCGCTTCGCCCGCGATTTCGATCCGCAGCCTTTTCACCTCGATGCCGAAGCAGCCAAGAACAGCGTTTTCGGTGGGCTTTGTGCTTCCGGCTGGCACACCGGTGCAGGCTGGATGAAATGTTTTCTCTCTCACTGGATGAAAGAGGTAAAAAGGTTGAAGCAACAGGGCCTGGAGCCGCCAAAACTCGGCCCCTCCCCCGGCTTTCGCGAACTCAAATGGAAAAAACCGGTCTTCGCCGGAGACGATGTCACCTACTTCGTCACCCTGCTCGACACCCGCCCATTGGAATCAAGGGCCGGCATCTGGTTGAACACGACCTTCAATGAGGGCGTGAACCAGTCTGGAGACACGGTGCTGACCTTCCGCAGCGGCGTGCTGGAGTTCGAATAGGGGCTGGCCCATATCACCCCGCCGCGATAGCTTCAAAGCAGGCATCACGGCGGGCAGGTCAATATGGATGATATTCTCAAGGGTTATGCCGAGGCGGCAACGCCGGAGCTGATTTCCAGATTCGATAATCTCGACTGCCGGGAGATTTACACGCCCGTCATCGACCTGCTGCCGTCGACACCGTGCCGGATCGCAGATATCGGCAGCGGCACCGGCCGCGACGCCGCCTGGTTTGCGGCGCAGGGTCACGATGTTCTGGCAGTCGAGCCCGTCAGCGAGCTTCGCGAACCCGGCATGCAATTACATCCATCGGATAAGATTACGTGGCTGGACGACAGTTTACCCGGCCTCGCGAAAGCCCGTCTGCACGGCGTCTTCGATCTGGTCGTCCTGTGCGGCGTCTGGCACCACGTCGACTACGAGGCAAGGCAAGCCGCGATGGAGAGCCTTGCGGAAATGACGGCGACGGGCGGCTTGCTGATCATGTCGCTGCGCCACGGCCCCGCCCCCGAAGGTCGCCGCGCCTTTGCCATTTCACCGGCGGAAACGACAGGCGAAGCCGCCCGTCTCGGTTTCACGCTGATCCGCCAGGCAGAAGTCGCCTCCATTCAGGCAGGAAACCGCGCTCTGGGCGTCCGCTGGACTTGGATCGCCTTACGGAAGACGGGATGAAAAAAGCGGGCTGCCGCAGCAGCCCTGATCAGTCTTTCAGCCTTAATGGCCGGAAAACTCCACCAACGTTCGCACCTCGACACCCAGATCTTCCAGCTTCTTGCGGCCTCCGAGATCGGGCAGGTCGATCACAAAACAGGCGGAAACGATCTCCGCACCCATCTGCCGCAAAAGCTTGACCGCGCCTTCAGCGGTGCCGCCGGTGGCAATCAGATCGTCAACCAGAATGACCTTTTCGCCCGGCTGTACCGCGTCCACATGCATTTCCATTTCGTCGACGCCGTATTCAAGGCTGTAGGCGACACGCACGGTGGTGTGCGGCAGCTTGCCCTTCTTGCGGATCGGCACGAAACCAGCCGACAGCTGATGCGCCACCGCCCCGCCCAGAATGAAGCCGCGTGCTTCCATGCCGGCAATCTTGTCGATCTTCGTTCCCGCGTAGGGCTGCACGAGTTCGTCCACCGCGCGGCGGAAAGCCCGTGGATTGCCGAGCAGTGTCGTGATGTCCCTGAAGATGATGCCCGGCTTCGGATAGTCGGGAATGGAACGGATGGCAGCGGAAAGCTCCGAAGCGATAACGGTCATGGTATTTCCAGTTAAGACAAGGGAAGTGGATCAGAAGGTTCGGATTACCCTATCAACTTGACGGCTGCGGACCAACTAAAAAGGACCGGCGCTCACTCCGCGGGTGACATTCCCTTGATCCGCGCCCAGGCCGGGCAGACATCCTCGAAGGAATACGACAGGGGCCGCAACGCCTCATCATCTCTGTCATCGAAGCTTCCCGAGACCAGCGCGACGGTCGGTGCGTCATCAATGGCGCCGAGCGTGCTGCCGCAGACCGGGCAGAAAGCCCGGCTGGAATAATCGGAGGATCGGAAAGTCGAGGGCGCGCCGCCCTCTCCCGTCCATGTCACCGCATCCCTCTCGAACTCCACCCAGGCAAGGCTGGGGGCGCCGGAATGCCGCTGGCAGATATCGCAGGAGCAGGTGTGTGGATTGCCGGGCTCGCCCGTTACTTCAAAACGGATGGAGCCACACAGGCAACCGCCGCTGCGATTTTTGTCATTTCCACCATCTCCCCCTGAACACATGAAAAGGCCCCCGCGGAAGACCGCGGGGGCCGATGATTGGCAGGCATCTGAATACCTATCAATGTTCCTTGTTGGCGTAGACCGATTTCTTGGTGAGATAGATCAGCGCCGTGAAGATGAACAGGAACACCATGACCATGAAACCGGTGCGCTTGCGCTGTTCCAGATGCGGCTCTGCGGCCCACATCAGGAAGGCGGAGACATCCTTGGAATATTGGTCCACGGTCTGCGGCGCGCCATCGTCATAGGTCACCTGATCGGCACTGATCGGCGGCGCCATCTTCAGCGACGCCGCGCTGACGAAATACGGGTTGAAATGCGTGCCTTCCGACACTTCAACACCGGCCGGCGGGTCCTGATATCCGGTCAGCAGCGCGTGGATATAGTCCGGGCCGCCTTCCTGATAGCCACCGATGATCGGGATCATGTCGATGACGAATTGCGGGAAGCCGCGCTCCACCCCGCGCGCCTTGGCGAGCAGCGACATGTCGGGCGGCGCAGCGCCACCATTGGCGGCAGCGGCCGCCTCATGGTTCGGGAACGGCGAAGGGAAATGATCTGATGGCACGGCCTTGCGATTATACATTTCGCCGTCGGCGTTCGGACCGTCCTGGACTTCATATTCCGCGGCGAAAGCCTTCACCTGCTCGTCCGAATAACCGAGATCCCCCAGCGTGCGGAAGGAAACGAGGCTCATGGAATGGCAGGCGGAGCAGACTTCCTTATAGACCTTCAGGCCGCGCTGCAGCTGGCCCTTGTCATATTTGCCGAAGGGTCCGGCAAAGGACCAGCTCTGCTCTTCGGGCTTGATGACCGGGAAGTGGCCCCCGGCAATCGCATGTTCCGTCTTGGTGGCGAGATCATGGCTCTCCTCCGCCGCCGAAGCGACGGTGACGGAACAGCCGATGGCGGCGAAAAGCGCGATGCTTGTTACAAGCTTCTTCATTGTCGTCATCCTTCCTTCGCGCTCAGACTTCTGTGGCCGCAGGCGCGGCACCCGTCTTGGCGGCGTTCTTTGCAAGAACGGCCTCGGTAATCGAATTCGGAATACGCCGCGGCGTTTCGACCAAACCGAGGATCGGCATGATGACGAGGAAGAAACCGAAGTAATAAAGCGTGCCGATCTGCGACATGATGACGTAGATGCCTTCCGCCGGGCGCGAGCCCAGCCAGCCGAGCATGATGGCATTCACCACGAACAGCCAGAAGAACATCTTGTACCAGGGACGATAGACGGCGGAACGAACCTTCGACGTATCGAGCCAGGGCAGGAAGAACAGCACGATGATCGCGCCGAACATGACGAGAACGCCGCCGAGCTTGGAATCGATGATCCAGATGTTGAAGGTGATGGCGCGCAGCATGGCGTAGAACGGCAGATAATACCATTCCGGCACGATATGCGCCGGCGTCTTCAGCGGGTCCGCCATGATGTAGTTATCAGGGTGGCCGAGGAAGTTCGGCATATAGAAGATGAACCACGCATAGGCGATGAGGAACACCGAAACGCCGAGCGCATCCTTGAGCGTCGCATAGGGCGTGAAGGGAACCGTGTCGGTCTTGCTCTTCACTTCCACACCGGTCGGGTTGGTCTGGCCGGTCACATGCAGCGCCCAGATGTGCAGGACGACGACACCCGCGATCATGAAGGGCAGCAGGTAATGCAGCGCGAAGAAGCGGTTCAGCGTCGGATTATCAACCGCAAAGCCACCGAGCAGGAACTGCTGGATCCATTCACCCACGAGCGGGAAAGCCGTGAAGAAGCCGGTGATGACGGTCGCGCCCCAGAAGGACATCTGGCCCCAGGGCAGAACGTAGCCCATGAAGCCCGTCGCCATCATCAGGAGATAGATCACACAGCCGAGAATCCAGAGGATTTCGCGCGGCGCCTTGTAGGAACCGTAATAAAGGCCGCGGGCAATGTGCAGGTAAACTGCGATGAAGAAGAACGACGCGCCATTGGCATGCATGTAGCGCAGCAGCCAGCCGTGGTTGACGTCACGCATGATCTTTTCGACGGAATTGAAGGCAACCGTCGTTTCGGCCGCATAATGCATGGCCAGCACGACACCGGTGAGGATCTGAACGATCAGCATCACGGAAAGCATCGCGCCGAAGGTGTAGGCGTAGTTCAGGTTACGCGGGACAGGATAGGCAACGAAGCTGTCATAGATCAAGCGCGGCAAGGGAAGCCGCGAATCGATCCACCTTTCGATGCCGGTGGACGGCTGATAACTGGAATGACCACTCATGAATAACTGTCCCCTTATCCGATCTTGATCACGGTATCGGATGTGAATGCAAATGTCGGGATGGCGAGGTTTTCCGGCGCCGGACCCTTACGTATGCGGCCCGCCGTATCGTAGTGCGAGCCATGGCAGGGACAGAACCACCCGCCGAAATCGCCGGCCTGGCCGAGCGGAACGCAACCGAGATGGGTACAGGAACCGATCATGACGATCCAGTTTTCCTTACCCTCGCCGGCGGAACGGTCGATATCCGTCGCCTGCGCATCGGGGGCAACATTGGCATTGCGCGCCACGGGATCCTTCAGATCGCCGAGAGCGACGGCCTTGGCTTCCTCGATTTCCTTTTCCGTGCGGTTGCGGATGAAAATCGGCTTGCCGCGCCACTTGACGGTGAGCGACATGCCCGGCTCGACCGCCGTGACATCCACCTCGATGGAGGCGAGCGCCAGCGTCGATGCATCGGGACGCATCTGGTCAATAAAAGGCCATGCAACTGCGGCGGCACCGACAGCGCCCGCCATTCCCGTCACTAGGTAAAGAAAATCGCGACGGGTCGGTTCACCCGAAGCGTCGTGATTGGTTACGTGCTCGCTCACCGCTACACCATCCTCTGCGCTGTTTTTGCCGTAAATCGCATGAGTCCTCCCGCTATGATTTGATCCAGGACAAACTCCGTCCCATCGTCCTGGACACAACTGCGGCATTAAGAAACCGCGTCACTCTGTTTGATCGCAAAATATTGACCGACTTGGCAAGAGCAAAGCACACAAAGCCGCCGTAATTCTGCCGGAGGGGGCCGATTTGGCTCGCATTTTTTCGCCGCCCTTGGCAGGCGGGCAACATTGTGCGCATCCATGCCCCATGTTAGGAGACTTCAAGGGAGAGCTCGGAAAGCAGGGATTCGGATGACGGCGAAGCTCTCTTGCATGGTCTCCACGGCAGTGGCTGCCGTTCTGTTTATCGCCAGCCTGCGCTACATCACCGATTTCTGGCTTCTCGCCTTCGTCACCAGTTTCCAGCTTCACATCGCACTCGCCTGTATCCTGCTGTCATGCCTCGTCTTCTGGCTGACGCGCGATGCGGTTTCGGCTCTGCTTGTGGTCTGGTCGCTGGCACTCGCCATCCATGCCGTGGCGATGCTGACGGAATTTTCCACATCCGCCACCGCTGCGCCTGATGCAAAGCCGTTTCGGCTGCTATCCTTCAACGTCTTGATGGACAATGCCGCCAATGCGGATGCGATTGCCGACAAAATTCTCGAATCGGGCGCGGATGCCGTCTATCTCTTCGAGGCGGCGGCATTGCAATCGGTTCTGCCCCGTCTGCAGCAAACCTACCCGCACAGGCTGGGCTGTTACACAGGCACATCCGGATGCGATCTGGTCATCCTGTCAAAAAGACCATTGCAGGAAGGCCGTTTCCACAGTCTCAGCGATCTGCGCCGCGACCGGTTTGCCATCGCCCATATCGACCTCGACGGCACGGAACTGACGCTCGCCGCAGGCCACATCACCAAGCCCTATTTCGACGATTATCATCGCGATGAACTGGATGAAGTCAGCGAAATCCTCTTTCGCGTCACCGGCCCGCTCATTCTCGCCGGAGATTTCAACTCGTCCAGCATAGCGCCCGATATGCGCGCCTTTCTCGCCGCCAACGACCTGAAGAAAGCCACCTTCGAACCCGCCACATGGCCGACCGAGGCCGGTCGCTTCGGCATCGCCATCGACCACATCTTCGCCCGCGAACCGGCAACGCTCATGAAAATCACCCGCCTGCCCGATAGCCTCGGTTCCAATCATTATGGCCTGATGGCGGATTTCATGATCGGGAAATAGTCGAAGGCCTTACTGCGCCGCCTCGTCCGCAGCGAGAAAACCACCCGACTGCCGCGCCCAGAGTTCCGAATAAAGACCGCCCTGCGTGACCAGATCGGAATGGCTGCCCTGTTCCACGATGCGCCCCTGATCCATCACGATCAGTCGGTCGAGAGCCGCGATGGTCGACAGGCGGTGGGCGATGGCCAGAACCGTCTTGCCCTGCATCAGCTCATCCAGATTGCTCTGGATCGCCGCTTCCACCTCCGAATCGAGGGCCGACGTCGCCTCATCGAGCACGAGGATCGGCGCGTCCTTCAGCATCACGCGGGCAATGGCGATGCGCTGGCGCTGGCCGCCGGAAAGTTTCACGCCGCGTTCGCCCACATGCGCGTCGAACCCTTTGCGCCCACGTTGATCCTCGAGCCTTGCGATGAAGTCGTCCGCCTTGGCGCGGCGCGTCGCCTCCTGCAATTGCGCTTCGGTCGCGTCGGTGCGGCCGAACATGATGTTGTCTCTGATAGAACGGTGCAGCAGCGACGTATCCTGCGTGACCATGCCGATATGGGCGCGCAGCGATTCCTGTGTCACCCCGGCGATATCCTGACCGTCGATCAGGATACGGCCTTTTTCGACATCGTAGAAACGCAGGATGAGATTGACGAGGGTGGATTTTCCAGCGCCGGAGCGCCCGACGATGCCCACCTTTTCACCCGCCCTGATATCGAGATTAAGATGGTCGATGACGCCGTTCGCCCGCCCGTAATGGAAACTGACATTTTCGAAACGGATGCTCGGCTTCTTGACCTCCAGCGCCTTCGCGTCAGGCCCATCGACGAGACCGATCGGCTGCGAAATCAGCTCGGCGGCATTCTGCACCGTGCCGAAATTGCGCATGATGCCGTTGAACTGCGTCATCAACCGTCCGAGCAGGAAGTTGAGGCGCAGCACCAGCGCCAGCGTGAAGGCGACCGCACCCGAACTGATCCTGCCGGAAAGCCACAGATCGATACAGAGCGCCGCCATGGAAGTGATCATCACGCCAGACAGCAGCGCCATGGAAGCGCGCACGCCGGTGATGAAGCGCGTGAACGTCATGGTCGCATGCTGGAAAATATCGAAGCCCTGCCGCATGTAGCGGTCATTGGCATCATCGCGCCCGAACAGCCGGAGCGTCTGGATATTGCTATAGGCATCCACCATGCGACCGGAAAGCATGGAGGCGGCTTCCGCCGTTTCTTTGGAATGGTAGCGGATGCGTGGCACGAAATAACGCGCCAGCAGCGAGAAGATCGCCACCCAGACGAGGACGACGACCGCAAGCCGCCAGTCCAGCCCACCGATCAGGAACAGCATGGAGACCGAATAAATGCCGACGAACCAGACGCTTTCCATCAGCGAAGTGACGAGATCGCCCGCCGCCTGCCCGCCCGACCAGACCTTGGTGACGATGCGGCCTGAAAAATCATTCTGGAAGAAGGTCAGCGATTGCCGCGCCACGTGCATATAGGATTGCCAGCGCACCAGATTGTAAAAGCCGGGCGTGATGATCTGCTGGTCCACCAACGCCGTCACCATGGTGACGATAAAACGCACGATGCCGATCAGCACCAGCATGCCGACCAGCTCGCCGCCGTGGGCCGCAAGCAGCCCTGCCCAGCCCTCTTCCGGCTTCACGGTGGCGAGAATATCGACGAGACGTCCGACGAACCAGAAAAGCGCCGCCTCTATGGCCGCCGTCAGCCCGCCCAGCACCAGCATGGCGAAAAAGGGCGCCTTGGCCTGCGAGATATAGAACCAGATGAAGGCGAACGTGCTTTCAGGCGGCCGCAAATCGTCCTTGCGGGCGAAGGGCTTTATCCAGTTCTCGAAAAACTCGAAGATGCGGGTAATAACCATGATGCGGATATAGGCGGATTCCCGGAGCGGGAACAGCCGCGGAGGCTGCGGGAAGAGATTATATTTCGGTAACATTGCCCAAATGAAAAAGAGCGGGGAATGTTCCCCGCCCTTTCGCTTTTCCTCACTCAGCGGCCACTTCCGCCTCATGGTCGGCGATGAAGCCGCCGGACTGGCGCCGCCACAGGTCGGCATAAATGCCGCCCATTGCCGCCAGTTCCGCATGGCTGCCCGCTTCCACGATCCGGCCCTTGTCGAGAATGATGAGCCGGTCCATCTCGGTCAGCGTCGAAAGGCGGTGGGCGATCGCAATCACCGTCTTGCCTTCCATCAGCGAGAACAGATTCTCCTGGATCGCCGCCTCGACTTCGGAGTCGAGCGCCGATGTCGCCTCGTCCAGCACCAGGATCGGCGCATTCTTGAGGAAGACGCGGGCGATCGCGATACGCTGGCGCTGACCGCCGGAGAGCTTCACACCGCGTTCACCCACCTGGGCATCGAGGCCCTGACGACCGTGCATGTCGACAAGCGTCTCGATGAAGTCCCAGGCATTTGCCCGCTTCGCCGCCGCAATCACCTGTTCGTCGGTGGCCTCGGGGTGGCCGTAGGCGATGTTGTCGCGGATCGAGCGGTGCAGCAGCGAGGTATCCTGCGTCACCACCCCGATCAGCTCGCGCAGGCTGTCCTGAGACACCTTCGAGATGTCCTGGCCGTCGATGGTGATCCTGCCGCCTTCCAGATCGTAGAAGCGCAGAAGCAGGTTCATCAGCGTCGTCTTGCCCGCGCCCGAGCGCCCGACCAGACCGACCTTCTCGCCCGGCTTGATATCGAGCGTCAGCCCGTCGATCACGCCCTTGTTCTTGCCGTAGTGGAAGCGGACGTTGTCGTAACGGATGGCGCCCTGCGGGGCGGCAAGCTCAGGCGCCTTGGGAACATCGACGATATCGTGCGGCTTCGTCATCATCGACATGCCGTCATAGACCGTGCCGATATTTTCGAACAGCGAGGTGACTTCCCACATGATCCATTGCGACATGCCGTTGACGCGCATGGCAAGGCTGATGGCGATGGCGACCGAACCGGCCGTGACCGAACCCTGCATCCAGAAATAAAGACCGAGCGTTGCAGTGGAAAACAGCACGACCGCATTGTTGAGGTCGATCAGGATGTTGAAGCCGGAAATCTTGCGCATCTGGCGGTGAACGGTCCCGAGAAACACGTTCATGCCCTCGCGCGCATATCTTTCCTCGCGGCCCGCATGGGAAAACAGCTTTATCGTCGAGATGTTGGTGTAGCTGTCGACGATCCGCCCCGTCATCATCGAGCGCGCATCGGCCTGTTCCTGCGCCAGCCGGCCGAGTTTCGGCACGAAATAAGCAAGAATTCCCATATAGATGCCGAGCCAGACCAGCAGCGGAATGACCAGCCGCCAGTCCGCCGCCGCAACCATGAACAGCATCGAAACGACGAAGCTGATCGCGTAGACGAACACGTCGATCACCTTCAGCGCCACTTCGCGGATCGCCAGCGCCGTCTGCATCACCTTGGTCGAAACCCGGCCGGCAAACTCGTTGGCGAAGAAGTTCATGGAGTGGCGCAGCAGGAAACGATGCATCTTCCAGCGCGCGATCATGCCGAAATTGCCGGCAAGCGTCTGGTGCATCGTCATGGTATGGATCGCGCCCATCAGCGGCAGCAGGAATAGCACCAGCCCGGCCATGACGATCAGATGCCAGCCCTCATCGGCAAAAAAAGTCTCGCGATTGGCCGTGGAAAGCCAGTCGACGATACTGCCTAGGAATTTATAGAGCATGGCTTCGGCGATGGCGATGCCCATGGACATCAGGCCAAGCAGCAGCAGCCATGGCCATGCGGGCTTCACATAGTGCCACAGGAACGGCAAAAGCTTCCTTGGCGCCACGGAGGGCGCCGAAGCGGGAAAGGGATCGAGGCGTTTTTCAAACCAGCCAAACATAGGCCAAGCTCCGGCAATCAATCGCTCCATCGTGACATGGTGAGCGGACACAAATATGGCTCACGACGGAACGGAAAAGTCTTTGAACATGGCCGCAACAGCCACATGGTGAGTCGAAATATGGGAAACGCGGCCGGGCCGCAGAGTAACACCTAGGCCAGCAGCGACACTACTGGGGCCGGGAGGCGAATACGAATGTCATTTGGCATGAGAACCTCCCTTGGCTGGTGTTGAAGACATGGCCTTGTAGCGCAAAAATTAAGCAATGACCAGTCGGAAAGACACCGAATACGCGAGAAAACACGCAAGTGCGTCCAATACGGCGAGCGGGCGGAGATGACCCGCAGGGTCTCCGCCCGTTAAACGATGCGGACGTCGCCTTATTCGGCTGCGTCCTGCGCTTCGCCGTTTTCATAGTCGGCAATCAGCTCGGCCATTCCGGCCTGCGTATGACGCTTCAATTCCCGGCGATCGCTAGGCTGGGGCGCAAAAGTCACGGTGAGGCCCGTATCCCTTATCGTGCCAATGGCGAAAGACGCGCCGGACAACATGCGCACGCCCTCATGCAGCCACAGCGGGTCAGTGGCGAAATGCTGGCCGATGCCGACCACGACGGGAATGCCCTGCCAGTGCGACATGCGGTCGTAATGGATGTGGCCGGCCAGAATGCCGACGACATCATGCTCGAACAGCAATTCGTCCAGAACCTCGGTATCGTCAAAGGAGAGGGATTCCCACTCCGCATCGGGACGGTCGAAATCAAGCGCCGGCGCATGGTGCATCACCAGCAGCTTCGGCAGTTCGGGGTGGTTTTCCAGCTCATCCTCGAGCCATTCGATCTGCCCGGGCTCGAAAGCCCCGCCGACCTTGCCGGGAACGCTGGTATCCATGACGATGATGTGGATGCCGGCAATGACTTCGGCATGATCATAGGGCTCATCCAGATCCTCATGGCGACCGAGCATCACCGGATAAAAACCATCGCGACGATCGTGATTGCCGAGCGCGAAGAGCACCGGCACATCCAGTTCGGCTTGCGCCATCAGGCGCTTGAGTTCTTCATAGCTGCCGGCATCGCCCCTATTGGTCAAATCGCCGCTGACGACGATGAATTCAGGCGGCGGCACGAGCGCCTTGATCTGCGCGAGCGTCGCGGAAAGCGTGGCCGAGGTCTCGGAATAAAGATCATCATCCTGCACCTGCGGATTGCCAATATGCAGATCGGTCAGATGGACGAAATTCACCCGTTCGGACATGGAATCCTCCTGTTGTCGCGTGCAGAAAATCCGACTCGAAATGACCTGTCCCGACCATTCATGATCGTCCGGACAGACCTGACAATGTGTTGGTGAATGGGTAGCTGCGCTGTGTGTCACGCGAATGAATATCCGCTCGGGAACAACGCCTGGGAGGGACTTTTCCCAACGCACCTGTCGCTCGCCCCGCGCCCGTGATAATCGGACGGACGCTCCAACCGCAGTGAGAAGTCCATGCCCGACATCAGGATTGCCCTTTACCAGCCCGATATTCCCGGCAATACCGGCACCATCCTGCGGCTGGCCGCGTGTCTAGGCCTCGGCGTGGACATCATCGAGCCGGCCGGTTTCGATATTTCCGACCGCAATCTGAAACGGGCGGGCATGGATTATATTGCAGCGGCGGCGCTCACGCGCCATGTCAGCTGGGACCGTTTCGAGCAATGGCGGGCAACCACCGGCCGCCGGCTCGTTCTCGCCTCCACCAAGGCCGCCCTGCCCTATACTGACATCACTTACCGCACGGATGATATCCTGCTTTTCGGCCGTGAAAGTGCTGGCGTACCGGACCATGTGCATGAAAAGGCGGATGAGCGAATCATCATCCCGATGGTGGCGGGCCAGCGCTCCATCAACGTCGCCATGTCGGCGGCGATGATCACCGGCGAGGCTTTGCGCCAGACGGCATGGGCGTAAGCGCCATCTTTAACGCCAATTTTTCGGGCAAATACAAAATTTGACCGTTTTTACTTCAAAACTGTCGCAACCCGGCCTGTACCGGGGGCGTTGAGGCTCCTATACTCTTTAGCCGGACAATAAAAATCGCCCTCGCCGGAACCATGCCCCGGCGGGTGTGAGGAGACGTCGCATGCAATCCACCATTGTCATCGTCAACCTTCTCGGCGCAGTCGCACTGCTGCTGTTCGGTCTGTCCCAGGTCAAGGACGGCGTTACCCGCGCTTTCGGCATGAAACTGCGAAGCGTGCTGGCCACCGGCACCCAGAACGGTCCCCGTTCCTTCTTTTCCGGATTTTTTGCGACGGTGGCGCTGCAAAGCTCGACGGCAACCGCACTCACCGTCGCCTCCTTTGCGGAGCGTGACCTCATCAAGCCGCGCATGGCGCAGGTGGTGCTGCTCGGTGCCAATGTCGGCACCGCCGTTACCGCATGGATCGTGGCGGCCGGGGTGGAATGGCTGTCGCCGCTTTTGATCCTTGCGGGCATCGTGCTGAAAAAGGGCAGTTCCAACGCCAGACAGGGCGGCGGAACCGCGCTGATCGGCATCGGCCTGATGCTGCTGTCGCTGCATCTCCTAAGCGGCGCGACCGAACCGATGCGGGCCTCGCCGGCTCTCGGCGTCTTTATCGGCCTGCTTGATGGAGCATGGCCCGTCGCGCTGATCTTCTCGGCCGTACTCGCCTTCGTCTCCTCTTCCAGCCTCGCGGTCGTGGTGCTCATCCTGTCGCTGGCCGCCACCGGCACGCTTTCCACCGGCCTCATCATCGTTCTCATTCTGGGCGCCAATCTCGGCGGCGCCATTCCGCCTGTTATCGCCACGCTTTCCGGCCCCGCCTCGGCGCGGCGCATCACCATCGGCAATCTTGTCGTGCGCACCATCGGCTGCCTCATTGCCATGCCGCTCGCCTCCTATGGGGCGGAACTCCTGCAGCAATTACCGCTTTCGCCCGCAAAATTGCCTGTCGATGCCCACCTCATCTTCAACGTCATTCTGGCGGCCCTAGCCTGGCCATTCTCCGGCCTGATATCCGACCTGATGGCAAAGCTGGTGCCGGGCGATCCGAAGGCTGAAGACGGCCCGAATTTCCTCGACCAGCAGGCGTTGGATATGCCGGTGGTCGCGCTTGCCAATGCCACCCGTGAGGTCTTGAGCGTCGGCGACAGCATCGAGCGGATGCTGATCCGCGCCGAAAACGCCTTCAAGCACAATGATCTGGCGCCGCTTCAGGAAGTCTCCCTGCTCGAAAAGAAGGTCGACCGCCGTCAGCAGGAGGTGAAGGTCTATCTGTCGCAGCTGGGGCGCAAGGGGCTAAGCGACGAGGAAGCGCGCCGTTCGATCGCGATCATCGATTACGCGATCAATCTCGAACATATCGGCGATATCATCGAAAAGGGCATCTGCGAGCAGATCCGCAAGAAGGTGCTGAACAGCTTCAAATTTTCCGATGACGGTTATGAGGAGCTGAAAACCCTGTTCGACATGACCATCGAGAACCTGCGCGCCGCCCAGAGCATTCTTGTGACCGGCGATTTCGAGCTTGCCCGCCGGTTGATGGAAAGCAAGGTGGATATACGCCGCCTCGAAAAACAGTCCTCCAACCGGCATCTGGAGCGGCTGCGCGACGGGCTGACGGAAAGCATGCAGACCAGCTCGCTGCATCTCGACATGCTGCGCGACCTGAAACGGATCAACGCCCATATCGTTTCGGTGGCGCATCCCATTCTGGATGAAAGCGGTGTGCTGATCGAAAGCCGCCTGCGTTACGCCGAACCCCGCGCCTAACTCAATCGGCCGAGGGAAGCCGCCGCATGGTGAATTCGATGCGGTCGCCTTCAAGCTGCCGCCAGCTTTCCACTTCCGTCCAATAGGCCGCTTTGGGAAAGCTGTCGAACCATTCGCGCGCCTTGGCGCGGGCTTCCTCGCGGCCGAGACAGAAGGTCTGGCGCACGAACATGCCGTCACGCTTTTGTTCACCGCCGGCGCTTTCGTGTTCCTTGCGATGATTGGCGATCCTGCGCTTCAGCCCATCAAGGGGCGGCGGTCCGGCAAATTTCGTCATGATATTCACCTCTGGCACCTACATCGATAAAGATAGTGTCGGCGCGCCGCCTTGGCGAGTCGTATTTGTGCGCGGCGCAAACACCTGCTAGAGGCGGCGGGAACAGACTTCACCGCAGGAGAAAGAAGATATGGAACGGCCAATCTTGCCGAAGGGCTTGCCCGAGGACATCGAAGACAAGAAGGCCACAGCCGAAGCCTGGTTCCAGCATCTGCGCGACACCATCGTCGCCTCCTTCGAAACCCTGGAAAACGATCTTACCGGCCCTCTTTCCGATCAGGAGCCCGGCCGTTTCGTGCAGAAAGACTGGCTGCGCGACAATGGCGAAGGCGGCGGCGGCAAGATGTCGATGATGGAAGGCCGCGTCTTCGAGAAGGTCGGCGTGCACACCTCCACCGTCCATGGCGAGTTTTCGCCCGAGTTCCGCAAGCAGATACCGGGTGCGGAAGAAGACCCGCGCTTCTGGGCCTCCGGCCTTTCGCTCATCGCCCATCCGGTCAATCCCAATGTGCCCGCGGTACATATGAATACCCGCATGGTCGTCACCACCAGCCACTGGTTCGGCGGCGGCGCGGACCTGACGCCGGTTCTCGGTCGTCGGCGGACGGAACAGGACCCGGACACCCAGCTTTTCCATCGCGCCTTCGAAATCACCTGCAACCGCCATCCGGTTGCCGATTACCCGCGATACAAGACGTGGTGCGACGAGTATTTCTTCCTGAAGCACCGCAATGAACCACGCGGCACCGGCGGCATCTTTTTCGACTGGCTGCACCCTGATGAGGAAAAAGGCGGCTGGGACGCCAATTTCACCTTCGTGCAGGATGTCGGCCGCGCCTTCAATCTCGTTTATCCGAAAATCGTCCGCGCCAATTTCAATCAGAACTGGACGGAAGAGGACCGCGACGAGCAGCTTATCCGCCGCGGTCGCTATGTGGAATTCAACCTGCTTTATGACCGCGGCACGATCTTCGGCCTGAAGACGGGCGGCAACGTTGAATCGATTCTGTCCTCGCTGCCGCCGGTGGTGCGCTGGCCTTAAAAAACCTCACGCAAATTTGACGCTCATCAGCCATTTTGTCGCAAATAGCGCAAATTAGGACTTATGGAAAAATCAAGGCAGTGGTAGTCTCCTCCCGCAGACGTACTGGAGGAGCTATCGTCATGATTACTTCGAACAGCATGCCTATCTCTGCTTCCGTCGAGGAAGCGCTGCATTCCATCGATACCCCTGATCTGATCGACCGCCTGGCAGCGGAAATGCGCGCCACGGGTGATCGTGAACTGCCCCATTCCTTTTATGTCGAACAGGTGAAACGCTCCCTTGCCGGACAAAAAACGGCACGGCGGGCAGCCAATGACGAAATGCCTCGTACAAAAATTCCGGCAGCTGGCACATCCTCTGTGTTCCAGTGCTGGGCAATGCCCGAATAGGGGGCCCGAATAGGGCGCCGAACAGGGTTGAAGGACGCCGCTCTGGAACATAAGCGGCGAACTTTCGTTTCATGACCGAAGGACAGCATGTCACTTCAATGCTGTCCTTCGCTGAAACAGGGAGGCAAGACCATGAGACTTTTTGAATGCGGAACGCTCGTGCCCGGCTGTGCCTGGCATACGCGCGCAGATGACGACGCTGAAGTCGTCCGCCGCACGGTGGAGCACATGCGCTCGGCCCACGGCGAAACCGTCATCCGCGAAAACATGATCGAGAACATCAAATCCCGCATCCGCGACGAAGCGAATGCGGCGTAAGCCGCAACGCCTTCGTTGCTGCGACTTCAATTCTCCAGCATATCCTTCAGCCGGGCGGTCAGCGCTGCCCGGTCAAGGGAGAAATTGACGTCGATCCACTTTTCCTCAAGGCTTTTCAGCACTTCGCCCACCTTCGGGCCAGCCTCGACGCCTGCCGCCATCACATCCACGCCGCTCAGGGGGAATCCGGGCCTGTGGAATTTTTCCGCCCGCGCCAGCAGGGTCGAAAGCCGCGCCACCTTCTGCATGGCCGTGTCGCCAGCAGAAACATCGGCACGGGCGGCGGCAAGCGCAAGCTTCAGCCGTGTCTTCACACCTTCGACACCCTGACGGTAAAGCAGCCGGTCAAGCGCCGTCTCCTTCAGTTCGGGGTCAGCCGCCGCTGCCGAAGCCCAATGGGTAAGATAGGCAGCTTCGGCCTTTGACAGCCGGAGGCGCGCGGCAAGGGCGACCAGCCTGTCCCTATCGGGCGGCAGGATGGCGGAAAGCCGCAGCATCGGGTCCACCGCCCAGCCAAGAGCCTGTTCCGTCGCCACCAGCCCGTGAATGGCGTCGATACCCCATTTCTCGGTCTCGGGAAGAATTTCCGTCAGCACACCCGATTGCCGCATCCATAAAAGAGCGCGGGAGGGATCGTGCGCGGAAAGCAGCTTTTTCAGCTCGCTCCATACCCGTTCGGCCGAAAGGGTACCCAGCTTGTCCTTGGCCCGCGCACTTGCTCTGAGACCGTCCGCATCAGGACGGCCGGAGCCGTAGTGGGCGAAAAAGCGGAAAAAGCGCAGAATCCGCAGGTAATCTTCCGAAATCCGCATCGCCGCATCGCCGATGAAACGCACGGTTCCGGTTTCGATATCTGGCAGCCCATCGATAAGATCGATGATCTCGCCCTTTTCATCGGCATAAAGAGCATTGATGGTGAGATCGCGCCGCTCGGCGTCGGTCTGCCAGTCGGTGCCGAAAGCCACCTGTGCATGACGCCCATTGGTCTCGACATCACGACGCAGCGTCGTTACCTCGAAACCTTCGCCATCGATCACCAGCGTTACCGTGCCGTGCTCGATGCCGGTTGGAACCGCCTTGATGCCCGCAGCCTTCGCCCGCGCCACCACCACGTCAGGGGTGAGCGTCGTCGCCAGATCGACATCGACGACCGGCAGGTCCATCAGCGCATTGCGCACCGCGCCGCCGACGATCCGCACCTCGCCGCCATCGGCATTCAGAAGCGCAAAGATGCGCTTCAGCGCCGGTTTTTCGAACCAGTCCCGCCCGGCAAGGCTGCTCATGAATAAAACCTCTCGTAAATCGTCCTGACGATGCCCGCCGTAATGCCCCAAATGTAGCGTTCGCCATAGGGCATTTCATAGAAAAACCGCTCCTTCCCCTGAAAGATGCGGCTGCCGCGCCCGTGATTGGCCGGGTCCATCAGGAAGGATAGCGGCACCTCGAAAACCTCATCCACTTCCGTTGGATTAAGCGTCAGGTCAAAGCCGGGACGGACGACCGACAGCACCGGCTTGATGCGAAAACCCGTCCCGGAAATATAGTCCGGCAGGCGCCCCACCGTTTCCACGAAAGACCTGGAAAGGCCGATTTCCTCTTCCGTTTCGCGCAGGGCCGCCTCCTCCGGCGTGCGGTCTTCGGCATCGATGCCGCCGCCCGGAAAGGAAATCTGGCCGGAATGTTTGCGCAAAGTGGAGGTGCGCTGGGTGAAGATCACCCGCGCATCGTTGCCGTCATCGATAACGGGCACCAGCACGGCGGCATCCTTCAGCCTGATGCCGTTCCCAGAGAGAACCACGCCCGGATTGAGCACATGGTCGCCATTTTCGCGCTCGGCCACGCCCTCGCCTTCCTGCAGCACCCGGCGGCGGAAATCGCTAGCGGTAAAAGCCTTGAGGCCCGTTGTCGTCATAGTCATTGCGAAAGCCGTTCCAGTTCATTGGCGGGCATCACCGGAAAGACGATCCCGCCCGAGCGTACGGCGAACATGTCGATACCATCAACGTCGATCACTTCACCGAGCGCGACGAGATCATACATCACCGCCCGCGAGATCAGCGCTTCCAGCCGGCCGCGCACCAGAAGATAGGGTTTCAATTCGCGGTTTTCTCCGAAAATTTCAAACCGCAGCGGATACTCCGGCCCCGCCTCCACCACATCACCGACATTGGTGCGGAAGGTGAGCAGCGGCTCGCCATACTTCTCACCCACGGTCACCTTCATTTCGACGGCGACGAAAGGCGCATCGACGACCCGGATGCCGACTTTTTCCACAGGAGTTACGAGATAGGTTTTGCCGTCCTCATCCTTGCGTAGAACGGTGGAAAACAGCCGCACCAGCGGCGCCCTACCAATGGGCGTGCCGAGGTAGAACCATGTGCCGTCGGCGCGGATTTCCATGTCGAGATCGCCGCAAAAGGGCGGATTCCAGCGTTCCACCGGGGCCGGCCCGCGTTTGGCATCGCCAGTCTGTTCGGCGGCGCGGGAAATCATCGCCGCCAGCCCCGCCGCATCACCTGCCGAATTTATCGTCTCCGCTGCCATATTCGAGTCTCGCTTTGCCGATAAGGAAATACTAAGTCACGACATAGTCATTCGAATGGCGCTTGTCAGCGGCCAAGAGAGCAATAAGCTATATGCAGCGCAAAATCCGTCCCGGCCAGCGGGCAGCAAAACCGGGATGCGACTGTGACAGCGGCGAAGGTATGAGGAGAGCGACATGGGCGTGATGAATACCGGCGAAACCCTCGATGAAAAGGCCATCGTCGCCTCGGCCGAAAAGGCGCTTTCCGACATTGCGGCCATCCGCACGGAAGTCTCCAAGGTCATTTTCGGCCAGGAAAAAGTGGTGCAGAACACGCTTCTCGCCATCCTCTCGGGCGGCCACGCATTGCTCGTCGGTGTTCCCGGCCTTGCCAAGACCAAGCTCGTCACCACGCTCGGCACCGTGCTCGGCCTCGATGCCAACCGCATCCAGTTCACGCCTGATCTCATGCCGTCGGATATTCTCGGCTCCGAAGTCATGGATCAGGACGAAAACGGCCGCCGTTCCTTCCGTTTCATCAAGGGCCCGGTTTTCGCGCAATTGCTGATGGCCGATGAAATCAACCGCGCCAGCCCGCGCACGCAGTCCGCTCTTCTGCAGGCCATGCAGGAATATCACATCACCATGGCCGGCCAGACCTATGAGCTGCCGAAGCCGTTCCACGTCCTGGCCACCCAGAACCCGCTGGAACAGGAAGGCACCTATCCGCTGCCCGAAGCCCAGCTCGACCGCTTCCTGCTTCAGGTGGATGTCGGTTATCCCGAACTTGCCGCGGAGCGCCAGATCCTGCTCGATACGACAGGCACCGCCTCTGGCGAAGCACGCGGCGTGATCGATGCCGAACGCCTGATGGAAGTTCAGGCCCTCATCCGCCAGATGCCGGTCAGCGACAAGGTCGTGGACGCGATCCTTTCGCTCGTCCGTTCCGCCCGCCCCGGCCATGGCAACAAATTGACCGACAAACACGTTGTCTGGGGCCCGGGCCCGCGCGCAGGACAGTCGCTGATGCTGACCGCCCGCGCCCGTGCGCTCTATGAAGGCAGGCTCGCACCGTCGCTGGACGATGTCTATGCGCTCGCCGAGCCGGTGCTGGAACACCGCATGGCGCTGACGTTTGCGGCCCGCGCCGAAGGCATGTCGGTGCGCGATGTCATCGCAGCACTCGTGGAGCAGGCGAAGAACTGAACGCACGTTCGCGAAAGGACTGCATGTGGCATCCATCGGCCAGATCGTAGACAAGACGCCGGGTAGCGAAGTTCTGGCGCGTGCGCGCCAGCGCGCCGCACTGGTGCCGGACTGCATGGTCGAGGCAAAACGCATCGCCAACACCGTCACCGCCGGCTGGCACGGCCGCCGCAAGCGCGGCATCGGTGAGAATTTCTGGCAATTCCGCCCCTATGCCGAAGGCGAGAGCCTGTCGCGCATCGACTGGCGGCGCTCGGCCCGCGACGATCATACCTATGTGCGTGACCGGGAATGGGAAGCCGCCCACACCATCTGGCTCTGGGCCGACATGTCGCCGTCGATGATGTTCAAATCCACCCTCGGCTCCGTTTCCAAGGAAAGCCGGGCGCTGGTGCTGATGCTGGCGCTGGCGGAAATCCTTGCGCGCTCGGGCGAGCGCATCGGCTGCCCCGGCATCATGGAGCCGGTCTCGGCCAGAAACGCCGCCGAACGGCTGGCCGCCGCCATCATGCATGCGCCGCTCACGACAGGCATGCCGGAAACGGGCATGATCCGCGGCGCGAGCGACATCGTCCTCATCGGCGATTTTCTCGATGATGCGAAAAATGTGATGGAGCGGATTTCGCCGCTCGCGCGGCGGGGCTTACGTGGCCATGTGGTGGAAATCGCCGATCCGGCCGAGGAAACCTTCCCTTATTCCGGCCGCACCGAATTCACTGATCCGGAAACCGGCGAAAAACTCGTGTCCGGCCGCGCCGAAACCATTCGCGAGGACTACACCCGCGCCTATCTCGCAAGGCGCGAGGCCTTGTCCTCATCGCTGCGCCGTCTCGGCTGGAACTTCGTGTTCCACCGCACCGATCATCTCGCTTCCGAGGCGCTCGTCGCCGTTCACATGTATCTTTCCGGCGCGCCCGCGCAAGGCGGTGGCCATCGATGAGCGCGTTGCCTTTCGTGTTTACCAGCCCCTACATCCTCTTCGGCCTTCTGGCGCTGCCCGCCATCTGGTGGCTGCTGCGGCTCACACCGCCGCGCCCCAAGGCGGAGGTCTTTCCGCCGCTGAAGATTCTGGCGACGGTGCTGAAACGCGAGGAAACGCCGTCGAAAAGCCCGTGGTGGCTGACCCTTCTGCGCATGGCGCTCGCCGCCGCCGTGATTTTCGCTCTGGCGGACCCGGTGGTAAACCCGCGCAACAGCAGCATCGCCGGCAGCGGCCCCCTGGTGCTCGTGGTCGATAATAGCTGGGCCTCCGCGCCCGACTGGGAGCGGCGCGTGGCAACCGCGCAAGCTCTGATCGGAGATGCCGAACGGGCCGAGCGCCCGGTTTCCATCGTTTTCACCGCCGACGCCGAACATGACGCCGTGCCGGGAACGACAGCCGTGGCGCTGGACAAGCTCGCCGCAGCAAAACCGAAGCCGCTGGTTCCCGATCGTATCCGCACGGCAGAGGCCATCACCGAAGCGCTGAACGGTACGCCCCCCGGCACGCTCGCCTATATCACCGATGGCGTGCAGAGTGCGCAGGATGAAAGCGCGATGAGAACGCTTGCCAGCCTCTCGCCCGCCGAATTCCGCATCGTGAAGGGCGATGGCAAGGCGATCACCGCCATATCAGGCGCCACCAACAATGCCGACGCCATGAGCGTCACGCTTTCACGGCTGGATACCGCCGAAGCCGCGCGGCTGACCGTGAATGCGCAGGACAGCCAGGGCCGCATCCTCGCCAATGGCACCGCCAGCTTCGCGCCCGGCGAGGCCGAGACGACGGCGACGGTGGAAGCGCCCTTCGAACTGCGCAACGATTTCGCCCGCCTTTCCCTCGAAGGTGTCTCGACGGCGGGTGCGGTGCATCTTCTCGATGACGGCTTCCGCCGCCGCCGCGTGGCGCTGCTGGCCGGCGAAACCGGCAATGATTTCCAGCCGCTGCTGCAGCCGCTTTATTATATCAGCCGCGCCCTGCAGCCTTTTGCCGATCTCATTCCGCAGCGGCAGGCCGATCTGGCGCAGGCGATCCCGGAAATCCTGCAATCCAACCCCTCCGTCATCGTCATGGCTGATATCGGCCGCCTGCCGCAGGAAACCTATGAGCCGATGCAACGGTGGCTGGCCGGCGGCGGCACGCTGATCCGTTTTGCCGGACCGCGCCTTGCCGCGGCCCCAGCCGACGATCCGCTGGTGCCGGTAACACTCAGGCAGGGCGAACGTGCGCTCGGCGGCGCGCTCTCCTGGGCCGAGCCGCAGCCGCTTGCCGATTTCCCGAGTTTTGGCGCCTTCGCCGGCATGCCGAAGGCCGATGGCATTCTCGTCAAACGCCAGGTTCTGGCCGAACCGACACCGGATCTGGCTGAGCGCACCTGGGCCAGCCTTGCCGATGGCACGCCGCTCGTCACCACCCGTAACGTCGAGGCAGGCCGCATCGTGCTCTTCCATGTCAGCGCCGAAGCAAGCTGGTCCGACCTGCCGATCTCAGGCCATTTCGTCGATATGCTGCGCCGTATCGTGCAATTGTCGAAGGCGGGCGGCGCTTCCGCCAACGCCAATGCCCCGGCGGCCGCCCTGCCGCCCTTCCGGCTGCTCACGGCCGAAGGCGCACTGTCGGCCGAAATCGGCACTGCCCGACCGCTGGAAATGCGCGCCGGCCAGCCGCCCCGCACCGGTTTCGACAATCCCCCCGGCCTTTACGGCACAGAGGATGGTTTCGTGGCTCTCAATCTCTTAGCCGCTGGTGCGACGCTGCGCCCCCTCGACACGTCGGCCGCCGGTATCGGCACGTCAAGCGAAGCGCTGATCGGCGAAACGGCAAAATCCCTGCGCCCCGCCCTCTTCATCGCCGCCTTCCTGATGCTGATTGCCGATAGCCTGATCGTGCTCTTCATGAACGGCGCATTCGCCCGCCTGCCAAAAGCCCGCAGCGCCACCGCCGCCACCCTGCTTCTGGCGCTTGGCGCCTTTGCCACCATGTCGCCAACGGACGCGCGCGCCGACGATCCGAAACCCGGCGACGAGCAGATATTCGAGCGGCTGGACACCACGCATCTCGCCTATGTCCGCACCGGTGAAGACGATGTCGACCGCATTTCCGAGCAGGGCCTGCAGGGTCTCAGTGAATTCCTGACCTGGCGCACGACGCTGGAGCCCGGCCAGCCGGTCGGTCTCGATATTTCCAAGGATGAATTGTCCTTCTATCCCATCATCTACTGGCCGGTTTCCGCCACGGCACCGATGCCCTCAAGCGCCGCCATCTCGCGTATCGACGCCTACATGCGCGCCGGCGGCACCGTACTGTTCGATACGCGCGACCAGTTCTCTTCGCTCGACACCGGCGCGACCAGCCCTAACGGCGAACGCCTGCAAGCGATCCTCGCCAATATCGACATTCCGCCCTTGGAGCCCGTGCCGGAAGACCATGTTCTGACGCGCTCTTTCTACCTGCTCACCAATTTCCCCGGTCGTTACAACGGCTCGCCGCTCTGGGTGGAATCGCGGCAGGGCGCGGCCAAGACCACGTCGGGCCTTTCCTCCTCCGGTGATGGCGTGACGCCGATCATGATAACAGGCAATGACTTTGCCGGCGCATGGGCCGTCGATGCGCAGGGCGCGCCGGTTCTGCCCACCGTGCCACCAGACGAGATGCAGCGCGAACACGCCTTCCGCTCCGGCGTCAACATCATGATGTATATGCTGACCGGCAACTACAAGGCCGATCAGGTCCACGTTCCCGCACTTCTCGAACGGTTGGGGCAGTGACATGACATTGACCTTCGCCCCCTTCCTGCCGTGGATCGTAATCGCCGTTCTGGCAGTCGCAGCCCTCGCCCTTTCCTTCATCGGCCTGTGGCGCGGCGTGCGCGGCGCGTGGCTGCGCGGGCTGGCGCTCGCCGCCCTGCTTGCCGCCATCGCCAATCCGCTTCTGACGCAGGAAGAGCGCGAGCCGCTCTCCACCATCGTGCCCGTCATCGT
The DNA here is from genome assembly GCF_036888815.1 of Agrobacterium sp. CCNWLW155. Classification (NCBI taxonomy): domain Bacteria; kingdom Pseudomonadati; phylum Pseudomonadota; class Alphaproteobacteria; order Hyphomicrobiales; family Rhizobiaceae; genus Agrobacterium; species Agrobacterium sp. CCNWLW155. Next base: position 1,397,876 of record NZ_JBAKFW010000001.1, read on the forward strand.
CGACCGCTCGCAGAGCCAGGACGTGCAGGAGCGGCCGCAGATGACCGATACCGCGCTGGAGACGCTGAAAGACCGGCTCTCGCGCTTCCCGCGCATTGAGCCGCGCATCGTGGAAGTCCGCGACAATGGTGAGAGCGATTCCCCCTCGACACAGCTTTTCTCGGCGCTTTCCTCTGCCGTCTCGGATGTCTCACCATCCCGCGTCGGCGGCGCGATCTTCCTCAGCGACGGCCAGATTCACGATATTCCCAACGCTTTGCCCAATGCCGAACAGGCGCTGGGCTTCCGCGCGCCGGTCCATGGGTTAATCACCGGCAAGGCCGATGAGTTCGACCGCCGTATCGAAATAGTCCGCGCTCCGCGCTTCGGCATCGTCAACGAAGAGCAGCAGCTGACACTGCGCGTCTTCGATGACGGCCGCCCCGCCGGCGGCGGTTCCGCGGAAGTGACCGTGAAGATGAATGGCGAAGAAATCGCCACGCTGCAGGCCACGCCCGGCCAGCCGACGCCGTTCAGCTTCAAGGTTCCGCGCGGCGGCAACAATGTCATGGAGTTTTCCGTCGCCGAGCTTCCGGGCGAAGTAACGGCCGCCAATAATCGCGCCGTTCACCTGATCGAAGGCATCCGCCAAAACCTGCGCGTGCTGCTCGTTTCCGGCGAACCCCATGCCGGTGAACGCGCCTGGCGCAACCTCCTGAAATCCGACGCCTCGGTCGATCTGGTGCATTTCACCATTCTGCGCCCGCCCGAAAAACAGGACGGCACGCCCATCAACGAACTCTCGCTGATCGCCTTCCCGACCCGCGAACTGTTCGTTGAGAAGATCAATGATTTCGACCTCATCATCTTCGACCGCTACCAGCATCGCGGCGTGCTGCCGATCCTTTATTACGATTACATCGCCCAATATGTCGAAAAGGGCGGCGCGCTTTTGATCGCCGCCGGGCCGGAACATGCCGGTCAGGATTCGATCGCCATGACGCCTTTGGCCTCCGTGCTGCCGGCGCAGCCGACGGGTCAGGTGCATCAGGCCGCTTTTTACCCCCGTCTTTCGGAAGCGGGCAAGAAACACCCCGTCACCCGCGGGCTGGAAGGCTCGGGCAACGAGCCGCCGCAATGGGGCCGCTGGTTCCGCACCATCAGTGTCGACCCGCCGCAGGGCCAGACCGTGATGCTGGGCGACGGACAGGACCCGCTGCTGGTGCTGAACCGGCAGGGCGAAGGCCGTGTCGCCATGCTGCTGTCGGATCAGGGCTGGCTGTGGGCGCGCGGTTACGAAGGTGGTGGCCCGCATGTGGCGCTTTACCGCCGCATCGCCCACTGGCTGATGAAGGAGCCGGAGCTTGAAGAAGAGGCGCTGACGGCGCGCGCCAACGGCCGCACCCTGCAGATCACCCGCCAGACCATTGGCGACGATCCCGGTCAGGCGAGCGTGCGTTTCCCTTCCGGCAAAACGGAAAGCATGGCCTTCACCAGCGCCGAGCCCGGTCTTTACAGGATCGAGCGCCGCATGGATGAAACCGGCCTGTTCGAAATCAAGAACGGCGATTTCACCACCCTCGTCCATGTCGGCGCGGTGGATGCACCGGAATTCAAGGCGATGATTTCGACGACCGAAACGCTGAAACCGCTGGCAGACGCCACCAAGGGCAGCGTGCACCGTGTCGCCGATAGTTCCGGCCGTATCGCGCTGCCCGATATATTGCCCGTCCGCGGCGATATCAGGGTTGCCGATGAGGATCGCATGCTGATACGCATGACCGACGAGACGGTGCTGAAAGGCGTCAACACCCTGCCGCTCTTTGCCGGTTTTGCCGGGCTTGCCGCCCTGCTGCTCGCCTTCTCCGCGCTCTGGTGGCGTGAGGGCCGGTAAGGGCGTTTCGGCCCGGCGGCAGCGCCGGGCTTTCCCGTCTCCGATTGGAAATCGAAAGCGGTCGCCACCCCGGCGTCTGGAGAGAAACCATGAATTTCATTTTGAGCGACGTCGCGGATCCAGAAGCCGAAAAGGCCATCCGCGATCCGCTGGTGGCCTATAATCTCGCCCGTTTCGGCGAAAGCGACAAACGCGAACTCATCATCACCATCCGTGACGACGAAAACATTGTTACCGGCGGTCTGGTTGGCCATACCGCCCGCGGCTGGCTTTACGTGCAGCTTCTTTTCATACCGGAAACCATGCGCGGTCGGGGCACGGGCCCCAAGCTGCTTGCAATGGCCGAGGAAGAAGCCAGAAAACGCGGCTGCATGGGCGCCTATATAGACACGATGAACCCGGATGCCCTGAGAACCTATGAACGCTACGGCTTCACCAAAATCGGCTCGCTTGGCCCCCTTTCCAGCGGCCAGTCGATCACCTGGCTGGAGAAGCGCTTCTAGATTGCATAAAGCTGCTAAGCCGCGATCACCGATACCTCACCGTCGACCGTCCGACCCATAGCCTCGCGAATCTGCTGGCGAAGCCACACGGCCCCGGCATCCGCATCGGTCTGCAGGGCCCAGACCATGGCGACGGGTGGGAAGTTCAACGCCACCGGCACCGGGCTTATTTCCAGCCCCAGCAGCGGCGCATAACGCAGCGCGATACGCGAGGACACGGTGGCCAGCACCGCCGAAGATCGCGCCGTTGCCAGTACCGAAAGAAAATCCGGCGCCGCGGCAACGACGTCGATTTCCAATCCGCTCAGCTCCAGCGCATCCTTGATGCAGCCGTGCAGGCTGTCCGTCTGCGATATGACCGCATGTTTGGCCGCCACATAGGCGTCCAGTCCCACGGGATTGGGCAGATCGAGTAAAGCCGGGTTGAAACAGCAGAATACGCTGGAAGAATAGAGCGGTTCGCAATGGTGGCGCTGCTCTTTCGAATAGGTGCATCCGACAGCCATGTCGATCACACCCGTATCCAGCATCGCCGTGATTTCCTGCTCCTGCCCGTTGCGGGCGAGAATACGGATACCGGGCGCAATCTCCCGCAGCCGCGCCGTCAAATCCGGCAAAAGCAACAGTTCCACCTCGCTCGACATGCCCAGCCGGAATGTGCGGCGCTCCGTTGCCGGATCGAACACATCCGCCGTCAGCACCGCCGCCTGCGCCTGCCTGAGCGCCTGTCTCACCGGCCCGGCCAGATTGAGCGCCCGCGCCGTCGGCTTCATCTCCTGCCCCACGCGGATGAAAAGCTCGTCTTGAAACAGGGTCCGCAGGGTGGAGAGATTATGGCTCATGGCCGGCTGCTGGATTTTCAGCCGCCGCGCGGCGCGCGTGACATTCATTTCCTCCATCATCGCATCGAAGGCGATGAGAAGGTTGAGGTCGAAAGAACGAAGATTGAAATGATCGATAGTTTGCATAAGTCACATCGATTTGATTGCTGACCTCTCTACACTTAGCTGGAGTACGGAAAGTTTCAAGACGTTCCCCAACCCAGGAGCCCTCAATGCCGTCACGTCGCTCACTTCTCAAAGGCGCCGCCAGCGCCATCATCGCCGCCCCCTTCGTTGCACCCTCCCTCGCCTTCGCCAAGGCGCCGCTCGCCGCCACACAGGCACCCGGCTTTTACCGGCTGATGGTCGGCAAGGTGGAAGTCACCGCGCTTTCGGACGGCGTCATCGCGCTGCCGCTTGCCAAAATCTACACCAACACCACACCGGAACATGCGACAAAGGTGCTGCAGGATGCCTTCCTGCCGGAAGAAACGCCCACCTCGGTCAACGCGTTTCTCGTCAACACCGGCGACAGGCTGGTGCTGATTGATGCCGGCACCGGCACCTATCTCGGCCCAAGCCTCGGCCGGCTCGTCGCCAATATCGAGGCCTCAGGCTACAAGGCGGGGGAGATAGACGATGTTATCCTCACCCATATCCATACCGACCACTCCGGCGGGCTGTCTGCGGATGGCAAACGCGTCTTTGCCAATGCGACCCTGCACGTCAACAAGCGCGAAGCCGCTTTCTGGCTTGATGAGGCAAAGGCCAAAGCGGCGCCCGAAGCGCTGAAGAAGGGTTATGCCGAAGCGAAGGAAAGCATCCAGCCCTATATCGATGCCGGCAAGTTCGAGACATTCGGTGATAGTGCCGCGCCGGTTCCCGGCCTCGGCTCGATCCTTTATGCCGGCCATACGCCGGGCCACAGCGGCATCGTTCTGGAAAGCGACGGCCAGAAAATCGTCTTCTGGGGCGATATCACCCATGGCGATATCCTCCAGTTCGATGAACCTGATGTCGCGATCGAATTTGACGTCGACCAGAAGGCTGCCGTCGCCGCCCGCGATCTGGCATTCCGGCAGGCGGTGGAAGGCAAATATCTGGTGGCAGGCGCCCATATCGCCTTCCCCGGCATAGGCCATGTGCGCACCGACAGCACGAATTACGATTGGCTGCCGGTCAATTACACGACGCTTTAACCGCAAACAGCATGGCCTGATCCTTGACGGTCAGGCCATGCCCCTGAGCGGCAATCAGGTCAGCGCCACCTGCCGCGTTTCCGCATTGATCATCGTCGCGGCGATGGCGGCAAGCACCAGTAGACCGGCAAAAATGCCGATCGCGACACCGAAACCCTGCGCTATGGCGTAACCAAGCAATGAGGGCGCCAGCAGGCCACCGAGCCTTGCCATGGCGCCTGCGGCCCCCATGCCGGTCGCCCGCGACTCCGTTGGGTAAAGCTCCGGCGTAAAGGCATAAAGCGCGCCCCAGGTGCCAAGCAGCGCAAAACTCATGATAAGAAGCGAGGCGGCGATCATCGCGCCACCGGTGGCAAGCGTGAAGAGAAGGCATCCGAGCGCGGAGAGCAGACAGAAGCCGATCAGTGTCGGCTTGCGGCCCCATTTTTCAACGCCATAGGCGGCAAGCGCATAACCGGGGATCTGCGCCAGCGCCACCAGCACCAGAAAACCATAACCGCGCACGAAGCCGAAACCGTCTCCGGCCAGTTTCGCCGGCATCCAGGTGAAGACACCGTAATAGGAGACCGAAACGAGGAACCAGATGGCAAGGATCATGATGCTGCGCTGCCGGAGCGCCGGTGAAAATATCCCCTGCCCCTTGGCCACGTCAGGCTGGAAAAGCCCGGTTCCGGCATCGAGCGGCGCACGGCCATTCGTCACCAGCATACGGTTGACGACAGTCTTTGCTTCTTCCGACCGACCGCTGCGCAAGAGGTAAAGCGGCGATTCCGGCACCAGAAAGCGCAGGCCGAGACCGAGGACGGCCGGAAAGGCCGTCACGGCAAAAATGTAACGCCAGGCATCGGCGACACCGGCAAGGCTGGCGCCCCAGGCCGCAAGAGCCACGATCAGTGTCCCGACAGCCCAGAAGCCTTCCAGAAAGACCAGCCAGCGCCCGCGATTCTTGGCGGGCAGGAATTCCGCCATCATCGCATAATCCACCGGCAGCGTGCCGCCCACGGCGGCCCCGGTGAGAAAGCGCAGGACGAGCAGAATGGTGAAATCAGGCGAGAATATCGAAAGCACACCGAACAGTGCATCACAGGCCACGGTGACGATCAGCACCCGGCGACGCCCGTAACGATCCGCCAGCCGCCCGAAACCGGCAGCGCCGAGAAGCATGCCGAAAAAGAACGCCGTTCCGGTCTGCAGCGCCTGCGGCACCGTCAGGCCAAAGGTTGCGGCAATCGAGGCGGCTGTGAAGCCGACGGCCAGAACCTGCATGGCATCCGCCGCCCAGACGAGGCCGAAAATACCCATCAGCCTGCGCTGATAGGCGCCTGCGCCTGCGCGCTCCAGCGCATCATTCATGGTGATTGCCGTCATGCCCCGTCCCTCTGCAGAAATCGACTTTCACTTGCTATCGCATGGGGGGAGGAAACGGAATTGAATTCTGAGGAAGGGTGCGCACGGTTGGTACGAAAGGCTCGGCGCAACGATAGGCGAACCCTTGCGCCTCCACTCTCATCCCTGTGACAAGCACAGGAATGAGGGAAGACAGAAGCGCTGGCGAGAAAAGGCAAAGCTGCCTTGCAGAAAGACCCTCAGCCGTAAACCCGAAGAGGCTCCTCAAAACCCTCATCTTCCGCAGCTGCGGCAGGCATCACGGCCTCGCAGTTGCGCCAGCCGATCTTGCCCTTCAACCGCTGATGAACGTCGTCGCCAAGCGGCACCACCAGCACCCGGTTCGGATCAACCGGTCCCGGAAAATCGAGCGCCGCATAAGCGACCTTCTCAAAACCGAGCGGCATGTAATAGGGCGGATCGCCGATGAGGATGACGGCCTCGGAGCCCTTCCGCCTTGCGGCCGCAATGGCGATCCGGACGAGTTCCCGGCCTATGCCCTTGTTTTTGTGCGAAGGCCGAACCGCAAGCGGGCCAAGCATATGGCCCTTCACCCCGCCGGCCAGGACGGGCGTCATGCGCACCGAAGCGATCGTCTCACCATCATCAGCGCAGACGAAGGACAGCGACCGGTCATGCGGACCCTGCTCACGGATGCGCGCCGCCGCACGGGTGTGCCGGCCGGGACCAAATGCTTCTTCGTTGATGACTTCGATGATGGCGTCGTGCGACGCGTCCTCGGTGAGGTAGACAAGATCGTGCTTGGACATGAAGAGACCGAAACTTCCAGAATGCGGATGCGACAATAGATGACGGCTGCGCCGGTAAGGGCGTTCAGGAGCGTCAGCGTCGTCGGAGCATCCGTGGTTCGATCATAGCCTGCAATTTCCTCAGATTTGTGAAAATCGCAATTATCAGGAAAATCACCCCCCGTCCAGAACAAATCTCGACGCTCCTCCTTTCAGCTTGTGCGGGACCGGAAACGCATTGTTCAATGCCGTGCGGGTTCGCGGGATTGAGCGAAACCGGTAGTATCGCCGTCAAGGAAACAATCAAGGAGATCATCATGGGCATGCTGGTGGAAGGTGTGTGGAAGGACGTCTGGTACGACACCAAGGAAACCAAGGGGCATTTCAAGCGCAGCGCCTCGCAATTCCGCAACTGGATCACAGCGGATGGCGCACCCGGCCCTTCCGGAGAAGGCGGTTTCGAGGCGGAGAAAGATCGTTACCACCTCTATGTCTCCTTCGCCTGCCCCTGGGCGCATCGCACCCTGATCTTCCGCAAGCTGAAAAAGCTGGACGACCTGATCTCGGTCTCCGTCGTTGATCCGCTGATGCTGGAAAACGGCTGGGAATTCAAGCCGCAGGGCGAACGCACGCCGGGCGCGACCGAGGATCACCTGTTCGGCTCCTCCACGCTCTGGCAGGTCTATACCAAAGCGGACCCCAAATATTCCGGGCGCGTCACCGTGCCGGTGCTCTGGGACAAAAAGCGCGGCACCATCGTTTCCAATGAATCGGCGGAAATCATCCGCATGTTCAACTCCGCCTTCAATGATCTCACCGGCTCGCAGGAGGATTATTATCCCGAAGCGTTGCGCGCCGAGATCGATGCGCTGAACGACGTGATCTATGACACCGTCAATAACGGCGTCTACAAGGCCGGCTTCGCCACGACACAGGACGCCTATCAGCAGAATGCCGTGAAGGTCTTCGAAACGCTCGATATGCTGGAAGATCGCCTGAAGGACCGCCGTTTCCTGTTCGGCGCGGAGCAGACGGAAGCGGACTGGCGTCTGTTCACCACTCTGGTGCGGTTCGATCCCGTTTATGTCGGCCATTTCAAGTGCAATATCCGCCGCATCCACGACTATCCGCACCTGACGGGTTACCTGCGCGATCTTTACCAGACGCCAGGCGTGCCTGACACGGTCGACATGCGCCACATCAAGGAACATTATTACCGCAGCCACCGCACCATCAACCCGACCGGCATCGTGCCCGTCGGTCCGGAGCTGGACCTGACCATGGCGCATGGACGCGAGACGCTGGTCTGACGAAATACGCCGCTACCAGTAGTCGGCAATCGCCGCTTCGCCGGCAAGTTCGGCAAGGCGGCGGCGGGTTGCCGCCGTCACCCCTTCGGGCAGATTTGAAAGATCGAAAAAGCCGCTCTCGGCAATCTCATGATCCGGCTTTTTCGGTTTGGTCTGGGTGACATCAAGCCGATAAAGCGCGACATGGTCGCGATTGCTGCCTTCCAGATTAAGGTAAACGTGGAAAAGCTCCGGCTTTGAGGCCGCTTCGAGATTGCCTTCCTCGCGGATTTCCTTGTGCAGCGCCGCGAGCAGGGTTTCGCCGCGCTCCACCCCGCCGCCCGGCAGATACCAGCCCGGAAGATAGGTGTGCCGCACGAGAAAAATCCTGCCCTTTTCATCGTAGCAAGCCGCACGCACACCAAGAGTTGCGCCGCGCGTGAACAGAAAAACGAAATGCAGAAAGCGGGTGAAGACACGCATATGGAACGGACGGGCCTGCCGCCCGGTTGTTTCGTCATTCACCCTGGTTTCTCCCCGCCTGCCGGCTTTTATTGGACGCGCGGCATATCATAGGTTATCTCTGCCGCCATGTTCAAACTCGCCCATATTTCAGACGTCCATTTAGGGCCACTGCCAAAACTCACTTTCCGGGAACTTGCATCGAAACGGATTACCGGTTTCGTCAACTGGCACCGCAACCGCCGCAAGCATCTCTTTACCGATACACTGGAAAAGCTGCTCGACGATCTCGAGGCAAAATCACCGGATCATCTGGCTATTACCGGCGATCTCGTCAATCTTGCGACGGGCATCGAAATCCGCGCCGCCGCCGACTGGCTTGAGGAAGTGGGCGACCCTGAGAGAACGTCGGTGGTGCCAGGCAATCACGACGCCTATGTTTCCGGCGCGCACGACAAGGCCATGCAGGCCTGGTATCCATACGTGCGTGGCGATGGCGACCCGGCGGAATGGGACGACGACCGCAAGATTTTCCCCTATATGCGCGTGCGCGGCCCCGTGGCGCTGATCGGCTGCTCCACCTCGATTGCGACACCACCCTTTTCGGCCACCGGCTATTTCGGCAACCGGCAGGCGCGCGCCACGGCGGAACTCTTAAAAAAAGCCGGTGAACAGGGGCTGTTCCGCGTGGTGATGATCCATCATCCGCCCATCCGGGGCGCTTCCCCCACCCACAAACGCATGATCGGCATTCGCCGTTTCGCGGCCGCACTCGGCGTCGGCGGTGCGGAACTCGTGCTGCACGGTCATACCCATCTCAACACGGTTTACTGGTTGAATACCCACCACGGAGAGGACCACATCCCGGTCGTCGGCATTTCCTCGGCCAGCCAGGGGCCGGGCGGTGAAAAACCGCGCGCGGCCTATAATCTCTTCCATATTTCCGGTGGGCCCGGCACATGGAATGTCGCCTGCGAACGCCATAGCCTCGATGAGACGGCGACGGGTGTGGCGCTGGAAGATGTGCGGGTGTTTTATGAAAACGGGCGACCGCTGGGGTTTTCTCTACCGAGGGAATAAAACCCGCGTGCGTGGAGCGGAGGAGGGCTTTACCCCCCTCTGCCCTGCCGGGCATCTCCCCCTCAAGGGGGGAGATCGACCTGAGGCTAGGTCTTGCCCATATCAAAGCCCGAGAATGAAGCTGCGGGAAAGCGTCTTGCCGATCTCCCCCCTTGAGGGGGAGATGTCCGGCAGGACAGAGGGGGGCCTCCCCCACCCTCAAAGCAAGCTTACTTAGCCCGCTCTTCCAGCACCCGGTTGGCCGCCGAAACAATCGCTTCCAGCGACGCACCGACGATATTCGTGTTAACCCCGGCGCCAAACAGCTTGCCGCCCGGATGCTCCATCTCGACATAGGCAATGGCCGAAGCATTCGAGCCATGCTGCAGCGAATGCTCGGAATAATCGTTCACCGACAGGTCGATGCCGAGATAGACCGACAACGCATTGATGAACCCGTCGATCGGACCGGTTCCCTTGCCCTCGATGCGCTTCACCTCGCCATTATCGGTGATCTCGGCGGCCACAATGCGCACGCCCTTGAAATCGCCGGCCGGATAGGTGTGGTGATCGACGAACTTGATGCGCGCATTCGGCTGCGTCACATAACGCTCCATAAAGCGCTCATAGATGCGCTTGGCCGGCAGTTCCACACCCTCTTCATCGGTGATGCGCTGGATATCCTCGCGGAACTCTACCTGCAGGTTGCGCGGCAGGTTGATGCCGTAATCCTGCTGCAGAATATAGGCGATGCCGCCCTTGCCGGATTGCGAGTTGATGCGGATGATCGCCTCATAGGAGCGGCCGACATCCTTCGGGTCGATCGGCAGATAGGGCACTTCCCAGACGGGGTGATTGGCGACCTTGATCGCCTTCATTCCCTTGTTGATCGCATCCTGATGCGAGCCGGAAAACGCCGTGTAGACCAGTTCGCCGACATAAGGGTGACGCTCGGGGATCGTCATCTCGTTGGAATATTCGTACACGGCCTTGATACGCTCGATATCGCGGCAATCCAGCTCCGGATCAACGCCCTGCGTGTACATGTTCAGCGCCAGCGTCACGACGTCGACGTTACCCGTGCGCTCGCCATTGCCGAACAGCGTGCCTTCGACGCGGTCCGCACCGGCCATCAGGCCCAACTCGGTCGCCGCAATGCCCGTGCCGCGGTCGTTATGCGGATGCAGCGAGATGATGACGTTTTCGCGGTTGTCGATATTGCGGCACATCCATTCGATCTGGTCGGCATAGATGTTCGGCGTCGCCATTTCCACCGTCGAGGGCAGGTTCAGGATCAGCTTGTTGTCCGCCGTCGGCTTCACCACCTCAACAACGGCGTTGCAGATTTCCAGCGCCACTTCCAGCTCGGTGCCGGTAAAGCTCTCAGGCGAATATTCGAAGCGGAAACCGCCGCCGGCCTTGGCGGCCATGTCGGTGATCATCTTGGCGGCATCAACGGCAATCTGCTTGATGCCATGCACATCCTTGCCGAACACCACGCGACGCTGCAATTCCGAGGTGGAATTGTAGAAGTGGATGATCGGCTTGTTGGCGCCCTGCAGCGCCTCGAAGGTACGGGTGATCAGTTCCGGGCGGCACTGTACCAGCACCTGCAAGGAAACATCGTCAGGTACATTGCCTTCTTCCACGCACCAGCGGGCAAAATCGAAGTCCGTCTGCGAGGCGGAAGGAAAACCGATTTCGATTTCCTTGAAGCCCATTTCCAGCAGCAGCTTGAACATGCGGGCCTTGCGGTCGTGACCCATGGGGTTGACCAGCGACTGGTTACCATCGCGCAGGTCCACCGAACACCAGATCGGCGCCTTGTCGATGGTCTTGCCCGGCCAAGTGCGGTCAGGAATATTGATGGTCGGGTAAGGGCGATACTTCACGCTCGCGTCCGACATGCCCTTGGAAATATTGGTGATCTTGCCGTCCATTTCGCTTCCTCCTTGCGCAGTCCGCGGGCTTCTCGAGCCATCGGCGGATGCGCGGCCCTCAAGGGCCTAAATCCAGTATAAAATGAGATTTCGAGATGAGGAGCGTTTGCGCCAGCGGGCTTTCGGCCGCCGGGCGCTCCTCACTGGACCCGGCAACCGCGTGTAAGGTCGAGGCTAAGAAGCGAGAGTGCACCGCACGGCGAGGCCTTCGCAGAAATCTGCGCGCTCATGCCGTAAATGGTTGCGATGCTGTTGCTCATGGCGTCGTGTATAAACAGCGGCTGGCGGTCTGACAAGTGATCTTGTGCTGCGCGCTGGTTATTTTCCCTGCCTGCCGCTCTCAAGCCTTTCTGCCTAACCACGCTTTACCACCCGCTGCAACGCCATCATCAGCCCGCCGCCGATCAGCCCCCAGAAGGCACCGGAAACGCCGCCGAAGGAGAGGCCGGAGGCCGTGATGAGGAAAGTGATGGCCGCCGCCTCGCGGGTTTCCGGCTCCTTGAAGGCCGCCACTGCGGAACCGGAAAAGGCGCCGACCAGTGCCAGCCCCGCCACCGCCTGAATGAGGATGGGCGGCGCCAGCGCCACGAAGGCCGTGACCACGCCGGCCAGCAGGCCGAAGATGATATAGCCGATACCGGCGATGATCGCCGCCCAGTAACGCCGCTTCGGATCAGGATGAGCATCCTCGCCCGCGCACATCGCAGCCGTGATTGCGGCAAGATTGACCGCATGGCCGCCAAAGGGCGCGGAAAGCAGCGAGAAAAAGCCGGTCGCTGCAAAAAGTGGTCCGGGCTGCGGGTCGTAGTGATTGACCTTCAGCACCGCGATACCGGGAATATTCTGCGAAGCCATGGTGACGATGAAGAGCGGCAGCGCGATGGAAACGACGGCGTGCAGGCTGAAGACGGGCGTTACCCACTCAATCGGCGGTGTCAGCGATTGCGCCACGCTATCGAGCGCGCCCTCGGGAATATCGACACCGAAGATCATGACAAGCACGAAGGCGGCAAGGGCCGCGGGCACGGCGAACAGCCGTTTAAAGGCTCCAATAACGATCCAGGCGAGAATGATGGGTAATCCGAGCGCCGGGTTGAAGCCGATTGCCTTGATCGGCGCGAAACACAGGCCGATGATGACGCCTGACAGCATGGCATTGGCAAGCGGCGCGGGAATGGAGGCGACCGCCTTTCCAAGTGGCCTGAACAGGCCTGCGATGATGATCAAAATGGCGCAGATGACGAACCCGCCAACGGCTGCCGGGAAGCCACCCTCAATGACGCCGGTGGTGGCAAGCAGCGCGGCGCCCGGCGTCGACCACGCGATGCTGATGGGAAGCCGGGTTGTGACTGAAAGAGCGATGGCGCAAAGCCCCATCGCCACCGAAAGCGCCATCAGCGCCGACGCCGCTTCGAAATCCGTCGCACCGACGGCTTTCAGTCCCTGCAACACAACAGCGAAGGAGCTGGCGAAACCGACAAAGGCGGTAAGGCAGCCCATGAACAGGCTCTGGACGGAAAAATCTTTCAGCATGAAGCACTCTGCGGCCTGCGGCCTGTCGCAAACAACCGCAGCGGGCCGCATTGGCGACAGGCAGAAAAATTGAAGCGTGATGCGCGAATCCGGGGATGGCGACACGCCTTGGATGAAGCGTGGTTATATTCAGGATCAAAAAAGACGCGACTTGGCAAGATGGGCCACCAGACTTCAGGTACGGCGGCATGGAAAACGTCATCAAAGTTTAGCGGCGAGGCGCTAATCCTGCCCGCATCACAACAGGTCATCCGCCACGAGAGGGACCCTCGCCATGCTCCGCATCGTCACCATTGCCGCCTGCTGTTTTGCGGCTCTTCCCGCCGCTGCCCAGACCCCGCCTGCGCCGGCCTTCCTCGGCCAGATCGTCGTGCCTTCGGGCCTCTCCATCAATGGCGTTACCTTCGGCGGCATTTCCGATCTCGCCTTCGACAGCGAAACGGGCCGTTATTTCGCAATTTCCGATGATCGCGTGGAAAAAGGTCCGGCCCGCTATTACGAGCTGGAGCTCGCCGTAACGGAAGGCGCCACCACGCTCAACATCGCCGCCACCCATGAATTGAAAGACGAGACCGGCGCGGCCTTTGCGCCGAAGAACATCGATGCGGAAGGCATCGCGCTCGACCGCAAGGGCGGCAAGCTCTATTGGTCCTCCGAACGCGACCTGAAGAACCAGCCGGCGCTTTACGTCTCGGACATCGACGGCGGCAATGTGAAGCGGCTGGAACTGCCGGACGCCTATCTCGTCGACGATGCGAAGACCAAGGGCGTACAGAACAACCTCGCTTTCGAAGGCCTGACGCTGATGCCCGGCCGGCTGATCGCCGCCACCGAAAACGCTCTCATCCAGGACGGCCCCAAGGCAACGCCGCAGGCGGGCAGCCCGGCCCGTATCCTCGTCATCGACACGGCGACGCTGAAGCCGGTCGCCGAGCATGTCTATGTCACCGAGGCGATCTCCAAGACCCCAACCGCCGCCGAGCCGAAATATAACGACAACGGCCTTTCCGCCATTGCAGCCCTGCCGGATGGCCGTTTCGTCGCCGTCGAGCGCAATTTCGCCTCCGGCGTCGGCAACCACATCCGCTTCTTCATCGCCGACATGTCCCGCGCCGACAATATTCTCGGCAAGGACAAGATCGATCCGGCTTCCGTGGCTACCGTATCGAAATCACTCTGGTTTGAAATCAACGAAGGCGATTTCGGCCTCGATATCGACAATATCGAGAGCTTCGCCTTCGGCCCTGTGGTGGATGGCAAGCAGCTTTTTGTCATCGCCTCCGACGACAATTTCAACACGGGCAAGCAGTTCACCCAGTTTGCGGCATTCGCAATTCCCGCCAATCTGGGTCAGTGAAATCCACCGAAACAGAATGCCGGCTCTGGACAATGTCCGGGCCGGCATCGGCAACCGAGACGGATGCCTGCTTTACCAGCGGAGCAGACGTGAACCGGCGAAAGCGCCAATGATACCGGTCAAGAGAATGCCCAGGGAATACCAGATCAACACGAAAGCCATGCCGTTTTCGGTGCAGAACCACGAATAGACCCACGCCCCGGCCGCACCTGCGGCGATGCCAGCGGCAAAACCCGCAAGCGTGGGATCAGCGGGGGCCGACCGCCTGAGAACCGCGAAATTCGCCAGAAACAGCGGCAGCGCGAAAGCAACGATCAAAAACGGGCAATGCAGCGCCGACGATCCGAGAATGAGGGTGCTGTAGGTGCTGGGCACGGCAAATCCAAGCTGGACGAGCGCGATCAGCGCCATGGCGGCAAAAATCAGCGCAAGCCACACAAACAGGCAACCCCTCTCGCCTTCCGGCCGCGCAAGACGCATGACGGCAAAAAATGCAATGAGGGCCAGTAGGGCATTATAGGCGGATTTGACCCAGAAACCCGGCTCGGTCATGGCCTCGCTCATGTCGACGCGAAGCCCCAGAATGACGACCATCAGCACGAGCGAAAGGCCGAGCGCGGGCAATGCCGCGAATGCCAGCCTGCGCTCCAGCGCGAAAGCGGGGACAGGTTTCAGATCACCCGCCAGTTGTTCGATGATGTCTTCCGTTTTCCTCACCTGTCCCCCCGCAACTTCGCCGCCAGGACTTTCAGCGTTCTGTGAATGCCGACCCTTGCCGCAAGCTCGGTCTGGCCGGATTTTTCCGCCGCTTCGGCAATTGACTGGCCTTCGAGTTTCACTCTTCGAATGAGATCGCGTTGCCGCTCCGGCAGGTCGTCGAGCAGCCGCTCCACATCCATGCGGGCCATGACCGCATCGACGGAGGGTTCCGCCTCCAGCGTCTCATCGAGTTCGACTTGCGCCAGCATTCGGGCGCCCCTGCCCCGATAATGATCGATGAGCTTGTAGCGCGCTATCGAGAAGAACCACGCCGTGAAAGGTCTTGCACGGTCATAGGTCTCCCGCTTGGCGTGAAGCGACAACAGGGTTTCCTGCACAAGATCTTCGACATCGCCTCTGGAGGCGGCCGCCATGCGCCGGCTGAAATAGGCGATCAGCAGCCGCCTCAGGGCATGAAGCAAATGCCGGTAGGCGCCTTCGTCCCCATCGAGGGAACGCAGCATCAGCATTTTTAATGTCTCTTCCGAAGGGCTGCCTGTCATCGTCACTATCGGGTTATTCGCAGTCGGCAGGATATTGTTACATAGTGGCTTTAAAAAAATCTCGCCCGAACTTGTCGTCACAAGCGCGTGAAGATGTAACGGGCGGCGGGTCGCGCCCGAATGGACAATCGTGAGCCCCGGCACAATGCCGGCGGACATGCAACGACGTCCAGAGGAGACCCTTCATGACCCGCATTCTTACCGCCATTGCCGCCGCTTCCCTGTTCTCCGCTCTTTCCTTCGCAGGCATCGCCCATGCCGACAGCATGAAAACCGATACGATGAAGAAGGACACCATGCATAGCGACGCCATGAAGGCCGAGACCATGAAAAAGGATGGCATGTCCATGGCCAGCAAGAAGGACTGCATGGACAAGGCCGGTATGGAAATGGACAAGATGAAAAAGGCCGACATGATGAAGGCCTGCGACACGATGAAGTAAGGCCGGCCTGAACGAAAAAAGCCCGCACCGGTTTTGACCGATGCGGGCTTTCTCAAATGAAAATCGAAAACTCAGAGTTCCGACTGGCTTTCGACGATCTTGCCGACGAGGCCGTAATCCTTGGCCTCTTCCGCTCCGAGCCAGTAATCGCGATCGATGTCCTTGGCGATCTTTTCTTCGCTCTGGCCGGTGGCCTTGGAGAAGATCTTGATCAGGCGCTGGTTCATCTTGATGATTTCGCGGGCCTGGATTTCGATGTCGGATGCCATGCCGCGCGTGCCGCCGGAGGGTTGATGCAGCAGGAAGCGGGTGTTCGGCAGGCAAAGGCGACGTTCCTTCGGCACCGAGACGTAAATCAGCGCACCGGCGGAGGCGACCCAGCCCGTGCCGATGATGTAGACCTTCGGCTTGATGAACTTGATCATGTCGTGGATGGAATCACCCGATTCGACATGGCCGCCCGGCGAATTGACGTAAACGCGAATGTCGTCGTCGCTGGCGGCGGCAAGAGCCACGAGCTGCGTGCAGACCTTCTGCGCCAGTTCCTGCGTGATGCCGCCATAGATGAAGATCGAACGCGACTTGAAAAGATTCGCTTCCGTTTCCTTGCCGATCGGCAGTTCCTTGCTCTTGTCGTCTTCGTCTTCGTTCATCAACGGCTCTCTCCAGCAAAATTCGTGCATGCCCTTCGGACATAGTGCGACTTGTTACGTAAGGCAATGAGAGAAAAAGGCAAGGTTTGCCCGCCAACAATAAACACCACCCCCGGCAGATGACGCATGGACAGCCTCTTGGCCTTCGCGATATCGTCAGCGCCTCATTGCAGCGCCGCCCGCCGCGGGAAGCCCAAGATCCCGCCGCTGACGGCAACAATTTCAAGAGGGAACCATGCTGAAAAGACTAAGCCTCGCCGCCGCCGCGCTCTGCCTCACCACCCTGCCCGCTTTCGCCCATCTGAACCCGGAAGAACACGGTTCCTTCATGGCCGGCGTCTCCCACCCGTTTTTCGGCGCGGACCACATTCTGGCGATGGTGGCCGTCGGCATCTGGGCCTCGCAGATCGCCTTTGCCCGAAACGACCGCAAGGCGCTGTGGATCGTGCCCGCCGCTTTCGTCGGCACCATGGCCGCAGGCTTCCTGATGGCGGTTTACGGCATCGACCTTCCCTTCGTCGAACCCGCCATTCTCGCCTCCGTCATCGGCCTTGGCCTGCTGGTTGCGATGGCGGCGAGGCTTCCCACGGCAGCGGCAGCGGCCGTTGTCGGCGCTTTCGCGCTTTTCCACGGCCATGCCCATGGCGGTGAACTCGGTAGCGCCGGCGCGCTTCAATTCGGCATCGGCTTCATGATCGCCACCGCCATCCTGCATGCGGCCGGCATCGCGCTCGGCCTCGGCATTGCCCGTTTCGGCTCAGCCGCAAGCCGCACCGTCGGCGCGCTGACGGCGATTGCGGGTCTCTCGCTCGCCTTTGGCGGCTGAAGATCATTACCGAAATTTAAAATTTGGACCGCTTTGAAAAGCCTGAATTCTGGCCTACCTCCTTATCGTGGATTTACGCTTCACGGTAAGGAGGCAGCATATGTCACCGGAAGAAAGCCAGCTTCTCAAGGCCCTGTTCGACAGGACCAAAACCGCATCCGCCACCCCGCGTGACCGCGAGGCGGAAACTTTGATCGCAGACGCCGTGCGCGATCAACCCGCAGCCCCCTATTATCTCGCCCAGGCGGTGATCGTTCAGGAAAAAGGTCTGGAAGCGGCAGCAGCCCATATCAAACAGCTCGAAGACCGCATCCACGCACTGGAAAGCGGTAATAGCGCCCCTCAGGCGGCGGCGCAGGGCGGTTTCCTCAGCTCCATCTTCGGCACCGGCCAGCCCCAACCACCCGCACGAGCCCCTGCGGCCGCGCCGAGCTCATGGCGCAACGATACCGCCGGCCAGACGGCCGGCCCTTGGGGAGCGGCAGCCAATCAGCAGCAGCCCGGTGGCCCATGGAGCCAGGCCGCCGCAGGTGGACGTTCAGGCGGTGGTTTTCTGCAAGGCGCGCTCGGCACCGCTGCCGGTGTGGCGGGCGGCATGCTGCTAGCCAATTCGCTGAGCGGCATTTTCGGCAGCCACATGTCGTCGCTCGGCCTTGGCTCGCCCTTCAGCGGCGGCAATGCCGCTGGCAACGCACCCGTCGAGGAAACCGTCGTCAACAACTATTACGGCGACAGCGCAAGCCCGCAGAATAACGACGATGACGATATCCAGCAGGCCGATTACGACGACAGCGCCGATGATGCGGATGCTGATTCAGGCGACGACGGTTCGTTCGCCTGAACCTTGCATCACATAAACAGCCGGATCAGCCGCGGCCGCGATAGGTGGCAACGCCCTGATCCGGCAGCCACACGCCTTCAGGCGCCGGTCCGGTCTGCCAGAACACGTCGATCGGAATGCCGCCGCGCGGATACCAGTAAGCACCAATGCGCAGCCATTTCGGCTGCAGCAGTTCTACCAGCCGTTTGGCGATATAGACCGAGCAATCCTCGTGGAATGCGCCGTGGTTGCGGAAGGACTGCAAAAACAGCTTCAGAGACTTCGATTCCACCAGGAAATCGCCCGGAATGTAGTCGATGACGATATGGGCGAAATCCGGCTGGCCGGTCATCGGGCAAAGCGAGGTGAATTCGGGCGCGGTGAAGCGCACGACATAATCGGTGCCGGCATTGCCGTTCGGCACTTTTTCGAGAACAGCCTTCTCCGGGCTCTCTGGCGTATCGACCTTCGTGCCCAGCTGCGACAGGCCGGAAACATCCGTCACGGACATGGAAAACTCCTGTTTATTTAAACAATCACTTTGACGCCATGCGCCTTTTCGCCTTCCGGCTCGACGTGAATGGCAAGGCTGGCGCCCGGTATGACGTCCCTTATGGCATCTTCAAGGCGGTCGCAAATATCATGCGCCTCCCGCACCGTCATGACGGCCGGAACAACGACGTGAAAATCGATGAAGGCCGCCGAACCGGCGCGGCGGGTTCTGAGATCATGCACCCCGATGACGCCGCCGGAATTTTCCGCAATCGCCTTCTTGATCGCCTCGTCCTCTTCCGGCTCCACCGCCCGGTCCATCAAGCCGCCAAGTGAATGCAGAATGACTTTCGAGCCCTGGAAGAGGATGTTGATGGCCACGAGAATGGCGAGCAGCGGATCGAGAATGGCGTAACCCGTAAAAAGCGCCAGAACGAGGCCGACGAGAACGCCTGCCGACGTCACGACGTCAGACATGATGTGATGGCCGTCAGCCGCGAGCGCCGGTGAGGCATATTTCTTGCCGACACGGATGAGGATCGTCGCCCAGACAGCATTGATCGCACCCGCCGCCGCATTGATGACCAGACCGAGAACCGGCGCTTCCGGCAGCCTTGGATTGAAAAGGGCGCCCCACGCCTCCTGCACGATCAGGAGCGCGGCAACCACGATCAGCACACCCTCCACGACGGCGGAAATATACTCCGCCTTGTGGTGACCGAACTGGTGATCATCATCGGCCGGCTTCTGCGCATAGCGAATGACGAAATAGGCGATGAAGGCCGCGACCACATTGACGGTCGATTCCAGACCGTCAGATAAAAGCGCGACCGAGCCCGTGACCCACCAGGCCACGAGTTTGAGGCCCAGCACACCGAAAGAAAGCGGAATGCTCCAGAATGCGAGCTTCCTTACCAGCGCATTGCCTTCACTGTTCATTTTTGCCCCCGTGCGGATGCGAACGAATTGCATGACCGACTGCCAAAACGCACGAACCGCGCGCACGGGGTCTCCGTGCGCGCGGTTCGCTATTTGAGCGTTCTATCGTTCAAACGGAGCACAAGGTCAAGGGCATTGCGCTCACGCCAAAAGCATCACTCTTCGCTCTTCTGCTCGCAGAAACGAATGCGGTTGCCGAATGGATCGGTCACTTCCATCACATCGCCCCAGGGCAGTTCTTCAACACCCGGTTTCAGGAAGCGATAATCCTTCGCCGCCAGTTCCTGTTGATAGGCGTGAACGCCGCGCATGGTAGCGAAAATGTTGGAGCCCGGCGTCGCATCACCGTGATGACCGCTGAGATGAAGGCCCATTCCGGCCCGTGAAACCTGCATGTAGAGCGGGAAATTATCGCCGAAGCGGTGTTCCCAATCGACCTCGAAACCGAGAAAATCGACATAGAACTCCCGCGCCTTGGCTTCGTCGAATATCCTGACGATCGGGAATATCCGCTCGAAGCCAATGTCTCCAGCGTTTTGTGTCCCGGCATCACCCATGCTGCCTCAACCTCTTTTCGGCCCCATAAAATGAAACCGGCCGCAACAGGTGCGGCCGGTACAGTCAGCTTATTCGGCTGCGACGATCTTGCCGTCCTGCCACTTGAACAGCGAGAAGGCCTGCGACGTCAGGTCGCCGTTTTCGCCATAGGTGACCTTGCCGATTGCCGTCGGGAAAGCGTCGCCGCTCTTCAGGGCCGTGGCGACCGCTTCGGAATCCTTGGCGCTTCCGGCCTTCTCGATGCCGGCCTTCAGGACTTCAACGGCAGCGTAAGCGTTGAGCGTGAAGGCTTCCGCCGGAATGTTGGCGGCCTTCAGCGCTTCGGCAGCAGCCTTGGAGTCGTCGTTCTTCAGCGCGTCGGAAGCGTTGGTGAAGATCGTGCCTTCGCCAGCCTGCGAACCGATGTTCCAGAACTCGCTGTTCGACAGGCCGTCACCGCCGATAACGGCAGCCTTGGAGCCGATATCCTTCAGCTGGCGCACCAGAAGACCTGCTTCCGGGTGGTAACCGCCGAAATAGACGATGTCGGCATTGTCGGACTTCAGACGGGCCGTCAGCGCGCCGAGATCTTTTTCGCCTGGTGTCAGCGCATCATAGAGAACTTCGGTCACGCCACCGGCATTCAGCGTCGCCTTGAAGGAGTCCGCCAGACCTTTGCCGTAAGCGCCCTTGTCGTGAATGATGGCGATCTTCTTGTCCTTGAGGTTGGAAAGAACATATTTCGCCGCAACCTCGGCCTGCTGGTCGTCACGACCGCAAGTGCGGAAGACGTTGGCAAGGCCGCGGTTGGTCAGACCCGGTGCGGTCGCCGTCGGCGTCACCATCAGCACGCCGTTTTCGGCAAAGACATCCGATGCCGGAATGGCGACGCCCGACGTCACCGGGCCGACGACGAAGTGGATGCCTTCGGCAACCAGCTGGTTGGCAGCGGAAACGCCCTGCTTGGGCTCGCCGCCATCATCAGCGAGCTTCAGCACGACCTGTTCGCCGAGGATGCCGCCCTTTTTGTTGATTTCATTGACTGCCGTCTGGGCGCCGTTCTTGACCTGGTCGCCATAGGCGGCGACAGGACCGGTGAGCGGCGCAATCAGGCCGATGACGATTTCGGCATGAGCAAGGGGTGCGAATGCGAAGGACGCTGCGAGCGTCACGCTGGTCAATGTCTTCAGTTTCATCCTGGTGTCTCCTTAAAGGGGGTCGCGGACCCGGTGAGCGCCATGGGCGCCGACCGAATGAAACTATCGGACGCCTCCCGGCGAAAACTCGTTCCATTTTTGAATTCCGAGCCTTCCACTCAACTCATACGGAAGGTTTGATGATTTATGCAAGTCACTTTGCTGGTTTAGGTCTATTAGCGGTAAATCATTCGCCGGATCGGCCGTGATTGCGCCGTCTGAACGGACAAATCGACCTTCCGTAAACGCTTGGCGTTTGGCCGCCGCTGGAGGATAATACGCCATGATCGCAGCAGATGAAGAATTTCTGGCGGGCCTTCCCGTCTTCCGGCATTTTGAAGACGTGGCCGACCCGGCGCTTTATCGCGCCCTGCCGCCGGGATGGGGGCTGGCCATCGCCGATATCGTTGATTCGACCGCGGCGATCGGTACTGGCCGATACAAGGCCGTCAACATGGCTGGTGCGGCGGTCATTTCAGGCGTTTCGAACAGTCTCGGACGTCACGACCTGCCCTTCGTTTTCGGCGGCGACGGCGCCGCCGTTGCCGTACCGCCCCAGGGGCTGCCTGTGGCGCGTGCAGCACTTTCGAATGTGCAGCGCTGGGTGAAGGATGACCTCGATCTTGCAATGCGCGTGGCCCTGGTCCCCGTCGAAGATATCCGCAAGAATGGTTTCGATATTCGCGTCGCCCGCTTTCAGGCAAGCGAGGATGTTTCCTACGCCATGTTTTCGGGCGGCGGTAACAGCTGGGCGGAAGCCCGGATGAAGGAGGGACAATATGCCCTGCCCGCAGCCGAAGCAGGCGAGCGCCCGGACCTGACGGGACTTTCCTGTCGCTGGAACCCCATTCCCGCCACCCGCGGCAAGGTGGTATCGATCATTGCCGTGCCGGGGCCGTCGCGGGACATGCCTGCATTCCGCCAGCTGGTCATCGATCTCGTCGATCTCGCCGAGCAGGACGCAAGACACGGCCATCCCGTGCCGGAGGATGGCCCAAAACTCGGTTTCGTGGGTGAGGGTCTCGGTCTGGAAGCCCGGGCCGGGGCTGCCTATCACGATGTCTGGGGCAAGATGCGCCGCTCGTTTCGCATTCTCGGCGAGTCCCTGCTCGTCAATCTTCTCAGCGTGACGGGGCTGTCGTTCGGACCGTTCAATGCGGTGCGCTATCGGCGCTCGGTCGCAAGCAATACTGATTTCAGAAAATTTGATGACGGACTGAAGATGACGGTGGATATCGACGCCTCACGGCTCGAAAAAATCCGCACGCGGCTCGAACAGGGTCGCCTATCGGGAAGCTGTTATTACGGCCTGCACGAACAGGATGCCGCC
The DNA here is from genome assembly GCF_036888815.1 of Agrobacterium sp. CCNWLW155. NCBI lineage: Bacteria > Pseudomonadati > Pseudomonadota > Alphaproteobacteria > Hyphomicrobiales > Rhizobiaceae > Agrobacterium > Agrobacterium sp. CCNWLW155. Next base: position 1,420,545 of record NZ_JBAKFW010000001.1, read on the forward strand.
TTGATGACCTGTATCGTGCCGTCCCCGCTTTCCAGGGACCATATGCATTTCGTGGATGGCGCGGACGGCGGATATGCGGCTGCGGCAAGCCGCCTCAAGCAGCAGATACAATCTGCTGCGACGGGCTGAATACCACGCCGATACCAGCCCTCAATCTCTGTGCCTGGATGCACTACAGCGAAAGCCGACGAAAAGAAAAAACCGGCGTCGTGCGCCGGTTTCAATGGAGTGATGCTGCCGGACCTTAACACGGCCGTGGGATCAGGCTGCGGTCTTGCTGCTCTTCTGCGCCTGGCAGTAAATTTCCTCGAGGGAGGCGAGGATTTTTTTCACGGATTCGGAGTTGCTGGAATAGTAGATGGTCTGCGCATCGCGTCGTGTCTTCACTAGTCGCTGGGCACGCAACTTCGAAAGATGCTGCGAGAGAGCGGACTGGCTGAGACCAACCTGTGAAGCGAGAACACCAACCGGCACTTCCGTATCCACCAGCGTGCACAAGATCATCAGGCGCTTTGGATTCGCCATAGCTGAGAGCAAGTCTGCAGCGGCGATGCTATGTTCCGACAGAGATTGGTTATCCATACGCTCAAGTCTCCTGATGACAGTCGAAAAAGACGGTCATGGTGGCTATTATAGGTGTTCCAAAAGGTGTTTTTATAATTCAGTTGATACGTTGTATATACCTAAATCTTGCTTATATCGTGTCCCTTTCAAAGACTATTCTTCATCGGTTATTTACTTAAGATATTGTGATAAAATTATCAGCTTTTTGCTCGTTTTTTCACAGTCTAAGGATAAAAACATGTATTAGCAGCAGTATTTATAAGCAATAAACGATCAAAATTTGAGCGCTTCAATCTTAACACCCGGCGCCGGATTTTGGGGTGACAATCTATTACCACCTTAAATTTAGCAGCGAGCTAAAGAATCTAGATTAACTTTGCGCAATTTTCTCTAAGTTTGCAATATGATTTTTATTAGTAATTATTTTCATGCATAACTTGGGATATCAAAAATATTCTTTGCTACCGTGGGAAGGTATAACTTGCGCTGCAAAGATCTTGTAGAAACAGAAAAAGGGCCCTCCATGAAGGCCCTTTCTTTTTTCAGACGGGCGAATCACTATTTTTTGCGGTGACGCGTCAGCCCTGCCACGACTTCATCTGCGGAAATCGTGCCTATGATCGCGCCATTGTCGACGACGCCGATCGCTCCGGAGTTTTTTGACAGCGCATCGAGAATATCGATCAGCGGCGATGATGGACGGGCGGTGGCGGCGACGTTCATCTGGCCGTTGCGTTCGTCCACGCCCCGCTTCATCACATCGGCAGCAGTCAGCATGGAAATCGGGTTCATGTTCTGCACGAAATCCGCGACATATTGCGTGGCCGGCTGCTTGACGATCTGCTGCGGCGTTCCGCACTGGATGATGCGTCCGCCTTCCATCATGGCGATACGGTTGCCGATACGGAAGGCCTCGTCCAGATCGTGGCTGACGAAGAGGATAGTTTTCTTCAGCCGGCTCTGGAATTCCAGAAGCTCGTCCTGCAGGCGGCTTCTGATGAGGGGGTCAAGCGCCGAGAACGGCTCGTCCATCAACAGGATCGGCGCGCCGGTGGCAAACGCTCTCGCCAGCCCCACACGCTGCTGCATGCCGCCGGAAAGCTCTCCCACCTTGCGGTCGGCCCATGCGGAGAGATTGACCAGTTCCAGCTGCTCGGCCACCATGCGCTTGCGCTCGGCTTCCGGCACGCCGGAAAGCTCAAGCCCGAAGCCGACATTGTCGGCCACATTGCGCCAGGGCAGAAGACCGAACTGCTGGAAGACCATGGAAACCGTGTGCATGCGCAGATCGCGGAGCGATTTCGCCGGGCAGCGATAGGGATCGACATAGCCGGACTTGGTCTTCACGCCGACATTGCCGCGCACCACGGGCGCAAGCCCGTTGACGGCCCTGAGCAGGGTCGATTTGCCGGAGCCGGAAAGCCCCATCAGCACGAGTATCTCGCCTTCGCTGACCGAGAGCGAGGCATTGGCGACACCGAGAACCAGTCCGGTTTCGGTATTGATCTCGTCCCGCGTGCTGCCCTTGTCGATCAGCGGCAGCGCCGCATCGGGCCGGTCGCCGAAAACGATATCGACATTTCCGAAGATGATGGCGTCACTCATAGATCATCCTCCGCGCCGGGAAGGCGGAAAAGCCGGTCGAGAACGATCGCCAGGATGACGATGCACAGTCCCGCTTCGAAGCCCATGGCGATATTGACGGTGTTCAAGGCGCGCACGACAGGCACCCCGAGACCATTGGCGCCCACCAGCGCGGAAATGACCACCATCGACAGCGACAGCATGATCGTCTGGGTGAGGCCGGCCATGATCTGCGGTGCGGCGAAGGGAAGCTCCACCTTGCGCAATACTTGCGAAGGCGTCGCACCAAAGGCGACGGCCGCCTCGACCAGCGACGGCGGCGTCGAGACGATGCCGAGGCGGGTGAGGCGCACGGGAGCCGGAATGGCGAAGATGACGGTGGCGATGAGGCCCGGAACCATGCCGAGACCGAACAGCACCAGCGCCGGAATGAGATAGACGAAAGTGGGGATGGTCTGCATCAGATCCAGCGCCGGGCGCATGCCGGCATAGATCCACTTGCGTCGGGCCGCCAATATGCCGAGCGGTATACCGATGATCATGCACACGGCGCTGGCGGCGATGACCAGCGCCAGCGTTTCCGTCGTCGCTTTCCAGTAGCCGAGATTGATGATGAGCAGCAGCCCGAGCGCGGTAAAGATGGGCATGCCGACGGAGCGGCGCGTCCAGGCCGAAAGCGCCGTCAAGATCACGACGATGACCAGCGGATGCGGCGCCTGCAGCACATAAAGCAGGGCGTTGATGACGCTTTGGAAAATGAAGGAAAGCCAATCGAAGAAAAAAGCGAGATTGCCGGTCAGCCAGTCAATGGCCTCCTTGGCATATCGGCCGACGGGCAGGCGGTTTTCAGGAGCGCTGAGCCATTCCACGGTAAGAAAAGACCTTTCGTGAATTAAAACAATTCCAGCAAAAATGCGTAGCGGTTTTGCGTCCGGAATTGCGCAGACAACAAAGGAATGGAGCATCGTCATCCCGTTTTACCGGAATTGCTCCAATGCAGAAATGACGGCCGGCAATAAAACTGCCGGACGCGGTGCTGGCGCATGACCTTCAATGTCTGAAAATTCACAGGCAAGGTCATGCATGGGCATCGTTATTTCCCGCTGATCCGGCCTGCCATGCAGGCCGGATGCAGTCATGCATAGTCTTGCGGTTTAAAGGCCGAGAGCCTTCTTTACGGTGGGCAGGGCGTCGGCGCTGCCGTCCTTGGTCTTGACGTTGGCGAGCCAGGGTTCGATCGCCGCCGGGTTGGCCTTCAGCCAGGCGGTTGCAGCCGCCTCGCCCTCAAGGCCGTCATTCAGGATCTTGCCCATGATCTCGTTTTCCATGGGCAGGGAAAATTGCAGGTTCTTGAGGAAAGCGCCGACATTCGGGCATTCCTCGACGTAACCCTTGCGGACATTGGTATGGATCGTCGCGCCGCCGAGGTTGGGGCCAAAGACCTCGTCGCCGCCGGTCAGATAGGTCAGCTTGAAATTCGCATTCATCGGATGCGGTTCCCAGCCGAGAAAGACGATCGGCTCGCCGGATTTTTCCGCACGCGCCACCTGGGAGAGCATGCCCTGCTCGGACGACTCGACCACCTCGAATGATTTCAGTCCGAAACTGTCCTTGGCCACCATGTCGAGAATCAGGCGGTTGCCGTCATTGCCGGGTTCGATGCCATAGATCTTGCCGCCGAGATCAGCACTGTGGGCGGCGATATCCTTGAAATCCTTGATGCCGAGTTCGGCGCCCTTGGCGTTGGTCGCCAGCGTGTATTTGGCGCCGGTCAGGTTTTCCCGAAGCGTCTCGACAGACTTGTCTTCGCGATAAGGCGCAATATCGCCTTCCATGGTCGGCATCCAGTTGCCGAGGAAGACGTCAATGTCCTTGTTTTTGAGGGATGTGTAGGTAACGGGGACGGAGAGAAGCTTGACGTCCGTTTCATAGCCAAGGCTTTTCAGAAGGACGGTGGCTGTCGCCGTTGTGGCGGTGATGTCGGTCCAGCCCACATCGGAAAAACGCACTGTGCCGCAACTTGCCGGTTCGGCGGCGCTGGCCGCGCTGAACGTCATGGAGGAGATTGCTGCGGCCAAGACCAGACAGCGACTTCTATTTGCAAACATCGCTTGCTCCCTGTTTTTTCGTTCCCTTGCCATTATCAATATCTGCCGGACACAATCAACTCGCGTGCATTTGCGTGCTTTGGCCCACCGTTTGCGACAAAATGGTGAAAATGTCGGTATTCAGCGGTGCAATGTCGAAAAAGGGCAGGCCGTAGAAATCTGTGTTTTTCCCACGGCCATACTTTTCAATCCGCGTCTTCCTCGTCAAAAGACGCTGTATGCAACATCGGCTGGAGAACCGGAACCGGTTTGTGAGGCGCGGTGTGCCGATTGAAGAGGTTGGAGCATTCATACGCACGTCGGAAAGATGCAACGGTGCTCCGGGAGTGGATAATGGCAAAACTCTATTTCAATTATTCGACGATGAATGCCGGCAAATCGACCATGCTGCTGCAAGCGTCCTATAATTATCACGAACGCGGCATGCGCACGCTGATCTTCACGGCGGCCTTTGACGACCGGGCGGGCGTCGGCCGCGTTGCCTCGCGCATCGGCCTGTCCTCCGACGCCCTGACCTTCGATGAAAATACCGACCTGTTCGCCGAGGTATCGGCCCACAATGCCGAAGGGCCGGTCGCCTGCGTTTTCGTCGACGAGGCCAATTTCCTCTCCGAACACCATGTCTGGCAGCTTGCCGAGATTGTCGACCAACTGAACATTCCGGTCATGACCTACGGCCTGCGCACGGATTTCCAAGGAAAGCTTTTTCCGGCCTCGAAAGAACTCCTCGCCATTGCCGACGAGCTTCGCGAAATCCGCACCATCTGCCATTGCGGCCGCAAGGCAACGATGGTGGCCCGCTTCGACAATGAAGGAAAGGTCGTGACGGAAGGCGCACAGATCGATGTCGGCGGCAACGAGAAATATGTTTCCTTCTGCCGCCGCCACTGGGTGGAGACGTTCAAGGGCGAGTGAGCATCTGCGTCCGGTTGCCGCATTTGATTTTCCGCAAAGATGGCTGCCCTGCTCCCGGGCTAAGACGACAGCGACACATTCGCGTGGATGTGCTTTCTCTCAGGAGCAAAATTATGCAGAACAGAACTGCCAAATTCGCCGGCCTCGCCATTCTCGCAGGTCTTTTCGCCTTTCCCGCCCTTTCTGCCGAAATCGAAGTGAAGATGCTCAACAAGGGCAGCGATGGCCAGGCGATGGTCTTCGAACCCGCGACCGTCAAGGCCGCCGTCGGCGACGTCATCACCTTCGTCCCGGTCGACAAGGGTCATGATGCGGCAGCCGTGAAGGACATGATCCCTGAGGGTGTCGCCGACTTCAAGGGCAAGATGAACGAGACGGTGAAGGTGACGGTCGAGAAGGAAGGCGCCTACGTCGTCAAATGCACACCGCATCTCGGCATGGGCATGATCGCGCTCGTCGTCGTTGGCGATGCGGCACCGGCCAATCTGGACGCCGTCAAGAACGGCAAACTGCCGAAAAAGGCGCGCGACCGGCTGAATGACGAGATCGCCAAGCTCGGCCTCTAACCGCATATCCCTTCGGTTCCGCGGCGGCCGTTGTTCCACAATCGGTGTGGAAAGCCATAACGGCCGGCGCGGACCGCAGGTTGAGAAAAGTTTCGCAATCATGTTGTATCCCGGTTGACCGGGACATATCTGGAAGACAGTAAATGACCGCGGTTTATACGAAGCGCCGAAGGGTTCGGCCGGACCGAGGTTCTTTCTTCCGGCGTCCAGCCCCACGGGCAGAGGAGACTATGACGACATGATCGACCGGATCACCGCCTGGATTCAGGCAGCCTTCAGCGCCATCGGCAGGGCCGCCGGTCTTCTCGTCGCCTGGCTTTTGTGGCCCTTCATGGCCGCCCATGGCTGGTATCAAGGCCGCAACTGGATCATCAAGGGCCCGATCGCTCTGGTCCTCATCCTGCTTGCCGGCTTTTACGGATATTTCGTCTGGCAAACGCAGGTCTGGAGCAATTTCGATCCGGATTACATTTCCCGCTACAAGCTTGCCGAACGTACCGTGCCGCCAGGACAGGAATTGCCGGCCGCCAGCCCGACTTCGCCCGCCGGCGCAACGGGTGCCGCCGCCAACACATCCGCGCCTGTTTGCCAGCGTTCGGCCATTGTCGACGCCGCCGCCGATCTCACCGATTTCAACGTCAACCAGAACGCCTGGATTTCCTCCATGCTGCTCTATCGTCTCGGCCTCTTCGGCATGGACTGGGACAGCACGCCGTTTCTGGACAACAAGGCCTCCTTCCAGCGCGGCGTAAACCAGGCCGTGCGCCGCACCTCGGTTGAACTGGTGGATACGCTCGGCCGCGTCCGCGGAACCTCCGGCATCAACAACAATCTCCAGGAAGCGCGCGGCAACATGCAGTTCAGCGAATATTCCTGGTATTTCGGTCTCGATCCCTTCGGCCCGAAGACGCCGACCCCCAGCTATTACCGCGCCGCCATCCGCAGCTTCCAGGCCTTCAACGGCGAACTCACGGCCTGCAAGGCGGTTTTTGACACCCGCGCCGACAACCTGATCCAGTTCATCGATCGTATCGCCGGCGACATCGGTTCGACTTCGGCGATCCTTCGCGAGCGTTCGGAAAACTATAATGGCGGCTGGTTCGACACCCGCGCCGACGACCGCTTCTGGTTCGCTTATGGCCAGCTCTACGGTTATTATGGCGTGCTTTCCGCCGCAGGATCGGACTTCGCGCAGGTCATCCGCGAGCGTAACCTGACAAACCTGTGGAACGACACGCTGTTGCAAACCCGCGCGGCGCTGCGCATCCAGCCGGCGATCATTTCCAATGGTGAGGAAAGCGGCTGGATCATGCCGTCGCACCTCGCCACCATGGGATTTTACGTTTTGCGAGTGCGCTCGAATCTCGTCGAGCTTCGCTCGGTTCTCGACCGGTAAGGCAGAGGCCTCCCCCGGACGACAGGTTCGATCAGTCTATCAGGCCAAGGCGTATAGCCTTGGCCACGAGCTGGGTGCGGTTGACGCAGTCGAGCTTGCGGATGGCGTTGTTCATATAGGCATTGACGGTATGTTCCGAGATGGAGAGAAGCTCGGCGATCTCCACGGAGGTCTTTCCCTGCGCCGTCCAGCGCACGACGTCGAGTTCCCGTTTCGTCAGTGGCGAGGGACCCCTGGAATTGGCGCGACAAAGGCGGTCATAAACCTCCAGCGCATGCTGCACGATCATGCTCAGCTCGTTCAGCGAGGCTTGCGGCAGGACATCGCGATCGCCTGCGAAATTCATCAGATGCCGGTTGCCGTACATGCCGTGCACCGGCACCATGAGACCGGAGGTAATGCCCATGCTGCTTAGCGAGGCCGCCGCATGCAGCAGCGGTCCACCGGCAATATCCGGGTCCTGCAGCGACCAATATTGCGGCATCATCGATGACGCGCCGCGCTTGATGACGGGACAATCCCCAAGTGCGCCATCCTTGGTCATCGCATTCACAACCCAGATCGGCAGGCTGCTTTCAACGACCGTGGGCAGGGCATAGACATTTTGGCCGCCGGGCAAGCGCAGCAGGGTCACATAAGCGTAGCCGAAGGCGCGCATCACCTCCCGCAGCGCCTCCAGCCATTGGGATTTGTCGGCTGCCGCCGACAGATCGTCACAAAGTCTGGCCTGGCGCTCCGTCTTCGCCATTCACGCGCCCTCGCCGCGCCGGGACGCACTGCCCGGAGCGAGAAACATGCAGCATGGCCAGGACGGGATTGCGACCTTCATATCGGCTGGACCATCCTGATCAAAGCACCGGCTTTTCGGATTTGTCCTTCGGCTTTGCCATCAGTTTTTCGAGGAAACCGAGCATGACCGCCGAGACGACAAAAGCCAGATGAATGATGGTGAACCACATCAGCTGGCTGTCCGTATACTGGCTGGCGTTGAGGAATATCTGCAGCAGGTGGATCGATGAAATCGCCACGATCGACGACGCGACCTTGATTTTGAGGCTGCCCGAGTCGAGCTTGCCCAGAAACGAAACCTCGGCATCCGACTCGTCGAAGCGGCTGACGAAGTTCTCGTAACCGGAGATCATCACCATGACGATCAGGCTGGCGACCAGCGCCGCATCGATCAGCCCGAGCATGGCAAGGATCATATCCGCTTCGTCGTAAGTGAAGACGTTTTTTGCAACCTTCAGAAACTTGAGCATGAAGGAAAATGCATAAACCGCGAGCGCCGCGACGAGCCCGAGATAAAAGACCACAAGCAGCCAGCGGCTGGAGAGAATGATCCGCTCGACGAGCAGTTCAAGAGACTTCATTTCCGTATCCGATTAATAATCTGTTTATTGTTTCGCCATGTAAACTGGCTGCGAATATCCTAGCAAGCGGCAATGTCGGGACTTTGACCGTATCGCGGCGTTTTCGCACCCATTCACCAGCCGGACTCCGCTGGGGATAAGCGTCGTATTTTTGCAACATACCGTTATGCTTTAAAACATGATGTAAAAAGTCATATATAATATGTTGACAGTTATCATCATGTTTTTTAGTCCTCGCTTATCGGCTCGCCCGTAACAATCAAAACAGTTTCAGCCGCGGCGGCAAACGCGGCGTGCTTTGGCACGCCGTGGCCCATTCGCGCGCCTACCTGGGGGTACTTCATGTCCATTTCGCGCACGCAATCCGCGTTGCTTCTGTGCACTGCCATCTCTCTCCTGCCGCTTGCCGGCCCTGCACGGGCGCGGGATGCCGCTTCGCAGGCGGACGGCACCACCACGCTTGAAAAGATCGTGGTCAAGGGCAAGCGTGTCAAAAGCGCCAATGCCGTCGCCGACACGCCGCTGGCAAGCCAGACCACAGCGGAAGACATCCGCAAGAAGGACATCGCCAGCATCAAGGACCTCGGCAATAGCACGGAACCGGGCGTCGATTACGTGGATGCCAAGCCCGGCAGGCCCGGCGGATTGTTCATTCGCGGCCTCGGCGGCGCGCGCGTCGTCACTTTGATCGATAATATTCCTGTTCCCTACTTCAACAATTTCGCCCGCCAGGGCCAGGCCACCACCACTCTCAGTGATACGAATTCGAGCTTCGATTTTTCCTCGCTTTCGACTGTTGACGTGGTGCGCGGCGCCGATTCCAGCCGCATCGGCTCCGGTGCTCTCGGCGGCGCGCTCGTGCTGCGCACGCTCGAGCCGGAAGACCTGATCGGCGAAGGCAGGGACTGGGGTGGTGTGGCCAAGACCACCTATGACAGCGAAGACAGAAGTGTCGGCGGATCGATCGCCGTCGCCAAAAAGATCGAGAACACCTCGGTCCTGTTCCAGGGTTCCTACAAGCGCGGCAACGAGACGGACAACAAGGGTACGGCCGACGTCTACGGAACGCGCCGCACCAAGCCCAACCCCGCCGATACCTATGAAAGCAACCTGATGTTCAAGATCCGCCAGGATCTTGAAGGTGGCCACCGCATCGGGCTGACGGCCGAGCGTTATTCGCTGAGAGACCGCAGTGACATGAAGACCCTGCAGGGCGTCAGCGTATCGGGATCGACCTACCGAATCGGCGACTACCGGGGTTACGAGGATACCGAGCGTGACCGCGTATCGCTCGACTATGAATACGAGGCGCCCTCGACCGACGGCGTGATCGACGCCGCCAATCTTTCGCTTTACTGGACGCGCCTTTCCAAGGAGTCCGGCGCGGGCGACCGCCTGACCAACAATTCGCTCTATATTCGCGAAGACAGCATGCGCAATAGCGCATTCGGCATCGTCGGCGGCCTCGAATCCGGTTTCGAGCTTGGCGGCGTGCAGCACACAGTCCGCTTCGGCGGCAACGCCATGACGACCGATTTCAGCCAGGAACTGTTCGCCAATACGGCCGGATCGACCTCGTCTTCGCAATCGGACATGCCTGACGTGAGCGGCAAGAGCCTCGGCCTTTATCTCGATGACGAAATCGCCTTCGGCAACGGCTTCCGTCTTACCCCTGGCCTGCGCTTCGATTCCTACGACTACGACCCTGACGGTTCGGTTTCCAGCAATGGCGGCTACAGAACCTTCGGCCTGCCGAGCGGCAACAGCGGCTCGCGCTTCTCGCCAAAGCTTCTTGCAACTTACGACATCACCCCGGAACTGCAGCTCTTCGCACAATGGTCGATGGCCTATCGTGCCCCGACGATCAACGAACTGTACCTGAACTTCTCCAACATCAGCTCCGGTTACGCTGTTGTCGGCAATTCCGCCCTCAACCCCGAGACCAGCAATGGTTTCGAAATCGGCGCGAACTATGCCTCCGGCGACCTGACGGGAAGCCTGACGCTGTTCCACAACAAGTACAAGAACTTCATCGAGCAATACACGACCTCGACCACCCTGTTCCCCGGCTTCGGCGGCAGGGGCAACGGATCGCTCTTCACCTATCGCAACCGCAACAATGTCGAAATCTCCGGTGTCGAAGCCAAGGTCCGCAAGGATCTCGCAAACGGCTTCTTCGCCCATGCCTCGCTTGCCTACGCCTATGGCAAGGACACCGATACCAACGAGTTCATTCGCACGGTCGCGCCGTTCAAGTCCGTCCTCGGCGTCGGTTATGCGCAGGATGTCTGGGGTACGGAACTGACCGGCGTCTTCTCGTCCGGCATGCGTGACGACAGGGTGGCCAACACCTTCGATGCCCCTGGCTACGGCGTGTTCAACCTGACCGGCTGGTGGGAGCCGGAACAGACCAAGGGCCTGCGCATCCAGGCCGGTATCTACAACCTGTTCGACAGGAAATACTGGAATGGGGTCGGCGTCCGCGACGTGAACCCGAATTCCGTCAGCACCGTCAACCAGCCCGTCGATTTCTATACGGAAGCAGGCCGCACCTTCAAAATCTCCCTGACCCAGAAATTCTAAATCCGGGCGGAAATATCATCTCCAGTCGGGGCGGCCTTCGGGTCGCCCCTTTTTTGTCAGCGGCAATAGAGATAGCTGCCCTTGCGTTCCAGCACGTCGAGATGCAGGTGATCCTGATGGGTCGCGTCGCTGCCGGGCGAAAGAACCGTGCGGAAGAACAGGCAGGCGGCGGCCGTAATCGTGCGCTGGAAAGCGCCTTCCGGCGTCCCGTCCTCGACCCGCGGCTTCATCACCAGCGGCTCACCCTTATCGAAGGAAATGGTGGAAATATCCACGGCATTGCCCTTGGCATGTTCGGAAATCTTGCCGTTTTCCGCGCTGTTGCGGTTGCGGCAGATATAGGTCGAGGCATTGGCAATGGCCGTCACCTTTTTCTCCGGCAAAGCGAGAGCCGCCGCCGGCAACATCATCTCCTTGGTCCAGCGGGAAAGCGCAAGCGCGGTTTCGCAACGCATGGTTCCCGATGGTTCCAGCTTGATGCCGGGCAGGACCACGGAAAGCTCGAGAGGCGCTTCGATGCCGCACCCCTGCTCCGCATCGCGGATCGGCTCAAGCTGCTTGAACTCAGCGCCGATCTCCTTCAACGCGCCAAGGCATGCCTGAAGTGCGGCCGGATCTTCCGGTTTCACCGGCTCCGGTGGTTTCTCGTCGGGTTTGGCCGCCTCGTCACCGGGCTTCTTACGCTCCCCGTCGTCCTTGCCCTCGCCTTCCTTTCTGGCGTCATCGGAACCTTTATCTGCGGGTGTCTTTTCATCATCCGTTTTCTGCTCCTCCGAAGCCTGCGGCTTCGCGTCCGGTTTCTGCTCTTCCGGGCGCTGCGGTTTAGGGGTCGGTTTCGGCGCTTCCGCCGGGCTTTGCGGCATCTCGTCCGATGGTTTTTCAGAGGGGGTGGAGGATTGCCCCTCGCCCGGTTTTGGCTGCGGCACCGGTACCTGCGCCGGCGGTTCAGAGGCGGAAATCAATGCGAAGGTAGCTACCAGAAGACACAGGCGATGAAGCATTTTTCGGGGCACTCCTGACCGTTTCGGCAGGAGAGCAACGCAGCGGCGGCCGGTAAGGTTCACTCCCTTGCCGAAATCCGCTTGCCAAGGCGGATCGTGCACGCTAACAATTTTCCCATGAATATCGTGTCTAAGAACATTGCTAACTGGTGGTGGGGCAGCTTTTCGCGGCCTTGACCAGTCATGTCTTCAGACAAAGTCCAAGCCGCCCGAATTTTCAGGCGGCTTTTTTGTTATTTTGCCGCCTGTCATCGGGCCTGAACAACAGGAAGTACGAAAGAAATGGTAACAATCATTCAGGATGACGGAGCGGAAACCTACGAGACGAAAGGCGGCATCAAGGTCAGCCGAAAGCGCCGGCCCGCCGATTATGCCAACGCCATCGATAATTATATCGAAAAGCTCGATTCCCATCGCGGCGCGGTCTTCTCGTCCAACTATGAATATCCCGGCCGTTACACCCGCTGGGATACGGCCATCATCGATCCGCCGCTCGGTATCTCCTGTTTTGGCCGCAAGATGTGGATCGAGGCCTATAATGGCCGTGGCGAAGTGCTGCTTGGCTTCATCACCGAAAAGCTGAAGGCGACGCCCGATCTCACGCTTGGCGCTTCCACCACACGCCGCCTCGATCTCACCGTCAACGAACCGGACCGCGTCTTCACTGAGGAAGAACGTTCGAAAATCCCGACCGTCTTCACTGCGCTGCGCGCCATCGTCGACCTTTTCTATTCGAATGCGGATTCGGCAATCGGCCTGTTCGGCGCTTTCGGTTACGATCTCGCTTTCCAGTTCGACGCCATCAAGCTGTCGCTGGCGCGGCCGGAAGACCAGCGCGACATGGTGCTGTTCCTGCCCGATGAAATCCTCGTCGTTGACCATTATTCCGCCAAGGCCTGGATCGACCGTTACGATTTCGAAAAGGCCGGCGCGACGACGGACGGCAAGTCCTCCGAAATCACACCCGAGCCGTTCAAGACCACCGACACGATCCCGCCCAAGGGCGATCACCGTCCCGGCGAATATTCCGAACTTGTCGTGAAGGCCAAGGAAAGCTTCCGCCGCGGCGATCTGTTCGAGGTCGTTCCCGGCCAGAAGTTCATGGAGCGCTGCGAAAGCAATCCATCAGCGATTTCGCGCCGCCTGAAGGCGATCAATCCCTCGCCCTATTCCTTCTTCATCAATCTCGGCCACCAGGAATATCTGGTCGGCGCGTCGCCGGAAATGTTCGTGCGCGTCTCCGGCCGCCGCATCGAGACCTGCCCGATCTCAGGCACCATCAAGCGCGGTGACGACCCGATTGCTGATAGCGAGCAGATCCTGAAACTGCTCAACTCGAAAAAGGACGAATCCGAGCTGACCATGTGCTCGGATGTGGACCGCAACGACAAGAGCCGCGTCTGCGAGCCAGGTTCGGTGAAGGTCATCGGTCGTCGCCAGATCGAGATGTATTCGCGCCTCATCCACACGGTCGACCACATCGAGGGTCGCCTGCGCGACGATATGGACGCCTTTGACGGCTTCCTCAGCCACGCATGGGCCGTCACCGTCACCGGTGCACCCAAGCTGTGGGCCATGCGCTTCATCGAAGGCCATGAAAAGAGCCCGCGCGCCTGGTATGGCGGCGCGATCGGCATGGTCGGCTTCAACGGCGACATGAATACCGGCCTGACGCTGCGCACCATCCGCATCAAGGACGGCATCGCAGAAGTGCGCGCCGGTGCGACGCTGCTCAACGATTCCAATCCGCAGGAAGAAGAAGCAGAAACCGAACTCAAGGCCTCCGCCATGATATCAGCCATTCGCGATGCCAAGGGCACCAACTCCGCTGCCACCAAGCGCGATGCCGCCAAGGTTGGCAACGGCGTCAAGATCCTGCTCGTCGATCACGAGGACAGTTTCGTGCACACGCTGGCGAATTATTTCCGCCAGACGGGTGCCACGGTTTCCACCGTCAGAACGCCTGTCGCCGCAGACGTGTTCGATCGCTTCCAGCCAGATCTGGTCGTACTTTCACCCGGACCCGGCAGCCCGACGGATTTCGACTGCAAGGCGACAATCAAGGCCGCCCGCGCCCGTGACCTGCCGATCTTCGGCGTCTGCCTTGGCCTTCAGGCGCTGGCGGAAGCCTATGGCGGCGAGCTGCGCCAGCTTGCGGTGCCGATGCACGGCAAGCCTTCGCGCATCCGCGTGCTGGAACCCGGCCTCGTCTTCTCCGGTCTCGGCAAGGAAGTAACCGTCGGCCGTTACCACTCGATCTTCGCCGACCCCGCCACCCTGCCGCGTGATTTCATCATCACCGCGGAAAGCGAGGACGGCACGATCATGGGCATCGAACACGCCAAGGAACCGGTGGCCGCCGTTCAGTTCCACCCGGAATCGATCATGACGCTCGGCCAGGACGCCGGCATGCGCATGATCGAGAATGTCGTGGTGCATCTGACCCGCAAGGCGAAAACCAAGGCGGCATGATGGTGGCTACCGACGCCATCAGCATCGAACCCATCCGGGCGGAGCACGTTGAAAGCTTTCACCGTGCTCTCGATGCGGTATCGCGCGAGCGGAAATATCTGAGCTTCCTGGAGGCGCCGCCGCTCGATTCGGTTCGCGCCTTCGTTCTCGACATGATCGAAAACGACCATCCGCAATTCGTGGCGATTGCGGATGGCGAGGTGGCCGGCTGGTGCGATATTCGCCGCCAGAGCAGAGCAACCCGCGCCCATTGCGGCACGCTCGGCATGGGCATCCTGCCCGCCTATCGTGACAAGGGACTTGGCGCGCGGCTGATGCGGCGGACACTCGATGCCGCCCGTCAATGCGGGCTGCACCGTGTCGAGCTAAACGTGCATGCGGACAATGCGAGAGCAATTGCGCTTTATGAAAAGATCGGGTTCGTGCATGAAGGCCGGGGCCGTGACGCCGTCCTGATCGACGGGCGTCACATCGACAGCCTCAACATGGCGATCATCTTCGGCAGCTAACCCCTCGGCAGCGACGCCGAAATACACAGGGCGAATTTCTTCAGAAGCTGCATGTCGAAGTGCCCCTCCCGGCGCAGCATCCACGTCAGCGCTTCATTCGCCGTCCACGGCTTCTTGTAGGGCCTGACCGAGGTCACGGCGTCATAGACATCGCAGACCGCCGCGATACGGGCGTAAAGGCTGATCTCGCTGCCTGCACGGCCGCTCGGATAACCGCCGCCATCCATCCGCTCATGATGATTGAAGCAGACATCGAGCACCATCTCGGGCATCTGTGCGTTGCGTGACAATATATCCCGGCCGAATGCCGGGTGAAGATTGATGATCTCCCGCTCGCTGGCGCTCAATCCTTCCGCCTTGTTGAGGATCGAAGAGGGGATTTCCACCTTGCCGATATCGTGCAGCAACCCGCTGATGCCGAGCAGATTGACCGTTCCCCTGTCGAGCCCGAGATAATTACCGAAAAGAATCATCAGGCCGCTGACGGAGACCGAGTGCACAAACGTTGTTTCGTCTTTCGATTTCAGGCGGGTGACGCCGATGAATATCGCCGGGTTGGACTGGACGGCATCGGAAATCTTGCCGGCCGCGGCAGCCATGCCCTTCAGCGAGACATTGCCGCCAGCTTCGGCGGCGGCAAAGGTTTCGGCAATGGTATCGGCGGCCGAGCGTACGGCATGGGTAACGGCGGCGACGGTTTCCGGGCAATTGCCCAATGGCGGCGAAACGGCCGCAGAACGCCTGCCGCCTTCGGTGTCGTGTCCCTTGGCGGTGTTGATAACAATGCTTTCGGCGCCGCTCAATTTCAATTGACGCATTAATTCCTCGTGCCGCAAAAGAAAGCGGTGCCGCTTTAAAAATCCCTGGTTCGACAGCGTTCCTTCGACCGCTTCGATAAACATGCCAAGCGTCAGTTGCTGGGTGGAAATTCGTTTGAGCATCAGATGCTTTTATTTTCCTTCCCGGGAATGATAGCCTGAAACCGTAATTCGTAAAAATGCCGGCGTGTAACCGGTTAAACTACAAAGGTGAAGTCAAGCCTTCCCAATTTGCCTAAACTTGAACCTCGAAAGATTAGATAACACAAATATGAAAATTTTTTACTCCGGATATATTTAAAACCCAAAGAATCAATCCAAATAGACCAAGAAACAACCTTAGAATGTAAATAGTGAAAACTATCGCATACGACGCAAACCAGGAGCCGAAGAAACCCGCATGAATTCCAGACTTGAAACGCGCATCGATCAGGGTACGGGCCGTGAACCGGCGGACATGGTTCTTAAGGGCGGACGCTTCTTCGACCTTGTTACCGGAGAACTCGTCGCGTCGGATATCGCCATCTGCGGCGACACCATCGTCGGCACCTGCGAGAACTACAAGGGCCGACAGGAAATCGACATTTCCGGAAAAATCGTCGTTCCGGGTTTCATCGATACGCATCTCCACATCGAATCGTCACTGGTGACACCGCACGAATTCGACCGCTGCGTTCTGCCCTATGGCGTTACCACCGCCATCTGCGACCCGCACGAGATCGCCAATGTTCTCGGTGTTGAGGGGCTTCAGTTCTTCCTCGACAGCGCCATGGAAACCATCATGGACATTCGCGTGCAGCTCTCCTCCTGCGTGCCCGCGACCCATCTGGAAACATCAGGCGCCGATCTGCCGATCGAAAAGCTGCTGCCATTCCGCGATCATCCGAAGGTCATCGGCCTTGCCGAATTCATGAATTTTCCCGGCGTCATCCACAAGGACCCGGTGTGCATGGCAAAGCTCGAGGCCTTCCAGGGCCAGCATATCGACGGGCACGCGCCACTTCTGTCCGGAACGGCGCTGAACGGTTATCTCGCCGCCGGCATCCGCACCGAACATGAATGCACCAGCGCCCCGGAGGCGTTGGAGAAAATCCGCAAGGGCATGCATATTCTGGTGCGCGAAGGCTCGGTCTCGAAGGACCTGCACGCCCTGATGCCAATCATAACCGAGCGACTGTCGCCCTATCTGGCGCTCTGCACCGATGATCGCAACCCGCTCGATATCGCCGAACAGGGCCATCTCGACTATATGATCCGCACGGCGATCGCCAGCGGCGTCGAGCCGCTCGCCATCTACCGCGCCGCCTCGATTTCCGCCGCCAAGGCCTTCGGTCTGCGCGATCGTGGTCTCGTTGCACCGGGCTGGCGCGCCGATCTCGTGGTCGTCGACAGCCTGCAGAACTGCAAGGCCAGCATGGTGCTTTCCGGCGGCCGGATCGTCGATGACGCCCTGTTTGCCACGCGCAAACCAGTTGCACCCGTCGGTCTCGACAGCGTCAAGGCAAGGCCGGTGCTGGCGGCCCATTTCGGCGTGCCGGTCACGGAGGGCGAAAGCCCGGTCATGGGCGTGCTTCCCGGCAAGATCATTACCGAGCACCGCCGCTACAAGCTGCCGACGGATGGCAACCAGACCACCGTCGATCTTGAGAACGACATCATCAAGGTTGCCGTCATCGAACGCCATGGCAGGAACGGCAACCACGCCAATGGTTTCGTTCAGGGCTTCGGCCTGAAGAAGGGCGCGATCGCCTCAACCGTCGGCCATGACAGCCACAATATCTGCGTCGTCGGTGTCAACGAGGACGACATGGCGCTGGCCGCCAACCGGCTCGGCGAAATCAAGGGCGGTTTCGTGGTGGTGGAAGACGGCAGGGTCACCGGCGAGATCGCTTTGCCCGTGGCCGGGCTGATGAGCCTCGAACCCTATGAGACCGTTCGCGATACGCTGCACACACTCAGAAAAGCAGCCTATGCGCTCGGCACGACGCTGGAAGAACCCTTCCTGCAAGTGGCCTTCCTGCCGCTACCCGTCATTCCGCATTTGAAGATTTCGGATATGGGCATGGTGGATGTGGATCGGTTTGCGCTGATCTGATTGGCGGAAAATGCCTCGGCGGAAGACGGGAAACACGCATGAAACGCCAGCCTCATTCCTGTGCTTGTCGCAGGAATCCAGTCGACGCGCGTCTGCGCGGCGAGAGAGTCTTTTCAGCCCAACGACTTGGGCTGGCTAGATTCCTGTGACAAGCACAGGAATGAGGGAAGCATCTGCTGTGCCTCTGCCCCTCAATCCGAAGGCAGAAGCTTGCGGAAATAAACCACCCGCTCCGTTTCCTCAAATCCCAGCGCCGCATGCATGCGATGGGAATCGACATTTGCAATATCGGCATCGGATGCGAATTCGCTGACGCCCTGGCTGATGGCCCAGCGGGTTACTTCGACCACGAGCGCTGCGGCAACGCCCTGTCTGCGAAACGTCTCCTCGACATAAATTCCCTCGAGAAACGCCACGGGCGACGTGTCGCAGCCGTTGACGTAATCCCGCCGCAGACTGACCTCGGCAAAACCAATGGCCGCTCCCGCCGGATCGTGGACAATAAATCCAGCCCCGGCGTCGGAGACGTCCTGCAACTCCGCCCTATGTTCGTCAGGCGTGGTATCCGGCCACAGGCGGTGTCGCAAAAGACACCAGTCATCCCGATAGTCGGCAGCGTTTCCGATGACGAATGGACCGCTCATACAACTGTCCCGCAAAACACATCCAGCCCATCGAGCTTGACAATCCCCGCATCGAACAGCGGCGCGAAACCCGGCATCGGCAGGATATCCGTGACCCGCATGCCTTTCGGTATCGGAAATTCCAGGGCCTCGCGCGTCAGGTTGAAAACGAACAGCAGTTTTTCGTCGCCCTTCTGGCGCGTGAAGGCCAGCACATCGAGATTGGTCTTGATGAAGTGCATGTCCCCATCGCGCAGCGCGCCGTGACCTTTGCGGAAAGACAAAACCGCACGATAGTGGTTCAGAACCGAATCCGGCTTGCGCTCCTGCGCATCCACGGCCTGCATGGCATGGACATAGGGCACCGGCAACCAGGGCTTTTCAGCGCTTGAAAAGCCGGCATTCGGCTTGCCGGTCTCCCACACCATCGGCGTGCGGCACCCGTCACGGCCCTTAAAGGCGGGCCAGAAGCGGATGCCGTAGGGATCGCGCAAATCCTCGAAGGCAAGTTCGGCCTCGGTCAAACCCAGCTCCTCGCCCTGATAAAGGCAGATGGAGCCGCGCAGGCTGGCGAGGACACAGATGGCGAGCTTCGCAACCCGTGTCTGTTCTTCAGTACCTTCGGAAAACCGGCTGAGGTGTCGCACCACGTCATGGTTGGAAAAGGCCCAGCAGACCCAGCCATCCGTTACCACCTTGCCGAAGGTCTCGACCGAACCGCGTAAGTGTTTGGCGCTGAAATCCGGTCCCAGCAGATCGAAGGTGTAGCACATGTTAAGCTTGTCGTTGCCGGACGTATAGGCCGCAACCGTCTTCAGCGACCGAGCCCCGTCACCCACCTCGCCCACCGTGGCGCGGCCTTCATATTCATCGAGCAGCGCGCGGAAACGCTTCAGGAAAGCCACGTTTTCCGGCCGTGTCTTGTCGTAGAGATGATCCTGCATGCCATAGGGATTGACGTCGGACGCATCGAGACCAAAACTTTCCTCGTCGAAAAGCGGCGGGTTGTCGCGCAAAAGCTTGTCGTGGAAATAGTGGTTGACGGTATCGAGCCGGAAACCGTCCACGCCGCGATCCAGCCAGAAGCGCACGGTTTCGAGAAGAGCATCCTGAACCTCGGGATTGTGAAAATTCAGGTCCGGCTGCGAGGCGAGGAAGCTGTGCATGTAATATTGCTTGCGCACGCCGTCCCATTCCCAGGCCGGTCCGCCGAACACGGAAAGCCAGTTTGTCGGCGCCGTGCCATCCGGCTTGGGATTGGCCCAGACATACCAGTCGGCCTTGCTGTTGGTGCGGCTGGCACGGCTGTCCACGAACCAGGGATGCTGATCTGACGTGTGCGAGATGACCTGGTCGATGATGACCTTCAAGCCCAGCCGGTGCGCCTCGGCCATCAGGGCGTCGAAATCGGCAAGCGTGCCGAACATCGGATCGACATTGCAATAATCGGAAACGTCATAACCCATATCGGCCATGGGCGAGGTGAAGAAGGGCGAGAGCCAGATGGCATCGACACCGAGCGAGGCGATATAGGGCAGACGTTTCGTCACCCCGGCAAGATCGCCATATCCGTCACCGGTCGTATCCTGAAACGAGCGCGGATAAACCTGATAGATCACCGCTCCCTTCCACCAGTCCGATTGCGCCTGGGGTTTGTGGACCGGGGCATGGGTTAGCGGCATGGGCGATCTCCTGATGGTTTGAGCGGAGAATATAAAGCCGACGCGGCCGCGTAAACCGGAACTTCGCACATGCACAAACGGCCAAAACCGCCCTTGTCAGCGGCGCGCACTCGTCGTAAGCCGCATGGCTGGAAAAAACGGGAGGATGACAGCGTGGGCGGACGGTTTCTGTCGATTGGCGAATGCATGGTGGAACTGTCGCAGGCCGGCGACGGGCTGCTGCGCAAGGGTTTTGCGGGCGATACGTTCAATACCGCCTGGTATGCCCGCGCCTGCCTGCCGGAAGACTGGTCGGTCGATTATTTCACCGCACTCGGCGACGATCCGCTTTCGGAAGACATGCTGGCCTTCATTGCCGATGCCGGCATCGGCACCGAAAAAATCCGCCGTATCAAGGGCGGCACTCCCGGCCTTTACCTCATCAACCTGAAGGATGGCGAGCGCACCTTCAGCTACTGGCGCAACGCCGCCGCGGCAAGACAGCTGGCCGCGGACGCGGATCATCTGCGCAAAACGGTCGAAAGCGCCGATGTTGTCTATTTCTCCGGCATCACGCTCGCCATTCTCGCCTCCGCGCATGATGTCGATACGTTTCTGGCGGAACTGCGCCGCGCCAAGGCGGCGGGCAAGCTCGTGGTGTTCGACCCCAACATCCGCCCGCGCCTGTGGGCGGACAAGGACAACATGCTCGAGACCATTTCCAACGGTGCGCGCGCCGCCAAGCTTGTCATGCCGAGCTTCGATGACGAGGCGAGCCAT
Organism: Agrobacterium sp. CCNWLW155; assembly: GCF_036888815.1. NCBI lineage: Bacteria > Pseudomonadati > Pseudomonadota > Alphaproteobacteria > Hyphomicrobiales > Rhizobiaceae > Agrobacterium > Agrobacterium sp. CCNWLW155. Next base: position 1,441,590 of record NZ_JBAKFW010000001.1, read on the forward strand.
TTCGGCGATGCTTCCGTTGAAGCGACCATCGACCGCTATCGTTCACTCGGCGTCGAAAACATCGTGGTCAAGGACGGCGCCAAGGGTGCGACGCTCGATTTCGGCGGCAGCCGCAGCCACGCCCCGGCGGAAAAGGCTGTGGACGTGGTGGATACGACAAGCGCCGGCGACAGTTTCAACGGCGCTTTTCTCGCCCGTTATGTGACCGGCAGTTCCCCGGAGGAAGCGGCCACCTTCGCCGCAAGGGCGGCGGCAACCGTCATCGGTCACCACGGCGCGCTGATCAGCCCCGAGCTGCTTCCGCTGGTGGGATAGACCCTTCTCTGCCCCTCATTCCTGTGTTTGTCACCGGAAACCGGCCGACGTGCGTCTACGCGGCGGAGAGCCTCCTCTCAGCCGCGTCCCCGCCGTCAAAAGCCCTGACATGATCCTGTAACACGCACGCCGCATATACGGACAGAAGCCGGGCAATGGGGATTCGCCCGCGCGCAGATGAGCAGGATCAGTGTTTCATGACGAGAATCACGATTGTCACAGATGCCTGGCACCCGCAGGTCAACGGCGTGGTTCGCTCGATAGAAAATACCAACACCGAACTGGCGCGGCTGGGTGTGGATGTGCGCATGGTCACGCCGCAGAGTTTTTACAGCATCCCCTGCCCCACCTATCCGGAAATTCGCCTCTCCGTCGCCGGCTATCGCCGTGTGGCGGCGGAGATCGAAAAAAGCCAGCCCTCCTTCGTGCATATCGCGACGGAAGGGCCGCTGGGCTTCATGGCGCGGCGCTGGTGCGTGAAGAACCGCATGCGTTTTTCCACCAGCTATCACACACGCTTTCCCGAATATGTGGCGGCGCGTTTCCCCGTCCCGGAAAGCTGGCTTTACGCCTTCGTGCGCTGGTTCCACAATGGCGGCAACACCTGCATGGTGGCCACCCCGAGCCTTGAGACCGAGCTGGAAGCGCGCGGCGTGCGCAACCTGAAGCGCTGGAGCCGCGGCATCGACGCCGAGCTTTTCCATCCCCGCCCGAAGGCAAAGCTGCCTTTCGACCTGCCGAGGCCGATCTTCATGACGGTGGGACGTGTGGCGGTGGAGAAGAACCTGCCGGAATTTCTCGACCTCGACCTGCCGGGTTCGAAGATCGTCATCGGTGACGGCCCGGCCCGCCATGAATTGCAGGAAAAATATCCTGATGTGCTGTTCACCGGCGTCAAGACCGGTGAGGACCTAGCCGACGCCTATGCGCAGGCCGATGTCTTCGTTTTCCCCTCGAAGACCGACACATTCGGCAACACCATTCTGGAAGCGCTGGCAAGCGGCGTGCCCGTGGCCGCCTTCCCCGTTACCGGACCGATCGACATTCTCGGCGGCAACCCCGCTGCCGGCGCGCTGGACGACAATCTTCGCGATGCCTGCCTGGCGGCGCTTCATTGTTCGCCACAGGCGGCGCTGGCGCTCTCCAAAAGCTACAGCTGGGAAAAGGCTTCAAGGCAATTTCTCGACAATGTCATCCACGCCGCCGGGAAATCGCTGCCGCTGTTATCCCGTTCCCAACTTGCATGAAGGCAATCCCCGAGATTTTCTTTGGGAACAGTGGACGAAACCGAGCGGGAATGTCACAAGGCGATCAGGACGCGACTGCCGTTATCTTTAGAACGGGGTCGGGCTGCTGATTGACGTCAGGCGGCTGCCGCGAGAACACGCTGGCCGTCCTTTTTGCGGATGATACCCCGCCACATCCCTCGAGATGCCGCTTCAGGATAAGGGCAGAAGCTCTTTTTGCTGGGCAGCGCACCAGTGATTGATCTTCTCGACAACATCCTTTGGCGCGATCGGCAAGGCACTGCTGGGTATCACGACCACCGTCCCATGGAAAACCAGCACCAGACTATCCGGTGGCGTGATTGCGAGATGATAGCGCGCCCAGCTCAGTTGCACGGTGTCCAGCCGTGTGACCTGCTTGTAGCCCTGAGGCCCGATCTCGATCTGCGTTTGAGGTGAATACATTCGCTCGTGGGCGATATTCCAGTGAGCGAGAACCTCATAATAGGATTTCGCCTCCCGTCTCGCGCCCTGCCAGATAATAAACCAGATGGCGAGAGCCACGATCGGTGCGGGGGCGAACACCCAATAACCGACCACCGGCCAGACGCCCGGAAACCACGGCAGGCTTATGGAATAGATGAAAGCCGCAGCCAGCCCCGCAAATATCGACAGCTTGACTCGCGCTGAGGAAAAATGGCGAGCCCAGGACTTGTCGAAAATCATGCTGTAATTTTCATAAGCCTGATTTTGATAGCCGTAGACATAGGAAGGGACATGTTTCGGGTCGGGCGTGAAGCTTATTGAAATGGTGTCATCGGCCATAGGAGCACGTCGATCCCGTTCCTGTTGCAGCTCAGTCTGCGTAGCACCGGCGCCCTTATAAATCAAAAGGCCTTTCCCTACCAAACCTTCGGGATCGACGCCGTACCGCGTAACCTGCCTTCACCATGCTCCGGCAAGCGTTTGGCCGGACAGCGGCACGGTCCGCGCCTTGCCATCCCGATCCGTTACCGAGAGCGACGCCGCCATCTGTTTGGGCGATTTGCGGAACCAGTTGGCGGCAACGCTCGCCATATCGCCGATCATCGCCTGTTTGTGCCAGTCGGCGAAGCGCTTGGCCGTGGCTTCCGGCTCGGAGCGGTAAAAGAAATCGCCGGATTGCCCGAGATCGTTGATGGAGGCCGCCATGGCCGAGAGCGGCCGCTGGAACATCTTTGCCGGTACCGCAAGCGTATCGGCCCCTTGCGAAAAAGCGGGCGCCATGAAATCGATCGCCCATCCATCCGCCTCCACCCAGCAGTGGAAATTCTCGCCCGCGCCAGTCACATAACCGTCTTCGCGATGATCGGCGAACAGCAAAACCGTTCCGCCGAGATTATAGGCCGCGAGCCCGCCCTTCGGCACCGCCTTCACCTTGTAATGCTGCTGCAGGATGAACGCGCCGAAGGTGCTGAAATACATGGAGGCCGAAGCAGGATCGGCATTCTGGCTGAGGAGCAGGCTGTTGATGACCCGGTAAATCCTGAAATAGTCGGTCTGCTTGATCAACATGGTTTTTACTCTTCAAAACCGGACAGTGAAATTGGAGCGAGCTGGTGCCCCTTGTTTCTTCTCCCCGCCGGGGAGAAGGTCGCCGCAGTGGGATGAGGGGGCGACGGTCGTGATATACGGAGAGGTTGCCCCCTCATCTGACCCTTCGGGCCATCTTCTCCCCACGGGGAGAAGAAATACGCCGCAGCGCCGAGCTTCAAAAGCGGCGGCCGATTACCGCCTCTTCTTCGCCTTGCTCTCAAACGGATTGTCCGACCCGCGATAATGCACCCGGATCGGCACGCCCGGCATGTCGAAATCCTTGCGCAGACCGTTGACGAGGTAACGCGTATAGCTCTCGGGAATGGCTTCCGGCCTCGTGCAGGAAATCATGAAGGCCGGCGGGCGGGCCTTTACCTGCGTCATATATTTCAGCTTCAGGCGGCGGCCGGAAACGGCCGGCGGCGGATGCTGCGTCGTCTGCGAATCCAGCCAGCGGTTCAGCTTGGCGGTCGAGATGCGGCGGTTCCAGATCTTGTCGGTATCGATGATATTCTGCATCAGCCGGTCGAGGCCATAGCCCGTCTGGCCGGAAATCGGCACGGCGCGGATGCCGCGCGCCTGCGGCAGAAGCCGCTCGGTCTTTTCGCGCAGATCGGCAAGATAGGCCTGCGGGTCTTCGACCAGATCCCACTTGTTGAAGGCGAGCACGGCGGCGCGGCCTTCGCGGATGACGAGGTCAACCAGCTGCAGATCCTGCTTTTCGAACGGGATGGTGCTGTCGAACACGATGACGACGGTTTCCGCAAAGCGGATGGAACGCAGCGAATCCGCGACCGAGAGCTTTTCCAGTTTCTCCGTCACCTTGGCCTTGCGGCGCATGCCCGCAGTATCGAACATCTTGATGGTGCGGCCGCGCCAGTCCCATTCGACCGAGATGCTGTCGCGGGTAATGCCGGCTTCCGGGCCGGTCAACAGGCGGTCTTCACCGAGGAAACGGTTGATGAGCGTCGACTTGCCTGCATTTGGCCGGCCAATGATGGCGACGCGCAGCGGCTTGGTCTCGTCATAAACCGGCTCTTCGTCTTCTTCGTCCTCGCTGCCCGGCTCGCCGCGTGGCAGAACGATATCCGTCTCCGCCTCATCCACCTCAGGCGGGAAAGCGGCGTCTTCGCCGATTGCCTCGACAATGGCGTCACGCAGGTCGATCATGCCCTGGCCATGTTCGGCCGAAATCGGGCAAGGGTCACCGAGACCCAGCGTGAAGGCATCGTAGAAACCGGCATCGGAACCGCGCGCTTCAGACTTGTTGGCCACCAGCACCACCGGCTTGCCGCGACGGCGCAGCATTTCGGCCAGCGTCTCGTCGGCCGGCGTCAGGCCCGCCTTGGCGTCCACGACAAACAGCGTCACATCGGCTTCGTCAATCGCCGCTTCCGTCTGCGCCCACATGCGGCCCTGAAGCGTTTCCGGCCCGGATTGCTCCAGACCGGCGGTATCGATGATGGTGAAACGCAGGTCGACCAGCTTCGCCTCGCCGGGGCGGCGGTCGCGGGTGACACCCGGCGTGTCGTCCACCAGCGCCAGTTTCTTTCCGACCAGACGGTTGAAAAGCGTGGACTTGCCGACATTGGGGCGCCCGACTATGGTGACGGTGAAGCTCATTGATCTTGGTTCCCTAGAGCAAGTCTGCCCAAAACGTTACCTGTTTTGGGCAAAAGACATGCGTAAAATAAAGAGTTAGATCGCTTTGGCAATGCGAAGAAATGCCGGAGCGATCTTGCGTGGCGAAGCGGCGTTAAGCAGCCTTGCCCGAAGCGGTGATGTTGTCGAGCATGATCTGCGCGCGGTTCGTCACGTTGCGCGGCGCCTGCGTGTCGCTGATGATCTGCTCGAACCATTGTTTGGCCTTGGCGAAATCGCCAGCCTTATAGGCGGCGAGACCGAGCGCTTCGCGGGCAGACGCCCGCATGGTCTGGCCGTCGGTGCTCAAGGGCTCCGCAAGGGCGACGACCTGATCATAGGTGCCGTTGTCCACCAGCAGCCATGCCGCACGCACCTTGGCGGTATCGCGGAAGACCTGCGGTGCGGAGGTGTCGTTGCCGATGGCGGTGAAGGCGGCGATGGCGCCGGCCGCGTCGCCCTTCTGCGAAAGCAGCGTGGCCGAGCGGAACTTCGCCAGAACAGGGTAATTGCCGTGACCGGAAGTTTCGAGATCGGCGAAGGCCTTCAGCGCCTCATCCGTCTTGTTTTCCGAAGCAAGTTTCAGCGCCACGAGAAACTGGTCGCCGGAGTTGGAAGCGCGGCTGGTGTTCCAGTACTCGTAGATACCGGCGCCGGCGGCGCCCGCAACCACGAGAATGGCCGCACCCACGACCACGATACCGTAACGGCCCCAGAAGCGCGACAGCTGCTCGGAACGGATCTGCTCGTTCACTTCGCGGATAAAGGTATCATTTTCGTTTGCCATCAAATTCTCCGTTACCCGCGCGGAGATCGTCGCCGATCCATCCGTTCGCGGACATACCAAGCCGCTTACCCGGGTCAGCGAAAGTCAGGCCAACCGGGTCATGGTCGGCCTTCTAGCCTATTTTGCCTGATATGTAAGGGGGAAACGTTGATTTCCTACATGGCGATGGGCTGAACGCCGATCAACCATTCGTGCAGTTTCAGGATGAAAGCACCCCAGAGAACGATGCCGCCGACAACGGCCACCAGATCATAGCGGCTTGAAACGAAGTCGCGGACCACTTTTTCACCCGCGCGTTCCCGGCGCTTCAGCGAAATCCGCATCACCACGCCCCAGGCGAGAAACGATGCGAAGAGGAGGATCGAAGACGTCTCGCCATTCGCCAGAAGATGGGCGAGCGCCCAGATCTTGACGGAAAGGACCATCGGATGCTTGGTCTTCGTCGCAATGTGGCCAGCCGGGATGAGGCTGGCGATAAGACAGATCATCGCGGGCAGCATCAGGGTCACGGCGATGTGGCTCATCCAGACCGGCGGATACCACAACATGCCTGTCTCCTGCCGCGCTTCGCCGAAGGCATAGATGACAAGGCCGAGCGTGACGAGGCTGACAACGGAATAGACGCCCTTGAAAGGGCCTTCGCCCATCGTCGCGATCATGCGGGCGCGAAATTGCGGTGCGACCACCTTCAAAAGATGCGTCAGCAGGAACAAGGCAAGACAGAGTGCGAGAAAAAGCATGGAACACGGTCCCCCGGTGGAACGAAGCGGCCCTATCACCGCAAGTGAGAACAGGAATTAGGCCGAAAGTCATGAAAACGCCAGACTATTCAAAGCTTCGCCTTATTCCACCCGCAAAAGGCCACGGTGTTTCATATGACGGATAACTGATGTTTCGCCCATTTACCGCTTTTTCCCTGTCGTTTCTCGCCGCCCTTCCCGCATTTGCCGAAGAGGCGCAGAAGCCGAAGCAACTCGTCATCGTGTCCTTCGACGGTGCGGGCGACAATACGCTGTGGGAAAGAAGCCGGGCGACGGCGAAGGAGGTCGGCGCGCATTTCACCTATTTCCTCGCCTGCACGCTGGTGATGGACAGGAAGACCAGCGCCAAGACCTATCAGGGTCCCGGCCAGAAGGCCGGCCGTTCCAATGTCGGTTTCGGCCAGTCGCCGGAAGAGGTGGAGACAAGGCTTAGAAACATCTGGGCCGCCTATCGCGAAGGTCACGAGATCGGCAACCACACCTGCGGCCATTTCGATGGCGGCCAGTGGACCGCGGAACAATGGGATGGCGAATTCACCACCTTCACAAGCACGCTGGAAAACGCCTGGCAGATGATCGGCAAGAAGGGCGAAGAGCCCGAAGGCTGGCGCGAGATGGTCAAGAACATCAACGGTTTCCGTGCGCCCTATCTCTCACAGGGCCCGGCGCTGACCGCCGCGCAGAAAAAACACGGCTTCGTTTATGACGCCACCAGCATCACCAAGGGACCGGAATGGCCGGTGGAGCGCGAAGGCATCGAACATTTCGGCCTGCCCCTCGTTCCCGAAGGACCGGGCAACCGCCCGATCATCGCCATGGACTACAATCTCTTCATCCGCCACTCCATCGGCATCGAGACGCCGGATCGTTCGAAAGAATTCGAGGAACGCGCCTATGCCGCCTTCCGCACCGCTTTTGACAGGCAGTATAATGGCGAGCGCATTCCCCTGCAGATGGGCTTTCACTTCGTGAAGATGAATGGCGGCGCCTATTGGAATGCCTATGAGCGGCTGCTGCGCGAGATCTGCCACAAGACCGATGTCGCCTGTGTGAGCTATGCCGAAGCCATGCCGATGATCGAGGCGCGCAAGAAGCAGAAAACCGAGGGCTGAAGCCCTGCAGTTCATGAAAAAGGCGGCCGATTGGCCGCCTTTTTTGTTTGCTCAGGGGCGGTTCGCCGCCAGTTCGCCATCCTCGGCCTCGCGCCGCAGATAGCGCTCATCAATATCCGGAAGCGGCTTGTCGTCGATCGCGGCTTCGAACGCCACAAGACGCTTGTGGATGGAAAGCAGTTCGATGATCGTTGACCAGTAGTTCACCAGATACTGGAAGGAATTGCTGACCTCGCCGAAAGCCGTGGCGATCTGCTGCCAGATGCCCATGGTTATCCGCCCGGCAACGAATGTCGGGATGAGGATGAAGTTCAGGAAGATCGCGTCCAGCTGGCCGTAGGAATAACGCGCGACGTTGAAATAGAGGTAATGCCAGTACATGCGGAAATAATTTTTCCGCACATTGGCGAACAGCTCCCGCACCGTTACGGGATCGGCCCGGTCGACATGGTCTTCGCCATAAACCAGCTCCTTGCGATAGGCTGCCTCCACGCGCTGGTTGCGGAAGTTGAGGCCCGGCAGCTTGATGCCGGCGAGCGCGAGCAGCGCCGTACCGAAGATCGACCAGACGATCGCCAGCCAGAACAGCGCATGCGGAATGGCGCCAATGACAGGCAGATCGCCGACATGTTCCGACATGCGGAACAGAAGCGGCAGGAAGACCACCAGCGTCATCACGGAATTTATAAGCGTGACGCCCAGCCCTTCGAGAATATTGGCAAACCGCATCGTATCTTCCTGGATGCGCTGGGATGCACCCTCGATATGGCGCAGCTTGTCCCACTTCGACATGTAATAGTTGTTCATGGCCGTGCGCCAGCGGAACACATAATGGTTGGTGAAGAAGGCGGTCACCACATTCATCACCACGCCGACGGCGCCAATCTCAAGGAACTTCAGCTGATAGTCGTAAAACTGTGCGGCGGTCACATCGCCCTGCTTGGCAAGCGCATTCTGCAGGAGATCGAAGAACGGGCCGCGCCAGTTGTTCAGCGCCACGGAAACCTGCACCGCAAAATAGGCGATGAAGATGATGAAGGCCGAGCCCCAGATGGACCATGCGGTCCAGGGGTGATCCTTGGCGAACATCTGCCATGTAATACCGAATATGGCGACGAAGATCGTGAAATAGAGATAGAACCACAGATTGTCGGGCGAGAAGAAATAGGCAAGCCCGATGGGTGCGGTCTGTCCGGGTGCCAGCGGCGGCAGGCCGATGGCCGCACCGATCTGCGGGCCGACACTGTACCAGACAACGATGCACACGATTGTCCACAGCGCGGCCGACGTGAAGAAGATTTTCGGTTTGGGAAAGAAGGAATGAAACACGTTTCGAACTCACGCGCGTTTGAAATCAGCCATTATTGGCGAAGCACTAGATGGCCCGAACCTAGGGCAGAAATTTGTGCACAGCAATGAAGAAGCGCTGACCTTAACAAGATGTAAGGCGTGCGCGGCGGACAATCCCCAAGGGAAACACCAGATTAAAGGCAGGAAAAGACGGCCCGCGGCCTAGCTCCGCCGCTCCGTGGCGAGCACTGGCAGCATCAGGAGAATGCTGATGACGAGCACGGCCGAAGCGAGAATGCTGGGCGCGGTAAAACTTCCCGTCACCTCAGCAATCCAGCCGGCGGCAAGCGGCCCGACAATCTGGCCCGTGCCGAAAGCGGCCGTCATCAGCGCAAAGGCGCGGCGCGGGCTCGGCCCGGCAAATTCCCGGCCGAGCTGCAGGCCATAAGCGGTGATGACCATGAAGGTCAGTCCGAGAAGCAGGCCGCCGGCGAGAACACCCGGCACGGGCGGCAGCATCACGGAAGCGAAGACACCGACGGCTTCCAGCGCCAGCACGATCACGAAAGCACGTTTCAGCCCCTGCGATTTCAGCACCGGTTTCCAGAGGAAAAGAGAAATCGCGGCGGCGCAACCGGTGATGAACCAGGCGAGAAACTCAACGAAAGCACCGGCGGCGGCCATGCGCGCTATCGCCACGATGAAAGTGGCGGTGATGACGTAACCGAAGCCGAAAAGCCCGTAGGCGAGCGTCGTCAGAACCAGCGGCCGTGTCCAGCGAAGCGGCGGCTCCGCCACCGCGGATGCATGCCGCGGCGGGCCAGCGGGAAGCACGCGAAAGACGAGAAGAAATGTGACGAAGGAAAAGACCGCGCCCGCAATCCATTCCTCTCTCCACGAGGAACCACCGCCGTCAAAAACGACGCCGATCAGATAGACCGCAAGCGAAGAAATCGCGATACCCGCGCCGACGCCGCCATAATGCAGCGCCTGGATCGTGTCCCTGCCCGCCTTCATGGCGTGGCCGATAACGATTTGCGAGGTGAAGATCATGGTCATTGCACTGGCGACACCGGCAAGAAACCGGATGACGGTGAAAGCCGCGACGGAACTGAAAGCGGCCATGGCAAGAAGCAGCACAGCGGTGGAAAACAGGCCGCAAAGGGCCACCAGCCGCTCCCGCCCCGACCCCCATGAATAGGCGGCCAGAACCGCACCCGTCAGATAACCGGCGAAGTTGCCAGCAGCCACGATCCCCGCATCCCCCGCCGAAAGCGGAACATCCGCCATCATGCCGGGCAGGATGGGCGTGAAGGAAAAACGGCCGAAACCCATGGCGGAGGCCATCATCAGCGCCCCGGAAAATCCGAGTGCGGTCAGATGTTTGGCGGAAAGTGGCTTGTCGATGGTCATGCATGGCTTATCGCAACGGGGCAGATAAGGGACAAGCGAGTTATTTTGATCGGCGTCATAAGCGGTCGTTATCGGTGCGAGACCTCAGGTGAAGGATACGGCGCCGCGCCCTCCAGCCCTCATTTCTGTGCTTGTCGCAGGAATCCAGCCGACGCGCGTCGGCGCGACGAGAGGACTCTTTTCAGCCCAAGGACTTGGGCTGGCTGGATCCCTGTGACAAGCACAGGGATGAGGAGATGGAAACCCGACAGCCCACACCCTCACTCGGCCAGCGTCAGCACCAGCGGCCCGTTCTTGGTCGCCACGACCGTATGTTCATACTGCACCGTCGGCGCGCTCGGATCGCTATAGAGCGTCCATGGATCGTCATCGCCATCCTCGGCCCAATAAGCTCCCGTCGAGAGAAATGGCTCGACGGTAAACACCATGCCTTCCTGCATGATACGGCGCTCGTCCTTGTCCGGCCAGGTCGCCAGTTCCTTCGGCTCCTCATGCAGCGAGCGGCCGATGCCGTGGCTCGCCAGATTGGTGATCAGCGTATAGCGGTTCTTTTTCGCGAAAGCGCCGATGGCATTGCCGATATCGGCAAACGGCCTGCCGGTCTTCACCTGCTGAAGACCCGTCCACATGGCGCGTTTGCCATCGCGGCAGAGGCGCTCGATTTCCTTCTTCACCGGCGGCACGGCAAAAGACGAACCGGTATCGCCGAAGAAACCGTTCTTCACGGCCGAGACATCGATATTGACGAGGTCACCCGCCTTGATGATACGCGGTCCCGGAATGCCGTGGGCCACTTCCTCGTTGACGCTGATGCAGGTTGCCCCGGGGAACTTGTAGCAGAACTCCGGCGCCGATTGCGCGCCATTATCCTCCAGCACCTTGCGGCCGATAGCATCCAGCTCGGCCGTGGTGATGCCGGGTTCCAGCGCGTCCGCCATGGTCTGCATGGCCACGGCGCAAAGGCGACCGATATCCTTGAGCAGAACCAGTTCTTCTTCGGTGGAAATGACCATGTCTCTGTCCGTCGTTCTGTCTGGCGGGTCTGAAAGCGCCCGCCTTGTAATAATCAGGCCGTGGCTTTCACCGGATCGGCGCTCCCCGTCAATTCTTTTCTGACGATCGGGGCGACTTTCGTACCATAAAGCTCGATGCCGCGCATGATCTGGTCGTGCGGCATCAGGCCGATGGCCATCTGCAGCAGGAAGCGATCATTCCTGAACACGCCATGCGCCTTGATGATCTTTTCCGCCACCAGCTCCGGTTCGCCGAGGAAGAGATTGCCCTCCGGTCCGCGCGCCGCATCGAAATGGGCACGGTTCGTCGGCCCCCAGCCGCGTTCGCGACCGATGCGGTTCATCACCTCCGCCTGCGGGCCGTAAAACTGGTCGGCCGCCTTGTCGGTGGTGTCGGCAATGAAACCATGCACGTTGATGCTGGTGCGCAGCTTGGTCTTTTCCTGACCCGCCCTGCGCGCAGCCTCATGGTAAAGATCAAACAGCGGCGCAAAGCGACGATATTCACCGCCGATGATGGCAAGCGCCACCGGCAGGCCCATCGCGCCAGCCCGCGCCACCGATTGCGGCGTGCCGCCGACGGCGATCCACACCGGCAGACGCTCCTGCAAAGGACGCGGATAAACCCCACGCCCATTGATGGCGGGGTGCTTGGTGCCGGACCAGGTGATGATTTCCTGTTCGCGCAGCGCCAAAAGCAGATCGAGTTTTTCGGCAAAGAGCACGTCGTAATCTTCGAGATCGTAACCGAACAGCGGATAGGATTCGATGAAGGAACCACGCCCGGCCATGATCTCGGCGCGGCCGTTCGACAGGAGATCGACGGTCGAGAATTGTTGGAACACCCGCACCGGATCATCCGAACTCAGCACCGAAACGGCGCTCGTCAGGCGAATGTTCTTCGTCTTCACGGCGGCTGCCGCCAGCACAGTTGAGGGCGAGGACACGACATAATCCGGACGGTGATGTTCCCCGAGGCCAAAAACATCGAGCCCTACCTGATCGGCAAGCTCGATTTCCTCCAGCAGATGTTTGAGACGGCGCGCGCCTTCCGGCCCGCGGCCATCGGCGGGGTTGGGATTGACATCCGCGAATGTGTAAAGACCGAGTTCCATAAACGATACCTCTGTTTGCTTGCCTCAGAGATAGGGGCCGACGCCCCCGCAGGCAAATGCAAAATCTGGCGCAAAATCTGGATGCTTAGCTTCGAAAAAATGGATGGGCGCGGCCGGATTCACCCCTCTGTCACCCTCACCCGAAATCGCGATTGCCAGCCCGCCCCCTTTGGGCATACGCTGCTTAAACATGTGCGAAGTAATGCAAAAAGGGGAAAGCATGCATCGGACAGTTATCGTGACAGGCTCTACAAGCGGTATCGGTCTTGCCATCGCGCAGAGATTTGCGCGGGAGGGCGCCAATATCGTACTGAACGGCTTCGGCGACGAGGACGAGATCGAAAAACTGCGGCTGTTGCTGGAAGCCGAAAGCGGCGGGCGTGTGCTTTACCACCCCGCGGATATGACGAAACCGGACGAGATCGCCGACCTCATCCAGTCCTCGCACGAAAAACTCGGCTCGGTGGATGTGCTCGTCAACAATGCCGGCATCCAGCATATCGCGCCCATCGAGGAGTTTCCGACGGAAAAATGGGACTGGATCATCGCCATCAATCTGACCAGTTCCTTCCATACCATGCGCGCCGCGATACCGCTGATGAAGAAGGCCGGCAAGGGCCGCATCATCAACATTTCCTCGGCCCACGGTCTCGTCGCCTCACCGTTCAAATCGGCCTATGTGGCGGCCAAACACGGTATCATGGGCCTGACGAAGACGGCAGCGCTTGAGCTTGCCCAGACCGGGGTTACCGTGAACGCCATCTGTCCCGGTTATGTACTCACGCCGCTCGTCGAAAAGCAGATACCTGAGATGGCCAAGGTGCGCGGCATCAGCGAAGAAGCGGTGAAGAACGACGTGATGCTGGAGCTGCAGGCGACCAAGCAGTTCGTCACCGTCGATGACGTGGCCGCCGCCGCCATATTTCTGGCCAGCGACGCCGCAAGCAACATCACCGGCACCCATATTTCCGTGGATGGCGGCTGGACGGCGCAATAATTGCCAGATTTTCTTTCCGTTATGGAAACAATGAATTGCCAAAACGGAAATCGATATACGCGCAAGAGCGTGCATAGATACGTCAAGATAATCACAAGAAACCGGCTCGGCAGCCGGTCAAAACAGCAGGGCATTGCATGAAGGACGCGATCAGCTTCATCCTCAACAACGAAACGGTTTCGTTGAAGGATTTCGGACCGACGGACACGCTTCTCGATTACCTCCGCATCAGCAAGCGGTTGACCGGGACCAAGGAAGGCTGCGCGGAAGGCGACTGCGGCGCCTGCACGGTGCTGGTCGGGCGGCTGCTTGATGGTTCTCTGCGTTATGAAAGCGTCAACGCCTGCATCCGCTTTCTGGGCTCGCTGCACGGTACCCATATCGTGACCGTTGAGCATCTGGCCGCCCGCGACGGCACGCTGCACCCCGTGCAGCAGGCCATGGTGGATTTTCATGGTTCGCAATGCGGTTTCTGCACGCCGGGTTTCATCATGTCGCTTTATGGCCTGTGGCTTACCAGCGAAAACCCCGGCCGCGCCGATATCGAAAAGGCGCTGCAAGGCAATCTCTGTCGATGCACGGGCTATGAGCCGATCGTGAAGGCCGCTGAAAAGATCGCCACTGCGCGCCCAAGCGCGCTGTTCGACCCGCTGCAGCGCGACCGCACCGACATCATGGCAAGGCTCTGGGCGATCCGCGAAAACGAGACGATCACCGTCGTCAGAGGCGAGGATCGCACCATCATTCCGGCAACGCTTTCCGATCTGACCGAGATTTACGCTGCCGAGCCGAAGGCGACCATCGTTGCCGGCTGCACCGATGTCGGCCTATGGGTGACGAAGCAGATGCGGGCGCTGAACCCTGTCATCTTCATCAACAATCTCGGGGATCTGCAGACCATCGCTGTGGATGAGAACGGTATCACGCTCGGTGCCGGTGTCACCTACAGCCAGGCCTTCAAGACCATTGCAGAACATTTTCCGCCGCTTGCCCGGCTGTTTGACCGGCTCGGCGGCGAGCAGGTGCGCAATATGGGCACCATCGGCGGCAATATCGCCAACGGTTCGCCCATTGGCGACACGCCCCCCGCCTTGATCGCACTCGGCACGACGCTCACCCTGCGCTCGTCTTCCGGCAACCGCAGCCTGCCGCTGGAAAGCTATTTCATCGACTACGGCAAACAGGACCGGCTGAGCGGCGAGTTCGTCGAAAAACTCTTCATTCCGTTCCGGAAGCCGGAAAGCCGTTACGCCGTCTACAAGATTTCCAAGCGGCGCGACGAGGATATTTCCGCGCTGTGCGCCGCCTTCTACCTGACGCTCGATACCGACGGCACGGTTAAAGACATCCGCATCGCCTTCGGCGGCATGGCCGGCACGCCGAAACGGGCCGCACATCTGGAGGCAGCGCTTCTCGGCAAAGAGTGGTCGCAGGAAACGATCGATGCGGCGCGCGATGCGCTGGATGAGGATTTCACGCCACTGACGGACTGGCGCGCCACGGCCGAATACCGGCAACTGACGGCCAAGAACCTGCTGACGCGGTTTTTCCTTGAGACTTCAGGGGAGAAGCAGGAACTAACACGCTTCACTTTGGAGGAGGCTTGAACCATGGACACCACAAGCTTCGACAAGACGAAGACCGAAATCGACGGCCCGATGCATGCCTCGCTCCGGCACGATTCCGCGCATAAGCATGTGACCGGCAGCGCCGAATATATCGATGATATTCCCGAACCCGCCGGCCTCGTTCACGGCGCGCTCGGCCTTTCCGACCGCGCGCATGCTGAAATCGTCTCCATGGACCTGTCAGAGGTAGAAGCCACACCGGGTGTGCTCTGGGTGATGGTTGGCAAGGATGTGCCCGGCGAAAACGATATATCTTCCGGCGGCCGTCACGACGAACCGCTGCTGGCCGAAACAAAGGTGGAGTTCCACGGCCAGCCGATTTTCGCAGTCTTCGCCGAGACCCGCGATATCGCCAGAAAGGCCGCCCGCAAGGCGAAGATCACCTATAAGGACCTGCCGCATTTCACCGATATCGACACGGCGATTGAAAATGGCGGCGCGCTCGTCATCGATCCGATGACGCTGACGCGCGGCGATGCCAAGCTGGAAATGGATGTGGCGCCCCGCCGCCTCACCGGCACGATGCGGATCGGCGGGCAGGAGCATTTTTATCTCGAAAGCCACATTGCCATGGCCGTGCCCGGTGAGGATGACGAGGTAACGCTGTGGAGCTCCACCCAGCATCCCAGCGAAATCCAGCACGTCGTCAGCCACATCCTTCAGGTGCCGTCCAACGCCGTCACGGTGCAGGTGCGCCGCATGGGCGGCGGCTTCGGCGGCAAGGAAACGCAGGGCAACCAGTTTGCCGCCCTCTGCGCCATTGCCGCCAAGAGGCTGAACCGAGCCGTTAAAATTCGCCCCGATCGCGACGAGGACATGACGGCGACCGGCAAGCGCCATGATTTCCGCGTCGATTACGAACTGGGCTTCGATGAGGAAGGCCGCATCCACGCCGTCGACGCCACCTATGCCGCACGCTGCGGTTTTTCCTCCGATCTGTCAGGCCCGGTAACCGACCGCGCGCTGTTTCACGCCGATTCCAGCTATTTCTATCCGCATGTGCATCTGACGTCCCGGCCGCTGAAAACCCATACGGTTTCCAACACCGCCTTTCGCGGTTTCGGCGGTCCGCAGGGCATGCTCGGGGCGGAACGTTTCATCGAGGAAATCGCCTATGCCGTCGGCAAGGACCCGCTCGATATCCGCAAGCTGAATTTCTACGGAGAGACCGGCTCCGAGCGCACCACGACGCCCTATCATCAGGAGGTCGAAGACAACATCATCGCCCGCATCGTCGAGGAACTGGAAGCTTCCAGCGAATACCGTGCGCGCCGGCAGGCAATCGTCGAGTTCAACAGGACGAGCCCGATCATCCGCAAGGGCATCGCGCTCACCCCTGTCAAATTCGGCATCTCCTTCACCATGACCGCCTTCAATCAGGCGGGTGCCTTGGTGCATATCTACAATGACGGTTCGATCCACCTGAACCATGGCGGCACGGAAATGGGCCAGGGCCTTTATACCAAGGTGGCGCAGGTGGTGGCCGATGCCTTCCAGGTGGATATCGGCCGAGTGAAGATAACGGCCACGACCACGGGCAAGGTGCCGAATACCTCGGCCACCGCCGCCTCCTCCGGCTCCGATCTCAACGGCATGGCGGCCTATGACGCCGCCCGCCAGATCCGCGAGCGGCTCGTCAAATTCGCCGCCGAGAACTGGAACGTGCCGGAAGAAGAAGTCGTCTTCCTGCCGAACCGGGTGCGGATCGGGCTTGAGGAAATCGCCTTCAACGACTTCATCAAAAAGGCCTACTTCGCCCGCGTGCAGCTTTCCGCCGCCGGTTTTTACAAGACCCCGAAAATCCACTGGGATCGCGCCGCCGGTCGCGGTACGCCGTTTTATTATTTCGCCTATGGCGCGGCATGCTCGGAAGTGTCGATCGATACGCTGACCGGCGAATATATGATGGAACGCACCGATATTCTCCACGATGTCGGCAAGTCGCTGAACCCGGCCATTGATATCGGCCAGATAGAAGGCGCCTTCGTGCAGGGCATGGGCTGGCTGACGACCGAGGAATTATGGTGGGACGGCAAGGGGCGGCTGCGCACCCACGCTCCCTCGACCTACAAGATCCCGCTCGCCTCCGACCGGCCGAAGAGCTTTAACGTCAAGCTGGCGGAATGGTCGGAAAATGCCGAACCCACCATCGGCCGCTCCAAGGCCGTGGGCGAACCGCCCTTTATGCTGGCGATCTCGGTTCTCGAAGCGCTCTCCATGGCCGTCGCCTCCGTCGCCGATTACAAGGTCTGCCCGCGGCTTGACGCGCCGGCAACGCCCGAACGGGTGCTGATGGCGGTGGAACGGCTGAAGAAGGTGTGAGGGGGCCAGCGCCAATGCCTGATATCCCCCTGTCCGCGTTCCTCGCCCGCCTTGTCCCCGCAATCCTCGTGGAAATCGAGGCTGTGAAAGGCTCATCGCCGCGTGAGGCTGGCACCTTCATGCTGGTCTCGCAAGACGGCATGTGGGAAACCATTGGCGGCGGGCAGTTTGAATATATGGCGATAGACCACGCCCGCGCGATGTTGAGGAGCGGTGCCGCCGAAGACCGCATGGATATTCCGCTCGGCCCGGAAATCGGCCAATGCTGCGGCGGGCGCACCCTGCTCCGGTTCCGGCGCGTAACAGTGGAACTCGCGGCAGCGCTCGAGGCAAGGCTGAAGGGCGAGGCCGAGCAACAGCCCGCCATCTTCATTTTCGGGGCGGGCCATGTTGGCAAGGCACTGGCGCAGGCTCTGTCGCTCCTGCCCTTGACCCTGACAATCGTGGAAACCCGTGAAAACGAGCTGCACGATCTTCCAGTGAACGTCGCATCCGTGTTGACCCCCATGCCGGAGGCGCTCGTCGCGAAAATCCCGGCAAACGGGGCGGCCATCATCGTCACCCACGATCACGCACTCGATTTCCTCATCGCGAAGGAGGCGCTTGTCCGCGACGACCTCGCCTATGTCGGCATGATCGGCTCGAAGACCAAACGCGCCACCTTCGCCCATTGGCTGGGGCGGGAGGGAGAGCCGCTGTCCCGGCTTACAAAACTCATCCTGCCCATCGGCGGTAACAGCGTCAGGGACAAGCGGCCTGCAATCATAGCGGCCCTTGTGGCAGCCGAGTTGCTGCAAGCATTTTCCGCTGCCGAAACCCGTCGCAACGAAAATCAACGCGGCCATCCTCAAGACCAAGATCACGCTTGAGCCCGTCGGGCAGGCTTTCATCCGCCAGATTGTCCGGTGCAAGGCTTTCAAGGGTAAACCGTTCCGCTGTCCGCAGACCCGCACGCAGGCGGGACCACGCGCGCAAAAGTGCTGTGCGCATGTTCGTCTCCATTCAAAAATGTCAGAAGCTCAGTTGATGAATTGAGCTAAAAATGCTCTGTTTTCCGAATAAAAACCAATGAAACCTTTGGCCGCTGGCATAAAGAGAGCTTATCCATGAAAATGTCCCGCCAGTTCCCCCTGAATGCCCTGCGCGTGTTCGAAGCCGCAGCAAGGCATCTGAGCTTCACCAAGGCCGGTGAGGAACTGGGCATGACGCAGACGGCGGTCAGCTATCAGGTGAAACTGCTGGAGGAGAATGTTGGCGAGCCGCTCTTCATCAGAAAGGCGCGGCAGGTTGTGCTGACCGAGGCCGGGCAGAAACTGGCGCCGAAAGTTGCGGAAGCCTTCAACACTTTGCGGGAGGCCGTCGATAATGTGCGCGACACCTCCGACACGACCCTGACAATCCATTCCACCGCGACTTTTGCATCACGCTGGCTTTCCCGGCATCTGGGTGCTTTCCAGCTCGAACATCCCTCGATCGCGGTGCGGCTCGACACATCAAGCACATTGATCGATTTTTCCCAGTCCGATTGCGATGTCGCCATTCGCTGGAGCAAAGACAACGGCAAAGGGCTGATCTACCATCAATTGCTGCGCGGCGTTTATACGCCGATGCTGCATCCCGGCCTCGCCGAAAGCATCGGCGGGTTGCACAAACCGGAAGACCTGCTGCGCCTGCGCATCATCGATCCCGGCGATGTCTGGTGGAGCCAGTGGTTTCAGGAAGTGGGCGTCGAAAATCCGGGCCTTGACCGTTATCCGCGCAGCCGCCTCAATGTGCAGGCCTTCGAAGCCGCCGCGGCAATCGCCAGCCAGGGCGTGGCCATGCTCACCCCTGAACTCTATGCCGATGAGATTGCGCTTGGCCGCCTTTATCAACCCTTCGAGCACCTCAGCAGTGAAGGCAAGAACTACTGGCTGGTCTATCCTGAAAACCGCAGGAACATCCGCAAGATCAGGCTGTTTCGCGACTGGATACTGAAGCGGATCGAGGAAAGCCGGCAGCAACAACCGCCTCAAAACCCCATATCCGGCGCATAGAAACAGCGCGGCGTATCCTCATCCGGAAACAGGCAGAGATGATATTCGCCATCCTCGGATCGTCTTGCCTCGCGCTGCGACCAGCTGAAAACGTGGCGTCGCGTGACCATGCGGTGATCGCCGGGTGCGAGCGAGACCTCGTAACCGTCAGGCGTCACACGAACGCTTCGCGTGGGAATCATCTGGCAGTCGCCGGTCTCGGCGTCACCATTGCAGCAGTAGCTTTCATATTTGAACCCCTTGTGGGATTCATGCGCAAGCGCGGTGGCGCTGAATGCCAAAAGCAGGAAGAGGACCGTCAGAACAAGGCGCATCGGCATGGTCTCCGTTGAAACAACGGCGGCCGCCGGAAGATCATTGCGTCCCTTTATTCAAATTTCACATCAACACCCACCCGGACACAACGGCACCGGGAACTGCGATACCTGCCCCCTGATCTGCCCCACCCAGGGTTCGCAGCGCCCGCTTTCGGAAGAACCGCCAGCGAAACATGTCATTGAAACCCTGCGCATCGGCGTAAAACCGGAATGGATTTCCGACGAGGCGCGCCCGAGGGCTCCGCAGCCTTATATTTTAGCACATCAGCAGACTGCACAAAGGATAATAGCTGAGTCGCGTTAGCCAGCTAAGCACAAACTGCGACAGGAATGAGCGGCTGCAACTTTACCGGGCCACCCCGCGTGCATGGGCGAACCGAAACGAGATTGCGGACACAAAGGCATCGGATTGTGAACAATCACGTTCGAACCTTTGCTTTTCACTTTCCTAACGGTCAAATTTCTCGCAAGGTGCGCTGCACAAGGATCAGGGGAACCGAATGTACGAATACGCCATTGCGTGGGAATGGATGGCCTTTGCCGTCCGCTGGCTCCACGTCATCACCGCCATCGCCTGGATCGGCTCATCCTTTTATTTCATCGCGCTCGATCTCGGGCTGGTCAAACGGCCGCATCTGCCGCCGGGGGCCTATGGCGAGGAATGGCAGGTACATGGCGGCGGTTTCTATCACATCCAGAAATATCTGGTCGCCCCCGCCCAGATGCCCGAGCACCTGACATGGTTCAAATGGGAAAGCTACGTCACCTGGCTTTCCGGCTTCGCCATGCTCTGCATCGTTTATTACGGCGGCGCGGATCTCTTCCTGATCGATCATTCGGTACTGGCGCTTACCCAGTTCCAGGCCATCTGTCTTTCGCTCGCTTCGCTTGCCATCGGCTGGCTGTTTTATGATTTCCTCTGCAAATCGCCGCTCGGCAACAATACCTGGGGCCTGATGATCGTGCTCTATGTCGCGCTGGTGGCGATGGCGTGGGGTTATACTCAGGTTTTCACGGGCCGCGCCGCCTTCCTGCATCTCGGTGCGTTTACCGCCACCATCATGTCGGCGAATGTGTTCTTCATCATCATTCCCAACCAGAAGATCGTGGTTGCCGATCTGATCGCCGGGCGCACGCCGGACCCGAAATACGGCCGCATCGCCAAGCAGCGCTCGCTGCACAACAACTACCTGACGCTGCCCGTCATCTTCTTCATGCTGTCGAACCATTATCCGCTGGCTTTTGCCACGCAGTTCAACTGGATCATCGCCGCACTCGTCTTCCTGATGGGCGTCACCATCCGCCACTGGTTCAACACCACCCATGCCCGCAAGGGCAAGCCGACATGGACCTGGCTGCTGACTGCGCTGATCTTCATCGTCATCATGTGGCTTTCCACCGTGCCGAAAGTGCTGACCGGCGAGGAGGAACAGAAGGCCGCCACCCTCTCCCCCATGCAGCAGCAATTCGTCAGCGACGCCCATTTCGCCAAGGCGCGTGATGTGGTTCAGGGCCGCTGTTCCATGTGCCATGCCGCCGAGCCGGTGGGGGAAGGCGTGCCGTTTACGCCCAAATCCGTGAAGCTCGAAACCGACGAACAGATCGCCGCCCACGCGCGTGAAATCTATTTGCAAGCCGGGCGCAGCCATGCCATGCCTCCCGGCAACATCACAGCCATCACCCCGGATGAGCGCAAGGTGCTGACCGCCTGGTATGAAAGCGCGGTGTCCGGGACAGGAAAAGCCGAAGGAAAGACTGAATGAGCATGGTTCTGCTGCGTGGCCGCCTGCTGAGCTTCCGCCGCGCGCCGCTCTCGATCGACGATACGCAAAGCTATCTCTATATCGAAGATGGCGGCCTGCTTCTCGAAAACGGCAAGATTGCCGCCATCGGCGATTATGCCGATATTCGCAGCCAAGCGCCTGATGACATCGAGGAAAAGGATCACCGGCCGCATCTCATCGTGCCCGGCCTTATCGACATGCACCTGCATTTTCCGCAAATGCAGGTCATCGGCTCATACGCTGCCAATCTGCTGGAATGGCTGAACACCTATACCTTCCCGGAAGAATGCCGTTTCGTTGAAACCGCGCATGCCCAGCGCATCGCCACGCATTTTTACGACGAACTCCTGCGCCACGGCACCACCACTGCCGCCGCCTATTGCTCCGTGCACAAAACCTCCGCCGACGCCTTTTTTGCCGAAGCCATGAAGCGCGACATGCTGATGGTTGGCGGCAAGGTGATGATGGACCGCAACGCCCCGCAGGGCCTGCTAGACACGCCCGAGACCTCCTACGACGAGACCCGGCAAGTGATCGCCGACTGGCACGGCAAGGGCCGCAACCACGTCGCCATCACCCCTCGCTTCGCCATCACCTCCACGCCGAAGCAGATGGAAGCCGCCCAGGCGCTGGCGCAGGAATTTCCCGATCTTTTCATCCAGACGCATCTCTCCGAAAATCTGGACGAGATCAAATATACCTGCGAACTCTACCCCGAAGCGACCGACTATACCGATATCTATGTGCGTTACGGCCTGATGGGCAAAAAGACCCTGCTCGGCCACGCCATCCACCTCTCAGAGCGCGAAGCGGATGTGCTGTCGGAAACCGGCGCGGTGGCCGTGCATTGCCCCACCTCGAACCTCTTCATCGGCTCCGGCCTGTTCCCGATGAAGAAGCTGCAGCGTCGCGAAAAGCCGGTGCGGATCGCCGTTGCGACCGATATCGGCGGCGGATCGAGCTATTCCATGCTGCGCACCATGGATGAGGCCTACAAGATCCAGCAATTGCTGGGCGAGCGCCTGAACCCGCTGGAAAGCTGGTATCTGATGACCCGCGGCAATGCCGAGGCGCTTTCCATGGTCGACCGCATCGGCACCCTGGAAGCCGGCACGGACGCCGACATCACGGTGCTCAACGCCTCTTCCACCCCCGCCATGGCGCTGAAGATGGAAGTAGTGAAAAGCCTGACGGAAGAACTGTTCCTGATGCTCACCATGGGCGACGACCGCACCGTCGTCGAAACCTACGTGGCCGGCAAGGCGATGAAAAGCACGCTTGCATAGTTCGGCTTGGGCCGAAGCACTTAGCCACAAACTCATTTACACAGTCACATATTGAATCGAGCGGGTGCCGCGTCTTTCTTCTCCCCGCCGGGGAGAAGTCCGCGGCAGCGGGATGAGGGGGCAAGGGTGGTGAGATACGGCAACGTCGCCCCCTCATCCGACCCTTCGGGCCACCTTCTCCCCGGCGGGGAGAAGAAACCGTGCCGCACCCGCTCGCTTTCTATGTCTGGCTGGCACCCCCGGCCAAAATGCGAATGACCTCTGGAGTGCGCCCGTGCCGGATTTAGACACAACCACCATGCTGATGGTTTTTGCCACCTTCACCGTCGCAGGCATCGTCAAGGGCGTCACCGGCATGGGGCTGCCCACCGTCGCCATGGGCGTGCTCGGCCTCTTCATGCCGCCGGTTGTTGCCGCAGGGCTGCTCATCCTCCCTTCCTTCATCACCAATATCTGGCAATTGCTGGCCGGCCCGGATTTCAGGGCTATCGTGGCGCGGCTCTGGCCGATGATGATCGCCATCGCCGCCGGCACGCTTCTCAGCGTCCGGCTGATGACGGCAGGCGCCGGCATCTGGACCACGTCGGCGCTCGGCCTGTGCCTTGCGGCTTATGCGGCCTACAGCCTTTTCGCAAAGCCCTTCGCCATTCCTGCGAGACTGGAACCGAAGCTCTCTCCCACCATTGGGCTGGCGACCGGCCTGTTGACCGGCGGAACCGGAATTTTCGTCGTGCCCGCCGTGCCCTATATCCAGTCGCTCGGTTTTACCCGCGACGATCTCGTGCAAGCGCTCGGCCTTTCCTTCACCGTTTCCACCGTCGCACTCGCCGCAGGCCTCGCCTCGCAGGGCGCCTTCCACGTCGAGCATCTGTCACTGTCCGCGCTCGCCATCCTGCCGGCGCTTCTCGGCATGTGGCTTGGCCAGAAGATCCGTAACATCGTCAGCCCTGCGACATTCCGGCGCTGGTTCCTCATCTGCCTGCTTTTATTGGGAGCCGAACTGTTTTTGCGGGCTTTCTGGTGATCAACCCCGTCGATTTTGATGTTGCAGCCATCCCATTCATGTTATGTGAAGCCATCATTCAAATGTGAAGGCTTTATCCATGGGCAAAATCCTGACCATAGCGGACCTGAAGCAACAGGCTCAGCGCCGTGTGCCAAAAATGTTTTTCGATTACGCCGATAGCGGCGCTTGGACGGAAGGCACCTACCGCGCCAATGAGGAGGATTTTTCTAAGATAAAGCTGCGCCAGCGCGTGCTGGTGGATATGACCGACCGGTCGCTGGCGACCGAAATGGTCGGCCAGAAGGTGTCCATGCCGGTAGCACTCTCCCCCACCGGCCTCACCGGCATGCAGCATGCCGACGGCGAAATGCTGGCCGCCAAGGCTGCTGAGGAGTTCGGCGTGCCCTTCACGCTCTCCACCATGAGCATCTGCTCCATCGAGGATGTCGCCTCCGTCACCTCGAAACCGTTCTGGTTCCAGCTTTACGTGATGAAAGACCGGGATTTCGTCAACAATCTGATCGACCGCGCCAAGGCCGCCGGATGCTCGGCGCTGGTGTTGACCCTCGACCTGCAAGTGCTTGGCCAGCGCCACAAGGATTTGCGCAACGGCCTCTCCGCACCACCGAAATTCACCCCGAAACATATCTGGCAGATGGCGACGCGGCCGAAATGGTGCATGGACATGCTGCGCACCAAGCGCCGCAGCTTCGGCAACATCGTTGGCCACGCCAAAAATGTCTCCGACCTGTCATCGCTCTCCTCCTGGACGGCGGAACAGTTCGATCCGCGCCTGTCCTGGAAGGATGTCGAATGGATCAAGCAGCGCTGGGGCGGCAAGCTGATCCTCAAGGGCATTCTTGACGAGGAAGATGCGCGCGCCTCTCTCGATACCGGCGCCGACGCCATCATCGTCTCCAACCATGGCGGCCGCCAGCTCGACGGCGCGCACTCCTCCATCGCCATGCTGCCGAAGATCGTCGGCGCCGTCGGCGATAAGGTCGAGGTGCATATTGATGGCGGCATCCGCTCGGGTCAGGATGTGCTGAAAGCGGTCGCGCTCGGCGCCAGGGGCACCTATATCGGCCGACCTTTCCTTTATGGCCTCGGTGCCGATGGCAAACAGGGCGTGACGACAGCGCTCGAGATCATCCGCAAGGAGATGGATGTCAGCATGGCGCTTTGCGGCAAGCGGCTGATTACGGATGTGGATCGCAGTATTCTGGCGTGATGGTGACAGAGGGCGGTAGTCTCTCTTCCGTCATGCCGGACTTGATCCGGCATCCAGCCACGGGGCGTCTGCGCCGTGAGAAATCAGCCTTTCGCGATCAAGGACTTGACCGCACTGGACCCCGGATCAAGTCCGGGGTGACGGAGTGTGTATATCGCCCTCTATCACCAATCCCACATGCAAATAACCACCCTCAATGCCCCACCGTCTTCGAAAACACGTTGACGATCACCACGCCGGTGATGATGAAGCCGAGGCCGATGACAGCCGCGAGATCCAGCGTCTGGCGGAACACGAAATATCCAATGCCGGAAATCAGCACGATGCCCAGCCCGCTCCAGATCGCATAAGCGACACCGACCGGCAGCGCGCGCAGCGTGAACGACAGAAGATAAAAGGCCGCGCCATAAAACAGCGCCATCAGCACTGTCGGCAGCAACCGGGTGAATTGCTGCGACTGCTGCAGGAAAGAGGTGGCGATGACCTCGCAGACAATGGCCGCGACGAGCGCCCCATAGGTGAAGATTGCCGCGTTCATCGTTCCGTTTCCCTTTTCGTCTGGGCGATCATCCGGGCCTTGAGAGCCACCCTGTCGCCACCTGCCCTGCCGTCATCGGCCAGAAGATCGGCAAACCAGATGCCATCAGCCGCAAGCCGCACCATCTCCAGTACCACCCCGTCATCCGTTTCTTTATGACGGGCAAGGCACCCCTCGAACCAGCCGGTCCACATGCGCCTGAGCGACGGTTCACCGACCATCGACACCGATAGTGCAGCCCACTGTCTGCCCGAATCCCGGTCTCGATCAGCGAAAACCGCGTTCACATAGGCCCGCGTGAAGCATCCATAAGCTTCACAATCCTGTGAGACGAGCACATCGATTTCCGCGTCCAATGCCGCCAGAAGGTCCGCCATGACAGCTTCCAGCAGCGCCTGCTTGGAAGGAAAATGATGGAACAGCCCACCTTTGGTCACTCCCGCCGCGTCCGCCACCGCCTGCACGGAAAGCGCCGCAACACCCTGATCAGCAGCAAGTTTCGCCGCGCAATCGAGAAGATTGCGGCGCACGATATCAGGCTGCTTCTTGCGTTCATGTGCATTTGTCATGATAATAAACATACCGGATGGTTGGTTTCTTTTCAAGAAAATTGTGAGGGCAGCCATCGGGTTGAAATTCATACTTAATTAAGCATGAAAACGATCTCTAAAGTTTTAGCGGTTTTGTTGCCGGAAAGTGTCAGTAAAACTTCGTCCATCGCGGCGATCGAACAAAAAGGGGTGGATTATGTCGGGAACGGTCAAACGGGGAATGGCGGGTGCATGGGTTTTCGCACTCACCTTCTTTTGCGCGATCCTCTCATTGCAGGCATCGCCTGCGCAGGCCGGCTATGCCCATTTCATCATGGACGCCAATACCGGCAAGGTGCTGGCCGCCCGCAATGCCGATGTGCTCAATCACCCCGCCTCACTCACCAAGATGATGACGCTTTACCTGACCTTCGAGGCGCTGCACGCCGGTCGGCTTCGCTGGGACCAGAAGATAACGATGTCCAAGAATGGTGCAGCCGTTATCCCCTCGAAGCTCTATGTGCGACAGGGCAAGACCTTCACCGTGCGCGAGGCTGTTTATGGCATGATCGTCAAATCCGCCAATGACATGGCCGAAGGTATGGGCGATCACCTCGGCGGCTCCGAAGCGCGGTTCGCCGACATGATGACCCGCAAGGCCCGCCAGCTCGGCATGACCAAGACGGTGTTCCGCAACGCCTCCGGCCTGCCCAGCAAATCGCAGGTGACGACCGCGCGCGACATGGCCAAGCTCGGCCTTGCGCTGCAGCGCGACTTTCCCAGGGAATATGGCCTCTTCGCCATGGAATCCTTCAGTTTCCGGGGAAAACGCATCCGTGGCCACAACAATCTGATGTATCGTTATCAGGGCATGGACGGCATCAAGACCGGTTATACCAATGCCTCCGGCTTCAACCTCGTCAGCGCCATCAATCACAATGGCCGCCGCGTCGTCGGCGTCGTGCTGGGCGGCAAGACCGCGCGCAGTCGCGATGCGCAGATGGCCGCCCTTCTCGACAAGGCCGTGCCGCAGGCATCGAGAAGCCGCAATACCGAACAGCTCGTCGCCAGCGCCAGTGTCAGCCGCACCTTCGATGTGCCGCCCGCAGCCGTGCCGCTCCCCATGTTTGCCGAACGCCGTTCCGACCCGGTCGCCATGCAGATCGCCACGGCCAACAACCAGATGGCCGACATGATCCAGGTCTCCGCCATTCCGAAACCCGCACCCGCCGCTGCCATTGGCCAGCCCACGGGCCAGAGAAGCCGCTGGGAAGTGCAGATTGCCGCAACCGACAGCGAAGCCGCCGCGCGCTCGCTGCTCGCCAATGCCCGTTCCAACATCGGCAGCTATGCCGGGATCGCTCCCTATACCGAAGCCGTGCGGAGCGGATCGGCGACGCTCTACCGCGCCCGCTTCACCGGCTTCGAAGACCAGTCTTCGGCCGTATCCGCGTGCAAGGAACTGAAGGCGCAATCCTATGCCTGCGTGGTGATGACCAGCGAGGGGTGATCCCTAGCGCTTCAGCCAGCCGTTCTCCAGCGCATCGGCCAGATAGGGAATGCCGTTGACCCGCGCCATTTCGGACATGGCCAGATTGTCGTAACGGATATTCCGGAAATAGACCTGCCAACCGCGCCCGGTCTCTTCCAGCACGGCATAGGTGGCGAGCGGGTGACCCACCTCGACGTGATGATCGAAAGGCGTGTCGTCTTTCCAGCCGGGGCAACCGACGCTGCCGGGATTGACGATCAGCCGCCCATCGGAAAGCTGCACGGCACGGGGAATATGCGTGTGGCCGCACAGCATCAGCGGCTGGGTGATACCATCAGCCATGGCTTCGATTTCGGCGAGCGGCCGCAGTTTCAGAACGCCTTCCGGCGAAAGCGTCTCGAGCCAATATTCCAGATCGCCGCGCGGTGAGCCGTGGCAGCAATAGGCGACGTCCTTGAACACCATGCTGAACGGCAGCGTTTGCAGCCAGTCCATATGGGCTGGGCTCAGCTGCGCATGCGCGGGTCGTTCCCAGCTCCCCATCTCCTCCGGCGCGCGCTCGATCAGCTCGCGATCATGATTGCCGCGAATGCTGGGTATCCAGTTGCCAACAAGCACATCGCCGGTAAATCCCGCTTCCAGCGGACCGCTGAAACAATCACCGAGATTGACGATATCCTTGATGCCAAGCCTGGCGATATCCTCCAGCACGGCTTCGAGTGCGGCGCAGTTTCCGTGAATATCGGCAATGGCGGCAAAGATCATGGCGATCAGCTTCCTCGATAGGTCGAATAGCTATAGGGCGAAAGCAAAAGCGGCACATGGTAATGGCCGCTCTCATCGGCAATGCCGAAACGGATCGGGATAATATCGAGAAAGGCCGGCTCCGGAAGCGCGATGCCCCTACCGCGCAGATAATCACCGGCATGGAAAACCAGTTCATATTCGCCGGCCTTGAAACTGTCGCCGACAAGCAGCGGCCCGCCATCAACACGGCCGTCGTTATTGGTCTTCACCGTCTTCAGCTTCTCGCGGCGATCACCGGAGAGCCGGTAAAGCTCGATCACCAGCCCTTCGGCGGGTGTGCCATGGGCGGCATCGAGCACATGGGTTGTCAAACCGGTCATAGGCTGGGCTCCGCGATCATATAGGGCTCATCGAAAAAATACTCTTCCAGATTGTTCCCCGGCCCTTCACGGTCGGCAACCAGAAAATCCGAAACCGCCTGCAACGGCATCAGCGGATAATGCCAGACATTGCGGCGGTAATTCACACCCTGGTCCCCGCGCGCCAGAAATACCTGCGGCCGCGCCGGACGGCCTCCGTCATCTTCCGCAACGACGACGAGGAAAGGCCTGCTGGACAGCGGCGAAAAACTCTGGCTGCCGAGCGGATGCCGCTCCATCATCTCGATGTTATGCGGGAACACCCGCGGCTGCCCCCGGAAGATGTTGAGGATGATGCATGCGCCCTCGCCCGCAGCCTCGGGTGCGGCAAGCGCATGATGCCGTTCGGTCTGGCCGCCATTGATGTGCCGCATGGAGGAAGGCGTGATTTCGATCACATCGCCGAAGGATGCGAATGCCTCTTTGGTGAGGGGTTTTATGTCGAGAAAATCGGTCAAATGTCATTCACCTTGGGCATGCCAGTTTTGCAGAAGTAAGAGTCTGTCCAGAAGATCCGGTATCGCCGTCTGTGTCGTATCCCAAACGGTTTCCAGATTGATGCTCAGATATCCGTGCGCGATCCTGTTCCGCATGCCGCGCATCTTGACCCACGGGATATCCGGAAAATCCGCCACGAAAGCCGGAAACTCTTCCATTATCCGCGCCGTCGTTTCGCCGATAATCAGAAGGTTCATCGCCACCGCCCGTTGACGGACCAGGTCAGCCAGAAATTCGTCCTTTGTCTTCAATCGAACGAAGTCGATGGTTTCCGAAGCAATCTGTCTGATGTCCTGAAGATAAACATGCAGTCGCTCGGCGCTCATACAGGCTTCGCTTCCTGTAGAACCTTCACACGGACGCGCTCGGGAAAGTCCCCCGGCGTCAACAGATGAATTTCCGTGCCGCGCATGATGGCCGATAGCTCTTCCAACAGGCCGCCCAGATCGAACAAGGTTGCCCCCGGCAGCGCATCCACGAGAATATCGAGATCGCTGTCCGGCCGGTCCTCGCCACGGGCGACGGAGCCGAACACGCGCGGGTTTGCCGCGTTGAAGCGCTTTGTCGCTTCGCGGATCGCTTCCCTGTTCTTTTCCAGCACCTCGGAAGGTCTCATGATCTCCATCTCCAGTAGGCGCGATTCTAGCAGAACGACCCCAACTCGCCAATTCAGCCTTCCGGCAGCATCGCGGAAAGACGCAGCCAGGCGATCTTTTCCACCTGCGCCGTCGCAGTCTCAAATTCTTCGGCCTCGCCGTTGCCGACACGTGTCTCGAATGCCGAGAGAATATCCTGCCTGTTCAGCCCCTTGACCGCGATGATGAAGGGAAAGCCGAATTTTTCGGTATAGGCGCTGTTCAATTCGGTAAAACGGGCATGTTCTTCCAGGGTAAGACGGTCCAGCCCCGCACCGGCCTGTTCGTTGCGGCTGTCGGCAGTCAACTCGCCCGCGATCGCCAGCTTGCCGGCCAGATCGGGATGCGCCCGCAACACGCCGAGCCTTTCCGCCTCGGAAGCGGCGCGAAACTGCGCACAAAGCGCGGCATGAACCGCCTTCGCCGTCAGTTCCAGGCCCGCTCCGCCGGCATCGTAGGCCCGTTCGGCGATGAAGGACGAATGTTCAAACACGCCGCCGAAGCGGGCGACAAATTCCTCACGCGTCACCATCAGAGCGCCTCCGGCTTATGATGTTCGTGCCAGTGACGGGCGATCTCGATGCGCTGCGGGATCCACACTTTCTCGTGGCCGAGCACATATTCGATGAAACGGCGAAGAGCTGCCGCGCGGCCAGGACGGCCGACAAGACGGCAATGAAGGCCGACGCTCATCATCTTCGGCGCGCCTTCAATACCTTCCTGATAAAGCACGTCGAAAGCATCTTTCAGATAAGTGAAGAACTGGTCGCCGGAATTGAAACCCTGCGGCGTGGCAAAACGCATATCGTTGGTTTCAAGCGTATAGGGAATGATCAGGAAAGGCTCGTCCTTCACGCCCTTCACCCAATATGGCAGATCGTCGGCATAGGAGTCCGACGAATAGAGGAAACCGCCCTCTTCCATGACAAGACGCAGCGTGTTGTCCGAGGGCTTGCCCTGATACATGCCATAGGGACGCTCGCCGGTAACCTCCGTGTGCAGACGCACGGCTTCGACTATATGCTTGCGCTCTTCCTCTTCGGAAAAATCCTTGTATTCCAGCCAGCGGTAACCGTGGCTGGCGATTTCCCATCCCGCTTCCTTCATCGCCGCAACGGCTTCGGGGTTGCGGGCCATGGCTGCCGTCACGCCATAAACGGTGGTGGTGACGCCGAGACCGGTGAACATACGCCACAGCCGCCAGAAGCCGGCGCGCGAGCCATATTCATAGATCGATTCCATGTTCAGGTTGCGCTGACCCGGCCAGGGCTGCGCACCGACGATTTCCGACAGCAGCGATTCCGACGCCTTGTCATTGTCGAGAATGCAGCTCTCGCCGCCCTCCTCGTAATTGATGACGAACTGCACGGCGATGCGCGCACCGCCCGGCCATTTCGGATCGGGAACATTGCGGCCGTAGCCCACCAGATTACGGGAGTAATTTTCGGAAATCATGCAGCCACCCAGAACATCTCTCCCAAAGCGGAAACCGATTAGGGAGACATAAAACAGACCTCCAAAACGCGACGACCCGGAAAGGGCACAACACACGCTTCAGATATGCGATATCCGAACGGTAGCATCCGCATCCGGAATGTCGAGATCAATCTTGCCGACATTCCGATGCTTTTTTGTATACGATTGCCGCAATGTGCTCTTCAGGCAATCTTGCGGGCGGAAACGCGGCCCATGGGGTGAAGCGAGTGTACGCGGAAAGGCGCGCCCGGTTCATCCTCGATGAAAAGCGCAAGGCTGGAGAACTGCAGGGACCGGGTCAGCAACGGCTCGAAAACCTTGCGCACGGCCCGTTCTATCCTCTGGCTGCTGGAAGCTTCCACACCGCCCGTCAGCGACATCTGGAACCGGAACTCATCCATCACATGCGGGCTGCCCCAGCGATGCAGATTGGTGAGCTGTGAGGCCGAAAGCCGGTCCGGATCCGCCCGCTCGATTTCCGCCTCGGAAAGCGGCGCACGGTAGCGGTCGAATTCCTGCACCACGCGGGCGGCAAAAAAATGCAGCACTTCGCAGGGACGCTCGGGAACAAGACTGAAGACATTATCGTGCCTTGCCACCACCAGTTGTGGCAACGTGAAAGGATCCTGCCTGCCGGAAAAATACATCAGGTCCCGCAAAAGCGCTGCTTCGGAATGGCCTTCGGCAAGGCGGAAAGGAGCCTTGATTGTGCCATGGAAACCATACCGGCGCGGCAGGGCCGTATGGTAGGAAATCTCCTGCATGCCGAGGTCGATCGTGCCGGGAGGCTCCACCGCCTGACCGGAATAGACATCGCGCCCCAACCACGCGGCGGCCGCCTGCGTCAGGGGGTCATTGGGGGAAGGCGTGAAATGAATGGCGTATCGCATGCGCTGTCACCTCGCCGCAAATGCGGACAAACCGGCCTCTTTGCAGGCCAGCAGATAAGTGATTTGCGTGACAGATTAACGACGTGGGCGGCCTGATCAGAACTTTCTAAAGTCCGCGACGGCAATACTCACGTGTTCTTGAAGGCGAAAGCCTGAGGGGATGACAGGCGTGTGACCACACACGGTCTGCAATGCCGCATCGGCAAGAAAATGCGCAAGACCGAAGCTGACCTTGAAGCCACCGGTCAGCGCAACGAGCTTCGGATGGCCGGGGAGCACCCCCACCATCGGGTCCCTCCCCACCGCCTTCGGGCGCAGCCCCGCCCAGCGTTCCAGCACCGGCGCACCGGCAAGCGAGGGAACAACGGCAGACGCGTCGGCAAGCAGTTTTTCGAGCTTTTCATCGGTATTTAAGGGATCGGAAAAACAATCTTCGCTGGTACTGCCGATCGCAACGGTGCCGTCTTCATGCGGCACGATATAAAGACCGTTCAGAAACACGACCGGCATCGCCGGGTCGGCCGCCGCGTCGAGAAGCGCTGCCTGTCCCTTCACCGCCTGCCCGAGCGTAACGCCCGCCTCCAGACCGAGAGCATCGCGGATCAAGGGGAAAGAATCATGTCCGTTGGCAACGATGACATGGCCGAAAGAAACCTCGTCGCCCGACGACAGCACCGCCCGCCCGGCTTCAGCGTCAAGCGAAAGGACGCGGCAACCCTGCGCCAGCCGCACATGCCGCGTCTTGCCAAGAAAAGCCGAAAGAAGGGCGATCATCGCACGCGGCGAGACCCGCGCCGCCAGCGTATCGAACACGAAACCCGCCTCACCAGCCGCGTCATCCACCCAGCCCGTGACCGAAGGGCTGTCGCCGACATGCCAATGGAACCGGCGCTCACCCGACACCCAGTTCTCCAGCGCATCCCGTTCGTGCCGCTCGGCAATGGCGCGCAGATGCGGCTTCGGCAGTGGAATGATCCGGCCTGAGCGGCGGTAGCCGGCGGAAAGCCCGGTCTCCGCCTCCAGCCCGGCGATCTCTTTTTCCAGCGCAACGAGGGCATCGAACTGGAACTGCTTCTTGTCCGACCAGCGATCCGGCATATGCGGCATCAACGCGCCCAGCAGCCCGCCGCTGGCGCCGCCGCCGGGGCGTTCCGCCTCCACCAGCAATGTATCGATGCCGAGCCTTTCCGCCTTGACGGCGGCCCACAGCCCCATAATGCCGCCGCCGATGATGAGGAGCGGCATGGAAGCCGGCAATCTTGGCGATTGACCCTGTTCGAAACCGGGATTATCGGCTTTAGCCATGAAACATTCCAACGACACTTTCACAGATACTGGCCCAGAGACCGGCGCTGCGACCGGTTCACCGGCCGGAGAAAGCCACACCGCGCTCGACTGGCGTGACGGGGATATGCCCTATTCACTGGCCTTTGACGACCATTTTTATTGCCAGACGGACGGCAGGCTGGAATGCGGCCATGTCTTCCTGTCCGGAAACGGCCTGCCAGAGCGCTGGCTCGAACGGGAGGGTGTCTTCCGCATCGGCGAACTCGGCTTCGGCACCGGGCTTAACCTCTGCGAGACATGGCGCCAATGGAAAGAGGCCCGCAACGGCCGCTCCAGGCTGCATTTCATCTCCTTCGAACTCTACCCGATGAAGGCGGAGGAAATCGACCGGGCGCTTTCCCGCTGGCCGGAAGTGGATGCCGAACGCAAGGCGCTCACCGCGCTCTGGCCTGCCGAGCCGAAAGGCCGGGTCGAAATCCAGCTGGATGAGGAAACGCAGCTGACGGTGGTCTGCGGCGAGGCGCTCGCCGGCATTTCCGGCAGCGCGGAAAGTTTCGACGCCTGGTTTCTCGATGGTTTCGCGCCCGCGCGCAATCCGGACATGTGGTCGCTGGAGATCATGCAGGCGCTTTTCGCTAAGACGGCGCCGGGAGGCACATTCGCCACCTATGCCGCCGCCGGCTTCGTTCGCCGCAACCTCATCGCGGCCGGTTTTGAGCTGGAACGCCGGAAAGGATTTGCCGGGAAGCGCGAGATGCTCTGCGGCACCAAACCCTCCGACTGACGCCAGGCAGAACCATGTTCCAGTTGGAAACTCAGACGCCCGGCGCGTCGCGGCGCGGCATGTTTTCGCCCAGCCATTGCGCGATCTTGTCTTCAAGCGTTTCCGGGCTGATGGGCTTCGACAGATAATCATCCATGCCCGCCTCCAGGCATAGTTCTCGATCCGCCTCCTGCGTATGGGCGGTAACGCCGATGATCGGCACATGCCTGCCATCGGCGGCCATCCGTTCGGCGGCGCGGATGGCCTGCGTCGCCTGATGCCCGTTCATGACCGGCATCGAGACATCCATCAGGATGATGGCGGGATTATTCTCCTGCCACGCCTGTACGGCTTTCTTGCCATTACCGACGATCAGAAAGCGCAGACCCGCCTGCTGCAATATCTGGGTGAAAACAATCTGGTTGACGTCATTGTCCTCGGCCACCAGCACATCGACAAGGCTGGGCCGATGCCGCGCCGGCATCGCCGTTGATATATCGGCCCGCTGTTTCCTCTCGACGGCGCCGTTTTCCGGCCGGATGGCGCCCTCGCCGCGGCCTGCCTCGCGCGGGGACGGAGCCTGCCGGGCGCGTTTCAGCCGCACATCCCGCACCACATCGAACAGGGTGGAGCGCAGGAGCCGCGCCCGCGCCGGCTTCATCAGATGCGCCTGCACGTTGAGATCGGTAAAGAGCGTCTCGTCACCGACGACATCCATGGAGGTCAGGAAAACAATGGCGATGTCGTCAAAGCGCGCATCCGCCCGGATGCGCTCCACCACATCCAGCCCATTCATGACGGGCATATGATAATCGAGAATGATGGCGTCGAGGGAAAAGCCGAGCGATGCCGCCTCCTGCAGCACGGCGATGCCGGAAGGCCCGTCTTCCACCGCATGGCCGTCTACGCCCCAGCTTCTCAGCTGCTCCGTCAATATGCGGCGATTGACATCGTTATCGTCGATGACGAGCACACGGATATCGTCGATCGCCACGGAAAGAAGAGGGAGGTCGCGCTGTCTCTCGATCACCTGAAACGGAATATTGACCTCGAAGGTCGATCCCTTGCCGACGCCGCTGACGACATTGATCGCGCCGTCGAACAGACCGACGAGGCCGACCGTGATCGCCAGGCCCAGCCCCGTTCCCTCGTGCCGGCGCGTCGCGGAGCCATCGACCTGGCTGAACTTGTCGAAGATGGTTTCGAGCTTGTCGGCCGGAATGCCAATGCCGCTGTCTTCGACGCGCAGCGACAGGATGGCCTCGGACGCTTCCGCCGACCGCGCCGAAAGCTCGACCAGCACATGCCCCGTTTCCGTAAACTTGACGGCGTTTCCAACGATATTGGTCACGATCTGGCGAAAGCGCCCGGCATCGCCGATAACCTTGCCGAAAACCGAAGCATCGATACGGACGATCAGCTCGATGTCCTTTTCCAGCGCCGCCGAGGACAGGAGGGACACCACATCCTCGACCGCCTCCGCCGGATCGAAAGGCACGCTGCGCAGCCTCATCTGCCCGGCCTCGATCTTCGAGAAATCGAGAATATCGTTGATGATCGTCAGAAGCGCGTTGCCTGACTTGACGATGATATCGGTAAAAGTCTTCTGCCGCGTATCGAGATTGGACTTGGCCAGAAGCTCCGCCATGCCGAGAACGCCATTCATCGGCGTGCGGATTTCATGGCTCATATTGGCCAGGAATTCCGATTTGGCCCGATCCGCCGCCTCCGCGCGCGACAGCAGCCGCTGCAATTCCTCTTCACGCAGCTTCATCTCGGTCACATCGGTGACGATGATGAGCCAGTAATTGCCGGAACTGTTGGTGGCTTCCAGATTGAGCCAGCTTTTGCCGGCGACATGGATGAGCCAGGAAAACGGCCGGTTGGCGGCGATATTCTCCCTCCAGGCGGCAAGCGTCCCGGCCGCTTCGTCAGCCGTGCCGAAATCCCCGCGCCCGGCGCAATGGGCGAAGAAACCCGACCAGTTGCAGCCCTTTTCCAGGAGATGCGGCGGCACGTCGAACATGCGCGCCATCGCCTCGTTGGACATGATGATCGTGCCCTGCTCGACCAGCACCAGCCCCTGCGCCATGGCGCGCGTGGCGCCCTGCATATATTCGCCGACCCGCTCCAGTTCGGCCTTTGCCTTGCTGATCTCAACATCGCGCATGCGCACATCGGTGACATCGGCATAGGTGCTGAGGATTTTCCCGCCTTCGAGCCGGGTTTTCGAAATGACGGTGACCTTGCCGCTTTTGCTGCGCACCTCACGTGGCGCAAAGACCTCCTCCTGCAGAAGCCGCTGCACCCGCTCGCCATAGACCTCATCGAAAGGTCTGTCGCCATAGTCATAAAGGCCGCTGTCGAAATTCATCTCCATGAATTCGCGATAACTTTTGCCGACCAGCGACTTCTCGCCGCCGATCTCGCCCCAGACCTCATAGAAGAACGGATTGACATATTCGATGACGAGATCGGCGCTGAGCAGCAGCACGCCCACCGGCAGGGCATGGAGAACCGCTTCGAGCTGGCGGTGCAGCGCCTCAGCCTCGGCCTGCGCCGCGATCAGCGCCTTTTCCCGGTCCTGCAACAGGCTGGCATCGGTGACCGAGCCCACCAGATAATATTCATCGTCAGGCGTCGCCACCCGGCCGAGCCTTGTGATGACGGGAACGACCCTGCCATCCGAAAGCGGAACGCTTCCCGTCTTTTCAACGGCCTCTCCGGTTCGCAGAATATGCTCGTTTTCCCGCTGGAACTGCAGGCCTTCCTCCGGAAACATCTCGCATTCGGTCTTGCCGATATGGTCGGCGAGGCTGCCGCCCAGATATTTCTCATAGGCCGCATTGGCAAAGGTCAGCCGCCTGTCCTGATCCCTCAGGAACACGCCGACCGGCAATTGCTCCAGTGCGGCGCGCAGAAGCCAGGTCTCGCGGATCTGCGTGCTCAGAAGCGTCTCATGCGCCTTGAACTCGGTGACATCCACCCGCAG
The DNA here is from genome assembly GCF_036888815.1 of Agrobacterium sp. CCNWLW155. NCBI lineage: Bacteria > Pseudomonadati > Pseudomonadota > Alphaproteobacteria > Hyphomicrobiales > Rhizobiaceae > Agrobacterium > Agrobacterium sp. CCNWLW155. The sequence continues at coordinate 1,478,712 of NZ_JBAKFW010000001.1, forward strand.
CCCGACAAGCATGCCGTTTTCCAGCCGCTTGTTGACCATGCGCACCCAGCGGCCATCGGCAAACTGCTCCACCCTTTCGAGATAGGGCAGGGAAAACTCCCGCAACTGCTCCTGCATCCACCCTTCGAATGCCGGATCGTCTTCTTTCGCGTCGCGGTAGCCGCTCGAAAAATAAATGGCCCTCATCAGCGTCTCGAGCGGGACGCCGGCCTTCAGTTCGACACCGAGGGCGCTGTAGAACTCCCTGAACCGGGCGTTGCAGTAGACCAGCCGGTTTTCGCGGTCATAAATGACGATACCCGCATCAACGAGATCGATCACGCCGCTGTCAAACAGCAGGTCCGAAGCGCTGCCGGCGTCAGGAAAAATCTCCACGACGGCGGACGGCATGTCCTCGAACACTTCGAACAGGAACAGATTGCCATCGTCACCGGTGAAACGTTCGCAACGAAGCGTATATGGCCCGGACGAATCCGCGCCATGGCAGGCGATCATCTCATCCGTGGCGAAGACCAGCGAGCGGCGCTCCCTGTCCTCCCGCTCGGCATCGCGAATATCGGCGGAAAGGGAAAGGCTGGTGTATCCTTTGAACGCTCCGGACGGGCGTCCCATGACCCGGCCATAGGCGGCGTTGACCGCGACATAGCGCAGCTCGCTGTCCTTGATGCACGCGGGCAGGTCCAGGGCGGCCACAGCCCTGCAAGCCTTTTCCAGCAACCCGCAGCCTTCGGTCAATCGATACTCCACACCCTGCAGTCCATTCTTGTCGAATCAAATAGTTCTGGACGCCGTCGCAAAAACGTTATGTGAGAAAATCGATCTTTGCTATGTATCCGACGGTGCCGTTACCCTTTTTTAACCATAATTCTTCGCCTGCGCCTGTGCCGTCACGGTATTCGCCGGCCACCGAGATGCATGGCTGCCATGCGCCCTCCTGCGGCCGTGTTACAAAACTATTGCTTGACTTTGACGCACAAAACGCCCACATGCCCCTCAAGCTTTCACCTTTGGCAGCCGCGTGAGCTGCAGCGTATGACCAGAAAAACTTCCTTAAAAAAGGAATCTGGCCCGCATGAAGGAAAAGCGCAAAGAATACAGAAGACGGCATGTGCCGCACTGATGCGCAGAAAGTTATTCCAACCCACAAGTTCCCAATTCACGCGGGGTTCTTGACGCCGAGACCACCGGACAGCAGCCCTGCTCCGGATGAGTTTGTTTTGGCGCCCCGAAAGGCATTATATTGACCAGTTTTAGCGAACTCGGCCTCTCCGAAAAGATCGTGGCCAGCGTTACCCAGCTTGGCTATACGACCCCTACTCCCATTCAGGCAAAGGCCATTCCGCTGCTGCTCGAAGGCCGCGACCTGATCGGCCTCGCACAGACCGGCACCGGCAAGACCGCCGCTTTCGGCCTGCCCATCATCGAAATGCTGATGAAGCAGGCGGACCGCCCGGCAAACCGCACCTGCCGCACCCTCATCCTCGCCCCGACGCGCGAGCTGGTGAACCAGATCGGTGAAAACCTGCGCTCCTTCGTGAAGAAGACGCCGCTCCGCATCAACCAGGTGGTCGGCGGCGCATCGATCAACAAGCAGCAGCTCCAGCTCGAAAAGGGCACGGACATTCTGGTGGCGACCCCCGGCCGCCTGCTTGATCTCATCGCCCGCAACGCCATCTCGCTCTCCAAGGTCACCTATCTGGTGCTTGATGAAGCGGACCAGATGCTCGATCTCGGCTTCATCCACGACCTGCGCAAGATTTCCAAGATGGTCCCGGCCAAGCGCCAGACGCTGCTGTTCTCGGCCACCATGCCGAAGGCGATCGCCGATCTGTCGCATAATTACCTGACCGATCCGGTCAAGGTCGAAGTGACGCCTCCGGGCAAGGCTGCCGACAAGGTCGAGCAGTACGTGCATTTCGTCGCCGGCAAGAACGACAAGACCGACCTCCTGAAGAAGTCGCTCAATGAGAACCCGGATGGCCGCGCCATCGTTTTCCTGCGCACCAAGCACGGCGCCGAGAAGCTCTACAAGCATCTCGAGCATATTGGCTTCAAGGTCGCCTCCATCCACGGCAACAAGAGCCAGGGCCAGCGCGAGCGGGCACTGAAGGGCTTCAAGGATGGTGAGATCAAGGTACTGGTCGCAACCGACGTCGCTGCCCGCGGCATCGACATTCCGGCCGTGACGCATGTCTTCAACTATGACCTGCCGGAAGTGCCTGACGCCTATGTCCACCGCATCGGCCGTACCGCCCGCGCCGGCCGCGACGGCATCGCCATCGCATTTTGCGCACCGGACGAAACCCGCCTGCTGCACGATATCGAAAAGCTGATGAAGATCGATATTCCGGTCGCATCAGGCGAACGTCCGGCCGGTCTCGCCAGCCCGACGCGCCCGAACAACAACCGTGGCGGCCGCAACAATAATGGTGGCCAGCAGCGCGGCCCGCGTGAAGGCGGACGTCACAATGGCGAATCCCGCCCGTCCCGCCACCATGCACCGCGCGATGCCGACAACGATCTGGAAGTCACCTCCGACTTCAAGCGCGTCAAGACAGCGGAAGGCGATGCAGGCCGCCCGGCCGGCCCGCGCAAGCAACGCCGCCCGGCCCGCAAGCCCGGCGGCAGCGGCGCCAACCGCCACGCCCCTGCCGGCGGCAGCGGCCAGGAAAAGCGCGCTTCCGGCAACGGCAATCGCGGCCGCAACCGCTAAGAGACGTTAATCGTTAAGCCGGGCTTTCGCCCGGCTTTTTCGTCTGTAAGGCGGAGAAGTCCGGTCTCGACCTAGTGTCTATAGGCCTCATCCCTGTGCTTGTCACAGGGATCCAGCCAGCCCAAGTCCTTGGGCTGAAAGGACCCTCTCGCCGCGCGGACGCGCGTCGACTGGATTCCTGTGACAAGCACAGGAATGAGGGAGCGCATGCAGAAGCCACCCGGCTAACGGGGCTTTGTTTCCCCTCACCCACCCTGCGCGACCGGACGACGCCTTGACGGCAGGGTCATGGCCAGCACACCGGCAATGACGCAGACAAGACCGACCCACATGGCAGGCGTCGGCATCTCCCCCAGAAACGCCATGCCGATGGCGACGCCGACCGGCACCCTGAGATAGGCCTGCGAGGTGGTGCCGACCGAACCAAGCGTCTGCATCAGCCGGAAATAGATCATGAAGGCGAGCGCGGTCGAAAAGACGCTGAGGCACACCAGTGCGGTCAGTGACGCCGCCGAAGGCGACAACGTCCAGGGTCGGTCAACGATCAGGCTCACGGGCAATAGCAGGACAGCACCGCAGATGAGTGAACCGGCGGCCGGCATGACCGGATCAAGCCCTTTGAAATTTTTACTGAAAATGGCCGCGCAGGCATAGGAAAAAGCTGCCGTCAGCACGGCGAGCTGGCTCCATATCGCCTCCCCCGCACCGCTTAAGGCTTCGACACCGATGATGAGGCACACGCCCGTCATGCCGGCAATGGTGCCAAACAGCTTGCGCCCGCTGACCGGCTCGTGCCGGATCACAAGCGCTGTGAGAAGAAAGGTGAAGATCGGCGTCGTCGCATTGAGAATGACGGCGAGACCGGCATCGATGCTCTGCTCCGCCCAGGCAATCAGCGTGAAGGGCAGAACGCTGTTGATACAGGCCTGAATGAAGAACAGCCGCCACGTCGCAAAATCCGTGGGCAGGCGCAGCCCGCGCAGCCGGATCACCACGTAGAGCAGCAGACCGGCAATCAGCGTGCGCGATGCGATGAAGGTGATGGGCGGTATCGTCTCCACCCCGATCTTGATGAAAGTGTAGGATGCAGCCCACAGCGTGGACAGCAGGGCGAGAAGCAGCAATTCGCGGGTGATGGTGTTCTGAGGGGTCACGGATCGATTTTCCTACTGCGTTCAGGATGGCGCGTTCTAACCCGAAAACAAGCTTCGATGCTTCGGCCGCGGCCGAAGTTTCAACCCTTTTCAAAAAAAGAAGCTCCGCATGGCGTGACCATGCGGAGCTTCGGCAAAAGAGATCGATGACAGGTCGGGCAGATCAGGCCCGGCGCTCATCCACCGAGAAGGCGCCCGGACCGGCAACGAACAGATAGAGGAAGATGAAGCAGAACAGGATGGCGGCATCACCACCGTTCAGGGCCGGGAAGAAGTTGCTGGGCGCGTGCGCCATAAAATAGGCGACCGCCATCTGGCCGGACAGGATGAAGGCGACCGGGCGCGTGAACAGGCCGATCAGCACGAGAATGCCGCCGATGAGTTCCAGAAGCGCCGCCACCAGCAGCATCGTCGGCAGGGAGCCATCCATCTGCGATGCCGGAAAACCGAACAGCTTCTGCGTTCCATGCGCAATGAAAAGCAGCGCCGTCATGATGCGCAGCGCCCCGAGTGCCTGCGGGCGATAGCGAGAGAGAGAGTCGAAAGTTGCCATGGTCATGTGTCCCCGTTGAAGTGGTGCCGCGCTCGATACAGCGCATTTAAGCCTTTATGGATACACGTCTCGAACACCGGAAATCACGTTTCCGATATAGCAGAACTCCCTTAAATACCTAAAGGGAGGCATTCTACACATGGTTGATTCTTCAGCATAAAATTGGCCTTCCGCCGAAAAAATCAACCCAAGGGTACAGGCATTTTCTTGCGTGGAAAAGGCGGAAAAATCCGCCTTTACGTCACGCCTGCAAGACGACGACCTTCGAACCCACCGGCACGCGGCTGTAGAGATCGATGATATCGTGGTTCAGCATGCGGATGCAGCCGCTCGACATGGCGTGGCCGATGGATTGCGGCTGGTTGGTGCCATGCAGGCGGAACATGGTGTCGTTGCCGCCGCGATAGAGGTACAGCGCGCGCGCGCCGAGCGGATTGCTGGGGCCACCGGGCATGCCGGCTGCGAATTTCAGATTGCGCGGATCACGGCGCATCATATTGGCGGTCGGCGTCCAGGACGGCCATTCCGCCTTGCGGCCGATATAGGCATCGCCCTTCAGCGCAAGGCCCTGACGACCGACACCGACGCCGTAGCGCATGGCGCGACCATCGCCCAGAACGTAATAGAGCCGCCGCGCCGGCGTATCCACCACAACCGTTCCGGCCGGGTGTCTGGTGTCGTAAGTGACTTCCTGCCGGCGGAGCTCCGGCTTGACCTTATCGAGATGCATGGCGGGAAGCGGGAATTTCTCTTCCGGCTTTGCCCCATAATTCAGCCTTTGCTGGCCAATACCCGTATTGGCGCAGCCGGCCAGAAACAGCGGCAATCCGAACAGAACACCACGACGTGAAATAGACATGTAACCCCCGCCAAATCTTTGGATTAACGAGAGGTATAATTTTATGGTTAACAAACCCCTAATATGCGGTTGTAGTAATTAACGTACAACAACCGTTGCGGCAGGTTTGCGGTTGGCGAGATAGACCCCCGTCACCGCCAAAACAGTGCCGGCAATCATGGCTGGCGTCAGTGTTTCGCCGAAAAGCAGCGCAGCTTCCACGGCCGCAAGCGGCGGCACGAGATAGATCAGCGAAGCGGCCCGCGAGACCTGCCCGCGCCGGATCAGATAAAGAAGCAGCGCTACGGCGCCAATGGAGATCGCACCCACGGACCAGGCGAGCGTGGCAGCAAGGCCGAGGCTCCAGTCCACATGTCCATCCTCCAGCAAAAGCGCGAAGGGAACCGTCACCAGCAGCGCACCGACATATTGCAGCGTTGCCACCGCCATGATGTTTCCGCCATGGACATATTTCTTCTGGTAGAGGGTGCCATAGGTAACCGACGTCATGCCCAGCACATTCACCGCCACGGCGTAAAGCGGCACGGAGAGGCCAAATGCGCCCGTCGCCATGACCTTCGGCAGCACGGCAATGGCGATGCCCACAAATCCAAGCAATAGGCCCGCGCGCTGCAAGGGCGAGATTTTCTCGCCGATCATGTAGCGGGCAGCCACCGCCGTCATCAGCGGCTGCAGACCGGCGACGATGCCGCCGATCGCCGCCGGCACGCCCTGCCCGATCGCCCACCAGATCATGCCAAGATAAAGACCGTGCAGGAAGACGCCGGACAGGATCGCCCGGAAAAGGTCGACGCGCCGCTGCGGCCACTGGATGGAGGAAAAGCGGCAGATCGCCCACAGCAGCGCTCCCGCCAGAAGATAGCGCAGACAGAGAAAGGTCAGCGGCCCGGTATAATAGACCGCATATTTGGCGGTGACCCAGCCGGTCGACCAGAGAAAGACGAAGATGGCCGGAGCCAGACGGTCGAGCGACATGGGAACATCCACTGTGCCGCATGATGCCGTAACCGGGACAGGCGGCGAATTGATATTTCTGCGGCTTCACGCAAACCGGCGAATGATCGAACCGGGTATCAGCATGGCGGTATCCGCATCCCGACCCAAGGTCAAAGGCGTTTTCGTGATCGCATCTTTCAGATTTTCTGATGTGACGCCGGATATTCATCAACCGAAAGCGAACGAACAAAATTTATGCATTCGCCCACGGCGCACACAGCGACACCACCCAATTACACCCCTCGTCACCGCGCAACCAATTTGCCGATGCCGCATTTATAGGCTGAAACCGAAAAAACGCTTCTTTTTTAAAACTCTAGGGCGGTAAAAAATCTTCTCGGGGAGGCCTGCATAGTTCTTGCATTGCATTTGGCGTTGTATTCATATGGCAAAAAAGGGGACATCGAAGTTGGCATTTGACGAAATGATAAATGCGGACGACACGCCGCGAAGCCCATATGAAAACTATAACGAGTGGTACAGCCGACAGGACAGGGCTCACCTGATCCAGAAATCAAAAGACGCCGAAAACATCTTTCGGAAAACCGGTATTACTTTCGCAGTCTATGGCCATGCCGATAGTTCAGAAAAACTGATCCCCTTCGATATCATCCCGCGCATCATCTCCGGCCGCGAGTGGCGCAAACTGGCCCAGGGCATCGAACAGCGCGTTCTCGCCCTCAATGCTTTCCTCGACGATATCTACCACAAGCAGGAAATCATCCGCGCCGGGCGCATTCCCCGCGAAATCATCGAGAAAAACGAAGCCTTCCTGCCGGAAATGATCGGCTTCACTCCGCCCGGCGGCGTTTATACCCATATTGTCGGCACTGACATTGTCCGCACCGGCGAAGACCAGTTCTACGTTCTGGAAGACAATGCCCGCACCCCCTCAGGTGTCAGCTACATGCTGGAAAACCGCGAGACGATGATGCAGATGTTCCCGGAACTCTTCCACGAAAACCGCGTGCGCCGGGTGGAGGATTACCCCTATCTGCTGCGCCAGTCGCTCGCTTCGCTCGCACCGCCCGGCTGTTCCGGCAAGCCGCGCGTCGCGGTGCTGACGCCCGGCATCTATAATTCCGCCTATTACGAGCACTCCTTCCTCGCCGACATGATGGGCGTGGAACTGGTGGAAGGCTCCGACCTGCGCGTCATGGACGGCAAGGTCAAGATGCGCACCACGCGCGGCTATGAAGCCATCGACGTGCTCTACCGCCGCGTCGATGATGATTTCCTCGATCCGCTGACCTTCCGGCCGGATTCGGCGCTCGGCGTGCCCGGCATCATGGATGTCTATCGCGCCGGCAACATCACCATTGCCAATGCGCCCGGCACCGGCATTTCCGATGACAAGGCTATCTATTCCTACATGCCCGAGATCGTCGAGTTCTATACCGGCCGCAAGCCGCTTCTCGAAAACGTGCCGACCTGGCGCTGTTCGGAGCCGGACAGCCTGAAATACGTTCTCGACAACCTTGCCGATCTCGTCGTCAAGGAGGTCCACGGTTCGGGCGGTTACGGCATGCTCGTCGGCCCCACCGCATCGAAAAAGGAACGGGCGCTTTTTGCCGAAAAGCTGAAAGCCCGCCCCTCCAATTACATCGCGCAGCCGACACTGTCGCTCTCCACCGTGCCGATCATGGTGAAAAACGGCATCGCGCCGCGCCATGTCGATCTGCGTCCCTATGTGCTTGTCTCGGACAAGGTGCAGATCATTCCCGGCGGCCTGACCCGTGTTGCCCTCAAGCAGGGCTCGCTCGTGGTCAATTCCAGCCAGGGCGGCGGCACCAAGGATACATGGGTACTGGAGGATTAAGCCATGCTGGGCAGAACGGCAAACGGGCTCTACTGGATGTTCCGGTATATCGAGCGCGCTGAAAACATCGCCCGGCTGATCGATGCGGGCCTGCGCGTTTCATTGACGCGCAGCGGCAGCGGCGATGAGGACTGGGACGGCGTGTTGCAAAGCGCCGGCGTGCACGACGAATTTCTCGAAACGCGCGAGAAGGTGACGGCGGCGAATGCGATCGATTATCTGTTGCGGGACAAGGCCAACCCCTCCAGCGTCATGTCCTGCATCGAGGCGGGCCGCAACAATGCCCGCATGGTGCGCACGGCGCTGACGCGCGAGACATGGGAAGCCACCAACGAATTCTGGATCGAGCTGAAGAACATCCTCGGCCGCAAGCTCAGCCACGCCGAGCTGCCGCAGACCATCGATGTCATCAAACATCGCGCCGGTCTGGTGCGCGGCGCTTTCCACGGCTCGATGCTGCGCAACGATCTCTATAATTTCTCCCGCATCGGCACCTTCATCGAGCGCGCCGACAACACCGCCCGCATTCTCGATGTCAAATATTACGTGCTGCTGCCGGCGGTGGCGCATGTGGGGTCGTCGCTCGACAATGCGCAGTGGGAATCCATCCTCCGCTCAGTCTCGGCCCACCGCTCCTATGGCTGGGTCTATGATGCGGAATACAAGCCGTCCAACATTGCCGACTTCCTCATTCTCAACGGCCGCATGCCGCGCTCGCTTGCTTATTGTTATGAAAAGATCGCCAGCAACCTCAACTACATCGCCGAGGATTACAGCGAGAGGCACAAGGCGCATGACACGGCCGAGAGCATTCGCGACAGCCTGCGCACGACCACCATCGGCCGGGTGATGGATGAGGGCTTGCACGAATTTCTGGAGAGATTTGTCAACCGCAACGGACAATTGGGACAGGAAATCACGGAAGGCTACCGCTTCTATCAATAAGCGCGTGGACGGGGACAGCTTATGCGTCTGAAAATCACCCATACGACGGAATATGTCTATGACGAGCCGATGCCCTATGCATTGCAGCGGCTGCGCCTGACACCGCAGACCGGCCCGAGCCAGACGGTGGAGGACTGGGATGTCTCGGTCGATGGCGCCACCGTCGAAGTGACCTATGACGACCATTTCGGCAACCGTGTCGCGCTGGTGGAAACCGAAGGCCCGCAAAAGCGGGTGAAGGTCGTGGCAAGCGGCACGGTGAGCACGCAGGACAAGGCCGGCGTTGTCGGGCACCACATCGGCAATGCACCGCTCTGGCTGTTCCTGCGGGAAACACCGCGCACGAAACCGGGAAAGCTTGTGCGTGAACTGGTGAAGGTGAGCGTGGGCGAAACTGAGCTTGCCCGCCTGCATAACCTCATGGAGAATATTCACGACAAGGTGGACTATGTTCCCGGCTCGACCGACATCGAAACCACGGCGGAAACGGCGCTGGAAGCGGGCAAGGGCGTCTGCCAGGACCACGCCCATATCCTGATTTCCGCCGCCCGGCTGATGGGCCTGCCCGCGCGTTATATTTCCGGTTATCTGATGATGGAAGAGGTGGAGGAACAGACCGCCACCCACGCCTGGGCCGAGGTGCACCTTCAGGGGCTGGGCTGGGTGGGCTTCGACGCCGCCAACAATATCTGCCCCGACGACCGTTATGTGCGCATCGCATCCGGTCTCTGCTACCGCGACTGCGCGCCGATATCAGGCATGCGCATCGGCCCGGCGGGCGAGACGCTGAGCGTTTCGGTCACCGTGCAGTCGCAGAGCCAGAGCCAGTCACAGAGCTGAGATGATGGCCGGCAAGGACGACGATACAATCGGCTTTTATACTGATAACGCCGCAGCCTATACATCACGGGGACAGGCGGCGGACCGCCCGCATCTGGAGACATTTCTGGCGCGCTTGCCAGAGGGCGCAAGCATTCTCGAACTGGGATGCGGCGGTGGTCAGGACAGCGAATTCATGCTGGCCGCCGGTTTCGACGTTCATCCCACCGATGGAACGCCTGACATCGCGAAAGCGGCGGAAACCCGGCTCGGCATTCCCGTCAGGACATTGCTGTTCGAGAATATCGATGAGCGTGAGCGATATGACGGTGTCTGGGCCAATGCCTGCCTGCTGCATGTGCCCCGTCCCGCCCTGCCGGGCATTATCGGCCGCATCCACACGGCGCTGAAACAGGGCGGCGTTTTTTATGCCAGCTTCAAGGCGGGAGAGACGGAAGGACGCGACATGTTCGGCCGTTATTACAATTATCCTTCGAAGCCTTGGCTGAAAGACGTTTACGGACAGTTTGACTGGACGGCGGTGGAGATTGAGGCGCGGCAGGGCAGCGGTTACGACAATCTCCCGACCGCATGGCTGCATGTGACTGCAACGAAATCCTGATCCGGCGCGACAAGTTGGCGGTTGCGAAACCCCTTCCTACCCGGTTTAATCTCCGCATCGATTTGAAAGCATGATCCGGCTTCCGCCCGCGGGAGGAAAGCCGGCCGGGAGACGGCCTTGTACAGCATTTCCGACTATCGCGACTGCCAGTCGCATGGACCCGTCATCGCCAAGCGGATCTGGACGGCATGGTGGCAGGATAGCGGTCTTCAGGTGGGCGACGTCGCCGAACACCTGAAAGACATGACCAACCCCCATACGCTGCCCACCGGTTTCGTTGCCCATGACGGCGACGACTATGTCGGCTCCGCCTTCCTCATCCATTGCGATCTGGAAGAGCGGCCGCAATATCTTCCCTGGGTCGCCGCCCTTTGGGTGGAGGAAGATCGCCGGCGCTCAGGCGTGGCACGGGCGCTCATGCAGGCGGCAACACAAAGGGCCGCCGAACTCGGCCACGAGACCAGCTATCTCTGCTGCCAGCGCGATCTGGAAACTTATTACACCGGTTGCGGCTGGACCGTTCTGGAACGTGGTGTCGGCAAACACGATCTGACGGTGCTCACCTACAGCGCGAAAATTTAAAGCCGTCTGTCCCCGCGCCGGACAGCCCATGGACTACCGGAGGAAACCATGCGCCCACCAGCCGCCCTTATGGAAACCGCGATTTACGCCGACGATCTCGATGCCGCCGAGGCCTTTTATCGGGATGTCTTCGGGCTGGAGGTGGTGCGCAGGCTGCCCGGGCAATTCATCTTCTTCAGATGCGGGCAGCAGATGCTGCTGATCTTCGACCCGCAGCAATCCCGCCGGGCCGACCCCGACAATCCGATCCCCCGCCACGGTGCGGTGGGGCAAGGCCATTTCTGTTTTTACGCGAAGGACAAGTCGGAAGTGGACGGCTGGAAGGCTCGTTTCGAAGCGCTTGGAATTCCCGTCGAGCACTATCACCGCTGGCCGAATGACAGCTATTCCGTCTACATCCGCGATCCCGCGGGCAATTCGGTGGAGGTGGGTGAAGGCAAGCTGTGGGGGTTCGGATAAGGCAAGCGCCTGAAAGTTACCCGACGCGAAAGGGACAATGGGATGAAAGAGCTATCATCTTGCGTCATCCTCGGGCTTGTCCCGAGGATCTATCCACGTCGCGTAAAATCAATCGGTCGCAGATCCTCGGGACAAGCCCGAGGATGACGTCGAGGGAGGGATGACCCACCCCCGACCATTCCACACACAGCCCGCAGATCAAATCTGCCGAACGATGATCTCTTCTTCCGCATCAACCGCAAGCGGGTTCTTCAGCGGCAGGCCGAAACCGGCGGCCTCGATCTCGAACACGTCACCCGCTTCCGGCTTGATGCCCTCCGCAAAAGAGAGCGTCGCGGTGCCGAACATGTGCACATGGACGTCACCAGGTGCGCGGAACAGGCCGTATTTGAAGTGGTGATATTCGAGGTTCGCGAAGGTGTGGGACATGTTGTCCTCACCCGAAACAAACGGCTTTTCGAAAATGACCTTGTCGCCACGACGGATGCGCGAGGTGCCGCGAATATCCGATGGCGGAGCGCCGACGCGAATTTCCGGGCCGAAGCTTGCCGGGCGCAGCTTGGAATGGGCGAGGTAGAGATAGTTGATCCGCTCGGTGACGTGATCGGAAAACTCGTTCGAGACGGCAAAGCCGATGCGCACCGCTTCACCCTTGTCCGAGATCACGTAGATGCCGGCCATTTCCGGCTCTTCGCCGCCATCAAGCGCGAAGGAAGGAGAGGTGAGAGCCGCGCCCGGTGCCGCCGCCACATGGCCGTTGCCCTTGTAGAACCATTCGGGCTGAACGCCCTTTTCGCCGGCCTTGGGCTTGCCGTTTTCGAGACCCATGCGGAACATCTTCATGGAATCCGTCAGGCTTTCCTCGGCGGCTTCCGTGGTCTTCTTGTGCATGCTGTCACGGGTCGCAGCCGAACCGAGATGGGTAAGGCCAGTACCGGTCAGATGCAGGTGCGCCGGATCGGGATGGGTGATCGGCGGCAGGAAGCGACCTTCGGCATAGGCCTTTTCAAGATCGACAGCATCGCCCAGACCATGGGCGGAAATGACATCGGCAAGGCTCTTGCCGCCATTGGCGGCTTCCATGGCGAGCGCATAAACCGACTCCGCACCTTTGACGGCCTGCGCCTGCCCGCCCTCTTCGCGAACCGCTACGGTGATTTTGCCACTGGCATCTTTGATCTGTGAAATGAGCACGGGATTTCCTTCCTCCGGCGCAAAGCGCCTTGTCTCTTCTACGCGGCGCATAACGCCTGCATCTTATGAAAGTGGCCGGAAACCGGCCACTTTTTTGACTGCGATAGGGTTGGGGCCGATCAGCCCTTGTTTTTGTTGTAGACGTCGAAGAACACGGCGGCGAGTAGCACGAGGCCCTTGACCATCTGCTGGAAATCGATGCCGAGGCCGACAATCGACATGCCGTTGTTCATGACGCCCATGATGAACGCGCCGATGACCGCACCGGTGATCTTGCCAACGCCGCCGGAGGCAGAAGCACCACCGATGAAGCAGGCCGCGATCACATCGAGCTCGAAGCCCACGCCTGCCTTCGGCGTTGCCGAGTTGAGGCGGGTCGCGATGATCATGCCGGCAAGACCGGCCAGCACGCCCATGTTGACGAAGGTGAGGAAGCTCAGGCGTTCGGTGTTGATACCGGAAAGTTTGGTCGCCTTTTCATTGCCGCCCATGGCGTAGACGCGGCGGCCAATGGTCGTGCGGCGCGTCACGAAGCTGTAGAGCGCAATCAGAACCAGCATCACGATCAGAACGTTCGGCAGGCCGCGATAGGTGGACAGCTGGTAACCCAGGAACAGGATAGCACCTGATATCAGCAGATTCTGCACAATGAAGAAACCGAACGGCTCGACGTCGATGCCATGCTTCACATTCACCACGCGACGGCGCCAGGCCAGATAGAACAGCACGACCGTAATCAGCAATGTCAGGATCATCGAGGTGGTGTTCAGACCTTCGATACCACCGATATCAGGCAGGAAGCCGGTGCTGATGATCTGGAAATCGGTGGGGAACGGGCCAATGTTCTTGCCACCCAGCACGAACAGCGTCAGGCCGCGGAACACCAGCATGCCCGCCAGCGTCACGATGAAAGACGGAATGCGGTGATAGGCGATCCAGTAACCCTGGGCAGCACCGATGATGCCGCCGATAACGAGACAAATCAGCGCCGCAAGAAACGGGTTCATGCCCCATTGCACGGTCAATATGGCCGCGATCGCACCGACGAAGGCGACGATGGAACCGACCGAAAGGTCGATATGCCCGGCCACGATGACGAGCAGCATGCCCAGCGCCATGATGACGATGAACGAGTTCTGCAGGATGAGGTTGGTCAGGTTCACAGGGCGGAACAGGATGCCGCCGGTGTAGAACTGGAAGAAAACCATGATAGCGACGAGCGCGATCAGCATGCCGTATTCGCGGATATTGGAGCGAATATACGACCCGACCGAGATGACGTTGCTTTCTTCGTTTGTGGTGTTTGCCGAACTCATGAGTTCTTCTCCCCTGAGCGCATGATAGCGCGCATGATGCTTTCCTGGCTCGCCTCTCCCTTCGGCAATTCAGCGACGATGCGGCCTTCGTTCATGACGTAGATGCGGTCGCAATTGCCGAGCAGTTCGGGCATTTCCGATGAGATCATCAGAACGCCTTTGCCGTCGGCAGCGAGCTGGTTGATGATGGTGTAGATTTCGTATTTCGCGCCGACATCGATACCGCGGGTCGGTTCATCGAGGATCAGCACGTCAGGATTGGAGAACAGCCACTTGGAGAGCACCACCTTCTGCTGGTTGCCGCCCGAAAGATTGACCGTTTCCTGGAAGATACCCGACGAGCGGATGCGCAGGCGCGTGCGGAAATCGCTCGCCACCTTCATTTCCTTGATGTCGTCGATGATGCTGGCATTCGATACGCCGGCCAGATTGGCGAGCGTGGTATTGTGCAGGATGTTGTCGTTGAGCACGAGACCGAGATGCTTGCGGTCTTCCGTCACATAGGCAAGACCGGCATCGATCGCCTTGCGCACGGTGCTGACGTCAACGGGCTTGCCGTCGATCAGCACTTCGCCGCTGATCTTGTGGCCATAGGACTTGCCGAACACGCTCATCGCAAATTCGGTGCGCCCTGCCCCCATCAGACCGGCAATGCCGACCACTTCGCCCTTGCGCACGGTGACGTTGATATCATGCAGAACCTGACGGTCGCGATGCTGCTGGTGATAGGCGTTCCAGTTCTTGACTTCGAGAATGGTCTCGCCGATCGGCACATCGCGCGGCGGATAACGATCTTCAAGATCGCGCCCCACCATGTTGCGGATGATGACATCCTCGCTGATTTCTTCCTCGTGACAGTCGAGCGTCTTCACCGTCATGCCATCGCGCAGCACGGTGATCTGATCGGCCACCTTGCGCACTTCGTTGAGCTTGTGGGTGATGATGATCGAGGTCATGCCCTGCTTGCGGAATTCCATCAACAGGTTCAGCAGCGCCTCGGAATCGCTTTCGTTGAGCGAAGCCGTCGGCTCATCGAGGATGAGCAGCTTCACGCTCTTCGACAGCGCCTTGGCGATTTCGACCAGCTGCTGCTTGCCAACGCCGATATCGGTGATCAGCGTCTCCGGCGATTCCTTCAGCCCCACCTTCTTTAGAAGTTCGCGGGTACGGTTGAAGGTCTGCTGCCAGCTGATGACGCCGTTCGAGGCGACCTCGTTACCAAGGAAGATGTTTTCCGCAATCGACAGAAGCGGCACGAGCGCCAGCTCCTGGTGAATGATGATGATACCAATATCTTCACTGTCGTTGATGGCGCGAAAATTCCGCACTGCGCCTTCATAGTGGATTTCGCCCTCATAGGTGCCGGCGGGGTAAACACCGGAAAGGACCTTCATCAAGGTCGACTTCCCCGCGCCGTTCTCACCGACGAGTGCGTGGATCTCACCCTCCTTAACCTTGAGGTTGACGTTCTCAAGCGCTTTCACGCCCGGAAACGTCTTGGTGATGTTCCGCATTTCGAGAATGGTATTGGCCATATCGCAATCCAGCGCCCGATTAATTCCGGCGTTTTTATTTTTATGGAAAAACGGGGATGACGCCAAGTCATCCCCGCATGTGTCTTCAGCTTATTTCAGCTGGTCTTCCTTGTAGTAACCGCCATCGACGAGAACCTGCTTGTAGTTCTCCTTGGTAACGGCAACCGGCTTCAGGAGGTAGGACGGAACGACCTTGACGCCATTTTCATAGGTCTTGGTGTCGTTCACTTCCGGCTCCTTGCCCTGCAGAACAGCGTTGACCATGTTCACGGTCACCTTGGCGAGTTCGCGGGTGTCCTTGAAGATGGTGGAATACTGTTCGCCTGCAATGATCGACTTTACGGAGGGAACTTCAGCGTCCTGACCGGAAACGACCGGCAGCGGCTGGTCCTTCGTGCCATAACCCACGCCCTTCAGCGAGGAGATGATGCCGATGGAGAGACCGTCGTAAGGCGACAGAACAGCGTCAACCTTGGCGTCGGTGTAATAAGCGGAAAGAAGGTTGTCCATGCGGGCCTGGGCCGTTGCCGGATCCCAACGCAGCGTACCGACCTTGTCCATGCCGGTCTGGCCGGACTTCACGACGAGCTTGCCGCTGTCGATGTAAGGCTGGAGAACCGACATTGCGCCGTCATAGAAGAAGAACGCGTTGTTGTCGTCAGGAGAGCCGCCGAACAGCTCGATGTTGAACGGGCCCTTGCCGTCCTTCAGGCCAAGCTTGTCGGTGATCGAAGTCGCCTGCAGAACGCCAACCTGGAAGTTGTCGAAGGTTGCGTAGTAGCTGACGTCGCCGCTGTTGCGGATCAGGCGGTCATAAGCGATGACCTTGATGCCCTGCTCGCCAGCCTGCTTCAGGACGTCCGACAGCGTCGTGCCGTCGATCGATGCGATCACGAGAACCTTGACGCCCTTGGTGACCATGTTTTCGATCTGGGAAAGCTGGTTCGGAATATCGTCATCGGCATACTGCAGGTCGGTCGTGTAACCGGCTTCCTGAAGCTGCTTTACGATGTTGTTGCCGTCATCGATCCAGCGTGCGGACGACTTGGTCGGCATGGCGATACCAACGGAACCCTTGTCCTGCGCGAAAGCCGGCGCTGCGAAAGAAGCAGCACCGATGGCACAAGCCGCCATCAGCGAAATAATGGACTTCATTAACTCTCTCCCTTGAGCCCTTCTCTGGAGCCCGCATGCTGCGGTGCACCATGAAATTCATGCCGTCAGAGGAAGAAGCCGCGTTGCGCTCATTCCGTTTCGCACATGCGAAATGGAACAGCTGCCGCTCCTCCCCGGCATTCCGCAAATTGTTCTGAATCCATATAACTGTCAAATAGAATAAATCAGTTTCCATATATCAATTATGATATATTAAATCGATACAAAAACCGATGAGGGGTATAAAACCACGAATGAACAACCAAAAAGTGTATGAGCAGGCGCAAACAACGGACGCAGTTTTCGTCTTTGAAGACAACCCTTTGCTGCGGGCCGGTTTGAAGATGAGCCACCTGCGCATGCTTGTCATGATCGAAGAGCACGGGCAGGTCAGCGCAGCGGCCGCCGCCATGAACATGACGCAGCCTGCAGCCTCGCGCATGCTCTCGGAAATGGAGGCTATCGTCAAATCACCCCTTTGTCAGCGGGCCTCGCGCGGCGTCGTGCTGACGAAATTCGGCGAGGCGCTGGCGCGCCGGGCACGCACCATCCTGCTGGAACTGCGCGAGGCGAGCCGCGAGCTCAACCAGATGAAGTCAGGCAGCGGCGGCTCGGTCTATATCGGCGCCGTCACCGCGCCTGCCATCAGCCTCGTGGTTCCCGCCATAAGGCGCGCCATGGACACCTATCCCGGCATTGAAATCAACGTGCAGGTGGAAAGCAGCAACGTGCTGGCGCGCGAACTGCTGGCCGCGCGCCACGATTTCATCATCGGCCGCATTCCCGATGATTTCGACCCCGGCCTCTTCTCCATCCATGAAATCGGCATCGAGCGCGCCTGTCTGGTGGTGCGCGAAGGCCACCCCCTGCTGCGCGGCGAGCCCGTGACCCTGCAGGATCTCTCCGGTTACGACTGGGTTTTCCAGCCGCCCGGCGCGCTTTTGCGCAGAACCATGGAGGATGTCTTCCTGACCCACGGCGTCACCATGCCCCGCAACATCATCAACACGCCCTCCATGCTTTTGACGCTCGCCCTCATCTGCAACACCGATGCTATTGCGCCGATCGCCCAGGACATGGCCGAATTCGTTGCCGGCCAGCAGGCGGATATCGGCCGAACCCGCATATTGCCGACGGATTTCGAACTCGTCGTGAAGCCCTACAGCATCATCACCACCAAGGGCCGGGTTTTGCCGCCCAGCGCCCGCCTGCTCTACGATCTGGTTCTGGATGAGAGCCGCAAGCTGACCGGCCCGTGAGGGCGGCAAGCCAGACACCACCTTCATGATCCATAAAGGCCGGATAGTCAGACCGGCGAGGGAAAAGCCGCATGCTCTTCGGACAATCCGTCTTCCAGTCGGTTGTTGAACGACTGAAACTGGAAAAAGAAGAAAGCGTGGAGCCGCCACCGCCGGCCGGTCATCGTATTGCCGGTTTCAGCTCGGGCTTTGTCATCGATACGCATATTGAAACGCCGCCACCGGCGAACGGCAATCTCGATGCCTATCTCGCCTTCATGGTTGAGCCCGCGCCACCCGCGGAACCTCAACCGGAGCCCGAGCCGGAAGCGATGCCGGCCCACCTCGAAAAGACCTCGCTTGCCGATGTCTCCGCGGAACTGGCGATCCACGACACCGACACGGCCGCAACGCTTGCGGAAAAGCGCCGCGCCTTTGCCCGCCTCAATCATCCCGACCGGGTGAAGCCGCAATTCCGGCATAATGCGACGCTGCGCATGACGGCGGCCAATCTCCTGATCGACCAGGCGATCCGGATGTTGCGAACGCGCGAGCATTTCCGCTGAAAATGCCGGGCCGATTTATCTCGGGAAATATATAAAACGGAAGATAGGCGGCGCTTCAGCCCGCATCGTTCTTATCGGTGGGCGCGCTTTCGGCGGCGGGCTCATCCGTGCCGTTCCCGCTTTTGGCGGCATCGCTTGCGGGTTTGAACTTCAGCAGCAATTCATAGGCCGCATAAGCCCCGATGCCGGCTACGATGGTTCCCCAGAAAAACTCGCGATTGACGAATTCGATGACGGCCCAGGCGGCGCAAAAGCCGACAATGAGCAACCGGACCCACAGGGGACGATAAAGCGGATGACTCGTATCGATATTCAGCATGGCGTTCCCGTCCCGGGCCTTTCCAGTCGATCGCATGATTGCGGCTCCGCGCCACAAGACGTGAAGATGCTTATGCGTCTTGGCGGTTTCACAGAAAAATTGCAACGCAATTCGGCCCGCCGCCGCTCAGGCTGCCGTGAAAGACCAGCGGGAAGAAGATGGTGCCGATGTCGCAGACAATGGACGACAGAAACATCCGGGCGCAGGCCGCACCCCGCAGCCGCCCGGCACTACTCTGATTGCCCGACGCTCTCTTCGACGGTTCAGTCGCGCAGGCGTCCAAGTAGAGCCAGAAGCTGATCGCGCGCCTTCTTGCCGCCGATCCGGTCGATCAGCTTTTCCTCACGGTCCCGCCAGGTATTGGAAAGCCGGTCGAGAAGGCTGCTGCCTTCCTCCGTCATGTCGAGGAAATGAACGCGCCTGTCCTCTTCCGATTTGCGGCGGACAAGCAGCCCCTTCTCTTCCATGCTGTCGACGATCGCGACGAAATTGGCCCGCTGTATGCCGAGCGCTTCAGCCACATCGCTCTGTTTGAGGCCCGGATTACCGCCGACGATGACGAGCACGGAAAAATCGGCGGGCCGCAATCCCTGCTCGGCCAGCACATCGGCAAAGCCATTTGCCACGGCAAGTTGCGAGTGCCGCAAGTGATAGCTGATCGCAGTCGTCAGCAACCCATAGTCGATCGCCGTGAGGTGCGCCGCTTCCGCGCTGCCGCTTTCGGCCTTTTCCGTTCGCGGCCCGTTGCTGTGTGCCAATCGCAAAGCCATCCGATCCCCCGCCTGATTCGTTCCTTTACCTTGCCGAAATCATAACCGACAACGTTGCGAAACTGTATCCCAAATAAATGTAGATGATACTAATATTGTATAATAATTTGACAGTTAATCGCCGGCGAAGCAACCACGGACTCCGGATCGCGGTTGGCAAAACAGAAAAAGTATGACTATTTACCCGCCAATTTTGAGGGGCTAAAATCGCCTCCTGCGCCGTGTTTGAAGGACATTGCCGCAATCCGGCCACCATTTCGATAATAGGGCAGGACAACGGTCTGGCTCGGCGATAACATACTACTTATAAGGGAAAATCTATTCCGGTAAAAACACAATACGTCAAACGACGTAACGCCCCGCCGCCGCGGAAAAGCGTGCGATGACCTCACAACACGCCCTCACGCCCGGCCCCGCCCGAAAACAGGCTAACTTTCGCAAATCTTTGATTTTTAGACGTTGATGCGGAAACAAAGCTGGGGTATGAACCAACCGCTGCACGCGATTCAAGCGTGACTGCTGCACCCGTAGCTCAGCTGGATAGAGTGTTGGATTCCGATTCCAAAGGTCACAGGTTCGAATCCTGTCGGGTGCGCCATTTATCTTACCCTGACATCGTTTATGGCAATCCTCCACTTAGAAGGCTGCATAGAGCTTTATGCCTGTCTTCCAAAGCGACTAACCCCTTCGGCGCGGGTTCTGTGAACATATTCCTGTAATCACCCGGATGTATTTGCCGCAATATGGCTGCAATACTCCTGATCGACGGGTCTGGTTGGGTTGCTCCAGCATGAGCCATCTGGCGGGGTAAAAGGGAAAGTTAATCCATGAAAATCAAGGCAATTATTGCTGTATCCGTATCAGTTCTCATCCTTTCAGGGTGCCAGACGAACCCCAGTTTCGAAAGGGATCAGGAAGTCATAGGAGGAAGTCCCGCCGTCAAACGCAGGGCGGTTCAAAATTGCTATGAAACAACCAAGAAAAAGTCCAAGAGTTCCAAGATTGCCGTGGCTGAAGCCATGAATGTCAGCCCGAACAGCAACGTCGACATGATCTTCTGCACGCGATTAATCGACGCCATCGCAAGCAAGCGAATTACATACAACGATTTGGATAGCGGAAGCCCAGCCTTTATTCGCGCCATGCAGGCCAGATAATTTCCGATCCGGCAAATCTTTCGGATAGGAACGGCGGTCTGCGGAAAAGTAAATAATTCCGACATGCAGCGCTCAAAAAATGCCGCGCGGGAGATCAGGCCCGTGCGGCATTTTTCGTTCTCAGGCGGGCGGGCGATATCAGGCCCGCCAACCCCAGTCATACACAACCCGGCGCCAGGACCATGGAAGCGCCCTGAAATAGCGATCAGAACTCCTGCCAGTCGCCCTTTGTATCGACAGCGGCGTTGCCCGAAAACGCCGAGGCGATCTTGCGACCCAGCGCGCGGACGGGGGATGCCACATATTTGTCGTTGCCGGCGGCGCTGCGAACCGGAGCAGGCTGGCTTTTTTGCTGATAAGCGCCATCGGCGAGCCTGAATTGGGAGAGCAGCTGGTTGAGCGACGCCACTTCCTTGGCCAGGCTGTGGCTCGCGGCATTGGTTTCTTCCACCATCGCCGCGTTCTTCTGCGTGTCCTGGTCCATCTGGTTCACGGCCGTATTGATCTGCTGCAGGCCGGAGGATTGTTCCTGCGCAGCCTCCACGATGGAGACGACGTGCCGGTTGATTTCCTGCACTTCAGAAACGATGGTCTCCAGCGCCTTTCCGGTGTCACCGACCAGCTGCACGCCCTGCTGCACCTGGTCGTTCGATGTGGTGATCAGGGCCTTGATCTCCTTCGCCGCGTTGGCGGAGCGCTGGGCAAGCTCACGCACCTCCTGCGCCACCACGGCAAAGCCCTTGCCGGCCTCGCCCGCACGGGCGGCTTCCACACCGGCATTCAGCGCAAGCAGGTTGGTCTGGAAGGCGATCTCGTCGATCACGCCGATGATGTTGCTGATCTCATTGGCCGATTTGGCGATCTGCTCCATGGCGACCACGGCGCGGCGCACCACCTGGCCGGATTGTTCGGCGCCCGCCTTGGCGCGGCTGACGATCTGGCCCGCCTCCTGCGCGCGTTTGGTGGAATCCCTGACCGTCGTGGTGATTTCTTCAAGCGCAGCGGCTGTTTCCTCCACGGCTGCGGCCTGCTGCTCGGTGCGCTTGGCCAGATCGTCGGCGGCAGACTTGATCTCGTCCGCGCCCGCACCGATGCCGCTGGCGTTCTGCGCCACCTTGGTCAATGCCGCCTGCAGCTTTTCGGCGGACGTGTTGAAATCGTTGCGAACGCCATCCAGCGTCGCGGTAAAAGGCTGGCCGATGCGATAGGAAACATCGCCTTCCGAAAGCTTCGAGAGGCCGGCTGCGAGATTGTCGACGGCGAATTTGACATCGGCCGCCTCCGTTGCCTTCTGCTGCTCCCGCTCGATCCGGTCTTTCTCCGAGAGGCTGCGATTGGCTTCGGTTTCCTGCTCGAGACGAATGCGCTCGACGGCGTTTTCGCGGAACACCTGAACGGCTTTCGCCATCTGGCCCACTTCATCCCGGCGCGCCGTGCCGTCAATCTCCGAGGCCGTTTCACCGCCGGCAAGCGACACCATGCGCTCGCGCAGACGGGCAATCGGCGTTGTGATACCACGAGACGCCACGAACAGCGCCAGAATGATGCCGATCGCAAAAGCAATGCCGACAACCACCAGGGAAGTGAAGATGGTCGAATTGGTCTTGTCGGTCAGATCGTCGCTTCCCTTGACAACACCCTTGGCAAGCTTGTCCAGAAGGGCAGAGATTTCATTCCCGGTCGAGCGGATCAAAGCGTCGGCCTTCATAAGTTCAGCGGCAGATTCCTTGTTGCGATCGGTCGAACCGAATTCCACGGCTTTGTCGGTCGAGGTGATTATGCCCTGAGCCTGGCCCAACAGCTTGTCCAGCCCCGCAGCTTCCTCCGGAAAAATGGTTTTGACATGGTTGAGGCGCGATATCAAAGCCACCTTGTCTGTCTCGTATTCGTGCTTGACGATCTTGAAGTCAGGAATGTTGGTGTCGTAAGCCATGACCTGATAGGCGCCATAAGCCATGGCCTGCAGGTTGCGGTTTGCCCGCGAAAGCTCCACCAGAGCGGCGTTGTCGTTGGCAATAAAATACGAATAGGCCGTGTCCGTCCGCTTGTAGTGCATGGACATGAAGGCTGTGGCGCCAAGGCCGACAATGCAGAGCGGGAGAATGAGCGACAGGATTTTGATGCGGATACTGGCGTTTTGAAGAAAAGACACGGGAACCTCAGGTCATTGAAAAACCGCTCCTTCCCCGTGCCGGAGGTGTTCGGCAAGACTGACATTGCACGTCAAGCGCCTCGATCATCGAAGCTCCGCTAGCCGTATCATCGGCTCTCAACGCATCTGCTTCATGCATGCGCCGGGAAAGCCGCCTGTCCCTTCAAATACGGACAGGCCGCGCCGCCCTAGATGGCATGGCGGCTCCGCAAGCAAAGCGGAAACGCCACGCCGAATTTCGAGGAAGGGAATGAAATCAACCGGTTCTTCAGCCGGTGCACCTTCCGTTTGTTTTCCAGAAAAATGATTATAGTCAAAAACTTTATAATTCCTTCACGACCACCCGTGTCAGCGGCTCGAGGCAAAAGAACGCGATCTTCGTGCGTCGCTCCGTCGCTGGAAGATCAGGGCGACAAGGGCAAGCCCGGCCATGGCGGCGAATATCATGGCGATGTCGCGATAGGCGCCTGCAAAACCGACCCGGGCAATCCACGGCTGGCTTGCCAGCGGCGAGATGAAATGCCCGAGAAACATCGAAGCGGTGACGATGCCGGCGATGCGCCCGCGCAGGCTGAGCGGCGCCAGCATGATGGTCGTGGACATGATGCCCGGCATCACCACACCGAGGCCAAACCCCACCACCGCAAGCGATGACAGCATGGCAACCAGCCCCTCGGCCATGGCAAGCAGCGCAAAACCCGCCGCCATCAATACCAGCCCGGCGGCAATGATGGCGGTCACGCTGACCCTTGCCCGCAATCGCCCGAAATTGAGCGCCGCCAACGCCCCGGCCAGATTGAAAATGCCGATGGCGTATCCCGCAATGCTGCCGGAAAACACCCCAAGCTCCCGCAGGAAAAACGGCAGCTGCGAGGGGATGGTGTAAAACAGGGCATTGACGAGAAATACTGCCAGCGCCAGCACACCCACCAGCAGCCAGTTGACCGCAAACTCCTGTTCGCCACCGGCTTTGATCCCGCCATCGTTCCTCACCGGCTCCGTCAGAAAAAACACGGCCGCCGGCAGAATGAGTAGGGCGACGGCATAGACCGCGAAGGGCGCGCGCCAGTGCAGATCCGCCAGCAAACCGCCCGCCACCACAAAAACCACGCCGCCGATCTGGGTAAAGGCCTGTTGCAGGCCGAGATAGCGCTCCCGCGCCGGGCCTTCGAAATAATCACCCACCAGCGCCGTGCCGATCGTCATGATGGCGCCGATCGCCAGACCAAGAAAGGCGCGCCCGACGAGCAGGCCGGCAAGACTTTCGGCAAAAAGGCCGGACATGCCGGAAAGGCTGTAAAGCAGGATAGCGCCGAGCAGCAGCCGCTTGCGGCCGAAGCGATCCGCCAGCACACCTGCAATGGGCGCGCAGAAAGCCACGAAAACCGAGGGCAATGTCAGCACCATTCGGCTCATGATATCCACATGCGGCGTCGACAGGAAAGTCTGCTCGATGGCCGGCAGCGAAGGTGCAACCGTGGTTCCGGCCATAATGGTGAGCGTGGCGACGAACAGGAGCGTCACTTTCAACGCGAAGGATTTTTCGGTCATTCTCACGCCCCCTTGTAAGGTGTTGCGGACCGCGCCTGTTTCAGCGCCCGCGCCCACCAGCCAAGCTTGTTCATCATCGTCTCCAGCGCGCCTGCCGCCGCCGCGCCGGCATCGAGCTGGCCGGCGGCATCGACACGATCCCAGGGATTGGCGAAGCTGACGACATCGCGGATCGTTACCGCATGCAGTTCCGCAAAGACGGGGCGAAGCTGCTCGGTGGCGCGCAGGCCGCCGGAAATCCCGCCATAGGACACGAAGGCCACCGGCTTGGCGCCCCATTCGTCATAGGCGGAATCGATCAGCACCTTCAGCGCGCCGGGGTAACTGCGGTTATATTCCGGGGTGACGACGATGAAGGCGTCGGCGCCATCGAGGCTTTGCCGAAGCTGCCGCACCGAGGCGCGCTCGGGCGCGTGGTCCTGCGGCAGATCGAGTTCGCGCGGGTCGATGACCGCCAGCTCCAGTCCCGGCAGAGCCCTCAGCTGGTCAAGCAGCCATTGGCCGACAACATCGCAGAAGCGCGGGTTGCGGGCGCTGCCAAATATGATCCGTATGGAAAGTGTATCATCGCTCATGGAACGTCCTTCAACAGTGTTCCATGTCCTGATAATTCCTCAACTATAGTTGAGGTCAATAGCCGCGTACAAAAAAAGCGGCAGGTTTTGAAACTGCCGCTTTGATTTATGATGGTGGCGTTAAATGCGACGCCGGGCGTTTCAGGCGGCCGCGCGCCGCAACGCTGTGGCAACCTTGTGGATATGCGCCGCACCAATGCCGCAGCAGCCGCCGATCATGGTCGCGCCCGCATCCGCCCAGGAGCAGGCAAAACGGGAATAAACATCGTCTGTCAGATCGGCGCGCGTGTCATGCAGCCCTTCATTGGCGGCGGAATCACCCTGCTCGCCTTCAAAGGCATTGGCATAAACGCCGATTTCCAGTGACACACCCTTTTCCGCGAAGACGGCGGCGGCCGTCTCAACCGCGGCTTTCATGACTTCCGGCTTGCTGCAATTGAACAGAAGGGCGGCCGCGCCCGATTGCGCCGCCCATTCGGCGGCCGCCTTGACCGTTTCACCGGAGCGAAGCGCAGGCTCGCCGCCGGTCGCAGCCGCATCATCATTGAGCGTGAAGGAAATCCAGAACGGTTTGCCAGTCGCGGCAACGGCTTCACGCACCGCCTCGCCCTCGGCGATCAGGCTGAGCGTCTCGCCGAGCCAGACATCGACATGAGGCGCGAGATTGTCGACCAGCACCGTCAGATAGGCCTGCACCCGGCCCGCATCGAAATTCTGCGGCTCATAGGATCCGAAGATCGGCGGCAGCGAACCCGCCACCAGCACCTTGCGGCCGGAGGCATCCACCGCTTCGCGCGCCAGCTTACCCGAAAGGGCGATCAGCGATGCGCCGTCCTTCTGGAAACGCTCTTCGCCGATGTGGAAGGGCACCAGCGCATAGGAATTGGTGGTGACGACATCGGCACCGGCTTCGATGAATTCCTGGTGCACCTGCCGCACGATCTCAGGCGCGTCGATAAGCGCCAGCGCCGACCATTCCGGCTGTTTCAGCACGGCGCCGAGCCGCTGCAATTCGCGGCTCATACCGCCGTCGAGGATACGGATTGTGCTCATGGTCATAACTCCCTGAATATTTATCGCCGGACGGGCACCTGCTGTTCGACGAGACCGAAACAGCGGGCGATGATGGCGGTGAGAATGAGATAAAAGACGGTGACGACGATCAGCGGCTCATAGACGAGCAGCGTGTCCTGCCGCACCTTGTAGGCGACGGCGTAGAGATCCATGACAGTCACGGTGAAAGCAAGCGGCGTCGCCTTCAGCTGCATCACCACCTCGCCGGCAATGGTCGGCAGCGCGATGCGGATGGCGCGCGGCAGCCAGATGCGGCGAATGAGGGTGAAGCGGCCCATGCCGAAAGCCCTGCCCGCCTCCAGCTCGCCTTTCGGCACGGCCAGCAGCGCGCCGCGCAGAACTTCCGCCTCATAAGCCGCATAATTCAGCGTGAAGCTGACGGCCGCGAAGAAGAACCCTTCACGCAGCACCGGCCACATGAAGCTTTGCCTGATGCCGGGGATCATCGGCAGAAGCGAGCCGACGCCATAATAAAGCAGCCAGAGCTGGATGAGCAGTGGCGTGCCCCGGAAGAAGGTGCAATAGGCCCGCGCCAGGATTTTCGTCATCCGCCCGCCGCTCACCTGTGCGAAGGCGAGCCCGATGGCCAGAAGAAACCCGATGCTGACGGAGATGACGAGCAGCGCCACCGTCTGCCATGCACCCGAAAGAAGAAGCGGCCAATATTTCGCGACCCATGAAAAATCCATGCCGTCCCCTCCTCAGGCCAGGGCCGGCTGGCCGCGCCGCACGCGGCGTTCGACCAGCGAAAAAACGAGGTTCGAAACGAGCGTGATGGCAAGGTAAAGCAGGGCGGCGGCAAGGAAGAACAGGAAATATTGCTTGGTGCTGGCCCCGGCCAGCCGCGTCGCGAGCGCCAGTTCCTGATAACCGACGACCGCCACCAAGGCGCTGTCCTTGGTCACCGCAAGCCAGAGATTGCCAAGCCCCGGCAAGGCGTTGGGCAAAAGCGCCGGCAAGACCACCCGGCGGAACCGTAGGGCGGGTGACATGCCGAAGGCGCGCGCCGCCTCGATCTGCCCGCTCGGAATGGCAAGGATCGCGCCGCGCAGCACCTCGGTCATATAGGCGCCCTGCACGAAACCCAGAACCGCAACGGCGGCAACGAAACCGTTGACCTCCAGCGGCGGCATGCCAGCCAGCAGCAGCAGCCGGTTGAGACCGTCAGTACCGGCATAATAAAGCCCGACGATGAGGATCAGCTCGGGAACGGCGCGGATCGCGGTGGTGTAGAGGTTGAGCAGCAGGCCAAGCGGCCTGTTGCCCGAAAGCTTGCCGAGCGCCCCGGCCATGCCGATGGCAAGGCCGATCAGATAGGCGCCGGCGGAAATGGCAAGCGTCGATGCCGCACCCTTCAACAGGGTGCCGCCCCATCCCGGAGGATAGGGAGACAGAAGTTGCAACGTGGTTTCAAGGCTTGCCATATGCGTGACCGATCAGATCGAATTACTGCCCGTAAATATTGAAGCTGAAGTACTTCTTGCTGATCTCGTCATATTTGCCGCTGGCGCGTACGGCGGCGATTGCCGCATTCAGCTTGGCCTTGAGTTCGGTGTCTTCCTTGCGCAGGCCGCCCGAAACGCCGAGACCGAGGATTTCCTTGTCGTCGGCGACATCGCCCATGTCGGCGCAGCAATCCTTGCCCGCATCGCTCTTCACGAAAGCGTCGAGGACGATGGAATCGCCGAAGACATAGTCGATACGGCCGGCCGCGAGATCCTGAAACGCCTCGTCCAGCGTCTGGTAGGTCTTCTCATCGGCGACACCGGCGAAATATTTCTTGTAATATTCGGACTGGATCGTCGCCACCTGAATGCCGATGGTCTTGCCCTTGACGTCCTCGGCCGTCGCACCCGCCTTTTCGCCCTTGGCGCCGATCAGCTTGCTCGGCGTGTTGTAATATTTATCGGTGAAATCGATGATCTTCTGACGCTCTTCCGTGTTCGACATGGAGGACCAGATGACGTCGAATTTCTTTGTCTGCAGCGCCGGGATAAGGCCATCCCAGGACAGTTCCACGATCGAGCATTTTTCCTTCATTTCCGCGCAGACGGCGTCCATGAGGTCGATTTCCCAGCCCTGCCACTTGCCGCTGGCATCCTTGGCGAAGAAGGGCGGATAGGCTTCGTTCATGATGCCGAAACGCACGTCGGCGCTGGCCGTGAAGGCGGAAAACGCAAATGCCGTTCCGGCAAGCAGCGTGGCGAAGAATTTCATTCAAGTCTCTCCTGTTAAAACGGACTGTCAGGCAAATGGGTCAATTGGCCAGCGCGCCGGTGAATTCCCGGCAACGGGCGCTCGTGGGGTTGCCGAACACCTGCGCCGGCGGGCCCGCCTCCTCCACCCGGCCCTGATGCAGAAACACGACCTGGGAGGACACATCGCGCGCAAAGCGCATCTCGTGGGTGACGAGCAGCATGGTGCGGCCTTCCTCGGCCAGATCGCGGATGACCTTCAGAACCTCTCCCACCAGTTCCGGATCAAGCGCCGAGGTGGGTTCGTCGAACAGCATCACCGCCGGTTCCATGCAGAGAGCACGCGCAATGGCGGCGCGCTGCTGCTGTCCGCCGGACAGGAATGCCGGATAGGCGTTTTTCTTGTCGTAGAGCCCGACCTTGTTCAGCAGGGCTTCGGCCTTTTCAACCGCCTCCTGCCGCTTGACGCCGAGAACATGAACGGGCGCCTCGATGACGTTTTCCAGAACGGTGCGATGGGCCCAGAGATTGAAATTCTGGAACACCATGCCGAGACCGGTGCGCAATTTTTCCACCTGCCGCCAGCTTTTCGGCACGGCCTTGCCGTCGCGGCCGGTTTTTGTGGCGATTTCCTCGCCATTGATGATGACACGGCCGCGATCCGGCGTTTCGAGAAAATTCATGCAGCGCAGAAAGGTGCTTTTGCCGGAACCGGAAGACCCGATGATCGAGATGACATCGCCCTTATGGGCCTGCAACGAAACGCCCTTCAAAACTTCATGCGTGCCGAAGCTCTTGTGGATGTCATCCGCTTCGAGCGCGCAGGCGCCTGTATCTGCCATCGATTGACCTAGCCGATCCGTTTTTTAGTGCCGCCGCGTCGATACCCCCGGGGTTTGCGATGCGACTTGCACAATAACAAAGACTTGAGCCGCGCATGTTTAGCGAAAATAGCTACAGACGCGCGCAACAATCGGCTCTTTTACATATTCGCAACGAAAAATCATTTCAAAATATCACCTGGAACGAACAACCGGGGAAACCTGCCGCCGTTGGGGTATCGGGGCCGCCCCAGTTCTGTCCGGTTCCCCCTCCGCCTCGTCCTCCACGAGGCTGGCATTGGCCTGCAGATGCAGGCCCATCACCGCCACGATGAGGAAGAACCAGACGAACCCGGTGCTGAGGAAAAACAGCGTTTCCAGAAAGCCGTAGAGCAGCACGTAAAGCCATACACCGACATAAAGCCGCGTCAGCGGACTGTTGCGCGTGGCGTCATTCATTTTGCCGAGATACTGCAGCGGCAGGAGATAGATCCACACCATCACCAGCATCAGACCCGGCACGCCGCCGGCCAGCAGAAGGTCGAAATAACCATTGTGCGAATCCGGCGCGGTCGTCGCCCAGGTATTGTTCTCGGTAAAACTCGACATCAGGGTGTCGCTGCGCCAGAAGGCCTGATAGCCATATCCGAGGAGCGGGCTTTGCCTGATATAGTCGATGGCGACGGTCCAGATATCCCTTCTGCCGGTAAAGCTGGCATCAAGCCCCAGCTTCGTCAGCATCTGCGAAAAGACGGGATCAACCGTGGTGCCGACGGTCACCAGCGCGAAGACCGCCAGAAACAGGGTTACGACCGGGTAGCGCCAGCGGGGCCAGCGCAGGATGAACCA
This sequence comes from Agrobacterium sp. CCNWLW155, assembly GCF_036888815.1. Classification (NCBI taxonomy): domain Bacteria; kingdom Pseudomonadati; phylum Pseudomonadota; class Alphaproteobacteria; order Hyphomicrobiales; family Rhizobiaceae; genus Agrobacterium; species Agrobacterium sp. CCNWLW155. The sequence goes on from NZ_JBAKFW010000001.1 coordinate 1,508,700, forward strand.
GCCTGTCGCAATGATGATCGGCATCAGCCCAAGCGCGGTCTTGCCGCCGGACTTGACCAGAAAGACCAGCGACAGCAACAGCACCGACAGCCCGCCGATGAAAGACCAGCGCTTGCTGAGATAAATGCCGACGATGATCAACACCGCCATGACCGAGGCGGCCTCGTTCTTGTGGCGGAAAACCCCGCGCCAGTCTCCCGCCAGAAGCGGTTCCAGCGCATCGCTTGCCTGGTGGATCGAGCGCGAGGGCAACACGGTGATTCCGAAATAGCACAGGAACAATATGATCAGCGCGCATGTGGCGAGCAGCGTCGTGAAATGCCGCTCCGTGCGCGGCAATTGCAGGAAACCGCCGGCAAGCACACAGATAATGGCGCACATGACAAGCCGCCTGAGCGAAAACAGCGGCGCTTCGCCCGCCACCGAAGTCAGGACAAACCAGCCGAAAATCGCCGCCATCAGCAGGCGCGGCATGAAGAGGATGGAAAACGACCGCTCCTTCGCCATGAAGGCCAGGAAACTGAAAAACAGGATGATCGCCGTCAACTGGTTGAGCAGGTTGGACCCGGCCGCCATGGCGGAGCCCTGATAGGTCGATGAGAGCGAGATATAGGGCGAAAAGCCGACCGTGAAATACAGGAAAGTCACGTAAAACAACGCGTCCCGCCAATAGCCCCGCCGCTGTTCTTCATGCGCTGCATCCATAAGGGGTTTTTCTCTCCCTCTTTCCTGAAGCCACCCGCATTAAAACTCGTGCTTCTCATATTCGATAATACGAATATCCCCCGCAAATCCTATTTTTTAGTTATCCGTGATGCACGGGCAAATAGCACCGCGATCGTCCGCTTTTTTCTCAGGAAACCGAAAGCGGGAGGCAAAGGACAAGACAGTCATTTTTAAAAGTTAAACTTCAAAACCCAAAAAAGCGTCCGCGAAAATTGGTCCATATTTCATCCTTCGGTTGCTTAACTAAGTATATTTTGTTAACCTCAAATGAGGCAGGGCCAGCAAAGTAACAGGCTGATATAATAACATTTTATCTTAATACGAACATTTCCGGACCAAGTGGATTGCCGGTTTTATATCTATATTAATACATTCAAATATACGCTTCCTATGGTTGATTTCATCAATGCGCGAAAGCTGGAGGCCGAGGGTGGACGTTCCGATACACACCAATATGGGCGATGGCGATAGTGGGCAGTCGCCACAACGCCCGGTTCAGCCAGGTGTCTCCGGTGTTCGCCCCATGCGCAGGGACGACGTTCCCGCAGTCGAGGCCGTGCTCAACAGCGCTTTCAAGAAGAACGGGCAAGAACGGAACTTCAATTTCCGCTCCTATATCGAGAAACTGTTTTTCGGCAGTCCCGCCTTCAGCCCGGAGAACGGCAGCGTTGTCTACGACGCCGGGGAGAACAGGGTCACAAGCGTCATCCTCGCCGTGCCCATGCGTTTCGTCGCGAACGGGAAAACCATTACCGCAAGGCTGCTCTGCGCCTTCGCATCTGATGGGAAACAGGGTGCGCTCGGCGCGGCGCGCCTGTCTCGGGGCATGCGGGCATCCAAACACGACATGCTGTTCTCGGACACGGCTTCACCCGTTAGCGCCGATCACTGGGTGGCGACCGGGGGCAACATGTTGCCGATTGAAAGCCTGCAATGGCACAAGGCGCTCAAGCCCTTCTGCACCATTGCCCTGCGCATGCCGCGCCGTTCCAAACTGGCCAAAACCACACTTGCCCTGACCACGCTCGGTTTTGTGGATGGAATCCTCAGACGCTGGAAAAAAGGTCTGAGACCGCAGGAGGCGGCCGGCGCCACGGTAAAAACCGTTGACTACGAAACCTTCCGCCGCAGGGCGCTCACCATGATCGAGCGTTTTTCCATTCGCCCGGAATGGTCTCACGAGGAATTCCACTGGCTGATAGAGATGAGCAGGGCCAATGAAAGCCTCGGTGAACTGAAGGGCGTGATGATCGAGAATGCCGAAGGCCATGCCATGGGCGCCGCGCTGTTTTTCGGCCAGCGGGGACGAACGGCCTATGTGCTCAATCTCGTCTGCGATGCCGGCTGCGAAAACGATGTGCTCAACACCCTGTTCCGCCATTTCGATGACGAGAACTATGCCCATGTCACCGGCATGTCGCAGCCGTTTCTCATCAACGCGCTTTACCGCCAGAACCACATGAGCTTCCGCCATGACGGTTATTTCTGCATGGCGACCCGGGATGACGAGCTGAGGGAAAAAGCGCTGGCCGGCGATATCTATATTGGCGGGCTGTGCTCTGAAAGCTGGAGCAAGCTCATAACAGACTATTGAGGCCTCCACCCGGCAACGGGACGGAGCGCCGACCGGGCACCCTCAAGCCTAGCTGAACCGCCCGACATTGGCCGAGATGAGATGGCGCAGCGCTTTCGCATAACGTTTGGAGCGCGTCTTGGCAGCCAGCGCGCTGGTCCAGTCCACCATCGACCCGTTGATATCGAAATCGCCGAGCTGTCCCTCGGGAATATCGCCCTTTTCGATGCGCTCGACGATGGAGGCGAGTGCCGCATAAAATTCCGGCGAGCGATAGGGCGGATGCAGCGAATACATGCCCTTGCCCGTGCCGAGAAAATCGAGCCGGTGGACGCCGCTGCGCATCATGTTGGTGCTCAGCACTTCCTCGGCGGGCATGGAGACCGGCTGCTGGTTATAGGCATAGGAGCGGATGCGCCGTTTGACATCGGGCCGCAGCAACTCCAGCGAACCGATCCGCTTCGCAAAACGATCCATGTCGATCAAGAAAAGGCGGGTGGACACCGTGGCGAAACGCCAGGTGGGAATGCGTGACGGCAACTTGCGCGGCTCAGGGATGTTCTTCACGCCGGGCATGCCGACATGGCGGGAAATATCGAGATCGCCACGCACCGTCGGCGGCCCCGAAAAGGGCGTGATGCACAGCGCATCCGGATTGGCCTTCTGCAGCGCGATCGCCTCGGCGAACCAGCTCTGGCTGCCGCCGCCGAACATCATGTCGCTGTCCATATGCAGCACATAACGGGCATTGGCGCGTTTGATACCATGGAAATAGACATGGAAGGGCCCGCCGTCGAAAGCCTTGGCGGGATAGGGAATGGGTGAGCGGGAAAAGAAGGTCTGCGTCACCGCGCTGCGCGCCGCATCGCTGTAATCGACGATATCCACATGCAGATGCGGATAGTTGGTCTGCATTTCCTCCAGCATGTCGAAGAGACGCTGGCGCGCCGCATCAAAACCGTTGCCCTTGTAGCGGCCTGCCCCCACCTGGCCCGTATCGACGGTCAGGAGAATGCGATCCACCTGTCCGCCCCAGACCCTGAGCTGATGCGGCAGGGTCAGGGCCGCATGCGGAGCATCGAAGGGATGGAGGTTGATTTGCAGCGCCTTTTGCACGGGAGGAAGCGGCATTTCAGCATTCATAGTCATGCACCACGGTTCCGGAATTCATTGATGACGGCCATCATGGGTTTTTCGTTGAAACTCCAGTCGAGCGGCAGCGGCCGGTTGGCGGTGCCGTCGCGGCGCGGATAGGCCCAGCGGATCCAGCTATATTGATCCGAAATGCCCCATGTGGTGATGGAGGAAAGCGGGCCGCCTGCAGAAGCTGCTTCCAGAAACTCGCGGACCTGGCCGGTGATCAGCATGTCGCGCTCGGCCTCCGGCGCCGGCAGCGTCTGGTCCATCACGTCAAGTTCCGTCACCAGAACGGCAAGACCATAACTGCGCATTTCCGTCGTGAAGGCGGCAAGCTCGTCCTTGGCGATCGGCCAGCCGCCGCGCAAATGCCCCTGGAGGCCGATCGCGTTGATCGGCGCGCCCTTTTCGAGCAGTTCGAGGATGAGATTGCGGAAAGCGGCGCGTTTGGCCGGCGATTTCTCGGCGGCAAATTCGACGTCATATTCGTTGAGCACGAGCTGCGCCTTCGGATCGACCGCATGGGCGATCTCGAAAGCCTTCTTGATGGCATCAGGCCCCGCGCCATAATACCAGGCATCACGCCGCGCACGCACATTGCCCGGCACGTCGGGGATCGGTTCGTTGACCACGTCCCAGCTGTGGATCACGTCCTTGTATCGCTCCATCACGGTAACGATATGGGTCTCCATCAGCTTTTCGACCTTCATGCCGCCGCCGATGCTCGCAAGCCAGGGCGCGTTGGAGGCATACCAGATCAGCGGATGGCCATGCATGGAAAGCTTGTGCTGACGCGCGAAGTTGGCGATTGCATCCGCAGCGGTGAAATCGAACGCTTCAGCCGAAGGCCGCAGAACCTCCCATTTCATTTCGGTGACGGGGGTGATGCGCGAGCAATATTTCACCACCGCCTCGCCGATGCGGCTATCGGCGGTGAGGTCAGGCAGGTAGACGGCCGCGCCATATGGGGCGGTTTTGATCGTGGCTTTCTTCTGCGCGGCAAAGGCCGGGCCGGCCACGGCATGCAGCAGGCCAGCGCTTGCCGCACCACCCAGAAAATTCCGCCGCCCGATCCGCATCAACCCGCCTCCGCAACCCCGGCGCATCGGCGTCCGGAAGGACGCACCGCGCTTTCATTCTCAAAACATAACATTCCAATCATGCCAAAAGGATATTAAAGATTTGCAAGGTTAACCGACGCTATACCACGTCATAATTGGTGAGCCCCGCTTAATGCGGTAGTAACTTCACTGTGAGAATGCTTGGGCCGCCCCTCATGGAGTTGAAAAGCTTGGTCTCCGTTTCGATTGTCATTCCCGTTCGCAATGGCGAGCGTTACATCGTGGAAGCGATCGAAAGCGTGTTGCTGCAGGGCGAGACCATCCGCGAAGTGCTTGTTGTCGATGACGGCTCCACCGACACCACCGCGCAAAAGGTGGAAGGTTTTTCCGATCCGCGCGTGAAACTTCTGGCCCGGCCGCAGGGAAGACAGGGCGTTTCCGCCGTGCGCAATTTCGGACTGTCGCAGGCGCGCGGCGAATGGACGATGTTTCTCGATGCCGACGACCGTCTGAAACCGGGCGCCATCGCAGCGCTTTGCGCCGGCATTTCCGGGCAGGATGTCGTCGCCGTCTATGGCGATTACGAGCGCATCGATGAAAACGGCGTCAAGATCGGCCGGCGCAATCTCATTCGCCGCCGGGAAAAGCCTGACGGTTTTATTCTCCAGCCGCTGCTCGGCGGAAACTTCATCGTCAACGGCGGCATCATGCTGGTCAGGACCCGCATCTTTCAGGACTTTGGCGGTTTCGACGAGACGTTGCGTTATGCGGAAGACTGGTACGGCTGGTGCAGACTCGCCGCCGCCGGCCGTTTTGCCTATCTGCCCGGCCGCCATGTGCTCGACTACCGGGTGCACAGGACGAGCGTGATGATGAACAGGCTTTTGACTTTCCGGGATTGCGAACCGGCCATCGAAGCCGTGTTTTCCGATCCCGCCATCATCGCAGCCGTCTCCCCGCAGGAACTGCGACGGCTTCGCCGCAAGTCCGAAAACCACATGAATGCCTATACCGTGGCGCAGGCCTTTCGCGCCCGCCGCTACCGCGAGGCCTTTTCGGCGCTTGCCGATACCTTCCTCAACCGCCCGCGCCAGAGCCTTCGGGCCGTCGTTTTTTCCGCCGCCGCACTTGCCGGAATTTAGGAGTTTCCATGTCCGAGATCATGCCGGAAGCGGTGGTGTGCATTCCGAGTTTCCGCCGGCCGGAAGGCCTGAAAAAGACGCTCGCATCGCTCGCAGCCCAGAAGGTCGATTTTCCCTTCGCCGTCGTCGTTGTCGATAATGATGGCGCAGGCCAGCAGGGTCTCGCCGTCGCGCGCGCCTTTTTCGCCGAGAGCGGCATGGCCGGTCGGGCGCTGGTGGAACCGACGCAGGGCAATTGTTACGCCATCAACACGGCCTTCCGTACCGCCCGGCAGACTTATCCTTCGGCTGAGTGGTTGCTGATGATCGATGACGATGAGGCCGCCTCCCCCCAATGGCTTGCCGAAATGGTTTCGGCGGCAAAGTCCTTCGGCGTCGATATCGTCGGCGGACCGGTGAACCGCGAATTCGACGCCCCGGCTTCGAAGGCGGTTTTATCGCATCCACTGTTCGGCTCCATCGAAGCGCCGACCGGCCGGGTCGAGCAAATCCACGGATCGGGCAATTGCCTGATCTCCCGGCGGGTGTTCGAAACCCTGCCGAAACCGGAATTCGACGTGCAGTTCAACTTCCTCGGCGGCGGCGACATGGACTTCTTTACCCGCTGCCGCAAGGCCGGTTTTAAATTCGCCTGGAATGCGCAAGCCGTCATTATCGAATATGTGCCAGAAAGCCGCATGGCGCCGCGCTGGATCATGGAGCGCTCGCTCCGCACCGGCATCATCAATTACAGCATCGACCGCGCCCGCCGCCCCGGCCTGAAAGGCGGACTGCAGCTTGCCGCCAAAAACGCCGTCAGCCTGTGCCTGTCGCTGGTGCGCGCCGTTTCCGCCGGGTTGAAAACCGGCGCATTGCTGCCCGCCACCCATCCGCCGCTGATGTCCATCGGCCGCGTGATAGCGAGCCTTGGCATAACGCTGACGCCTTACAAGGCGCCGGCGAAGAAGACCTGAAGTCCAATCACTCCAGCCATGGTTAGTTCAGGGTCTTTTCCCTGCCGAGCGAGATTGTATTTATGAGCCGTTTCTGCAAACCGAACGACGAAAAGGCCGTCGCAAGGACGAGCAGCGGCACGAGCACCGGCCAGAAGAAACAAAGGACAATGCCGGTTACCCGATAAAAATCCCAGCTCTTATCGCGGCGGGCGCCTTCGATATAGGTCATGGCGAGAGAGGTAACGGTGCCAATTCCATATATGAAAAGAGAAATGGACGTAATCACCATTGGCGGCCTCGAAATATCTCTGATTCGAATAAATTTATAATATTTGTGCAGTGTAGCGCACCCGTTCGCAGTTGCAACGGGTTTCGGCGGCGAAGCGCATCGTTTCAATATGTTAGAGAAATCTCAAATTATCGGGCGGGAGAGGCGCGATGCTCTAGCGATTTTGCCCGGACGCCCCGAAGCGGTACTTCAGCAGCGAATATATCGCAATCGGATTGGTCAGCAGGTAACGTTTTCCAAGACGCTTCGGCTCAAGCATCGCCCGGTAGAGCCATTCCAGCCCCATGTCCTGCATCCATTGCGGCGCCCGGCTGTTCTTGCCGGCGATGAAATCGAAAAGGCCGCCGCAGGTCTTGATGACAGCGATACCGGAAAGCCTGTCCAGATTGCGCGAAACGAAACGCTGCTCCAGCGGTATGCCGAAACCAACCCAGAGAATATCGGTCCCGGACGCGGCGATATCCGCGAGGATCGCCTCTTCCTCGGCCCGGCTGAAATAACCGTTGCGCCGCCCGGAAAAGACGAGGCGCGGATAGAGCCTCTGCATTTCCTCGACTGCCGCACGGTTCACGTCTTCAGAACCGCCGAGGAAATAAAACCGGCTGCCCGTCTCTTCGGCGCGCTTCGCCACCGCATGGACGAGATCAGTCGTCGCGACCCGTTCCCTCAATGCCCTCGGGCAGAACTTGCGGGAGAAGATCACCAGCGACATGCCATCGGCGTGTATCTGGTCCGCCTGCCGCAGCATGGCGTCAAATTCCCGGTCGTGATGGCAGAGCGCGATGACCTGGCCGTTCGCCGATGTCGAATAAAATGGCCGTGCACCGGCGACGCGCGCCGACGTCGCACGCAGGATGAAGTCCTGCGCCGTTTCATCGATGGTCGCGTCAGTGATGGGCAACGCCGCAAGCGGAATAACCGGCCAGACCTGACCAGTCCCCTCCGCATCCGGCATCTCTCTCCCTGTCATGATCTGTCCGGTGTCCAAGATAGGCATCGTTTCATTGTTATATTCACGCTTATGCATAGGGTATAAGGCTTCAAACACTACGAAGAACTATCATTAATATTTTTATAAATCCCCGTATGCGGCAGGCATTTTACACGCCTGAAGGTTGTGCGCCACATTTTCTGCCTATTCCGGTTTTCCAGCCGATGGGTTAAGGGACGCGGAAATCAAACCACGGAAGGGCTCCGGCCATGGAAACAATCTCCATCGACAATCGCGGCGATTTCGGCCTCTGGGCGATAGAACGGGCAAAAGAAATCGTGGCCAACGAGGCCTCCGATCTTGCGATTTCGGTTCGCGACGGTGACGAGGCCGGCATTCGCGACGCCGGCAATGCGCTGGGTGCTGCCATCGCCGCCGCCCTGCTCGAAGTTTATGACGGTCTGATTTCGGAAGAATAACCCGGCACGGAGCCGCCTTACGGCTTAACGCGCCACGGCTTCCGCATGATCATCCCGGCGCAGATAACCCCAGAGGCCGAGAGCCACGGCAAGTCCGAGACCGAGGAACAGACCCCCGACGCCACCGGCAATCAGGAAGGTCAGCTTGCCGGGCGGCCAGCTTCTGGAATTGGGTGCGACCGGCTGCGAAATCACCCGCACATTGGTGGAATCGATCGATTGCTGTTCGGCCAGCTGGCGCGAGCGGGTCAGATAGGTCTCGTAGATCGCCGCCGCCGAGCGGGCGTCGCGATCAAGATCACGCAACCGCACCTGCGCGTCATTGTCGGTAAAGACATTGGCGCGTTCCGCCACTGCCTTCAGCCTCAGCGCATCCAGCGAGGAGCGCGCTTCGGCGACATTGATCTTGGCCGCCTGCAGGATGCGCCGCGCCTCGTCCGCCATGCCGCGTTCCAGCATCGCCCGCTCCGCACCCGCGGTTGCAAGACGCGGATGGCGGGCGCCATAGGTCAGCGTCATCGCGCCGATCTGCTGCTGCAGGGTACTATATTGGGCGCGGATGGTGTTCATGGTCTGGCTGTCGAAGATGGCGTCGCTCTGGGTGCGGTTCTGGGCAATCGCCGCCTCCATCTGCTTGAGACGCGATTCTTCCTGAATGAGCCGCTGCTGGGTCGCAAGCACCTGCGCATTCAGCTCGCCGGATGCGAGATTGCTGACGAGCTGGCCATTATTTTCCTGCAGGCCGTTCTCGCGACGGAAATCGGCCACGCGCTTTTCGGCGATGGTTACATTCTCGCGCATTTCCTCGAGCCGCTTCTTGAGATCGTCGACGACACGCTGGCTGCTGTCGGAGGTCGTCTGGAACAACTCGCTTTCGAAGGCCTTCACGATGGCCTTGGAAACCGTCACGGATTTTTCCGCATCATTGGTCCAGACCGAAAGCGTCACGACAAAGGAACGCGGGTCGCGTTCCGCCGCCACCCGGTCGCCGAGCGAACGAAGCGCACCGACCCGGTTGTCGCCATCGTCAGGCGCGGAAGAGAACATCGCCTTCAACCGGGCAAGCAGCGGTGGCGTTATGAATTCACGGTCCTGATCGAGCTTCAGTTCATCCACCACCCGCGCCAGCACGTTGCGTGAGGTGATGGTGCGCAGCTTGCTTTCCACCTCGAGGATCTGAGTGTCGCGCTGCTGGTTGGGTGAAAACACCCCGTCATTGACGACATTCAGATTGGAGGGATTAACGACGATATCCGTATAGGCCTTGTAGCGCGGCGGCGTCATATAGGCGTAGGTGAGTGCGCCGGCGACGCAGAGAACAATCGCCAGCACGATCCAGATGATGCCTTTGCGAAGCCAGAGGATGACGTCATCCACACCGATCCTGTCGATATATTTCAGACCGGGCAGCGCAGCCGCCAGACTGCCGCTCGGTGAAGCCGTCTTCACCCGCGTCTCGGCCGGAGCCGGCTCGGCAGCAGTCGCCGCCGGTTTCGGCTCAAGATGCTCCTTCAGCACCGTGCGCTCGAAAACCTCGTCCTCATCCACCAGATCGTCCAGCAGGGAACCATGGGGTTTCGCGGCGGGCGCCGTTTTTTCATCGAGCGGACGTGCCTGCTTATGTCCCGCCTTTTGAAGCCTGTACATCAGCCAATCCAACTCGAACGAACCACAAAAAAGGCCGGCAACACATGGTTCTCATCGTCGCCAGAGCCGCTATCGACAGACAAGTTTAAATATGACGGGTGAATTTTAGGTTACCCGCATCATTCCCCGCCATCATCGCCTATTCGCGGCCGCCATGAAAGGGATGATTGACTTGAATGGATCGATACGGTTCTTTCAGGCGTTATATTTTTACATTATCCATTTGACCCTCAAAAGATTTTATCGAAACGGAGTTTGGCATGAGCCTGAAATTTGGAACGAGCGGCCTTCGCGGCCTCTCCGTCGATCTGAAAGGAAAGGCCTCGGCCGTCTATGCCACGGCATTTGCAAGGCATCTTCTCACATCGGGCCAGGCAAAGGCGGGTGATCCCATTCTCGTCGGCCGCGATTTCCGTGATTCGAGCCCGGATGTTTCCGCCACCTGCATCGCTGCGCTGAAAAAAGCCGGCCTGACGCCGTTCGATTGCGGTGCGGTGCCGACACCGGCGCTTGCGCTTTACGGCATGTCGCTGAAGGCAGGCGCGCTGATGATAACAGGCTCGCATATCCCGGCCGACCGCAACGGCATCAAGTTCTACCGCCCGGACGGCGAAATCGACAAGCAGGACGAGACGGCGATTGCCGCTCTCGCTGCCGAAATCGAAGCGGAGGGCGTAAGCGACGAGGCGGCGACGGCGGAGGACCATTCCGGCACCGCAGCCGAACTTTTCTACGAGCGCAACATTGCGCTGCTGCCGGAAAAGGCGCTCTCCGGCCTCAAGATCGGTGTTTACCAGCACAGCACCGTGGCGCGCGATCTCTTTGTCGACGTCCTTGCCCATTATGGCGCTGATGTCGTTCCGCTCGGCCGCTCCGAAACCTTCATCCCCGTCGATACCGAAGCGGTCTCGCCGGAAACGCTGGCCCTTCTCAAGAAATGGTCGCTGGAGCATCGTCTCGATGCCATCGTTTCCGCAGATGGCGACGGCGACCGTCCGCTGCTGACCGATGAAAACGGCGTGCCGCTGCGCGGCGACCTCATCGGCCTGATCACCGCCAACTTCCTAGGAGCCGGCGTGGTCGTCACCCCCGTCACCTCCAATTCGGGCATCGAGGCAAGCGGCTCCTTCGACGTTATCCGTACCAAAGTCGGCTCCCCCTTCGTCATCGCCGGCATGACCGAGGCGCTCGCCGCCGGCAGGAACGGCGTCATGGGCTTCGAGGCCAATGGCGGCCTGCTCACGGCCTCCGCCTTCACACTCAACGGCAGGCCGCTTTCGCCGCTGCCGACGCGGGACAGCTTCCTGCCGATCCTCGCCGTGCTGCTTCTCTCGGCAGAACAGAAAAAGCCGCTGTCGCAGATCGCCGCCGCCTATAAGCTGCCGGTCGCCGCCGCCGATCGTCTGGAAAATTTCGCCCAGGAAAAGAGCGCCGCCCTGATGACGCATCTGCGCGCCTCGCGGACCAATCTCGACGCCTTCCTCGCCCCGGTCGGCTCCGTCAAAGCGCTGAGCGACATTGACGGCCTGCGCGTGGCGCTCACCGACGGCAGCACCATCCACTTCCGCCCTTCCGGAAATGCTCCGGAAATGCGCTGCTACGTCGAGGCCGCCAATCAGGATGAGGCCGAAACGCTTCTGAACAAGGGGCTCGATCTCATCCGTAATTTCGGGTGAGAGTGGATGCCGCATGCGCGATGGTGTAAGCTGCGCGCATGAAGAGAATGGACGCCATCAGGAAACTCAAGCAACACGCCCATGCGGTGAAAAGCATGGGCGTGACGTCGCTTTATCTTTTTGGCTCGACGGCCCGCGATGAAGCCTTTGCGACAAGCGATCTGGATATCTTCATCGACTATGATCCGGGCCGCCGTTTCTCGTTGCTCGATCTCGTCGGCATCAAGCAGTTTCTGGAAGAGGAATTGGCGGTGGAAGTGGACGTGACGACACGTAACAGCCTCCACCCGCTGCTCCGGAATGACATCGAACAATCCGCTGTACGGATATTTTGATGGTCGGACGCAGGGTCGAGCCGGTTCTCGCCGAAATTCTGGAAGCCATAAACGGCATTGAAACCCACACCGCGGGTCTGTCACTTGCTGATTTCCAGCAAAATTGGCTCCTCAAACTCGCTGTGCAGCGCGCTCTGGAAATCGTTTCCGAGGCATCCCGCCACCTCCCCGAAGACTTGCTTGAGCTTACGCCTGATGTCCCGTGGAAACAGATTCGCGGTATCGGTAATATTCTGCGCCATGAGTACCACAAGATCGCCGACGACATCGTTTGGGCGGTTGTCACCGAACATTTAGCGCCACTCAAAATTGCAATTGAGACTATTCAACGCTCCGTCGAAAGTGAAACCTGAGCGCTTTGTCAGAATGGTGTCGCAAATGTCGCACCCCGCCAGCGCCCTGTTGCTCTTCCGGCTCCACGGAGCGATAAGGATCGGAGGGCCACGAGAGGCGGATTATGAGCGGCGAGACCATTACCCTTTATGAAGCGATCGGTGGCGATGCGACCGTCAGGGCGCTCACCCGGCGCTTCTACGAATTGATGGATACCCTGCCGGAAGCAGCGCGCTGCCGCGCCATCCACCCTGCCGACCTCTCTGGCAGCGAAGCGAAGTTTTACGATTATCTGACGGGATATCTTGGCGGACCGCCCGTCTATGTCGAGAAACACGGCCATCCGATGTTGCGGCGACGCCATTTCGTCGCCCCCATCGGCCCCGCCGAGCGGGATGAATGGCTGCTCTGCTTCCGCCGCGCCATGGACGAAACCATCGAGAACGAGAAGCTGCGCGAGATCATCTGGACGCCGGTCGAGCGGCTGGCCTTTCACATGCAGAACCAGGAGGCGGACAGCCAATGACCACGCAGAGCGCGACCATCGCAAGCGTGCCCCGTGAAAGATTGCGGGCCTTCATTTTGCTGCTGGGCGGCCTGCTGGGCGCGAGCGGCGTCATGCTTGCCGCCGCCGCCACCCATACCGGCGAAACCTATATGCTCGGCAATGCCTCGGCGATGGCGCTGGCGCATGCGCCGGTGCTGGTGGCGCTGCATATCGGTGCGGAGCGCATCCGAACCGCCATTCCGGCGGGCCTGATCCTCGGTCTCGGCACGGCGATCTTTGTCGGCGATCTCGTTGTCAGGCATTTTTCCGGCCACAGCCTGTTTCCTTACGCTGCACCCACGGGCGGCCTCGGCATGATCGCCGGATGGCTGGTGCTGTGTGCGGGAGCGTTTCTGAAGCCGAAGGGCTAGGTTTCAGCCCTAACGCCGCTTCCAGCGAAACGATAGAATATTGCGGCCCTCTTCAGCCGCCGCGCCGATCTCGAAGGACGGTGTTTCACCCGGCTGGCGGGTGCGCAGATGGGGAAAGGTCACAACATTGCCGCCGCTTCTGGCAACACGGTTGCGTCTTTCCCGTTCACCGACGATTTCATAGATGTCCGTCAGGACGGCGTCGCCGGCCTGCTCGGCCATCTTGTGCAGTTCCACACGGCAGGCTTCTGCTACCGCGGGATCTTCATCGTGGAAATTACTGCGCTCGTCGCTCATCGCTGGAGGTCCGTTCATTCATCGTCTGCAGCGCCCGCTCCAGACTGGATTTGCTGCCATTGCGCAGCGGAATGAACGTCTTGCCGAATTTCTTGCAACCCGACTTCACCCGCAGACACGCATCGTGGCTGATACAGTCGATCGGGCAGAAAACGCAGTCGACGGAGGGAAGGACGGTATCGATGCGGGAGACGGCCTCGCGCAGGCCGCCATCATGATGAATGAGTTCCGCACCGAAATTGCTGGCGATCTGGCGAAGATGCGCAACCTGACAGTCACGGCCGCCGACATAAAGAAAGCTTTTCGGACCGGAAAGCTGCTGTTCGGCCACGTCCTTTTCGGTCTGTGGCGCGCCCTTGCCCTGCTTGCCGCCGCGTTCGGCCTTCTTCTTTTCCTTGCGTGCCATTCCCTCACCTGCCGGTTGATTTTTCAATGCCCCGGACGTTCGGGATGCCGGCACCATAATAAAGATGAGTTTTGGAGTAAAGTATAAAGGTGATAATTTTCCTCATGTTTTGACATAAAGAATCGATCACATATTCGCGAGAACGGTCCCGTTCAGCCGTTTATCCGCAATCCGCCCATGAAAAGCTGCTCCAGATGCCGGGCCGCATCTTCGAAACGGCCTTCGCCACCATTCTTGTCACCCAGCACCGCCCGTACCTGCACGTCGAAATCCGCATAATGCTGGGTGGTCGACCAGATCGAGAAAATCAGGTGGTAGGGATCACATTTGGCCATCCGTCCGGCCTTCACCCAGGCGCGGATGACCTCAGCCTTCTCATCCACCAGTTGTTTCAGCGGTCCTTTCAGCTCGTCCTCAATATGCGGCGCGCCCTGCAGGATCTCATTGGCGAACAGGCGGCTCTCACGCGGAAAATCGCGCGACATTTCCAGTTTGCGGCGAATATAGGAGCGGATCTCGCTTTCGGGATTGCCCTTGGCGTCGAAAGCCCTGAGCGGGTCGAGCCATGTATCAAGCACTCGCTCGATCAGCGCGCGATGCATCGCCTCCTTGGTGCGGAAATAATAAAGCACGTTCGGTTTCGACATGCCGGCGGCCTCGGCAATCTGGTCGATGGTGGAGCCGCGAAACCCGTTCGTGGAAAAAACACTGAGCGCGGCTTCAAGAATCGCTTCCTGCTTTTCTTCCTGAATGCGGGTCCGCTTCTGTGTTTTCGCTGCTCGCGGTATGGCCATTCTCAGCTCTCTGTTTCTTTTCAATGCAATTGCCGTTACAGTATGCTTAAAAAATAATCGTCGCGTACAGTTTAGGCAAAATTAGTGCGATTCGTCACGAATATCCCTTGCTGACGTCACCACGAATTTGCAATGTTTACCAGCCGGTCAATTTATCCCCCATCGCCATCACAAGGCAATGGCTGTTATCTTAACCGGCAAAAACGGGAACGGCACAAGCTTTGCTTCGATAAAAACAAAACAGGTGAGGACGACACTGCATGACGGCGGGTAAAAACTTGACGGTCAATGGCGACCGTCTGTGGGACAGTCTGATGGACATGGCGAAAATCGGCCCCGGCATCGCCGGCGGCAATAATCGCCGCACACTGACGGATGAGGATGCGGAAGGCCGCCGCCTGTTCCAGCGCTGGTGCGAGGCGGCGGGCCTGACGATGGGCGTCGACCGCATGGGAACCATGTTCGCCACGCGCCCCGGTGAGGACCCGGAGGCTTTGCCGGTCTATATCGGCAGCCATCTCGACACCCAGCCGACCGGCGGCAAGTTCGACGGCGTGCTCGGCGTGCTGGCCGGGCTGGAAGTGGTGCGCAGCCTGAATGACCTCAATATCAAAACCAAACATCCGATCGTCGTCACCAACTGGTCCAATGAGGAAGGCGCCCGCTTCGCGCCCGCCATGCTGGCCTCGGGCGTCTTCGCCGGCATTCACGATCTTGATTACGCCTATAGCCGCACCGATACCGACGGCAAGACCTATGGCGAGGAGCTGAAACGCATCGGCTGGCTGGGCGAAGAAGAGGTCGGCGCACGCAGGATGCACGCCTATTTCGAATATCATATCGAACAGGGGCCTATCCTCGAAGCGGATGGCAAACAGATCGGTGTCGTCACCCATGGTCAGGGCCTGTGGTGGCTGGAAGTGACGTTGACCGGCAAGGAGGCGCATACCGGCTCGACGCCGATGGCGATGCGCGTCAATGCCGGCCTAGCTGCCGCCCGCATACTCGAAAAGGTGCAGGAAGTGGCGATGGCCCACCAGCCGGGTGCAGTGGCGGGCGTCGGCCAGATGATCTTCACGCCCAATTCCCGCAACGTGCTGCCCGGCAAGGTAGTCTTCACCATCGACCTCAGAACGCCCTCACAGGCGAAACTCGACAGCATGCGCGCCATCTTCGAACGCGAGGTGCCCGCAATCGCCGAAGAACTCGGCGTCGGCTGCTCGATCGAAGCCATCGGCCATTTCGATCCCGTCACTTTCGACGCCGTTCTGGTCGGCCGCGTGCGCGCCGCCGCCGAAAGACTGGGCTACAGCCACATGGATATCATCTCCGGCGCCGGCCACGATGCGTGCTGGACGGCGAGGGTCGCCCCCTCCACCATGATCTTCTGCCCCTGCGTGGACGGGCTTTCCCACAATGAGGCCGAGGAAATTTCGCCGGAATGGGCAGCAGCCGGCTGCGATGTGCTGCTGCATGCGGTGCTGGAGACTGCGGAGATCGTGCAATGACCGCCACCATCATCAAGAACGGCATCATCGTCACCGCCGACCTCACCTACAAGGCCGATGTGAAGATCGAAGGCGGCAGGATCACCGAGATCGGGCCCGATCTGACCGGCGGTACGGTGCTCGATGCCACGGGATGTTACGTCATGCCCGGCGGCATCGATCCGCATGTGCACCTGGAAATGCCCTTCATGGGCACCTATTCCGCCGATGATTTCGAGAGCGGCACGCGGGCGGCCCTTGCCGGTGGCACAACCATGGTGGTGGATTTCTGCCTGCCCGAGCCCGGCCAGTCGCTTCTGGACGCGCTGGCGCGATGGGACAACAAGGCGACCCGCGCCAATTGCGATTATTCCTTCCACATGGCCGTCACCTGGTGGGGCGAACAGGTCTTCGACGAAATGAAGACGGTGGTCCGGGAAAAGGGCATAAACTCCTTCAAGCACTTCATGGCCTATAAAGGCGCGCTGATGGTGAATGACGACGAGATGTTCGCCTCCTTCTCGCGCTGCGCCGAGCTTGGCGCCATTCCTTTCGTGCATGCGGAGAACGGCGATATCGTCGCACAGATGCAGGAAAAGCTGATGGCGGAAGGCAATGTCGGACCGGAGGCGCATGCCTATTCCCGCCCGCCCTCGGTGGAGGGCGAGGCCACCAACCGCGCCATCATCATTGCCGATATGGCCGGTGCGCCGCTTTATGTCGTCCACACCTCCTGCGAGCAGGCGCATGAAGCGATCCGCCGCGCCCGCCAGAACGGCATGCGGGTCTATGGCGAACCGCTGATCCAGCATCTGATCCTCGATGAAAGCGAATATGCCAACCCCGACTGGGATCACGCCGCCCGCCGCGTGATGTCGCCGCCCTTCCGCAACCGGCAGCATCAGGACAGCCTCTGGGCGGGTCTTGCTTCCGGTTCGCTGCAATGCGTGGCGACCGACCATTGCGCCTTCACCACCGAGCAGAAACGCTTCGGCCTCGGCGATTTCCGCAAGATACCGAACGGCACCGGCGGGCTGGAAGATCGCATGCCGCTGCTCTGGACCCATGGCGTAACCACCGGCCGCCTGACGATGAACGAATTCGTCGCCGTCACCTCCACCAACATCGCCAAGATCCTCAACATCTATCCGAAAAAGGGCGCTATCCTCGTCGGCAGCGATGCGGATATAGTCGTCTGGGATCCGCAGCTGGAAAAGACCATCAGCGCGGCAAGCCAGCAATCGGCCATCGATTACAACGTATTCGAAGGGCGGAAGGTCAAAGGCCTGCCGCGCTACACCCTGTCGCGCGGCCTCGTCAGCATCGAGGAGACCACCATCGAAACGCAGCCGGGCCACGGCCAGTTCATTGCCCGCGACGCTTATCCAGCCGTCAGCCGGGCGCTTTCCACCTGGAAGGAGCTCGTTTCGCCGCGCAAGGTGGAACGCAGCGGCATTCCGGCATCGGGTGTATGACCGTGAGCGCTGAGCCGAAACGCGAAATCGTCATCGCCGCAGCCGTTCTCCTCAACGAGCGGCGGCAGATGCTTGTCGTGCGCAAGCGCGGCACCACGCAGTTCATGCAGCCGGGCGGCAAGATCGATCCTGGCGAAACGCCGGAACAGGCGCTTCACCGCGAACTTGCCGAGGAAATCGGCCTGACGCTTCCCGAAAATGCCGTGCGTTACGAGGGCGTCTTTCGCGAGGAAGCCGCCAATGAAACCGGCGCCGATGTCGTCGCCCATGCCTTCATCGCAAGGCTTTATGCCGATGTCACACCGCAGGCGGAGATAGAGGAAGTGCGCTGGCTTGATCTCGACCGCCACCCCGGCGTGATGATCGCCAGGCTTACGGAAACCCAAATGCTGCCGCTGGCGCGCGCGGCGCTCACGGAAAGCGACAATCAGCCAAGATGAACCAGGCCTCTCCCTATTCCGTCGTTTCCGCCAGAAAACTGGGCCTCACCTTCGAAACGGGGGATGGCCCGGTCCATGCATTGTCTGATGTCGATCTGGATGTGGGAAAGGGCGATTTCGTCTCCTTCATCGGCCCTTCCGGCTGCGGCAAGACCACTTTCCTGCGGGTCATCGCCGATCTTGAAAAACACACATCCGGCGAGATCACCGTCAACGGCACGACACCGGAAAACGCCCGCAAAGACCGCTCCTATGGGTATGTCTTTCAGGCCGCCGCGCTTTATCCATGGCGCAGCATCGAAAAGAACATCGCCCTTCCGCTTGAAATCATGGGCTATGGCAAGGCGGAACAGCGCGAGCGCATCGACCGCACACTCGATCTCGTCAACCTCAACGGTTTCGGCAAGAAATACCCCTGGCAGCTGTCCGGCGGCATGCAGCAACGCGCCTCCATCGCCCGCGCGCTCGCCTTCGATGCCGACCTGCTGCTGATGGACGAGCCTTTCGGGGCGCTGGATGAGATCGTCCGCGATCACCTGAACGAACAGCTGCTGAAGCTGTGGGACAGGACCGGCAAGACCATCTGTTTCGTCACCCACTCCATTCCCGAAGCGGTCTATCTCTCGACGAAAATCGTCGTCATGTCGCCTCGGCCGGGGAGAGTGACTGACGTGATCGAATCCACCCTGCCGCGGGAAAGGCCGCTGGAGATCAGGGAGACGCCAGAGTTTCTGGCAATTGCGCACCGCGTGCGTGAAGGGTTGAAGGCGGGGCATGGCTATGAGGGGTGAGGTCAGCGCCAGCATTGCCCCCCTCTGCCCTGCCGGGCATCTCCCCCACGAGGAGGGCGATCGGCAGGAGGCTCGATCACCGCTTCATTCGCAAACATTGAGATGGTTGAGACCCAACCGCGAGTCGATCTCCCCCCTTGAGGGGGAGATGCCCGGCAGGGCAGAGGGGGATAAGCCGCACCCACGGAGTAAGCGTAAATCCCACCCACAGAGGGCTCCCCAATGACCCTCCTCCGCCACCGCATCCTCCCCATCCTCACCGTCCTCCTCGCCATCCTCATCCTCTGGCATCTCGCCGTCATCTACCTCAACATGCCCTTCGCCCGCGACCAGGCCACCCGCGCCGGTCAAACGCCAAGCTTCTCCGAACTCCTGCCGCAAACCTTCGCGCAGGAACGTCCGGTCCTTCCCGCCCCGCACCAGATCGTCGCGGAACTCTGGGACACCACCGTCAACAAGGCCATCACCTCCAAGCGCAGCCTGATCTACCACGCCGGCGTCACGCTCTCCGCCACCCTGCTGGGTTTCGCCATCGGCGCTGTCCTCGGCATCCTGCTCGCCGTCGCGATCATTCATAACCGCGCCATGGACCGCTCCGTCATGCCGTGGATCATCGCCAGCCAGACCATCCCGATCCTCGCCATCGCGCCGATGATCATCGTCGTCCTGAATTCCATCGGCATTTCCGGGCTGTTGCCCAAGGCGCTGATCTCCACCTACCTTTCCTTCTTCCCCATCGTCGTCGGCATGGTGAAGGGCCTCAGAAGCCCGGAAACCCTCCAGCTCGACCTGATGCACACCTATAATGCCTCACCGGCGCAGATCTTCTGGAAGCTGCGCTGGCCCTCGGCGCTGCCCTATCTCTTCACCTCGCTGAAGATCGCCATCGCCATTGCGCTGGTCGGCGCCATCGTCGGCGAATTGCCGACAGGGGCTGTCGCCGGGCTCGGCGCGCGCCTGCTTTCCGGCTCCTATTACGGCCAGACGGTGCAGATATGGGCGGCCCTGTTCATGGCCGCCGGCGTCGCGGCCCTGCTGGTGTCGATCATCGGCATCGCCCACGCAGCCGTCCTCAAGAGAATGGGAGCCCGGCCATGACGAATCCCTTCTGGTTTTCTGGCGCGATCCTGTTCTGGCTTGCCGCCTGGGCCTTCAATGAATGGCTGGTGCGCCACAGCTTCTCGTCACCGGCGGCAAAGCGCATGAGCCGCATGGCAGTGCCACTCCTCTTCGGGCTGGCCATTCTCGCCTTGTGGGAAGGCGTGGTGCGCGGTTTTGCCGTACCGCCAATCCTCTTGCCGGCACCGAGCGCCATTCTTGCCCGCCTTCTCACATCCCTGCCGATCCTCTGGGCCGATTTCCGCCAGACCTTCCTCAAATCGGTGCTGACAGGCTATGTGCTCGGCTGCGGTCTTGGCTTCATCGTCGCCATCCTCATCGACCGGTCTCCCTTCCTCCAGCGTGGGCTGCTGCCGATCGGCAATTTCGTCTCCGCTCTGCCTGTTGTCGGCATCGCGCCGATCATGGTCATGTGGTTCGGTTTCGACTGGCAGTCGAAAGTGGCCGTCGTCGTCATCATGACTTTCTTCCCCATGCTGGTGAACACGGTTCAGGGGCTTGCCGCTTCCAGCCACATGGAACGCGACCTGATGCGCACCTATGCCGCCGGCTGGGGACAGACGTTGATAAAACTGCGCCTGCCCGCCGCCTGGCCTTTCATCTTCAACGCGCTGAAGATCAATTCCACGCTGGCGCTGATCGGCGCCATCGTCGCGGAATTTTTCGGCACGCCGATCGTCGGCATGGGTTTCCGCATCTCGGCGGAAATGGGCCGCAGCAATGTCGATATGGTCTGGGCCGAAATCGCGGTCGCCGCGCTTGCAGGCTCCGGCTTTTACGGTCTGGTGGCGCTCGCGGAGCGTGCCGTCACCTTCTGGCATCCGTCCGTCCGTGGGGGACGAACGTAAATAACGAAAAAGGGAACAGCGATGAAAATGAAACTTGCATCCATGCTTCTTGCCGGCGCGTCACTTCTGACGGCAGTGAGCGCCGAGGCCGCCGACAAGATCACCCTGCAGCTGAAATGGGTGACCCAGGCGCAATTTGCCGGTTATTACGTCGCCAAGGACAAGGGCTTTTATGAAGCCGAAGGCCTCGACGTCGACATCAAGCCCGGCGGCCCTGATATTGCGCCGGCGCAGGTTCTGGCCGGCGGCGGCGCGGATGTCATCGTCGACTGGATGCCCTCGGCACTTGCCACCCGCGAAAAGGGTGTTCCGCTCGTCAACATAGCCCAGCCGTTCAAATCGTCAGGCATGATGCTGACCTGCCTGAAAGAAACCGGCATCACCAAGCCGGAAGATTTCAAGGGCAAGACGCTCGGCGTCTGGTTCTTCGGCAACGAATATCCGTTCCTGTCTTGGATGGCGCACCTGAAAATCCCGACCACCGGCGGCGCGGATGGCGTTACCGTCCTCAAGCAGGGTTTCAACGTCGATCCGCTGCTGCAAAAGCAGGCCGCCTGCATTTCCACCATGACCTATAATGAATATTGGCAGGTCATCGATGCCGGCATCAAGCCGGAGGAACTCGTCACCTTCAAATACGAGGCGGAAGGCGTGGCAACGCTGGAGGACGGGCTTTACGTTCTCGAAGACAAGCTGAAAGACGCCAAGTTCAAGGAAGACATGGTCAAATTTGTCCGCGCTTCCATGAAGGGCTGGAAATGGGCGGAAGAAAACCCTGACGATGCCGCCGATATCGTTCTCGAAAACGACGCCTCCGGCGCCCAGACCGAAAAGCACCAGAAGCGCATGATGGGCGAGGTCGCCAAGCTGACGGCCGGCTCGAAGGGCGCGCTGGACAAGGCGGATTACGAACGTACCGTCAAGACGCTGCTCGGCGGCGGCTCCGATCCTGTCATCACCAAGGAGCCGACAGGCGCCTACACCACCGAAATCACCGATGCGGCGCTGAAGTAGTCGAATTTACCCTGGATGCATGGAACGCGCGGCACCGTCCGCGCGTTTTTTTCACTGGTAACCCTTTTGATGAATTACAATATTCCGACCTATACAAAAATGTATATCAACCATCGCGGCTATGCGGATTGATTTGTACGACAACAAGAATTACAGTCCCGCCCACAAGACTGCCAAATTTGATCTTGTAAAGAAAGCACTCGGCAAAGGTGCTTGAGATTCGCGTTGAGGGGCGTTTGAATCGGGAGGATCGAAAAGGAAGTATTGTGATCCCTTGTTTCACATTCGCTATCGCATGACCTTCTAATATATGCCGCAAGGCTGCAGGACATGCGATCGAATATTGCGCGAGCCAAGACACATGCAGCATAAATTCACGTTTAACCGCTTTGTATTCCTTCTTCTTTCCGCAACGGCGCTCCCCCTTTCCGCAGCAGCCGAGGGAGAGGCGCAGGCACCGGTCAAACAGCAGAACCTGCCTTCCATCGTCGTCGCACATGCCGCAAAACGCGATCTCGTGGACCGTATCATCGCGACAGGCACGATCCGCCCCGTGGACGAAATCTACGTCCAGCCGCTGGTCGATGGCCTGTCGATCGACACGCTGAACGTTGATATCGGCGACAGGGTGGAAGCGAATGCGGTTCTGGCCGTGCTTTCTTCCGACAGCCTCATCCTGCAGAAAAGCCAGCTGGAAGCCAACAAGGCAAAGGCAGAAGCTGCCGTCGCCCAGGCCAAGGCGCAGGTGCTGGAAGCCGAAGCGAGCGCAAGCGACGCGAACCGCCAGCGCGACCGCGCCGCAAAGCTCGGCCAGAGTGGCTCCGGCTCGGTTTCGCAGGTGGAACAGACCCAGGCACAGGCCGAAGTGGCCGCCGCCAAGCTCAACGCCGCCCGCCAGGCCGTTTCCGCCGGCGAGGCCGACATCAAGGTGGTTGACGCCCAGATCGCCGACATTGATCTGAAGCTGACGCGCACGGGCGTGAAAACCCCGGTCACCGGTATCGTCTCGGCCAAGAACGCCAAGGTCGGCGCGATTGCCAGCGGCGCCGGAAACCCGCTTTTCACCGTCATCAAGGACGGCGCGATCGAACTCGTCGCCGATCTGTCCGAGACCGATATCCAGAAGGTGAAGGTCGGCCAGAAAGCCTATTTGACGGTTGCCGGCGGAGCTGAGAAAATAGAGGGCAAGGTGCGCCTCGTTTCGCCCACCGTCGATCCGACGACGCGCCTCGGTTCCGTGCATGTCGTTCTGCCCGAAAACAGCCCGGCGCGCTCGGGCATGTATGCCAGCGCGGCGATCATCGTCGAGGAGACGAATGCGCTCGCTTTGCCGCTGTCGGCCGTCACCTCCGGGCGTGAAGGCTCGACCACCCGCAAGGTGGAAGGCGATATCGTCAAGCAGGTGAAGATCGAGACCGGCATTGAAGACGGCGGTTTTATCGAGATTGTCAGCGGTCTTGCTGCTGGAGACAAGGTTGTCGAGAAAGCTGGAGCATTCGTGCGTGATGGTGACCGGATAAGACCGGTGGAAGCCCCTGCGGCTGTGTCCAACTGACTGAGGGAATGAAATGAACTTCTCCGCATGGTCAATCCGTAACCCGATTGCGCCGCTGCTTGGCTTCGCGCTTTTGATGATCCTCGGCATGCAGGCGTTCAACACCCTGCCGATCACCCGTTTTCCGAACATCGACGTTCCCGTCGTGGCCGTCACCGTGACCCAGAGCGGTGCTTCGCCCTCCGAGCTGGAAATGCAGGTGACGAAGGAGATCGAAGACGCCGTCGCCGCCATCAGCGGCGTCGACGAAATCCAGTCCACCGTGGTCGACGGCCAGTCGACGACAACAGTTGTCTTCCGCATCGAAAAGCCGACGGAAGAAGCGGTTCAGGACACCAAGGACGCCATCGACAAGATCCGCAGCGATCTGCCTTCCGATATCGAAGTGCCCGTCGTCAGCAAGATCGACGTCGAGGGACAGGCAATCCAGACCTTTGCCGTCTCCTCACCGAACATGACGCTGGAAGAACTGTCCTGGTTCGTGGATGACACGATCAAGCGCTCGCTGCAGGGCCAGTCCGGCATCGGCAAGGTCGACCGTTACGGCGGCGCCGACCGCGAGGTGCGCGTTTCGCTGAGCCCCGAAAAGCTCGACGCCTATGGCATCACCGCAACCGAGGTGAACAGCCAGCTGCGCGGCACCAATATCGACCTCGGCTCCGGCCGCGGCCAGGTCGGTGGCAACGAGCAGACCATCCGCACGCTCGGCGACACACGCGATGTGAGCCAGCTTGCCAACACCACGATTGCGCTTTCCAACGGCCGTTTCGTCAAGCTTTCTGAGCTCGGCACGGTCACAGACACCTATGAGGAGCAGAAGTCCTTCTCGCGGTTCAACGGCAACCCCGCCGTCACCTTCGCGGTGTTCCGCTCCAAGGGCGCCAGCGAGGTCTCGGTCGCCGAAACCGTGGCGGCAAGCCTCGATCAGGTGCGCAAGAACCACCCTGATGTCTCGATCGAAATGGTCGATGACGCCGTCTATTTCACCTATGGCAACTACAAGGCGGCGCTCGACACGCTGATCGAAGGCGCTATCCTCGCCGTCATCGTGGTCCTGCTCTTCCTCCGCAACTGGCGCGCAACCCTGATTGCCGCCGTGGCGCTGCCGCTCTCCGCGATCCCGACCTTCTGGATCATGGATATCATGGGCTTCTCGCTCAACCTCGTCAGCTTCCTCGCGCTCACGCTCGCCACGGGTATTCTCGTGGACGACGCCATCGTGGAAATCGAGAACATTGCCCGCCACATCAAGATGGGCAAGACGCCCTATCGCGCGGCACTGGAAGCGGCGGACGAAATCGGCCTCGCCGTCATCGCCACCAGCTTCACCATCATCGCCGTCTTCGTGCCTGTCTCGTTCATGCCCGGCATTCCCGGCCAGTACTTCATCCAGTTCGGCCTGACGGTCGCCTTCTCGGTATTCTTCTCGCTCGCGGTCGCCCGTCTCATCACGCCGCTGATGGCGGCCTATCTGATGCGCGCCGAAGACGCGATGGACGATCACCACGACAATGACAGCCGGCTGATGAAGGCCTATACGCGCATGGTGACCGCCACCACCCGCAAATGGTGGGCGCGGTATCTGACGCTGCTCGGCGCGATCGCGTTTCTCGTCGCCTCCGTCATGCTGTTGAGCCAGGTACCCGGCAGCTTCCTGCCGCCGGACGACGCCTCACGCGTAACGCTTTCGGTGGAACTGCCGCCCAATGCGACGCTTGACGAGACAGATCGGACGACGACGCAGATCTATCACGCGCTGCGGGACATCAACGGCGTGGAAAGCGTCTTCATCCTTGGCGGCGCGTCGCCCAAGGGGGACCTGGAGCTTCGCCGCGCCACCGTCAACGTCATTCTGCAGCATATCGACCATTCGCTGCTCAAGCTGGTGGTCAACAAGGGGCTCGGCTCCATTCCGCTCATCGGCCAATATCTGCCGAAGGTGGAGGAAAAGGGCCGCGTACGTCCGCAATGGGATGTGGAACGGGATATTTTCGCGCAGGTTCGCGGCATTCCGGATGTCCGCATCATCAAGCTGAACGACCGTGCGGAACGCGAACTCTCCTTCAACTTCCTCTCCACCAATGAGAAGGACCTGAACGACGCCGTCGGCATTCTCGAAAGCCGCCTGCGCGCCTCGCCCATCCTTGCCAATGTCAGCTCGGAAGGTGCATTGCCCCGCCCCGAACTGCAGATCCGCCCGCGCAAGGACGAAATCGCCCGCCTCGGCATCACGCCGCAGCAGATTTCGCAGACGGTGCGTGTCGCCACCATCGGTGATATCGACGCCCAGCTGACGAAGATTTCGCTTGATGACCGGCAGATCCCGATCCGCGTGCAGGCCTCGCTCGATACACGTCGTGATCTCGCCACCATCCGCGCGCTGAAGATCAAGACCGCCTCCGGGTCGCTGGTGCCGCTCTACAGCGTTGCCGATATCGACTATTCGGAAGGTCCAAGCTCGATCAAGCGCAACGACCGCAACCGCGTGGTCTCCATTGGCTCCGACGTCCCGTTCGGCACGGCGCTCGATACCTCGACGGCTGAGTTCAAGCGCATCGTCTCGGAAACCGACCTGCCGGCAAGTGTTCGCCTTGCCGAAAGCGGCGACGCCAAGGTGCAGGGCGAAATGCAGCAGGGCTTCGTGAACGCCATGCTGCTTGGCCTGATGCTGGTGCTGGTCGTGCTCATCCTGCTGTTCAAGGATGTCATCCAGCCCTTCACCATCCTGTTCTCGCTGCCGCTTGCCATCGGCGGCGTGGCCGTCGCACTCATCATCACGCAGAACGCGCTCTCCATGCCCGTTCTCATCGGCATCCTGATGCTGATGGGCATCGTGACGAAGAACGCCATCCTGCTGGTGGATTTCGCCATCGAAATGCGCCGACACGGCATGGAACGGGTGCATGCCATGGTGGAGGCCGGCCGCAAGCGCGCCCGCCCGATCATCATGACCTCCATCGCCATGTCCGCGGGCATGTTGCCCTCGGCGCTCGGCGTCGGCGAAGGCGGTTCGTTCCGCGCGCCGATGGCGATTGCGGTGATCGGCGGCATCATCGTTTCGACGGTGCTGTCCCTGATCGTGGTCCCGGCCTTCTTCCTGATCATGGACGACCTGTCGCGCCTGCTCGCCCACCTCTTCGGCCGCTTCGTCGGCAAGAAGGAAGAGGAGGAAGAAGCGCTCTCCAACGAGAAACTCTCGGAGATCGCCCGCGAAAACAGCCTGGCTCTCTCCTCGCTGGAGGCACGGGTGGCCGGCATGGAAAAGGGCAGCGGCGACAAGGCCGGTGACAAGGGCAGCAATATATTGCGGTTGCCGCCGCTTGCTGCGGAGTGAAGTTTGCAGCGTAACGATTGAGACGCCGGGCCATGTGCCCGGCGTTTCTTTTTGGGTGGACGTTTAAGGACAAAGCGCCGCCGCTTGTTTCTTCTCCCCGGCGGGGAGAAGAAATATGTGGCACTCGCCCGCTCCATATTCCTCCTCACATTCTTGAGCAGGAATGGCCTCGCCGCATTCCCGCTGTCCCAAATGACAACTCAAATCCTGTTTGATCGAAATCAATTCGCTTTCCAGGTGAACTGCTAATCTCCCTCGCATCGGGAATTGCCGGTCGAGGGATAATGCGATGAGTTCTGTGCAGATAGGCGTGAGGGAGAAGGAACTTCCCCGGTTTCGTATCGCTTCGGACAGCCCGGCAAAAGGTTTGAGCGGGAGCCGAATGGACGTGAACAAGACCGTGAAGCTGAGCAACAGGGACAGGAACATTCTGCTGCGCGCGCCCTTGATCGGGATAGCGGATGATGCAGCGGCGCTGAAGCTGATGGAAGCGGCGACCATCACCAACGTGAACGCCCGCCATGTGCTCTTCAAGGAAGGCGAGGCCGCGCAGCATTTCTACTGCGTGCTGTCGGGTTACATCAGGCTTTACCGGCTGGACAGGCACGGGCGCGAGGCGGATGTGCGCGTCAGCGGGCCCGGCGATACCTTCAACGAATGCCTGATTTTCGGCAGCGATACCTATCGTTACAGCGCGCAGGCGGCGGAAAGCTGCACCGTGGCGCGGTTCGAACTCACAAGAATCCGCAGCCTGATCGATCAGGAACCGGCAATCGCCAAGGCCGTCATGCGCTGCCTGTCCAACAGCCTGCTGGCCACCATGGACTGCATCGCCAATGACCGGTTGCAGACAGCGCCGCAGCGTGTCGCCCATTACCTCATCAATCAGGGACCGCGCGACGCCACATCCTTTTCGCTGCGGCTGCCGTTCCAGAAAAGCCTGCTTGCCGGCAAGCTTGGCCTTGCACCAGAAGCGCTCTCACGCGCCTTCTCGGCACTGAAGAAAGCTGGCGTCACCGTGCGCGGCCGCATCGTGCAGGTCAATGATGTTGCGGCGCTGAAGCAGATCTGAAGACACCGGGAGAGGACGAAGGGCGGGATGCCTTAGGGTATTCCGCCCTTCTGCATGTCCGAAATCGAAAAATCAGTCCGGCTGCGACACAAAGCGGAAGCTGTCACCCTGCCGCTCGACACGGAAAAATCCACCGAGATGACCGCCGGAAACCAGCCAGCCGTGATCGGCGGCCTCGGCCAGCGCCTCAAGGCGTGTTTGGTAAGCAAGCGCAGAATCGATATCGTAGACGAAACCGACACCGGGATCCTTCACCTGCAAGTCGCTCACATGCAGCACATCGCCCCATAATAACAGCCGCTCATCACCATTGCCGATCAGGTACCCGGCATGTCCCGGCGTATGGCCGGGCATGGCGATGGCTTCCACGTCCTCGGCAATCCTGCCTGTCGGGATCGGCCGCAACATCGGGCCACAAATGTCGAGCAGCCGCGCGGCAAGATCGAAGCCGCCCTGCCGGGCCGGCGGCAGGGTCTTGCGCGCCTCCGCACTGCTGAAAAATCCGAGATCGGCCTCAGGCACCCAGATATCGGCATTGGGAAAATAAGGCCGGTCGCCATCGATGAGGCCAAGCGCATGATCGCCATGAATATGGGTGAGGATGACACGCCCTACATCGGCCGGCTGAATACCGGCGGCTACCATCGCCGCGCGGGCATGGCCATAGGCAGCACCCCAGGCGGTGCCGCAACCGGCATCGATCAGCCAGATGCCGTCAGGCCCGGACAATGCGAAACAGTTGACGTCCATATCCACCGTTTCGCCCTGATGGCCGGCAAGGGCAGCGGCCAGCGCTTCGGCACCCTGACGGTGGATGAGATGGCCGACGGGCGCCTTGTAGACACCGTCGACAAAACGGGAAACCTCGTAAGCGCCGAACCGGCGGGACATTGCCATATTTCAGAGACCGCCCTGCTCTTTCAGGAAACCGACGATGCGCTCCACGCCATCGCCGCGTTTCATATCGGTGAAGACGAAAGGCATGGCGTTGCGCATGCGGGTCGCATCGCTGTCCATGACGGTCAGATCGGCCCCGACATAGGGCGCTAGGTCCTTCTTGTTGATGACCAGCAGGTCCGAGCGGGTGATGCCCGGCCCGCCCTTGCGCGGAATTTCCTCGCCCTGACAGACGGAGATGACATAGATGGTGATATCGGCAAGGTCGGGCGAAAAGGTCGCGGCGAGATTGTCGCCGCCGGATTCGATGAAGACCACGTCGAGATCGGGAAAGCGCGCATTAAGCCCGGCAATCGCCTGCAGATTGATCGTCGCATCCTCGCGGATGGCCGTATGCGGGCAACCGCCCGTTTCCACGCCGACGATACGCTCGGAAGGCAGCGCCTGCATGCGCACCAGCGCCTCCGCATCTTCCTTGGTATAGATATCGTTGGTGACGACGGCGACAGAGTAATCGACGCTCATCGCCTTGCAGAGCTTTTCCGTCAGCGCCGTCTTGCCCGAACCGACCGGCCCGCCAATACCGACGCGCAGCGGGCCATTGCCCGATTTCATGCCCGATTTCACCGCTCTGTTCCCTTCGATATGCTTTGGTATTGTTTCACCATAGTCCGCCAGCCGGACGCTTCAAGATATGCAAGGATCGTGCCGCTTGTTTCTCCCCGCCGGGGAGAAGAAACTCGTGGCGCCCGCTCGCTCTTCAGGACCGGAAAAGCCGGGTGCCCTGCGTTTCATGCCGCATGGCCGCCGTGTCAGCGATGATCGTCGCACTGCCGAGATCGTCGAGCGTGGACTGCATCGCCCGCGCCGCCATCTCCACGATGATCGCTTCACTTGCGGCCAGAATGGCGACACCATCCTTCTGTCCCGCGACCCCGAGGCGGATGCCAGCCGACACGATCTGCGAGACGCCGGCATGCAAAAAGGCGGCAATCGTGTCCCTGAGCGGCACCGCATGACCGGCGGCGACTGCCCCGACAGCGATGGGATAGGGAACGTCTTTGGGCAACACGTCCAGAACCGCATGCGGCCAGGCGCCGGCGGCGGCAACGAAGGCATCGCCCAGAAGCACCGTCTCGCGGTATCGCTCCGCCGAACCGGCCAGCGCTCGCGCCAGATCGGCCGTTTCGCTCAAGACGGCGGCGTCCTCGGCATTGCGCCAGGCATGTGCCAGAAACACCGCATCGTTCCAAAGGCTGCCACAGCGCAGAAGCGTTTCGAGCCAGTCGCGCAGAGCCGCCGCATCCCCGACGCGCCGATCCTCCACCGCCTTTTCAAGTCCACCGGAATAGGAAAAACCGCCAACCGGAAAGGCAGGCGACATCCAGGCCATGAGCCGCAGCAGCGCGGCAACGCCGCGATCTTCGCTCACGGCTCAGCCGTGATCGTGATGGCTGTGGCCGTGATCATGGCCGTGGGAATGACCGCCATGGGCATGATAAGCGCCGCGCGCCGGCTGGAAAGGCTCTTCGACATCACGCACGGTGGCGCCAAGACCTTCCAGCATGGCGCGGATGACGTGGTCACGCAGGATGAGAATACGCTCCTCCTCGATCTGCGCGGAAAGATGCCGGTTGCCCAGATGCCAGGCAAGCTCGATCAGGTGAAGGCGATCCTTCGCCTTGATTTCGAAGAGCTTTTCGTCAGCCGCGCGGACCTCGATCAGGTCGCCGTTTTCCACCACGAGAAGATCGCCATGGGCAAAAAGCACGGCTTCCTTCAGGTCGAGCATTACCATCTCGTCATTCTGCAGATGCAGCAGCTTGCGGCGAAGATGCCGCTGGTCATGCGCAAGAGTGACATAACCGGAAGGTTCGTCGGCGGGGGTTCCGGCCGGATGATAGGAGGTGACGCGCAGCATGGGATGATCCGTTTCAGAAACAGTCTTGGGGTTACGATTTTTGACGGATAGACGGGGGGATTTCAAGGCACGATTTTGGGACACATGGCCGCCAGAACGACAAAGCCCGGCGTTGCTGCCGGGCCAAGCGTAAACCTTTCTCCGCCTTCGACGTCATCCTCGGGCGCTTATGGATCCTCGCCTCAACGGCGAGGATAACGGAGGAGAGATTTTCGCCTCCTGCCGATAGCCCGAAGACACGACATCGCTGCCGGGCCTGCGCAAACCCACAATCAGGCCGCAGCGCGGCTCTTGAGGTTTTCCAGAATGTTCTGCGGCGCGGAAACGCCATAGGGGTCGGATTCGCAATTGTCCTGATAGCCCTCTTCCTCGAACCACTGCTCGACGACGCCATCATTGACGACGGCGGCGTAACGCCAGGAGCGCATGCCGAAACCGAGATTGTCCTTGGCGACCAGCATGCCCATCTTGCGGGTGAACTCGCCCGAGCCGTCAGGAATGACCTTGACGTTTTCGAGGTTCTGGCCCTTTGCCCAGGCATTCATGACGAAGGCGTCGTTGACCGACAGGCAATAGATTTCATCAACGCCGAGCGCCCGGAATTCCGGCGCCAGCTTTTCGAAATCGGGGAGCTGGTAGGTCGAGCATGTCGGCGTGAAAGCGCCGGGCAGCGAAAACAGAACGACCTTCTTGCCCTTGAAATAATCGTCGGAGGTCATGTCCTGCCAACGGAAGGGGTTCGGGCCACCAACGGCCTCATCACGAACGCGCGTGCGGAAGGTAACGGCGGGCACTTTTTTGCCGAGCATGTCTTGTCTCCTGTTCTGGCGTTTTACAGGGATCACTTGGGATCGATCCCTGCATAATTCTTTTGCCGTTTCCATAACGCAAGACACGCTGCGGTGCAGCATAAAAATAGGCTTTGTCAGAGGAAAACCACGGCTTGCGAGGATCAATCATGCAGCGCCACCGACCAGCGCAGAAACGGCGGCAATGGTGTCCACCAGCCGGTGCGAATGCCGGCCTCACGCAACATGGCAGCCGACCATGTATTGCAGCCGACAAGGGCGTTGAACCGGCCATTCGCCTCGAAAAACGCATCCGTCAGGCCATAAGCGACGCCCGGTATCAGCCGCACCTTGCCATTGTCGCGCGAAAAGCTGGCACGAATGGCCGCCACGAGGCGCTGATACCCGGCTTCGGAAATGCGAAGGCGCTTTACCCCGGCAAGATCGGCGGGAAAATCTCCCGTCACATCCACATGCATCACCGACTGGTCAAGCGTCAGCGAGCGCAAGACCGGCATGGGCTTCAGATCGGCCCAGGTGGGTGTCTCGGTATAAAACGACCGGCCGCCCCAGCCGAACACCAGATAAGCGGCCGCCGGATGGTTGACGGCAATGCCGTCCTCCTGCAATTCGGAAAAGACCCGCCGCAGATCGTTATCGATCGGCAGCGCAATATCGGTGTGGATCGGGTTGGATAACAGCAGGATTTCGCGGTCTTTCACGCCCCCGCTCACCTCATCGGCGAAAAACGGGCGCGGCAGGACAGTACCGAGCAGAAGGAGCAGGAGGAGCAGGAGGAGCAGCAGCATGCCGCCGCCGATCCACCTTGTGATAAATCTCACCATGAAATGCCGTTAAAACAGGAAATAACGCTGCGCCATTGGCAGCACCGTGGCCGGCTCGCAGGTCAAAAGCTCGCCATCCGCCCTCACCTCATAGGTTTCCGGATCGACCTCGATATGCGGCGTCAGCGAATTATGGATCATCGACGCCTTGGAAATGCCGCCGCGTACATTCTTCACCGGCAGCAGCTTTTTCGCCACGCCGAGGCGTTGGGCAAGGCCGGCATCCAGCGACGCCTGCGAAACGAATGTGACCGAGGAATTGGTGCGCAGCTTGCCATAGGCGGCAAACATCGGCCGGTAATGCATCGGCTGCGGTGTGGGAATGGAGGCGTTCGGATCGCCCATCGGGGCCGCGGCAATGGAGCCGCCGAGCAGCACCATCTCCGGCTTCACGCCGAAAAAGGCCGGGTTCCACAATACCAGATCGGCGCGCTTGCCGACTTCGATCGAGCCGATCTCATGGCTGACGCCCTGGGCGATGGCCGGGTTGATGGTATATTTGGCGATGTAACGGCGGACACGGAAATTGTCGTTTTCGCCGGTCTCTTCCTTCAGGCGGCCGCGCTGGCGCTTCATCTTGTCGGCTGTCTGCCAGGTACGGATCGCCACCTCGCCGACACGGCCCATGGCCTGACTGTCGGACGAAATGATCGAAAACGCGCCGATATCGTGGAGAATATCCTCCGCCGCAATGGTTTCCTTGCGGATGCGGCTTTCGGCAAAGGCAATGTCTTCAGGGATTGACGGCGACAGGTGGTGGCACACCATCAGCATGTCGAGATGTTCGGCCAGCGTATTGACGGTATAGGGCCGCGTCGGATTGGTGGAGGACGGAATGACGTTCGGGTTGCCGCAGACCTTGATGATATCAGGCGCATGGCCGCCGCCCGCACCTTCTGTATGGAAGGCATGGATGGTGCGACCTCTGATGGCGGCGACAGTGTCTTCCACGAAACCGCTTTCGTTCAGCGTATCGGTGTGGATCATCACCTGCACGTCGTATTCATCGGCCACCGTCAGGCAATTGTCGATGGCGGCAGGCGTCGTGCCCCAGTCCTCATGCAATTTCAGCGAGGAAGCGCCGGCAAGGATCATCTCTTCCAGAGGCGCTGGCAGCGAGGCATTGCCCTTGCCGGCGAGCGCGAGATTCATCGGGAAGGCATCGAAGCTCTCGATCATGCGCTCGATATGCCATGCGCCGGTGCAGGTGGTGGCGAGCGTGCCGTGCGCCGGGCCGGAACCGCCACCCAGCATGCAGGTGACGCCGCTCATCAGTGCTTCTTCGATCTGCTGCGGGCAGATGAAGTGAATATGTGCATCCATGCCGCCGGCGGTCAGGATCTTGCCTTCACCGGCAATCGCCTCCGTCGAGGGACCGACGATGATCGTCACGCCCGGCTGCGTATCGGGGTTGCCCGCCTTGCCGATGGCGTGAATGCGGCCGTTCTTCAGGCCCACATCCGCCTTGTAGATGCCGCTATGGTCGACGATCACCACATTGGTGATGACGGTATCGACCGCCCCTTCGGCCCGCGTCGCCTGACTCTGGCCCATGCCGTCGCGAATGACCTTGCCGCCGCCGAATTTCACTTCCTCGCCATAGGTGGTGTGGTCCTTCTCGATCTCGATGAAGAGTTCGGTGTCGGCAAGGCGCACCTTGTCGCCCACGGTCGGGCCGAACATGCCGGCATAGGCGGCGCGGGAAATCTTGTAAGGCATGGGCTCAGGCTCCTTCGGACGCGGAGAAAATCGATGTGGGAGAAATTCGTGTGAGCTGGCCCTCGCCCGCAAGGGCTTCTACCAGCTGTTGTTCGGCAGCAAATGGATGGCCGCTCCAGCCCTCATGGCCGAAGCCGGCAATCGCCACTTCGTCACCATCGCCGCTCACGTTCTCAAGAACATGGGCGATGGTGACAAGGCCTGTGCTGGGGCAGACATAGGGCGCGGGCGCATAGGCTTCGAGCGCAACATCGAGCCTTTCATGCACGCCGCGCGGAATGACGATGTGGCTCTTGCCGGTCTCGCGGGCGATGGCGGCAAAGCCTTCGGTGTAATCGGCGCAGAAATCGGTCAGTTCCGGCCAGCGTGCGCGTATGTCCGGTTCCATTTCGGAAAATTTTGCGGGATCCCGCACGGACCAGATGGCAGCGGCCTGCCGCACACCGTCGCTCTCGCGCCATTCGGTTCCCTCGGTCATTTCGAGGCCCGGCCGCCCGGTGTTGCACACGGCCACCACATCGGTCCGCGTACCACCCAGCCCCAGCGACCGGCAATCATTGAAGCGGATGACGATGTCGGAACGGTCGATGAAATCAGCCACGCCCGGCGGCAGTTCCCCGTTTCCGACGATCGTGATCCGCCGCCCCATGCGTTCAGAAACCTTCCGACAGCTGACGCAGTTCTTCCGCCCGCTTGCCGCTAATATCGGCCATGCAGGAAGAAATCAGCATCGGTTCCATCGAGCCGCCGCGCGCCTGAAAGCCTGAAAGAGCACAATTGGCGTCACGAAACGCCACCCAGGCGCGCTGGGCAGCCACCAGAGCGTCGGTCGCACCCTTGCCGTCCGCATCGGCTGTCTTGTCGCGCTCCGCGAGCAGCTTGCGCAGCTTCTGATATTCGGCGTTCAACTGCTTGTCGGCCTTTTCGTAATCCTTGCCGGCGCAGATGGTCATGTCCGCCTGCGTCTGCGGCGCCTTGCAGTCCGGCTCGCTCTGCGCTGCGGCCGGCATGGAAAATCCGGCGGTCGCGCTGAGAAGCACGGCCGCCATGAAGACGTTGTTTCGGCTCATCTCCATCGCTCAGGCCGCCGCGCCATCGAAAGCCTGCGGCTTCAGCGCCCGGGGATCAACACCATCAAGACAATTGGCGTTCACTGCCACCATCGGCGTTCCATCCGGCCCGTCGGCATAAGCAAAACTCTCGATGCCGCAGGTGGAGCAGAAAAGATGATGGATCTTGTGTTTGTTGAAGAGATATTCCGCCAGCTTGTCCTCGCCGGAAAGCAGCGTGAACTTGTCACGCGGCGCGAAAGCGAGCGTGGAGCCAAGACGCTTGCAGCGCGAGCAATTGCAGACAACAGTGTGATCGAGATCGGCATCGACCTCGAAGCTGACGCTGCCGCACTGGCAGCTTCCATGATAATGCGCCGTCGCCATTTCATAACCTCCCCATGACCTGTTGACGGAAACCATAAACCTCACGCTTGCCGGAAAGCGGCACCAGCGTCACTTCCCGCTTCTGGCCGGGTTCGAAACGAACCGCCGTGCCCGCGGGAATATCGAGACGCATGCCGCGCGCCCTGTCGCGGTCGAAGATGAGACCCGCATTGGTCTCGAAGAAATGATAATGGCTGCCCACCTGCACCGGCCGGTCGCCCGAATTGGCCACCTCGATCGTCACGGTCGGCTGGCCGGCATTGAGTTCGATGGTGCCTTCTGCGGCAATGATTTCGCCTGGTTTCATGGTGCTCCCCTTGTCTTTCTCACGCGGCCGTGGCTGCCGCGCAGCCTTCCGCTTTCAGCACCCGCTTCGTCGATGCCGGGTTGTTGATGAGCCTGGCCGCCGGACGAACGGGCCTGCGAACCATCTCACCACCGCAATTCGGGCAGGCGCCATCAAGCACGCCCGTCACGCAGTCGACGCAGAAAGTGCATTCGAACGAGCAGATCATCGCATCCCTGTTATCGGGCGCAAGATCGCGGTCGCAGCATTCGCAATTGGGCCGAAGTTCCAGCGCCATATCAACCCCTCAACGG
Source organism: Agrobacterium sp. CCNWLW155 (assembly GCF_036888815.1). Taxonomy (NCBI): domain Bacteria; kingdom Pseudomonadati; phylum Pseudomonadota; class Alphaproteobacteria; order Hyphomicrobiales; family Rhizobiaceae; genus Agrobacterium; species Agrobacterium sp. CCNWLW155. The sequence continues at coordinate 1,544,720 of NZ_JBAKFW010000001.1, forward strand.
ATCGGTTCGTGAACGGTCACCAGCTTGGTGCCGTCAGGAAAGGTCGCTTCCACCTGCACATCATGGATCATCTCGGCGATACCATCCATCACCTGATCGCGGGTAATGACATGCGCGCCGGCTTCCATCAGGTCGGCCACAGCGCGACCATCGCGGGCGCCCTCGACCACGAAATCGGTAATCAGCGCAATCGCTTCGGGATAGTTGAGCTTCACGCCGCGTTCCAGCCGGCGGCGCGCCACCATGGCGGCCATGGAAATCAGCAGCTTGTCTTTTTCTCTTGGGCTAAGGTTCATCGTGGTCCCGCAGCTTGGCGCCTGCCCCGCAAACAGCGCGATTGCGGCAGGCAGATCCGACGTGTTGACAGACCCCGAAGGACGCCTGTCGCGGGGCAACCTTAAGGGTTTACAGATTCCAGACTTTCGGCACTGGCGCGCCGTTTCGCAAGAGCGAAATGATCGGAAAAAGCAATTTTCTCAAGGAGAAACCATCTTCGGCAGAGACGCGAACGACAAGCTTGCCCTGCCATTCGCTGGCGCCGCCGCTTTCACCGGCAATAGCCCGGATTTTAGGCAGAAGCGCCTCAGCCAGCGGCCCGATATAAAGAAGCGTGGCAAAGGCCACCTGACCAGCCAGAACCGCCGGTTTCGCCGTCAGCGCCGCCACCTCGCCCTGAAGCACAAGTTCTTCCGCATGCACCAGCCTGCCCCCATGGCGAATACGCCAGCGGTCACGAAAGAGACCATGCGTCATCGCCTCGCCCATGGCCTTACGGCCGAGCAGCACGGCTTCGACAGCGATGAATTCGGAGGATTGGTCGAGATCGGCTTCCAGCCGGCGGGTCAAGGAAGCACGGTCGAAGAGGATGGTCTCCTGCGGCAGCCAATGCAGCTTCGCACCCGGCCCGGCGGAAACGCGGGCGGTCACGGCGGCGGTGCCTGATGATGCCTTATAGACCTTTTCGCAGGCCTGCGTGGTCACAACAAGCGAGGTGCCGGCGCCGGCCGTGGCCTGCCATTCGATTTCGTCTCCGCCGGTCAGGCCGCCGGAGGAATTGATGAGGATGGCTTCCGCTTCGTTTGAGAAGGTTTCCGGCAGGCGGATTTTCGCGCAGCCTTCCTGGAACAGTTCGTCCAGCCGGCTGCGGCCTTCAACAGCCTTTGTTACAATGCGTCCTCTGCCACGGGCGCGTTGCTGCCGGACAGGTTGAGCGTCTTGGCGACCGGAAGGGCCGATGGCTTGCTGTTGCTGCTGCACGCGGTCTCCGAAACGGTTGCGGAAGCGGACGAGGTCTTGGCGCCGCAATCCTTCTTGACGACGGCATCCACGACAAGCTGCCCTTCCGTATTGCGGAAGAAATCCCACATTCTTTCGGCCGCATCAACCGTGCGTGTCACTTCGCCTGTGGGCATCTTGCGCTCCACGGCCGGTTCCGCCTTCGGTGTCTGCTCGCCGCCCGGCTTGCGGGTGACGACGGCGTTAGCGGCCAGAACCTCGGCCTTCATGGTGGCGCGCGGCCAGGCATGGTCCCAGTCGTTGATGACATAGGACTGGATGCGTGCGCCAGCCTTGCAGACATCATAGGAATTGACGGTGAAGCTTTCGCCCACCTTGCTTTTGGCAGCGCCCTTGCAGCCATCCATTTCGGCCCAGCGCTTCAACGCCGTTTCGCCGCCATATTGCCAATAGGACTTGCCGCCGCCCTGATAGGGATTGGCCGGGTCTTTCAGCCCGGCAAAGGCGATGATCGACATTGGCCGCACAGGCTGGCAGCTTGCCGCATCCGGTCCCCACTTGCCTTCCGTCTCCAGCGGATAACCGGCGCGCAGCGAAGCAACGAAGCCGGCAGCGTTAAAATCCGCGTTGCCGCTGCAGATGAATTGCGACAGCATGCGCCCGCCGCCGGAATAACCGGAGCCATAAAAACGCTCCTCATCCACGCAGAACTTGCCCTTCACCATGGTGATGGCATCGCGGATGAAACCGACTTCATCGAGCCCGCCCGGCCGCTTGGTGACGCCGGGAACATTCCAGGCATGGGTGCCCGGCAATTCGCCGCTCAGGCTGCCGGCCAGCGCCACGACCATGAGACCGTCACGCTCGGCAAGCTTGTCCCAGCCGCTGCGGTTCAGCTGACCATGCGGATTGCTGTTGGAACCATGGAAATCGAACACGACCGGCAGCGGCTTATTTCCATCATAGGCCGATGGAACAAAATAGACGCCGTCGCGTTTTTCACCGTTGGAAAGAATGGAAAAGTCGTGCCGACCCGGTTCCATACCGGGGCCAATACCCTGACCGCAGGTCGATGCCGACGCTGCGGCCCCTGCGCTTGCGCTGATCACCAGCCCGAGGAACAGGCTGCGTGCGGAACGCACCAACCGGGGAGCCCGGCCCACTGCAAAGTCTTGAATCATTGACACGCCTTTATTGGCACAGTTTCCCGACGATACGTCGAGCGTGCGGGAAATGTAAGGGATCAACAGTCGCGGCGTGCGAATAGACTTCTTCTGTGTCTCGCATGCAGCATTTCATGCGCCCAATACCATAGGCTTTTACTTAATGAAACGCTAAAATTACGCATGAAAGCCATGCACAGGCGCATAGACTTTCAAAATATTAATCGGCCGTTTTTATGCCGTGATCGGCGCACGCAACATTACACCGTCAGATGCCGCCGCGCTTCCGGCGTATCCAGCGTTTCGGCCAGCCCCTCATGCACGATTTCACCGCGGTCCATGATGTAGACGTAATCGGCAAGCTCGCGGCAGAAATCCAGATATTGCTCGACCAGCAGGATCGCCATACCGGTGGAGTCGCGCAGATATTTGATCGCCCGGCCGATATCCTTGATGATCGACGGCTGGATGCCTTCCGTCGGCTCGTCGAGGACGAGGATTTTCGGCCGTGTCACCAGCGCCCGGCCGATCGCAAGCTGCTGCTGCTGGCCACCCGAGAGATCGCCGCCGCGCCGCGACAGCATGGTTTGCAGCACCGGAAACAGGCTGAAAATATCGTCCGGGATGAAACGCTCCCTACGCGGCAGCGGCGCATAACCGCTCTCCAGATTTTCCTGCACGCTGAGCAGCGGAAAGATTTCCCGTCCCTGCGGCACGTAACCCACCCCGCGCTTAGCCCGCTGGTAAGGTGCGAGCCCGTCGAGCGCCGCATCGCCGAAACGGATGGTGCCGGCGCTGGTGGCCTGCTGGCCGGTGACGGCACGCAAGAGTGAGCTTTTGCCGACGCCGTTGCGGCCGAGAACACAGGTGATCTTGCCCATCTCCGCTTTCAGCGACACGCCGCGCAGGGCCTGCGCCGCGCCATAGTGGAGGTTGATGTTTTCGACTGTCAGCATTTCACCCACCTGTTCTAATTCAATAATGTTCGTCGCAAGGCCTGCAGAGCGAGATCCTGCTCGGAGGTCTTGTCACCCCCCACTCGGCTAACCTCTTCGGCGATATCGATCAGTTGGCGTCTTTCATCGAAATCGAGCGTATTTGCCCATAAATCGCGAAACCTGCGAATTGGGTCTTCGGGATTAACGACATTTCTGGACGCCCACTCTCCAAAGACGATAACTTCCTCCATATCCGCTGGCGGGACGATGCCTTTCATCCTGTCGCGAACGACATTTTTGGCCATGTCGAGATACATCGGCTTTTCGTTCGCAAGGCACATGAAGAATGCCACCGCAGCGATAGCCGGATCGCGAATGGAGGCTATCGGAGCGACTTCGGCCTTCTTCCGAAACGATCTGCGCTTATAAGCGCCGCGCATTTTTTCGACGGTATCGATGATCTCGCTACCCGCCTCACGCGCCATTTTCAGCCGCCAATACCAGACAGCCGCACCGCCGATTGCCATAACCAGAATTCCGATCAACGCCATCAAATCAACTCCAGATCTTAAATTTTTCAACTTAAATCCGGTTATTATTACAGTCACAAGTAGAAGAACACTCTTTCTAACGCCCCAGATAATTCTCGATCACCTTCGGATCGCTGGACACAAAATCGATCGACCCTTCGGCCAGCACCGAGCCTTCGGCAAGACACGTCACCTTCACGCCCAGCTCGCGGATGAAGCCCATATCGTGCTCCACCACCACAACCGAACGGGTCTTCGCGATCTCCTTCAAAAGCACGGCGGTTTCCGCCGTTTCCGCATCCGTCATGCCGGCGACAGGCTCGTCCACCAGCAGCAGCTTCGGTTCCTGCGCGAGCAGCATGCCGATCTCAAGCCACTGTTTCTGGCCATGCGAAAGGTTGGCGGCGAGATCGCCGCGGCGGTGGCCGAGACGCACGGTGGCGAGAATTTCCTCGATGCGCGCCTTGTCCTCCTCCGTCAGCCGATAGAACAACGTCGCGAAGACGCCGCGCTTGCGGTTCAACGCCAGTTCCAGATTGTCCCAGACGGTATGGCTTTCAAACACCGTCGGCTTCTGGAACTTCCGCCCGATGCCGAGCTGGGCGATGTCAGCCTCGTCCTTTTTCGTGAGATCGATGCTGTCTTCGAACAACACCGTACCCGTGTCCGGCCGCGTCTTGCCGGTGATGATATCCATCATCGTCGTCTTGCCCGCGCCATTCGGGCCGATGATGGCGCGGAGTTCACCGGGCTCCACCACGAAGGAGAGCGAGTTGAGGGCCTTGAAACCATCGAAAGAGACGGAAACGCCATCGAGATAAAGCAGGCTCTTGGTTCTGTTTTCGGAAACCGTGTTCATGGGCTTACTCCGCCGCCTGTTGCGCAACCGCGCTGTCGTTGCCGGGCTGCTGGGCAGCGCCTGCCGCACGCGCGACCCGCTTTTCACGACGCCCGACGAGATAATGCTGCACGGTGCCGACAATGCCCTTCGGGAAGAACAGCGTTACCGCGATAAAGAGACCGCCCAGCGCAAACAGCCAGAATTCGGGAAAAGCGCCAGTGAAATAGCTCTTGCCGCCATTGACCAGAACAGCGCCGATGATCGGCCCGATCAGCGTGCCGCGCCCGCCCACCGCCGTCCACACCACCACTTCGATGGAGTTGGCGGGGGAGAATTCGCCGGGGTTGATGATGCCCACCTGCGGCACGAACAGCGCCCCGGCAATGCCCGCCATCATGGCTGACACGACGAAGGTGAAGAGCTTGATGTTCTCCACCCTAAACCCAAGGAAGCGCACCCGGCTTTCGGCATCGCGCACGCCCACCAGCACCTTGCCGAATTTGGAATTGACGATGGCCGATGCGACCAGCAGCGAAAGCGCCAACATCACCGCCGTCATGGCAAACAGCACGGCACGGGTGCCATCCGCCTGCACGGAAAAGCCGAGGATGTCCTTGAAATCGGTCAACCCATTATTGCCGCCAAAACCCATGTCGTTGCGGAAGAAGGCGAGCAACAGGGCATAGGTCATGGCCTGGGTGATGATCGAGAGATAAACACCATTGACGCGCGAGCGGAAGGCGAACCAGCCGAACACGAAGGCGAGCAGGCCCGGCACCACCAGCACCATCAACGCCGCAAACCAGAACATGTCGAAGCCGTGCCAGAACCACGGCAGTTCCTTCCAGTTGAGGAAGACCATGAAGTCAGGCAGCACGGGATGGCCATAGACCCCGCGCGTGCCGATCTGCCGCATCAGATACATGCCCATGGCATAACCGCCGAGCGCGAAGAAGGCGGCGTGGCCAAGCGAGAGAATGCCGCAATAACCCCAGACAAGATCAAGCGCCAGCGCAAGCAGCGCATAGGAGAGATATTTGCCGAGCATCGACATGATGTAAGTCGGGATGCGGAATGCGCTGTCTGCTGGCAAAAGCAGGTTGGAGGCGGGCACCAGCACGGCGATGGCCAGGATGATGCCGATGGCGATGGAAATGCGGCGATCGAGCGCGCGCAGGAGGAAGCCGGTAATCATGCTTCGATCGCCCTTCCCTTGAGTGCGAAGAGACCACGCGGCCGCTTCTGGATGAACAGGATGATGAGAACGAGCACGAGGATCTTGCCGAGCACGGCGCCCACCGTCGGCTCAAGGAACTTGTTGAGCACGCCGAGCGACAGCGCACCCACGAGCGTTCCCCAGAGATTGCCGACCCCGCCGAACACCACCACCATGAAACTGTCGATGATGTAGCTCTGGCCGAGATTGGGCGAGACATTGTCGATTTGCGACAGCGCTACCCCGGCAAGGCCGGCAACGCCGGAACCGAGCGCGAAGGTGAAGGCATCCACCCAGGGCGTGCGGATGCCCATGGAAGAGGCCATGCGGCGGTTCTGGGTCACAGCGCGCATCTGCAAGCCGAAGGCGGAGCGCTTCAAAAGCACCAGCAGCGCGAAGAAGACCGAGAGCGAGAAACAGACAATCCAGACCCGGTTCCAGGTGAAATTGAGATAACCGACGCTGAAGGAGCCGGACATCCAGCCGGGGCTGCCGACTTCCCGGTTGGTCGGGCCGAAGATGGAGCGCACGCCCTGTTGCAGGATGAGTGAAATGCCCCAGGTGGCCAGCAGCGTTTCCAGCGGCCGCCCGTAAAGGAAGCGGATGACGCCACGCTCCATGATGAGCCCGACGAAGGCCGTCACCAGAAAAGCAGCTGGCAGTGCGATGGGGAGCGACCAGTCGAACAGGCCGGGGAAATGGCTGCGGATCACCTCCTGCACCATGAAGGTGGAATAGGCGCCGATCATCACCATCTCGCCATGGGCCATGTTGATGATGCCCATCACGCCGAAGGTGATGGCAAGGCCGATGGCCGCGAGCAGCAGTACGGAGCCGAGCGACAGGCCGTACCATACATTCTGTGCGTAATCCCAGAAGGCGAGCGCGCTTTCGATGCTCGCAATGGCGTTGTCGATATCCGGCTTCAGGCTCTGATCCACCGACGAGGACGCCGCCATGAGGATGCTGATGGCATCGCGGCCACCAAGGTTCTTGATGGTGGCGATCGCTTCTTTCTTTACCTCGAGGGGGCGGTCGGAGGAGAGCAGCGAGACGGCCCGCGCCTCCTCCATCCGGGTCCGCACCTCATTATCGGCCTCCTTGGCGATGGCCGCTTCCAGCAATTCGAGATTTTCGGCGCTCGGCGCTTTCAAGACGGCATCGGCCGCCGAAAGCCGCACGGATTTTTCCGGGCTTAGCAGGGTCAGACCGCCGAGAGCGGCACGGATGACGCGGCGAAGATTGTTGTTGATCTTGATCTTAGAGACGGCGGCCTTGGGGGCCTCACCGGCGCTTTCGCCGCTCAGCGGATCGATCAACGTGAAGCTCGACCCTGCTGGTTTCGTCATGAACACCAGATTATCGGTCTTGCGCACGTAAAGATCACCCGCCGCGAAAGCCTCGAGCGCCGGCACGACCCGCGCATCGCCGGTGGCGGCGACCTGCCCGATCAGCGTTTCGGCCTGTTTGAAGTCCGCCGTGCCGAGCTGGTCGATCAGCGCCTTCGGATCGCTTTGCGCGAAGGATTGCGCCGCGATCCCGAGGGTGAGCCAGAGAAAGATGGCTCCGAGAAAAGAGCGGATCGTCATGTCGGGTTCCTTGGAGCGTTTCCGATAAAAGCGCCGTCTGTGGGTGCCGCCACCCCCCTCTGCCCTGCCGGGCAGAGGGGGGCATGCTTGTTCAGTTCGGGCGATAGGAGTGCAAAGTCACCGCCCCCGACAAGGGGGCGGCAACCAACCGTCGCTATCAGCTACCCTTGCCGCCGCACTTGCCGCTGGCCACATTGAAGTTGCCGCAAGACATCGGCTTCCTCCAATCCGAGATCAGATCCTTCGAGTCCGGCAGGTAATCCGACCATTCATCACCCACCACCTGCGGTGTCTGCTGCACGATCTCAAACTGCCCATCGGCCTGGATTTCGCCGATCAGCACCGGCTTGGTGATGTGGTGGTTCGGCATGACGGTGGAGTAACCGCCCGAAAGGTTCGGCACCGAAACGCCGATGATCGAGTCCAGGACCTTGTCCGTATCGGTCGTGCCGGCGGATTCGACGGCCTTTACCCAGGCGTTGAAACCGATATAGGCCGCTTCCATCGGGTCGTTGGTCACGCGCTTGTCGTTTTTCGTAAACGCGTGCCAGGTCTTGATGAACTCGGCATTGACCGGAGCATCGACAGACTGGAAGTAGTTCCAGGCGGCAAGGTGGCCGACGAGCGGTGCGGTATCGAGACCGGCAAGCTCTTCTTCGCCAACAGAGAAGGCGACGACCGGAATGTCTTCCGCCTTGATACCCTGGTTCGCCAGTTCTTTGTAGAACGGCACGTTGGCGTCGCCGTTGATGGTGGAGACCACGGCGGTCTTCTTGCCGGCCGAGCCGAACTTCTTGATGTCGGACACGATCGTCTGCCAGTCGGAATGACCGAATGGCGTGTAGTTGATCATGATGTCCTCTTCCTTGACGCCCTTCGACATCAGGTAGGCCTTCAGGATCTTGTTGGTGGTCTGCGGGTAGACATAGTCCGTGCCGGCCAGAACCCAGCGCTCCACACCTTCGGTGCTGGCGAGATAATCGACGGCCGGAATGGCCTGCTGGTTCGGTGCCGCACCCGTATAGAAGATGTTGCGCGAGGATTCCTCACCCTCGTACTGAACCGGGTAGAACAGGATCGAATTCAGCTCTTCGAAAACCGGCAGCACGGATTTGCGCGAGGAAGACGTCCAGCAGCCGAAGACGGCGGCGACCTTGTCCTGCGAAATCAGCTGGCGGGCCTTTTCGGCAAACAGCGGCCAATCGGAGGCCGGATCGACCACGACGGCTTCGAGCTTCTTGCCGAGAACGCCGCCCTTCTTGTTCTGCTCGTCGATGAGCATCAGCATGGCGTCTTTCAGCGTCGTCTCTGAAATCGCCATGGTACCGGAAAGCGAATGCAGCACGCCGACCTTGATCGTGTCATCAGCTGCAAACGCGCCGTGGAAGGCGGTGGTGGACAGGATCGCGCCAAGCAGCGCGGCACTAAGCGTCTTGCGGAACATCATCGGAAGAACCCCTCTCCTTGTTGGCCTCTCGTCGAGGCTCAGCGGCATCTGCGGCCGCTGCTGGGAGGGACTATCGATCTCGCGGACGCGAAACCGTATACGTCAATTGACGTAGGCGGGGTGGCGAAAGATGCTGGGAAGGAGATTTGGGAGAAAGCTCGGCTTAAACATCCGCCGGCTTTTATGTTCGACCGTCCCGCCTATTCGACGTCATCCTCGCCCTTGAGGCGAGGATCCATAGGCGCTCCCATCGTGAATCCACGGGTCAAGCCCGAGGTTGACGCAGAGTGGGCCTGAAGAGTTGAAGACGCAAACGTGGCTAGGCCCACCACAATCGGTAAAACTTCACAAGAAGCCAGATCAGGAATGCGGCTTGTCGTTCCGCTCTTCGTCGCGGATCGCATCATCGTGATACCAGGAACCGAAGTCGATATGCGGTTCCTGCGCCTGGCGCTCGAGGTCGTTCAGGCCGCTGCTGCGGAACTTCGAAAGACCCGCGCGCCCGCCGACCGGGAATTGATAGATCGTTGCCGTCTCGCGATGAATGCCAGTTGCCATTTCGATCATCTCACTTTGTTTGCATCGAAGCACTTTTTGTATGGAGCAAACCCGCAAGCGCCGGATTCGCTCCGTTTGATTAAAAAAAAATCACGTTGCGAAAAATATAGGCATTAATCGTCTCATCTACAAGAAAAACCATTCCGAAAGCGCCGGTTTTTGGGGCAAATGCCGATCCCTCGCGCGCAATTGAAATCATTGCACCGCAGCAGGGCATTTCCCCGCAAGACGTCGGCTATCTATCAGGATTCAATGATGAAACATGAGGGGTGAATTTGCCCGCCGCAGTGCAGCAGAAGCCGGCCGGGGCAATACCGCAGCCCCTGCATGACAGGGCCCCTGAAAGATTTTTCGAAGAATTCGCCCGATATCGCCAATCTGGCACGCGGCATGCATCTAACCCGTCAGCCCTTGAACGCGAATGCGCTTCCGGTGGTCAAAGCCACGGGAGGCCTCAAGGCTTCGCATTGTTACCTATGAGAGGTTCGTAATGACTAAGTTCAAACTCGAGTACATCTGGCTGGACGGATACAAGCCGGTCCCCAACCTGCGCGGCAAGACACAGGTCAAGGAATTCGACGAATTCCCGACGCTCGAGCAGCTGCCGCTTTGGGGTTTTGATGGCTCGTCCACCCAGCAGGCCGAAGGCCACTCGTCGGATTGCGTGCTGAAGCCCGTTGCGATCTATCCCGATCCGGCCCGCACCAACGGCGTACTCGTCATGTGCGAAGTCATGATGCCTGATGGCGTCACCCCGCATGCATCGAACAGCCGCGCGACCATCCTCGACGACGAGGACGCATGGTTCGGTTTCGAACAGGAATACTTCTTCTACCAGGACGGCCGTCCGCTCGGCTTCCCCGAGCAGGGCTACCCGGCTCCGCAGGGTCCGTATTACACCGGCGTCGGCTTCAAGAACGTTGGTTCGGTTGCCCGCGAAATCGTTGAAGAGCACCTCGACCTCTGCCTCGAAGCTGGCATCAACCACGAAGGCATCAATGCCGAAGTGGCCAAGGGCCAGTGGGAATTCCAGGTATTCGGCAAGGGCTCCAAGCGCGCCGCCGACCAGATCTGGATCGCCCGTTACCTGCTGCTGCGTCTTTGCGAACAGTACGGCATCGACGTCGAATTCCATTGCAAGCCGCTCGGCGATACCGACTGGAACGGTTCGGGCATGCATTGCAACTTCTCCACCAAGTTCATGCGTGAAGTTGGCGGCAAGGAGTATTTCGAAGCCCTCATGGCCGCTTTCGCCAAGAACTGGCAGGAGCACATCGACGTTTACGGTCCGGACAACCACCTGCGCCTGACCGGCAAGCACGAAACCGCTCCGTGGAACAAGTTCTCCTACGGCGTTGCCGACCGTGGCGCCTCGATCCGCGTTCCGCACTCCTTCGTCAACAACGGTTACCGTGGTTACCTCGAAGACCGTCGTCCGAACTCGCAGGGCTGCCCTTACCAGATCGCTTCCGTCGTTCTGAAGACGATCGCAGAAGTGCCGCTCGCAAAGTCGGCTGCTGCCTGATAAGCCAAGACATGGCGTCGCCCGAACCGGGCGACGCCATTTTTGTGTCCACCAAACGGCCGGACCGGACAGGTGACCTTTCGCCATCGCCGTGCGCGACATAGACTTTCTTATGCGCAAATTCAGAAATGTTGCGTGGCTTCGAGCAACTGCATCGGATTTTCCGAAAACCGCGACACAGCTTTCGTCCGATGCTCTAAAGCAAGAAAGTGAGCGATGGGCATTCTCCGCAAATTCTCTCTCGAAAACCGCATCGCCGTCATCACCGGCAGTGGCCGCGGCCTCGGTTTCGAAATCGCCAAGGCTTTCGCCGAAGCTGGTGCCCATGTGTGGCTGACCGGCCGCAATGCCGAGACGCTGGAAGAGGCGGCAGACACCCTTCGTAACGCCGGCGGAAAAGCCGATTATGCGGCCTTCGACATCGCTGATACGGCCGCCGGAAGCGCCCTTGTTCGCCGCATCATGGACGAATTCGGCCATCTCGATATTCTCGTCAACAATGTCGGCGCGCGCGACCGTCGCCCGCTTGCCGAATTCAGCGACGACGATGTGCTGGAGCTTATCCGCACCGACCTCACCTCCTCCGTCTCGCTGTCGCGGGATGCTGCGCAAGCCATGAATGCCAATGGTTACGGCCGCATCATCACCATCACCTCCATTCTCGGCCACATCGTCCGGCCGGGTGATGCGATCTACCCCGTCGCCAAGCAGGGCCTGACCGGGCTGATGCGCGCCATCGCCGTGGAATATGGCGCGCGTGGCATCACCAGCAACGCCATTGCGCCCGGCATGTTCGCCACGGAAACCAATGCAGCCCTTGCCGAAAACCCTGAGATGGTCGCCTTCGCCAAGCTGCGCGTGCCGCTGGAGCGCTGGGGCAGGCCGGATGAAATCGCCGGTGCGGCCCTGTTTCTGGCCAGCGACGCGGCCTCCTTCGTCAACGGCCATGTGCTGACGGTGGATGGCGGCATGTCGGTGCGGCTGTGAGAGACCTCCCGCAGCCATATCGTCCCGGCAAAACCGGGCCTCTGGCGGCGGGCGGCATGACGAAACATCCGTTACGGAAAGGGGCTGGATCGTAAGCATGGCCGCACGGCAACGCATCATCCCCGTCAGGCGCGAATATAACCGCTGGGTCGCCAACCAGACGCTGGAAGATTATGCGCTGCGCTTCACTGCCAAGAGCGCCCGGCAGTTTTCCTCCAACCGCATTTCCCACACCGCCATCGGCGCTATTTCCTTTCTGGCACTGGAAGCCATCGGCGGCGCGATCACGCTGTCATACGGCACCACCAACGCCTTTTACGCCATCATCGTCGCGGCCATTGCCATGCTTGCCGTCGGCCTGCCGATCAGCCGTTACGCCATCCGCCACGGCGTCGATATCGACCTCCTGACACGCGGCGCGAGCTTCGGTTACATCGGCTCCACCATCACCTCGCTGATCTACGCCGCCTTCACCTTCATGCTCTTCGCCATCGAGGCGTCGATCATGTCCGGCGCGCTGGAGCTGGCGCTCGGCATTCCCCTGTGGATCGGCTACATCATCTCCGCCGTCATGGTCATTCCGCTCGTCACCCATGGCGTGCGCCTCATCAGCCGTTTCCAGATCATCACCCAGCCCTTCTGGATCGTGCTGAACGTATTGCCCTTCATCTTCATCGCTTTGATGGACTGGGAAAAATACGATCTGTGGCGGGCGTTTTCCGGCATTCATCACGCCTCCGGTCCGCCGGGCACCGTGGCCCATTTCAATCTGGTGGAATTCGGCGCGGCGTCTGCCGTCATCCTCGCGCTGATGTCGCAGATCGGCGAACAGGTGGATTTCCTGCGCTTCCTGCCCGCCGAGGGACAGAGCCGTCTGCGCCATCGCATCGCGGTCTTTCTGGCCGGTGCTGGCTGGGTCGTCGTGGGCGTGCCGAAGCTGCTGGCCGGTTCCTTCCTCGTGGTCTTGACCTTCAGTTCCGGCGTCTCGGTGGACCGCGCCGCCGATCCGGCCCAGATGTACCTGACCGCCTTCGGCTACATGATCCCCAACCATACGGCGGCCATGCTGCTGATGGTCGCCTTCGTGGTGGTCTCGCAGCTGAAGATCAACGTCATGAACGCCTATGCGGGCTCGCTCGCCTGGTCCAACTTCTTTTCCCGCCTCACCCACAGCCACCCCGGCCGCGTGGTCTGGCTGGTCTTCAACGTAGTGATCGCGCTGCTGTTGATGGAACTCGGCATCTATCGCCTGCTGGAAGAAACGCTCGGCATTTTTTCCATCGTCGCCATGGCATGGCTCTGCACCATCTCGGCCGATCTGTTCATCAACAAGCCGCTCGGCCTTGCCCCACCGGGCATCGAGTTCAAGCGCGCCCATCTCTACGATATCAATCCCGTCGGCGTCGGCTCCATGGCGCTTTCGGCCACCATTGCGCTGATGGCGCATTTCGGCACCTTCGGCGCACTCGCTGCCTCGCTTGCGCCCTATCTCACCCTCATCGTCGCCTTCATCGCCTCGCCGCTGATCGCGTGGGGCACGAAGGGCAAATTCTATCTCGCTCGCAAGCCGCGCCAGAAATGGCGCGAGCTGAGCGCCATCACCTGCTCGATCTGCGAACACCCGTTCGAGCCGGAGGACATGGCATGGTGCCCGGCCTATGCGGCACCGATCTGTTCGCTCTGCTGCTCGCTGGACAGCCGCTGCCATGACATGTGCAAGCCGAAGGCCAAGCTCAACTATCAGGTCGCGACGGTCGCAAAATCTTTCCTGCCCCACCAACTGGTTGCAAAACTCGCCACACGGCTCGGACGTTATGGCATGGCGGCGGCCATCGCCGTCACCGCCATTGGCGGCATATTGGCGCTCATCGCCCATCAGGTCGGCACCGCCTCGCCGGCAACGGCTGACGTGGTCAACCGCACCATCCTCATCGTGTTTTTCGTCTTTGCCGTCATTGCCGGCATCGTCTGCTGGTTTCTGGTTCTTGCCCATGACAGCCGGGTGGTCGCGGAAGAGGAATCCTCACGCCAGAACACGCTGCTGTTGAAGGAAATCGCAGCCCACAAGAAGACCGACGCCGCCCTTCAGGACGCCAAGGAAACGGCGGAAGCCGCCAACCGCGCCAAGAGCCGCTACGTTGTGGGCCTCAGCCACGAATTGCGCACACCGCTTAATGCCGTTTTAGGTTACGCGCAGATCCTCGAACGCGACGAAACTATCCCTCCTCCCCGGCAATCGGCCATCAAGGTCATCCGCCGTTCCGCCGACCATCTGTCGGGCCTGATCGACGGGCTTCTGGATATTTCCAAGATCGAGGCGGGCCGGTTGCAGGTCTATTCCAACGAGATCAATATTCAGGATTTCCTCGACCAGATCGTCGATATGTTCCGCCCGCAGGCGCAGGCCAAGGGTCTGGAATTCCGGCATGAACGCGCCCATTCCCTGCCGCAATATGTGCGCACGGATGAAAAGCGTCTGCGCCAGATTCTCGTCAACCTGCTCTCCAACGCCATCAAATTCACCGACGAGGGCAGCGTCACCTTCGATGTCGCCTATCGCAGCCAGGTCGCAAGCTTCACGGTGTCGGATACCGGGCGCGGCATCGCCGAAAAAGATCTCGCCCGCATCTACGAGCCTTTCCAGCGCGGCGAGGCCGAAAGCGTGCGCCCCATGCCGGGCCTCGGCCTCGGGCTGACAATCACAAGGCTTCTGACCAACACGCTCGGCGGCGAGATTTCGGTCTCCAGCGAAAAGGATCAGGGTTCCACCTTCCGCGTCCGCCTCATGCTGTCTGCCGTGCACCGGCCAAGCACGGCGCCTGCGCCGGAAAAGACCATCCGCTCCTATTCCGGCCCACGCCGCACCATCGTGGTGGTTGATGACAACGAAGACCATCGCGAGCTGATGCGGCAGGTTCTGGTGCCGCTCGACTTTGTGGTGCTGACCGCCCAGAGCGGACCGGAATGCCTGACGCTGATCGAAGGTGTGAAGCCCGACCTTTTCCTCATCGATATCTCCATGCCCGGCATGACCGGCTGGCAGCTCGTGACGAAACTGCGCGAAGCCGGCCAGATCGCCCCGCTCATCATGCTCTCGGCCAATATCGGTGACGGAACCGTTGCGGGTGCGGGCGAAGATAACCACAACGACGCCATCGCCAAACCGGTCGATATCCGCCACCTGTGCGACAGGCTCGCCGTGCATCTCGGCCTCAAATGGATTTACGATACGGACTTGCCCCCACCGCCCGCGCCACAGCCGCCGGCGCAGATCGTTCATCCCGGCGCAATTCACATTCAAGATTTGCAGCGGCTCGGCGAAATAGGTTACATACGCGGCATAGAAGCGAAACTCGCCGATCTTGCCCGCAACACCGACAACCTGCCTTTCACGCAAGAGCTGGGGACCTATGTACAGGCTTTCGATCTGGCCGGTTACGCCCATTTTCTCAAACGGTTTTCAGATAGCGACAGGGGAGACGGTAAGGCATGAGCGGGCCAGGCGCAGCACTGCCGAGAGACATCGTATTGCTGGTGGATGACAGCCCGGAGGCGCTTGGTTTCTTGACCGATGCACTGGAACAATCAGGCTTTTCGGCGCTGATCGCCACCTCGGGTCAGGCCGCCCTCAACATTGCCGAGCGCATCACGCCCGATATCATCCTGCTCGATGCCGTCATGCCTTCGATGGACGGTTTCGAAACCTGCCGTCGCCTGAAGGCCAATGCCGCCGTGGCGCAGGTGCCTGTCATCTTCATGACCGGGCTGACGGAGACCGAACATGTGGTGCGAGCGCTCGAATCCGGCGGTGTCGATTATCTGACCAAGCCGATCAACATCGATGAGCTGCGCGCCCGCATCCGCGTGCACCTCTCCAATGCCCGCTCGGCCCAGAGCGCCCGCGTGGCGCTCGATGCCGCCGGCCGCCACCTGCTTGCCGTGCGCGCCAACGGCGCGATCCACTGGTCCACACCGCAGGCAACCCGGCTGGTCAACGCCGCCACCGGCCGTGATGATGGGCTGGAGATTGTCGTTGCCCATATTTCCGGCTGGCTGGCCGACAGGACAACAGTGGATTCCGCCCGCGATGCACCGCTGACGATCACCGAGGCCGGGCGGCCCGCTTTGCAGCTATCCTTCCTCGGCGCAATGGGACCGGACGAATATCTCTTCCGTCTGACAGCCGCCAATGAGAAATCCGACGACCACCTGCTGAAGGACCACTTTGCCCTGACAACGCGGGAATCGGAAGTTCTGCTGTGGATTGCCAAAGGCAAATCCAACCGCGATATCGGCGATATTCTCGGCCTTTCCGCCAGAACCGTGAACAAACATCTGGAACAGATCTATGTGAAGCTCGGCGTCGAAAACCGCGCTTCGGCGGCCGTCAAGGCGGCGCATATTTTGCATCAGGGCTGACGAGCACAATTAGTGCGGTAAGGTTCAGCAAACATATATTTTCTGCTTGAATGCAGAGTATCCGCTTCCGGCCGAGCGGTCGCCACTTGTTTCTTCTCCCCGCCGGGGAGAAGGTCGCGGCAGCGGGATGAGGGGGCGAGGGTCGAGATATTCGGAGAGCTTGCCCCCTCATCCGACCCTTCGGGCCACCTTCTCCCCGACGGGGAGAAGAAACCTGCCTCACCCCTGCCTGCCGAAAAATCACCACCCGATCCACCTGATCCCCAACACAGGAGAAACGCCCATGAACCGTTTCATCATCCTTTCCGGCTGCTCCGGCGGCGGAAAATCCACCCTCCTCGCAGAACTTGCCCGGCGCGGTTTCGTAACCGTCGAGGAGCCCGGTCGGCGCATCGTCATCGAAGAAACCCGCAATAACGGCACCGCCCTGCCCTGGATCGACATCGAGGCCTTCGCCCGCCGGGCGATCACCATGGCCCTGGAAGACCGGCAAAAGGCGCCAGCGGATGGCCTCGTCTTTTTCGATCGCGGCCTGATCGACGCCGCCACTGCGCTACGCCATGTCGGCGGCGATGGCTTCATCGATACGCTGAAAAACACGCACCGCTATAACCCTCTGGTTTTCCTCACCCCGCCCTGGCCTGAAATCTATCGCGGCGACGATGAGCGCCGGCATGGTTTCGACGCGGCGGTCGAGGAGTATGAACGTCTTGTCCGGGACTATGAAGCACTTGGCTACGATAGTGTCGTGCTGCCAAAATCAGGCATCGAGGAACGTGCCGACTTTATCCTGGCGCGGATCGGCTGACAGCGACAGGTTCGGCCTCGGCGATATCAGAGCAATTGCGCAACGGTGACAAACTCAAACCCGCGTTGACGAAGGCCGTCTATGATCAGGGGCAAGGCCTGCCGGGATACCTCGCGGCTTCGATACATGACATGCATGATGATGATCGAGCCGTTTCTCGTTTGCTCGATGACGTGACTGGCGAGGGCGGCCGCATCGTCGGCGACATCGGGAAACGATTCCGGTTCGACATCCCACATGATGGTTTTCCGGTCATGCCGTGAAAGATACCAGGGCAAGGTGAGCAGCTTCTTGCCATAGGGCGGCCGGAACATGATCTCGCCTTCGTAGCCCGCAGCGCGAATAGCCGCATCGGTGCGCTCGATCTCCTCCCTGATCCGCGCCGGCCCCATGAACATCATGTTGGAATGCGTATAGCTATGGTTGCCGAGCTGATGCCCCTCGCTCACGATCATGCGCGCCTGCGGCAGGTTTTCTTCGGTCTCCTTACCGGTCAAAAAGAAAGTCGCTTTTACCCCGCGCTCCCTCAGGATCGTCAGGACATCAGGCGTAAAACGCACCGACGGCCCATCGTCGAAGGTCAGCGCCACCACCGGCCTTTCCGTTTCGACCCTTGCGATGATGCCACCAAATAATTGCGTCGTTCGGGATTTGCTGAAGAAATGCACGCCTATCAGCACCGCCGCCAGCCCAGCAAGAACAAGGAATAGAGACACGGTTCGCTTTATCGTCATTGCTACCCCTCATTGCAGTTTTCCCGAGAGGCTTTGTTTCCCGCCTTGTTGTCTCCAGTATGGCAAGCCGGACCACAAAAAGAAAAAGCCCGGCATCGCTGCCGGGCTTCGATAGGAAGTCACAGAAGAGCTTAGCTGCCCTGCTGGATGTAGGTGAACTTGCCGTCCGGACCCTTCTTCCATTCGTACATGACGTAGCCGGGAAGCTTCGGGTCGCCCTTCTCGTCGAAGGAGATGTCGCCGAGCGCGGTCGGGAAGGTGCCGGACTTCAGGGCCTCGGCAACTTTTTCCGGCTCCACGGAACCGGCAGCCTTCGCCGCACCGGCAATCGCCTGCATCGCGGCGTAGGAGTAGAGCGTGTAGGCTTCCGGGTTGAAGCCGGCGGCCTTGAACTTCTCTACCAGCTCCTTGTTTTCCGGGCGCAGCGTCGGATCGGGGCCGAAGGTGTTGAGCGTGCCTTCAACGGCGTCGCCGGCGATGGAAGCAAGTTCGTTCGAGACGATACCGTCGCCCGAAACGAGCTTCGCCTTCAGGCCCTGGTCAGCCGCCTGGCGGATGATGAGACCGGCTTCGGTGTGCAGGCCGCCCCAGTAAATGATGGAAACGCCGGCTTCCTTCATCTTGGAGATCAGCGCGGAGAAGTCCTTGTCGCCGACGTTGACGCCTTCATACATGACCTCAGTCACGCCGGCGGCATTGGCAGCCTTCTTGGTTTCATCGGCAAGGCCCTGACCATAAGGTGTCTTGTCGTGAATGATGGCGACCTTGGCGTCCTTGAAGTGGTCGGCCAGGTACTTGCCGGCGATGCCGCCCTGCTGGTCGTCACGGCCGCAGGTGCGGAAAGTGTTCCACAGGCCGCGTTCGGTGAAAACAGGGTTGGTTGCGGCAGGCGTGATTTCGAGAATACCGTTTTCGGCGTAAACTTCAGAGGCCGGAATGGAAACGCCGGAGTTGAAGTGACCGACAACGAATTTCACGCCGTCAGCAACGAATTTGTTGGCAACCGAAATACCCTGCTTGGGGTCGGATACGTCGTCGCCCAGCACGATCTTGATCTGCTCGCCATTGATGCCGCCGGCGGCATTGATGTCTTTCGCAGCCTGTTCGGCACCCTTCTGGATCTGAGCGCCGAAAGCAGCGTTTGGGCCGGTCAGCGGTGCGCCGACAGCGATCACGACATCGGCCCAGGCCGAACCGCCAAACGCGACCATGGCGGTCAGCGCAACAGCGGAAAGAAGAGACTTCTTCATTACTTTACTCCCAGTTCCTTTGGATGGGTTGATTGCAAGGACCTGTTCAGTACCCACCTTCACTGAACAGGAAACCGTTCCACTCTGACGAGCATTGTGCAGTCGGAAAAATCCGCCTGTCAATCTTTCTTCTTGTAGGAAAATGCCGACGTCCGGTCGTAGAGCCAATAGTAATTATTGACCATCTGGCTCGTCCTGCGCATGCGGAAACCGATGCTGGAAAAGACCAGAAGAAGAACGACGTCAAACACGTAATAGAAGCCGTTGATGAACGGCCCGTTGAAGAGCGCGTAATGCAGAAACCGCATGACGAGCCCCAGTGCGAGCGTATAGATCACCACCCGCGTATAACCGCCCCAGCCATCGGCCACCGATCTGCCCGTGCGCCACGCCGTCCAGAAACCCAAGAGAACAACCAGTGCGCGCAGAACATAACGCACGCCGTTATCGGTTTCGAAAAAAAGGCCCTGCATCTCTTTCCCCATCAGTGCCGGGCGGAAACGCCCTGGCCCTGCCTTGTCTGTCGTCCCGTCGTTTCCCGCCGGGCATTTTATTGTTTACGCCCCACCAGGGATCCTTAAGGTTTGGCCGAAAGGACGGCAGGCCGCCGTTTGCAGTCTTGCGCCGCAAGATTTCCGGCGCAAGTAAAATCTTTCAGTGCCGTCCGCCTTCGAGATAGGCGGCGCGCACCTGCGGATCGGCGAGCAGTTCCCTGCCCGAACCACTCATCGTCACCTTGCCGTTGACCATCACATAAGCGCGGTCGGAAAGCTTCAGCGCGGCAAAGGCGTTCTGCTCCACGAGGAAGACGGTCAGCCCCTCTTCCTGGTTGAGTTTCTTGATCGCCTCGAAAATGCCCTTGACGATCAGCGGTGCAAGACCGAGTGACGGTTCATCAAGCAGCAGCAGCTTCGGACGCGCCATCAGCGCGCGGCCGATGGAGAGCATCTGCTGCTCGCCGCCGGAAAGCGTGCCGCCGCGCTGGCTCTGGCGCTCTTTCAGACGCGGGAACATCGTGAAGATCTTCTCGACGTCCTCTTTGAAATGCTTGAGATTATCGAGATTGGCGCCCATCTGCAGGTTTTCCAGCACTGTCATGCGCGGGAAAATCCGGCGGCCTTCGGGAGACTGGGCGATGCGCTTGCGGGCGATGAGATGCGTCGGCAGATGGGTAATGTCCTCACCGTCGAAGATCACCTGACCGGCGCGCGCCTGCGGGCTGCCGCAGATGGTCATCATCAGCGTCGACTTGCCGGCGCCATTGGCGCCGATCAGGCTGACGATCTCACCCTTGTTGACCTCGACATCGACACCGGCCAGAGCCCGGATATTGCCATAATAGGTTTCGACACCCTGGACTTTGAGAAGCGATTCACCGGGCATCAGGCCGCTCCTCCGTCGAGTTCTTCCGCAATCACGTCTTCCACTTCATCATCCTCGACACCCAGATAGGCGGCGATGACCTTAGGGTCGTTCTTCACATGGTCCGGCGAACCGTCGGAAATCTTCTGGCCATATTCCAGAACCACGACATGGTCGGAAATCTGCATGACCACGGACATGTCGTGCTCGATCAGAAGCAGCGACGTGCCTTCATCGCGGATGCCGCGCAGCAGCGCATTGAGCGCCAGCGATTCCTTCGGATTGAGACCGGCGGCCGGCTCATCGAGGCACAGAAGCTCCGGCCCCGTGCACATGGCGCGGGCGATTTCCAGACGGCGCTGCGCGCCATAGGGCAGATCGCCGGCCGGATCGTCGGCGCGGTCGGTCAGATCGGCCTTGTCCAGCCAGTATTTGGCCTTTTCGATCGAATCATCCACCGCCCGCCGGTAAGCGGGCAGGCCGAGAAGGCCGAGAATGGTGTAACCCGAGGCCTTCATCAGCGCATTGTGCTGCGCCACCAGCAGGTTTTCCAGAACCGTCAGACCCGAAAACAGGCGGATGTTCTGGAAGGTGCGCGCCACCTTGGCCTTCTTGGTGATCTCGAAATCCGGCAGGCGCTCGAGAAGATGCGCCTCGCCACTCTGCTGGCGCATGGTGATCATGCCCATCGTCGGCTTGTAGAAGCCGGTGATGCAGTTGAAGACCGTGGTCTTGCCCGCACCGTTGGGGCCGATCAGCGCCGTGATCTCGCCGCGCTTCGCCTCGAAGGAGAAGTCGTTGATGGCCATCAGGCCGCCGAAGCGCATCGAGAGATGTTCGACCTTGAGGATCGTATCGCCAGTGGTGTTTGGTGTCATGTTCGTCATTCCGGAAGCCATCAACCGTGACCTTCCTTGGTAAAGCTGCCGGAGACGGCCTTGCGTTCTTTAAGGAAGGCCGTGGGTTCACGCGAGCCGACGAAACCGCGCGGCTTGAACAGCATGACGATGACCATGGCGAGACCGAAGAGCAGCATGCGGTAAAGTTCCGGTGTGAAGTCAGGCCCGAAGACATGCTTCAGGAACTCCATCTCACGCAGAAGCTCGGTGCCGCCGACCATGACGAGGGCGGCGATGGCGATGCCTGTCAGCGAACCCATGCCGCCGAGAACGACGATGGCGAGGATGACGGCCGATTCCAGGAAGACGAAGCTTTCCGGCGAAACGAAACCCTGCCGCGCGGCGAAGAAGGAACCGGCGAAACCGCCGAACATCGCGCCCGTGGCAAAGGCGGTGAGCTTGGTGATGACGGTGTCGATGCCGAGCGAACGGCAGGCGATTTCGTCCTCGCGCAGCGCTTCCCATGCACGGCCGATCGGCATGCGGCGCAGCTTGATGGTGACGTAAGCCGTCAGCATGCACAGAAGCAGGATCACGTAGAACAGGAAGATCTTGTAATAGGCCGACGACATCGACAGGCCGAAGGCCTTGGCGAAATTGTTCGGCGCGGCGACATCGAAGGACCAGATGCCGAAGACCGAAGCCTTGGCGATGCCGGAAATGCCGAAGGTGCCCTTGGTGACGGCCGTCCAGTTCAAAAGCACGAGGCGGATGATCTCACCGAAGGCCAGCGTGACGATCGCCAGATAGTCGCCGCGAAGGCGCAGAACCGGGAAACCGAGAATGATGCCCCAGAAGCCGGCGAGAATGCCCGCGACCGGCAGGAGCACCCAGAAGGACAGGCCGAAATGGCTTGACAGCAGCGCATAAGAATAGGCGCCGACCGCGTAAAAGGCCACATAACCGAGATCGAGCAGGCCGGCGAGGCCGACGACGATGTTCAGGCCCCAGGCCAGCATCACATAGATCAGGATCTGGATGCCGAAATTGTCGACGAATTTCAGCGAGCCCTGAAAGCCGAACAATTGCACGGCGATAACAGGATAAAGCAGCAGCAGGACGAGCGCCAGCTTCAGGAAGTGCTTGTGGAAAAATCCTTTTTCCTCGGAGATTTCCAGAATGCCACTTTTCGCCTTGGCAAGCCGGCGGCGGTCCAGCGACGGCTTGATGAAGCCGACCACGAGAAAGCGGCCGACCGCGGCAATGCCGACGAAGATCGCCAGAAGCCCCCAGCGGGTGCCCCAGATCAGCTGGTTGTTGATATCCTGATAGGTGACGATGCCGACATAAAGAATGAACATGCCGAACGAGATGAGGCCCGCAATCAGGCCCTCCTTCACGGCCGTCGCCATCAGGCTCGGGCTGGAAGCGGCGTTTTCGGAAGCGATATTGGTCATGGGATCACACCTTCTCGACTTCCGGACGACCGAGAATACCGGTCGGCTTGAAGATCAGCACGAAAGCCAGAATGCCGAATGCCGCGACATCCTTGTAGGCGATGGAGAAATAGGCCGACCACAGCGATTCAATGAGACCGATCAGCAGACCGCCGAGAACAGCGCCCGGAAGCGAGCCGATGCCGCCGAGAACGGCCGCGGTAAACGCCTTGACGCCGGGAATGAAGCCGTCGCTGAACGAGGCAACGCCATAATACATCAGATACATGGTGCCCGCGACCGCAGCCAGCGCCGCACCCATGATGAAGGTGATGGAGATGGTCTTGTCGACATCAACGCCGAGCAATGCGGCCATCTTGCGGTCCTGTTCGGTGGCGCGCTGCGCCCGGCCGAGCGGGGTCTTGTTGACGATATACCAGAAGGCGAAGAGCAGCACCGAGGTGACGACCATGATGATCAGCTGCTTCAGCGAGACGGTAATGGCGCCGAAATGATAGCTTTCCGTCACCATGGACGGGATCGGCTTGTTGCGCGGACCCTGGGTGACCTGGATGAAGTTGGACAGCGCGATCGACATGCCGATGGCAGTGATCAGCGGTGCAAGACGGAACGAACCTCTGAGCGGGCGGTAGGCGACGCGCTCGATCACCCAGTTCCACAGGCCGGTCATCAGCATGGCGACGACCATCATCAAAAGCAGAAGAAGCGCCACCGGAATGCCGGCGACAAAAGATGTCACGATCAGGAAAACGATCAGGGCGGCGAAGCCGCCAAGCATGAAAATATCGCCATGGGCGAAGTTGATCATGCCGATGATGCCGTAAACCATCGTATAGCCGATAGCGATGAGGCCGTAGATCGATCCAAGAGTCAGCCCGTTGATGAGCTGCTGGATAAAATACTCCATGTCTTTCCCCCGGGCACGACCTCGAATGGGTCACGCCTCGTTATGTTAATTATAGGGGAAGCCTTTCAGGCAGACCCCCACCCTCAAAATGCATATCGTGTTCGTTAAAAATGTGAAGTCAAAAACGGGCGATCCTGCACAAAATTTGGAATTTCCACATGGACTGCCGCTTTCCCGGTCAAAAGAGCCATGATTTTGGCAGGAAGTGCTGAAAAAATGACGGTTGGATGCTTATTTTAGCATTGTCCAATGCCATTATTTGACGGGCAGCGGGCAAAGGAGTAGCGAATATCGGAACGGCGATATCCCGCAGACGGGATACAATTGGCAAAGAGATGATCGACATATTGACGAAAGCGGCGCTGGACGCCGGGCAGGCCATCATGGCGGTCCATCGCGCCGGCCCACATGTGTCATACAAGGACGACTGTTCGCCCGTGACCGAGGCCGACCAGCGTGCCGAGGTGATCATCCTTGCGGCGCTGGCCCTCCATTTTCCTGACATCCCCGTGGTGGCCGAAGAGGCTGTCTCAAACGGCATCCTGCCGGAAACCGGTGCGGAATTCTTTCTCGTCGATCCGCTTGACGGCACCAAGGAATTCATTGCCGGCAAGGACGATTTCACCGTCAATATCGCGCTCATCCGCAATGGCATTCCGGTGGCCGGCGTCGTTTACGCCCCCTGCCGTGGACAGGCGTGGACGGGTGAAGAAAACGCCGCCGAAAAGCTCGCAATATCAGGCGAAGGCGCAATCCTTTCGCGCCACCCCATCCGGGCGCGTCAGCGCGGCGCTTCGCCCGTGGCGCTGATCAGCCGCTCGCATTGCACGGCGAAGACGGAAGCCTTCGTGGCCGAACACGGGCTGAAAGACTGCATTTCCGTCGGCTCCTCGCTGAAATTCTGCATGCTGGCGGAAGGCGCTGCCGATATCTACCCCCGCTTCAGCCGTACCATGATGTGGGACACGGCCGCCGGCGACGCCGTGCTGCGCGCCGCAGGCGGCAGGACGCTCGATTGCGAGGGCAGGCCCCTTGTCTATGCGGTGAGGGGCGATGGCGAGGATGCGCTGGCCAATCCGGACTTCATTGCCGAGGGGGCGATGGCGGTGGAACACGCGGGGTAACAGGCGCTCGGCGCGTTTCCTCGGCTCTTGCAAAGCGCGGATCGATCTCCGCTTCGGCGTATGAGGCTTCACCCCCCTCTGCCCTGCCGGGCATCTCCCCTTCAAGGAGGGAGATCAGCCGGAGGCACTACCACCACTTCATTCGCAGATGCTGAGATGGGCGAAGCCTGCCCGCGAGTCTATCTCCCCTGTTGAGGGGGAGATGCCCGGCAGGGCAGAGGGGGTAAGCCGCGCCCACCAAGGCCCAACAAAAAATAATCCATCCCCACTCATCCCCACCCCACGTCCCCCCGTCACAATGCCCCGCAAGGAAACACAACAACGCGGAAGGCACATCATGACGGAACAGACGGCGAGACTTCGGCTTCCTTACATCCTACCCTCACAGGCCCAAAAACACGTCACCCACAACGAAGCCCTGCAAAGGCTGGATGCAATCGTGCAGCTCACCATCAAGGCTGCCGTTGCCGCCCCGCCCGAGAATGCGTCCGAAGGCGATTGTTTCCTGCTGACGCCGGGCGCCACCGGCGATTGGGTCGGCAAGGGCGGCAGGCTCGCGTTCCGGCAGGATGGCGCGTGGCTCTTTATAGTACCGCAGCCGGGCTGGACGGCATGGTTTGCGACCGAGAGCAAATATCGCCTGCTGCAGGACGGGAGCTGGCGCGACCTGCCGCTGCCGGCCACCGGCCGGCAGGAGCGGCTGGGGATCGGCGCGGAGGCCGATGACACCAACCGGCTGGCGCTCGCCTCCCCCGCCAGCCTCTTTACCCATGCCGAGGAAGACGGCAGCCACCGCATGACGATCAACAAGGCGGCAAAGGCCGATACCGCCACGCTGCTGTTCCAGTCCGGCTGGAGCGGCCGGGCGGAAATGGGCCTTGCCGGCCATGACGGGTTTTCGATCAAGACCAGTGTGGATGGCACCTCCTGGCACACGGCGCTTCTGTGCAGCGGCGATGGCCGGGTCTCGATGCCCAACCGTCCGCTTGCCGTCGCCGGCATGCCCTCTGGCACGACGAAACCCACCAATGGCTCGGCGGCGGGTTTTTCCGTGCTCTTCATCGCCGAGGGCGGATTTGCGCTCGGGGAAACCCTGGGAACCGGTGGGCGTGAACTCGTCGTTCCGGCAAAGGGCCTTTATCTGGCAGCATTGTCGCTCGCCGTGGTCTCCTCCTCCGGCCACCGGGTGACGCTTTTCATCAACGGTGCGGCGGCCAGTTTCGGCATGGCAGGAAATGCATCGACCTCAGGCACACAGCAGTCGGCAACATCGATCCTTCCGCTCGATGCCGGCGACCGCCTGCGGCTGCAGCATGAGGGAACGGCGGAATTTACCCAGGGCAACGGGAAAACGTGCCTTTCGCTTGCGGCACTCTGACGGAAACAACCGATGAGAGAGAAAAATTGCGATTTTTGGAAAAATTTTTTCCCGGCAAAATAAGGCGACTCGAACAAATCAGGCGAAACCGTTCAAATTCTTAATAAATTGTCACGAGCTGCTTAGGCAATTTTTAAAGGTACCGGGATAGAGTTCCCGTCATATGGTCTTGAGTTTGTATAGAGTGTCCAATGACCGAAATGATACGCCCACGAGTTAAATATGTCATCGGCCCCGATGGCAGCCCTCTGACGATTGCGGATCTTCCGCCTGCCAATACCCGTCGCTGGGTCATTCGCAGAAAGGCGGAGGTGGTTGCCGCGGTACGCGGAGGACTGCTGAGCCTCGAGGAAGCCTGCGAGCGTTATACGCTCACCGTTGAAGAATTCCTGTCCTGGCAGTCCTCGATCTCCGATCATGGCCTCGCCGGTCTGCGCACCACGCGCATTCAGCAATATCGCCACTAAACAGTGCGCCGGCGCGGTAACGCGCCCCCAAACCGAATTCCAGAACGCCCCGCCGGATCATCGACGGGGCTTTCGGTTTGATTTCGGATTTCTCCTGAAAACTGCCCGACAGAGCCGGTGATTGTCGCCGGTTTGTGTCCGCTGCGTTCGCTATCGCGCTGTTTCAATTCAGGCGCAAGCCGTTAGAGTGGCGAAAACGAACAGCAATGCGGAGGCAGAGACCATGGACATCAAGACCACCGAAACCGGATCGCGCGGCGAATATTCGGCGACCATCGACGGCCACAAGGCGGAGATGACCTATTCGCGCACCTCCCCTTCCCTCATCATCATCGACCATACCGGTGTGCCCGATGCGCTGCGCGGCAAGGGTGTCGGCCAGACGCTCGCCGCCCATGCGATTGATGAAGCCCGCAAGGGCGGCTGGAAGATCATTCCGCTCTGCCCCTTCTTCAAGGCCCAGACATTGCGCCATGCCGAATGGGCGGATGTGATCCAGGGGTAAAATGGCAGACATAAAGAGCGTAATGGCAGCTATCTACGGGTGTTTTGGCCAAAACGGAGCATCCACACTCCGTCACCCCGGCCTTGAGCCGGGGTCCAGCAAGCTCAGTCATTGAGCTGAAAAGACACTTCTCGTTGCGCAGGCGCGCGTCGGCTGGATGCCGGATCAAGTCCGGCATGACGGCGGAGAGATTTTCAGGTGTGCCAGCAATCACGCCACCTTCAACGGCGGCGTCCCGGCATGCATGCTCCGGCGGACTTCTTCACGGAATTCCAGCGTATCCTCTGCGCCATGCACCGCCACGGCATGTTGCACGGCCGCTTCCATAAGCTCTTCTTGAGAATCGGCGGAAATGGCAACGGTGCATCTGCTGTCACTGGGGAATTCACGGCAATCGATATATTGGCGGGCCATTTTTTCCTCCCTGCAATAGCCGCCCGCGCCTGCACGGGGCGCGTGCGCGTAAAAGCCTCCGGCTCACGGTCGGAACCCCCGTAAAATACGCCTTTCCCAACTTCCGGACAATCGAAATCGGGCATGACCGTCCCGGCGGGAAACACCGGCGACGCCGCAAAACAAAAGGCCGCCCTTAAGGAGCGGCCTTTTAAAAAAATGCACGGCGTCCCGTCATTGAAAGCCGCCTCCTGATCCACCGGCAGCCGTCAATGAGGACGATCATTCGTCAGCTTTTGCGCCTGCGGTCAGGCGCGGGCGCGGATGGCTCCGTCGCGGTTTTCCAGTGCGGCGGCCTTTTCATATTCGGCCTGCACCTCTTCCAGCGAAGCCTCGGCGGCCTCCTGCTGGGCCTTCAGCTCCCGGATCGAGACCTGAAGATTATCCGCCCGCTGGCGCGCGGCCTTGGCGAAGGTCGGATAGGCGAAATGTGTCGGATCGGTAATGCCCGACTTGCTCTCTTCCAGAGAGATCTGATGCACCAGTTCCTTTGCCATCCGCTCAAACTCGGACATCATCTGCTGCAGCTGGTTAAGCTGCCGGCGTTTTTCATTGACCTGAAATTCCTTCAGGCGAACCAGGCTGTCACGCGACTTCATACGCAATACTCCATGGATAGCGAGACCCGGATCAAAAAGGCACTATGCCCCCTGACCGGCCCGTTTAACCCGCCCGTTTTTCCGTAAGGGTTGACCCCTGTCCCGGAATGATTCCCAAAAGTTACCCGACGTTAATAAAAAACCGCCGTCGTTAACCTTTCGTTTACGGGCATCGTTAATGATAAACACGATCATTTAAGGGTCGGTAAATGCCAGGTCCAAAAAAACGGGCCAGACGATGTAAGAGTCGATTGAATCACTTAGCGGGAAATCCTCACGTTGAGCTTCAATTTTGGCGATGGTGGATTCACGTGCAAAAACAGCGAAATGCCTTCTTTGCTTAATAAATTCGATACACCTTGCCAAAGGCAATTAGAATTTGTTAACCATTTGGTGGCAGCCTGCAAATCAGGCAACGTCTGGATCCGCATCGCGCGAGGCAATGATTTACCGGTTCGCGGGCGGCAAAGGGGATAATTATGCGGGTTCTACTTATTGAAGACGACAGCGCGACAGCGCAGAGCATTGAACTGATGCTCAAGTCGGAAAGCTTTAACGTCTACACGACCGACCTCGGCGAGGAAGGCGTGGACCTCGGCAAGCTCTACGATTACGACATTATTCTTCTCGACCTCAACCTGCCTGACATGTCGGGTTACGAGGTTCTGAGAACGCTTCGCCTCTCCAAGGTCAAGACGCCGATCCTCATCCTGTCCGGCATGGCCGGCATCGAGGATAAGGTTCGCGGCCTCGGCTTCGGCGCAGACGATTACATGACGAAGCCGTTCCACAAGGACGAGCTTGTTGCCCGCATTCATGCCATCGTCCGCCGTTCCAAGGGCCATGCGCAGTCGGTCATCGCCACCGGCGAGCTTATCGTCAATCTCGATGCCAAGACGGTTGAAGTGGGCGGCCAGCGCGTTCACCTGACCGGCAAGGAATATCAGATGCTTGAGCTGCTTTCGCTGCGCAAGGGCACGACGCTGACCAAGGAAATGTTCCTGAACCACCTCTATGGCGGCATGGACGAACCGGAACTGAAGATCATCGACGTCTTCATCTGCAAGCTGCGCAAGAAGCTCGCAAACGCCGCCGGCGGCGCAAACTACATCGAAACCGTCTGGGGCCGCGGCTATGTTCTGCGCGAGCCTGACGGCGCCACGGAATTCCTCGAAACCGCCTGATCCAATCCGGAACAGGACAGTTTTTAAAAGACCCGCTGGAAACGGCGGGTTTTTTGTTGCGATTTTCTCTCCCTCATTGCTGTGCCTGTCACAGGAATCCAGCCATCCCAAGTCCTTGGGTTGAAAGGACTCTCCGCCGCGCAGACGCGTCGACCGGATTCCTGTGACAAGCACAGCAATGAGGAGAGAAAGACCTGGCCACGCATCGCCAAAGGACGCCGGTACATGAACCACGCCATCCCAACCCTCAAGACGGATCGCCTGACGCTGCGCCCGCTGACCATGGCGCATTTCCCCGCCTATCGGAACTTCATGACGTCGCCGCGCTCCATCGGTGTCGGCGGACCATACGACCTGCCCTCAACATGGGGCGTGTTCTGCCACGATCTCGCCAACTGGTACTTTTTCGGCCATGGCGCGCTAATGATCGAGCTTGGCGAAACGGGGGAATGTATCGGCCAGGTCGGCATCAATCACGGTCCGCTGTTTCCGGAAAAGGAACTTGGCTGGCTGCTTTACGAAGGCCATGAGGGGCGCGGTTATGCCGCTGAAGCCGCCTCGGCGCTGCGCGACTGGGCCTTCAGGACCCTGAGCCTGCCCACGCTTGTTAGCTACGTCTCGCCGCAAAACCGCAAATCAGCGGCCGTCGCCGAACGAATCGGCGGAAGGCTCGATCCGGCAGCACCTCGTTCCGATCCCGAAGACCTCGTTTATCGGCACTATCAGGTAAACGCTGTTTGAAAGAGGGACGCCTTGCGGCCATTACGGTCGCGAGGCGTCCCGAAAATCCAACTTAGCGCATTTCCACTTTCAGAAAGCCGAGGATTGCCTCCGCGATCTGCGCATGGATGGCCACGCGGTCCCTGCCGCCGCCATCCCGGCAGACGAAACCCTCACCCGGTGAAAGTTCCTCCACGATCTTTTCGCCGTTCGGCTTGCAAATCTGCATGAAGCTGAAATGGCTGGCATCCGGTATGTCCCGATAAACCGTCGTCGCCTTTGGCAGATGCCGGGCGATATATTCGGAATCGGCCTTGATAGCGGCGATCTCTGGTGTCTCCACACCTGCCGCCAGAACCAGAACCGGTACGCTGACGGCCTGCAGCGTTTCCGGCAGGAAACCCGCGGCCGGCCCGAGATCCAGCGCGATGGCAGCGCGGATGCGGGCATCCTTCAAATCCATCGAAAGCCGCGGATCGGCCTTGCCGTCACCGACAACCCCGACTTTGGCTAGCAGCCGGGGAGCCTTGCATTGCGGCGGGCGCTTCTCTGCGCCGCAATCCCTCAGGGCAAGATCGGCGCTGTATCGCGCGCCAACCAGTTCCATCGCGGTCCAGCCGCCGAGGGAATGGCCGATAACCGCGATGCGCGTCCCATCGATCCTGCCGGCGAATCGATCATCGCCAAGCAAGGCCGTCAGCGTTCTGCTGATGTCGCGCGGCCGTTCCCACAATGGAACGATCTCGGTCGCATTTTCTTCGGTAAATGATTCGCCGCCGTGATCCGGAGCGGCCACGACATAACCTTCCCGAACAAGCTCGCCGGCAATCCAGTTCAGGTTGCGCCAGCTACCGCCAAAACCGTGCGACAGCAGCACGAGCGGACGAGAATCCTTAAGAAAAGAGGCACCCGGTTGAACCTCAAGACCGTAAAATGCGGCATTTTCGCCGACGATCTCGCTTTTGCCCGAGGGCGCGGCCGGGTACCATAATGAAACGGCAAGCGTTCTCGCGCCCCCCTCATCCGGCAATTCGATCTGTTTAAAGCCGATACCGCTTTCCGCCCTTGCGGCCTGAGCAGTGGAAAAGATGACGAGTATCGCCAGAATGAAATAGCGCATGGGATGCTCCAGGAGTTGATATGGACCAACCCTTGGTTCAAACCGCCGCCTGCCGAGACCTCAAACAGGTTTCAGGTCGTCCTGAAACGCAATCGAGACAGCGGCTCGCTCGCAAACGCTTCCTGTTATGCCGAGCGCTAGATATCCGCGATCCGCTCGAAAAGCCGCACGGGACTGTCGCGGAAGGTCGTTTCCCGGAAAGGACAGAAGCCGAAACGGGCGGCGATCGCGAGCGACGGCGCATTCAGCGGATCGATCATGCAGACGATCCGGTTCGATATGCCCTTGGCATCAAACCAGCCAAGGGCGGCCTGTACCGCTTCGCTGGCCACACCCTTGCCGGTCAGATCCCTGTCAATCTTCCACATGGCCTCCGGCGCGGTGTCGAAATCCGCGCCATGTCCACGGCGCATATGGGCCAGCCCCACCTCGCCGACGATTCGTCCCGTGGCGGTTTCCTCCACCACGAAGGGGCCGAAACCGAAGACGGACCAGTGGCCGATGAAACGCAGAAGCCGCGCGAAGGCGAGTTCGGGATCGAGCGGCGCGATCGAGCTCACGCCCGGGATCGGATGAACATCCGCGCTCCAGAAGGAGCAATAACGTGCTTCGTCCTCGATGGCATGCGGCCGCAGCAGGAGACGCGCGGTTTCGACACGGATCATGAGACCTCCTCCTCTGAAAAGAAAAAGGCCGGGCACTGGCAAAAGCCGGCCCGACCCCTGATGGCGTCACTGTCGCATCGAAACGATCACTCCGTAATCGTCTTCGCCGTAAACACGATGCGATCGTCATGCACCTTGTATTCCACCGCCATATTGGCCTCTTCGGCCAGAAGCAGCGTGTAATAGGGCTGGACGGAATGGGCGTCGACCGCCTCTTCCAACCTGCCTTCGTAAATTTCCGCGAACTTGGCCGGCACGCGCATCATCCGGCCCTTGACGGTGATTTCGAACCTGGCGTCGCCGTCGGGGCTTTCCAGCAGCACATCCACATTGCCGCCACGCGGAATGGCGCCGTAAGCCACGAGGAAAAGGTTGAGCAGAAGTTTGACACGATTCTTCGCAACGATGGCGCGCGGGCCGTTCCAGCTCACTTCCGCCTTCTTTTCGGCGGCAGCGAAATCCTGGGCAGCCTTTTCGGCCTCACCGGTGTCGATGGACGCGCCGGCGGAGCCGGAAGCACCGAAAGCAAGGCGGGCGAACTTCAACCGCACGGATGCGTTAAGGGCTGACGTGCGGATGAGATCGAGCGCATCGTCATCCGTGCCGCCCTCGTCCAGAAGTTCGAGGCCGTTATTGATGGCGCCGACAGGAGAAATAACGTCATGGCACACACGGCTGCACAGAAGAGCCGCCAGATCGGGACCGGACAGCGTGATATTGAGTTTGCTGGTCATAAAATTCTCTCCTGCGCAAGGGAGGCGCGGACGGTGTGGAAATTGTTAAGCCATAATGACACCATATTTGGTAAACCGATTGTTAATAGGATGGTTTCAAAATGCCAAATGCCTTAACAGGCCACACTGGAGCCCCGTGTATCCGCAAGGATGCGCGAAACATGCTGTAGAACTTTGACTCTGCGCGACCGGCCCTTTCGAAAACCGATTCGGATTTTCGGGCTTATGCGCTAACGAAACAGACGGACGGACATGACGATGCGCCTTACGAAA
Source organism: Agrobacterium sp. CCNWLW155 (assembly GCF_036888815.1). NCBI lineage: Bacteria > Pseudomonadati > Pseudomonadota > Alphaproteobacteria > Hyphomicrobiales > Rhizobiaceae > Agrobacterium > Agrobacterium sp. CCNWLW155. Next base: position 1,577,748 of record NZ_JBAKFW010000001.1, read on the forward strand.
ACCCGCACCATTGCACGCCTCGGACTGGGAAAGATTGTCGCGCTCCTTGCGAGCCTCTTGATGTGGGTCGCACCGGCCTCGGCCCAGAACAGCGATCAATATTCGTTCCAGGAAGTCGTGGATGCAGGCCACGGATTCTTCGGTGAAACCACCGGCGGTCTTGCCAAGGTGGTGGAGCGCGCCTTCCAGCAATACGGTCTTCCAAACGGTTACATTCTCGGGCAGGAAGGCTCCGGCGCTTTCGTCGCGGGCCTCACCTATGGCGAAGGCACGCTTTATACCAAGAACGCCGGCCAGCACCCCGTCTTCTGGCAGGGCCCGTCGCTCGGCCTCGATTACGGCGGCCAGGGCACCCGCGCCATGATGCTGGTCTATAACCTGCCCTCCGTCGATGCGCTTTACCGCCGTTACGGCGGTGTGAGCGGCTCCGCCTTCATCGTCGCCGGCGTCGGCATGACCTATCTGAAGAGCAGCGACGTGACCCTCGCGCCCATCCGCACCGGCATCGGCGCGCGCCTCGGCATCAATGTCGGCTACCTGAAGCTCACCCAGCAGCCGACCTGGAACCCCTTCTGATTCGCTAAAGCCGGGGCGGGAGGAAATAACGGGCCGGTTTTGACGGTGCGACACCCCTCCCCACGGTTGCAATAATAGCGTAACGTGCTTTCGCGCCCCTCTTTCCGAATGCGCGCGTATCTGAGTTTCGGAGACTGTCCCGCGTGATCGAATATGCCATTCTCTTCGGATTGGGTTTTCTCACCGCAACCCTGCTGGCCCTGCTGATCGCACCCGCGATCCATCGCCGCATCGTCGCCTATACGGAAAACCGCATACGCGCGACAATGCCCATCAGCCCGCAGGAAGTCCGCGCCCAGAAGGACATGGCGCGTGCGCTCTACGCCGCCGAAAACGCCAAGGTCCGCCAGGAACTGGATACGGAACGGGAAAAGAACACCTCGCTGCGCCTCGCCAACGAAGCCGCTTCCAGCGATGCCTATCGCCTTGGCGAGCAGAATCGCAGCTTCTCCCTGAAAATCGAGGAGCTGACGCTGGAAATCGGCGAATTGCGCGCAGCGCTTGATGCCAGCGAAGAACGCGCCGGCATCATACAGGCGAACCTCGCACAACAGGAGCAGGCCGCCAACGAGCGCGCCAGCCAGATGTCCGATCTCACCGCCCGCCTCACCAATCTGACGCGCGAACTGGATGATTCGAAAATCCTCGCTGCCACCCGCGATCTGGAGGCAGAACAGGCCAAGCAGAGCGCCACGCGCTTCCGCAAGGAAGGCGAGACGGCGACCCGTGAACTGCAGGACGTGGCGGCCCGTAACAAGGAAGCCATGACGGCGGTTGCGCGCGAAAGCCGCAAGGTCACCCGGCTGGAAGAACAGGTCGCTACGCTCATGGCGAAAAACGCCGATCTCGACACGATGCTGACGCTGCGCAACCAGGAAGCCGCCCGTCTCAAGGAACAGCTTGCCGCAACCGGCGGCCGCGCCAACGACATGATCATTCGTCTGCCGAACCCTGCCGTGCCGGTTGAGAAGGCGGTAAACCCGCCGCCACAGCCGGCCCCAGCCGCCGCGCTTGAAGTCGCACCCGTCGCCGAAGCAGAGGCGACACCGGCGGTCGCCGCCGAGGAGGCAGCCATCTCACCGGTTGAGAAGACAACGGCGCCGGCGTCAGAAGGTCTGGAACAGGAAATCGAGGATATCCGCAATCAGGGCACCGCGCTCACCGAGCGCCTGCTGAATGTGCGCGGCACCGGCAATGACGAACCGATCCGCCGCGAAATCGCCCGCATCGCCGCTGAGATGATCGCGCTCACGGCGGCGCAGGAGGGCGAGACATCGCCCATTCCAGGGCTGCTTGCCAAGGCCTCCGGCTCATCGGGGCGGGACAGCCTTGCGAAGCGGGCGAAGGTGGTGATGGAGAAGCGGAAACACTGAGGGTGTGGTTTTACCCCCCTCTGCCCTGCCGGGCATCTCCCCCTCGGGGGGGAGATCGGCAAGAAGCACTAACATCACTTCATTCTCAAACGTCGAGATGGCCGAAACCTGGCCGCTTGTCGATCTCCCCCCTTGAGGGGGAGATGCCCGGCAGGGCAGAGGGGGGTAAACCACACCCACCGATGGCCTAAACCCGCCCGATCACCCCCGCCATCTGATAAAGCGCCAGCCCCGAAGCCGTCCCCGCATTCAAGCTATCCAGCTGCGGCGACTGCGCGATCCGTGCCGTATGAAACCGCGAGAGCACCGATTGCGGCAACCCCTCGCCTTCCGTGCCGATGACAAGCGCCATGCGCTCGGAGCGGGGGATATTGCGGATCTCGGTCTCGCCACCAGGCGAAAGGCTCCAGATCGCAAACCCGGCCTCAGAAAGCCGCTCCAGCATCTCCACCGCACCGCCGCCGCGATGATAGGGAACCGAAAGAACTGATCCGACGGAAACACGCAGCGCCTTGCGATAGAGCGGATCGCAGCAGGTCTCGTCGAGAAACACCGCATCGGCATAAAAGGCCGCCGCATTGCGGAACATCGCCCCAAGATTATCGTGATTGGAAATGCCGCAGCCCACGAGCACCAGTGAAGACGGAGGAAGCGCCGCCGTCATTTCGGTAAGCCCGCGATCCTGAACCCGGCGGCCGAGCGCCAGAATGCCGCGATGCAGGTGAAAACCGACAATGCCATCAAGCACCGGCGCTTCGGCCACGTAAACCGGCACATCATCAGGAAAATCGGCAAGAATATCCGCAACGCCGGAAAGCCGGTTGCGCAGGATCAGGATGCTTTCCGCTGCAAAATCACCACCCGCCTTGTGGGCGGCTGCCAGCATGCGCAGCACCACCGTGCCTTCGGCAATGAAACGCCCCTGCCGGCCGGTGAGGTCGCGCTCGCGAATATCGCGAAAGGCGGCGATGCGCGGATCGGCGGGATCCCCGACCGGGATCAGCGCCCGCCCGTCCAGCAGGTCACTGCCCTCACTGGCCATCAACAGTCACATCGGCAAGGAACCGGCCGGCCGCGACGTTGAAAACCAGCGCCTTGCGCGTGCCGTTGGCGAGCCGGCCGTAAAACAGCATGTCGCCGCCGGAATAGCTGACATTGTCGATCGTGAAGCCCTGCGGCAGGCTGGCGGTGACGGCAAGCGGGCCATTACCGGTCGGGACGGCGAGGTTTGGCGCTTCCGCCTGGGTCTGAACCGCTTTCGACGGCCCCATCGCCTTGTAGACAACCGCACCGAAGACGGCCATAAGGCTGATAAACATCACGGAGCCCGACACGATCTGCAAACGGATCATCTTGCGGCGAACTTTTTCCATGGCCGGATCAAGCGGCTTGTCTTCCTGTTCGTCTTGCTCGATCTGCGTCATCGGGTTCCCTGAAATGCTGATGGATCGGAAAAATAAGAATGAACGACCCCTTTAAACAAGGCGGAGACGCAAGGAAAGTCCTGATTGCCGGGGAAGACGCCGAAGGCCGCCTCGATTCCTGGCTGGCGGGCGAGGTGAGCGGCGACTTCTCCCGCAGCCGCCTGAAGGCGCTGATCGAACAGGGCGCGGTTTCCCTCAACGGCCAGCCGGTGACGGAGCCGAAAAAGAAGGTGCATCCCGGCGATCGCATCGAGATCGTGATGCCGGAACCGGAAGACCCGGAACCCAAGGGCGAGGACATTCCGCTCGACGTGGAATATGAGGATGAAGACCTGATCGTGCTCATCAAGCCCGCCGGGCTCGTCGTGCATCCGGGCGCCGGCAACTGGACGGGAACGCTGGTCAACGCCCTCATCCACCATTGCGGCGACAGCCTCTCCGGCATTGGCGGCGTCAAGCGGCCGGGCATCGTGCACCGGCTGGACAAGGAAACGTCAGGCGTCATGGTCGTGGCGAAGAACGACAATGCCCACCGGCATCTCGCCGCGCAATTTGCCGATCACGGCCGCACCGGACCTTTGGAGCGGGCCTACAAGGCCATCGTCTGGGGCCGCCCGCGCACCCTGCGCGGCACCATCGACGCAGCACTCGGCCGCAGTGCCGACCGCACCAAACGCGCCGTCAAACACGAGGATTCGGATGACGCCCGCGAGGCGATCACCCATTATGAGGTGATGGAGCGTTACCATGAACGACCGGACGCCACCTGCCTCGCCTCGATGGTGGAATGCCGCCTGGAAACCGGCCGCACCCACCAGATCCGCGTGCACATGGCCCATATCGGCAATCCGCTGATCGGTGATCCCGAATATGGCGCCGCCTTCCGCACCAAGGCGAACCTGCTGGAAGAACCGGCAAAAAGCACCGTTGGCCGCTTTCCGCGCCAGGCGCTGCATGCCTATCTGCTCGCCTTCGAACATCCCCGTACAGGCGAGGTGATGGAGTTCGAAACCGACCTGCCGGATGACATGGAAGCGCTGCTCGCCGCATTGCGCGGCTGAAAAACCCGCATGGCGCGGTCAAAAAAACTGCGCCATGTATTTCGCCGGAAGCCCCGGATAATAAAAAAAGATTAGCGGATAGCGATATTCCGCAGTCGGTCCTTTTTATAGACCGCCCCAATTTCGCTTCAATCGTCACACCTCCTCGGCCCCCGCAAAGCTTGAAACCGCCGCCGTGAAAACCGTGGCCGCACAAGAGCTTGGCGACCACTGACGCCGCAGGAAACGCCGAACGTTCAATTCGCCTCCCTCGAACGGAACCGGCATGATGACGGGATCTCTCGCGAATGAATATCGAAGACCGCCGGTTTATATTTCAGGAGTTGCGCAGCGTCGAAGGCTATATCGATCCGCCCGATGCGCTTGTCTTCAAGGCGCTGCTGCAGGCGCAGACGAGCCGGGGTCTCGATGGCGGCATGGCGGAAATCGGCGTTTATTATGGCCGCTCCTATTTCCTGCTGCGCAAATTCGCCCAGGCACAGGAAAAGGTGCTGGGCGTCGACCTGTTCGATCTCGACCCACCCGAAGATGGCAGCCTCGATCAATATGAGCGCCTGATGGAAAACGGCCGCCGGCTGGGTTTTGCGATGGATGAGGAACTGATCATCAGGGGCGACAGCACCAGACTGGCACCCGCCGACATCACCTCGAAGATCGGCCCAGCCCGTTTCTTCAGCATCGATGGCGGCCACCACCTGCACCATGTGCTGGCCGATGCGAAACTGGCGATGGAGGTGATCGCGCCGCACGGCGTCATCGTCTTCGACGACACCTTCAACCCCGCCTGGCCGGAGGTGACGGTGGGCGTCGCCGATTTCCTTCGCACCCATGGCCATAACCTCGTCTGCTTCGGCATGACCAAATACAAGACCTATGTCTGCCGGCGGGAATTTCACGCGACCTATGCCGACGCGATTGCCGCCGATCCCGATCTGCAGGGGCTTGGCCATGTCGAGACGCAGTTCCTCGGCTCGAAGGTGATTCGCCTGCACAATCCCATGCGCCGGCGGGTCATGTATGAGCTGATGGTGCGCTCCGGCCTTGGCGGTTTTTCGGAACGAATCTACCGTTCGAAAGTTAAACAGGTCAAAGAGGATGTTGCCTCAACATAACGCATGTGTGAACGCAGCGTTCGCTTGAAACGCGGCGGGCGCGTACATATCTGTCACATGGGTTCGTGCGGGGTCGGTAACGACCCGCAGCTTACGGTGCGCCTCCGGCGGGTTAATCGCCGACCAAAGAGGGTGCCGTTCCAGACCATAGATAAGGGGGTGCTTTATGGCCCGCAATAGTTTGCCTACGATTACAGCCGGCGAAGCCGGTCTCAATAGATATCTCGACGAAATCCGCAAATTTCCGATGCTGGAGCCGCAGGAAGAATACATGCTTGGCAAGCGTTACGCCGAGCATGGTGACCGCGACGCCGCCCACAAGCTCGTCACCAGCCATCTGCGTCTCGTCGCCAAGATCGCCATGGGTTACCGCGGTTACGGCCTGCCGATCGGCGAAGTCGTATCCGAAGGCAATGTCGGCCTGATGCAGGCGGTCAAGAAGTTCGATCCGGAACGTGGTTTCCGTCTGGCCACCTATGCCATGTGGTGGATCAAGGCTTCGATCCAGGAATATATCCTGCGCTCGTGGTCGCTGGTGAAGATGGGCACGACGGCCAACCAGAAACGCCTGTTCTTCAACCTGCGCCGGCTGAAAGGCCGCATCCAGGCGATCGACGACGGCGATCTGAAGCCGGAACACGTCAAGGAAATCGCCACCAAGCTGCAGGTTTCCGAGGAAGAAGTCATCTCGATGAACCGCCGCCTGCATGGCGACGCGTCGCTGAATGCGCCGATCAAGGCGTCCGAGGGCGAATCCGGCCAATGGCAGGATTGGCTGGTGGATGACCATGAAAGCCAGGAAGCCGTGCTGATCGAGCAGGACGAACTGGAAACCCGCCGCCGCATGCTGGCCAAGGCCATGGGCGTGCTGAACGACCGCGAACGCCGCATCTTCGAGGCCCGCCGGCTTGCCGAAGACCCGGTGACGCTGGAAGAACTCTCCTCCGAGTTCGACATCAGCCGCGAACGCGTGCGTCAGATCGAGGTTCGCGCCTTCGAGAAGGTGCAGGAAGCGGTGCAGAAGGAAGCGCTGGAAGCCGCGCGTGCTTTGCGCGTGGTGGATGCTTAAGGCGACACTCTCTTAAGGAGAGCACGCCATCCACGAACGACATCATCCTCGGCCCTCGGCCGAGGATTTTTTATGTGTGAAAGCCAAACGGGGATAAATGTCCGGCAACGCCCCTTGCCAACCGTTGAGTCCTCACCATGACAACCCATCGACCGTCATTCCAGCCTTAAGAGCCGGAATCCAAGCGACGCGCGTCTGCGCGGCGAGAAGAGTCCTTTCAGCCCAAGGGCTAGGGCTGGCTGGATACCGGCTCAAGGCCGGTATGACGGAAGAGGGAATCTCGCCGGGCAATAAGCCAGTGCTTGGATATGTTGAAATGTTAAGGGCGGCCTGGGCCGCCCTTAAACCATCACTGTCCGGTCGCCGGCGCTGCCGCCGCCCATTCGCTGAGCGCCTTGTCGAAGGCGGCGATGCCGTCATTGCCCTTTTGCAGGGTCAGCAGCGCACGCCGGCCATTGCGATACGACACCGGAATATCGATCCAGTTGCGGCTCTTCAGAAGCTCCAGATTGGTCTTCATCGCATCCGGGAAGTCGTTGAGCGCGATCATGTGGAAATCGTCGGTGATCTTGGCCGGAACCGCGATCAGCGCGTTGCCGCGATCCTGCTCGGTGCTCTTCATCGCAATGCGCTGGACACTGTCGATGGCGCCACCTTCGAAGCCGGGCGAAACCGAGAAGACGATCTCGATCAGATGGCTCGCCGGCAGCGACGGATCGGTATTGCGCTTGAAGGTGATGAGCGCGCTGAGGCCACGGCCGGGAACCGTGATCTGGCCCTGCACGGTGGGCGAAGGTTTGCCTTCGCCGTCACTTTCCTGCTGCAGCGACCAGGAAACGCTGCCCTGAATGGCGGTCGGAACCGTCTGGCCCAGCACTTCCTCATAAAGGAACATGCGGTCACCGGTGGCGGCAGCGGCAGGCTGCTGTGCCGGCGGCGTGCCAGCCGGGGTTCCGGCGGGCGCACCGGCATTATTGGCCGGAGCCTCGCCCGCGGGCGGCGGCGCGACATTCTGCTCATAGACCGATTGGCCTTCGGCCGTCACCGGCTGGCCGTTCGCACCGGCGGCAGGTCCCTCGTCACGCTCGGTGCCATCGGCCAGAAGCCGCTGGGTAAACTTGGTGCCGGTGACGGAGCCGTCATCGCCATGGGTCGGGGTCTGATGGTTGGTCGGGGTTGTCGGCTGCTGCCCGGTGGCGGGCGGCTGCTGGGTCGCCGGCGGTGTCGGCGTCTGCGCCTCGCCCGTGCCGTTCGAAGAGGTCTGGGTGTTGCCGCCGTTCTGTGCGGAACTGACCAGCCCGCCGACCATATCGTTCAGCGCATCGCGGTTCATCCACACGGCATAACCGCCGCCGGCAAGCAGCGCCACGCCGACAAGGGCAAGCACCAGCGACGCATAGTTGCGGCGCGGCTTCTTCTTGACCATATAGGCGGGCGTCGCGGCGGCAGCGCCCACGCCATTCGTTTCGTCCGAAGCCTGACGGGTGGACGGCGACGCGCCGTCATAACCGATCAGCTCGTCCAGATCGTCCCAGGGTGTGCGTTCCTTATTGTCCTTTGCCGCGGCCTGATCACCGAAGGGATCGTTATCCGCGCGCGGCAGCGCCGGCGCGTCCTTGGCGGGAATGGCAATATCCGCATCCTGGAAGTAAGACGAGAAATCCTCGACCACGGCTGTCTTTTTCGGAGCCTGCTCTTCCGTCTGGCGATGTTCGTCAAAATCGTGCCGACCACCAAAGGCGGGCGCGTGCTCCACGGCGGCAGGGCCCAAATGGTCGTCCGCCTCGCGACGCTCATCGTCTTCGTAAGGGGCCGGCTCGAAGCTTACTTCCGGTTCCTGGTAATGCTGCGCAGCGTAACCGGCAACGAGCGGACGTTCGTCGGTCTCGTTGCGAACCTCTTCATATTCCTCGGCGGCCGGACGCAGATCGTCATCCCGCGCTTCATCGAGCTTGCGCCAGTCATCCTCATCCACCGGCTGTGCCCAATGGGAAGGAACGGAATCATCGGCGGGGCCGGGCGCCGTTTCAGGCTCCGGCTGTTGAGCCGGCTCTTCATCCGCCCGCGTGAAATAGGTGCCAACGGCCTCGTCGGAAACGTGTGCCGGGGCCGGAGCGGCATGAACCGTTTCCGGCGCATCATAAAGCTCTTCCGGCTCGTGTTCGTCGTGGCGCTGCGCCTCATCGGCAACGGCTTCGACGTGCCGGGGCTCTTCCTCTTCGGCCGGTTCTTCGTAAACCGGCTCCGGCTGTGCAGGCTCGGCGGGTGCGGGCTCTTCATAGACCGGCTCGTGCCGTTCCTCTTCCTGCTCAGCCTGTTCCACAGGTTCGGCGGCGCGGGCCTCGTCTGCGTCGGCAGCATCCTGCTGGTAGTAGGATGCCGCCGTCTCTTCGGCTGCCGGGGAGATAGCGTCATCATCCTCAAGCGCGGGAAGCGCCTCGGCATATTCGCTGTCGACCTCGGCAATGGCGGCGTCCAGCTTGGCGATCTGCCGGCGCAACAATTCTTCCGGCGGACGTGGCTTCATATTCTCGAGTTGGCGCACAACCGCACTGCGCGCCTTGTCGTAAACCTTCGCCCGGTTTTCGGGAGTATTGTTCGCCAAGCCATCCACGGCCTTGCGAATGACTGCTACAAAATCCGCCATAAGCACTTTCTCGTCGTGACCGGCGACGTACCGGCCCGATATGGTTTATGAATCTAGATCGCCGAGGACATTAATCCTCAAACGGATCAGTCACAAGTATGGTGTCGTCACGCTCCGGACTTGTCGACAGAAGCGCGACAGGCGCCCCGATCAATTCCTCGACCTGACGGACATATTTGATTGCCTGAGCAGGCAAATCCGCCCATTTTCGGGCACCGACGGTAGATTCTTTCCAGCCTTCCAGCGTGACGTAGATCGGCTCGACGCGCGCCTGCGCGCCCTGGCTTGCCGGAAGATGATCGATTTCCTGGCCGTCGAGCTTGTAGCCGACGCAGATTTTCAGCTCGTCGAGACCGTCGAGAACGTCAAGCTTGGTGAGTGCGATGCCGGTAATACCATTGGTGGCGACCGACTGGCGCACCAGTGCGGCGTCGAACCAGCCGCAGCGGCGCTTGCGGCCGGTGACGGTGCCGAATTCATGACCCTTTTCGCCCAGGAACTGGCCGATCTCGTCATTCAGTTCGGTCGGGAACGGGCCTTCGCCAACACGGGTGGTGTAAGCCTTGGTGATGCCGAGAATGTAACCCAGCGAACCCGGCCCCATGCCCGAACCGGCAGCGGCCTGGCCGGCAACCGTGTTGGAAGAGGTCACATAAGGGTATGTGCCATGGTCGATATCGAGCAGCGAGCCCTGCGCACCTTCAAACAGGATGCGCGCACCGGCGCGGCGCTTCTTGTCGAGCAGCAGCCACACGGTTTCGCTGAACGGCAGGATGCGCTCGGCGATAGAGCCCAGCTCTTCCATAATCGTCTCATGCGAGACTTCGGCCGCGCCGAAACCACGACGAAGCGCATTGTGATGCGTCAGGATACGATCGACCTTGGCGGAAAGCGCCTCCATGTCGGCGAGATCCATGACGCGGATGGCGCGACGGCCAACCTTGTCTTCATAGGCCGGGCCGATGCCGCGGCGGGTGGTGCCGATCTTGGTGCCGCTGTTGGAGGCGGCGTCTTCGCGCATACCGTCCAGCTCGCGGTGCAGCGAAAGAATGAGGGTGGCATTGTCGGCGATACGCAGGTTTTCCGGTGTCACCTTGACGCCCTGCGCTTCCAGACGGCCGATTTCAGCGATCAGCGCATGCGGATCAACGACGACGCCATTGCCGATGACGGCAAGCTTGCCGGGACGCACGACGCCGGACGGCAGAAGCGAAAGCTTGTAGCTGACACCGTCGATGACAAGTGTATGGCCGGCATTATGGCCGCCCTGATACCGCACGACGACATCTGCCCGCTCGGACAGCCAGTCGACAATCTTGCCTTTGCCTTCGTCGCCCCATTGCGAGCCGACCACCACAACATTCGTCATTTCTTGCTTTCCTGCTCATGGCGCTTGCGCGCCCGATAACCCGATGGGAAACCCAAACCCGCGAATGTATACTGTGTTGTTTTACGGAAAGCGACCCTGTTTCTTATGGAGAATTTTGCTTTTTCCGTGACAAGGCGCGGATTTCCCGCATTATCTCGCCCCGTGGGGGCCAAGCGCGGGCGCAAGACCGCCATTCACCCCTTAGCCGTTTTCCCGCCCCGTGAAGAAGCGAAACATCAGCGTGCCCTCCAAAGCCTATATCGCCCTCATCATCGCCACGCTCTGCTGGGGCGGCAACACCGTTGCCGGCAAGCTCGCCGTCGGCCACATCAGCCCCATGGCCTTCACCTTCCTGCGCTGGGTCTTTGCCGTCGCCATCATCTTCGCCATTTCCGTGCCGCAGCTCATCAAGGACTGGCCGGTGGTGAAAAAGCGCCTGCCCTATTTCCTCGTGCTCGGCAGCGTCGGTTACACAGCCTTCAACGTGTTTCTCTACACGGCCCTGCAGCACACCTCGGCCATCAATGCCGCCGTCATCCAGGCCGGCATTCCCATGGTTATCTTCGTGCTGAACTTCATCCTGTTCCGCACCCGCGTGCTGTTCGGCCAGATCGCCGGTTTCTGCCTCACCATTTCAGGCGTGGCGCTGCTCGCGTCGCATGGCGATCCGGTCTCGCTGCTGCAGCTGGAAATGAATGTCGGCGACGCCGTCATGCTGCTCGCGGTTCTGGTCTATGCCATCTACACCGTCATCCTGCGCTGGAAACCGGCGGTCGACTGGCGCACGCTGATGGCCATCCCCGCCTTTTTTGCCCTCCTCACCTCCGTCCCGCTGGTTTTCTGGGAAATGTCGCGCGACAGCGTCGTCTGGCCGGATCAAAAGGGATGGGTGCTGGTGGTCTATGCCGCCATTTTTGCGTCGCTCATCGCGCAGATCCTCTACATCAAGGGTGTGGAACAGATCGGCGCCAACCGCGCCGGCCTCTTCATCAACCTCGTGCCCGTCTTCGGCACGTTGCTGTCCGTCTTCGTGCTCAGCGAAACCCTGCACACCTATCAAATCGCGGCGCTCGTGATGGCACTGGCAGGCATTGCCGTGGCGGAACGAAAAAAATCGCCGGCTTCCTGAACCCATAAGGGTCAGGAAAACCGGCGTAGTCTGGCAGGCATGAAAGAATGGAGCATCGGATCGAAAACTGTTTCCGATGCTCAAACCAAAGGTCAGAGCGCGGTTTCGCGCTCAGCCGGAGAAAGGACGGCGTTGCCGAGGACGATATCGCCCTTGTCGGTGGTAACGATCAGCACTTTTTCGAGCGATCCGTCATTGTTCAGCGAAAAGGCAAGGCGCAGGGCGCTCGAAGACCAGCCGGCGCCGGCGAGCGCAGCACGCTTGATCGCGGCGCAATCACCGCAATCGCCAAGGCTTAACGACGGCGTTGCCGGAACATCGGCTGCAAAACCGGAAAAATAATCATCGAGCGCACCCATTGTGGCGTTCACATCGCGGTTGACGCGCAGCAGTTCCTCGCGACGCTCGCCCGTCAGCGGCGCGGCGATGGTGGAAACGCATTGGCCGGCGGAAAGAACGCAGCCATCAAAACCGCCCGGCGCGGAAATGCCGATCTGTGTCACGGCGGACTTCTCGACAGCGGCAAAACCACGGGCAAAACCGGCAGCACCGGCCGCATCGGCATGGGTGGACATGGAAGCAACGGCAATTCCGCAGATGGCGGCAGCAATAATCTTCTTCAGCATTTCATACCCCGTTTTGCGATCCGCCGGCTTGTGCCGGTCTCGATTTCTGTTTCGGGGAAGCGTCTCTTTCAAAGGCCGCTCCCCGTCTGTGATCCCACAATGGCACACGACTGTTTTCAGCCGCTTTAAGCCGATTGCTACAATTTTATCGGTTTTCATTTTTGTACAGAGAACGCTTTTTTTCGAATATGCGCCGGTATCGTCGCCGCGAATTCCGGGGCAACGTCGGGAAGCGATAAAGGGGCCGCATCGCTGCGGGGGGTATCAAAGGGTAGTGCAGGGTTTTGCAGACGATGCGGCCCCGGCTTCAAACATATGACCCGCCCACCAAACCGGTTCCTGTTTGGAGGATGGGCATATGCCGGCCGCCTCAACCGTGACATCGGGAAACTCCCCGGTTTCGGCCGCCTGCCCCGCCCATCCTGCGCCGCGCGCACGCCTGATAACCGGGATGGGCCGAGTATAGCCGGGCCGGCGGGACCGGGGATGCGCGGGGATAAACGCATCTTGAAAAAGGCGCTCGGGGGGCGGTTTCGCCCCATCCCGGACACAGGAATTTTCAGCGGGTTAACAGGCCCTTGATCGGCGGCATTTGAATTAACCTTGTCTTAAAACCCGACGTTAATGGTTAGCAATTTAAGAATAGCGGAACGAAAGGGTTCCGTTATGCGTGGCGTATCTGCCGTTGTTTTCCTGATGCTCGTTCTCGCCGGCTGCGCCACCGCACCGTCGCAGGTGACCAATGCCTGTGCGATTTTCGAGCAGCGGAACGGCATCTTCAACAATTGGCGGCGCGACGCGAAAGCGGCCGAGCGGGAGTTCGGCGTGCCCGTGCCTGTCATGATGGCGACGATCTACACCGAATCCGCCTTCCGCCCCTATGCGCGGCCGCCCCGCACCAAGCTTCTCGGTTTTATTCCGTGGAAACGCCAGTCTACGGCCTATGGTTACGCGCAGGCGCTTGATGGCACATGGAGTGTTTACCAGCGTGAAACAGGCCGCTGGTCGGCAAGCCGCACCGATTTCACCGACGCCATCCACTTCGTCGGCTGGTATCACGCCAAGAGCCGTCGCGAAAACGGCATTTCGCTGAACGACCCCTACAATCTCTACCTCGCTTATTATTCCGGCCATGGCGGTTATGCGAAGGGCAGCTGGCGCAACAATTCCGCGGTCCAGAAGGCCGCCCGCCGCTCCGCCAACATGGCGATGCGTTACGAGGCGCAGCTGCAGCAATGTGGATATCGCTGAGGCTGGGGCGGGAATAGCCCAGCCTGCGGTTGCTAGTGCCCAAACCTCTCCTCCGTCATCCTCGGATCAAGCCCGAGGATGACGTCGAGTTTATGCGACACTTTGTCAGGAAACTGACATGCGCCTGAGTTCCCCACCTGAGGGGGAAAGCCGATAGTAGCGGCGCACTTTACGCCCCGTAAACCGCCAGAAAACCCCTGACCGCATCGATCTCGCCGGAGCGGATTTCATGCCCGCCCGGGTGCCACACGGTTTCCACCGTGCCGCCCTGCGCCTTGAGGCTCTGTTCCAGCGCCTTCGTCAGCGGCACCGGGCAAATCGGATCGCGTTCACCGGCCGTGATCAGCACCCGGCGCGTGGCTTTGGCGGGGGAGATCTTCGGCTCGAACGGGATGAGCGGATGCATCAGCACCGCAGCGTCGAAAAGCTCGGGCTGTTCGATCAGCACATTAGCAAGAATATTCGCGCCATTGGAAAAACCGAGGCCGATGACCGGACCGGCCTGATAATGCTCCCGGTTCGCCTTGACGAAATCGGCGAGCTTTTCGGTTGCGCGCTGAAGGTCGGCCATGTCGTAGACGCCCTCGCCCGTACGCCGGAAAAACCGCGCCGCGCCGTGTTCGGAAACATCGCCGACCGGCGAGAGAATGGTGGCCTCAGGCAACAGACGCGAGCCGAAATCGAAGAACTGGTTTTCATCACCGCCGGTGCCGTGCAGCAAGACGAAAAGCGGAGCACCCGCAACGCCGGCGCGGGATTTGTGGAAATAGCTGTCCTTGGTCATGGGAGAATCCTTTCTGAAAGGAGGAGATTCAACGGCTTCCGCGCGGCCTCTTCGGCCAGGCGGAGCGATCAGATGGAGCAAACGGATGCGGCTTGTTTCTTCTCCCCGCCGGGGAGAAGGTCGCGGCAGCGGGATGAAGGGGGCAAGGGTGCGGTCTATAGCTGACGTTGCCTCCTCATCCGACCCTTCGGGCCACCTTCTCCCCAAACGGGGAGAAGAAATACGTGGCAATGTCCTGCCAAACGCTATCGAGCGGTTAAACCGCCTTCTCGTCGCCCAGCGGCTCCAGATGCTCTTCCAGCACGGAGCGCAGATGCGCATGCTGGGTCGGCAGCTTCAGCGCCTCGCCGAGATGGGCGGTGTCCTCGTCGCGGTCGAAACCGGGCTCGTTGGTGGCCACCTCGAACAGCACGCCGCCCGGGGTGCGGAAATAGATCGCCCAGAAATAATCGCGGTCGATGACAGGCGTCACCTGATAGCCGGTATCCATCAGCGCTTTGCGCACCTCCAGCTGCTTTTCGCGGTTTTCGACCGCAAAGGCGATGTGGTGCACGGACCCTGCACCCAACCGCGCGCCAGAGATATTCGGCATGGTTTCGATGTCGATAAAGTCAGCACCGTTACCGCCGGGCATACCGAGGCGCAGAACGCCGTCCTGGCGATCCACTTCCTGATAGCCCATGAATTTCAAGAGCTCGGCCGTCGCACCTTCATCGCGAAGTCGCAACGAGGCACCCTGAAAGCCGTGGATCGCCTGATCCGCGCCGACGCCATTGCCGATCCACTGCGCACGATTGTCGTCCCTGACCTCGACCAGCGCAAAACCGTCTCCGTCGGGCCCTGCAAAATGCAGGCGCTTGTTGCCGAAGGCTTCATCGGCCTTCAGGCCATCCACGCCGGCCTTGGAAAGACGGTCCTGCCAGTAGCCGAGCGATCCCTCGGGAACGGAAAACAACGTCGTGCCCACTTCGCCGGTGCCGGGACGGCCACGAGCGATATGCGGGAACGGGAAATAGGTCATGACGGAGCCGGGCGTGCCGACTTCATCACCATAATACAGGTGATAGACGTCAGGCGCGTCGAAATTGACCGTCTTCTTCACCCGGCGCAGGCCGAGCGTATCGGTGAAAAAACTGTTGTTCTGGCGCGCGCTCGCCGCCATCGACGTGACGTGGTGCAGGCCCTTGATCTGGTTGAGCATGATAAACCCCTTTTTGCCTGGCGAGCCTCATGGTTGGGCCTGCCCTGTTCATGGCGTAAAGATGGGGTAACAGCGCTCTCAGGCATAGAGTGGACAACGGGAACGGATTGTTCCCGAATGGTGAACGATAAAACCGACTGTTCAACGAGCCCGATGGGGCAGTTCAATGATCGTCGGCAACGCCCAGGGCCCAGTAGCCGACGGCGCGCAGCGACGCTTTCGGGAAAGAAATCTCGTCGGTGAGGAAGGATTTTGCCGCCCTCGCCTCGGATTTTTCGCAGGCGACAAAGAGGTGCAGGCCTTCATGATCCGCGCTCCAGGCATGGTCGCGCAACGCCTTTTCAATGAGGCCGGCGGTGCCGGCGGGTTTGCCGCGGCGATAAAGCCATGTCCACTCGACATTTGCCGCGCAGACGATCTCCTGCCGCTCGGCTTCGTCATCGATTTCAGCATAGACGCTGAGCTTTTTCCCGGCCGGCATTTCGGCCGCCATGCGCAGCATCACCGGCAGCGCCGTCTCGTCACCGGCGAAGACATAACGCTCGGCTTCCGGGCAAACACCGCTCGGGCCGATGATGCCGAGAACATCGCCGGGCTTCGCCGTCGCACCGAAGGTCGCGCCCGGCATGTGGTCGCCCTCATGCATGACGAAGTCGATATCGACTTCACCACGCGCGATATCGCCGGAACGGATGGTGTAGACGCGCCGTGTGAGAAGATCATCGCCCGCCGGCCAGACGATCGCCCCGGTGGGCGCAAGATAAGGCCAGACCGGTGCGCGGGCCTGATCCGGCACCAGAAGCAGGCGCACATGCATGCCGCCGGTCAGCAGCCTTTCGATGCCGCTTTCGACCGATACCACCAGCCGGCGCATATGCGGTGTCAGATTATAGGCGCGGGCGACCTTGCCGACGAAAAGATTGGGCAGTTCACGCTGTTGCGCGCCATGGCCGCTCCAGCGGAAATCCAGCCCCGTCTCGCCGGAAAATTCGACGATATGCTCGGCCACCATGGCCTTTACCGACATCAATATATGTTCGGAAATGCAGCTGACCCTTGCAGCGAAATGGCCGCCTTCGGCGCTGAAGCTGCCATGGCCATATTCGGTCTTGAACCGCACTGTCGCACCGTCGCGTTCCATCTCCATATGCTCGGAAAAATGATCCTCAAAAGCATCGACGATCGACAGCGGATCGGACAGCGAGACAGAGGTTTCGGCAGACAGGAGAGACACGGGCATAATCCTTCACTTTGTAGTCCGGTTATCTTTAATCCCGACAACCGCAAAGCGTAAAGACATTTTATGAGTGTCTAGAGAAGGTTTTTGTCACTGCCCGCCGTTTCAGGCAATTGCCAGTCGATCGGCTGGCGGCCATGGGAGACGAGAAAGGCGTTTGCCTTGGAAAAATGGCCATTGCCGAAAAAGCCGTTATGGGCCGAAAGCGGGGACGGATGCGGCGAGCGCAGCACGAGGTGCTTGCGCTGGTCCACGAAGGCCGCCTTCTTCTGGGCATAGGAGCCCCAGAGCAGGAAGACGACATGGTCGCATTCGTCGTTGACAGCGCGGATGACGGCGTCGGTGAATTTTTCCCAGCCCTGCCCCTGATGCGAGGCGGCGCGGGACTCTTCCACCGTCAGCACGCTGTTGAGCAGAAGCACGCCCTGTTTCGCCCAGCTTTCCAGAAAGCCGTGACCCACCGGGCGAATGCCGAGATCGGCCTGCAATTCCTTGTAGATATTGACGAGCGAAGGCGGAATGCGCACGCCGGGCTGGACGGAAAAGCACAGCCCATGCGCCTGGCCAAGCCCGTGATAGGGATCCTGGCCTAAAATGACGACCTTGACCTCATCGAGAGGCGTGAGATCGAGAGCGCGGAAATATTCCGCGCCCTTCGGGAAGATGCGCTTGCCGGCGGTTTTTTCGGCAAGCAGGAACTCTTTCAGCTTGAGCATGTAGGGGCTCGCGAATTCGCCGGAGAGAACGCGCTTCCAGCTGTCTTCGAGTTTGACGCCTGCCTCTGCCATGCCTGCCTCCATCAGAGCTTATTTGAACCGGTTGCCGCGCTGCAGCACTTCGATCTTGTAACCATCGGGATCGCAGATGAAAAAGTATTTTGCGAAAGGCTGGCCCTTATAATCGGCCTCGATGATCTTGCCGGGAGAAAGGCCGACCTCGGTGAAGCGCTGGTGTTCGGCGTCCACATCGGCAACGCTGACGGCAAGGTGGCCGTAGCCGTCGCCCAGCGCATAGGGCACTTCGCGGCCACGGTTGACGGTCAGTTCCAGCTCGAAATCGCCCTCGGCATTGCTGAGATAGATCAGCGTGAAATTCTCGAACTCGGCGCGTTCCGCAATTTCAAGGCCGAAAGCCTGTTTGTAAAATTCCACCGAACGCTTTTCGTCCAGCACCCGGACCATCGAGTGGATCAGCTTGGCCATGGTGTTTTCCTTCTTCTTCCTGTTGACGGCCCGGTTATGCTCCGGGCATCGCGGCCCAAGGGGATAAAGACTGAGCGTCGCGCTTTCAACCCTAAAGGCGCTCTGCGACAGGACGTAGCGGCCAGATCACGGCAAATGTGATGGCAAAAACTCCCGATTTTTCAGGTGCGGCTGCGACCTGCGGCAACGGGACCGCATGGTTTTGGCCCCGCCGCTCTATCCTGAGTGCTGAACTCATGATACCGGCTAGGCATGCGCCTTTTATACCTCTGTCTTGGCTGGCTTATGGTCGCGACCGGCATTGTCGGCGCGTTTCTTCCCGTTTTGCCCACCACGCCGTTCCTGCTTCTGGCGCTCTGGTGTTTTTCGCGCTCTTCACCAAAACTCGAGGCGTGGCTGCTGGCCCACCCCAGATTCGGCCCTTCCCTGCAGCGATGGCGCGAACGCGGCGCTATCGCCCGCAACGCCAAGATCGCGGCGCTTTCGGCCATGTCCGTCAGCTACGCCGCTTTCTGGTTCCTGAGCGAGCCGCCGCCGCTACGGGCAGCCATCGTCGCCGCCGTCATGCTGGGCTCTGCGCTCTTCATCGCCACGCGCCCGGAAAGCTAAGAGCGCTCCTAACGATGCCGCGACTGCGGCAGCACGTAAGGAATATGCCGCGCCGGCAGCCGGCCGACGACGCCGCCAATGCCATAGACCCTGGCGATCGTCTCGTCGCTGATCGTTTCCAGCGAAGGACCGCTCGCCGTCACCCGGCCGCCATGCATGACGATAAGTTGATCGGCAAATTCCGCCGCAAGATTGAGATCGTGGAGGATGGCGAGCACCAACCCACCGCCGCTTGCAAAGTCGCGCGCCGTTTCCAGCACGGCGATCTGGTGGCCGATATCGAGGCTGGCCGTCGGCTCGTCGAGGAAGAGCGCCCGCGCCTCACCATTTTCCACCGGAAAAGGCACCTGCGCCAGCGCCCGGGCAAACTGCACCCGCTGCTGCTCGCCGCCTGAGAGCATGTTGTAGGACCGCTGCTCGAAACCGCGCAGCCCGGCCTTGGCAAGCGCCCGGCGGGCCTGCTCTTCCGGCGCGCGCGACCCCTGTGCGACAGCCCCCATGCGCACGATTTCGAGCGCCGTGAAAGGAAACGCAAGCTGGGTGCTCTGCGGCAGCACGGCCCTGAGACGCGCAAGCTGGACCGGTGTGAAGGCCGGCAGGTCGACCTCGTTATAGGTTACCGAACCGCTCTCGGCGCGCATCTCGCCCGAGAGAACCTTCATCAGCGTGGATTTGCCGGCACCGTTGGGGCCGATGATGACATTGACCTTGCCGGGCTTCAGATCGACGCTGACCGTGTCGAGCAGCCGGCGGCCGGAGCGGATGAGGGTGAGGTTTTCGGCCCGGATCATGACATGTTCCGCATGGAAAAGCCGCCGCGTCCCAAGAGCAGGAACAGGAAGACCGGCGCGCCGATGAGCGCCGTGACGACGCCGATCGGCAGTTCCGCAGGTGCGGCCACCGTGCGGGCGAAACTGTCGGCCAGCAGCAGAAGCGCCGCCCCGCCAAGTGCCGACGCCGGCAGCAAAAAGCGGTGCGACGGGCCAATGGCAAGGCGAAGCAGATGCGGCACGACGATGCCGACGAAGCCGATGGAACCGGCCGCCGCCACGCTCGCCCCGCAGGCGGCGGCAACGGCCAGAATGACGATCCGCTTCAGCCGCTGCACCGGAATGCCCATGTGAAAGGCGGCCGCATCCCCGAGGATCAGCGCATCGAGCCCGCGGGCAACGAAGGGAATGATGGCGAGAACGACGATGATGAAAGGCAGGGTCGCGAGCACCTTGGCGGGCGTTGCACCGCCGAGCGAACCGAGCGACCAGAAGGTGATGTCGCGCAGCGCCCGGTCATCCGCCACGAAAATCATCAGCCCGGTCAGCGCGCCGCTGATTGCCGCCACCGCAATGCCGGCCAGAATGAGCGTGGTGGTGGAGGTCGCGCCGTCCTTGGTGGCGATCAGGTAAAGCACCCAGGTGTTCAGCAGCCCGCCGAAGAATGCCATGATGGGCAGGAAATGCGGGCCGAAAAACACCGCCACCGTGGCAAGCGCGCCTTCCCCAAGGGAAATCGCCGCGACCGCAAACAGCGCCGCACCCGAGGTGACGCCGACAATGCCGGGATCGGCCAATGGATTGCGGAACAGGCCCTGCATCATCGCCCCTGAAACGGCAAGCCCGGCGCCGATCAACATGCCGAGCGCGGTGCGCGGCAGGCGCACGGCCTCGAGAATGATCCTGTCGCGCGCATCGAGCTGATCCGCGCCGCCGGTAAGATAGGCAATGAGCTCTGAAATGCCGACGCCCGTGGGTCCGCTGACAAGCGACACGCCACAGGCAAACAGCAGGATGCCGACGAGCACGGCAAGGGCGACAACCCCCTGGCGGGATCTGTCGCCGGCAACGCCGCCCTCGGTGGAACTCAAGATCGCAAGGCTCACGGCTTCACCACGTCAGGGTAGAGCTTGTTTGCCAACTCGCGACCGGCGGCAGGCGTGCGCGGGCCGAAACCGATGAGATAAAGCCCATCCATGCTGATGAGCGTCTTGCTTGCGGCAGCAGGCGTGGACTGGAAAGCGGGAAGCGCGAAAGTCTCATCCGCCTTGGCGGCGTGGTCGCCGCGCGCCATGGTCAGCACCACGTCGGGTGCTGCGGCAATGACCGCCTCATCCGTCAGCGGCTTGTAACCCGTGATCTCCTGAGCCGCATTGATGCCGCCCGCCATTTCGATGATCGCCGCCGCTTCGGTATCCTTGCCCGCCGCCATGATGCGGCCGCCGGCGGTGGAGAGCACGAAGAGAACACGCTTCCTGCCCTTTTCCGGGATGGCGGAGACATCCTTGGCGAGTGCATCGAGCCCAGCCCTGGTCTCGGCAGCCAGCGCCTTCGCCTTGTCCGAGAGACCCACGGCCGCGCCGACATCCTCGATCTTCTTGGGAATGGCGTCGCCGCTCGGCGGCGTATCGACGGTGACGAAAGGCACGGCACTTGCCTTCAGGATGGCGATGACATCGGCCGGGCCGGAGCCGTCTTCCGAAAGAATGAGATCCGGCTTCTGCGACAGGATGCCTTCCGACGACAGCGCTCGCATGTAACCGATGTCAGGCTTGGCGAGCGCATCGGCCGGATAGCTGCTGGTGCTATCGCGCGCCACGATACGATCTCCTGCACCCAGCGCATAAAGGATTTCCGTCACCGTGCCGCCCACTGCGACGATGCGTTTCGCCTCCGGATTACCCTTGTCCGAAGCCATGGCAGCCGGCGCGGCAAAGGTGATTGCGGCGGGCACGAGGGCGGCGAGAACGAAGGAACGAAGGCGGGAATTCAACATGGCGTTATCCTGAAACACGACCCGGCGCCGGTTTGCCCGCGCCACTAATCTTGAGTTCTTTACACATGTTTATACACCGCGCAATCGATAAGTGGAGTAAATTTGTTCGCTTTGTCGTGAACCCCTTCCCAACCCCATCCGGGCCGGATATCCTGACTGAAACAGGAAACTTAAAGGGAGACTTTCATGTTTATCGCAATGAACCGCTTTCGTGTCGTGCCGGGTTATGAAGACACCTTCGAATCCATCTGGCGCGAGCGCAAATCGCACCTCAGCGAACTGCCGGGCTATATCGAATTTCACATGCTGAAAGGCCCGAAGGCGGACGACCATACGCTTTATGCCTCGCACACCGTCTGGGCCACCAAGGATGACTTCCTTGCCTGGACGAAATCCGAACAGTTCCGCGCCGCCCACGCCAAGGCCGGCGAAAACCGCGGCAAGGTGGAATATCTCTCCGGCCCGCATTTCGAAGGCTTCGACGTCATCATCCATGAAGACAAGAATGGCGAGCGCCGTTCGATTGCCGCCTGAGGCCGTCCGATGAGCATTGCAGCCCAGAAGACCGATGACGACAGGCAGGCCCGCGCCGCATCAGCCCTTGCCGAAAAGCCCGATGGCATCGTGGAGGCCATTGCCGCCAAGGCCGAAGTGACGCCTGCCGAAATTCTGGCGATTCTGCCTGAGGGTGCGGCCGTTTCCGCTGCCGCCGACCAGTTCGACGCCATCTGGAACGAGATGCGCGGATGGGGCGAAGTCCTGATGATCGTGCAGACCGGCGACATCGTGCTGGAAGTGCCCGGCCACCTGCCGGAAGGCAGCGAAAGCCATGGCTGGTTCAACATCCACGGCGACAGCCCCATCGGTGGTCACATCAAGAAGGACAATTGCGCCGGCATCACCTTCGTCGATCGCGGCTTCCACGGTCGTCGCTCCTGTTCCGTCTGGTTCATGAACGCCGCCGGCGGCGCCATGTTCAAGATTTTCGTCCGCCGCGACGAGAACAAGGAACTGCTGGCCGGGCAACTCGCGAAGTTCGAAGCGCTGCGGAACGGTTTCCGCGGCTGAGCAGGCGCAGGGCTGCCACGGCAAAGTGGCAGCCTCTTCCGAGATCGATTATCCACCGACGGAAGGACACTGCCTCAAAATAAATAATTATCGTTTTACAATAAAAAATGTTGAAAAATCGATGTTCCTGATTGAGATTGGCCGCCGTCGGCCGATCCAGCCGTCATTTGAAAAAGGAATCTCGATGATGAAGAAATTATTCACCGCCGCCGTGGTGAGCGTGGTGCTGCAGGCCTGCCTTGTCTCACTCCCCGCGCAGGCAGCGGGCGGTCAGGACCCGGCCTCCGCGGAACGCACACTCAGAACCGTTCTCGAGGAAGCACGCAGCGGCAACCTCAACCTCTCGCGCTTCGAAGATGACATCGTCGCCGATGTCCGGGCCAATGCGGGCGCGGTTTCGGATGAAATCAGACGCCGTGGCAAGGTGACGGCCATGCAATATCTCGGAAGACAGGCGACCGAGGCGGGTGATCTTCACAGATTCAAGGTCACCTTCGAAAAGGGCCAGATGCGCTGGTCGCTCATTCTCAACACGCGCGGCCAGATCGCCAATATCGACATGGAAGCCCCCTGACCCCTTTTTCGTGTGCCGGTGGGATGCAAAGCGCGCCCGCCGGCAGGCATGAGCGGCATCATCAGCCCAGCAAGATGGCCTGCGGTCTCGATTGACGTTATAAATTTATCGTCTTACTGGAATTAAAGGACAAAAAACCACCGGATCACCTGATGACAGACCCATCCATCAGCCGCCGCATCGCCCGTGTCAGCCGTATCCTGATATGGCTTTCCTTCGTTTTTGCAGGCACCCTCATCGCCGCTTATGTCGCCATATGGGCCGATACGGAAACCCTGCGGACGGTGATTGAAGGGCAGATCCTGCCGCCTGCCACACCTTACCTGCTCACCGACACCGTGCGTGTCACCGGTTTTGTCGTCGGGCTTCTGCCGCTTCTGGCCGTGCTTAGCGGGCTCTGGTTTGCCGTCCTTCTTTTCCGGCTTTTCGAAAGGGGCGAGGTCTTTACGCAGACGTCAGGCAAAAGGCTGATCCAGGTCGGTGTCGCGCTTGCCGCATTGCTGCCGGCGCAGATCGTCATGACCGGCTCTGCTTCCTTTCTGCTGACGGTGGGCAATCCCGTTCCGAGCATCTCCTTTTCTTTTGAGAGCACGCAGATGCTTGTGGGCTTTGCCGGCGGGTTGATGATTGTCGTTGGCTGGGTGCTGGGGGAAGCGACGCGCATCGCCGACGAAAACCGCGAATTCATCTAGGAAACGACCGTGCCGATCATCGTCAATCTGGATGTCATGCTTGCAAAACGGAAGATGCGATCAAAGGAGCTCGCGGCCCGTATCGGCATTACCGAACAGAATCTTTCAATCCTGAAATCCGGCAGGGCGAAAGGCGTGCGCTTCGAAACCCTCGAAAAGATCTGCGAGGCGCTGGACTGCCAGCCCGGAGACCTTCTCGAATACAGGCACGGCCCCTCTGTCGTCACCGAGGAGGTGACGGGCGAAACCTGAAAGCGACGGGCAGTCCCGTCGGTTCATCGCCCGTTCAGTGCCGTTTTTTATCATCCGGTGGAATTCGAACGGAACCAGCACGGAGCAAGCACCATGACCGACCACCGACCTCTTCTTTCGCGCCGCAGTTTCGCCGGGCTTGTCGCGCTTGCGCCGCTTTTTGCGGCAAGTGGTGCGGTCGCCGCGCCGGCAAGCCTGCGTGGCAGCGTCTCCTATCGCGAGCGCATCGCCCTGCCGCCGGGCGCGACCGTCACCGTGCGCCTGATCGATGTTTCGCTGGCGGATGCGCCGTCGCAGACGATTGCCGAAACCACCATCCGCCCGCGTGGCCAGGTGCCGGTGCCTTTTGTACTGCGTTATGACGACCGCGACATTCGTGGCCGCCGTTCCTATGCGCTGAGCGCCGAAATCCGCGACCGCGACCGTCTGCTCTTCACCACCACCCGCCGTTACTCCGTCCTGACCGGCGGTCGCGACGATACCGATCTCGTGCTGGAGCGTGTCGGCGCGGGTCCGGGCAGACCGGAGCCGGAAGCCGGCATCGATGGACGCTGGCTGGTGCAGGAGATCCGCGGCGAACGGATTCGCGGCCGCCGCCAGGCGACACTGGAAATTACCCGCGAGGGCCGCGTTTCCGGCAATGCCGGCTGTAACGGCATCGGCGGCGAGGTGAAGATCAGCCGCAACCGCGTCGATTTCGGCCGGATGATCTCCACCCAGATGGCCTGCGCGCCTGACATCATGCGCCAGGAGCGGCAGTTCATCGACGCGCTGGAAGGCGCGCGCTCCTTCCGGCTGGAACCGCGCCGCGGCACGCTGGAACTGATCGACGGCCGCGGCCGCCCGGCCATGCGCCTGCGCCGCGCCTGAGGCCAGCAACGGCAGCACTGAAACAGCCGACGCCGCCGTGCTGGCCATGGAACATTCCATGTCGCTTCCGGCACGGCGCGCGCCCGTTTCCCGCCCTATGACTTTGGCTACGTCGCCTTCGCGCTTTGCTCCGCCGCCAAGCTGCGCTATGGAACGCGCCGAACTGTGCCGGCTGATGCCGGCGCGAAGTCTTTGAGGGAAAACGAATGACATCCTATGTTCTGACCGTAGCCTGCAAATCGACCCGTGGCATCGTCGCCGCGATTTCCGGTTATCTGGCGGAAAAGGGCTGCAACATCGTCGACAGTTCGCAGTTCGACGACCTCGAGACCGGCAAGTTCTTCATGCGCGTTTCCTTCATTTCGGAAGAAGGCGCCTCCCTTGAGGCCATCACCGAAGGCTTTCAGCCGGTGGCGAAAAAATTCGGCATGGAGGCGGAGATCTACCCGGACGGCCAGCGCATGAAGGCAATGCTGATGGTGTCGCGTTTCGGCCATTGCCTCAATGACCTCCTCTATCGCTGGAAGATCGGCGCGCTGCCGATCGATATCGTCGGCGTCGTCTCCAACCATTTCGATTACCAGAAAGTGGTGGTCAACCACGACATTCCCTTCCACCACATCAAGGTGACGAAGGAGAACAAGCCGAAGGCCGAAGCGCAGCTGATGGACCTGGTCGAAACGAGCGGCACGGAACTCGTGGTGCTGGCCCGTTACATGCAGGTTCTGTCCGATGACCTCTGCCGCAAGATGTCGGGCAAGATCATCAACATCCACCACTCCTTCCTGCCGAGCTTCAAGGGCGCAAACCCCTACAAGCAGGCCTATGAGCGCGGCGTGAAGCTTATCGGCGCAACGGCGCATTACGTCACCGCCGATCTCGACGAAGGCCCGATCATCGAGCAGGACACGGTGCGCGTCACCCACGCGCAATCGGCCGACGACTACGTCTCGCTTGGCCGCGACGTGGAAAGCCAGGTGCTGGCCCGCGCCATCCACGCCCATATCCACCACCGCACCTTCATCAACGGCAACCGCACGGTCGTCTTCCCGCCGAGCCCCGGCAGCTATGCTTCGGAGCGGATGGGGTGAAACCTTCGTCATTGACGAAATGACAACCACAGTTTACATTGCACCATGCTCACGATCCGGGAAACAAGCGAGTTTGCCGACTGGCTGGCGGGTCTGTGCGCGATGTGCAGGCGCGCGCCCGCATCGCACGCCGCATTTACCGGCTGGCGGACGGCAATCCCGGAGACGTGAAACCGGTTGGCGAAGGCGTCAGCGAACTCAGGATCGACCTTGGACCCGGATATCGGGTCTATTTTGTCCGGCACGGCGATGTCGTCATCATATTGCTGTGTGGCGGCGACAAGGCATCGCAACCCCGCGACATCGCCAGAGCCAAGAAACTGGCCAGAGCGCTCAAGGAGTGAGACCATGCCACTTGTGACACGCGATTACGATGCTGCCCGCTACCTTGATAGTGACGAAGCGCTTGCCGCTTACATCGCCGACGCCACAGAGAGCGGCGATGCACAGGAGCTCGCCCATGCGCTGGGCGTCGTGGCGCGGGCCAAGGGTATGACTGACCTTTCGAGACAAACCGGCCTTCCCCGCCAGACCTTGTACAAGGCGCTGAGCGGCGAGGGAAATCCGGAACTGGCGACGATTGCCAAGGTCGCCGACGCGCTGGGCTACAGGCTCTCGCTGGTGGCGAAACCGCCTGCAGACACGGCCGCCTGATAAACCCGGCGGGCTACGGCGCCTTTTCCACGCCACCAAACACCACCCGCGCCCTCAACCCGCGCCCGCCCGCGCCGTCCTCCAGCGTCAGTCGCCCGCCGAACAGCCCGGCGATCTCCTCGATGATCGCAAGGCCGAGGCCGGCGCCGGGGGCGGCGTTGGCTTCGCCGCGGGCGAAGCGCTGGCGCACCATGGCGCGTTTTTCCGTGGGTATGCCGGGGCCGTTATCTTCCACTTCCAGCCAGACGGCACCCGCTTGCCTGCCGACGCGCACGGTGACTTCCGCACCACGCCCCGCGTAGTTGATGGCATTGGAAACGAGATTGCCGATCAGTTCACCGATAAGGAGCGGCTCGGCGAGAATTGTCGCTTCGCCCTCGCCTTCGAAACCGAGATCGATGCCGGCGTCGGCCGCGCGTGGCACGAAATCTGCCGTCACGTTCTGCGCCACCGCCACGAGGTCGATCTGGGAAAAATCATGTTTTTCGCTCGAACCGGCAGCATCGATATTGGCCATGCGCAGCAACTGGGCGAGGATGTGTTCGGCATGGGCCACCGAAGCGCCGCCCTTGCGCGCCGCCGCCTGCGCGTCTTCGAGACTTGCGGCGCGGGCGGAAAGCGCAAGCTGGGTGCTGATGATGGCAAGCGGCGTGCGCAATTGATGGCTGGCATTACCGGTGAAATGCCTGAGCGCATCGAGCGCCGATTGCAGCCGCACCATAAAGGAATTGACCGTCTCAACCAGATTTTCCACCTCCACCGGCACGGATTGGCGGATAGGGTGCAGGTCGTTCGGGCTGCGCTCGGCAATGGCTTCGCTGAGCCGGTAAAGCGGCCGGAGCGAAATCGTCACCGCGATCCAGACGATGATGGCCGCCCCCACGATCATCAGGAGCAGGCGGAGCGCAGACCGCAGGATGATCGCCTGCGCCAGCTGGCTGCGGGCAATCGTGGTTTCGGCAACGGTGACGGAAAAAGGCACGGAATTGATGCCGGTGGAGGCGAAACGCCTGATAGCAGCGATGCGGATCGGTTCATCGCGGAACACGGCATCGCGATAGGCGGGCGTATCACCCGCCGGGTTCGCAACGGTCGGCAGGTTCTGGTAACCGGTGAGGAATTGCCCGTTCGGCCCGTCGACTCGGTAGAACACCCGGTCCTGCGCCGCCGATGTCAGCATTTCCAGCGCGACATAGGGAATGTCGACTTCCAGCGAGCCGTCTTCTGCCACCACCACGCGTTCGGCAATGGCCAGCGCCGAACCTGAGAGCACCCGGTCGGAGACGACATTGGCGGTATTGACCGCCTCCCGCCATGTATCGGTAAGCGCAACGCAGCCGATAATGGCGGTGGAGATGAGAAGCCAGCCTAGAAGACGCCGCCTGAGCGAATAGGCGGCCTGTATCATTCAGCCATCTCCGGCAGCTTTTCGAGATAATAACCGATGCCGCGCGCCGTCTTGACCGTCAGCCCGTGGGGCGCGAGCCGCTTGCGCAGGCGGCTGACATATTGCTCGATGGCATTGGCGGAAATATCGTCGTCGAAGCCGGTCAGCGACTGCACGATCGCCTCCTTGGCGACAACCTTGCCCGCCCGCATGAACAGCACCTCAAGCAGCGCCACCTCGCGCGCCGGAATATCGAGCGGACGCCCATCTGCGGAAAAGGTGCGGGAATTGAGATCGAAAAGCACCTTGCCGAAACTGAGGGCGGAGGAACGCAAGCCGGCATTGCGGCGCAGCAGCACCCGCACACGGGCCTCGAATTCCGTGATGTCGAACGGCTTGATCATGTAGTCGTCGGCGCCGAGATCGAGCCCCTTGACCTTTTCTTCCGGCGTGCCGCGCGCCGTCAGTATCAGCACCGCCGCCTTGTCCTGACGCGAGCGCATGGAGCGCAGCACCTCGATGCCATCCATTTCCGGCAGGTTGAGATCGAGAATGACGAGGTCGAAACTTTCCGCTGCAATCGCCGCATCGGCGGAAGCGCCGTCTGAAACCACGTCCACCGCATAACCGCTGCCGCGCAGAAGTGCGGAAAGCCCTTCCGACAGCACCTGATTGTCCTCGACCAGCAAAATACGCAAATCTTCCCTCCCGCAATCCGCCGAATTTAACCAAGCCCTTGCCGCTTGTGAATGGCAAGCGCGTGCGGCATGATCTTTTCCATGCGTATCTGCCTTTTTCTCTGCCTCTGTCTTTGCATGGCCTCGCCCGCGCTTGCGCAGGTCGCCATTTTTCCCGCCCCATCAGGCAAGGCGGATGCGGAAACGCTGGTGGTCTATTCCTCGCTGGATGAGCCGCTGGCGACGCCGATGATCGAGGGTTTCCAGAAGGCCAATCCCGATATCGCCGTCCACTACGAGGATATGCTAACCGGCGAAATCTACGACCGCATCGTAAAAGAAACCGATGCGGGCAAGAAGACCGCCGATTTCGCCTTTTCCTCCGCCATGGATCTGCAGGTGAAGCTGAGCAATGACGGTTATGCGCAGCGCTCCGATCTTGCCATGAGCGCCCGCTGGCCCGCCTGGGCGAACTGGCGCAACACCGCCTATGCGCTGACCTTCGAGCCGGCGGTTTTCGTCTATCACAAGCCGAGCTTCACCACGGAAAAGCCGCCCGCCACCCGCGCCGAATTTGTCGATTATCTCGAACGCCACGCCAGGCAAGTGCATGGCCGCATCGCAACTTACGACATCGAACGCTCCGGCGTCGGCTTCCTGTTCATGTCACGCGATCAGGAGCAGTTCGGCGATATATGGAACGTCATCAAGGCCATGGGCGCGGCGGGCGTGAAGGTTTACTCCACCTCCTCCGCCATTCTGGAGCGGGTCTCCGACGGCCGCTTCGTGCTGGGATACAACATTCTTGGCTCTTATGCGGCCGACTGGGCCTCGCGCCACCCCGATGTCGGCATCGTGCTGCCGAAAGACTATACCGTGGTCATGTCGCGTATCGGGCTGGTGCCGGAAGCCGCCGCCAACCCGGCGCTCGGGCGTCGTTATCTCGAGTTCTTCATGTCCAAGGAGGGCCAGACGATCATGGCCCGGCAATTGCAGATTCCCGCCGTCAGCCCTGAGGTGGCGGGCGAAAACACCGCCAACACCATGCAGGCCATCCACGGCGCACAATTGCGCCCCGTACCCGTCAGCCCCGGCCTGATGGTCTATCTGGATCAGGTGAAACGCAGCCGCCTGATCGAGCGCTGGAACGAGGCGTTGAGGTCGCAATAGGGTTGCGCCCGCAAACCAATCCGGGTGCCGTAACTCTCCCTCATCCCTGTGCTTGTCACAGGGATCCAGCCAGCCCAAGTCCTTGGGCTGAAAGGAGTCCTTCCGCCGCGCCGACGCGCATCGGCTGGATTCCCGTGACAGGCACGGGAATGAGGGTGGAGCAAGCTTCAAAAGCGCAAAACAAAGTCGCCCACACACGCCACAGTAGACGCCCGACGGAAATTAATAGAGAGTAAATGAGCAAGGACTTGCGTAGCGTCAGTTAGATGACAGCTTTTTGTGATGCTCTGCAATCCTTCTTCATTCCGTGGAGGCGGAAGAAGATGCGGGAGGAAATCCAGGACGATTGCCAAGCACCACGCTGACTATTCAGCGCCGGCACAGACGCGTCCTGAAAGCCCCCCGCATAAACGAAAAACGACGCCCAAAAAGGGCATCCTGAGGAGGGTTTTCTACGTGAAACATTTTCTTATCGGCACATTTCTGGCGGGCATGATCGCTCTTCCGGCCGCTGCAGCGGATTACACCATCATTGCCCCGGCCAATCCCGGCGGCGGCTGGGACCAGACCGCGCGTTCCCTGCAGAGCGTGCTGCAGGAAGAAGGCATTTCCAAGAGCGTTCAGGTACAGAACGTACCGGGCGCCGGCGGCACCATCGGTCTTGCGCAGTTCGCCAGCCAGCAGAAGGGCAACCCGAACGCCCTCATCGTCGGCGGTTACGTGATGGTCGGCGCCATCCTCACCAACAATGCGCCCGTCACCCTCAAGGAAGTGACGCCGATCGCCCGCCTGACCGGTGAATATGAAGCCATCGTCGTTCCGGCATCCTCGCCGCTGAAGACCATCGGCGACCTCGTCGACCAGCTCAAGAAGGACCCGGGCAGCGTTTCCTGGGGCGGCGGTTCCGCCGGCGGCACCGACCATATCGCCGTTGGCCTGATCGCCAAGGCGGCCGGCGTCGATCCGACCAAGATCAACTACATCGCTTACTCCGGCGGCGGCGAAGCGCTTGCCTCGATCCTCGGTTCGCAGGTAACGGCCGGCATTTCGAGCTACGGCGAATTCGAAAGCCAGGTGAAGGCCGGCACGCTGCGCCTGCTCGCGGTTTCCAGCGAAGAGAAGCTGGAAGGTGTCGACGCACCGACACTGAAGGAAAGCGGCCTTGATGTCGTCGTCCAGAACTGGCGCATGGTCGCCGCTCCTCCCGGCCTGACGCCGGAACAGGAAAAGGCCGTCAATGCCGATATCGAGAAGCTGGTGAAATCCGCCAAGTGGCAGGAAACCCTGAAGACCAAGAGCTGGATGGACACCTATCTTGCCGGTGACGAATTCAAGGCACAGCTTGCCAAGGATACCGACGCCACCGCCGCCATCCTCAAAGACATCGGACTGGTAAAATGAGCCAGGGTTCCAACCCTTCTGAGCATCAAAAGCGCCGCCCTGACTGGGCGGCGCTGGCGATCGCCGTCTTCCTCGTCCTCATCGCAAGCGTGATCTTCTGGGACAGCGCCCGCCTCGCCAGCGTCACCGGTTATTCGCCGGTCGGCCCGGCAACCGTGCCTTACGCCATCGGCTTCTGTCTCATCGGCCTGGCGCTCTGGACGGCCATCGAAGCATGGCGCGGCGATTTTCCCGAACGCGACAGACAGGAAATTGCCCCTGTTATCTGGGTTGTCGCCGGTCTTGCCGCGCAGATGCTGCTGCTGAAGGTGGCGGGTTTCTCCATTGCCACCGGCCTGCTTTTTGCCTTCACGGCGCGCGCCTTCGGCAAACGCAAGCTCTGGTATTCGATCCCCATCGGCATCGCCCTCAGCTTCGTCATCTGGTTTATTTTCGCGCGGCTGCTGCAGCTTTCACTGCCCGCCGGGCCTCTGGAACGGCTGTTCTTCTGACGGCCATTCCGACCAAAATTCGAGATCACAGGAAACCGCAGGCACGCGATGACGCATACGCCAGCCGTTCCGCCCGACAGGGGGACATCTGTCCATGAGTACCTTTGAATTCCTGCTGCACGGTCTTGAGGTTGCCGCCCAACCCATGAACCTGCTCTATGCGCTGATCGGCGTCACACTCGGCACCGCCGTCGGAGTTCTGCCCGGCATCGGGCCGGCGCTGACCGTGGCGCTGCTTCTGCCCGTCACCTACAGGCTCGATCCCGCTGGCTCGCTCATCATGTTCGCCGGCATCTATTACGGCGGCATGTATGGCGGATCGACCACCTCGATCCTGCTCAACACGCCGGGCGAAAGCGCCTCGATCGTCACCGCGCTCGAAGGCAACAAGATGGCCCGCAAGGGCAGAGGCGGCCCGGCCTTGGCCACCGCCGCCATCGGCTCCTTCGTCGCCGGCCTCATCGCCACCATCGCGCTCGCGTTTATCGCGCCATACATCGTCAAGCTGGCGCTGGTCTTCGGCCCGCGTGAATATTTCGCGCTGATGGTGCTCGCCTTCGTCACCGTTTCCTCCGCCTTCGGGGATTCGGCGTTGCGCGGCCTCACCTCGCTGTTCATCGGCTTTGCGCTCGCCATCGTCGGCATCGACCAGCTGACCGGCCAGACCCGCATGAGCTTCGGCATTCCCGACCTGCTTGACGGCGTGGAAGTGACGACGCTTGCGGTTGCCATGTTCGCCATCGGCGAGACGCTGTTCATCGTCGCGCAGGGCAGCACCGGCCCGGACAAGGTCGAGGCCGTCAAGGGTTCGGTCTGGATGAGCGCGCAGGACTGGGCGCGTTCCTGGAAAGCCTGGCTGCGCGGCACGCTGATCGGCTTTCCTATCGGCGCCATGCCAGCGGGCGGTGCTGAAATCGGCACCTTCCTGTCCTATGCCACCGAAAAGAAGCTAACCAAATATCCGGAAGAATTCGGCCATGGCGCCATTGAAGGCGTGGCCGGTCCGGAAGCCGCCAACAACGCGTCCGCCGCTGGCACACTGGTGCCGCTGCTGACGCTCGGCCTGCCGACGACGGCGACGGCCGCCATCATGCTCGCCGGCTTCCAGCAATATGGCCTTCAGCCCGGCCCGCTGCTGTTTGCCACCAATCCGCAGCTGGTCTGGGGCCTGATCGCCAGCCTCTTCATCGCCAACCTGATGCTGCTGGTGCTCAACCTGCCGCTCGTCGGCCTGTGGGTGAAGCTGCTGACCATTCCGAAGCCATGGCTCTATGCGGGTATTCTGTTGTTCGCGACGCTCGGCACCATCGGCGCCAACCCGTCCGTGTTCGAACTCGGCATGCTGCTCGCCTTCGGTATCCTCGGTTACATCATGCGCATCTTCGGTTATCCGATTGCGCCTGCGGTGGTCGGTCTCATCCTCGGCCCGCTTGCGGAACAGCAGCTGCGCCGCGCGCTCGCCATCGGCCAGGGCGACCCGACGGTGCTGTTCACCTCACCGATTGCCGTTGGCCTGTTCCTTGTCGCGGCAGCCGCCTTCATCATTCCGCTGATCATGCGTATCCGCGGCCGCGGCGAGGTGCTGACACAGCTTGCCGCCAACGAGGACTGATAAACCGGAAACCTCCTAGGGCAACTGGCCCCGTATCTTCGGATGCGGGGCTTTTTTATTCACACCAACGGGATGTGTGGCGCAGACGCGGCCATGATATGATTCCGCTCCAAACGCAGGAGAAAAACATGCGCAAGATCGCGATCTTGATGGTTCTGGCCCTCGCCGGCTGCGCCACCGCCGCACCCGACGTGGAGCCCATTCCCGGCAGCATCACCTATGGCGGACAGCCCCGCACCAAATTGACCAAATCTCCCATCGGCAGCACGCTCAGTAATGAATTCGTCATGGGCGACGGACGGCTGGCGATTGAGACCTACCGAATACAGCCAGACCGCTCCCTGAAGCTGGAGAGACGCGAAATCGTTGGTGACTGGCCGCCGGAGTGAGCGCGGCTGTCGTGACGGGTAAAACAGACGGATAAAAGGGCACCCACGACATTGGCCCCGGCCTCTCCTCACCCTCAACGTCATCCTCGGGCTTGACCCGAGGATCCATCACCCCAGCACAGTGGATCCTCGGGTCAAGCCCGAGGATGACCGGGAAGAGGTTTGAGCAAATGTTTCACTGTCCCCACATTTCCCGCTCACCGCAATTCAGAACCGTTCTAAAACATATTTTTGATTTCCGCATACCTTGCCAATAAAGCTGATAGCGAACATCAAGTTAACCCTGCGGGAGCACTTCCGCCGGTTCAGAACCATATTGCAAGGGACATATAAGTGGCCATCAACTTCACCTTCCCCGTTCGACTGCTGGCGGCAGCGGCCTTCAGCCTTGGCGCGATGACTGCGGGCGCTGAGGAAATGACGATCAAGCACGCGCAGGGCGAGACCGTGCTGAAGGCGGCGCCGAAGAAGGTTCTGGTTCTCGATATTCCCTCGCTCGACAA
Source organism: Agrobacterium sp. CCNWLW155 (assembly GCF_036888815.1). Taxonomy (NCBI): domain Bacteria; kingdom Pseudomonadati; phylum Pseudomonadota; class Alphaproteobacteria; order Hyphomicrobiales; family Rhizobiaceae; genus Agrobacterium; species Agrobacterium sp. CCNWLW155. The sequence goes on from NZ_JBAKFW010000001.1 coordinate 1,612,015, forward strand.
TCTCGATGCGCTCGGCGTCGAGCCAACAGGCGTCGTCGGCTCCAACCTGCCGACCTACCTGCAGAAATATGCCGACGGCAAATATCTGAAGGTCGGCACGCTGTTCGAACCCGACTACGAGGCGATCAATGCGGCCGAGGCCGATCTCGTCATCGTCGGCGGCCGTTCGCGGGCGAAATATCCTGACGTTGCGAAGATCACGCCCGCTATCGACATGTCGATCGATTCCAAGGAATTCATCAACAGCGTCAAAGGCAACATCACCAAGCTCGGCGATATCTTCGGCAAGCAGGAAGAAGCAAAGAAACTTGATGCCGTCATCGATGAGAAGGTCGCGAAGCTGAAGGAGATCGCTCCCAACTCCGGCACGGCGATGATCCTCGTCACCAATGCCGGCAAGGTCGGCGTTTACGGTCCAAGCTCGCGCACCGGCTGGCTGCACACCGAAATCGGCTTCAAGCCGGTCGCCGCCGATATTGACGACCGTTTCGACCGCGGCGACGTCGTGTCCTTCGAATATCTGGCCGAGGTCAACCCCGAATGGCTGTTCGTGATCGACCGCGATGCCGGCATCGGCCGCGCCACCGATCCGGGCAAGGCAGCCGCGCAGGTGCTGGATAACGAGCTGGTGCACCAGACCAATGCCTGGAAGAAAAAGCAGATCGTCTATCTCGACCCGCAGGCGGCCTATATCGTCAGCAGCGGTTATACGGCGCTCACCACCCTGCTCGATCAGGTCTACAAGGCCGTTTCCGATAAGAAGTCGTAAAAACTGCTGGGCACTCGCTCCTGAAGGCTGCTCCACACTCCCAGTCATCCTCGGGCTTGACCCGAGGAGGACCAAGGAGAGGTCGGACGCCTGTTTCGGCAGCCTGCCAAGCCACCGGGAGCTTTCGCTATTTTCGAAATACCACCAACGTGAAATCCCTGTCTCTCATCCTTGCCCTTCTTCTGGCGCTGACACTCGCAATCGTCAGCCTGTTCGTCGGTGTGAGCAACGTTTCTCTGGCCACGCTTTTTGCACCTGACACAAGCACGGATGCACTGCGCGTGCTGCTCGTCAGCCGCATTCCGCGCACGCTGGCGCTGATACTGGCCGGAAGCTCGATGGCGATTGCCGGTCTCATCATGCAGATGCTGGTGCGCAACCGTTTCGTGGAGCCTTCGACGGCGGGCACCACCGAATCCGCCGGTCTCGGCCTGCTCACCGCCACCCTGATTGCACCCGACACGCCGATCTTCGGCAAGATGCTGGTGGCCGCCGTTTTCGCGCTCGCCGGCACCGCGCTGTTCCTGCGTATCCTGAGACAAGTGCCATTGCGGGACGTGCTGCTGGTGCCGCTGATCGGCATCATGCTGGGCGGCGTCATCTCCGCCGTCACCACCTTCTTCGCTTATCGTTTCGATCTCTTGCAATCGCTCGGCGCATGGATGACGGGGGATTTTTCCGGCGTGCTGCGCGGCCGCTATGAATTGCTCTGGGTCGGTTTCCTCTTCGCCATTGCCGCCTATCTCGCCGCGGACCGGTTTACGGTGGCTGGCATGGGGCGCGACTTCACCACCAATCTCGGCCTCAACTATCGCCGGGTGATGGCGCTCGGCCTCACCATCGTCTCGCTGGTCAGCGCCGTTGTCGTCGTCACCGTCGGCATGATCCCCTTTCTCGGGCTGATCGTGCCGAACGTCGTCAGCCTGATGATCGGCGACAATATGCGCCGCTCGGTTCCATGGGTGGCGACGCTTGGCGCAGTCTTCGTTCTCTCCTGCGACATCATCGGCCGAACCGTGCGCGCGCCTTATGAAATACCGATCGGAACCGTGGTCGGCGTCATCGGCAGCGTGCTGTTCCTTTATCTCCTGCTGCGGAAACGCCACCATGCGTGAGAAAAACCCCGAAAGGCGCGCAAAAACCGTTCTGCTCGTGCTTGCGGCATTCGCGCTCATCTCCATGGCCGCCTTCATGACGCTCGGCGCAAAGGGAAGCTGGAGCTTCGTGCTGCCGTTTCGCGGCATCAAGCTTCTGTCGCTTTTGCTGGTGGCCTATGCCATCGCGGTCTCCACCATACTGTTCCAGACGGTCACCAATAATCGCATCCTCACCCCTTCGGTCATGGGCTTCGATTCGCTTTACGTGCTGATGCAGACAGGGCTGATTTTCGTCTTCGGCTCGGCAACCGTCGTGATGATCGATCCGCAACTGAAGTTTCTCGTCGAAACCGGGCTGCTCGTCGCCTTTTCCGCCCTGCTCTATCGCTGGCTGTTCGTCGGCGCGGAACGCAGCCTGCATCTTCTCGTACTGGTCGGCATCGTCTTCGGCGTGTTTTTCCGCAGCCTCTCGGGCTTCATGCAGCGCGTACTCGACCCCAATGAGTATACGGTGCTGCAGGACGTGCTGTTCGCCAGCTTCAATTCCATCGATCCAACCCTTCTCATGGTCTCCGCCGTCATCATCGGCGTGGTGACCATCATCGGGCTGAGGCTCATGCACACGCTCGATGTCCTCTCGCTCGGCCGTGCGACGGCCATCAGCCTCGGCGTCGAATACAAGCGCACGGTCACCATCACCCTCGTTCTGGTCTCCGTGCTCGTTGCCGTCTCCACCGCGCTTGTCGGCCCGGTCATGTTCTTCGGGCTGCTGGTTGCGGCCCTTGCCCATTATCTCACCGGCAATGGCAAGCACGCATATGTGCTGCCGGCCGCGATCCTCATCGCCGTGATCTGCCTCGTGGGCGGTCAGGTGGTGCTGGAGCGGATATTCGCCTTCGATACGGCGCTCTCGATCATCATCGAATTTCTGGGCGGCATCGTCTTTATCGGTCTTATTCTGAAACGAGGTGCGCGATGATCATCGCCAATCAGATCAGCAAATCCTATGGCGACACGGTTGTGATAGACGGCGTCTCCGTCTCCATTCCGGCAGGCGGCGTCACCTCCATCATCGGGCCGAACGGGGCGGGAAAATCGACGCTGCTTTCCATCGTGGCGCGGCTGATGTCGATGGATGCCGGGACCGTCACGGTCGACGGGCTCGATGTTACGAAAACCGCTTCCGACACGCTGGCGAAGCGGCTTTCTATCCTGCGGCAGGACAACCACATCTCCTCGCGCCTGACGGTGCGCGACCTCGTCGGTTTCGGCCGCTACCCCTATTCAAAGGGCCGCCCCACCATCGAGGACAAGGTCCATATCGACCGGGCGTTGGAATATCTGCATCTCGAACCCCTTGCCGGCCGGTTTCTGGATGAGCTTTCCGGCGGCCAGCGCCAGCGCGCCTTCGTGGCCATGGTGCTGTGTCAGGATACGGATTATGTGCTGCTCGACGAACCGCTCAACAATCTCGACATGAAACACGCCTCCAGCATGATGAAGATCATGCGCAAGGCCGCCGACGAGCTGAAAAAGACCGTGGTTCTGGTGCTGCACGACATCAACTTCGCCTCCTGGTATTCCGACACCATCATCGCCATGCGCGAGGGCCGCATCTGCCATCACGGACCTGCAGAAGAGATCATCCGCCCCGAGATTCTCCAGGAAATCTACGACATGCCGATCCGCGTCAATGAGATAGAGGGCCGGCGCATCTGCCTGTTTTACGAATGACATGATGATTGTGCAGGATTTTTACTGTCCCAGTGCTTAGCATGGAACAGGGCCACAGGCCCGGACGTTAAACGACGGACTTTTCCAAAGCGGCATTCCGTCCGCAACTTCAGGAGACATCGATGAAGACGCACAAGACGAAGAACGACCTGCCTTCCAACGCCAAGTCGACCGTAATCGGCATTCTGAATGAATCGCTCGCTTCCGTCATCGACCTTGCGCTCATCACCAAGCAGGCGCACTGGAACCTCAAGGGCCCGCAATTCATCGCCGTCCATGAACTTCTCGATACGTTCCGCACACAACTCGACAATCACGGCGACACGATTGCCGAGCGCGTCGTCCAGCTTGGCGGCACGGCGCTTGGCAGCCTGCAATCCGTCTCCTCGACGACCAAGCTCAAGGCCTATCCGACCGATATCTACAAAATCCACGACCATCTGGATGCGCTGATCGAGCGTTATGGCGACGTGGCGAACATGATCCGCAAGGCCATCGACGATTCCGACGAGGCCGGTGATCCGACGACGGCCGACATCTTCACCGCCGCCTCGCGCGATCTCGACAAGTCGCTTTGGTTCCTGGAAGCGCATGTGCAGGAAAAGAGCTGAGCGGAAAAATCCGCCACCCCAACAACAAAGCGCCCGGATGATCCGGGCGCTTTTTTCTCGTATTCAAGCGTCAGTGGCGCCGCAGAACGGCAAGCCCGATGTCCCGCAGCATCTCGTGATCGAGAATGCCCCGCTGGGCGCTGCGGATAAGAACCGCTGCGCACTCATTGGCAACGTGGCTACTGCGATCTTGAAAACACTCGAAACATACGCCATCGAAAATATTCTGCAGATCGGTAATCTGCTCCGGCGACAATTGTGCGCCAACCCGTTCAAAAGCTGCGTACGACAAGGCTCATCCTCCTGATGATATGCCAAGTATCGTTTCTTTTTTTCGTGGACATCAAATTTGTACACCCGAACGAATCACTTGTCGAATCAGATTTTAACCAAATGTAAATAGGTTATTTTCTGGCCTCCTCCACCGCCATATTCCGTAGGAAGGAGATAAAACCCAATCGAAACAACATCTTCTTCCTGGCGCGCTCTTGTTTCGGTTCCCGGCCGCCCTTGCACTGCGGAAAAACGTGCAGCCGCGTGGATTTCCACCGAAACCGCAAAAGAAACTGTTGCATTCCAAAAACGATTGAGCGATATAGCACCCGTCGCCGCTTCGGTGGCCCACGGTTCAGCGAACTACCCCGGACCGGTGGATTTGAGCGGGTGTAGCTCAGGGGTAGAGCACAACCTTGCCAAGGTTGGGGTCGAGGGTTCAAATCCCTTCGCCCGCTCCAGTTTTCCCAGCAGATACAGAACTATCAAAAAAGAATTTCAGCTCTGCACCATGATTGGCTGTGCCACAGGCATGGCGTTCAGCCGCATTGCGCGTTGAACAGAGGCCGGAAGATGCCACTGATCACCTCACGCCATCAAAGTATTATTCATTACTTTTACATAATTTATTCAAAGTAAAAATGAATATTAAATACATATCCGCTAATAATACATAATTATTTCTTAATTTGCCAAGTATATAATTCCCCATCAAAGTGCATGATGCCGACACAGAACCCATGAAGGGATCAATTTCCTATCGGAGTTGTTGCCATGAGAAATATTCCTGTCGTTGGAAAATTCCTGACGGTATTTGCGCTGTTCGGCATTTGCGCAATCTTGATCGCGGCTTATTCCGCAGTGCAGATCAAGACAATCGACAAGAGCTATAGCGACCTTATCGAGCATGACAGCGCGGCAGCCCTCAACCTGGCACTGGCAAACCATGCCTTGTTGAACGGACGCGCCGCTTTGGCCGATATGATGATTGCCTTTACGGAAGAGGGCAATGCCGCCGCCGAAGTCGAGGCAAAGGCCACGCGTGGGGAATTTGCCCATTTGCTGGATAAAGCCATCGCCTCGGTCCCCGGTGACAGCCGTCTGCCCGCACTCAAGGACGAAGCGCTGAGACTCTACAATATTACGTGCAAGAATGCCTGGAATCTGGGCCGCACCGCATCGAACGTGGAGGAGGCACTGGCATCGCAAAAGGCATTCGGCATGGAATGCCAGCCGGTCTTCGCCAGGATCGGCGCGAAACTGACGCAGATCGCCACGGAAATCACAACCCGCAACGACACGGAGAGCGGCGCTCTGACGGAGACGAGCGACCAGACCGCGCTGATTACGGTCGTAGCGGTCATCCTCGGTTTCCTTACGGTGGTCGTCGCCGGATATTTCGCGATCCGCACCTGGCTTGTCACGCCGATGCAGGGGCTTGCCGGCACCATGCAGAGGCTTGCCAATGGCGACCTTTCCGCCAACATCGACGGAACGGACCGGCGCGATGAGGTCGGCACCATGGCCAAGGCCGTGCAGATCTTCAAGGACAACGAGCTGAAGGCCCGCCGGCTGGAAGCGGATGCGGCCCAGGTGCGCGACCAGTCCGAAGCGGACCGTCAAAGGGCCGCCGATATAGACCGCAGGCGCGCGGCGGAAATGGCGGAGGCGACAAGCGGTCTGGCAGGCGGCCTGAAGCATATGGCCGACGGCGACCTCTCCTATCAGCTGACGACGCCTTTCGCGGCGGATTTCGAAAGCCTGCGGGCGGACTTCAATATGGCCGTCGGTCAGTTGAACAAGACATTGCTCTCGGTTGCCGAGGTCACGGCGACGATCGATGGCGGCTCGCAGGAACTGAATTCGAGTGCGGGAGACCTGTCGCACCGTACCGAAACACAGGCCGCTTCGCTGGAGGAAACAGCCGCCGCGCTCGACCAGATCACCAGCAACGTCAGCAATTCGACGAAGCGCACGGAAGAGGCGCGAAGCGTGGCGGTGGAGGCGAACCGATCGGCGCAAACCTCCGGTCAGGTCGTCGCAAATGCGGTTGACGCCATGAAGCGCATCGAGAGCTCCTCAAGCCAGATTTCCAACATCATCGGCGTCATCGACGAGATTGCGTTCCAGACCAACCTTCTGGCGCTCAATGCAGGGGTCGAGGCAGCCCGCGCGGGTGAGGCGGGCAAAGGTTTTGCGGTTGTCGCGCAGGAAGTGCGTGAGCTGGCGCAGCGTTCGGCGCAGGCGGCCAAGGAAATCAAGGAGCTTATCCGCAACTCCGCCGACGAGGTTCAAAACGGCGTCAAACTCGTGACCGCCACGGGCGATGCCCTGAAGGTCATTGAAGGTCACGTCATCGCCATCAATACGCAGCTCGACGCCATCGCAACCTCCGCAAGGGAGCAGTCGGTCGGCTTGGCCGAGGTCAACAGCGCGGTCAACCAGATGGATCAGGTGACGCAGCAGAATGCCGCGATGGTCGAAAGGGCCAAGGCCTCCAGCACATCGCTTGCCGGCGATGCCGAGACGCTCCGCGAAATCATCGGCCAGTTCAGGCTCGACGGCACCGCCGCAACCGCCCGCAAAACCCGAAACGCCCATCAGCCATCGACGCAGCTGCGCGTTGCGGACAATGCCCAGCCGAGACCATCGCCGGCACGGCGCATGATGGGCCAGGTGGCCGCGGCACTCGGCGTATCGACCGCGTCAAAAGAGCAGAGCTGGGCCGAATTCTGATCCCACCCGCTCAAAAGACACCCGGATCATTATCCGGGTGTCTTGAAGTTGGTGACAAAGGTTGAAAACCTCCTCCGTCATGCCGGGCTTGACCCGGCATCCAGCCATGGCGCGTCGGTGCCATGAAAAGAATCTTCCACGATCAATGACTTGATCGCACTGGACCCCGGATCAAATCCGGGGTGACGGCACTAGGAGTTCCCATGCCGGCCCTGATAATCAGGCAGCCTCGTCCCACTCAGGCGCGAGCCCATCCGGCGAGACAATGCGGCCATCCTGCTTGGCGAGCGCATGGATCGCCGCCATTTCATCGGCCGAAAGCTCGAAATCGAAGATGGCGAGATTTTCATCGACACGGGCTTCACTGACCGTTTTCGACAGGGCGACGACACCCTGCTGCTGCACGAGCCAGCGCAGCACCACCTGCGCCACCGACTTGCCTCGGCCTGCGGCGATCTCCTTCAGCACCGGGTCGGCAAAGACCTTGCCATCGGCCATGCCGTAATAGCCCGTCACCGACATGCCGGCAGCCTTGGCGGCAGCGATAACCACATCCTGATCCATATAGGGGTGGTATTCGATCTGGTTGGTCACGATCGGAGCCCTGGAGAGCTTCACCGCCTCGGCCATTAGCGCCGTATTGAAGTTGGAGACGCCGATATGGCGCACCTTGCCGGCTTGCCTCACCTCGTTCAGCGCTCCGATCTGTTCGGCAAGCGAGACCACGTCGTTCGGCCAATGCAGCAGCAGCAGGTCGACATAATCGGCCTTCAGCTTTTTCAGGCTCTCGTCGACGGAGGCGAGGAAGGCCTCGTGCTTGTAGTTCTCGACCCAGACCTTGGTGGTGAGAAACACCTCGCCGCGTGCAATGCCCGAAGCAGCAATGGCTTCGCCGACCTCGGCTTCGTTGCCATAGATCTGGGCGGTATCGATATGGCGAAAACCGGCCTTCAGCGCATGCGGAACGATGCGCAGGACATCGGGGCCGGGAATGCGGAAGGTGCCGAAGCCGAGCGCCGGGATCGAAGCGCCATTTGCGGTGACATCAAACATATATTTTCTCCTTTGAGGTTGCCCGGCCAGCCTGGGACATGGCCGGGAATTTTATGAAAAGCTCAGGCGGTTTTCAGCGTCAGCGCGGCACGGCGGTCGAGCGCGCTGCTCCAGAGGGTCAAAAGCAGGGCGATGGCGACGAGGATGGCGCCGACCCAGGGCGTTGCAGCAAGGCCCATCGGCGATTCCACCACCAGACCGCCGAGCCATGCGCCAATCGCGATGCCGAGATTGAAGGCGGCGATATTGAGCGCCGAGGCGACATCGACCGCGCCGGGACGGTGTTCCTTGGCAAGCTGCACGACATAAAGCTGCAGGCCGGGAACATTGGCGAAGGACAGGAAGCCGAGCGCGGCAAGCGTGATAAGCGTCAGCACCGGCGAGAAGGCCGTGAAGGAGAAGACGAGCAGCACGATGGCCTGCGCGAGGAAGAGACCGATCAGCGCCTTGGCCGGGTTATGGTTGGCGATCCTGCCGCCGCCAATATTGCCGGCCGCAATGGCGATGCCATAGAGCACGAGGATCAGGCTGACGCTCTTTTCCGAAAAGCCGGTCACATCCTGCAGGATCGGCGCAAGGAAGGTGAAGGCGACGAAGGTGCCGCCGTAACCGAGCGCGGTCATGGCGAAAACGATGAGCAGGCGGCCGGAACCGAGAACGCGGACCTGATCGAAGAGGCTTGCCGGTGGCGCTTTCTTGAGCGTGTTCGGCAGAAGCGTGGCAATGCCCAGGAAGGCAATCACGCCAAGGGCGGCAACGGCCCAGAAGGTCGCGCGCCAGCCGAAGACCTGCCCGATATAGGTGCCGAGCGGAACCCCGGTGACGATGGCGACCGTCAGCCCCATGAACATCATGGCGATGGCCGAGGCGCGGCGGTTTTCCGGCACGAGATCGGCGGCGATGGTGGAGCCGACCGAGAAGAAGACGCCATGGGCGAAGGCGGCAATGACCCGGGCGACGAGCAGCATCTCATAGCTCGGCGACAGGGCCGCAGCGCTGTTGCCGACGATGAACAGGGCCATGAGGCCGAGCAGCAGCGGCTTTCTTTCGATCCGGCCGGTCAGCGCTGTCAGGATCGGCGCGCCGAAGGTGACGCCAAGCGCGTAGACGCTGACGATGAGACCGGCCAGCGGCAGGGTGATGTGAAGATCGTTGGCGACCGTCGGCAGTAGGCCGACGATGACAAATTCCGTTGTTCCGATCGCATAGGCCGCGATCGTCAGGGCAAATATGGCCAATGGCATGATGACTACCTCTCCGCCCGGAGCGGTATCGCGGGCGTTCTGGACAGCAGGGCTGTCGGTTTGGATCATTTGGACAGCGGTGCTGTCCGGTTGGATCAAATCTATGGAGGCAATATGGGCGAAGGGGACTTGCATGATAATCGGCAAGATTGGATAAACGCCTTTGAATTGATTTCACAGATGGTGAGGCGATGGACAACAGGGCCGGAGAAATGGAAGTCTTCGTGGCAGCGGCGGAACTCGGCAGCTTTTCCGCTGCCGGGCGCAGGCTGAAGCTTTCCCCCTCGGCGGTGAGCAAGCTTGTCACACGCATCGAAGACCGCCTCGGCACGCGACTGCTGGCCCGCTCCACCCGGCTTGTCACGCTCACACCGGAGGGCGAAGTCTATCTGGCGCGGGCAAGGCGCATTCTCGCCGACATCACTGAAACGGAGCAGATCGTGGCGAGCGGCGGCAAGGTGGTGCCGCGCGGCCTGCTGCGCGTCAATGCGACGCTGGGCTTCGGGGAACGTTATCTCCTGCCGCTTGCACCGGAATTTCTGTCGCTTTATCCGGAGATCGAGCTGGATATCTCGCTGACCGATGGCGTCATCAGCCTGATCGAGGAACGCACCGATATTGCGATCCGCTCCGGCGCCATGGGCGATTCATCCCTGAAGGCAAGAAAGCTGAAAGAAGTCCGCCGCGTCATCGTCGCCTCCCCTGCCTATATCGAAAAACACGGCATGCCGGAAAAACCGCAGGATCTGGCGCAGCACAATTGCCTGAGCTTCAATTTCAGCCGCAACCTCAACGAATGGCCCTTCCGCGATCCCGGATCGACGGAGGTGTATCGCTTCCCCATCACCGGTAATGCATCGGTCAATAGCGGCATGGCGATGCGCAGGCTCTGCCTCACGGGTCTCGGACTAGGAAGGGTCGGGGAATTTCATATCGAACCCGATATCAAGGCCGGTCTGCTCGTCCCTGTCCTTGAGGACTATAATGCCGAGGACATGGAGGTAATCCACGCGGTTTATGCCGGCCACGAGCATCTCGCCGCCCGCGTGCGCGCCTTCATCGATTTCCTCGCCACAAGGGTCGGGCGCTGATTGGGCCGGAAAGTGATTGGCCGTCTCACACCAGGCCGTGAACGAGCTTTGCCAGCCAGTCGACGAAAACGCGGACCTTGTTGGTCACATGCCGGGTTTGTGGATAGACCACATAGATCGGCATGGCTTCGCGCCGCCATTCGGAAAGCACCGGCACCAGTTCACCCCGCGAAAGCGCATCCCTCACCATGAAGACGGGAAGCTGCACGATGCCCATGCCGGCCAGTGCCGCGTTGAGATAGGTACGGCTGTCATTGACCGAGACGACATAGTTCGGGGTCAGTTCAACGCTGCGCACACCATTGTCGAAGGATGCCGGCATGATCTGACCGGTGGTGGCATTGAGGTAGCCCACCGAATAATGATCCTTCTCCAGATCCTCCGGTTCTTGCGGCATGCCGAAGTTTTCGATGTAGGATGGCGAGGCGAATGTTTCGAACCGGAGTTCGCCCACTTTTCGGGCAATCAGCGACTGATCGCGCAGCACGCCGACGCGCAGCGCACAGTCGACATTCTCCGCTATATAATCGACCAGACGGTCGCCGACACCGAGATCGAGACGGATATGCGGATAACGCTGGTAAAATTCGCAAAGATGTGGGATAACCACCAGGTCCGCGAAGACACCGGCCATTTCCACCCGCAACCGGCCGGATGGCTGCACCTGTGCGCTGGACATGCTGCCGTCAAGTTCTTCGATTTCCGATAAAATCTGTGAGGCCCGCTCATAATAGAGAGCGCCGTCCGTTGTCAGCATCACCCGGCGCGTGGTGCGGTTGAGAAGTGTGGTGTGCAAATGCGCCTCAAGCGCCTGCACCATGTTGGTGACAGTGGTTTTCGGCATGTTCAGCGCGGTGGCGGCGCGGCTGAAATTGCCGGTTTCCACAACCCGCGTAAAAACCCGCATGGCGGAGAGCTGATCCATTCACTGCCTCGGAGAGGTGATTATCCGTGATTTCGGAATAGTGTTTTCAAATTTGCATGCTTGATCGTTTCGATCCGAACAATAATATAGATTTCAGATTTTGCAATACGATCCGCCTATTGGTGGCGGCGCAAAGGATCTGGAGTCATGAACGCGCATTGGGAAAACATCGGCAGCAGCGAGGCGTCCGCGCCGAAGCTCTCCGTGCGCCGTTATGAAGGTTCCTGCCTCTGCAGCCATCCGCCTGTCGTGCTTTATCTGCGCGGCGGATCCTTTCTGGAACCCGGCCTCGAGCCGGGCGGCAATTGCCCCGAGCTTCCGGTGGCCCGCGCGCTTGCGGAAAGCGGTGCAGTGGTCGTGGAAGCCGATTACAGCAAGCCGTCCGGCAACGAGTTTCCGATGGTGATCGACTGCGCCTATGAGGCGCTCGATCATCTGAGCCGGGATCGCAAGCACTATGGCGGCGCGAAATCGCTGCTGTTTGTGGCCGGCGAAGAAGCAGGCGGCAATGTGGCGGCGGGGCTTGCCTTGAAGGCCCGTGACCGCATGCCGGGCAAGCTCGCAGGCCAGATTCTTCTGTCGCCCATGATCGACCCGATGATGACGACGGAATCCTTCCGTGATGCGGACAGGATCGGCATGCGCCAGCGTTGGGCCGATGGCTGGAGCCATTACCTTGCCAAGGCGTGCGGGTTCTTCCACCCCTATGCCGCGCCCTGCCAGTGCACGCGGCTGAACCGGGTGGCGCCGGCGCTGATCTTTACGGCCGAGGACGACCCTCTGCGCGACGAAACGGTCAATTATGCAGACCGCCTCATCGCCTCAGGCGTCAGCGTCCGGCAGCATGTTTTTCCCGCCGGCGTCGGCTGGACGGGGCTCTATCAAGGAGAGGGCGGCGGATGGGTCTCATCCGTCTGTTCGGAATTCAAGACCTTCGTTGACCAGTTGAAACACTGAATACCGCATTTATTGAGAAACTGACCGGCTCCTGATCCGAGCCAAGGAGAAACCCATGACGCTGAACACCAAGCGCCGGGCCCTGACGGGTGCCGGTATCGGGCTGGCTATGTCCGTTGCAGCCGCAGCATTGTTTTTCGACCTCCCCACCGGCCGCGATGCAACGGCCGCTTCCACCCCGGCTGAAACACCGGCGATCCCGGTTACCGTCGCCAAGGTGGAAAGCCGTGACGTGATGCGCTGGGAAGAATTTTCCGGCCGTCTCGAAGCCGTTGACCGGGTGCAGATCCGCTCCCGCGTCGCCGGCCAGATCAAGGCCGTGCATTTCCGCGAAGGCGCGCTGGTGAAGGAAGGCGATCCCCTCTTCACCATCGATCCGGCCCCCTATCAGGCTGCCGTTGCAGGCGCTGAAGGACAGGTCGCTTCCGCCGAAGCCAAGGTCAGCCTGGCGAAGACGGAACTCGACCGTGGCCGCAGGCTTTCCGACAACCGCACCATCTCCCAGAGCGATCTCGACCAGCGCCAGAGCTCGTTTGCGGATGCCGAAGCCCAGCTTCGCGCCGCCCGCGCAGCACTGACCACGGCCCAGCTTGATCTCGGTTATACCGAAATCATCGCACCGGTTTCCGGCAGGGTCGGCCGCATCGAAATCACCGCCGGCAACCTCGTCGCCGCCGGCTCGACCTCGCCTGCACTGACGACGCTGGTATCGGTCAACCCGATCTATGCCAGCTTCAACGCCAGCGAAGGCACGGTTGCGAAGGCGCTTGCCGAACTGCCGAAAACCGATGGCGCCCTGCCCGCTCTCGAACAGATCCCTGTCGAAATCGGCACGCTTTCGGATGAGGGCACGCCGATCAAGGGCACGCTGCACCTGATCGACAACCAGGTGGATTCGGCAAGCGGCACCATCGGTGTCCGCGCCGTCTTCGACAATCCGGACGGCAGGCTCATTCCGGGCCAGTTCGTGCGGGTGCGCATGGGCGAGCCGAAGCCGGAAAACCGCATCGTCATCAGCGACCGCGCCATCGGCACGGATCAGGACAAGCGTTTCGTCTTCGTGGTCGATGCCGAAAACAAGGTGAGCTACCGCCAGATCAAGCCGGGTGCACCGGCTGATGGCCAGCGCATCATCGACAGCGGCCTTGCCGCCGGTGATACGATCGTCGTCAACGGCCTGCAGCGCATTCGCCCCGGTGCAACCATCGCACCACAGGCGGAGGACAAGGTTGCTGCCTCGCAGTAAGTAACCCGCCTTTTTGATCAATAAGCGTCCCGCCCTCCCGCGAGACGCCCCTTCAGACAGAACCGGCCTTCACCGGCGGCAGAAAAGCCGCCGGAACGGCCTTTGCATTCCAAAATATACCCGGAGAGGGACTGGATATGAATATTTCCAGATTTTTTGTCGACAGGCCGGTATTCGCCGGCGTTCTGTCGATCCTGATTGTGGTGGCAGGCCTTCTTGGCATGCGCGCCCTGCCGATTTCCGAATATCCGGAAGTCGTTCCGCCATCCGTCGTCGTCCGCGCCACCTATCCGGGTGCGAACCCGGCCGTTATCGCTGAAACCGTCGCCACGCCGCTTGAAGAACAGATCAACGGTGTCGAAGGCATGCTCTATATGGGCAGTCAGGCGACATCCGACGGCGTGCTGACGTTGACCGTGACCTTCAAGCTCGGTACCGACCCCGACAAGGCGCAGCAGCTGGTGCAGAACCGCGTTTCGCAGGCCGAACCGCGCCTGCCGGCGGAAGTCCGCGCACTCGGCATCACGACGGTCAAGAGCTCGCCCGACTTCATCATGGTCGTCAATCTGGTGTCGAAAACCGACGCCTATGACATCACCTACCTGCGTAACTACGCAACGCTGAACGTCAAGGATCGCCTCGCCCGCATCGAAGGCGTGGGCCAGGTGCAGGTCTTCGGCGCAGGTGACTATTCCATGCGCGTCTGGCTCGATCCGCAGAAGGTCGCCGAACACGATCTGGCTGCCAGCGACGTCTCCGACGCCATCCGCCAGCAGAACGTACAGGCGGCAGCCGGTGTCATCGGCGCTTCGCCGAGCCCCAACGGCGTCGACCTGCAGCTCAACGTCAATGCCCAGGGCCGTCTGACGACGCCGGAAGAATTCGGCAACATCATCGTCAAGAGCGGCGCCAACGGCGAAATCACCCGCCTGCGCGATGTCGCCCGCATTGAACTCGGTGCTGCCGATTACACGCTGCGCTCGCTGCTCGACGGTGAACCCGCCGTGGCTGTGGCAGTTCTCCAGGCCCCCGGCTCCAACGCCATCGAAATCGCCGACAATGTCCGCGCCACGATGGACAATCTGCAGCTGGCAATGCCTGACGGCGTGAAATACGAGATCGTCTACGACACGACGAAATTCGTGCGCTCCTCCATCGAAAAGGTCGTTGATACACTCCTCGAGGCCGTTGGCCTCGTGGTGCTGGTCGTCATCCTCTTCCTGCAGACATGGCGCGCATCGATCATTCCGCTGATCGCCGTTCCGGTCTCGATCATCGGCACCTTCGCCGTCATGTATGCTTTCGGGTTTTCCATCAACGCGCTAACGCTGTTCGGGCTGGTGCTCGCCATCGGCATCGTGGTGGATGACGCGATCGTGGTCGTCGAAAACGTCGAACGAAACATCGAAAACGGGCTCTCGCCGCGTGACGCCACCTATAAGGCGATGCGTGAAGTGTCCGGACCAATCATCGCAATCGCGCTGGTTCTGGTTGCGGTCTTCGTGCCTCTTGCCTTTATCTCCGGCCTCTCAGGCCAGTTCTACCGGCAGTTCGCACTGACCATCGCCATCTCCACCGTCATTTCGGCGATCAATTCGCTGACGCTGTCACCCGCTCTCGCGGCACTGCTGCTCAAAGAGCACGGTGCACCGAAAGACTGGCTGACCCGCTTCATGGACCGGATTTTCGGCTGGTTCTTCCGCGGCTTCAACCGCGCCTTCGGCGCCGCCTCAAACGGCTACGGCAAGACCGTGGGCGGGCTGGTGACGCGCAAGAGCCTGGTGATGCTGGTCTATATGGCGCTGGTGGCTGCAACCTACGGCATGTTCACGACCGTTCCGAGCGGCTTCGTGCCGGCGCAGGACAAGCAGTACCTGATCGGCTTTGCCCAGCTTCCTGATGGCGCAACACTCGACCGGACGGAAAGCGTCATCAAGCGGATGAGCGATATCGCCATGGAAACGCCCGGCGTCAGCCACGCCATCGCCTTCCCGGGCCTGTCGATCAACGGCTTCACCATCGGCTCCAACTCCGGCATCGTCTTCGCGATTCTCGATGACTTCGAAAAGCGCAAGACGCCGGAACTGTCCGGCGGCGCCATCGCCATGCAGCTGAACCAGAAATATGCGGGCATTCAGGATGCCTTCATTGCCATGTTCCCGCCGCCGCCGGTCAACGGTCTCGGCCAGACGGGCGGCTTCAAGCTGCAGATCGAGGACCGCGCCGGTTACGGCTACCAGACGCTTGACGAAGCGGCGAAAGCCGTGATCGCCAAGGCATACCAGACGCCGGAGCTGGCGGGCATCTTCTCCAGCTTCCAGATCAACGTGCCGCAGCTCTTCGCCGATCTCGACCGTGCCAAGGCCGAGCAGCTGGGCGTTTCGGTCAGCGACGTCTTCCAGACGCTGCAGATCTATCTGGGTTCGCTCTATGTCAACGACTTCAACGCCTTCGGGCGGACATATAGCGTGCGTGTGCAGGCCGATGCGCAGTTCCGCGCCCATGCGGAAGATATCGGCCGCCTGAAGGTTCGCTCCGCAACGGGTCAGATGATCCCGCTTTCGACGCTGCTGAAGGTGGATGCGACGACGGGACCGGAACGCACCAACCGCTATAACGGCTTCCTTGCAGCCGATATCAACGGCGGTCCGGCACCGGGCTATTCCTCTGGACAGGCGCAGGCAGCGATGGAAAAAATCCTCGCGGAAAACCTGCCGGCCGGGATTGACTACGAATGGACGGACCTGACCTACCAGCAGATCCTTGCCGGCAACTCCAGCATCGTCGTCTTCCCGCTGGCGCTGCTCTTGGTTTACCTCGTCCTGGCTGCGCAATATGAAAGCCTCACATTGCCGATCGCGATCATTCTGATCGTGCCACTCGGTGTGCTCGCGGCCCTGACCGGCGTCTGGCTGACGGGAGGGGATAACAACATCTTTACGCAGATCGGCCTTGTCGTCCTTGTGGGCTTGTCGGCGAAGAACGCGATCCTGATCGTGGAATTCGCCCGCGAGCTGGAATTCGAGGGACGAACGCCGCTTCAGGCGGCGGTCGAGGCAAGCCGGCTTCGTCTTCGCCCGATCCTGATGACCTCGCTCGCCTTCATCATGGGCGTGGTGCCGCTGGTCGTCTCCACCGGTGCAGGTGCGGAAATGCGCGCGGCCATGGGTGTCGCTGTCTTCTCCGGCATGATCGGCGTGACGTTCTTCGGCATCTTCATGACACCGGTCTTCTACGTGCTGGTGCGCAAGCTGTCGGGCAACCGCCCGCTCATCCAGCACAAGCAGGAAGAACCGGCCAATTCGGACTACAAGCTCGAAAAGGCCGGCTGAAACCATACTCCCATCCACCGCCACCTTCGACGCAAGCCCGCCGCGCATCCCCCCGGATGCGCGGCGTTTTTCATGGGCGGGAACGTCTATGCAACCATCCTGAAATAGAATCAGATTCAAATGCTTAAGTGGCAAATACGGCTATATTGCCCCGCTTTAAAACTGTCGAAAATCAATATAGAGCCATCACACGAAGAGAACTGCAAGAAACAGTGCTATTTTATGCTTTGTATTTTGTGGTAATTTCCAAGAACAGGGTGATTCGGACTAAATGATTTAGTTCAGGGGCTACATGATGGAGCAGGACTACGAAAGCTGGGCAACGACCGTTGCCTATTCGATAGTGATGCATGAGGGTCTTGATCTCGCGCTTTCCGCGCAAAATCTCGACAGAGGCAAGACCAGAAACAATCGCGAGCGGTTGATGGAAGCCATTCGCACATCCTTGCTGGAAGCGCGCTCGCGTAGCCACTTGACGGCGGTGCAGCGGATTTAACGCCGGCCTGGCTCCGGACTTTGCCTGCGGCATAGCTTGCCGTGGCAAGATCAGATCGGAAGAAGATCGGTCCGGACCGCAGCCTTCAGCGGCAGATGGTCCGAGGCGATACGCGCCAGCGCGCTGTCATGCGCCTCCACCTGCTCGATCAGCCCTTTTCGATTGGCGATGATCCTGTCGAGCGCCAGCACCGGCAGGTTGGACGGAAAACTCGGCACCGCCGGCGGCAGGGCGCCGAAAGCATCCCGGAACGTATTGAGCGACGAACCGTTGCCGAGACGCCATTCATTCAGGTCTCCCATGAGAATGGTCGCACATTCGTTGCGCGCTTCCAGAAGGCCGATCAGCGCTTTCGCCTGCTGGGCGCGGGAATGCCTGAGAAGGCCGAAATGGGCGGCGATGACCCGCAGCGTGCCGCCGCTTTTCAGATCCAGTTCCACGACGAGCGCGCCGCGCGGCTCCAGCCCCGGCAATTTCAGCGTATGCACATCCCTGACGGCGCCTTCCTTGAACAGGACGACATTGCCGTGCCAGCCATGAGCCTTCACACCGGCCAGCACCGGCACTGGGATGAGGCCGCTTTCCCGCTCCAGCCGGGCGAGATCAAGCAGGCCGGTGCGCTCGCCGAAACGGCTATCCGCCTCCTGAAGCGCGATGATGTCAGCACCGATTTCCTGAATGACGCGGCTGGTGCGATCGGGATCGAACTTGCGGTCACGGCCAACGCATTTATGCACATTGTAGGAGGCGATCACCGGAAAGGAGTGATCTTTCGTCGCCGGTGCCGCACTCTGCCGCTGACGGCGGTCGCGCAGCGACTGCATGACGAAGGCGGACAGGCTGGTGTTTTTCGTCAAAGCCGTTTTTTCATCCTCCAGCAAACCGTTCTTTTTCACGCGTTTATGCCTCCGGTCTCGCGCAGCGCCCCGTCGGACGCACCGCATTCTAAAGATAAGGCGAAGCGAGCCACAGGACACGCTCCACAAAACGGACAACGAATGGCCGCGCATTCAGTTCGCTGAGCCGCACGGGCAAGGCGGTCGCACGTGCATCCCGGATGCGCTCCCCGATCGTTGCTGCGAATTCCTCATCCATAACTTCGAGATCGATCTCAAAGTTCAACCGCAAAGAACGCGGATCGAGATTGGAAGAACCGATGTAGCTCCAGCGCCCGTCGATCACCAGAAGCTTGGAATGGTTGAAAGCCCCCGTCGCCCGCCAGATGCGGCAATAATTCTTCAGCATCTGGTCGAATTGCGCCGTCATCGCCCTGTCCACAAGCACCAGATTGTTGCTTTTCGGCACGATGATATCCACCACGACCCCGCGCCTTGCTGCGGTAATGAGCGCCGAAATAAGCTCCCGATCGGGGAGAAAATAGGGCGACATGATGAGAATGGAGGAACGGGCGACGGAAAATGCCCCCATCAGCATCTTGTGACTGGTCTCGATGCTCCTGTCCGGCCCCGAGGAGCAGACGCGGGCGACGATCTGCGAGCCCGGCACGCCGTCGGGAATGGCGATATCCCAGACCGGCGCATCCAGAAGCTCCTTTGTCGTGAAGCGCCAGTCCTCCGCCGCGATGGAGAAAAAATCCGATACCACCGGTCCGGTGATCTTGAAATGCGTGTCGTGCGACTGGCTTTCGCCGCCAAATTCCAGCGTGAACCCCTCGCGGATATTCATGCCGCCGCTAAATGCAATGCGCCCGTCCACCACGAGGATTTTGCGGTGGGTGCGCAGATTGGCATAGGGCAGCCGCAGCCCCATGATGACATTGCCGTTGAAGACATCGCAGACGATGCCCTTTTCCCTGAGCGTCGGCAGGATGCTCGGCACGGAATAACGGGCACCCACTGCATCCACCAGCACACGCACCTCCACGCCGCGAAACTTCGCTCTTTCGAGCGCCGCGACAAAACGGGCACCGATCCGGTCATTGTCGAAAATATATGTTTCGAGAATGATCGACCGCTTCGCCTCCCCGATCGCCTCCAGCATGGCGGCATAGGCCGCGTCTCCGGTCACAAGCGGCTCGATACCGTTGCCGGTCGTCAACGCATGGCGCGTCACCCGGTCGCCCAGCGTCTTCATAGCCTCGAAACGCCGTCCGAAGCGCGCGGCGATCATGTCCCCGCTCGCATCCAGACGCGCCACGCGATCCATGATCTCGTCCAGCATGAAGGACCGCTTCTGCGTGATATTGGACCGGCGGATGCGGTTGATGCCGGCAATCGCATAGATGACCGCGCCGACGATGGGCGACAGCACGATAACACCGACCCAGCCAAGCGCGGAGCGGACCTCCTCCTTCGTCATCGTGGCATGCACGGCCGCCACGGTTCCCATCAAAATCGAGAGAACGGCAAGGATATGCGGCCAATAGGCAATGACGAGATCAAGCATGGTACAACTATAGAGTACTTCGGCAATCCCGCAATGACACGCAGGTGACGCTGGCAGAGACAAAGAACCTGACCGCGCCATGCTTTTGCGGGACAGACCCTTGCGGGATTAACGGTGGAAACCGGGCTTGCGATATGTCATGAGAGCGCATCTTGATCTTTGGCAGTGGCAGGGCGAGGTGCACTTGCGGGCTTTCTGCCTCGTTTGAAAGCAAGAAGGCCGTGATGCAGGAAAATACACAGGGCGCTGTCATCGTCATTTCCAGCCATGTCATGCGTGGCTCCGTCGGCAACCGCGCGGCGGTCTTTGCGCTTGAGACGCTGGGTTATCCGGTCTGGGCGGTGCCCACCATCGTCATGCCCTGGCATCCCGGCCACGGCCCGTCCACCCGCATGCGCTTTCAGGACGACGATTTCGACAAGGCAATGACCGACCTCGAAAACGCCAAATGGATCGGCGAGGTCAAGGCTGTCCTGACCGGTTATTTCGGCAGCGCGGCGCAGGTGCGCTCCGTCGCAAGGCTGATCCGCAATCTGAAGGAAAAGAACCCGTCGCTGATTTATGCCTGTGACCCGGTCATGGGCGATCTGGGCGGGCTTTACATTCCCCTTGAGACTGCCGAAGCCATCCGTGATCACCTCATCCCGCTTGCCACGGTCGCCACGCCAAACCGTTATGAACTGGCCTGGATGAGCGGCGCCGAGCTTGAGACCAACAATGCCATCATGGATGCCGCACTTTCCCTCGGCCCGCCGAAAATGCTGGTCACCTCAGCCGTGCCGATGATGACGGGCGGCACCGGCAACCTCTACCTCAGCGGCCGCCACGCACTGCTTGTCGAACATCGCGCCATCGAAAATGCGCCGAACGGTCTCGGCGACCTGATGTCGGCGCTGTTCCTCGCCCGCCTGCTGGAAGGTCTCGATGATGAAAAGGCGCTGCAGCTGGCAACCGCCAGCGTCTTCGAAATTCTGGCCCGCACCAAAAAACGCGACATGAACGAACTGACGCTGGAGACCGACTCTTCAAGTCTCTCCACACCCATGGCCATGGTGCAGATGCGTCATCTCTTGCATCCTTCGCGCAGCAAGCGCAAATAGCGACTAGAGCATTTCCAGGAAAAGTGGCCCCCGGTTTTCCGGCTGGAAATGCGGAAACAAGGAGTTGGAGCGGCTTCGCGGTTCGAAGAAAAGCGAAAATGCTCCAAAGGATTGGTCTTCAACGCACCGAGTTCTTCTCTTGATCTTGGTCCAAGCACAACGGTACTGCGATAGATGAAAGATTTTCCGGAAAACCTTCTCAACGGCTACAAGAACTTCATGAGCGGTCGTTATGTCGACGAACGCGAAAGATATCGCGTTCTGGCCGAGACCGGACAGAAACCGCAGACCCTGTTCATTGCCTGTTGTGACTCCCGTTCGGCGCCGGAAACCATTTTCGACTGCGGACCGGGAGAGCTTTTCGTCATGCGGAACGTCGCCAACATGGTGCCGCCCTATGAGCCGGATGGACAGTACCACGCCACCTCCGCCGCCATCGAATATGCCGTGCAGGTTCTGAAGGTGAAGGACATCGTCGTCATGGGCCACGGCCGCTGCGGCGGCATTCAGGCAGCACTCGATCCCAATCTCGAGCCACTGTCACCCGGCGATTTCATCGGTAAATGGATGAACATGGTCAAATCGGCGGCCGAACAGATCCAGAGCAACGACATCATGACCGCCTCCGAGCGCCAGACAGCGCTGGAGCGCGTTTCCATCCGCAACTCCATCGCCAATCTGCGCGGCTTCCCCTTCGTCAAGGCGCAGGAAACCGCCGGCAAGGTGAAGCTGCACGGCGCATGGTTCGATATTTCGACCGGAGAATTGTGGGTGATGGACAGCAAAACGGGCGACTTTCGCCGCCCGGACCTGTGATTGAAGCGGATTGAGAGAGCGAGACGTCCTGGGTGGCCATTAATCTGCCCGGCAATCAAACCTCTCCTTCGTCATCCTCGGGCTTGACCCGAGGATCACGTCGGTTATGCGGGAAGCCTCTGTCGGACGCTACGTCGCTGGATGCCGGATCAAGTCCGGCATGACGAAAGCGAAATTTTAGTCCGCAGAAACAGCCTTATTGGCCGTCGATCGCCTTGCCGATGAACGCAATGGCCTGCTGGTAGACGCTTGCAGCGTTCCAGCCCTGAATGGCGGCATAGTTCGCCTGACCCTGCTGATAGCCCGCACCACGCTGCCAGCCATGGCCGACGAGGAAGTTCGCGGTGGAAGCCAGCGCATCGGCGCGCGAGCCGACGAGATCGATACGGCCGTCGCGGTCGAAATCCACGCCATAGCGCACGACGTTCAGCGGCAGGAACTGCGTCTGGCCGATTTCACCATGGGCAGCGCCCTTGGCGTTGACGTTCAGCGAGCCGCTGCCAACGAGCTTCAGCGCCGCATAAAGCTGCTCGGTGAAATAATCCGAACGACGGCAGTCGAAGGAAAGCGTCGCAACGGCGGAAAGCGTATGCTGGTTGCCCATGAAGCCGCCAAAACCGGTTTCCATGCCCCAGATGGCGAGCAGCGGACCAGCCGGCACGCCGTAAGCGCGTTCGATGGACGCAAACAGAGCTGCATTGTTCTTCTTCATGGTCTTGCCGCGTGAAATGATCGTCTGACCACCGCGCTTCTGCATGAACTGTTCGAAGGACAGCTTGAAGCTGTGCTGACCGCGATCGGCGCGGATCGTCGCCTGGTTGTAGGAGACGCCGGAGAAGGCACGGTCAAGCACCGAGGCGCTGACGCCGCGGCCCGCGGCTTCCTGCTTGAAGGCGCCGACCCAGGCATCAAAGCCCGCCGAGGTGTTGCTGCATTGTGCAGCCATAATCGGCGTCGCTGCCAGAACCGAAACCATGGCCACACCAGCCAGAATTACCTTCATTGCCCGCATCAAAATCTGCCTTCGATATCCTTTGGGGAATTTTTCCCGAGAACCAAACCGTCAATACTGTATGATTCAGGTGCCAAAACTGTCTTTTGGCGGCCTAAATTGCCTTTCGACAGCAAGGCCTGCAAATAAACTGGCCGTGATCTCGCCAATTATAAAACCCGCCTGCCCCACACAGAACAGACGGGTTATACTTAACGAACCTTAAAAAATCGTATCGTAGATCAGGCAGCCGCCTTGCGGGGCTTGATGAGACCACGATTGACCAGGAGTTCGGCGATCTGGATGGCATTGAGGGCAGCGCCCTTGCGCAGATTGTCCGAAACAACCCAGATGTTGAGGCCGTTTTCAACCGTCGCATCTTCGCGGATACGCGAGATGTAGGTTGCGTCCTCACCGGCGGATTCGACCGGGGTGATGTAGCCGCCATCTTCATGCTTGTCGATGACGAGGCAACCCGGCGCTTCGCGCAGGATGTCACGCGCCTGATCGGCGGTGATCTCGTTTTCGAACTCGATGTTGACAGATTCCGAATGACCGATGAAGACCGGAACGCGCACAGCCGTGCAGGTTACCTTGATCTTCGGATCGAGCATCTTCTTGGTTTCCGCCAGAACCTTCCACTCTTCCTTTGTATAGCCGTCTTCCATGAAGACATCGATATGCGGAATGACGTTGAAGGCGATACGCTTCGTGAACTTCTTGGTTTCGACCGGATCGGCCACGAAGACGGCGCGGGTCTGCTGGAAAAGCTCGTCCATGCCTTCCTTGCCGGCGCCGGAAACGGACTGGTAGGTGGAGACGACGACGCGCTTGATCTTGGCGAAGTCATGCAGCGGCTTCAGCGCGACGACGAGCTGTGCCGTGGAGCAATTCGGGTTGGCAATGATGTTCTTCTTGGTGAAGCCCGCTACCGCATCGGCGTTGACTTCGGGAACGATCAGCGGAACGTCCTGATCGTAGCGCCATGCGGACGAGTTATCGATGACGACGCAGCCCTGCTGGCCGATCTTCGGCGACCACTTCTTGGACACATCACCGCCGGCAGACATCAGGCAAATATCGGTGTCGGAAAAATCGTAGTTTTCGAGGTTAGAGACCTTCAGCGTGCGATCGCCATAGGAGACTTCCGTGCCCTGCGAACGGGCGGAAGCAAGCGGCACGACTTCATCGGCGGGAAAACCGCGTTCGGCCAGGATATTGAGCATTTCGCGACCGACGTTGCCGGTGGCGCCTGCAATTGCAACTTTGAAACCCATGATCAAGCTCTCTTTCTGTCTCTCCTCTTTTTGGTGAGGTGGGAACCCGCATTAGATCGCGGCTTCCACGATCCCCGGCCAAACCGGGGAGAGAGCGGTGGCCAGAGACGTCAGACGGTTTTAATCGTCGTTTTGGCCGTAATTCGGATAGAATAAGAAAGGCGCGGATCATCGCCGGCGGATTGTGCCGGTCCTTCCATGACGAACATGTCTGCAACATGCATGCGCAAGGTGATGCTCCTTCTTCGCCAGAAGCTATTAGAAGGTTTCTTGTTTGTGTCAAGAAAAAAGGCGCGTTTCAGGCCATCCGGTGCGGGCAGGCCAAAACCGCCCTGCGACATTTTTGCACATTATACATTAGACTAAAGTCATAATCCGAAAGCATCGCTCTTATTGGGGTTAATTTTCTGTCACTCTGACATCACGCGCATTGCAGCCGTAAGGTTTGCCCGGAGGAGAGAGATGGGCTCCGCAATGCGCCGATTGGGACATCTGTGGAGGACAGACAATGGCAAATGTTGCAGCCGTAAGCGGCGCAGCCCGTCCGATGACGGGTGAAGAGAAGAAGGTGATTTTCGCCTCTTCTCTCGGAACGGTCTTCGAATGGTATGACTTCTATCTATACGGCTCGCTCGCGATCTATATCGGTGCGAACTTCTTCAGCCAATATCCGGAAACGACACGCAACATCTTTGCGCTTCTGGCCTTTGCCGCCGGCTTCCTCGTGCGCCCCTTCGGTGCACTGGTGTTCGGCCGCTTGGGCGACATTGTCGGCCGTAAATATACCTTTCTCGTCACGATCCTGATCATGGGCGTTTCGACCTTCCTCGTCGGTGTGCTGCCCAGCGCATCGCAGATCGGCATCGCCGCTCCGATCATCCTGATCGTTCTGCGAATGCTGCAGGGTCTGGCGCTCGGCGGTGAATATGGCGGTGCTGCAACTTACGTGGCCGAACACGCGCCCAACGGCCGCAGGGGCTATTACACCTCGTGGATCCAGACGACGGCGACGCTCGGCCTGTTCCTCTCGCTGGTGGTCATCCTCGGTGTGCAATTCGCACTCGGCAAGGAAGCCTTCGCCGCCTGGGGCTGGCGCATTCCCTTCCTCGTTTCCGTTCTGCTGCTCGGCGTATCCGTCTGGATCCGCCTGAAAATGAACGAATCCCCCGCCTTCAAGAAGATGAAGGAAGAGGGCAAAACCTCCAAGGCCCCGCTCAGCGAAGCCTTCGGCCAGTGGAAAAACGCCAAGATCGCCCTGCTTGCCCTCGTCGGCGCCGTCATCGGTCAGGCCGTCGTCTGGTACACCGGCCAGTTCTACGCACTGTTCTTCCTGCAAAGCATTCTGAAGGTGGACGGGCAATCGGCCAACATCATGGTCGCGGCAGCGCTTATCCTCGGCACCAGCTTCTTCGTGATCTTCGGCTGGCTTTCCGACAAGATCGGCCGCAAGCCGATCATCATGGCCGGTCTCGTTCTCGCCATGCTGACCTACTTCCCGCTGTTCAAGGCGCTCACATGGGCGGGCAACCCGGCACTTGCGCAAGCGCAGGCCAGCGTTCGCGCCACCGTGACCGCAGCTCCGGGCGACTGCAAGTTCCAGTTCAACCCGACAGGCACGGCGAAATTCACCACATCCTGCGATATCGCCACCTCGTTCCTGACGCGCAACTCCGTTCCCTATGACGTCGTTGCGGGAGCGGCCGGCGAACCGGCGAGCGTCAAGATCGGCGACGCCACTATCGCCAGCTACGACGCCATCGCAGCCGGCGCGGATGCATCTGCAAAGGACAAGGCCTTCCAGAAGCAGGTCAACACCGCGTTGCACGACGGCGGCTACCCGCTGGTGCGCGGTGCGGCACAGGTGCCGGATGCAAAACTGGACGCCTTCATCGCAGCCAACCCGGAGCTCAACCTCAATGCGGTAGCCGTTCGTGCCGCCGACAAGAAGATGGTTGCAACCGAAAAGCTGGTGGCGGACAAGCTGCTGACGCCGGCCGAGACCGCCGGAGCGACTGAGATGGCCGTCTACACCATTGCCGGCGGTGGCGCCTTCGCCATGGTGGCCGATCCGGCCGCCGTGAACTGGGTCGTCATCATCGCGGTCCTGACCGTGCTCGTCATCTATGTGACGATGGTCTATGGCCCGATCGCGGCCCTGCTGGTCGAACTGTTCCCGACCCGCATCCGCTACTCCGGCATGTCGCTGCCCTATCACATCGGCAACGGCTGGTTTGGCGGCCTTCTGCCTGCCACCGCCTTCGCGATGAGCGCGGCGAAAGGCGACATCTATTACGGCCTCTGGTATCCGATCGTTTTCGCAGGCATCACGCTCGTCGTCGGCCTGCTGTTCCTGCCGGAAACCAAGGATCGCGACATCCACACCATGGATTGAGCCACATCCTCACGGACATTTTCGGAACCCGGCGCGCAGGCGCCGGGTTTTTTTATTGCGCCACGGGCTAGCATATCGAACGAGCCTGTCGCAGGGGCTGTCATTCCGTCGCAGGCAAGACAAAATCAATATGGAGACAAAGCCCCCCTGAATGGGTTATGACCCCCCTGTATTTTCAGGCAGAGGGAGAGCCATTTTGAAGATCGGGACGCCTAAGGAATTATATGAGGGCGAAGCGCGCGTCGGCATGACGCCCGACAGCGCCCAGGCATTGCAGAAACTCGGATATGATTGCATCCTCGAAACCGGTGCAGGCAAGGCGGCGGGATTTTCCGACGACGCCTATCGCGCAGCCGGTGTGACAATCGTCGACAGCGCCGATGCGCTTTACGCCGGTTCCGACATCATCGCCAAGGTTCGTCCGCCGGAAACGTCGGAGATTGATCGCCTGTCTTCGGACAAGACGCTGATCTCGTTCTTCTATCCCGCCCAGAACAAGGACCTTCTGGAGCAGGCCAAGGAAAAGGGCGCAAATGTCATCGCCATGGACATGGTGCCGCGCATTTCCCGCGCCCAGAAGATGGACGCCCTGTCCTCCATGGCCAACATCGCCGGTTATCGCGCGGTCATCGAGGCCGGCAATAATTTCGGCCGCTTCTTCACCGGTCAGGTGACCGCCGCCGGCAAGGTGCCGCCCGCCAAGGTGCTGGTCATCGGCGCTGGCGTTGCCGGTCTTGCCGCCATCGGGACGGCCACCTCGCTCGGCGCCATCACCTATGCATTCGACGTTCGCCCTGAGGTGGCCGAACAGATCGAATCCATGGGCGCCGAATTCGTCTATCTCGATTTCGCCGAACAGCAGGATGGTGCCGCCACCGGCGGTTATGCCGCCCCCTCCTCGCCGGAATTCCGCGAGAAGCAGCTCGAAAAGTTCCGCGAACTCGCTCCGCAGATCGATATCGTCATCACCACCGCGCTCATTCCGGGCCGCGACGCCCCGAAACTGTGGCTCGCCGATATGGTAGCGATGATGAAGCCGGGTTCTGTTATCATCGACCTCGCGGCAGAACGAGGCGGCAATTGCGATCTCACGGTTCCCGATCAGCGCGTCGTCTCCGACAACGGCGTCATCGTCATCGGCTATACGGATTTCCCGAGCCGCATGGCGACACAGGCCTCGACGCTCTATTCCACCAACATCCGTCACATGATGACCGACCTGACGCCCGCAAAGGACGGCAAGCCGGTTCACAACATGGAAGACGACGTCATCCGCGGCGCGACCGTCACGTATCAGGGCGAGATCACTTTCCCGCCGCCGCCACCGAAGATCCAGGCCATTGCCGCGCAGAAACCCAAGGAAAGAGCAAAAGAGCTTACGCCTGAGGAAAAGCACGCCAAGGAACGGGCCGAGTTCAAGGCGCAGACGAAAAGTCAGGTCGGCCTGCTCGTCATCGGCACGGCGGTTCTGCTTCTCGTCGGCCTTTATGCGCCGGCAAGCTTCATGAGCCATTTCATCGTCTTCGTGCTCGCCTGCTTTATCGGCTTCTCTGTCATCTGGAATGTCAGCCATTCGCTGCACACGCCGCTGATGGCGGTGACGAACGCGATTTCCGGCATCGTCATTATCGGCGCGCTGCTGCAGATCGGTTCCGGCAACTGGCTGGTGGTGCTCCTTGCCTCGCTTTCCGTCCTGATCGCGACGATCAACATCGTCGGCGGTTTCCTCGTGACACGGCGCATGCTCGCCATGTTCCAGAAGTCCTGAGCCGTGTAGGGGACACTTTATGACCATTGGTATCGTTTCCGCGGCCTATGTTGCCGCAGCCGTTCTTTTCATCCTTTCCCTCGGCGGCCTTTCCGGACAGGAAAGCGCCAAACGCGCCGTCTGGTACGGCATAACAGGCATGGGTCTCGCCATTGTCGCCACGGTCTTCGGACCTGATGTCGGCAACTGGTTCATCGTGCTTCTGATGCTGGCGGGTGGCTCCGTTCTCGGCTACTTCGTCGCAAACCGCGTGCAGATGACCGAGATGCCGCAGCTTGTTGCAGCCCTTCACTCCTTCGTCGGTCTTGCCGCCGTCTTCATCGGCTTCAACGCCCATATCGAGGAAGCGCATGTCGCTTCGCTCGATGAGACGGCGCGTTCGTTGCTAACAGGCTTTTCCGCCCTCCTCGCCCACAAGACGCCGGTAGAACTGGCCATCATGAAGGTCGAGGTCTTCCTCGGCGTCTTCATCGGTGCCGTCACCTTCACCGGTTCGGTCGTTGCCTTCGGCAAGCTTGCCGGCAAGGTGGACGGCAAGGCGAAGAAGCTGCCGGGCGGACATGTCCTCAATGCAAGCGCTGCGATCCTGTCGCTCGTGCTGCTCCTCATGTATTGCAACGGTGCCGGCGCATGGACGCTGGTGCTGATGACGCTGGCCGCCTTCTTCATCGGCTACCACCTGATCATGGGCATCGGCGGCGCTGACATGCCTGTCGTCGTCTCGATGCTGAACAGCTATTCCGGCTGGGCAGCCGCCGCCATCGGCTTCACGCTCGGCAACGATCTCCTGATCGTGACAGGCGCGCTGGTCGGTTCCTCGGGTGCGATCCTGTCCTACATCATGTGCAAGGCCATGAACCGCTCCTTCATCTCGGTCATCCTCGGCGGCTTCGGCGGCACGACGGGTCCGGCGATGGAAATCGATGGCGAACAGGTAGCAATCGACGCCGAAGGCGTTGCTTCGGCGCTGAACGATGCCGACAGCGTTATCATCGTGCCCGGTTACGGCATGGCGGTGGCACAGGCACAAAGCGCGGTGTCCGAACTGACCCGCAAGCTGCGTGCTGACGGCAAGACCGTGCGTTTCGCCATCCACCCGGTGGCAGGCCGCCTTCCCGGCCACATGAACGTGCTGCTGGCCGAAGCCAAGGTGCCTTACGACATCGTGCTGGAAATGGACGAGATCAACGACGACTTCCCCAATACCGACGTCGTCATCGTCATCGGCTCCAACGACATCGTCAACCCGGCGGCACAGGACGATCCGAACTCACCCATCGCCGGCATGCCGGTTCTGGAAGTGTGGAAATCCAAGCTGGTCATCGTCTCCAAGCGCGGTCAGGGAACGGGTTATTCCGGCATCGAGAACCCGCTGTTCTACAAGGACAATACCCGCATGTTCTACGGCGACGCCAAGAAGTCGATCAACGATCTTCTGCCGCTGATCAAGTAACGGAAAGGGCGTTTCCGGGAGACCGGAAACGCCCTTTCGAATTCTGAGAACGCATTCCACCTTGACGTCATCCTCGGGCTTGACCCGAGGATCCATCGCGCGTCGGGTTGTGGATCCTCGGGTCAGGCCCGAGGATACGACGGTGGGGTTGGGGCTGGTGCTCAGCCAAAACGGTCGCCTCAAAGCACCCGGTAACGCCGGTTGAAATACAGCAGCGCTTCTTCGCCCTCATTAATCTTCATATCGACGACATCGCAGATCAGGATATCGTGCGTGCCGCCATCATGCGCCTCGCGGATGCGGCAATCGAAGGAAACGAGCGCGTCTTCCAGAACCGGAGCGCCGGTTTCG
The DNA here is from genome assembly GCF_036888815.1 of Agrobacterium sp. CCNWLW155. Classification (NCBI taxonomy): domain Bacteria; kingdom Pseudomonadati; phylum Pseudomonadota; class Alphaproteobacteria; order Hyphomicrobiales; family Rhizobiaceae; genus Agrobacterium; species Agrobacterium sp. CCNWLW155. The sequence continues at coordinate 1,642,133 of NZ_JBAKFW010000001.1, forward strand.
AGCACACCCCAGCGCCCGGCGGCGAAACGTTCGTCCGCCGGCGTCTTGCCGCCGAACAGGGTGCTCAGCGCCTCGTGCTTTGAGGCAAGCGTGTTGACGCAGATGACGCCGTTGCTCTTCACCACCTTGTAGGCGGAAGCATTGCGATTGAGGCAGACGAGCAAGGTAGGCGGATTGTCGGAAACGCTGCAAACGGCCGTCGCTGCAAAACCCGCACGTCCAGCCACACCGTCCGTGGTGACGATGTTGACCGCCGCACCGAGCCGCGCCATAGCGTTCCTGTATTCGAGGCTGCGCTGCTCAGCAGTCTTCGTCTCCATTTCCGCTTCCTTTTCAAGAGACATCATCCGCATCTAAACCATCCTTCCTTAACAGGCCCTCAAGCCAGGACACAGGCCTCTTCAAAGCCAAGGCGCGGCAGGCGACCGAACAGTTTCGACGGATCGCCGTAACCGAGATTGATCAGGAAATTGGATTTCCACGTCGTGCCCGCGAAAAACGCCGCGTCAACCTTGCCCTTGTCGAAACCGGACATCGCCCCGGTATCCAGTCCCAACGAGCGGGCCGCAATAATGAGATAACCCGCTTGCAAAGTGGCATTGCGGAAGGCCGTTTCCTCGGCGACAGCTGGGCTGGAGGTAAACCACGAACGCGCGTCGGCATGTGGAAACAGCACCGGCAGTTTCTCGTAAAATTCGCGGTCGATAGCAGCGATCACCGTCACCGGTGCAGCCATGGTCTTTTCGAGATTGCCCGAAGAAAGCGCGGGCCTCAGCCTTTCCTTGGCTTCCGGGCTGCGCACGAACACGAAACGCGCCGGCGAGCAATTGGCCGAGGTCGGCCCCATCTTCGTCAGATCGTAAAGCGCTCTCAGTGTCTCGTCGCCGACCGGCTTGTCAGCCCAGCCATTATGGGTGCGTGCCGCGGTGAAAAGTGCTGCAAGTGCCTTGTCGTCGAGTGCTGTCGTCATTGTCTTAAAAATCCTGTCCGAATGGCCGTGTTGCCGGCAGCAGAAACCGTAAAAGCCGTGCGTTGAAAAGGTCAGTCTCGGTGATATTGACCGCATGCGCCCCGAAATCGAGAAGGCAAAGCTCACTTTGCGGCAAACCCTCCGCAAGACGCAGCGAGCGGGTATAGGGCACCAGAAGATCATCCTTGGTCGCCACCACCAGCACCGGATTGTCGATCTCGCCAAGACGGGTATCGATATCGAAGGCCCTGAGCGCCGCGATGCGCCGAAGCACATTTGCCTTGCCCTGAAAATGCGCGACACCATGCGCGTCGTCCCGCGCCAGCCTCTCCTGATGGTCCGACATCCACGCCGCCGGATAAAGAAACAGCGGCTGGGCCTTCACGAAAGCCTCAACGCCGGATTTTTCCAGAAGCTCGATCCGCACATCGAAACAACGTCCGGAATGCGGATCGGCCTTGCTCCAGGCATTGATAAGAACAAGCCTGTCGATGAGGCCGGGCTGGCGCAGCGCGATATCGAGGCCAATCAGACCGCCGAGCGCATGACCCATGAAGTGAAATTTTTCGAGGTTCAGAGCCGAGACGATCTCCAGAACATCATCCGCCATCGCCGATATGCCGCCATCCGCCGGCACTTCGCCGCCCGTCCTGCCGGTTCCGCGATGGTCATAGGTGACGATCCGGAAATGATCGGAAAGAGCTTCGATCTGCGGCGCCCAATAGGCACCCGATCCGCCCAGTCCCGATGACAGCAGGATAGTGGGCGCCTCAGGCTCGGCGCGGCCATGAACCTCGAAATGCATCATCTTGCCGTGTCGCCCCTATTTGCCGATATGGGCGACGGTGGCGATTTCCACCAGCGCGTCAGGCTTTACGAGGCCGCACTGGATGCAATAACGCGCCGGCTTGTCGCCGGGGAAATATTCGGCGTAGACAATGTTGACCGCTTGGTAGTTCGCCCAGTCGGTGATGAAGATGTGGTTCATCGTCACGTCCTCCATCGTGCCGCCAGCGGTTTCGATGACTGACTTGATGGTTTCGAGAACATGACGGGTCTGCGCGCTGGCATCGCCCACATGCACGACATTATTGTCCTTGTCGAAGGGCAGCGTGCCGGAAACGTAAACCACGCCATCGGCAAGGGTTCCCGGCGAAAAGGGAGCGATAGGCTTGCTGGTACCAGCGGGCACGACGATCTTTTTCGGCATTTCGTTCTCCTCTTTGTGTTTCTCAATCAATCGGTGACAGGTGCGGCCTGCGAAATCACACCGCAGAAATCATTGACGGTCGCCACCCAGCCGAAAAATTTCTCGACATTGTAGACCGTCGCCTGCTGGATAAAATCTGGACCCAGATGATGCGTGGCATCCTCCAGCATCACCCCGAAATATTCGAGATGGAAAGCGTCGCGTAGTGAGCTTTCGACACAGACATTGGTGGCGATGCCGACGAAGACCAGATTGCGGATGCCGCGGGCGCGCAACACGCTGTCCATATTGGTGTTGAAGAAACCGCTGTAACGCGTCTTCGGCACCAAGATATCGCCGGGCTGCGGCTGCAACTCGTCGACAATGGCGTAATCCCACGTTCCCTTGGCCAGCAACTGGCCCTGCAGTTCCGGCCTTTTGCGCATCGTCTTCAGCGCGTTGGACTTGTGCCAGTTGGGCGAACCCGGCCCGCCCGCCTCGACATAGTCCTTGTCCCAGCCATTCTGGAAATAGATGACCTGAACGCCCGCCGCCCGCGCTGCATCCAGCGTCTTCTTGATGTTGGCGATAGTGCCCTTGGCTCCGGAAATATCGAACCCGGCAAGGTCGACATAACCGCCTTCGGTCGAATAGGCGTTCTGCATGTCGACCACGACAACGGCGGTCTCGCTGGGCTTCAGGGTAATTGGCTCGGGCCTTGCGGGAAGCGTCACGCTTTCCGAACGGCTCTCCGGCCCCTTGTAACCCGCCACGACGGCTTCACTCATTCCGCTGCCTCCAGTTCGGCCAGAACATGCTTGCGGCTCTTCATTAGCGGCTGCACATATTTGCCGAATTTTTCGACGCCTTCGAGGAAATCGTCGAAGGTCAGCATCACGCCGCCCGTTCCCGGCACTTCGCTCATTTCATCCAGCATGGCCGCCACTTCCTCATAGGAGCCTATCAGCGTTCCCATGTTGATGTTGACCGCCGAGACGGGATTGGACATGTGCCGAACATTCGTATCCGAGCCGGATTTGGTGTCGACAGAACTCTGCAGGCCGAGCCACTTGATCGCCTCCTCATCCGCGCCCGCCTTGTAGTGCTCCCACTTCGCCCAGGCATCCTCGGATTTTTCCTCGGCAAGGATCATGGTCAGCACGACGGATTTAACGTCGCGGCCGGTCTTTTCGGTTGCCGCCAGAAGTCGCTCATTGGTGGGCGCGAAGGCCTTCGGCGTATTGACGCCGACGCCAAAGCAGAAGCTGTAATCGGCGAATTTGGCCGAAAACGCCATGCCGGAATTGGACGAACCGGCGCAGATGAGCTTCACGTCACCCTGCGGCACCGGCTTCATCCGGCAATCCTCCATCTGGAAGAACTTGCCCTTGTGGTCCGATTGCCCGTCCGTCAACAGCTCTTTCAGGACGGTGGTGTATTCGCCGAGATATTCGTAGCGATCACCGAAATAATCATCGCCCGGCCAAAGTCCCATCTGGCTGTATTCAGGACGCTGCCAGCCGGTAATCAGGTTGATGCCGAAGCGGCCGCCGGAAATGGAGTCGATCGTTGTCGCCATGCGGGCAACGATGGCCGGCGGCATGACCAACGTGGCGGCCGTGCCGAACAGCTTGATCTTGGAGGTGACGGCAGCGAGGCCCGCCATCAGCGTGAAGGATTCCAGATTATAGTCCCAGAATTCGGTCTTGCCGCCGAAGCCGCGCAGCTTGATCATCGAAAGCGCAAAGTCGAAACCGTATTTCTCCGCCTTCAGCGTGATCGCCTTGTTCAAGTCGAAGCTCGGCTTGTATTGCGGCGCGTTTTCGGAGAGGAGCCACCCATTGTTTCCGATCGGTATAAAAACACCAACTTCCATTTTGCTGTTCCCTTTTTAGCGTCAGGTGTCTCCTGACTTGACAAAAGAGTAGCAGGTTCTGTGCCAGACCAAATAAAATAATTTTATCAAATGGATAAAATTTTGGGACACATTGAGCCTTGACCAAAAGATAAAAAATTTATCATTTGGTCAAAATATTTGCCTGTTTATTCGGCAGTTATAAATAGAAAAAGGACGGGCCTCGAGCCGTCCCCAATATACGCGACGAAAAAGCTCCAACCTCTCCGCCGTCATCCCCGGGCTTGACCCGAGGATCCATAACCCACTGAAATCAATGGATCCTCGGGTCAAGCCCGAGGATGACGTCGAATGCTGAGCGAGTTCTGTCGGCAAATTTTAGCTAACCTACCGGCCGCCATTTTCAATCACGGAGCTATGCCAAAACCTCAGACGAGACGCTGCTGCGCATAGGCATGCACGGCGCGGAAGGCAGCCTCGGCGCCTGCGACAACACGCTCTTCCTCTTCGACCGTCAGCGAAATTTCATCGAGCGCGGCGGTGAAGGTGCGCCAGTGCAGGCCACGCCCTTCCGGAGCGCCGGCCAGATGGCGCGCGCCGAATTCTTCGCTGAGGCCAAGCTTCGCCGCATCTTTCAGGAGGAAAGCCGCACCGAGATTGGAACCTTCGACCACGTAAAGCCAGCCCATGGCCTCCGGCAGATCGAACGGCGTTTCGTCAGTAAAGCGTGGGGCTTCCGTTTCGGGAATAGCGTGACCGAGATCGGCAAGGTCCTGCTCGATCATGGAGAGACGGCGGCGGCCTTTGAGATCGGGCAGCAAGCTATCGAGCGTTGCGTTGGAGAAGAAGGCATCGAGGTCGCGATGGAAAAGATATTGCGTTTCCACGAATTTGCCGAAGTTCTCCCGGCTCTCGAACGGCTTGGCTGCCATGATGAAGGTATCGAGACCGCCATGCGCGCCGCGCGTTGCAGCCCTCAGGCGCTTCACTCGGCTCTGCTCAATCTCTTCCACAGGCGCTGACGGCTCCACAACGGTCATGATACTTCCCTTTATCCCACGAACAGATTGCCTGATAAAAATCTTTACTGAAACAGTCAAATTTTATTTTAGCATTTTTGGGTGTTCCGCGGAAAAATGGCATCTGCGAAAACCGCCGCAAACATACCATGCCCCACCGGATGCAACATACCCCGTCAAGCAGCCTCCAGAACCAATCCGCCCACCATTCCAGCCTACCGAACAATCATCTTGTAATTACCGCTTTACAACTAACATGTCAGTATGCCATCAATCTGCAGCCATCTTGGAGGAGCATCTTAATTGACCCAGAAATTCGGCCTTTCGGCAGCCCTGACGACCCCTTTCAAAACTGACGGAACCGTCGATTTCGAAGCCATGATCGCGCATGCCCGCCGCTGCCTTGCAAATGGCTGCGACAGCGTGACGCTCTTCGGCACCACCGGCGAGGGATGCTCCGTCGGCAGCCGCGAACGGCAGGTCATTCTCTCCCGCTTCATTGAGGCAGGCATTGCGCCTTCCCGTCTGGTCACCGGCGTTCTCGTGGATTCCATCGAAGATGCGGCCGACCAATCCGCCGAGGCCCTGAACGCAGGTGCCCGCAATATTCTTCTCGCCCCGCCCTCCTATTTCAAGAATGTCAGCGATGACGGCTTGTTTGCCTGGTTCTCGGCGGTTTTCGAAAAGATCGGCAAGGGCGCGCGCGACATTCTCGTCTATAACATCCCTTCCGTGACCATGGTGACACTGTCGGTCGAGCTGGTGGGTCGTCTCAAGAAGGCCTTCCCGGGGATTGTCACCGGTGTGAAGGATTCCTCCGGCAATTGGGCACATACCGAGCGTCTGCTGAAGGAGCACGGTGATCTCGCCATCCTGATCGGCGATGAGCGCGATCTCGCCAAGGGCGTTCGCCTCGGCGGTCAGGGCGCGATATCAGGCGTCGCCAATTTCCTCACGCAGGAAGTGCGCGCCATGGCCGTTGACGGCAAGGACGACCCACGCATCGTCGATCTTGTTGTGGAACTTCTGAAGTTTCCGGTTACGCCCGCCGTCAAGGTGCTGGTATCACACACGACAGGGGAAAATATCTGGTCTGACGTGCGCGCGCCGCTCGTTGCCATTTCACCGGAGGACCGGCGGCAGATCGAAGGCGCTTTCGACGCGCTGTTTCGCAAACAGGCCGCCTGAACAGACCTTGAAAGGTTGAGCATGGACGATACCGGCGAACAGACATTGCGGGAACGGGCGTATGAAAGCTTTACGCATCACCTTCTCTCGCGCGACGTTCGCCCTGGGCAATTCATCTCGCAACGCCGCCTCGTGGAATTGACCGGTCTGCCGCTGGGCGCGATCCGGGAAGCAATTCCGAGGCTGGAGGCGGAAGGTCTGATCAAGACCGTGCCGCAGCGGGGATTGCAGGTCGCCCATATCGACATCAACCTCATCCGCGAGGCATTCCAGTTCCGTATCTTTCTCGAAAAGGAGGCCGTGGCGCTCTTTACCCGTTCGGCCTCCGACGAGACCATCGCCAAGCTGTTGAAACAGCACCGCGATATTGCCGAAGCGGCTGAAAAAGGCGGTGAATCGCCGGAACTGGATCAGCACGCGCAGCAGGTGGACTGGGGCATGCACGACGCCTTTATTGATGCGCTCGGCAATTCGATCATCTCGAATGCGTACCGCGTCAATTCGATCAAGATGCGCCTCATCAATCAGGAGCGCTTTCGCATCGCCGGTCACGTCAAATCAGTGATGAAGGAACATCTCGCCATTCTCGAAGCCATCGAGAAGCGATCCGTCGAAGACGCCGTGGAGCGGCTCACCGCCCATATCCGCAACGCAAGGGACAGGGCGCTGGCGGTGTAGGGCAATTTCGGCAGGGACACAGAGGATCCTGCGCCGGAATTGCAAGAAAATAAGCAACAAGCCGGGGTGAGGAGAATTTCCGGCTAACTGGAGGAGAACTGACATGAAGCATTCATTGCTCAACCCCACGCGTCGCGCCTTTCTGGCAGGCACGGCGGCGCTTGGCGGCAGCGCGGCGCTCGGCATTCGCCCGGCATCGGCGGCGGTGAACTGGAAAAAACACGCCGGCACCACCCTTGAAGTCAACCTCGTCAAAAGCCCGCGCAGCGAAACGCTGATCAAATATCTCGGCGAATTCGAAGCGCTGACCGGCATCAAGGTCAATGCCGAAGCAACGCCGGAACAGCAGCAGCGCCAGAAGGTCGTGATCGAGCTTTCCTCCGGCAAGCCGAGCTTCGACGTTGTGCATCTGAGCTACCACGTTCAGAAGCGTCAGTTTGAAAAGGGCAAGTGGCTGGCCGATATCAGCGGCTTCCTGAAGGACCCATCGCTGACCGATCCTTCGCTCGTCGAAAAGGACTTTGCCGAAGCCGGCATGCTGTTTGCCAAGGATAGCGACGGCGTGCTGCGCTCGCTGCCCTTCTCGGTGGATTACTGGATCGTCTACTGGAACAAGGAACTCTTCGAAGCCAAGGGCCTGAAATACCCCGAGACCTTCGAAGAACTGGTGACGGCGGCGGAAAAGATCACCGATCCCGCAACCAACACCTACGGTTTCGTCGCCCGTGGCCTGAAGAACGCCAATACCCCGGTCTGGACCTCGCTGATGCTGGGTTACGGCGCAAAGCCGATCAGCGCTGACGGAAAGATCGATACCGAATCGAAGGAAGCGGTCGAGGCAGCAAAACTCTATCAGCGCCTGATGACCAAAGCCGCCCCTCCCGGTGTCTCCGGCTTCAACTGGGCGGAAGCACAATCGGCCTTCCTGCAGGGCAAGATCGGCATGTGGTTCGATGGCGTCGGTTTTGCACCGCCGATCGAGAACCCGGAAAAGTCCCGCGTGGTCGGCAAGGTCGGTTACGGCGTCATGCCGAAGGGTCCGGCAGCACAGGCCGCCGGTACTTTCGGCGATGGTCTGGGTGTTGTCGAAGCCAGCAGCAAGAAGGAAGCCGCCTATCTCTTCTGCCAATGGGCGATCTCGCACGAAATGGGTGCGCGTCTCTTGCAGGCGGGTGCCGGCGTTCCGTTCCGCCAGTCCATCCTTGAAGACCAGAAGGTGCGCGAAGGCGTGAAGATGCCGGCCGCCTGGCTGGATGCGGTCGTCGGTTCCGGCAAGGTCTCACAGCTTGCCCTGCCCGTCATCATTCCGGTGACGGAATTCCGCGACATCTACGGCGTCGGCCTCACCAACATGATCGGCGGCGCAGACCCGGCAGCCGAATTGAAGAAGGCGACGGAACAGTTCGCACCCGTTCTGGCGCGTAGCGAGGGATAATGGCCTCCGTGAGCATCGAAAACACCAAAACAGGCGTCAGTCGCAAGGAAGGGAGCAGGCCGGCAAGGCTTGCCCCCAACTACTGGCCCTTCGTCATACCGGCACTTGTCGTCATCTCGGCGGTGATCGTTTTTCCATGGGTCTTTACGCTATGGATGAGCGCGCATCGCTGGACGCTCGGACAGGAGCAGAGCTTTATCGGTTTCGAGAACTACATCCGGCTCGCAAGTGACGGACGCTTCTGGGAATCGCTTTGGCACACGCTCATCTATACCGTGCTGTCGGTCGTCGCCCCGCTGTTCCTTGGAACCTTGGCGGCGCTGGTTTTCGATGCGCAGTTTCCGTTGCGCGGTTTTCTGCGCGGCGTCTTCGTGATGCCGATGATGGCAACCCCGGTCGCCATCGCGCTCGTCTGGACCATGATGTTCCACCCGCAGCTCGGCGTTCTGAATTATCTCCTGTCTTTCATCGGCATCGGCCCGCTGGAATGGATCTACAACCAGTCCACCGTCATTCCCTCGCTGGTGCTGGTGGAAACCTGGCAATGGACGCCGCTGGTCATGCTGATCGTGCTCGGCGGTCTCGCCGCAGTGCCGCGCGAACCCTATGAGAGCGCCGAAATCGACGGTGCCAACGCCTGGCAGAAGTTCCGTTACCTGACCATGCCGATGATCGCGCCGTTCTTGATGATCGCCGTCATCATCCGCTCCATCGATGCCGTCAAAAGCTTCGACATCATCTACGCGATGACGCAGGGCGGCCCTGGAACGGCCTCGGAAACGATCAACATCTACCTCTACAACACGGCGTTTTCCTACTACGACATCGGTTACGGCTCGGCCATGGCCGTCGTCTTCTTCATCATCATCGTGGCCCTGTCCTTTGTGCTTTTGATGGTGCGCCAGCGCGCGCAATGGAACGAGATGGAGGATCGCTGATGGCTCGCCAATTGCTCAAACGTAAAAACCTCGACCGCATCGGCCTGTTCTTCGTGGCGTTGGTGATGATTTCGCCTGTTATCCTGTTCTTCATCTGGATGATCTCGCTGTCGCTGAAATATGAAATCGACAACGGTGCCTATCCGCCGATCCTCATCCCCGAACGTTTCGCGTGGTCGAACTATGTGAAGGTGTTCGAGGAGAATAATTTCTTCCTCTATTTCTGGAATTCGGTGCTCGTCACCGGTGCGGCCACCATTCTGGCGCTGGTGATCGGCGTGCCTGCCGGTTACGGCATCGCCCGGCTGAAGGCGGAAAAGTCGGCTGTCGTCATCATGATCGCCCGCATGACGCCCGGCCTCTCCTTCCTCATTCCGCTGTTCCTGCTGTTCCAATGGCTGAACCTGCTCGGCACACTCTGGCCGCAGATCATCATCCATCTCGTGGTGACGGTTCCGATCGTGGTCTGGATCATGATCGGTTATTTCGAAACCACGCCGAAGGAACTGGAAGAAGCGGCAAGCATCGATGGCGCATCCTCCTGGCAGGTGTTCCGGCTGGTGGCGCTGCCGATCGCCAAGCCCGGCATCGTCGTCTCCTTCATTCTGGCGGTCATCTTCTCGTGGAATAACTTCGTCTTCGGCATCGTGCTGGCCAGCCGTGAAACGCGCACCCTGCCGGTGGCGGTCTACAACATGCTGTCCTTCGAACAGGTGAGCTGGGGACCGCTTGCCGCAGCCGCGCTGATCGTGACGCTGCCGGTGCTGCTGCTCACCATGTTCGCGCAGAAACAGATCGTGGCGGGCCTGACCGCCGGCGCCGTCAAGGGCGGCTGAATCAACCAATTAAAAATACGGGAACCAAAAACATGGCACCGGTCAATATTCTAAACGTCCAGAAGCGCTTCGGCGCGGTCAATATCATCCACGGCATCGATATCGATATCAAGGATGGCGAATTCGTCGTGCTGGTCGGCCCTTCCGGCTGCGGCAAATCCACCCTGCTGCGCATGATTGCGGGGCTTGAGGAAGTCAGCGACGGCGAAATCCACATCGGCACACGCGAGGTCAGCAACCTGCCCGCCCGCGACCGCGATATCGCAATGGTCTTCCAGAACTACGCCCTTTATCCGCACATGACGGTGAAGGATAATATGGGCTTCGCGCTGAAGCTGAAGAAGGTGAGCGCCGACGAAACCAAGGCCAAGGTCGACAAGGCCGCCGCCATTCTGGGGCTGGACAAGCTGCTCGACCGTTATCCGCGCCAGCTTTCCGGCGGCCAGCGCCAGCGTGTGGCCATGGGACGCGCGCTGGTGCGCGATCCGCAGGTCTTCCTGTTCGATGAGCCGCTTTCCAACCTCGATGCCAAGCTGCGCGTGCAGATGCGCGGCGAGATCAAGGCCATGCACCAGCGCATCGGCACCACCACCATCTACGTCACCCACGACCAGGTGGAAGCCATGACCATGGCCGACAAGATCGTGGTGCTGCATGACGGCGTGATCGAGCAGATCGGCGCGCCGCTGGAGCTTTACGACCGCCCGGCCAACCTTTTCGTCGCCGGTTTCATCGGTTCGCCCGCCATGAACTTCATTCGCGGACGCGTTGAAGAAGGCGTGTTCCGCACCGTGAAGGGCCTGAGCCTTCCCCTGCCCGCAAACGCCGATATTGCTGCACTGGGTGGCCGCGACCTCGTCTACGGCGTGCGCCCGGAACATATCCGCGCGGCAAGCGGCGGCATCGAAGGCCGGGTCGAACTGGTCGAAGGCACGGGTTCGGAAATCTATGCCAAGCTAAACTGCAAGGGCGACGAGATCGCCTGCCTGTTCCGCGAGCGGCTGGATGTACGGTTTGGCGATACGATCCATATCGCCATCGACCCGGAAATGGTGCATCTCTTCGACAAGGCAAGCGGCAAGCGCATCTGAGATGCATTTCCAGTAAAAGTGCGTAGCGGTTTTACGTCCGGAAAATGCGTAAAACAAAGAAATAGGATGACGGGCATGGATAGCCAACACGAGAGCCGCAGGCATGTGCTGTGCGTGGGCGCTGCCGTGCTCGACACCCTGTTTCGCGTGCACGAGATGCCAAAGGGCGAAGGCAAGGTCCTGCCCTATGAGATGCTGCAGATCGCCGAGGGCATGGCGTCCAGCGCAGCCTATGCGGTGCATCGCATGGGCGGCCGCGCGAGCCTCTGGGGCGCTGTGGGTGACGACGAGACCGGTACCCGTATCCTGCGCGATCTCGCCGAAAGCGGCATCGACACCACAGGCATGACGGTCGCCGCCGGCGCACGCTCCGCACTCTCGACAATCATCATCGATGATCGCGGCGAGCGGCTGATCGTGCCTTTCTACGATCACCGGCTGCACGAGAAGAAGCGTTCCTGCACGCCAGCAGACCTCGCGCCTTTCGACGCCGTTCTGGTGGATGTGCGCTGGCCGGAACTGGCGCTCGATGTGCTGGATGTGGCGCGCTCGCTCGGCAAACCCGCCATTCTCGATGGAGACGTCGCGCCTGTCGAAACACTTGAGAAGCTTGCGCCTGCCGCAACCCATATTGTCTTTTCCGAACCAGCCGCCGCCCGGTTGACGGGACTTGAGACGGTAAAGGACATGCTGCCGGTACTGCACGCCCGCTATCCGCAGACCTTCATTGCCGTCACTGGCGGACCGGCAGGCTGCTACTGGACGGAAGCAGGCGACCCGATTGTCCATTTTCAGGAAACGATGCAGATCAAAGCGGTGGATACGCTGGCGGCAGGCGATATCTTCCACGGCACCTTTGCGCTGGCGATGGCCGAAGGCATGGAAAGCCGCGCCGCCATCCGGCTCTCCTCCGTTGCCGCTGCGCTCAAATGCACGGTCTTCGGCGGCCGCATCGGCGCACCCACACGCGAAGAGACCGAAGACGCGATGCGGCAATGGCTGGAGCGTGAACGGGGACCGGCGCTACGCGCCTTCTGAGCGCATCCATTGCCCGCATAAAACTATTCCATTTTTGCGATGCCGTTTCCCGGCGAACTAGGCTAACGTCAAGTCAGAGCAAAGCTTTTCGCAAGCCGCGCTTGTTCCACCTTGAGCCTGCATTCCGCAAAAGTGATCGCCCGATGCATCAGACGACCCGCCCGAGACTGCGCGATATCGGCTTGCCGCCCGGCCATTTCGAGACCGGCCCGCTCAATGCCATCACCGATGTCGAAGGCGTGACGATCGGCCATTCGACCGTCATCGAAGGCGACACGATCCGCACCGGCGCAACCGCGATCCTGCCGCATGGCGGCAATCTTTTTCAGGACAAGGTGCCCGCCGCCTTCGCCGTCTATAACGGTTTCGGCAAGTTTGCAGGCTCGACCCAGATCGAGGAACTCGGCGAACTCGAAACGCCTGTCATCCTCACCAATACGCTTGCAACCGGCCGGGCAATCGAGGCGATCAACCGCCATACGCTTTCGCAGCCAGGCAATGAGAAAGTGGTATCCATCAATGCGGTCGTTGGAGAGACCAACGACTCCCGGCTCAACGACATCCGCGCCGGTCGCCCGACCATCGAGGAAATCTCCACCGCGCTGAAAAACGCTGCCACAGGCCCGGTGGCCGAGGGCGGCGTTGGAGCCGGAACCGGCACGGTGGCTTTCGGCATGAAGGGCGGCATCGGAACCGCATCCCGCATCGTCACCGTCGCGGGGGAGGCCTATACGCTCGGCGTTCTCGTGCAGTCCAATTACGGCGGCCATCTTTTGGTTTGTGGCAAGCCCTATGTGAGCCCTGATCATAAAGACAAGGATGGCTCCATCGTCATCATCGTCGCAACCGATGCGCCGCTCTCTTCCCGCAATCTGAAGCGCCTGGCCGCCAGAAGCTTTGGTGGGCTGGCCCGCACGGGCGCAGCACTGAGCAATGGATCTGGCGATTACGCGCTGGCATTTTCCACCAACGAGCGCCTTCGCCGCACGCCTGCACGCCGCAAGGCTGTCACAGACTATCCCGAGCTTTCCAACGATGCCATCTCGCCGCTCTTCGAAGCGGCAATAGAGGCAACCGAGGAGGCGATCCTCAACTCGCTCTGCACGGCCACAACGACATCAGGTTTCAATGCCGGCACCGGCAAGGCCTCCACGGTCGAAGCCATTTCCATCGACGCCCTTAAAACCCTTCTTTCAGCCTGACTTTTCCAGACGGAGTTTTCATGACTAGCCCATCCGGTCGCATTGTTTACGTCAACGGCGAATTCCTGCCCGAAGCGGACGCCCGCCTTTCCATCTTCGACCGCGGTTTCCTGTTCGGCGACGGCATTTATGAAGTCACCTCGGTTCTGGAAGGCAAGCTGATCGACAGCGACCTGCACATGGCCCGGCTGGAACGCAGCGCCCGCGAAATCGACGTGGCCCTGCCGGTTACCACGAAAGAGATCGTCGAGGCCGAACGCCGCCTGATCGCCGACAACAACCTCGTTGAAGGCATGATCTACCTGCAGCTGACGCGTGGCGCCGAAGACCGCAACTTCCTGTTCTCCGCTGATCTGAAGCCAACGCTTGTCATGTTCACCCAGGCGAAAAAGCTGATCGGCACCCCGGTCGAGGAAGCCGGCATCGCCGTCAAATCGGTGCCCGACCAGCGCTGGGAACGCCGCGACATCAAGACCGTCTGCCTTCTGCCGCAGGTCATGGCAAAACGCATCGCCAAGGCCGAAGGCTGTGACGAGGCGTGGATGATCGAGGATGGTTTCGTGACCGAAGGCGCGTCCTCGACCGCTTACATCGTCACCGCCGATAAAAAGATCATCACCCGTGGCAACAGCAACAAGACCCTGCCCGGCTGCACCCGCCTCGCCGCCCTACAACTGGCCAAGGAAGCCGGCTTCACGCTGGAAGAGCGGCCCTTCACGCTGGAAGAAGCGCTGAACGCTGACGAGGCCTGCCTGACCAGCGCCTCCAACTTCGTGGTTTCAGTCACGAAGATCGACGGCAAGCCGGTGGGTAACGGCAAGCCCGGCCCGATGGTGAGCCGCCTGCGCGCCCTCTACCTCGAAAACGCCCGCCGCACGGCGATCTGATCGAAAGCGTTTGTTTGTCGCATTTCCGGACGGAAAACCGGAGTCCACTTTTCCTGGAAATGCTCTAACCCTCGAGAACCGCCCAGATGCGCTCGACCACGGGCCGGCGGTTCTCCTTCGAACGATAGAGCCTGATATCGACCGCAATATCGAAGGTGGGATCGGCGGCGCGAACCAGCGTGCCGCTATCCAGCTCGTGCCGCATCAGGCTTTCCGGCACCCAGGCGACACCCCAGCCGGCCATCGCCATGGCTTTCAGCCCCACCGACATGCTGCCCTCATGCACCCGCTCGAACTGCGGCAGGCGCGCGCTCAGGAGATCGCGCAGCAAAGGCCCGAAGAACGAGGCCTTTTCATAATCGAGATAGGCGAAGGGTTTTCGCGCATTTTCCACCAGCGCATGCAACGGCGAACCATCTTTCGCCGGCGCGGAAACGGGAATGATGTTTTCCGCGCCGAGCACGCGGAACTCGAAGGTCTGCGCATCAAGCAGCATCGGCACTTCGGGATGGGCATAGGTCAGAAGAAAATCGCTTTGCCCGTCCACCAGCGAATTGAGGTTTTCCTCCATGCTGCCGGAATCGGGGCGCAATACTGAAAATAGCGGCCCGGCCGTCTCGTTGACCCGTTTCAGCCAGTCGGGAAAGAAGGTGAAGGACAGGGTATGCAGGGCCGTCAGCCGAACAGTCCTGGCATCTGCCCCTTCTTCCTGCAGCAGGGTGCGCCGCGCATGATAAAGCTGCTTCAGCGTTTCCTGCGCCACCGGCACGAACTTCACGCCCGCCTCGGTCAGCCGCGACGGATAGGAGGCGCGATCGACCAACGTCGCGCCTACCCAGGCTTCAAGCTGCTTGATACGCCGGCTAAAGGCGGATTGCGTGACATGTCGCTCCTCCGCCGCTTTCGAGAAATTGAGCGTTCCGGCCAGCGCCAGGAAATCCTCGAGCCATTTGACTTCCACGGCTCACACTCCCAACAAAAATATCTTCCCGGTTATTCAGAAGCGTCTTTATTAGGTGCAATGAGGCGTGAATGAAACCCTCTTGTAAGGCGCGGGGCTGCGGCCAATCGCCGGATCGGCCTGACGACCTAGCGGCTTCGATAATATTCGATCATCCGCGCCCGGCTGGAGATCAGCTCGATCCGGTCATCGCCCAGCCGGTTGAGGCAGACGCGCTTCGTCCAGGGGCCATCTGTGAGCGTGAAGAGAAAACGGCCGTTACCGAGCGCCTTCAGGGCCATACTGCGGCGGGTCGGACCGATGCCCATCGTCAGCGACGAACCGCTGATCGAAAATTCTGCCCCCTCATCCGAACGCCACGTTCCCGAAAGATCATCCGGCACGGCATGATCGGCGACAGGCAGGAAGCAGCGGGCGGCGTGACCGACCTCGCCGACAATGGCATCGCCCTCAAGCCTGAGACGCATCGGAGAGGATGCGGAGCGGGAAGAGACCCAGCCATCGACATCTTCATAAAGCGTGTCGTCGCCATCGATGAAAGTCGAGGTGCTGCCCTTGATCTCCAGCCACCACGGCCCGCTTTCTGTCACGTAAAGACCATCAGGCAGGCTGGCGGCGGGCTTGGGCAGCGGCAGACCGGTCAAAGCCGCCATGCTTTCCAGCGCGATCTTGAAGCCGTTGGTATCCTCGCGATTGGACACCACGACGAAACCCGTGCCGTTTTCAGGATCGAGCAGGAAGTAAGTCTTGTAGCCGGGATGCGAACCGCCATGACCGACGAAACGCGTATCCCCCAGATGCGACCAGCGCAGGCCGAGGCCATATTCGCTCATCCGCCCGTCGGTAAGCGGCCGCTCAGCCGAAAGCCTGTCAAGAACACCCGCAAAACTGCCCTCGCGCCGCATCAGCCCCTGCAGCCAGCGGGTCAGCGCTTCGGCACTGCCGGCAAGACTGCCGGAAGCGGAGATATGCAGACCGGCCGCCGAAAGCTGCCAGTTGTCTTCCGACTTCCAGTAACCCGGCACAAGGCCGTCGACCGGATCGTTCCAGACATCCGGCGCCTTCAGGAACACGCCGAACGGACCGGCAATTTGCTCCTGCACGAAATCGTCAAAACGGAAACCGCGACGCTCCAGCGCCGCTTCCACCAGACGATAACCGGTATTGGAATAGGACACCTCACTGCCGGCATCGAAATTCAGTCGGGTCAGCCTGGACAGATAGCCGAGAAGCGGTCCGGCCTTCGTTTCGGTGTAAACGGAAAGGCCAAGCAGCGAGAGGCATTCCCGCGTATCCGGCAGGCCGCCGCTCATATCCAGCGCCTGCCCGACCGTCACCTCGCGGAGCGGCGATTGCAGCTCCGGCAGATGTTTGCCGAGTGGATCGTCAAGACCGATCAGATCGGAATGGGCAAGCACCATGGCGCAGAAGGCATGTTTAGTGACGGAGGCATAACGCACCACGCTTTTCGGCGTGAAGGGCGCAAAGGTCGAAAGGCTCTCAACGCCACCAGCATGGGCAAACCGGATGCCGCCGATATCGAAACCGATAACCGCCCCGCCCGGCTCGTTGCCCGCCCATTGCGAGACGAAGCTCTCGGCAAGCGTTGAAGCGGCGTTCCAGTCGAATTGCTGTGACATTGTTCGGTCTCTTGTGTCTTCATTGAAAGCCGGACGGACGTGGGAACCGACACGGCATATTCGGGCTTGACCCGAGGATCCACCTCTCACGGGTGCATGGATCCTCGCCTCAGGGGCGAGGATGACGGAGGAAAGCTTGTGCTGCCTCTCCATCATCCCCAAAGACCTATCTCAGGCCGGCTCTTCCAGCCGGATGCTCAGGCTGCGCAGCTCTTCCGTATGCGGATGTTTGATGCGGCCCTCGCGCAGATCACCGGCGCTCAGTTTCTCGACCATGTCGCCATTCAGCATCACGCCCACCTGTGGGCACAGATGCGCGATAACAGCCAGATTGTGGCTGACGAGGATATAGGTGAGGTTGCGCGCCGCCCGCAAATCCTGCAACAGGTTCAGGATTTCCGCCTGCACCGAAACGTCGAGTGCCGAGGTCGGCTCATCGAGCAGCAGAACCTCAGGGTCGGCGATCAGGGCACGCGCAATCGCCACACGCTGGCGCTGGCCGCCCGAGAGCTGGTGTGGAAACCGGAAGCGCACCGCCTGCGGCAAGGCAACATCCGATAGAGCCTGCTGGATGCGTTTTTCGATATTGTCCATGCCGTGAACCAGCGGCAATTCGCTGAGAATGCGGTCGATGGTCTGGCGCGGATGCAGCGAACCATAGGGGTCCTGAAACACCATCTGCACCTGCCGGAAGAATTCCGGCGTGCGCTTCAGCGGTGCGTCTTTGCCGGCAAAGGCGATGCGGCCTTCCCAGCTTTCGTTGAGACCCGCCATGGCGCGCAGGATGGTGGACTTGCCCGAGCCGCTTTCGCCAACGATGCCGAAGCTGCCGCCCTTTTCGACCGAAAAGGACACGCCCTTCACCACTTCACGGTCGCCGAACTTGATACGGAGATTTTCGACGTCGATCATAGGCTGGACCACGCTGCATCACGGTTGAGAACGGGAAGACGCTCGCGCGGATGCGTCAGCGAGGGAATGCAGTTCAAGAGACCCTGCGTGTAAGGATGCTGGGCTTTCAGGAGTTCGGAAGCCTTCAGTTCCTCCATCACCCGGCCGGAATACATGACAGCCACGCGGTCGCAGAAATGCGAGACAAGCGGCAGGTCGTGGCTGATGAGGATGAGACCCATGCCGCGTTCCGATACCAGCTCCTCGATCAGCCGCAGGATTTCCGCCTGCACCGTGGCATCGAGAGCACTCGTCGGTTCGTCGGCGATCAGAAGCTCGGGATCGGGCGCCAGCATCATGGCGATCATGACACGCTGGCCCATGCCGCCGGAAACCTCGTGAGCGTAGGACGAAGCGACCTGGCGCGGATTGCGGATCTTCACCTGATCGAGCAGAGCGATTGCCGCCTCCATGGCCGCACGCTTGCTGCCGCCCTTGTGGGCGCGCCAGGCTTCCGCGATCTGTGCACCCATGGTCTTGACCGGGTTCAGCGAATATTTCGGATCCTGAAGGATGAAACCTGCCCGTTTTCCTCGGATCTGGCGCATCTGCTTTTCACTGGCGGAAAGCACGTCGATACCGTCAAAGGAAAGCTTGTCGGCCCTGATATCAGCATTGGAGGGCAGAAGCTTCATCAGCGCGCGCGCCGTGAGGCTCTTGCCCGAACCGGATTCACCGACGATGCCGAGCTTTTCTGTTCCGAGCTTCATGGAAACACCGCGCACCGCCTCGAAGCGGCTGGTGCGGGTCTGGAACGCGATCTTCAGATTTTCGATTTCGACCAGCATGGCTCAATGTCCCTTCGGGTCGAGCACGTCGCGCAGACCATCGCCAAGGAAGTTGAAGGCGAGCGAGACGAGGAAAATGGCGATGCCCGGAATGGTGGCGACCCACCATTGTTCGAAGATGAAGCGCTTGGCCGTCGCAATCATCGCACCCCATTCCGGCGAAGGCGGCTGCGCGCCCATGCCGAGGAAACCGAGGCTGGCGGCGGTGATGATGATCGAGCTCATGTCGAGCGTGATGCGCACGATAAGGCTCGGCACGCAAAGCGGCGCGATATGGCGGGCAATGATGCGCCAGGCGGAAGCACCCGTCAGCCGATAGGCCGCGACGAAATCGCTGCCGCGAACCGTCATTGTTTCGGCGCGAGCGAGACGCGCATAGGGCGGCCAGGCGGTGAGCGCGATGGCGAGAATGGCGCTTTCGACGCCAGGCTTCAGCGCCGCGACGAAGGCAAGCGCCAGGATGAGGCGCGGGAAGGCCAGGAACACATCGGTCACCCGCATCAGCACCGTATCGACGATACCGCCGAAATAACCGGCGATGCAGCCGATGGCGAGACCGATCGGCGCAACGAGAACGACGACGGCAATGACCATGCCAAGCGTGACGCGGCCACCATAGAGGATACGCGAAAGGATATCGCGACCCAGCTCATCCGTGCCGAACCAGTGCTCGGCACTCGGAAAGGCGAGGCGGTTGCCGAGGTTCTGCGTCGCCGGATCATAGGGCGCGAGCCATGGCGCCAGCAGCGACAGTGCGATGAAGAGGACGATGATGGTCAGACCGACCACCGCCAGCGGGTTGGACTTGAGGTTGAGCCAGATGCGGTACCGGTTTCCCCAGGCAGCCTGGCTGCGGGAATGCGGCGTCTCATCCAGAGCCCAGTTTCTAAAATTAGCTAACATCATCGAACGCGAGGATCCATAACTCTGTAAAGCACGTCTGCGAGCAGGTTGAGGGCGACATAGATGAAGCCGATCAACAGGGTTGCTCCGACGACCGGGTTCATGTCCGCGTTCATGAGCGAGACGGTGAGATATTGGCCAAGGCCCGGCCAGCTGAACACGGTTTCCGTCACCACGGCGCCTTCGAGAAGGCCGGCATAGGTGAGCGCGAGAACCGTGATGAGCTGCACGGCGACCGTGGGGAAGGCATGGCCCCAGATAACGGTCATGGCGGACAAGCCCTTGGCGCGGGCGGTGATGACATATTCGCCCTTCAGCGCATCGATCATGAAGGCGCGCGTCATGCGGGTGATATAGGCCATGCTGAAATAGGCGAGAATGCAGACGGGCTGCACCATATGGGCGATGGCGTCGTAAAAGGCGTCCCAGTCACCCGCAAGCAGCGTGTCGACCGTCATCAGGCCGGTGACCGGCGAGATCATGCCGTCATAGATGATATCCTGCCGGCCCGGTCCCGGTGCGACGCCGAGCGTGGCGTAAAAGACGAGCAGTGAAATCAGCGCCAGCATGAAGACCGGCACGGAGTGACCGGCAAGGCAGACGACGCGGATGACCTGGTCGGTCAGCTTGCCTTGCTTAACCGCCGCCCAGACACCGAGCGGAATGCCGATCAGCGCAGCAAGGATGAGGGCTGCGGTGGCAAGTTCGAAAGTGGCGGGGAAGACGCGTTTGATGTCGATCCAGACCGGATTGCGGGTCAGGATCGAATTGCCGAAATCGCCATGCAGAACCTGCGAGACATAATGGAAGAACTGCACGACCAGCGGCTGGTCGAGACCCATTTCGGCCCGCACCCGCACGATGACGTCTTCGGGCGCATTGTCGCCGACCGCCGCAATGACGGGATCGACGGGCATCACGCGCCCGATCATGAAGGTGATGATCATCAAACCGAACAGCGTCAGGATGACGCTGCCCAGTATCGACGATATGCTTTTAACGCGCTTGTTCAATGTCACGCTTTCTTCGCATCGTGGTAGGAATTGCCCTCGGAGAGAACGCCCAGTTCGAAACCGGAAACGCCCTTGCGGAAGGCCGCTGTCTTGGTGGTCTGGAACATGAACACGAAGGGGCTGTTTTCCATGTGCTCGCGCTGCAGGGCTTCATAAAGCTCCACGCGCTTTGCCGGGTCCTTCTCGTCACGGGCGGCTTCCGCCTTGGCGGCGAAATCGTCGTTCTTGAAACGCGAACGCCACAGGAAGGGCTTCGACTTGGCGTCGTCGCCATTGTCCTTGTTGATGTTGAAGACATCGGCGTTGGAATGCGGATCGAAATAATCCGTGCCCCATGCGGAAAGCGCCATCTGGTGTTCGCGAGCGCGCATCTTGGTCAGGACCTGACGGTTCTCAGCAGACTGCAGACGCACCTTGATGCCGATATCGGCAAGGTTCGCCTGAATGGCCTGCGCCAGATCCGGGTAAGGCTGGGCGGAGTAATGATCCATGGTGATCTCGAAACCATCGGCAAGGCCGGCTTCCGCCATCAGCGCCTTGGCCTTTTCGACATCGCGCTGGAACGGCGTATCGTCGACGGCGCCGGGGAAACCTTCCGGCTCGAAGCTCTGGTGAACCTTGTGGGACAGCGGCACGATGTTTTCCTGCATGCCCTTGTAGTCCAGCGCCCACTTGATCGCCTGCCAGACCTGCGGCTTGGCAAGGTTCTCATTGCCCTGATTGAGCGAGATCAGCACCAGCGAGGCAATGCTCTTGCGCTCCAGCTCGATGTTCGCGTCGTTCTGGGCGCTGCGCAGCTGTTCCGAGGTGAGGTCGCGGGCAATGTCGATATCGCCCTTCTGCAGCATGAGAAGCTGGGAAGACGGATCGGTGACGTGGCGCAGGATGACGCGCTTGATGTTACCCTTGTAAGGGCCGTTGGGATTGACGGTCAGCGCTACGCTTTCGCTCGGCTTCCAGGCCTGCAGCACGAAATCGCCGGAACCGGCGCTGTTCTTCTGCAGCCAGCCATTGCCGAGGTCTTCACCCGAAGCATTGGCGAGAACCGCCTTCTTTTCGACGATCGCGCCGATATTGGCGGAGAGGCAATAAAGCAGGAAGGAGATGGCGGTCGGCTTTGCCGTTGTCAGCTTCACCGTCTTGTCGTCGGCGGCAACGATGGTCGTCTCGGCATTTTCAGGCGTGAAACCGAACTGGCTGATGATGAAGGCCGGGCTCTTGTTCATCTTGATGGCGCGCTGCAGCGAGAAGGCAACGTCTTCCGCCGTGACTTTCGCACCGCTCGAGAAGGTCGCCTCGTCACCGATCACGAAGGTGAAGACCTTGCTGTCCGCATCGGCTTCCCAGGATTTCGCGATGACGGGATCGACCTTGGTGGAGTCTTCGCGGTTTGCACGCACCAGCTTCTGGTACATGTTGGAGATGATTTCACCGCCCACGGCTTCGAAACCTTCATGCGGATCAAGGCTCGTCATATTGTCCAGCTGCTGGGCGACCACCAGAATATCCTTGGGCGTCGCGGCAAAGGCCGGAATGCGCGCATAGGACAGGAACGGAACGGCAGCGCCGGCAATCAGCAGGTTGCGTCTTGAAATCATCGAAAATCCCCTTTCGGACCTTATTTTTCGGAAACGGTGTGGGTTTGCCCCAATCCAGTCATTTTTTTTATGTTTTCCCGCGATTACCACGAGCAAACGAGGCCCGACCAATTCCAAATTTGGCAGAGCCTATGCACGGATTGCATTTGCTCCCGCCTTGACCTTTCCTCTACCAATTCCCAAAAGGCTGAATAGGTGCGCGCCCGCGCCCTCCCCCTATCCGAAGGTGAATGACCATGACCGATCAAAAACCCGTACCCGTCTTCGACGGCCACAACGACGTGCTTCTGCGGTTATGGCGATCGGGCAATGCCTCTCCCGAAACGCTTCTCATCGAGGGTGATACGGTCGGCCACATCGACCTGCCGCGCGCCAGGAAGGGCGGGTTGGCCGGTGGCCTCTGCGCCATCTACGTCCCCTCGCCCAGCATGGAGAAGGACGCGAACGGCGACTTCACGACACCGGCTGAAGCGGACGCGCTGAAGGCGACGCTTGGCATGGCAGCCCTGCTGTTCCGCGCCGAGAAACAATCAGGCGGTGCGCTGAAAGTCTGCCGCACGGCCGCCGAGATCCGCAGCGCGATGGCAGAGGGCGCCTTTGCCTCCGTCTTCCATATCGAGGGCGCAGAAGCGATCGGCGCCGATCTGGATGCGCTGCATGTTCTCCACGAGGCTGGCCTTCGCACGCTCGGCCCGGTCTGGAGCCGCCCGAACATCTTCGCCTACGGCGTTCCCTTCCGCTTTCCGTCGACACCGGATATCGGCCCCGGCCTCACCGATGCCGGAAAACGGCTGGTAAAGACCTGCAACGAACTGAAGATCATGGTCGACCTGTCGCACATGAACGAGCAGGGTTTCTGGGATATCGCCAAGATATCGGATGCGCCGCTGGTGGCATCCCATTCCAACGCCTATGCGCTCTGCAATCACAGCCGTAACCTGACGGATCGTCAGCTGGACGCCATCCGTGACACGGGCGGTCTCGCCGGCATCAATTTCGGTGTTCTGTTCCTGCGCCAGGACGGCGTGAAGAACCCGAATACCGATCTGAACGAGCTGGTGCGCCATGTAGACTACATCGTCAACCGTATCGGCATCGATCATGTCGCACTCGGCTCGGATTTCGACGGCACCACCATTCCCGCCGCCATGAAGGATGCAGCCGACCTGCAATTGCTGGTCCAGGCCTTGCGAAACGGTGGTTACGACGACAAGGCGCTTGCCAAGATCTGCCACGGCAACTGGATCCGCGTGCTCGAAAAAACCTGGGGCGCGTGAGGCGTAAATTGCAATTCATCTCCGGCGCTGAGCGCCGGAGACAGGAAGCGGCAGGCCCTTAAGCCTTTGCCGCTTTTTTCTTGCCGCTCGCCCGGAAAGCCAGAAGCCCGGCGACAACACCGATCATCGCCCATTTCATCGGCAGCACATCCGCCGTCTCGCTGCGGATCGGCAAAACGGTCACGGTGCCCGGACGGGATTCATAACCCATCTGCCCTTTCGCCTTGGCCTCCGCAATCTGCTGCGGCGAAACGACCCATTCGGCACCGCGCATCTTGTCCACCGCCATGTATCCGCCACCGGCCACGAGGGCGACGACGAGTGAAACAACTATTCTTGTGGGCATGTTCATTGGCATCTCCTTCAATCGAAAGGAGCGTGTAATCGCATCAAACGGCACCACCAAGCAACCACAACGGTCAATTTGCCGCCTTTCGGAACAATCCCGTAAACCATGCATTCCACAGTTGTATTTCTCGCTCCAGACTTGTTGAAATTCGCGCATGATCGGACACAAACTTCACATCGACACTTCATGCTTTTCTGCTAATCACATTTCCGCAACAGAAACGAATTAGCGACACAATCCTATGGTTCGCCAACAGGAACGGGCGCTGGGCAAAGTAAATGGCAGACAAGAGCGAAATTACACAAACCGATGTTACTGAATCCGCGGTTGAAAGCTTTTTTGCCAGAAACCGTCCTTATCTGACCGCGATTGCCATCACGCTGGTCTTCGTGATGATGACCTTCGCCATCTATCACCTGACCTCCGAAGTCCGTTATGACGACGTCATCGATGCGCTGACGCAGACCTCGGCTTCGGCGGTGCTGCTCGCCATCGTTTTCACCGCGCTCAGCTTTCTGGCGCTGATATTCTATGATGCCAATGCGATCGAATATATCGGCCGCAAGCTGCCCTTTCCGCCCATGGCGGCAACAGCCTTTGCGGCCTATGCCATCGGCAATACCGCCGGTTTCGGTCCTTTGAGCGGTGGCGCCATCCGCTTTCGCGCCTATTCCCGGCTGGGCCTGTCGCCCGGCGAAATCGCCCGCGTCATCGCCTTCGTCACGCTGTCCTTCGGGCTTGGCCTGCTTTCGGTCAGCGCCCTCTCCACCTTCATCGTTGCACCACGCATCGCCGCCATTATCGGCGTTGATGCCGTCATCCTCAGAGGTGCGGCGCTCGCCATCATCGCGGTTCTCGTGGTGGCGGCCTATGTCGGGCGTAACGGGCACGCGATCCGGCTCGGCAAATGGCGGCTGCGCCTCCCGGACAGCCGGACATCGTCGCGCCAGTTCCTCGTCTCCGCCTTCGATATCGCCGCCTCCGCCTCCGTGCTTTATGTCCTCCTGCCCGACACGCATCTCGGCTGGCCGACATTCTTCGCAATCTACGCCACCGCGGTCGGCCTCGGCGTCCTCAGCCATGTGCCGGCCGGTCTTGGCGTCTTCGAAACCGTGATGGTCGCAGGGCTTGGCAATGCCATCAGCGTCGACCAGCTGCTCGGAAGCCTCGTTCTCTACCGCGTGATCTATCACGTCCTGCCGCTGGTGGTGGCCATTCTGGTCATGCTCGTCTCGGAGATGAAGCAGTTCGCGGCAAAGCCTGTTGTCTCCGATATCAGCCAGCTTGCCGTGCGGCTCGCGCCGCCGCTGTTATCAACCTTCGCGATGATCCTCGGCACCATGCTGATCTTCTCGAGCGTGACGCCGACACCCGACAGCAATCTGGATTTCCTGTCCAATTTCGTGCCGCTGCCGATCGTTGAGGCAGCGCATTTTCTGACCAGCATTCTCGGCCTCGTGCTTGTCGTCGCCTCGCGCGGCCTCGGGCAGCGGCTGGATGGCGCCTGGTGGATTGCGCTGGTCGCCGCCTCGCTGGCGCTGGTTCTCTCCCTCCTCAAGGCCATTGCCGTGTTCGAAGCCGCCATTCTCGGCGTCTTCATTGCGGCGCTTTCCGTCAATATGCGCAGCTTCAACCGTCATGCCTCGCTGGTGAAACAGGCGCTGGGCCCAAGCTGGCTCGCCGCCATGGCCGTCATCATTGCCGGCGCAGCGACAATCCTGCTCTTCGTTTACCGCGACACGGATTACAGCCAGACATTATGGTGGCAGTTCGAATTCTCCGGAGAAGCGCCGCGCGGATTGCGCGCCCTTTTAGGCCTCGTGCTTGCCTCCTCCACCATCGCCATTTTCAGCCTGATGCGGCCGGTGGCCTTCCGGCCGGACGCCATCAAGGCCGACGACGTCACGAGTGCAACCGGCATCGTCATGACACAGGATGCGGCCGACGCCAATCTGGTGCGCATGGGCGACAAGCATGTGATGTTTTCCGAAAGCGGCAACGCCTTCATCATGTACGGCATTCAGGGCCGCTCCTGGATCGCGTTTGCCGATCCGGTCGGCGATGAGGATGATTTCCCGGATCTGGTCTGGCAATTTGTGGAAGCCGCCCGCGCTGCCGGTGCACGCGCCGCCTTCTATCAGATTTCACCTTTCCTCCTCTCCCATTGCGCCGATGCGGGCCTGCGCGCCTTCAAGCTGGGCGAACTGGCGCTGGTCGATCTCACCGCATTCGAGCTGAAGGGCGGCAAGCTCGCCAATCTTCGCCAGTCGCTGAGCCGCGGCGCGCGCGACGGACTGACCTTCGAGGTGATCGAGCAAGCGCAGGTGGCGGATATTATGGATGAGCTGAAACAGGTCTCCGACGGCTGGCTCGCCCACCACAATACCCGGGAAAAGCGCTTCTCGCTCGGCGCTTTCGAGCCGGATTACATCCTGTCGCAACCCGTCGCCGTGCTGCGCAAGGATGGAAAGATCACCGCTTTCGCCAATCTGATGGTGACCGCCACGAAAAAGGAAGCCACCGTCGATCTCATGCGTTTTTCGCCGGATGCGCCACGCGGCTCGATGGATTTTCTCTTCGTCAGCATCATGCAATATCTGCGCGAGGCCGGCTATGAGAGCTTCAATCTCGGCATGGCTCCGATGTCCGGCATGTCGAAGCGCGATGCGGCACCCGTCTGGGACCGCATCGGCAGCACGCTTTTCGAACACGGCGAACGTTTCTACAACTTCAAGGGACTTCGCGCCTTCAAGGCAAAGTTCCACCCGAAATGGGAACCGCGTTACCTTGCCGTGCAGAACGGCGCAGACGCCGCTCTGGCGCTGATGGACGCGACGGTTCTGATTAGCGGCGGCGTCAGAGGAGTGATCGGAAAATGAGAAAATCCAGCATGTTGAAAGCGGTCCTTGCCGCCTCCGCCCTGTTTGCCTCCACCGCAGTTTTTGCTGAGGACAAGCCCGCTTACGAGACCGGCATGATCCCCGCCGAGCACATCATGGTGCCGGATGGCGAAATTCTCGCCAGCGTCTTCCTGATTTCCGACGCGGACGGATGGACGAGCACCGACGAGACCCGCGCCAAGGCGCTGGTGGAAAAAGGCGCCGCCGTGGTCGGCATCGACTTCAGGGAATATCTGAAGGCGCTCGAGGCCGATGAAGACGAATGCATCTATATGATCTCGGACATCGAGTCGCTGTCGCAGCAGATCCAGCGCACCGCCGGCACCAGCAGCTATCGCCAGCCCATTCTCACCGGCATCGGCAAGGGCGGAACGCTGGCACTGGCGATGATTGCGCAGAGCCCGGTCTCGACCATCAGGGAAACCATAGCCGTCGACCCCAAGGCCGGCCTGCCGCTGGAAAAGATTCTCTGCACCCCCGCCACCAAGGACAAAGCCGATGGCGAAACGGTCTATGGCCTGACCGATGGCCCGCTGCCCGCCCCCGTGAGCGTGCTGTTCACGCCGGCTGCGGACCAGAAGGGCCGCGACCACGTCAACGCGCTCGTCAAGCTGCATCCCGATATCGACGTGACGGATGTGGATGACAAGGCGGACGAGGTTCTGACCCAGACCCTGTCCGATCAGGTCGATGCCGCAGGCGACACCGACAGCCCGCTCGGCCTGCCGATCAAGGTTCTGGAAACCAGCCCGGTGATGGACACCATGGCGGTGATCTATTCCGGCGACGGCGGCTGGCGCGATCTTGATGAAGAAGTGGGCGGCGCATTGCAGAAGCAGGGTATTCCCGTGATCGGCGTCGATGCGCTGCGTTATTTCTGGAAAGAAAAACAGCCACAGGAAGTGGCGGGCGACCTTGCACGCATCATCGACACCTATCGCAAGGAATGGAAGGTTCGCAACGTCGTGCTGATCGGCTATTCCTTCGGCGCCGACATCATTCCCGCCACCTATAACCTCCTGCCGGAACGGGCGAAATCACATGTCGTGCAGCTCACTCTCATGGGCCTGTCCACGGAAGTGGATTTCGAAATTTCCGTTCAGGGCTGGCTCGGCGTTGCCGGAGAGGGCAAGGGCGGCAAGACCGTGGATGATATCGCCAAGATCGATCCGAAACTGGTGCAGTGCATCTATGGTACGGAGGAAGAGGATGAAGACCCCTGCCCCGGCCTGAAGGCGAAGGGCGTGGAAACGCTCGGCATCGAAGGCGGCCATCATTTCGACGAGGATTACGAGGCGCTTGCCAACAAGATCGTGGCAGCGCTGAAGACCCGACTGCCGAAGTAAGCCGGCCAATCGCGGCAGGCTTGGCAGACATTCCGAAGCCGGCTGAATAATGCCGCTGGATTTTACCGGTATGAACCATGGAAGCCGGCAGCATTTTCCAGCTTCCTGGGCGAGCGACGCCGCTCGGAAACCGTTTCCCATATTTTCCTAAATCACCGCCATGCTTGCGGAATCGGTCAAACTATTATTCAAAAGAAATCGGCCTGCGGCGAATGTTCATCATATTCCCGCAACCATGCTGTTGTTGATCGCCAAAGATGGATTTTATATTTCCCGACCGGTTCAGGGAGCCGCCGCATGCCCGCCTTAAAACGAAAAACAAAAACACCGGTCCTCGTCGAACGCATCGATCAATTCGTTGGTAAGGTCAGGGAGGCGATGAAAAGCGATGAGACGCTGCGAAACAGAAAAATCCGTGATCTGTGGGATGCCGAGGTCCGCTATCATTTCGACAATGGCCGCACCGAAAAGACGCTCGAACTCTACATCATGAAATACCGCTATGCCCTGAAGGCTGAATTCGGCCCAAAGAGCACCCCGCTTGCCATCTGCAACATGAAGAAGCTGCGCGAGCGGCTGAAAACCTATATCGAACGGGCCGACTATCCGAAAAACGGCGTCGCGACATCGATTGTCGAAAAAATCGAGCGGGCGGAATTCAATACCGCCGGCCGCAAGCCGACCGTTCTTCTGCGCATCGCGGATTTCATTTCGGCGATGAATGGCATGGGAACGAAAGACGAGATGCAGACCCTGTGGAATGCTGAAATCAGCACCATGAAGGGCAGAGCCCAGACCACGATCATCTCCTATATCACCAAATATCGTAACGCCATCCGCGAGGCCTTCGGCGACGATCACCCGATGTTGAAGATCGCCACCGGCGATGCCGCGATGTATGACGATGCACGCCGGGTGAAGATGGAGAAGATCGCCAGAAAGCACGGCGCACTGATCACCTTCGAGAATTATCGGCAGGTTCTGAAGATCTGCGCCGATAAACTCCTGTCCGCCGATCCCCTGATGATCGGCATCGGCCTGATCGGCATGACCGGACGCCGCCCCTATGAGGTCTTTACCCAGGCGGAATTTTCACCTGCCCCCTATGGCAAGGGCGTTTCCAAATGGAGCCTCCTGTTCAACGGTCAGGCCAAGACGAAGCAGGGTGAGGGAACGAAATTCGGGGTGACCTATGAAATCCCGGTGCTTGCCCGCTCGGAAACCATTCTGGCTGCCTATAAGCGCCTGCGCGAAAGCGGGCAGGGAAAATTGTGGCATGGCATGTCGATCGATGATTTTTCGTCGGAAACCCGCCTGCTGCTCAGGGATACGGTTTTTAACCTGTTCGAGGATCTCTGGCCGAAGGAAGAACTTCCCAAGCCGTATGGCCTCCGGCATCTCTATGCCGAGGTGGCCTTTCACAATTTCGCGCCGCCGCATGTGACCAAGAACAGCTATTTCGCCGCCATTCTCGGACACAACAATAACGACCTCGAAACGTCGCTTTCCTATATGACCTATACGCTGCCGGAAGATCGCGACGATGCGCTGGCACGGGCCAAACGCACGAACGAACGGACGTTGCAGCAGATGGCGACGATCGCGCCGGTTTCCCGCAAGGCATGATGAGTTAGAGTTTTCTAGCATTCTCCGGGCGCAAAACCGCTCCGCAGCTTTGCCGGAAATGCTCCGGCCGCGGATTTCAGTCCTCCGCGGCCAACCGTTTCATTCATCAAACCCGCGCGTCACCGGAGGTGCGGTAAAGCAGGGTCAATACAGTCAGCATCAGCCCCACGAGTGCGACCGACCCGAAAATGTAGAAATTCCACTCGGGCGCCAGACCCCGCTGCAGCACGAGGCCGCCGATCATCGGGCCGGCAATGCCGCCGAGCCGCCCGACCGCCAGCGAAAAGCCGAGACCCGTGCCGCGAATATGGACGGGATAAAGCCGCCCCACCAGAACATTGGCGAGAATCTGGGTTCCGATGGTGCCCGCACCCGCAAGGGCGACGAAGGCATAAAGAAGCGGACCCTTGTTCACCGTCAGGGCAAAGATCGAGGCGGCGCCGATGGCAAACAGGATCGCCACGACCACCTTGACGTTGCCCTTATCCGCAAACCGCCCGCCGATGAGAATGCCGATCGCAGCCCCGACATTGAGCATGACGGAAAAGCTGAGCGCCGAGCTGATGTCATAACCCATCCTGTTCATGATGGTGGGCAACCAGTTGACCATGCCGAAGGTGAGAAGCAGCGAGCAGAAGTGGATGCCCCAGGCATTCAGCGTCGAGAGCAGCCGGCCTTCCGAGAATAGCGCGCCGACACCGCCCTTTTGAATTTTCGCATGCGGCGCGATGCGTTGCAGACCGTAGCTGTCGCAAATGCCGTCAGCTTCCGCCTGCCGGCCCTTGCTTGCCAGCCATTCCGGCGATTCCGGCAGAAACCGCATGAAGATCGGCAGAAGAACAAGCGGCAGACCGCCGATCAGCATCAAGGGCCGCCAGCCATAGGTCTCCAGAAGGAGGATGCCCATCACGCCGGAGATAATGCCGCCGATAAGATAACCGAGGAAGGAGAGAGAATTGGCCTGCGCCCTGCGCTGCGGCGGCGAAAATTCCAGCACCAGCGCGGTAACCGTCGGCAGCAACGCGCCCAGCCCCAGACCGGCAAAGAAACGCGTGATTTCGAAGGCGAGAAAATTCGGCGTCATGGCCGAGGCGATCATCATCGCCGAAAAGCCGGCGAGGCTGAGAAGAACCACCTTCCGGCGGCCGATGCGATCGGCCATGGTGCCGGCAAAAAGCGCGCCCAGCAGCATGCCCACCAGCGTCAGCGCCGCGGCGCGCCCGACCATGGCGGGGTTGAGCGCCCATGCGCTTTCTTTCAAGAGCGCCGGTGCGACAGCGCCATAAACGACGAGATCATAGCCGTCAAACATGATCATCAGGCCGCATGTCGCGATAACGCCGGCCGGGTTCTTCGTCCGCACTGAAGCGGCGCTCAGATAATTCGTGGACATGTTCCTCCCTTTCACGCATGAACGCGCCATCCGGAATGGATAAGCGTCTTCCCGTCCCTGCGATATCCTCCGTGAGTGCCCGGCGTGCTCCACCCTGATATGTGTCCCGCTCCTGTCAAGCCACATATCGCCGGCATCACCCGCCTTCGATTAAATGTTGCATTTGCAAAAATTGCAAATGAAATATTAACAAATGCCAAGCACATCGCGCCGACGAAATTCAGTCGGGTTCCAGCCCGGAAATTATCGACAGTGTCGGCGTCCAGCTCAAAATATGAATGCGGTTATAGACACCGTGAATGACGAATGGATCGGCATCGCTGAATGCGATGACGTCTTCGATCGAGAGCGCCTCGGCAATGATGAGTGCAGCGGAAGGACCGCCGGCGACGGCATTCATCGGGCCGGAAGCAAGAATTCTAAACCCTTCGGCCATGGCTTCGCCATTGCGCAGATGAGCCTTGTGAGCGCTCAACTGCGCCGCGCGCTCAACCGCCGCAGCGGGATCGCTCTCGGCAAAACGCACGTAAAGCCCGGGTCGATTGCTCCCGCCGCTCATCGGGCGAGCACGAAATCATGGTTCACCGACCAGAACCAGTCGCTGACGAAACCCAGATCCCGCGCCTTCTTAACATCCTCCACCCGCTGGAAATCGGCGAGCAGACTTTCCTTCACGCCGAAGACCGCATCCGAACGGATATAGGGGTCATCGGGATCGAAAATATGCGTGACGAGCGTGGTAAAGCCTTCGGCCGAAACGATATAATGCAGATGCGCCGGCCGGTAAGGATGCCGTCCCATGGCCCGCAGCAGCTGCCCAACCGGGCCATCATCTGGGATAGGATAATATTTCGGCTTCGCCGCCCGGAACCAGTAGCGCCCGTCCTCGCCGGTGATGAAAACGCCGCGCAGGTTGAAATCGGGCTGGATGCCCTTCTGCTGCACGTCATAAAAACCTTCGTCATTGGCCTGCCAGACATCGATACGCGCACCGACGACCGGCGCTCCCCCGGTATCGAGGATGCGGCCCGTGACCACCATGTCCTCGCCCTTGCCATCGAGGCAGATGTTTGCACCCATCGGCATTTCCGGCGCATCGGCCACATGGAAGGGGCCGAGAACGGTCGATTCCGACGCACCGCTCGGCTTGCGATGGTTGATGGCGTCGACCAGCATGGAGACGCCGAGAATATCGGAAAACAGGATCCATTCCTGCCGCCATTCATTGCAGATCTGGCCGACCTCGGTGAGGAAATGAATGGCCTTCATCCACTCCTCCTCGGTCGGTTCGATTTCCTTCACCGCCTCGTGCAGCTTGCGCGTCACGACCGCCATGATTTCCATCAGACGCGGATCGTCACAATCGCGCATCCGCGCGATCACGGTTTCAGCCGAACGCTCCTCGACGAAGTAGCCGTCATCTCTGGTCATCTTCATATCCATCGTCTCCTCCCATTACTCCGGCCGCGCGCCCTCGAAGGCGCGTTGCAAAAGGTCGCGG
Source organism: Agrobacterium sp. CCNWLW155 (assembly GCF_036888815.1). Taxonomy (NCBI): domain Bacteria; kingdom Pseudomonadati; phylum Pseudomonadota; class Alphaproteobacteria; order Hyphomicrobiales; family Rhizobiaceae; genus Agrobacterium; species Agrobacterium sp. CCNWLW155. The sequence goes on from NZ_JBAKFW010000001.1 coordinate 1,674,705, forward strand.
ATCGCAGTTTTTTCGATTGGCCGCGGGCACCAGTAAGGATTGGCCGTCGCCAGCTCTGCCATGGGGTCGAGATCGTCCGACCGGACCCCAAGAGCCGCAAGGCTTGCCGGCGCGCCAAGCCGGGCGGCAAAATCATAAAGCCCGGCCCCTGCCCTGCCGCCGACAAGAGCGGCGAGCGGTGCGAGCAGATCCGGCACCGCCTGTTCCACATAGGCGATGGTGTGTGGCAGAAGCACCGCATGGGTTTCCGCATGCGGCAGGTCGAGACTGCCGCCCAGCGTGTGACAAAGCTTGTGATGCAGCGACATGCCGACGGCGCCAAGCACCGAACCGCACAGCCACGCACCATAAAGCGTGGTTTCGCGCGCCTTGATATCCCGCGGCTCGGCCTTCACGCCGGGAAGGGCCTCGATCATCGCCCGCAGCCCCTCGACCGCCATCAGGCTGGCGATGGGATTGCGATCCCGCGCATAGAGCGCCTCCACCGCATGGGCCATGGCGTTGAGGCCGCTCGTCATGCTGATGGCGACAGGCAACCCAAGCGTCAGTTCCGCATCGTAAATCACCACCTCCGGCAGGATTTCCGGCCCGCGCATGGTGGTCTTCACCCCGTTTTCCGTCTGGCCGAGAATGGGCGTCACCTCGGAACCGGCATAGGTGGTCGGAATGACGATCTGCGCCGCATCGGTGCGCAGCGCAATGGCCTTGCCGAGACCGGTGGTGGAACCGCCACCGAGCGCCACGACGCAATCCGCACCGGCGGTGCGATAGGCTTCGACCGCGTTTTTCGTCACCTCGACCGGCGTATGCATGGTTGCATCACCGAAGACACCGGCAGCAAGCCGGCCAAGCCGGGCGGCAAGCGCCTCCGCGTCGCCCTTCTGCTGCGGCGTGGAAAGCACCAGTGCCCGCGACAGGCCAAGGCGGCGGATTTCCTCCGCCACGCCCGCCGAGCTGCCCGCGCCGAAAACGATGCGGGCGGGAGCGGCCGTATAGACGAAAGGCTGCATGGTTCAGTGTCCGTCGAGCTTGAACAGGCGGCGCGCATTGGTGCGGCCGATCTTCACCCGGTCGGCCTCGGCAATGGTGGTCGCATTAAACCAGTCGGAGGCGTGGTCGATATTCTCGAAGGGCCAGTCGGTGGAAAACAGGATGCGATCCGCACCGATTTCCAGAATGGCGTCGATCAGCGTCTGGGTGCGGAAATTGCCCGAGGTGGTGATATGGAAATTCTCGTTGAAATAATCCACGAAACGACGCTTGGCCGGATAACGCGGCGGCAGCTTCACCCAGGCATTACGATGGTCGATGCGCCACATCATGTAAGGCAGGCCCTCGCCCATATGGCCGAGAATGATGTTGAGGCGCGGATATTCGTCAAACAGGCCTGAGGCCATGAGACGCAGCGCATGGACCGCCGTTTCCTGCGCGAAAGCCCAGGTGGGGCCGAGCAGCCAGGGATGGCCGTCATAGATGCGCGAATCCTGCGGCAGCGGATTGCGCGGATGCAGGTAGAAAGGCACGTCGAGCTTTTCGACTTCACCCCAGAACGGGCGATATTGTGGCAGATCGTAATAAAGCGGCGTCTGGCCATCGCCCTCCTGGCTGAAGCCGTTGACGAGCGCGCCGACGAAGCCGAGATCGTTGACGCAGCGCTGTAATTCCTCGGTTGCCGCATCGGGGTCCTGCAAAGGCAATGCTGCGAAGGCAAGGAAGCGATCCGGCCGCTTGGCGCATTCTTCGGCGAGAAAGTCATTCGCCCGTCGCGCGATTTCGATTGCCTTCTTCCTGTCAGGAATAGCCTGCACCGCCGGCGCATTGAGCGACAGGATCATGGTTTCGATGCCGTGCGCATCCATCAGCTTCAAGCGCGTATCCTGAATGTCGAGCAGGCGATGCTGCAATTCCTTCCAGTAGTCGCCGGGCACGAAACCGGCCGAATCCTGAAGTGTTTCCGGGATTGCGAAATGCTCCTCGAGAGCGACCTTGCCTTGCATGTAGTTTCCTCCGAATTCACTGTGTGATGTGCCGCCCGAGAGGCGATCAATATTGACCCTTGGGTTCCAGCCCGAGCATGCTCTGGCCGATCATCGTACCCACGGCATCCCAGTTCATGCTGATGTGGCGACCGACCGCATTCGCATCCCGCCACGCCCGCTGCACGGGGTTGGAAAGATCGAGCCCGACGCCGCCGGTGGAATCGTTGAGCGCCTGCACGGCGCGCAGTGCCAGAGACACCGCAAAGGACTGGCCGCGACGGCTGAGAAGCCGGTCATCCACCGTAAATTCCGCCCGACCTTCGACACGAGCCTGCGCCAGTGCCTGTGCCCGGGCAACATCCCGCAGCAGGATTTCGCACGCCGCATCAACGCTCGCGGCAGCTTCCGCGACGCGCAGCTGAATGGTCGGGAATTCGGCCATGCGATTATTGCCACCCGCCACCGCGCCGCGTGTGACCCGGCCGCCGACGTGATCGACATAGGCGGCAAGCGCACCCTTGGCCGCGCCGACGCCAGCCGCCGCGAGACAGGAGGGAATGCCGGTCAGAAGCGGCATGTTGAACAGGCCTTCCTCCGCATAATAATGCCCGCCGGGCGTCTTTCCGCTGGTGGCGTCGGGAAAGGTCAGAACCCGGTGTTCGGGAATAAAGACATCATCGAGAACGAGCGTCTTGGAACCCGTGCCGGCCAGGCCCACCACATGCCAGGTGTCTTCAACCACATATTGCCCGGCAGGAACGAGCAGGAAGGCCGGAACCGGTTTTCCTTCGCCCTGCGGCGGCAGGATGGCGGCACAGAGGGACCATTGCGCGTTTTCGCAGCCGGAGGCGAAGGCCCATTTGCCACTCAGGCGGTAACCGCCATCGGCGAGCTCCGCCATCTTCACCGGCGCATAGGAACCGCACAGAAGCGCATCGGGATTTTCACCCCAGACATCGGCCTGCGCCTCTTCCGGAAACATCGCCAGCAGCCATTGATGGGCCGATAGCAGGCCGGCGACCCAACCGGTCGACGCACAGGCGGCCGAAAGCTCGATATTGGCCTCGACCAGTTCGGCGAAATCTCCACCCTTGCCGCCGAAAGCGCGAGGCTTGACGATATCGAAATATCCAATGCCGCGCAGCGCCTCGATATGGCTTGCGGGAACACGCCGGGCCTCCTCCGTCTGTCTGGCGCTCATCCGGAAAAGATCGGCTATGCCGGCGACGCGGCTTGCGAGGCGGACACGCGGGGTCGTTTGCGCCGGCAGTGGCGCATGGCTCATATCGTTCATGATTGTCTCCTTCCGGACGTTACTGGCCGGACGTTGCTGGCCGGCGGTTATCCCGCCGGAATTGTCTGAGCGGTAATGATCAGGCGGGCAGGCTCGCGGGGCTTGCGGCGCAATATTGGGCGTTTTCGTAAAGCAGCGGCCGCGTCGTCTCGCCGACATCGGCCGAAACCACCTGCCCGATAAAGACGGTATGGGTTCCATAGGGCATGGCAGCAACCCGACGGCAGGCGATTGCGGCATGGGCCGTCGGCAGATAGAGAACGCCATTGTCATGGCGCTGCCATTGACCGTCGTGGAAACGCTCTTCCGGCGGCACCTTGCCGCTAAAGGCATCCGACAGGGCCATCTGGTCCTGCGTCAGCACATTGACGATGAAATCAGGCCGGCACAGCAGCAATTCATGCAGCAGGGTGCGATTGTTCAGGCAAACCAGCAGAGACGGCGGCTCCATCGAGACTGAAGTGACAGCCGTAACCGTCATGCCGTGGTCGCGCTGATCACCCGAAGCACAGGCCGTAATGACGGTGACGGTGGCTGGAAAACGGCGCATCGTCGAACGAAAATTCTGGCCGACGCCTTCGGGTGCAAGGCCGCTCAGGCCAAACAATGCTGATGTCATGAGATCCTCCCAAATCCTGCATTTCTATTTATTTGCGTTTGCAACATTTGTCAATGCAAATGTTTTTCGTCATTTATTGAGCGAGCGAGGACCTCGCATTCTCCGTCTTGTGGGGCGAAGCTATTGAAACGGATGGATTGTGCCGGTACAGCCGATAGGCGCACATCAGCATTTGCGCAAATGGTTCTCAAACGGGGATTTGCTCGTGTCTTATCAATTCACCGACTCGGTACCCTACCTGCTCAACTGGGTGGGCGTTCGGCTTGGCGAGCGCTTTTCCGTGAGACTGGCCTCCTATGACATCACCCTGCCGATGTACCGCGTGCTGGCGACGCTGCGGCAGCAGGAGAGCAAGACGCTGACCGAGCTTTCGGACATGGTGTCTGTGGAAATTTCCACACTGTCCCGGCTCGTGGGGCTGATGGTCCGGCGCAACCTCGTCAGCCGCGAACGGCCTCTCGACAATGCACGCATCGTGCGCATCACCCTCACCCCGAAGGGTGAGGAACTGGCCGATGAACTCATGCCTATCGCCGCCATGTTCGAAAAAACCGCCATCGAAGGTCTCGATCCCACTGAGGCAAAACTTTTCAAAAGCATCCTGCGCCATATCGGCCGCAACATCGCCGGCCTCTGACACAGATAGCCGGCGAACTAGCTCTCCAGCTGAGACGGATCGGCAGTCACGGCCCGCCCAACGATCTTCCCGTGCAATGTACTTGCAACAAGCTGTTCCTATCCCTGCGGTATGTCCCCGCAGCTGAAAGGAATTTCCATGTCCAGCAGAGCATCACTCACAGTCCCGACAGCAATCATCCTTATCGCCGGCGCGTCCATGCTGCTCACGGCCTGCGCCTCGACCGTCATGAAAAGCTATATCGGCGCGCCGATTACCAGCGTGATGCTGGACTATGGGCCGCCGGACAATATTTACAGCCTGGGTCCCGGCCAGCAGGCCTTCCAATGGCGGAAGAAAAAGACACAGGTCGTTGCCGGGTCTTCGAGTGGCGAGGTGCGGACAACCCGGCGCGGCGAGCGATATGAAGTGTCGGAAACGCCAGGTTATGTCGAACGCATCGATTGCTATTATACGTTCTATACGCGCGGTTCCGGCAACGAGTGGTACGTAACAAGCTTCCGGCAGCCTTCGCTTGAATGCGAATGATCATTTCCGGATTTCATCCGGCGCCGCATGTTTTGCGGTCCATGCTATTCTACCGCCGCCTTCACGCTGAAAGCGGCGGGTTTCTTTTGAAAATTCTCCCTGGGCCTGTCATGGGGCGGGCCGATCAGAAACGATAGTTCAGGCCGGCCTTGATGACATGATCGCTGACATCGGTCTTCGACCTGCCGCTTGAAGTCGTCGTGGCCACATTTCCTGTGCTCACATAATTATATTCAAACTTTGCCGACAGGCCGCCGCCGAAGCTCTGTTCAACGCCTGCCCCGACCAGATAGCCCTGTTTCCAGCCATCGGGACCCGTCACGCCATTGCCGTCCTTGAACTTCGTCGTGGTCAAGCCGGCAGTGCCGTAAATCAGCGTCTGGTCGAGCGCCACACCGGCCTTCATCTTGGCCGCGCCGCGGAAACGCTCCCGCAACCGGCCGTTGGGCACACGCGCCTCATTTCCGAGATAGGAACCTTCGAGTTCCGCGCCGACCACGCCCGAGCCGAACTGGAAGTTATAACCGGCCTGAACACCGCCCGTCAGGCCGCGGCCGCTGGCCAATGGGTTGAATTTCGGGGAAGCGACGCCACCATGCACACCGACATAGGCCCCGCCCCAGGAGAAGGCCGGCTGACTGCCATAATCGAAGGACTGCTGCGTATTATAGTTCGTAAGATCGGCGGAATAGGCATTGCCTGCAACCGCAACAGCGACGGCCGCGGCGACAAGCGATTTCTTGATGATCGACATGAATGACTCCAGACGAAACCGATGCGCCGTCTTCCGGCGCAGCCAAGTTTCAGTTCGCGTTGAAGAACCGGAAATCCGGCTCCCGTTTGTCTGCTGCGCCGGCCGACATGACGTGCGGATGCGGTCAGCAGATAAGGGGATTTTCCCCGCGAGAATTGCGCTTGCATTGCATGGAGCGCATTTTATTCAAAATAATTTATTTATTTAAACAAGTTAGAGGAATTTCCTTAACCAAATCGCAAGTAATTTCGTCATCGGAGCTCGTTCGGGCACTCGAGAATCTCATCAGCTAAACGGTGCCAGCCGCAATGCCTTTTGAGGAGATCGAGCGAATTTCGAGCCGAACACAAAAACCGGGATCGAGATCGAGGAACAAGACACGACCGCAATGAAGCTCCGCTGCCTTCTGGACCAGATTTAACCCAAGGCCGGCTCCGGGCGAGTTGGTGTTGATCCGATGAAACGGCTCGAATACCTGCTCGCGTTCGGAAACCGGGATGCCCGGCCCTTCATCACGGACCTCAATCGCACCTGCCGGGTCGACCCGGATCGTGATTGCGCCTCTGCCGCCCGCATGATCGATTGCATTGCGCAGGAGGTTGACGACGGCCATCTCGATAATCGACGCCTGCACCGTAAAGATGGCCGCATCCGCGCTTGGCTCGAAATCGAATTCATATCCGGCATCCATTGCAATCGGGGCAAGGTCTGTTGCGATGCGTTCGACAAGCCTATTGAGATCCCGCGGCTCCGCCGGCAGTTCCACCGCACCCACAGCCTGCATCTCCAGCAACTGATGCGCAACGCGGGTGAGGCGATCGATATCAGCCCTGATCTGATGGCTCAGCGCGTCATCGGGCAAGAGGTCGGCTCTGGTGCGTACGATTGCGATCGGCGTCCTGAGCTCATGCGCCGCATCGGCGAGAAAGCGGTTACGGCGATTATACCCGTCATCAAGCCTCGACAGCGCGACGTTGAAGGCATCGACCAGCGGGATGATTTCAAGGGGAACTTTCGAACGGTCGATACGCTCGGACCGGTTCTCGAAATCAATGGACTGCGCCTGCTTCACGGTTTCCATCAGCCCGCTCAGGGAGCGCCCGACCGCCCGCGGGGTCACGAGCAATGTCGCGATACCCGTCAGGATCAGCATGGGCACGACGGCGATGAGAATGATGAAGCCCAGCGCCGGCAGCACGGTGAGCCAGCGGATGGAGCCCTCGGCATCCTTTTCCAGGTCCAGCTGAACATTGATCCAGATACTCAGCCCGTCATTGGGGATTCCCTCCTCCGTCCCGGCAATGAACTGAAACCGCCCGGCGGCTGTATCGCGGTTTTCCACGGTGGCGCGGAGCGTTCCGGCCGCCTCCAGGCGTGCGCGGTCAAAACTCGGGGGAAACACCGCCGACAGGGCGGGCGGCGGGACAACCCCATATTGCAATACGATGTCATTGGCGTCGCGCACCACAAACCAGAGATTTGGATAGCGCCGTTTCAGCTCCGCCAGCTCCGGCGTTGCCGACAATTGCGGCCTGCCCTGTCCATCCTTTGTCACGCTCTCCGCGACAATGCGGGCGGCCTCTTCATTCGCACCTTCGAGCCGTGGATCAATGACCCATATCCAGCCGATGAGAAGGATGACGAAAAGGACGAGCAGGAATGCCTGCAATGCGAAAAGGCGCTTCATCAGCCCCCATCGCAGGGATCGATCGGGCGCTCTCTTCATGTCTTCGACCGGATGAGGTAACCGATATTGCGCACGGCTCTTATTTCCACCGTGGCTTCCGCCTGCGCCAGTTTCTTCCTGATACGGGAAATATGTGCATCGAGAGCGTTGGACTCGATCTCGTCATCGAGCGTATAGACCGCCTCGATCAGGTTCGACCGCGTGACAATGCGGTTCGGACGCCGCATCAGCGCTTCAAGAACAAGATATTCCCGACGCCGCAACTCGATGATGGAGCCGGCAATGCTGACTTCATTGGCGCGCGGGTCAATACTCAGATTTCCGAAATGCGCATATTTGTCGGAAAGAGAAGGGCCGCGTCTGTGGAGCGCCCTGAGGCGGGCGAGCAGCTCCTCGATCGCAAAGGGTTTGGCAAGATAATCATCCGCCCCGGCATCGAGCCCATCGACACGATGATCGACACTTCCGAGCGCCGTCAAAACAAGGATGGGCACGGTATGTCTGCTCCGGCGAAGCGAAGCCACGAGGTTAAGCCCTTCGCCATCGGGAAGGCGGCGATCCAGAACCAGAACATCGTAAGACCCGTCCCGCGCAAGGGCGTCAGCGTCGCTGATTGTGCTGACATGATCAGCAAGCACATCGCGCCGGCGCAGGGCTTCGAGAAGTGCGCGCGCCATTTCGGGTTCATCCTCAAGAAGCAAGATTCGCAATGACGTTCCCCAGATGAATCCTTGCCATCCCCCACCACTGTTCGGTGAATGTTGCAGCTACATTGCAGGAGGACGGACAGACAATTCGTCTTGTATCACCTTGCCCGTCACGATCCGACGGCATTGCGCGTGTTTTCGCGACGTCGTCGCGTCAGGTTCACGAACCCGGCCGGTACCCATGCCTCGCATAAAACCGGTCAAGCTCACGCTGCTGTGGCGCCTCGCCGGTATAGATGGCGATATAGTCCGGAATTCTCTGCATCCGCACCGACACATCTTCCTCGGACTGCATGGAAATGTAGCCGATCTGCACCAGATAGGTCGTCCGGGCACGCACATCCGCCGTGTTTTCATTGTGACCGAACCGCACGAACATGCGTGAAAGCGCCGCCATTCTCATCTCGTCAGCCTTGCGAACTTCCGCAAGAATCTCATCGGACTGAAGGGCCCAGCTTCGAACCGCGAACTCAAATCTGCTGTCGAAAAGCGAGGAATCCAGCCAGCAATCGAAAACATTCAGCATGGCTTCGGCAAGCGTCTCGGCATAGGCTTCCGACTGCCTGACGATGTTCCCGGTATTTTTTTCCCGCCAGCGGGCGACGAGTGCGGCCAGCAATTCCTCCCGGTCCTTGAAAAACCAGTAGAAGCTCGTGCGCGACAGATTGAGCTTTTTCGCCAATGGCAGGATTTTGACTGAATCCACGCCCGATTCCAGCAAAGCCTGATAGGCGGCCTCAAGCCACCCCTCCTGCGATCCACGCCAACCGGTGTCGTTCAATGTCGCTTCCATGACCGGTTCGTAGCAAATTGGTCTCTGCGCGACAAGCGGATGTACACCTATGTCGAAAAGAAAGACAATTGTGCTTTGTAAATTGACACAAGTGTACATTTCCGCTTAGCCTTGAGACAGAAACCCTTTTGGAGCAGGCTATGTCGAGTGATCCCCTTCTTCAGCCCTACCAGCTAAAACACCTCACGCTGCGCAACCGCATCATCGTCACATCGCACGAGCCCGCCTATCCCGAGGACGGCATGCCGAAGGGACGTTACCGCGCCTACACGGTGGAGCGGGCGAAAGGCGGCGTTGCGCTCACAATGACGGCCGGCTCCGCCGCTGTCTCCAGGGACAGCCCGCCCGTCTTCAACAATCTGCTCGCCTACAAGGATGAAATCGTCCCATGGATTCGGGAAATGACCGACGCCGTGCATGAACAGGGTGCGGCGATCATGATCCAGCTCACGCATCTCGGCCGCCGCACCCGCTGGGACAAGGGCGACTGGCTGCCGATCCTTGCCCCGTCCCATCATCGCGAAGCGGCGCATCGGGCTTTTCCGAAGAAGATCGAGGACTGGGATATCGAGCGTATCATCAAGGACTTCGCCGACGCCGCCGAACGCATGAAGGCGGGTGGCATGGACGGGGTGGAGCTGGAAGCCTACGGCCATCTGATCGACCAGTTCGTCTCGCCGCTGACCAACGAACTGGACGGCCCCTATGGCGGCCCGCTTGAAAACCGCATGCGCTTCTGTCTCGACGTCTTCAGGGCGATGCGCGAACGCGTGGGCGACGATTTCATTCTCGGTGTCCGCTATACCGCCGACGAATGTCTCGAGGGCGGCACCGGGCAGGCAGAGGGCATCGAAATCGCCAGACGCCTGAAGGACAGCGGCCTGATCGATTATCTCAATGTCATCAGGGGCCATATCGACACCGACCCGGGCCTGACCGACGTCATCCCCATTCAGGGTATGGCCAACGCGCCGCATCTCGATTTCGCCGGTGAAATCCGCGCCGCTACCAGCTTCCCGACATTCCACGCCGCCAAGATCCCCGATGTCGCCACCGCCCGCCACGCCATCGCTGCCGGCAAGGTGGACATGGTGGGCATGACCCGCGCGCACATGACCGATCCGCATATCGTGCGCAAGATCATGGAAAAACGGGAGGACGATATTCGCCCCTGTGTTGGCGCCAATTACTGTCTCGACCGCATCTATCAGGGCGGTCTCGCCTTCTGCATCCATAATGCGGCAACGGGCCGTGAGGAAACCATGCCGCACGAGATACCCAAAGCGGCGGAACGCCGGAAGGTGGTGATTGTCGGCGCAGGGCCGGCCGGGCTCGAGGCCGCACGCGTCTGCGCCGAGCGCGGCCATGAAGTCGTCGTTTTCGAGGCCGCCAACAATCCCGGCGGCCAGATCCGGCTGACGGCGCAAAGCGAACGCCGCCGTGAGATGATCAGCATCATCGACTGGCGCATGAGCCAGTGCGAAAGACTGGGCGTCACCTTTCACTTCAACAACTGGGCGGAGGCGGACACGGTTCTCTCGGAGAACCCAGAGGTGGTCATTATCGCCACCGGCGGCTTGCCGCATACCGACGTGCTTTCCAGAGGCAACGATCTCGTGGTCTCGGCCTGGGATATCATTTCCGGCGACGTCAAGCCGGGAACGAATGTGCTGGTTTTCGACGACGCTGGCGACCATGCCGGCCTGCAGGCCGCCGAATGTCTGGCAAAGGCCGGGGCGAAAGTGGAGATCATGACGCCTGACCGCGCCTTCGCCCCGGAAGTCATGGCCATGAACCTCGTTCCCTATATGCGCTCCCTGCAAAAGCTCGATGTCACCTTCACCGTTACCTACCGGCTGGAAGCCGCGGAAAGAAACGGCAATCAGCTTATCGCCCATGTCGGCAGCGATTATGGCGGCGTGACGAAATCGAGGACCGTCGACCAGATCGTCGTCAACCACGGCACGATCCCGCTGGATGACCTTTATTTCGACCTCAAGCCCGGCTCGAAGAACCTTGGCGAAATCTCCTACGACGCCCTGCTTGCGGGAACCACCCAAACGGTCGAGCGCAATCCTGATGGCGCCTACCGGCTCTTCCGGATCGGCGATGCGGTCGCCGCGCGCAATACCCATGCGGCAATCTACGATGCGCTTCGTCTGGCAAAGGACATTTAAGGCTGGCGTTCCCGACACACAGAGGCAGACCAAAGCTGCCTCTGTCGCAATGAAATCCTGAATGCGGGACCGGCGGCATCAAGCCTGAATCAAGGCGATACCCCGGTTCCTGAACCCCAGCGTCACGTCGCTCGCCGCCGGCAGGCTGGTCTCCACGGCATGATCGACAATGAATAGCGTACCGATATCGGTTTCCACCTCATATTCGACGTGACCGCCGAGATAGGCGCTGTGCAACACCCGCCCGGCCAGCCCCTGCCCGCCCGGCTGTCCGATGGAAATCGAGCCGGGACGAACCGCGAGTTTGGCCGGGCCTGGCCGGGCATTGCGGGCCGAGACCCGATGATCGATCCCGCCGACACGGATCAGCGCATCGGCGCCCTCAACGCCGATGACCTCGCAACTGACGACATTGGCCTCACCCATGAAATCGGCGATGAAGGCGGAGGCCGGCGCTTCGTAGAGATCGCGTGGCGCACCCGACTGAGCGATCTCGCCATCCTTCATCACGATGATCCGGTCGGAAACAGCCAGCGCCTCATCCTGATCATGCGTGACATAGACGGCAGTAAAGCCAAGCCGCTGCTGCAATTCGCGGATTTCGGTGCGGACCCGGCGGCGAAGGCGGGCATCGAGGTTGGAAAGCGGTTCATCCAGCAGCAGCACCTGCGGCTCCAGCACCAGCGCGCGGGCGACCGCGACACGCTGCTGCTGGCCGCCGGAAAGTTCGGCCGGAAGACGGTGCCCCATGCCGGCAAGGCCGACAAGCTTCAACCCCTCTTCCGCCTTTTCCCGCGCCTCTGCCTTGCGCAGCCCGGAGGATTGCAGACCGTAGGCGACGTTATCGAGCGCCGTCATGTGCGGGAAAAGCGCATAGGACTGGAAGACCATCGAGACATCGCGCTCATTGGCGGGCAGCATGGTCACATCCTTGTCGCCGATCAGGATACGCCCGTTGGTCGGATGTTCGAGGCCCGCCAGCATGCGCAGCGTCGTCGTCTTGCCGCAACCGGAGGGGCCGAGCAGCGTCACCAGCGTGCCGGGCTCGATGGTGAGCGACAGGTCGGGAATGGCGGTGAAAGCGCCGAAGGTCTTGCGGACATTCTGGAAGGTGACGGAACCGGGCTTTACGGAAATCATGCGGTTTTCTCCTGGGCAAGAGGAACGGAGGAAGTGGAGGGCAGGCCGGCGACGCGGTTTTCGCGCCGCAGGCGACGCTCGCCGACAATGAGCTGGAAGCCGGTAATGACGGTGATCATCACCACGATCAGCATGGAGGAATAGGCGATCGCCACCCCATATTCGCCGTTCTCGACAAGGCCGACGATGTAGGAGGTCGCCATGTTGTATTCGGCGCTGACGAGGAAGATGACGGCGCTGATCGAGGTGATGGCGCGGACGAAGGAATAGACCAGCGCGGCCGTGATCGCGGGCCTGAGCAGCGGCAGGATGACCTTGCGGATGGTGCGGAAACTATTGGCCCGCAGCGTCAGCGAGGCCTCGTCGAGGCTCTTGTCGAGCTGGCTCATCGCCGCGATGCCGCCGCGCACGCCGACCGGCATGTTGCGGAACACGAAGCAGGCGATCAGGATCAGCGCCGAGCCCGTCATTTCCACCGGTGGCAGGTTGAAGGCCATGATGTAGCTGACGCCGATAACCGTGCCGGGAATGGCGAAGCTCATCATAAGCGCGAATTCGAAGAGGTTCCGCCCGGCAAATTTCTGCCGCACGATGATATAGGCGGTCAAAAGACCGACGGCAGCGGTCAATGGCGCAGAAACCAGCGCGATCTTCATGGTCGTCCAGAACGAGTTCCAGGCTACACCGGTCCAGGCGATCGAGCCATTGGAGAAGCTGACGGAAAAGGCGCGGATGTAGTGGTCGAAGGTCAGGGAATTGTCGAGACCCCAGGTCTTCACGAAACCGCCCACAAGGATCATGCCATAAACAACGATGGTGAAGATCATCCATGGCACGACGACGGCGTGGACGCCGATGGACAGCCCGCGCGGAAGCGCGATATGCGCGCCGCTGTCGCCCTTCCCCGTCACCGTCGCGAAATTCTTGCCTGCCAGCCAGAAACGCTGGGCAAGGAAGGCCGAAAGCGTGAAGCACAGCAGGATGATCGCCAGAACCGCGGCGCGGGACGGATCATTCTGTGAGCCGACAACGGCGAAGAAGATTTCCGTCGACAGAACACCATGCGTGCCGCCGAGCACCAGCGGATTGCCGAAATCCGCCATGCTCTCGATGAAGCCGATCAGGAAGGCATTGGCGAGACCGGGCTTCATCAGCGGCAGCGACACCCGCCAGAAGGTGCGCCAGCGGTCGGCGCGCAGCGTCTGCGAGGCTTCTTCCATTGACGGGCTGACGCCTTCGACCACGCCGATCAGCACCAGAAACGAGATGGGCGTGAAGGAAAGGACCTGCGCAATCCAGATGCCGGTCATGCCATAAAGCCAGCGGCCCGGTTCGATACCGAAGAGATAGGAAAGCCATTCGGTGACGACGCCGGCGCGACCGAAAAGCAGCGTCAAAGCAAGGCCGATGACGAAAGGCGGCGTGATGATCGGCAGAACCGTCAGAAGCCGCAGGCCCTTCTTGAAGGGAAAGCGCGTGCGGGTGGCGATCAATGCAAAGCCAAGGCCGAGCACAGTCGAACCGAAGGCCGTCATCAGGGCAAGGAACAGCGTGCGCCACGCGACACCGCAACGCTCTTCACCCACTACGCAACCGAGGCTCCAGATGCCGGGATCCTTGATATTGCGGATGAAGCCATCGGCGTTGAAGGAGCCGTCGAAATCCTGAACGGACGCAACCAACATGCTGCCGATCGGATAGAAGACAAAAACCGTGACGAGGAAAACCAGAACGGAAATGGCGCCGACGACGAAGGCGTCGCCCTTCATGACGCCGCGTTCGGCAAGGCCGAAGGCAAAAAGAAGCACGAAGACGAACGACATGACGACGGCGCCGGCACCCATGGACGGCTGGCCATCGGCAAGCATGCCGAAGAGGTTTTCGCTCACCGTCCAGCTCCAGCCGGTAAAGCCGATGGCCAGCCCCTGCAAGGCGAGGAAAACAAGTCCGACGGCTCCGATAATCGCAAGAAGCCTGCCACGTCGCATCGGATCACGGATAGGCCGGACAAGGCATGCGGCGAGGAAAAAGACAACCACGCCGACAAGCCATGGTTTGCCATAGGACAATATCTGCAGCACACCTGGCGCATTGCTGGCCGACGAGAAAAATCCGGATAGCCAGCGGAAGCTGAAAAAGCCGCCTTCGATGCGATACCAGGGAAGAAAGACCAGAGCAAAAGCCCCGAGCGCCAGGACCATGTCCAGCCTGCGATTGCCACGTGTCATGGCCGACCTCGCTTATTTCATGCCGATGAAAGAATGGCGGACACCCCGGCTTTAAAAGCCGGGATGCCGATCGCCGGAGTTTAGATCAGTTCGCGACCGCACCGACCTCACGGTCCCAGCGTTCCAGCAGCGCCTTGCGCTTGGCCGGATCGCCATAGGTCTTGAAGTCGTAGTCGATGAGCTTGATGTCTTCGAACTTCGGCGCTTCCTTGGGCACTTCCGCCGTCTTGTTGGAGGGAAGCTGGAAGGACTTGGCGTCCTTCATGCGCGACTGCACTTCCGGCTTCAGCGCCCAGTCGTACCAAGCCTTCGCATTGTCGAGATTGCGGGCGCCCTTGATGATCGACATGGAGCCGATCTCGTAACCCGTGCCTTCGCAGGGCGCGATTGATTTGACCGGGAAGCCTTCCGCCGTCTGCGCCACCGCATCATGCATGAAGACGATGCCGAGCGCGGTTTCGCCACGCGCCGCCGCCTTGACCGGTGCCGAACCGGACTTGGTATATTGCGAGATATTGGCGTTGAGCTTCTTCAGATAGTCGATCGCCTGATCCTCGCCCATGATCTGCACGAGCGACGCCAGCGCCGTATAGGCGGTGCCAGACGAATTCGGATTGGCGATCTGGATTTCGCCCTTCAGCTCCGGCGCCAGCAGATCGGCCCAGCACTTCGGCTCCTTGTAACCCTTGGATTTGAAGATTTCGGTGTTGTAACCCCAGCCCAGCGCGCCGGCATAAACGCCGACGGTTCTGTAACCGGTGCTTTCCGCCTGTTTTACGGCCCAGTCCTGCAGCTGGTCCAGCATCGGCGACTTGTATTCAAGCGTCAGGTTCTCGGATGCCGCCTGCATATGCGGATCGCCGGTGCCGGCCCACCAGATATCGGTCTTGGGGTTGCGGGCTTCCGCGCGCACCTTGGCGTAGGTTTCGCCCGAAGACAGGCGCACCATGTTGACCTTGATGTCGTGTGACTTTTCGAAATCACCCTTCATCTGTTCGCAGATGACGACATCGGCCGAGCAGATCAGGTTAAGTTCGCCCGCCGCCTGAGCGGAAACGGCGCTAAGCGCCGTACCGGCAAAAAGCAGGGTGGAAAGTATTGTCAGTCGCATGGTTATCCTCCTGTAGCTTGCGTCTGAATTCTTGGGCCACGCGCAAACATGGCTCTGCCGGTCGCGACACCTTGTGGCGCGCGTGCTGTCTTTTGGGATGTTGGTTTTTGCCCTACTGGGTCGGGTGGATTTCGCTGTCGAAGCGGCTCAATAACCGACTTCGCTCTTCAGGCTGGCCAAAGGTGGCGAAGTCGTAATCCACCATCTTGATCATCGATATGTCAGGTGCGGTCAGTGGCAATGTCGCCCGGGCATTGGAAGGCACCTGGTTCTGGCCGGCCGCGGCCCCGGTCGCCTGCCCTTGCGGGCTCAGCGCAAATTCCACGAAGCTTTGCGCAAGGGCAGGATTGCGATTGCCCTTGACGATGCTGACTGCCCCGATTTCATAACCGGTACCCTCGCACGGCGCGACGATGACAAGCGGGAAACCCTCGATCTTCTGGGTCACGGCATCGTGCATGAAGGAAATCCCGATCATGATCTCGCCCCGCGCCGCCGCCTTGACCGGCGCTGCACCAACCTTGGTATAGCTCACGACATTCTGGTTGAGCTTCGCCATGAAACCAAAAGCTTCCTCCTCGCCAAACAGCTGGACGAGAGTGGCCAGCATGGTGAAGGCCGTACCGGAATAGTTTGGATTGCCGGTCAGGATATGGCCGCGATAGACATCCTTCGCCAAGTCCTTCCAACAGGTCGGCGCCGGCAGATTGTTCTTCGCAAGCAGTTCCGAATTATAGGCAAAACCCAGCGCGCCGGCATAGATTCCGGCAGACCGAGACCCAGACATCACGGAGAAATTCTGCGCCCAGGGCAGCAAATCTTGCTGATGGACGGGCCGGTATTCATCCAGCAACCCTTCCGAACCCGCCTGCAAATGGGTGTCGCCGGTACCACCCCACCAGACATCAACCGTGGGATGGGATCGTTCGGCGCGGATCTGATCGAGGATTTCGCCAGTGCTCTTCCGCACCATTGATATCTCGAGACCGACCTTGGCTTCGAAAGCCCGCTTCATGGTCAAACACCAGGCCTCGTCGACGCCGCACAGGACGTTCAACTTCGGCTCGGCCATGCCATGCCCTGCGCCGCACAGCCATAGGACCATGCTCGCCGCAAGTGCGGTCAATGCTTTCAATTAAGCCTCCCTGCCTGGAACCTCCCCGTTCCAGTCTCCACCAACAGCATGTCACATCCAGCCCGCACCGCAATCGAAGAATGGTTACCAATCTTTCACCGCACCGCCGAACAAGATTACAGTTATTACAATTATGACAGGGGAGATAACCAGCGAACCTTTGAAGATCGCCGCCGTCGCGCCTATGATGACAGCGGGAGGAATATGCAGTGCTTAATCAGAAGGTTCGCATTCTGATCGTCGAGGACGATCCGGATATGGCCGAGCTCATCTCGGACCTCATCGAGGCAGAGGGCTGGCTGCCCACCTGCGCGCGCTCCGCCGAGGAGGCGGACGAGATATTGGCAAAGGACAGGATGGAGCTCGTCCTCGTCGACCACAATCTGCCCGGCACATCCGGGCGCACCTTTGCCCAGCGGCTGCGCAGCCAGATCGACATCGGTATCGTCATGGTCACCGCCGCCGGCAGTGCTGCCGATAGGGTACTCGGTCTTGAAACCGCCGCCGATGATTATGTGGTCAAACCCTTCGAACCGATCGAACTCACGGCGCGGATCAAGGCCGTCCTGCGGCGAACAATCCCGTCGCTGAAACAGGACAAGGACAGCGAGCGGGACCACGGCCGCACAGCGCTGCGCCTCGGCGACTGGGCGATCGATCTCGATGCGCGCCGCGCCGTCTGCCTCGCTGACCGCAGCCGCACGCTCACCAGTGCCGAATTCGCACTTCTGGAAATTCTCGCAGAAACACCCAACCAGCCCGTCAGCCGCTCCCAGATTCTCGACAGGCTGGGTTCGGAAAGCGACCGTTATATCGACAGAAATGTCGACGTGCTGGTGCTGCGGCTCAGGCGCAAGATCGAGCGTAACCCGGATCTTCCACGTCACATCAAGACGCGACGCGGCAAGGGTTATGTCCTGCATACCGATGAGGGCGAGCTTTCCCCGTGATCAGCCGCTCCTTCCTTTCCTCCATCGCCTTTCGCCTGCCCTTTGCGATCGTCTTTACCTGCATCCTCGTCTTCAGCCTTTCCGCCATCGCCATTTACGGCCTGCAGCGCGCCCGCGATGAAATGGCGGCCTACGGCTTGCAGGCCTTTTCCAGTCTCGCCAAGGCCTCACTGGTCTCGCGGCAGGTCTCCGATCTCGTCTCCAGCGCCCCGTTTCTGATGAATGCCGCCTCGCCCTATCGCGTTTCCAGCGAAAGCCGCTCCGTGGTCCAGCAGGTCGACCTGCTGTTGCAGATGACGGGTCCAGACAGCGGCGAACGGGCCGCACGCGGTTTTGCGAGCGAGCGTATCGTTGAACTGCTCCAGCTTATCAGGGCGCAGACACTGGACCTCGCAAAGGATGCCGACGCGGCGCAGGGGCACAAGGCGGAAGCGGCGGCAGCGCTCGGCGAAATCGCCACCGGTCAGGGCATCCTCGATCCGGAACTGCGTCGAAGAATGAACGGCATCGTGCAGGCCGCATCCGCATCCGACAGCCTTTTCCAGCTTGGCGAACTGCGCCGCCGCTACGTGGCGGAAACAACGGCGCGCCAGCAGGGTTATCCGGGCGAGCGCCTGCCTGTCGCCGAACTGCGGCCCTATGAGCGGGTATTCGAGGCCCAGAGCCGTTACCTTCTGGAAATGTTCGCGATCCGCGCCTCTGTCTCCCGGCTTCACACCGTCTCGCGCGATCTTTCCCATGTGACCGAAACCCAGGGCGACGCTGTTGCGCGAAGCCTGAACGAAGACCTTATCTCGACCTCCGATGCTCTCAACCGGCTGCTGATCATTGTCGCCGTCGCCTCCCTTCTGGTTCTCATCGTGGCAATCTTCTCGATCCGCTCAGTGATGCGTGTCTCGCGCGGGATCGTGACGCTCTCC
This sequence comes from Agrobacterium sp. CCNWLW155, assembly GCF_036888815.1. Lineage (NCBI taxonomy): Bacteria > Pseudomonadati > Pseudomonadota > Alphaproteobacteria > Hyphomicrobiales > Rhizobiaceae > Agrobacterium > Agrobacterium sp. CCNWLW155. The sequence goes on from NZ_JBAKFW010000001.1 coordinate 1,693,364, forward strand.
AACGGCATGAATGCCCTCGCCAAGGGGGAAAAAGACGTCGGGCCGCCCTCCTATACGGGTCCCGAGACGGAGTTGATCCGGCTGCTTGATGCATTCCGCGCCTTCCACGACAGCGTCGATCGCGTCTCGCGCCTCAGGCGCACGGCGGAAGCGGCGGCCCGCACCATCCGCTCGACCTTCCGCAACATGAATGAGGGAATAGCGCTGTTCGATCCGGCTGGCAGACCAATCACCATGAACCGCCGCATCATCGAACTCGTCGGACGCTCCGGCTCGTCGCGAAAACTGCCGCTTCGCCGGTTTGTCGAACCCATCCCGGAAATCGACCCGGCTCTACTGCCCTTCGATACAGAGCCGGGGGAGTTGCTCGACCGCGCAGTCGTGCGCCATCGCACTGACGATCAGCGGGTGATCGAAGTCTCGATGTCGCGCCAGCCGGATGGCGGCATCGTGCTGCTCGCCCGCGATGTGACCGCTCTCGATCGCCAGGAAGCGGAAGCCGTGAAGGCCCAACGGCTTGATGGCATTATGCGCATGACCCACCAGCTCAGCCATGAGGTGGGCAACATGATCGGCATCATCACCGGCAGCCTCGGCCTTCTGGAACGGGAAGCCGGTTTCAACGATCGCCAGAAGCGGCACATCGCCCGTATCCGCAAGGCGGCAGACCGCGGCCGGTCTCTGGCCAGCAGCATGCTCACCATCGGCAGCCAGCAGCCGATCCATCCAAGCGTCATCAATGTCGCAAGCCTGCTGCGGGGCATGGCCGATATTCTGGAAATCGCCGTCGGCCCCAAATGCCGGATCGCGCTTGATACCGATGACAATCTTCCCTCGATACCGCTGGACCCTGCCCTCTTCGAGCAATCCATTCTCAATCTATGCCTCAATGCCGCAGCCGCCATGCCCGATGGCGGCCTGATTTCGATCGAGGCCGCCTCTGGAAAAGATACGCTGGTGATCACCGTCACCGACGAGGGCATCGGCATGACACCGGAGGCCGTGGACAAGGCGTTCGAGCCCTATTTCACCACGCGGGGCGATCATGGCGGTGCGGGCCTTGGCCTCGCCATGGTCTACGGGTTCGTCCGCCAGAGCGGCGGTGAAGCGCATATCAGTTCCAGACCCGGCGAAGGCGCAAGGGTGGAACTGACATTCCCGGCAAATGCCGGCCACACCTAGCGGGCAAGCTGTGCGGATTCGATAGAATCCGCCAGTATCTCCAGCCCAAGGTCGATTTCCGAATCCGATACCGTCAGCGCCGGCGCAATGCGGAAAACGCCGCCCATGCCGGGCAGCTTGACGATGTTCATGCTGAGGCCACGCAACATCGCCTCCTGCATGATGCGCGCACCAAGTTCGAAACCCGGGGCTTTCGTGTGGCGGTCTGCGACGACTTCAAGTCCGAGCAAAAGCCCGCGCCCGCGCACATCTCCAACGCATTCGAACCGTTGCTGCAGCGAGAGCAGCCCCTCCTTCAAACGATTTCCGCGGGCAATCGCCTGTTCCACCAGACCATCTCGCGCCACCACATCGAGAACCGTCACGCCGACAGCCGCCGGCAGGGGATCGGAAACATGGGTCGTATAGAACAGAAAACCCCTCTCGAAAGCCTTCTGCTCGACCTCCGCACGCGTCATCACCGCCGCAAGCGGCAGGCCGGCGCCGAGCGTCTTCGACAGCGTCATGATATCAGGCGTCACGCCATCGCGCTGAAAGGCGAACATGTGTCCGGTCCGGCCGACGCCGGTCTGCGCCTCATCGAGGATGAGCAACATGCCCCGCTCCTCGCACTTTTTCTTCAGGGCAGCGAGATAACCGAGGGGCAATTCGAGGATACCGCCGCTCGACAGGATCGGTTCGGCAATGAAGGCGGCGAGATTGCCCGTCGACTGGCGATCGATCAATTCGAAGGCATCGTCAAGCTCCGCCTGCCAGTCATTCGATCCATCGGGGTTCTTGAAGCGCGGACGATAGGCATTCGGCGCGGGAATAACGAGTGAGCCGACCGTCGCCGGGCCATACCCCCGGCGGCCGGCGCTATAGGTGGCGGAGGCCGCAGCACCGGTCATGCCGTGCCAGCTCTGTGCGAAGGCGACGATCTCATGCCCGCCGGTCACGAGCTTCGCCATGCGGATCGCCGCTTCGTTGGATTCAGCGCCTGTTGTCAGCAATTGCACGCGATCGAGACCCGGCGCCAGAGCCGCCAGCCGCGCCGCAAGTTCAACGACCGGGCGGGACAACATGCCGGAAAACAGATGCGCAACCGATGCCATCTGCCGGTTGACGGTGGCGACAATATCCGGATGGGTATGTCCGAGCAAAGCACTCATCTGGCCGGAGGTGAAATCGAGAATGGCGCGGCCATCCGCATCATAAACGAAACTTCCCTCGGCCCGCTCGACGATGATCTCCTCAAAGGCGGGTCCGTAACGGGTCAGGTGTTTATTGGCAGCGTCCCAGAATGCCGGTTCGTCGTTGAGCGAGGAGAAGTTCTTCGCGAGATTGTCCATGGCTCGTTCCCCAAAGTTTATCTTGGCGAAACATAACAACCCATTGCCACCCCGGTCCAATTGATAGTATTTTATTCCGATATCGATAATTTTGATATCGCCATGCTCGACCTTACGCTCCTGAAGAACTTTACCATTGTCGCGCGAGCTGGCTCCATCAGCGTCGCCGCCACACAGATCGGGCGCACCCAATCCGCGCTCAGCACACAAATGCAGCGGCTGGAGGAACTGGTCGGCCACACGCTGCTGCAGCGAACGGGTTTGGGAGTACGTATAACCGCGGCGGGCGAGAAGCTGCTCGCCCATGCCAGCGCGCTTCTTGCCCGGCATGATGAAATCCTTGCCGACATGGGCGAGGCGACGCTGCAGGGAACCGTCAGCCTGGGCTGCCCTGAAGATTACTCCATCGCCTTCCTGCCGGAACTGCTGAAAGGTTTCTTCAGCACCTACCCGAAAGTCGATCTGCGCATGGTCTGCGCCCCCACGACGGAATTGCGTCCCCTCCTGCAGCGCCGCCAGATTGACATGGCGCTGGTTTCGCAATCCGATCCTGAACACCGCGACGTGCTCCGCAGGGAAAGTTTCGTCTGGGTGGCGGACAGGCCGGAACCGGACCTCATCACCAAGGATGTGCTGCCGCTGGCGCTCTCAGCACCCGTGACGCTCGATCATCGCGCGGCGTGCGACGCCATGGAAACCGCCAATCGCCGCTACCGTGTCGCCTTCGCCAGCAACAGCCTTGCCGGCCTCATCGCGATCGCGCGTTCCGGCCTTGCCATCAGCGTTCTGACCAGGACCGCCGTTCCACCGGACCTTCATATTGTCAAAAGCGGACTGCCACCCCTGCCGACGATCGGTATCGCAATCGAGTTTGCCGATCCGCAGACGTCATCGGCAGCCAGGGCGCTCGGCGAGCACATCCGCGCTGTTCTTCCGGGGCTCAGCCTTTAACGCCGGTCGATCCGTCGCTCCGACCTACAGTCGTTTGGTCCTGAATTTGAAATGAGAACGTCTTTATGGGCAAATCCAATCTCTTCGCGATCTTAAGCGTAAGAAGATCGGAACGACAGACATGTGACCGTTCATGAAGAGAACGGCTCATCGCGATGCTCTTTGTTACAAGCGGCAACGCGGTAAACGCGCCTTTTTCCAGCTTTGTTATTGCCAAGGTGGGACCGCTGACTTGATGCGGATCACCGCAACCGCTATGCGATGATGTCGCACATCAAAAAACGAGGACATCATGGCAACTGGTATCGTAAAATTCTTCGCTCAAGATAAAGGCTTCGGCTTCATCACTCCCGACAGTGGTGGCCCTGACGTCTTCGTCCATATCTCAGCCGTCGGATTTGGCGGCGCCCTGCAGGATGGCCAGAAGGTCAGCTACGACGTGGGACAGGATCGCAAGACCGGCAAGTCCAAGGCAGAAAACGTGACTGTCCTCTGACAGGCCACTCTGTCGTCGAATGTGAGTGCCCGTTCGAAATGACCAGTGTCACTTCGAACGGGCATCTGCTTTTCGGTCCGGCAGATCGGAAAAACAAGGACGACAGGCAAAGAACTGAAATATACATGCCGCACGAGGATCTTGGAAACCGCCAGATATCTTCCCAACCGTGTCGTATTATCGCCGAATCTCGATGTATAGCGCGGTCTCCGGAGCGCCTACATCAAGTCGCGACAGGGGTTCAGACACGTTATTTCTACGAGAACTAGAACTAGATAGACTTGACCTTCGATGCCGCGCACAAGGCAATTGATGCTGCCGGGGCTGCAGCGCCGGACTACCCCTTTTGCAGCGCACAGAAGACGATCATGTCCGCGCTGTTCTTCCGGGTCTCGTTCTTTCGTCGAGAGCGGTTTATCCCCGCGATCCTGCAAATCCAGCTTCTGTATAATCTCAGGCATTGAGAGGTTGGAGATCTGGCCGACCATCGCGGTTTGACGGAATATCGTAATTTCCGCGGTCCAGAAACGCAAAAAAGGGCTCGGAGTTTCCCCGGAGCCCTTTGATATGTTTGGTAGGAATTGGTTGCGGGGGCAGGATTTGAACCTGCGGCCTTCAGGTTATGAGCCTGACGAGCTACCGGGCTGCTCCACCCCGCG